>JBEVXU010000053.1:0-23299 GCA_040505895.1 Sedimenticola sp. | reverse complement strand
AAAATTAGTTGGCACGGTAATTGATGTTGGTGAGTTGGCGTTTGCCGGCGTCGACCGGCCAGGGTGCCAGGTACTTTAACCAACACCATATAGTTGGTGTTGGTTAAATGTCAAGTATTTTTATTTATTATAGTACAACCCACTACCAACTATATAGGTTTTTCCATCGCTTCCTAAAGCTCTTTCAAAATAGGTTAGTTTATTTTCATCTTTTCCAGTAACTGGGTTTATATAAACATAGTCTACCCAACCACTACCATATTTATTCGCTTTATCGTGCATTTCATACGTATATGGTTTACCAAGTACATCAACCATTGCTTGATCAGATAAACCTACACGAGTAGGTAAATATCCGTGTGCTACAATAATTTTATCGGCATCTACAACAAAAACGTATAATGATTTAGATACAGAACCTCTATTAATGTCTGAGATTGTTTTACTTGCATTGGTTTCGATGCCTTTTTTTGTTTCTTCAACCAGTGTAATAACATCCCCAACACTTTGCGCCAATGCAAAGTTGCTAAACACAGACAACAGAAGAATAGAACCTAAAATTCTTGTAAGTTTTTTCATAATATTACCTTTTGTTAATTCTTCACAAAAAAAATCCCCACCGAGGAGGAATAAACAAGTAGTGGGGCGGCTAAATTGCCGAAGGGTCATAACACACAATAGAAAGGGTGAAGATAAGTTGCTAGTACAAATAGTCACTAAGAGAAGGATTAAAGTTCAAATAGTCGATAGGAGAATACTTATCTCCACCCTAAAGATAATTATCTCACGTTTTATTATAGAAGTAAAGTCGGGTTTTCCCAGAAGCTTTTTTACCATGCCTCACCAGACAGAGACAAATTAGCTTCTGAGATCACCCATAAAAAGAGGATACGTTCCGTTTGAGGTGAAGGATTTGCACGTATATGGCAACCGTGCAAATAACGGAACGTATCCAAAAAGGAGGGTACGTTTCAAGCGCGAAAGATTAGGCGAAAATTATTAAAACACCTAAAAACATGAAACGTACCCAATTGAATTGGCCTATCGTTGTTCCCCGTTATCCACCTTACTTAAAAGATATCTAAACACGATAGGCCAAATTTGTATGGCCTATCGTGAACTCATATGATTACACACCTAACACAAGAGTGAACAAGTACACGATAGACCAAATTTATTTACCACTGATAAGAGGCACCTGATTGGACGGCGGTATGTTCACCATCGGAATCTGTACCGAATCCGAAGTACACAGCGACATTATCATTAATTCTACCGGCACCATTAATACCAAGAGCGCTTGACCCTTCATATGAAGCAACACCGGCAGTGATACGGAATTTTTTACCTGGATCAGGGAGAATTACTTTAGTAGCCATAGAAATTGCTATTCCTGCATGTGCTGATTTTTCTACTCCAGTTATTCTTTTATCTACGCCGTCTATTCTTATATTTGTTCTATTCTCAGAACTGTTAATTTCACGTGCAAGTTGTGCAGATCGTTGATTCATTTGATCCATATTAACCGCATCAGTTGCGTTAGTGCCTGCTGCAACATGTGTTAGCCTACGATTATTTTCAAGGATTTCTGCTTTACCTTCAACGGCTTCAATGGCATCTGCTGCCAAAATTTCGGGCTGGTATTCTACGGCTAGAACTTCTGCTTGATATTCAACAGCGTCAACGGCGTCAACACCTTCAGAAGCTTCAACAGCTTCAACGGCTAGAACTTCTGCTTGATATTCAACGGCTAGAACTTCTGCTTGATATTCTACGGCGTCAACGGCTTCAACCGCTTCAATAGCGGCTTGATAATCATTACCAAAAGAAACGGTATTATCATCATTTGCAATTGATTGATAGCCAATTGCTACTGAATTTGCACCGTATGTTTTTGATTGCGCACCAAGAGAGGTGCTTTTATCAGCATCGGCGCGGGAGTTTGAACCAAGTGCGGTCATACCTGTTTTTGCATTGGGATCTTCGTATCCTGCAAATCCTTCATCCCAGGGGTTAGGATTATCACCTACTTGAGCCCCAGCTCCTAGATGTATATTTCCCTGTACTGTATGTTTATAGAGAGTAGCGGGAGTATCACTTTCATAATCATCTGGCATTACACCAAGATAGTTATTCATGGCATCGATTTCCATATCGGCTACATTGCTCCAATCAAATATAGCTTCAATACTTTGGTTATTAAAGTTTGCTTTATTATATGCCGCATTTGCTGTAACAGTAGTTTCATCGAGTAAAATAACAGTTTCATCGACTGTTGCTTGTGTATTTTTTAGACGCTCTTCATTAGCGAGTGTCATGTTCCAAGCATCAACAACATAGCCGTTATTGTAATTTGCAAGAGCCCAAGTTTTTCTAAAATTGGAATCTGCTTCTGATTTATGTGCAGTAATAAGGGCTCCTTGGCCTTCAATAACGGCATTCTGAGTATTGATTTTCTCGTTCTGAGTAGCAATTTTTTGTTGGTTGTTTAATGATCGGGATTGATTTTGATATACAAAACCGTCGTTATCGCGTGTCCATTGCCAAGCTTGAGCAGCTGTTTTAGAGACATCGATTAAAGATGTGGTAAGTTTCGCTATATCGGTGTCATTGCTTGTAATGTTGTCAGCATTGCCAGTAATGCGAGCATCATTTGCTGAGACACCCGATGCTATGTTAGTGATCACCTCAAGCTGATTGCCATAGTTATCATTGAGCAATTCGATATTCAGCGAGTTTTGATAGGTTTCGCCGTCGAGATCTCGAATTGTTACTGCATCGGCTGCATCGAATTGAGAGGATGCAAAAGTGGATTGAACAAAAACGGCGGCGGCGGTCATTGTCATCAAAGCTATGGTTTTATTGTGTGGTAGTTTCATTTGTTTGGTTTCCTATTGTGTAAGAGGGTAAGCACTGTTGGTATAGCAACCATTGTTAAACCTAGAATTCCTGCAAGTATTAATATTAGAACATAGTGTTCAAAGTAGAATGCTTGCATTTGGTCAAGAAAAGGCATGATAACCCTCTAAATGGTGCTATACAGTAGATATAGTATCAAATATCAATGGAATAAGAAAGTTTTTTCATTTTTATTTTAAAATATAGCTCTCTTTTTCATATGGTTTAGGTTCTATATAATCAGAAGTAATAAACCAAGATACTATGGTAGTTAAAGCAATAAATACAATTACTCCGAGTGTTAGTTTAATTGGATTCATTAGATTATCTCTTTATTAATTCAGTGTAATATTTATCAAATTTATCATAATAAGTATTATAAATATGAGTAGCCAGAATAAGAAGAGCACAAATAAAATAAATAATAATGCAATTTCTAACAATGCTCTTCATAGTTCACCTATTTGGACATTGAAAATATTTTTGTAACTGATTTACAACTACTAATCTATCTATAAAATAGCGTTTATCAATAGTTTGATTTAATTCATTAGAAAAATATTCTGTATTAGTAATATAATTATCTGAATAATGTTTTTCTAATATTTTTAATTGTCCGCAAGCTTTTTTAATTTTATCGCCTGGAACTGTTACGGAGACATCCGCATGAGAGGGGACAGGAGTAAATAAAAGACACAAACAAAATACAATTATATTTTTTATCATTTTATTCACTCCTGTTTATTTTCTTATATTCTTACCAATCGAATGAAGCACCAAATTTAGATGCTGTATATTTACCAGAATTAGTAGCACCTAAAGACATAAACAAATTTGTTTGTTTATTAACTCTAACAGCACTAGAAATACTCATTGCTTTATAACCTTGATATTCAGCAACAGCAACAGTAAGGTTAAAATTCTTACCACTTCTAGGCATGTTTATTGTAGAAGCCATAGCAATTGCTATACCACTAGCCGATTCATTTCTATTAGTATCTATTTTATTAGTATTGTTTTGAATATTATCTTGATTAATATTAATAGCATTTAAATTATTATTAACTCCATCATTTAGTCGTAATGTTGCATGATTAATAATATTCATGTTTTTAGTATTAGCACTGATTTTAATGACATTGTTATTAATTGTATTACTTTGAGCTGTATTTAGATCGATATTATCCTTAATTTTAGAAGAGTGCTCATCTATAGCATTACCATATCCAACTAAATAAGAATTGGTAGAATTATATCTAACATTATTTGTTTCAATAGTATTTTCAAGCAAATTTTCAGTATCAGTTATTCTTACTTCAGCACCTTCAATAGCTATTTTATTATTAGAAATAGCATTAACATTCACATCAACACGGGCATTGGTTAAATTATGATTATACTGAATCGTATAGTTGTGATTATTAAGTGTAGACCATTGTGAATTATTCTCATTAGCAAGTTGTACAAGATTCTCACTATTTTTTGCAATATTATCAGTGTTTCTTGCAATATTCTCAGTATTTGTAGCAAAAACATTTAAAGAAAAAATTGTAGATATAATAGTGGCAAGTAATTTAATCCGCATGATTTTTTAATCCTATGTTTTTGTTTGTTCTAAATAGTTATAGAGATTATACACTATAGTACCTAGTCCAATACCCAACATTGCCAACCGCATATACTCAGGCGGTTTTTTGTTTAATGCTGATAGTACCATCATAGGTCCAAATAGCCCCACGTCAAGTATACGGATTGCTTGAGTTTTTGCAACTGGTTCAACAGTTTGAGGAATATTGAATTGTGCCATAAATTAACGCCTTGTAATAAGAAAAGCGGCACCAATAGCAACAGGCAAAGCCCATTTCCAATTGTCTTTTACCCAAGAATTAACATTGTCTTGGATTCCTGGAGCTATTATTTGAGGTTGTCCGGCGTATACTTCTGGACCTGACCCATTTACATAGAGTGGTTCCTTCCGATAAATCCATCTTTGTTCTACTGAGTGCCACAAATCCTTTTGCATTTTTTTGGCGTGAAAAATGGCCTCTTCAGCGGATAATGGCATCTGATTATTCGGCCAGTGTGATGCTTTGGAGCCAAAAGAATTTAATATAAGATCCGGCGGCCAAGTTAGGCTGTCACCATATTTTGCTTTTGCTTCTGTCAGTAGAAATTCCATGATTTTTTATTTCCCATCACCCTACGTTTTGGTAAAAACTTATATCGGATAGTATTTGATCTATATAATTTCTTGTTTCTAAAGGTGCGTTTTCTATTCCTTTGTTTTTTAGATTACCTATACCCCAATTATAAGCGGCTAAAGCTTGCGGCCAACTTCCGAGTTGGTTATATAATTTTCTTAAATAACCTGCTGCATATCCAATGGCATCATTAGGATTTGTAGGGTCTACGTTAGGATGCCATTTAGGGATAATTTGCATTATACCAACAGCGCCTTTTGATGATTTTTGAGTACCATTAATAATGCTTGGTCTAAAATGAGATTCTTGATAGGCGACTCTAGCCAATAAATTTTTTGGTAGGTTATAAATACGTGAGGCATTATCTAATGCACGTTTATACGGTTCCCCTTCTGGTGGTAATTTCCATCCGGTATAAACATCAGTCTTTACAGGCTGTTTTTCTGGAATGGTCACTACATCATTAGGCGGTTGATAATTATCTTCAGAAGGGCTTGCATACACTTTTCCTTTGCTTTTTTCAAGTGAGGGTAACAATTGCTTAGGCATATATGCACCTTTAGCTTTTCTATTAAAGAATAAAATACCGCCTATTCCTAATAAAATTAAACCTATGAGTGTATTACCATTCATTAATAATCACCTAAAATTAGTGCTATAGACAAACCTATCGTTATTAAAAAACATAAAATTACTACTATACTTTCAAAGATATAATATAATGAACGTAAGGTTTTTTTAGAAGTCATAAGGAATTTCAAAAATTTCTATTTTAATAGCTTTAGGTGCTATTCGGCTAACACCTACTCTTAGAACTTTTTGTAATTTAATATTAACAATAGTAAATTCCATTTCTTTTTTTTCACTATATCTATGTAAAAGCATTCTTTTTTCTGCTCCTACTTGTTCAAGCAACTTTATTATTTCATCATGTTTTTTATCTCTATTAGATGATTTTTTAATCACTTCAATAGCTTCATCTAATATAATATTACATAAATTACTTGTACATTCTATATCTTCCATTTTATAAACTTTGTGTAAATATATCCCACACAAGCATCATTGCTAAACCTAAAGATATAACGGCGATAGCAAAAACAAAATGAGTTATTTTTTTATCATTTATATTCATATTATCCTCTTACTATCATTATAAAAAGACTATACCAGAAAAATACAATAGCAGATATTATCACAGTATATTCTAATGCTAATCGTATCTTTTGTATTTTTCTGGTGGTTAAATTCATTTTAATCTGTCTCTATAACCTCTATATGAACCATACCTTCAGCATTTGGTATTTCTGCATAAGGGAATCTAATTAAATATAAAGATGATTTTTTTAATTTAACACTTATTCGCGAATAAGAATTATCAGGTTTTATTAACATTTGATCCCATATTGTTTCTGTTGAAACGGGTGCAAATATTGGATCTTTATAACATGAAGTGATTGGTACTCTTACTTGAGTATCATCAATATTATTTAATGGTAAATGTGTACCATCATTAGATATCCCTGTTACTTTAGCTAAGACCATTCTGGTTATAGTGATGCAATTAATGCTAATTGTTATATCGGCGGATAATGATTTAGTTTTAATTAGATATTTTCTATTTATATCTAAAATATTATAATCACTTGCTGAATATAAATATTGATTTGTCATGTTAACCTCTTAGTATTTAACCAAATTAAGTAAACTAGATAATTTTTTGTACGCCTCACATTCTTTAGTTTTTCCAGGTCTACCATTAAGGACAACTAAAGGGCCAAGACAATCTCTACTTGATCTAGGTTTATCAACTTTATCATGAACCGCGAAAGTAGTTATTTGGCGGAATCTTCCACTTTTCATTTTATAAGCGTGTAAATATAAACCTTCACCGCATAATATCTCCTCTAATTCAATAATAACTTTTTCAACTTCATCATCTTCAATCATAAAAATGTGCTCTTGATTCTTTTACTAAACAGAGGGTTCATACCATCCTATTCTAGTACAAATATCAATAGTTTGTGCGCTTAAATTTTCAATACTTATTGCATAAAAATCATTTGTTTTAAGTACGAATTCTTCTACTCTGGAAGCCCCTATTTGGGTATTTCTTGAATTACCTGGACCCGCAAGAAGTAATATACATTCCCATTCTGACCCGACATCAGATAATGTTGCATCAGTAGTAATTACTGTTTGTGGTTCTATTGTACTAAAATCATTTACCGATAATCCGTCTAATGGCGTACCAATAGCCGAAACAACAACCTGTTTTCTAAATATTATAGTTACATCACTATTCGTAGTTATATCGAATGAAAAATGAGCACTACTATTATTAGTGCTAATTAAATAATTAAAAGTAGATCCGCCGGAAATTGTATTAAATTCACTAGCAAGAAAAAATTGCCCTTGATGAATTCGCCCATGAACTCCATCAAGATTTACGCCTACATCACCTTTATTAAAAGGGTTCATTATGCAGCATCATAAAAACCAGCACGTAAACTATAATTCATTGTACCCGCTTCATCATTTGTTAATCTTAAAACATGAGTACTATTTGCCTCTAAAATAAGTTCTTCAGCTCTTGCACCTAAATCATTACCAGAGAACCCAACTCCTCCCGGATAAGATGCCGACCTTAACCATACTGTTCCATCACCCCCAGATAATCCTGTTACAATTTGAGTATCTGTCGTATTTACTGAATTATGGTTTGAATTATTAAAAGGTCTGGAAGCTGTGCTACCCGTAGTTGTTGAATTAATATAAAAAGTAATAAAACAGCGATTAGATGATATGATTTCAAAACCAAAATGGATATCTTTAACACCCACTAATATAGACCACTTTTTAAATGATAAATTTGGAACGGTATCAATAAAAGATGAAACAAAATAATCCCCTCTGTTTATACGTTCCAAAGGTGTACTTTGTATTGTTTGTGCTGTATTCATACTATATTTTATTCAACATCATAAAACCCAAACAAAATTGTAATCTTATTTAAAGATGCAGTATAATTATTAAGCTCCAATATATATTCAGAATTAGGGGCTAAAATTAATTCTTCATTTCTTGAACCTACTTTTGATCCAGAAAATACAGTTGTTCCCCCATTTATGAGTTGAGCATCCCATAAATTACCTAGATCGGTTACACCTACATTACGTAAAATTTGCACGTTAGTAGTTATAATAGATGTTTCATTCATATTAAAAATTGTGTTTTGAATGGCTCCTGTAGAATTTGAATCTTTATAAAATAAAGCATCACCGTCTAACTCTAAAGATACGGTATATCCAAAATGTACACTTTCCGCGCCTGTTGTAACTCCATATCTAAAAACACCTGATATAGGAATATCCCTAGTATCAGTCGATATAAAATTTTTCCCTTGGTGAATTTTCCTACCGGGAATACTTATTACTGTTTGGGCGGTGTTTATATTATTCATTTTTAAATTTATACCCTCTAACAGGTATAGTCAATGCTTCCTCCATTGTCCAGCCATTCCACAATCTTTTAGCTAATACTTTATAAGATACATTATATAATCTTGACCATTCTTTGACTGATCGTTTTTTACCTTTATATTTTACTATTTTATGAAAAGCACGTTCGGGAGTTGTTAATGTTTTATGCACTGTCCAACCTGCTCTTATTCTTGCTTTAATATTATAGGGCGCAATACCATACTCTTTTGATAATTCTTTTACTGATTTTGTTTTTCCTTTATATTTAATATACCGTACTTTACCATTGCCAAGCGCTCCTGGCAGTGTAGTTAATGCCTTTTTCATTGACCAATTAACTGAAATTCTATATCTAAAGCACTGATATGGAATTTTATATTCTTCGGCCCATTGTGCTAAATATTGAACTTTATTTTTATAAGTAATATATACCATGCTTATTTTTCCTAATCATATAATATTATATTATATCTTATAGGATCAAAGAGCAACTAGAAGAATAAGTGATGGTTCCTGTACCTCCGTAAATAAATCGTAACCTAGAAGCATTTGGTAATATGTCAGATGCAGAACCATTAGGAATTTGACCAATACCAGGATAAACTTTTAAAATATATACACCTTCAGCGGTTAGCTTAGTTCCTACCAAAATATCATAGAAACCACCACCATCTAAATCAACACCTATTAATATAGGTGTAATAGTCGCGTCTGTTTCAATACCAGTTATTTCAATAACAAAATGACCACCTCTATGATTATTATTTTTAATAAGCGAGGACGTTTGAGAAGTTGAAAATGTCCCACTTACTAATTCAAGTGTATAATTTCCTGATTTTCTATTAAATTCATCCTCATAAGGATCATATAAATATTCTACATTTCCAACTAATAACCCAAAATTACCAACACTAATATTAAATTGCGGTTCACTGGTATCTAATACAAAAGGTCTATTTAATAATGCTGAATCAATAGTTTCATAATATGTTGTTGTGATTAAATTACCTGAACTATCAGTAGTAAATGGTATCCATTCCATTACTCTATCATCTATAGTTGTTCCATTTAATTTTGCAATTAATGGAACAACTGCATTACCTAAATCTAAATATCTATTGGAAGCCATAAAATTTACACACTGTTTGTAGGTTCGTATTGTGAAGGGATACCACGCGACAATAATAAATTTCCATATAATTCTATTCTACATTCTACAAACTCATCATTCAAAATTTCCATAGGTTCAGGATGGGTTATTTTTAATCCAATATCTTTTAATCCTGTTGAAATTCCATAAACAGGGATAAAATCATTTACAATTTGTTCCAATAACATATTGTCATAATTATTTAATATGACGCTATCCGCAATTACTGAAACAGTCATAGAGCGGCCTTCTATATTTAGATAACGTGAAAGATAATATCTAAATCCCCGAATAATACCTATATATCCATCGGGTACATTAAATAAAACTGTTTCTGTATCTGATATTCCAGCATCCCCATCTACTAAAAAAGTAACATAAAATGTTTCTAAAAAATCACGACCGTTTACAGGTCGAACATCAAAGGTACTTGTAACATCAAAGCGTCTAGGAATAGAGCCCATTTCTCCCGGTCTATTTCTAATAGCACTTTCTAAAGCTATATCAGGTGGCGGGCCTAAATCCCTATTATCAAATAAACTATTTGCAAACCCATCATAACGGGTTCCTTCTTTTGTATAGCCCGCATTTTCTTGTCTCTCAATTCTAAGAGATTCGGGCAATTCACCAAGTTGCCCTTGTTCGCTATCCTCTCTTTCTTCGATACTCATTTTATAGCCTAAATACTTTATAGCCAATTAATGACAAGCGTAGGTTATAGGTAACAGCCGCGTCAAAATTAGTAACACTAATACTGATTGTTGACCGTGCTAAAAATAGTTTTGGCTGTGGTAAAATAAAAGGTAGTTCACCTGTACCAAATATATTAGATAGTGCAACCGGCGCTTCCATTAAATTACGGCCACTTCCTGAGTCTGTAATTTGAATGGTAACTAGTGGGATAATTCTTGTACCATCTAACTGTGCTGCTGCTGCAATATCAGCAAAATAAGTTAGTTTTTGAACTACAAAATCCGAATCTGCTTGAATATTGATACTGCCAATGTCGCTTGCACCACTCGCAAGCGCGGAAAAATCCTCCTCATAAACATAGAAATCTTTAATAACTCGTGGTTGAACTGGTTGGTTTTGTGGCATTTTCTTAATTCCTTAAATTTTGGCACAAATAAGGTTATTTCTTGGCGACTTTTCCAGTTTAGAGGTTTTAAATAGAGTGGTGAAAAATCCACCACTCTATTAAAACCAATTTGAAAAAGTTTGAAAAACTTACTGACTTTGACGGTAGAGAATTCCGTCTAGTACCACAAACATTTTGCCATCAGCATCAGAAGGCAAAGTAACAGCAGCAGGCCAATTTAGATTAACATTCCAGTTTTGATTAGGAACCAACAAAACAGGAGGATCTAAATAATATGGCCGACCAACCCATGCACCATAATCCATAGTGATTTGCTGATCAGCGGCGGATGCTTGAGTAAAATGTACACCAAAATGTGATTCCATTTTAGTCTTTGGTGGGAATCTACCAATAGGGGCTTCTTCCAAATAAGACTTAGACCCAATGAAGAAATCTAATGAACCTGATTTTAAAAGCGTGTACATATCATTTGTAAATTCAGAGGCACCTAATGTTAAAGTATCAATAACAGGCAATACCCCAGGAAAATAATGAATCTCAATAGATTCAACTAGAAAATGTTGCGGTTGTGGTAATTGACCCGCCGCTTTCATGTTGGTATCTGCAATAGTTTTACCACCTTGTCCTTGTGGTACTTGGAAAAATTGCAATTGTGTGTGACCTGCTGAGGCATCATAGGTAGCGGAATCATAGAGGGTTTGCCGTATACCCTCATATTCTCCCCTTCTATTAACATCGTATTGTTGCAACTGGTCAAGTGTGGGAATTTTTGTAGCCATAATATTTACTCTCTTTAATGGTCGCCTATTTCACTCGTTTGGCATTTCTAACTGTTTAAAATGGGTTAGTAGTAACAGCCCATATTTCCCTCACTCTCTAAACATGTTTCTGCTGCAACCGTTGCTGCCGATGGACCTTGAAAAGGCTTTGCTAAAGTATCAGCTGCCAAATAAGGACTTGCAGAACTACCGCCCGATGTGTAGGCACCTAAACCACCTGTTGTATACTCATTAAATCCACTACCACCGGCAGGCATACCGGGAGAGTAATAACTAAGAGGAACATTAGGTAACATTTGCTGTGTAACTTCTCGCATGGCATCGTGCATCACGACAGTTAACGCGCCTTGTGACATAGCCCTCGCTGTTCGCTTATTAATAACATTGCCTGCAAGCATACCAATGGCAATTGCACCAATTCCTTTTGCAACATGTTTAAATGGCCCCGTTTTTATATTCATAGGAACGGGTAAGTAGCTCCACAAAATATCGAGCGATAAAGCGCCCATTGCATTAGTAGCGGCTGGGAGTAATTGACTATTTACCATGCCCCGCGTACTAACCGGATTTCTACGCCTTGTAGATCTTCGTTTCACTGTTCGCTTTCTCCGTCTGACAGGTGCGCGCCTTCTAGCTACTGTTTTTCGTGTCTTACGTGTTTTCCTCCGCCTTTTACGCGGATTAACTAGCATTAATTCAGCCATTGTTTTGACTCCTAAATATCTTCAATTCCTTTTTCAGTAAATTGATATGATCCACCGACCATAATCAATTGTTCCCCGTCTGAAGATACCGCTAATAGTGGCCGGGACTCTTTTTTGAACCTGTGTATATACTTCTCTTCTTTACCGTTGCGCCTAGTGGTATACATAATTCCGTCAATTGTTCCAATTTCTATTCCAACATCAGGAATTGTGTACTCATGTTTTTCTGAATAATCTGCTTCATCACCTGTAAAATCTTCAAATAATTCCACAGCGTCATTAATTTCGTTTTTTCTATTGTTCATTTAATTTTACTGGCATTTTCTTTTACGACATATAAATCCCAATTACTCTTATTCACTTTTACATCTTTAGCCAATTTATCCATTACTAATTTAGTTTTAGATAGAAGTGCTTTTTTGATAGAAGTATCAAAAGTGAATCCAGTATAAAAACCCTCTTTACCTGTTCTTTTATTCTTCGCCATAACAAAATATACATAATTTCCAGATGGATTAGATTTTCTCCGTACTTTTCTTTTAACCGCTCTTTTTTTGGCTACTTTTCTTCTAACCACTCTCCTTTTAGCTACTTTCCTTTTAACTACTTTTTTCTTAGCTACTTTCTTTCTAGCACGGCGTTTCCTATTAAGCGCTACTAGCTTTTTAGTTGCCCTAATTTGTGCCGGAGTTCTTTTTTTCTTTCTGGGTGCCATTTTTAATACCTATTCTGCCTTGATAAAACCAATACTAATATTAAGCCAGTGCCAATTAATAAATATTTTGGCTCTATCAATTTAGCAAAAAATCCTTTTTCATCTTCAACCATTTGGTAAGCTTCTTTAATACTGTAACCTTCACGTTCAATTCTTTTTATCTCATTAATTTTGTTTAAATATTTTACACTGTCATTTATCCAATAAGTGATTCCAGCAATAGCGGATAATATTACTGCTATCGGTACAAGCGGAATAAAACCTAAACCACTTGTATCTGTATCATCAAATACCGTATTGAATATTTTAAATATATAATCAATCCCGCCTGTAATTGATTCAATAGTTCCTCTTATTACATCACTTTTAAATATTAATGATTCATATTCATTTAATAATTTTGGATCATTTACAGCAATATAATAAGTTCCCTCAACTTCTCGTTTCAATCTTTCAAACTCTGCTGCTTTTGCTTTTAAAGCAGCAACAGCATTTAACCATTCATCTTTTTCAAAGAGACTAGGCACGGGATGTATTAGAAAGTAAATAAAATGCTGCTAATCCAAGCCCGCCAAATACCAACATATTTTTGGTATTTTCAGACATACCAGTATCAAATTGATGTTTTACAGTCGGACCAATATTTGATGCCGTATTAAAATAAGATTGATCTAAAGGTGCTTGCCCCGCTTGCGCTCTGGCAATTTGTGCATCAACCAATTTTGACTGCATTTTATAATTATAATAAGTAGGAACAATCGTAGCTGCTGCCGTTATAACTTGTTCATACCATGCCGGATCAGTTTCATCTTGACCTAATCTATTGTGCACCTTATTTAAGATTTTATTTTTAGACCCTGGAAAACGTTTGTTTAACCAATTTAACCATTCACCGTATGCAATAGATTTTGCGACATTACCAGTATTCATTTTTTAATCCCGTAAACTAAAGCAATAGCACCTGCTATTAAAACTATTGGTAAATAATTTTCTTTTTTAGAAGGTGTAAATATTTGTGTTTCCTGTGCTGGAGCGGTAATTGATTCAGGAATTTTTGATGGGGTTGGCAATGTCGAGGGTAAACTATAAACATCTGAAATAGGCGCTGGAATGGGTGCTGCAATTATAGAAGGTGTGCTTTCAGGTATAGCAGTTTGTGAAGTAGTGGCAATCTGTTCGGGAGAAGCTGACTGAGCCGCACCAGGAGAATCTTGCTGTTGTTGAATAACAGGTGAAAACTGAGGCGTAAAATCTTGCTGAAAAGTAGGGGATACAGTAATATTAGCTGCCGGTTGAGGTGGCGGAGAAGTAATAGCTCTTGGAATAGGTACACACCTAATATCACCTCTACTTAATTGCACTGGATTATAACCAGCTGGACAGGATGAGCGTGTAATAAATGATCCAGGAGGACCACCATAAGTACCGGGTACATTTGTTGGTGCTGGAGCAGATGGACTACTAATTGAATAGCCCTTTGGACGTGATGTCCTTTTCCCGACTCCAATTCTACCGGCGTTTAATTGCATAGTATTTATTTACGCCTCTTTTTATTCTGGTATGCTTTAATTCCTACGACTCCAATTAATCCTATCACTCCCCATTTCAAATATTGTTGGGCGCTATCCGTCTGTATAGTGGCTCTCTCTGTTAAAGGTAAGGGCGAAGGGTAGGGAGTAATTGACGGCTGACCAGGCACACCACCAGGCGTTGCAGTCTGGCTCCCGGTCGCGTATTGGGTAGGACTTGCCGCTTGTGTACCTCCTGGGGATTCCTGCTGTTGTTGCATAACTGGCGAAAATTGAGGGGTAAATTGTTGCTGAAAAGTAGGACCACCAGAAGGCATCTGACCACCGCCACCGCCTGGACCAAGTATTGTTTTAAGCACAGAAGCACCGGCCGCAATTGTTCCAGGGTCTAAACCAAGCGGCATTATTTTATTAGTAAATTTCAATTAAAAATTTCCATTCTTGCCATTACACCCTTTGGTTGCCAACCTACCTCAACAGGTTCAGTAGTTTCTAACCCTAACCATGTGTTGCCTATTTTTGTTTCTAAATAAACATGTGAATAATTATGTGGCCTAAATCCCACCGCAACAAAGCGGGTAGGGTGCCCGATAGACTCTAATAAAGAAGCAAGTAAAACTGACTTATCATCACAGTCCCCTTGTCCTTGCTGTAGTGTAATGTCAGGGTAAGCAACTGTTTCGACATCACGAATATCTTTTATATATCTAATATTATCCCTTACAAAACGATGAAGGCTTTTTACTTCACCTAACCAATCTTTTTGGTTTAAATTCCTAGTTAATTCTAATGCTTTACTTCTAACTACAATATCTTTTTTGCCTGCTCTAACTAATTGCTTCATTATTTTAAGTGTTTGATAAACTCCCTCCGGGCCAGAAGCAATAATTTGTAGGCTACTGGTTAACTTTTTTTGTTGCTTAACTTGTTTTTGGAATTTCATTTACTTCATTTATTTCATCTGCATTATTTAATTCGATAAATTCCTCTTCGTTTTGCTCTTCAACTATTGGCTCCTCTTCATCAGACATTAGAGCAGCATTTATTTCCTCAATTAATTTTGTAAACCATGGTATAAAACTATTTACATGAGGATTAATAGAGGCCAAATAACCTATAACATCATCCATTTCTAAGAAACTTTTAATTTCAATTTCAGAAATAGAATCCATTATTAAATCAGCATATAAAGCTGGGTCTTTATTTTGTGATGCTTTATTCACAAGCATATTTAATTGCATAGAAAACATATTCATTTTTTCGGCATGTTCATTAGGTTCTACTTTTGATGGTACTGGAGTTTGTAAGGGTGCTTGAACTGGTTTATTTTCTGCTAATTTATTTGTTGCTTCTATTAATCCAGGTCCAAAAGATTTCGCTAAATCCAATAGATTAGTTTCACCACCTGACCCACCATCTGTTATTTCCTGGATAAGTTTTACATTTTCTAGTAATTCACTAAAATTATTCCCGCTATTTGCGGGTGTCATAAAGTCCTTCATCTGCATCATGACACCCATCATTGAAACCATCATTGCCATAGGATCAACGGGAGGAGGAGTATTAGGAGTGTCTTTATTTATTAATGTTAAAAGTAAAGTTTCATATCTATCAGTCTGTTGCTGTTGATTTACTAACGCATTATTAAATATCCCACTTATATTTTTATTATCTTCTTTAACTTCTTTTAGAATTTGTTTTGCAATGTTAATTTTTCTACGTTTGAAATATTTTCCGTTTTTATTTATCGTTATTTTATAAGTTCCTGGTCCGTATTCGTTTTTGATTCTGTCTAAAACGGGCAATTCTGAAGGTGTACAAATAAAGCAATGCTCTGTTTCCGCCTTATTTGGTATCACTTTTCTAACATAGATTCTAAATTCGACATCGTTTTCATCACCTCCAAACTCCTGGAAAATTTCAGACATTTCAATATCAATGTCTTTTTGTAAATCTGTAATATCCTCAAAATTACCATCAATTACTGTTTCGCCATCAGTATCAAAGGTTTCTTCGTCAGAATTTTCACTTGCTAAACGTTTCATAATATTTTAATAACAATTATTGTGTAAATTCAGTATATCCACCTATTTATTTTATGCAATACACCCACATAAAAAGCGAAAACCCCTCGTTTCTCCTCAAATTCCTTGCGGATTTCCTCCAAAACACCTCGAAACTTCCTCAAAGACACCCTCAAAAAATCAAAAAAAAATACCCAATTAAGGGTATTTTTTTTCTTATTGATACTATAAGATTTACTTATAGTTCTTAAGGCGGCCTATGAAATTCTTCGTGGAATGATTCACACGCCTTGTCTGACCCAACTATTTCCGGTCTGTACGTTAATATAGAGGGTGTGAATTCACCTAATGCACTTTTTATCGGTAACAAAGTCACTATAGGCGGTTTTAAGTAACAAGCTTTTTTATCACCGATACCATTGCCCATATATTTACATGCTTGGCATGTCTTCCCATTACTCATTTTTTATACCTCTTTACATTTAACATAATTATGACAGGCAGGGTCTTTTTTAAGTATTGATGGACGGCGGTTATAAGAATCTGGCGGATCAAAAAAGCATCCATAACATTGTTTGTGTTGTTGACTTTTATAAGTTTTACCACAAAATACACAGTCACCACAAAAGTTGTTTGTCATATATTTTCTCCAAAAAAAATGCTACTCCTTAGAGTAACATTTTTTAGTTGTTTAAATCTACCTATTTATTTAGCAGATGGTTTACCTTTTGGTTTTGGTGCTGGTTTCTGTTTCGCGTCCGGTTTAGCATCCTGTTTTTCTTCCGGCTTTTCATCAGATTTATCTTCCAACAAATGTTCTGTGGGTGAAAATTTTGCCGTCAACGCTTCCAATGGGTCATTCTCGTCTGGCTCCATTAAAGGAGTTGCTATGTAGACATAACCTGTTGCTGAATCTTCATCAGCTATAATAGTGATGGTAAAACCAAATTCAACAGCAGTTGCTCCCGCATCCAATTGACCCAAAATCGGATCAAGCGCAACATCAGGCAAGAAAACAACACCTGATCGGAATTGCTCACCTGTAATCAAATTTACAGCAGCAAAATTCCCAGACAATGAGCACCATATACCGAAATCGCTCTCTCCGGTTTTCTTACCAGAAGCAACACCAACAATTTGGTAAAGGTCCCGTTTCTCTTCATCTTCATTCAATCGTGGCTTTTTACCCATGATTTTAGGGGTAGAAAGCTTTTTAATCATAGCAATTCGTTCTGACATTTTTAAATCTCCAGGTAAGCACAATGTAACATTTTATTTAAAGGATGCTACTTCTTTAAATAGTTCAAGTATATTTTCATGATAATTCACACGCAACTTAATATCCTTATTTATTCTGCTAATACACCCCCATTGGTTTAATTTGTCAATATAAATTAATGAGACTATTTTACCCCCCTCCGGCAAAAAAGGAAAGTTTAATTCATCTAAAAATTCATTATTTTTAATTTCGTTAGTTTGTTTATATTGTTGATAAAGAAAATCAACCGATAAATAAACCTCTAAAATATTACTGATATTCTCTCTATCATTCAATTCAACATCCATTTTAGTAATCACACTAGAAAAAATATTAAATATTTTAACTGAACATGCTAAACCATATTCAATAGAATATTTATCATTTAGTACATCATCAATAATAGAATTAATAAGCTCTATATAATCTTTAATAGACTTAATATTATATTCATTTTTGACCGCGCTAATCATTGTGTATCTCCTCATCTTCGGAACCTAAAGAAGTAATCCTACTACTTAAAACACCATCTATATTATCAGCCCAATAAATTTTAGTGTCTGATAACTCAACAAATAACGATGCTGTATTTTCTAATATACCCAATAAAAAGGTGTTAACCTTATTAATTAAATCCTCATCACTTTCTGCATAAATATCCACTCGCTTAACTAAGTGACTTTCAACATTCTCTTTATAAGTAACTGTATATTTACGCATTTAAATTACCCTCAATAAGTGCTATCTAAATATTTATCAGCTAATTGTTGATATATTTCAAAAGTCAATTCATCCTGCATAATATTTTTACCATCTACTATAGTATACATATCATCAGAATAACTTACTGTATGACCTTCTGAAATAAGCCATGACATAAAATTTCTTACATTTTCACGTACATAAGCTTGTGATTTATTCCTATCATTAAATAGATTTGATATTTCTATTTTGTGTTTTTTATTCATTATCTAAATCTTTTTTATGTCTAATGTGCATATCGTTTAAATATTGAGCGAATAAAAACCGATAAACTGCGAAAGCATCTTTACTCTGTAATATAGGCTGACCATTTATTTTAATAGATTTATAGGTATCAACTAATTTTACAGTGTGTCCATTCTCTTCTAAAAATACTTTCATATTTTTTCCCATATCTCTATTAATAGAAACATGAAATTTATCTTTCTTTTGCCAATTTATTAAACTGTCCATCTTTAACTCCGTTTTTTATCTAAATATAAAACATAATCTCTATGTAATTTAAGATAAACTTTTGCAAAAGATTTATCATCAATAACATTTATACTATCTATTTTAGTGTGCTTATCCATTGAAAATGTAACTCTATGACCCTCCTTTTCCAGCCAATTCATAAACCCCTTCATATATACCGCAATAGATGGTAATCCTTTCCATTCATCATCGTATACAATACTTATTTCTATGTTGTATTTTGGGTTCATGTTTGAGATTCATTTTCCAAATTAGTTAAGATTTATTTACTTCTAAATAATTTGTATATTCTACATGGAAATTTGCATATATCTCATTAGCTCTACTATCTATAACATGAACATTTTCACCATCAATTAAAGTAGTATTTTCCGAAGAAAATTCTACTACATGTCCATTATTTAATAACCATTTCATAAAACCGGAAATATATACTCTAAGTTTTGGTATCAGACATACTTTATCACTAAATGCAGCTGATAACTGAATGTTATGTTTTGTGTCCATTTTTCTCGCCCCTTTTTAAGTATAGGTAAATTATACGCCATATTTTTAAAAGGTCAAGTTTTATGCTCTTTATTTTTATCCTCTTTTTTCATTCGTATTATTTTTGCATAAGCAATATCAATAGCATTATCTACCCTTTTATTAACTTCTTCGACTCGTTTCTGGCTTAAACCATAAGTATCTTTTTTAATTAATATATCGGCTTTAATAAGAAGGCCGAAAAATGTGACTCTGTTTTTTAGGTATTTATAGTTCATTTTTATTAATATTCCTTAAAATTTCTTCAAATACTGAATTTCCCCATTTTTTAATTATATTTTTACCTGCATCTGTATCTTTATATTTAGATAGTTTTTCAACTATAACCTTAGCAAGATTTTCATTTATATCGTGAATATCTTCATCAGTTAATAGATCCAGAATAGAATCCATCATAGATCCTGCACTATATATTTTACATTTTTTAATTAGTTTTCTAATTTCGGCACCGTCCCGATATTTATTTTCTTTTTTCATTTTATGTCCTCACTATTCGTCGTTGAGTAAATCTAGGTTCATGCCTAACAGAATAAGTAGGCGCAAATGGGTCATAAATAACTTCTTTTCCTTGTGCGACTAAAATAATTTCCTTGGAATCCAGCCTTGCGCCTTTAGAGGCTGTTTTCCATTTATTCTTATTATTATTATGCTTAAATGCGTACATCTTTTTACCACCAATAGCGCCATAGGAAAAATCTCCCTCTTTCTCCCAATCACCTAAATTATTACCTAAATTTATTTTGCTTATGTCCATAGCGGCAATAGAATCAGTGTCAGAATATAATAAACCCTCGCAACTACAGGCGGCCTCCCATAAGTAAGCACGGACAAAACCCGTAATACTGGCAGCAGTAGCAATATTATAAAAACGCTGTCTGTCCTTGGGCATATCCTTTTTAGCTAAAAACCATTTACCTAAAAACCCTCCAGGTTCATAACCCGCTTCTAGCATCATAGTAATATCTCTGCTCTCTACCACCCTATGCGATTTATAGTTTCTTGGGTCAGCAGCAAATTTACCATATAATGAATTGAGAAATAATTTAGCAAACAATTCCAGTAATTTGTCACCTGTTAGTTTACCCTCTTTTTTCAATTTAAAAAAGTGACTAACATATTTTTTAAAGTTTGTGTATTTATCCCAATAAGTAACCGCTAATATTTGATGAATAGTTAAAGTGCCTGTTCTTAATCCTGCCGCAATCTCCCAACCTGTCACCGTGTATCTTCTTATTAAATTATCCTTGGGAAATAATAGTTTTCCATCTTCATCACGATAGGGGAGGGCACCTCTTGACTTAGCCAATAAAGTGAAAAAACATCTATTCATTGCTTTATCAGTAATACCCCCATTATCTTTTACATACTTATTTGCTTTAGCTCCATTAAGAATTTTATAATTAACACCTATAGGATGATCAGATTCCATTGCAAACGGATAAGCCGACACGATGTCTATTACTGAAAAATCCTCTTCAATAATCCCCTTTTTAAAACACTCTACCCGCCCACCATAATAAAAAGGTTTCAAAGCATCGTAATAATTTTCGTTAGTCTTAGGTGCTTCTGTATCACAAATTTTTTGCCAGATTTTCATAGCTGCACTAGCTTGCGTTAAATGCAAACCATAATTTTCAATAAATCCATGTACCATTTCATATAAATAAACACAATCTTTTTGCAAGTAATCCGATATTTTCTTTTTATTTTCTGGTTTATTCCTCTCTTCTTCCTCCATTAGATCATAATTCATATCGTCCTTTTTATACGCAGCCAATCCAAAGTTAAATAAATTATATGAATCTCTAAATTCAGTTGCTCCTATAATAAACTTAGATAATCTACCATTGATTAACATTACATCTGAATCTGCTTCTAAATATTCCAACATAAAATGGTAATCAAACTTTCCTCCATTATGCGCATATACTCTATATTGAATACCATGTTCATTATATTGAGTTTCAAAAAAATCTAACATTCCCTCTACAGTTTCAAACTCTTCATAGTTTTTCCCATCATAAAACCCCCATATAAAAGGTTTTGGCAATCTTCCAATCTTAAAAGGGTCTGTTTCGGAATCTATCGTTGCTAAAACTCTTTTTATTGTGCTCTTTTTGGGTTCTACGAATGGAACTGCTAATAAATCTTTTAAATTAGTCACTTTCTTTTCTTCCAGTATTTCCTTTCTACTTTTAATCTTTTTCTAGTGTTTTCGATTATATCACGCTCTATATTATCGAGTGGTTTACCTCTATAAATTCCACATTCTAATATCTTACCCCAATCAAAAATTCTACTACTAATAGTTAAATATCTTTTTCTTGAAGGACCCTTTATAGTATATCTTTTTAAATGTTCAAAGGTAAAAAATTTAGTAATCATGTTTGATCTCTTATTTCTAGTAAATTTTTAAGATGTTTTCTTAATCGCCTTAACATTTTTCTATCTCTTTTTGTTTCTACACCTTCAAAGATAAATTCTGCTATTTCTTTTTTTACTAATTTAATTTCTTTAGTGACAATTCTTCTTCTTCTTTTTCTATCCTTTATTATAGCCTTTTCTATGGCTTTTTCCTGTTTTTCTTTTATTATTTCTTTTCTATTTAAACGCTCTGCTAATTTTCTAGCTTTTTTCCTCACATCACTAGATTTCATCTTTGCTTGGTCGAAAGTGTTACGGTAAATATCATAATCACTCTGATAAGGATAATAATAAGCAACTAATCCGCCTAACCAATTTTTCCAGTAATTTCCCTCTTCTTTATTGCTATATTTTTTCATTAATCGATCTAACATCCTTGTTATCTCTTTATCTGTATCATCAGCCTTTAATTTATAAGGACTTGAGGTAATTTCATGAACTCCAGCTTGAATTGAATACAAATCCGCGCCTGCTAAATTCATAGCTTCACGGACGGCTTCTAAGGGGGAGTCTACTAAAAATTCAGGCTTGATAAATAGATAACGGCGTGTAACATCCATTGTTACTGTCTCAACTGGGGCCATTGTTATTAGATCAACAGCTCTACCAGTCCTTTCGTCCCTGCCTTTTATTTTTTTTGTTTTTACTCTTCTAATTTTTGTTGATGAATCAATATCAGGAATAAATGCTACCTTAAGATTCTTAGGAATGTTAGTTATACCCTGAGATATAAGGGT
Source organism: Sedimenticola sp. (assembly GCA_040505895.1). Taxonomy (GTDB): domain Bacteria; phylum Pseudomonadota; class Gammaproteobacteria; order Chromatiales; family Chromatiaceae; genus Vondammii. The sequence goes on along the minus strand of JBEVXU010000053.1, from coordinate 517 downwards.
TTCTCTTAATTTCTTCTTACTACGAACCCTGTATACTCTTTTGGGAATTCCCGATTGGATTTCATCAATAAATTTGAATTGTTCCCTTAATTTTCGCCTTTTGTAAGGTGTCAAGCTTTTAAAAGGATCTTTTCTCAGGTCAAAACCATCTTTTGCAGTGTAACCACTATAAAAAGAGCGCAGTTTCTTGATTACGCGGGAATATCGATTTTTTGACCATTTTTCTGTTGACATGACTCTTCGAAAAGACTAAACTTATCCTGTGTCTTAGTGGTAAGCACACGATATCACAGCTACGGCCTGATATCAATGAGTAAATGGTCCGGTGACTCTGGCCATGCAACATGTGATCGCATCCCATGCCGTCACACCTCAGAAAACCCGTCTAACTCCCGGTTAGTGCGGGTTTTCGCCTGTCTGGGGTTTGTCAAGTTATTTCTTCAGCACACCCACCGTATCAATTACCGTGCCAACTAATTTTTCGTATCGTTTTGAGGGTAGCGGATTGATCACACAC
>JBEVXU010000052.1:0-1487 GCA_040505895.1 Sedimenticola sp. | reverse complement strand
GGGGTCACCCATTAGCCCGCCCCGGTCAATAGCCAAAATGACTCCCTGCTGAAAACAGCATAAAAATACACTTTATCCATCGTTGCATAGGAACATCGCCCCCGTTATGTCTACGTCTTTGGAATCGGAGGTAAAACGCTCCGTACCAGTCACCCATCTGGATTAAGGCTGGATCTTTCCCTGGTATTCCGGCCCTTGGTGCCTCGGCACCCCACACAATCTTCGGTACCAAACCGTGTCCAATAATGTCTTCACAGAATCTATGGTTCAGCCTTGGCTGTCCAGACCCGATGCAGCTCACGGTTTGGGCGAAACGTAAACAACGATGGTCGACTGAGATCTCCAATCAGAGTAAATGGTTATACCAGACCCCAACCTGGCTCATCTCAGTCGCCCAAACTTAACCCGGGAACATCAGCTTGGCATCATAGGACTCTTGATGCTTGAGCATCATCCAGGTTGCTCTTGCTAATTTCCGGGCGACGGCCCTGATGGCAATAATGCCATTTGTCTTGGCCTTCTTTCGTTCATAGAAACGTTGTGCCAATGGCTCAAAGCGTACCGCAAAATGCGCCGCTTCTGAGAAGGCCCAGGAGAGATACTTGTTGCCTGCCTTGGCATTGCCTTCACCTTTCTTTTTTCCATTGCTAGTGCGCTTACTGTCAACACAGCGACAGTACGAAGCAAAGTTACCCGGACTGGCAAAACGTTCGATAGTGCCGGTTTCCAGCATAATGGTCAGCCCTAGTATTTTCCCAATACCGTTGACCGTCTGTAGTATTTTAAAAGCGTCTGTTAGCTTTACCGCCTGGTACGCGGATTTCTCCAATACATCAATTTCCCGTTGAATGGTTTGATAGACCGCTAATCCTGCGTGTACCGCCTGTAGTGTGTAGTCGTCTACACGTGGTGGAATAAAATCAGGTTTACGCAGATCAGACGATTTGATCCGGAGTCCCGTTGAACGCCAGATCTGGCTTTGCACGCTGATCAGCTGAGTACTGCCTGTTCTGACTAACGAGAGTCTTCGTCGCAATAGATCTCTGATCGCTCTTTGTTCTTTGGGATAGATATACCCCGTTGGCAAAATACCAAGCCGCATGAGGTGTGCAAGATGGAAGGCATCATGATGGTCATCGCTATACTTCAAGCCATCGTATTGCTTGATCGCCGCAGTATTGACCAACCGAAGATCGTATCCATGTTCCTGCAGTCCATCAACCAGCCAGTACCAGTTGAAGGTGGATTCCACCGCAATGCCTTGCAGGCTTTCCTGGTAAGGCGACAGTGCCTTGAGCGTCAGCGATAGATCGTTGTTTATCCGCCTTTCAAACACCCGCTTGTCCTCTTCATCAATCACAACTACAACATGATTATTTGAATGTAAATCTATTCCACAGTAATGTGACATGTCAGTCTCCTCATCTTCGTGAACAGCCAGTGTAACAACTGGCTGCGAGGAGGCTGGCTAGAGGATTATCAGAGTA
>JBEVXU010000051.1:0-3533 GCA_040505895.1 Sedimenticola sp. | reverse complement strand
GAATATTTCACAAACGGGTAGGTTCCTTTTTTTACGGCAACTACAAGAGAACACAGTGATTTTTTCTTAAGTTAATGGCATTGAGTACGGGCCGGCATGATCGTCACCATCGACTATCACGATGGCCAGCAGGAACTTCTCAGACTGGTTTAGGGCATAGATAATCTCGTTGAAGGATAATGGATAGGAATTTCAACCCACAAAATCAATCTATTTCACTGCATCCAGCAATGTATTAATATCACCTTCACATGATTTTTTGATTTTAGCGAGCGCAAAGCACTTCTTTCCCAGCCTCTTGTCGGTATAACAGTGGAAATCCACTCCAATATCCCGTCAAACCGAATAAAAGCCACAAGTGCCCCAATGCAGGTCAAGAAGTACCTGCAGTTTTTGTGTGGCGGCGGGATTACCTACCAGCTCATCGTCTGGTCATATACAAACTCTGGAGCCAGCTCAACTACATCATCAGACCACACCTGACTCTGATCCAGCTCCAGGAAAAATTCCGGTGGTCCACGGGCAGGTGAGATCTCGGACACACAGTCTGTGCTCGCCGATATGCCGCAGGATACGACCGATCGGTTCGGATTCAGTAACAAACGCAATAATCCTCATTTCTCCACCGCACCTTGGGCAGACCAGAGGATTGATCTCATAGATCCTGGCAAGCAGCATGGCCCAGATCGACGCAAAAAGGCCGCCGACCCTTTACTCTCCACGGCATGTGGCTTATCCGCACTCACTACGCTTTCGCCGGTGACGGGCCACCCCGCCCTGTTTGTCACCTGTTCTCGCAGTGGTGCATTGGGTGCCAATACGCCATGGTAGCGGTGACGATGCCGTCGGGGGGGTGGTATCAGGAGGGCAATCAGACTCAGTACCCGTTTTCTTATTTTTTTCTGGGCTTGGTGGATTACTTCATCACTCAATCCAGTGGCTTCGTAGAATTGCACTCCCTCTTCTGTTTGAGCAAAAAACCATCGATCATGCAACTGTGGTAGTGGAGGTGGGTATTGAGTGATAAGCCAAATCGGTGGATATAGGTGACTCCGCCGCATCTGGCCGCAGGTGGGGCATCGGGGCACTGCTCACGCAGGGTACGCTCTATCACCCGCAGTCCAATTTGCAGGGCACGTCCGGTCAGTTCTGCGTCCTGAAGGAGGTAATAACGTAACCGCTTCGGTAGGGTAATTACCCACTGCCTTACCGGCACTTGCGGGAAGAGATGGTCGACCAAATGGGCGGAAGTTTCTACCATGCGCTTGGTGTTACGGGAGGGGCATACGCCCCGCCCTTTACACGAATAGGCGATCAGGTAATCCTCTCCGCACTCGTCGCAGCGGGCCCTGGCACAGCCGTATGCCCGTCTCCCACACTCCAGAAACTTTCGCAGATCCCGTTCTACATGCTGGGGGATGGGATCATCATCCGGATTGGACTCTCGTCTATCGCTCAGCCATGTCTCCAAATGGTGCTGTACCACCTGGTAGGTTGCCGTACGCTCTGGTCTTCGGCGTTGATAGTTGCGGGTTTCTGGGGTTGGCTTTGGGTGACGCTGAGCAGCGCAAGCAGACATCCTTGTCGTTCCTGTTGATTGGTTTTGATTTAATCATGGATTCTATCTCCCCTGTCTCTGCTTCTGTTGCTCAAGTTGCCCTCTCCATCCTCGTAGAAACCGGCCTTGAAGCCGATGTTATTACGGGCGCTGTAGAGTACCTCTCCCTGCTCACCGATCAGCAGGGATTTTATATCCGCTGCCAGCTCCCGCAGGTAACCTGGGCGCGGGTCAATCGCACTACGGTAGAGGATGGCACCGTCGGCGGGGGGCAGCAGGCGGGGATCGGCAAAGGTGTTGTTGTTGCGCACCAGCACACTCTTGACACTCTCGGAGAGCGTAATCTGGGGCACCGGCACTTCGGTGAAGGACTCCCCTACTCCATCCCAGTTCATCTTGGGGACTTTTACACTACCCGGGTCACGCCCTCTGTACTCGTCGGCTGACATGCCCACCGCACCCCGGTGGGCGCTGTCACCGGCATGCGCCTGACGGAAGTTCTGGTAGCCCGTAGAGACTGCGGTAGCTCTCTCCCAACATGACACGGGCTTTATCATAGGCACCGACCGCCTCGCCGATATCGTTGACAAACACCCCACTCTCATTGACTTCGGCAAAGATCGGTTGCTGGTTGGGGCCCAGCACCAGACCGCAGGTCATGACGTGCCCCATCTTGGGCACCACCTCGGCGGCACTCTCCAGCGCGACACTCAGCAGGCTGAGGAGGAGGATCAGAAAGAGGGGTGGACGGGGAAAGAAATGGAGAGAGAGAAAACTGGAATGCCTCAAGCTTTTCTGAGGCCCATATAGCATGTGGTGGAAGAAACCGGCAACACGACCCCTTGGTTTTATTGGCATTACACGTCCATGAGTAGATCGGCGTTTTAAAATAACCGAGTGCGGTTGCTATTTGGCTACCCTGTAATAGTATATATATTCCTTTATTATCGTAAGCAGCAGCGACCTTTTTTCTACTCTCAGGCAAGGCAATCCCGCTCAGCGAAGTACTTAAATAGCTTAGTGAATATCAACCGAGTCCGATCCCATCAATCGTTTTTTCCTTAGCTTCCAAGGCGCACGCCAAATGTATTATAATGTGTACACACGAACACAACGAGGCAAACCATGAGACAATCCACAACCATGACCATCCGCCTGGAACCCGAGCTTAAATCTCGCTTGGATAAACTGGCTGCCAGCACTCACCGCAGCAAGTCGTTTCTAGCCTCCGAGGCTGTCCGGGAGTTTATTGAGATCAATGAGTGGCAGATTCAGGAGATAAAAGCCGCCATCAAAGAAGTTGATGAAGGAGATTTCGCCAGCCCGGAGGAAGAAGCCGCCGTGTTCAACAAGTGGGGTGTCAATGCAAATTAAGTGGCTGCGTAACGCATTAAAAAACCTGGATGCTGAAGCTGAGTATATTGCCCAAGACGATCCCCAGGCTGCCCGAGTGGTGGTACAGCGGATTGCACAGACCGTGTCATTATTAAGCGACAACCCATCGCTAGGACATCCAGGCCGATTGCCGGGTACCCATGAACTGGTCATTCCCAAGACCCGTTATATTGTCCCCTATCGGGTTCGCCCTCGCCTGCAACGCATTGAGATTCTCCGAGTCTTTCACGCCTCACGTAAGTTGCCCAAACGCTGGTAACCCCCATCTCCTTTGGCCGCTAAAAGGCAGATGAAGAGAGGACGCCAAGCATTTTTTTCTTAGCCGCCGGAATAACAGCTAAGGGACTGAAGCCTTCCTTGGCCCTGCCCCCGGCGGTTATTTGTACACCTTCCAGTAGAGGTAACCAACCACCTCAAAAAGAAGTAGAGAGGACACCCATCCTAGAGAGTAGAGAGTAGAGAGAAAAGTAGAGAGAAGTAGAGAGGACACAGCCCTGACGCACATCATCACAACCCCAATGTTTCCATGCATTCCCAGCCTAACTGAAAAATATTTTTCGTTTTAGCGGGTAGATAAATC
>JBEVXU010000050.1:0-21666 GCA_040505895.1 Sedimenticola sp. | reverse complement strand
ACGTTAGGGCGAGAAAAAGTAAGAAGAAAAATGCGGTTCCACCATAAAAGATGTTACGCGCCATCGTTTTTGTAAAGGCCTGGGCCATTGGAGTGACTCCTCTGCGGTGCAAAATTGGCAAATGGATTAAAAACCAGAAGCCCTCAAAAGGGTTTGACTTTGGTCAATTAGTTTCCTCTAGTTTTCTTGGATAGAGTGGGGCGGCATCTTCTAATTCCTGTTTCCATTTTGTCCAGCCTAACTAAAGGAGACTCTGATCAAGTCATGATTGCTTTACGCCGGCTAAAATTACCCCAATTCGCTCCGAAGATCGTAGCAATAGAGTGGGCTATTACCGCTCACTTCGAAACAAATTGGAACAATTTTATCTCAGCCTAAATCTAACCAGACTTAATCAGAGGCTCCTTAAAGGGTGAGACCGATAGATAGCAGCAAAGAGAAAAGGAGTTGTAGTTGAGCGGTGGCCGCCAAAAGTTGGTTGAAATGAGGGCCTGTTTGCTTGTGTATAAAACTCAGTAGTAACCAGAGAGCGAACGGCAGCGCTGCGAGCACCAGCCAGCGACCGTTCGACACTCCCCGTAAGGCGACGGGCAGGACGAAGGGGGTGATCAGCAGTAGCATATAGAGCCGCTGGGAACCACAGCGACCGAGGTGGTTGACCAGAGTCAGCTTTCCCGCTCTGGTATCGGTATCCAGATCACGATAGTTGTTGACCAGAAGAACCGCAGCGGCGAGGAAGCCTATGGAAAATGCGCTAAGTAGGAGATTTAGCGACAGTGAAAGGGTTTGAATATAGTAGCTACCCATAACGGCGGCAAGGCCAAAAAAGATAAAAACAAATACCTCGCCACTGCTACTGTAGGCGATGGGACGGGGGCCTCCGGTGTAGCTGTAGCCGGCCACCAATGAGAGTAAGCCGATAGCGACAATAGGCCAGCCGCCGAGCGTTGCCAGGTAGATTCCGATAAAAAAGGCGAGAGCGAAACAGCCATAGGCTGCTCGTTTCACCTTTTCGACGCTGAGCCAACCTTGAGCGGTGGCGCGTTCCGGTCCCAGGCGATCCGGTGTGTCGGTTCCCAGCTCATAGTCTGCAGCATCATTGTGAAGGTTGGTGGCGATCTGAATCAACAGGGCGGCACAGAGTGCCGCCAACGCCGGCAGCCACATCAACGAGTGATGTTCTGCCCAGGCGAGGGTGGTTCCGGTAAGCACAGGCGCAATGGAGATGCTTAGCGTTTTCGGCCGGATGGCCAGTAGCCAGTATTTGAGTTGCGAGTTGATATGAGTCTCCAAAAAATATCCGGCTGTGCCAAGTGCGCCATTCTATCGAAAACAGGGCACCAGACAACAGCGTAAGTAACTCTATGGTGAAAGGTCAAGATGGCGAGGTGGGGAGGGGCTACCCTGAAGTAATGACCCTACTATCAAAATTGGTCAACCGGGTGAAGATCACCAGTGAAGATGGCCGCCGTCAGGCTGCTTTGGAGAGTGTCGCTGAACTGGAAAGGGAGCTACACCTTTTAGGTGAAAGTTGTGATTCATGCCATAAAGGAGAGACGCCACGGGAGCGGTTTTTGGGGAGAGAGCCGGCAAAAGTTCTACAGGCTTTGAAGGAGAGCATTGAGACCAATGACCAGAAAGCTACTGGTCGTAACCTTGGTACGGCTGCGGTGATAACTTGTGCACGCTGCCATGCAGTTCACAGAACCCTGTACGATTTTAAGCAGGTGGTCTCAGATTGAGCTCTAAAGAATAGAGACTAAGGGACTAAAGGGGCGGGTTCCTTAGGGAATCCGCCCCTTAGGGCTCGCGAAATAATAAGTACCTGATTTTGGAGCGTCGAGGCGCCCGCCTGACAAGGCGTGAAAACGTAGGAATATCAATATCTTTCAAGTTTTCACAACGCAGTCAGGCGGGATGGATCGACGTTCCAAAGCAGGAAGTTATTGTTTCGTGAGCCCTTATAGTTTTGTTTTACCACCAGCGAGAACTGCGCTGCGATCTGTTTGTGCTGTAATCATGAAGATAGTTGCTACGGTAACTATGACGGTCCCGTTTGAGCTCTTTGATACGCTTTCCGCTTTTATCCAGCATTTTGTGCAGCATGTGCCGCTCTTTCTTTGAAATCTTCCCGTCCTCGCGGAATTTTACCGCTTGGCTGAAGAATTTTCGCTGCTGTTTCTTCAGGATCCGCTCCTCCTTCTCTGTCAGTCTGCCCTTTTCAACTCCTCTCTCTATCCTGTTGTGTTGATCAATCATGCGATTGAATAGGTTGTTGTTTTGGTTGTTGTTTTGGTTGTTGTAGCTATAACCTGCATATACCGGGGTGGCGGTAAGTAGGCAGAGTGTTGTCGCTATAAGGGTTTTAGTGATGGGTTTCATAATCGAGCCTCCAGTGTGTTGTCTCATGTTCAGAATATGGGACGGCTCCTGAATGGAGGCTGAACGGAAAGAGTAAAACGTTCTCTTTCTCAAAAGTGCATAGTTTTGTATCTGCCCATAAACAACACTTTTTGGGACGCAGAGATCGAAAAGGGAAGCAGAGTGCGCGGGTTTATCGTTGATTAATAAGTCTTTTCTCTGCGACCTATGTGCTTCTCTGCATTCCGCTTTTTAGGGTTTCCGGACGGACACTAGTTATTCTCTTCGCTATCACCCCACTGGCGGCGATTGATGGCATAGCTGGAGATTTTCCCTATAAACGGGAGGATATACATGCCGCTGATCCAGGTGACCTGTTTTGGTTCACGGTAGCTGTGAATACCTATGGTCATACCCTTGTGGCCGGCGCGAGGTTGAGCGCGGTAGGTACCAAAGAGCCGATCCCACCAGGGGAGACTGAAGCCGAAATTGCTGTTGGCCTCATCATCTTCCACTGAGTGGTGGACCCGATGCATGTCAGGTGTAACAACGAACAGACGCAGGATGCTGTCGATCCCTTTCGGCAGGTGAATGTTGCCGTGGTTGAACATGGCAGTGGCGTTCAGCATAACCTCGAATATCACAACAGCCACCACTGACGGCCCCAGTACCATGATAACGGCGAACTTGATCAGCATGGAGAGGATGATCTCGATGGGGTGGAAGCGAGCACCTGTAGTGACGTCATAATCGGGGTCGGCATGGTGTACTCGGTGCAGTCGCCACAAAGCGGGTATGGCGTGAACCATGACATGCTGCAGGTAGATGGCAAAATCCATTACTACCACTGCGATGACCAGTGAGAGAGGGGTGGGTATTTGGTATATGTTGAGCAGACCCCAGCCCTGCTGTTGGGCTGTGGCCGCTACGCCAACGGCAGCTGCCGGGAAGAGGAGGCGTAGAATCGTGCTATTGAGAAAAACCAAAAGCAGGTTGTTCCCCCAGCGGAGCGCTTTGGGGGCGGTGAGCTTTCGGCAGGGCGAGGCTAGTTCCCAAATTGCGATCACGGCAAAGACACCGAAGAAAAAAACCAAGCGTATAACAACCTCATTATCGAGTATGAGTCTGTTCAATTCCATGCGGTTTATACCTTAAAAGAAAAATATGGCCTGTTAGGAGATGGTCGTAGTATACAGTCCGTGACTGAGTTACAAAGTCCCGGTCATCATGTGGTTATTGGCGGTGATTTGGGATGGCCGCAGATAGGTAAGCGAGTTGTTTTTCATGGTGCCACCGCATACCATCTGTCACCATCCATGATACTTCGTACCCAGGTCAGGTCAGGCCAGATTAATGAATAGCACTGTTATCAGCCAAGTCATCCTCCCCATCGCCCTATTTACCATCATGCTTGGCATGGGGATGTCCTTGGTGGTGAATGATTTTCGTCAGGTGGCATCAAGGCCGCGCACTATTTTTCTGGGGATCGGCCTACAGATGGTGTGGCTGCCATTGATTGGTTTTGTGGTGGTGACCCTGTTCCAACTACCCGCTGAATTGGCACTTGGGCTTCTTATTCTCACCTTTGCCCCCGGTGGTGCCACCTCAAATATGATCGCCTTCCTCTGTCGGGCGGATACGGCATTGTCGATCACCTTAACCGCTATCGTTAGTTTAATCACTCCCTTTACCCTGCCGTTGCTGGCCGCTGCCGTTTTTCAGCTCTGGATGGGAGATTCCGAGGCTATCCCTTTCCCAATATTGGAGACGATGCTGAAACTTGTGGTAATCACCATACTGCCCGTTAGCATCGGTATGATGCTCAACCACTACTTTCCCTCTTTTTGTGAAAAGAGCCGAAAGCCGGTAAAGGTGCTATCGATACTTTTTCTGTTGCTGATCATTGTCGGTATCGCCAAGGCCAACTGGGATCAGTTGCCTGCTTATATCGCCGTTGTTGGCCCGGCTGTAGTGGCGATGGTCATTATTGCCATTGGAAGCAGCTACTGGATTGCCCGCCGAGTGGGGCTGTTCACGCCTCAGGCGTTGAGTATCGGTATCGAGGTGGGTATCCAGAATGCCGGTACCGCTCTTCTGGTCACCGGTACGGTCCTGCAAAATCCCGCCATGTCTGCCAGCGCGTTGATATACGGGATTTTGATGCAGATCCCGGCGCTTATCCTGATCGCTTACCGCACTACCGGTAATCGTGCCTCGGCGGCTGTTTGAGTTTACGGCCGTGAGATGGCGCTGTTCTATAGAAAGGCTTTTTAAGGCGGCTTATGATTGGCTGCGTGCTTTTTAAATTTGATATATATCAGCTAATCAGCTGACAGTTTCTCTCGCCCAATAAAAAAGTGTGTTATATGACATAACTAGTCTATTATTTGACGAGTCATTTTGATGTAAGTCAAGGTGGCAAAAAGGGGGGTGGAGCACCATTCTCTCCCGTATTTGTGAGTTTTTAGTAACTCAAAAGGATGTGCTGATTAAATTCACCTCCGAATTTTTTCAGGGCTCCCAAAGACCAAAGCGAAATAAGAAGTTCTTAATGGAGACGAGTCTCATGAAAGTGAACAAAAAGCGAGCACTATCGCTATTTACCGGGGCCGTGTTAGGCCTGGGTATGGCATCCAGCGCGTATTCACAGACGTCGCTGGAAGATGTGATGAAAGCCCGCGGCCTGACGCAGAAAGATCTGCTGGCCGCCGCCAAGACCTATACGCCTACCGGTGGGCGTGACGAGTACCTCGCCTTTAGTTCAGGTGGTCAGAGTGGTCATGTGATCGTATACGGCATTCCGTCGATGCGTATCCTGAAATACATTGCAGTATTTACCCCAGAGCCCTGGCAGGGCTATGGCTTTGACGATGAGTCAAAGGAAGTGTTGGCTCAGGGGCGGATCGACGGCAAAGACATTGTATTCGGTGATACCCATCACCCGGCTTTCTCCGAGACCAAGGGTGAGTACAACGGTCGTTTTCTCTTCATCAACGATAAGGCCAACCCCCGTATTGCGGTGATTGATCTGCACGATTTCGAGACCAAGCAGATTGTGGTCAACCCCTTCTTCAGAAGCGCCCACGGTGGTGCCTTCGTCACGCCTAACACAGAGTATGTGATGGATGCTGCCCAGTATGCAGCTCCCTTCGGCGATGAGTTTGTTCCGCTGGAAGAGTTCAACGAAAAGTACCGCGGTGGTCTGACATACTGGAAGTTTGACGACAAGAAAGGCCGCATTGAGCCTGAAAATTCGTTCACCTTTGAGATGCCTCCCTACAGCCAGGATCTCTCTGACGCAGGTAAGGGACCTTCTGAGGGCTGGGGTTTCACCAACTCCTTCTGTTCCGAGCGCTACGTCGGTGGTATCGAACGCGGACGTCCTCCATTTGAGGCCGGTTGCTCCCAGAAAGATACCGACTTCATGCATGTCACCAACTGGAAAAAGGCTGCCGAGCTGGTGGCTGCCGGTAAGGTCAAGAAGGTCAACGGCTCTTACCTGATCACCATGGAGCAGGCGGTAAAAGAGGGTATCTTCTTCCTGATTCCCGAGCCTAAGAGCCCCCATGGTGTTGATGTCAGCCCAGATGGTACCCACATCATCGTCTCCGGTAAGCTAGACAGCCATGCTTGGGTCTATAGCTGGGAGAAGATCCAGAAGGCAATCGCTGCCAAGAAGTTCGAGGGTAAAGACTCCTACGGTGTGCCCATCATCGCGATGAAGGATGCACTGCATACACAGGTTCAAGTGGGCCTCGGTCCTCTGCATACCCAGTATGATTCCAAGAAATGCGTGGTTTATACCTCCATCTACGTAGACTCCATGGTTACCAAGTGGAACTACTGTGAAGGCAAGGTGCTGGATCAACTGCATATCCACTACAATATCGGCCATCTGGTCACCATGGAGGGTGACTCCGCCTCCCCCGATGGCAAGTACCTGGTCTCTCTCAACAAGTTGGCTATCGACCGTTTCAACCCGGTTGGACCGCTGCATCCTCAGAACCATCAGCTGATCGATATCAGTGGTGACAAGATGCAACTGCTCTACGATATGCCGCTGCCATTGGGTGAACCCCACTATGTGGTTGCTATCAAGGCCGACAAGCTGAAACCGATTGTACGTTACAAGTCTGGTTGGAACAGCCGTGCGGACAAGAAGTCAGCCTTCAAGACCCGTGCCGGTCGTGAGAAGACCGTACGCGATGGTAGCAAAGTTGATGTTTACGGTACCGTTATCCGTTCACACATCACTCCCGAGATCATCGAGGTGGAAGAGGGCGATACCGTTTCTCTGCATTTCACCAACCTCGAGCGTGCTGAAGATGAGACTCACGGTTTCGCCATGTACGGCCAGAACGTGAACCTCTCCATTGAGCCGGGTAAGACAGTTTCCGCCACCTTCAAAGCTGAGAAGGCGGGTGTCTATCCTTACTACTGCACCGAGTTCTGCTCAGCGCTCCATCTGGAGATGCAGGGTTACTTGCTGGTCAAGCCCAAGGGCTACAAGGCTAAGGAAGGCAAGATTGCTGACGGTACTAAGTACACCAAAGCCGACTATGACAAGCAGGTTAAGACCAACGTCGACACCCAAGCGGTTATCGACTCGGTGGTAGCCTTTATCACCAGCCACAACTATAAGGATTTCTCAACAGTTGTGGATCTGGTCACCGATGCGACCGATCAGCTCGGCTTTGCCGCCGAGGCCAAGAAGAAGGCAGAAGGTTTCGCTGCTAAAGGCGATTACCAGAACGCCACCCTCTGGGCAGGTCAGCACTGGCAGTATCAGGTGAAGACTGCAGATCTCGGTCTGCGTGCCAAGACCCACCTCGAAGAGAATGGTGCCAAGAAGGTCAAGTAATTGCTGAAAAGCATTTGACTGATTGGGAGGGGGGCCATAGCGGCCCCCCTTTCTCGTTGTCCAGGCACAAAACCTATATGGGAACAGGGTTGTGAAGGTAGAGGCTGAGTAAAATCGGGTGATTAGGCTGTAAGTGGCTCTTTTGCCTGGCCCGATTGATTTATCTCATTGCCTGCGCTGGTGTGGTGGTGAGAACCTTCAAGCCTGAACGATGTCTGATTCCATTGATTGTGAACAAACAGTCTGGCATTTTCAGACGTTAAGAAATTATTAGGAGAAAGAGTATGTTGAAATTGAAATCCTTTGTAACGGTAGCCGCTGTTGCCGTTTTCTCCATGGCGGCAACCGGTAGCGCAGTTGCGGCTGATGGTGCTGCACTCTACAAGACTAAAACCTGCTGGGCGTGTCACGGAAAGGATGCCAAAACTCCAATTATGCCGACCTACCCGAAAATTGCCGGGCAGAGTGCCGGCTACGCCTTGAATCAAATGAAAGATATCAAGTCAGGTGTCCGCAGTAATGGCGGTACGGCTGCCATGAAAGGCGTGATGGGACTGGTCAGCGAAGAGGAGATGAAGGCGATTGCTGATTGGCTCGGTTCTCTATAATCACCTGAGTTGCTGCTATAAATTCACAGAGGCAAGTTGATGTATATCAAAGGTTGCTAATATTCTCTATGGCACACTCCCATGCCGGAGCGGAGAGCTGTTTCCGACCTTATACTAGAGCTTGTCGGTTAAATCTGGTAAGCGTTAACTGATTGTTTATCCTCCTGATGTCGGGAGGAGCAGGAGAGTGTAATGAATGTTAAGTCAATACTGAAGAGTCTGACAGCCGCCATTAGTATCGCATTATGCAGTAGTGCGGGTGCTTCAGATACGGGTGCAGTCGCCGGTTGGAACGAGGCGGGTGGTGAGAAGGATGAAGCAATGCTGCTTGTGCCTGATCGTGACCGTGGCATTGCTGTATATGAAGTCTGCTCCGCCTGTCACCTGTTGGAGGGGTGGGGTTTGAAAGACGGCACTTTCCCTCAGTTGGCGGGACAGCACCGTGAAGTGTTGGTCAAGCAGTTGGCCGATATTCGTGCCCTAAACCGGGATAATCCCACCATGTACCCCTTTGCTCTGGACGACCAGATTCTGCAAGCGGCCGGTTATCATGAGGGAGACATCAAGCCAGCTCAGTTGGTAGCGGATGTCACCGCCTATATTGCCAAATTGCCGATGAACCCTGGTAACGGTAAAGGACAGTGGAATAAGCTTTTCCCTGAATTTGCCCAAGGCAAGAAGCTGTATGATGATAACTGTGTGCAGTGCCACGGTGACTTCGGTGAAGGTAATGCCGAAAAGTTCTATCCCAAGATCCATGGTCAGCACTACAACTATATGCTGCGTCAGTTTGAGTGGATTCGCGACGGTAAGCGCCGCAACGCCAACCCGGACATGGTCAAGCAGATCAAGGAGTTCAGTGACAAGGATATGGAGATGGTGATCAACTACGTCTCCCGTATGCCTGTACCCAAGGGTGATCTGGCTCCTTCAGTGGATTATCAGAATCCTGATTACGATTGATTCTGTACCACTGGCTGCCACCCGTACACGGGTGGCAGCCGGCATCAATCCCCGAGCCCATTCCATTGGGTGAGGAAGTACACGAGAAGAGTTCAGGCCGGGCTGAAAGCTGACCCGGAATTATCAGATACTTGCACGCCTGTCAGGCGGGCAGGTCGCAAGATCCTTTTGCTACAGCATTAGGGAGTTATCGCCGGGGATTCAAAATACTGAATTCAGGCACCCACAAATCCAACGAGATCGTGAACGCAGCTATGCAGTCTAAGCAAACAGTTCAAGTAGGCATACTCTCCCTGGTGGCTATGGGGCTTCTTATCGCCATCTTCTATGCACCTACCTGGTGGGTGTCATTGACCGCGCCAAACTATCCGGCTGAGTCATTCCCGGATGGAGTACGTATTCATTTTCATATGAATGGTGTATTCAACGGCTGTACAAAGCAGGACAAGGCTGAGATTCAGGAAGATGAGGCGCTTGATTGTGTCCATGAGATGGACACAATCAACCACTATGTTGGCATGTACCCGATCGCTGCCGGTGGTCCGGTGGAGCGGGCATTTAGCCAGTTTCTGCTGGTGATGCTGGGTGTGATGCTGGTCGGCTTCATGTGCACCAAACCGAAGGTCCGTATGGGAATCATGAGCCTTGGTTTCGCGGGTATTATCGGTTGGATGTATTTGACCATGTACACCGACGGCGGCTTCAGCATGGAGAATGGAGGCTATGTTGAAGCGCTTGTGACCTCCCTCGATCAGGATGCCGGTGGAGATAGGTCGGATGAGCCGGAGTTTGTGATCGGCGGTATTGTTGGCGTATTGAAAGATTCACTGGCAGAGTCCGGTGTCAGTGTCGTGTTGCCATCCGAAATGGATAAGAATAACAAGGGAGGCACGGCCGGCAAAGCCGAACTGATCGAGCAGCTTCGTATCACCTACGACAGGGATCAGCAGAAACAGGAGGCACCTGTTGCTTGGGATGGAAGTACCTTCCAGGTGATGACTTGGCACTACGGCAAGAGCCTGGGCCGTTACTTCAATAACCAGGAAGAGATTGTACCCATGGTTGCGACTCTCAAGATTGCGGTCAATGTCGCCTTCTTTGGCCTGATTGCTGCTATGGTGTTGCTGGTCTTCGGTGCCCGCAAGAATAGCGGTCTCCTCTACTGGCTACTGGTGCTGGTGCCGATGGCACTGCCCCTCTTCTTTATTATCGACTATTCCGCCTGGTTGTGGTGGTATGGGCATACCCTAAATGACATGGGTGCTTTCACGGTAAAACAGTTTATGCCCACCGTGTTTGGGCAGGGTAAGGTGGCACAGTTTGCCACCCACTCCTATCCCTCCACAGGTTTTGGCCTGATGATGGTGACCTCCGTGGTACTGGCGGTTGCAGCGTTGATCCGCAAGAAACAGTTCAGTGATAGGGGCTGATGGTCCCTCAGTTCTTAATGGGGTAAAACAGGATCATAGAGAACGCTGAGTAGCACAGAGATTACTTACTCAAGTTTCGGAGTTCGATAGCCCCCTCTCCCTCAGGGAGAGGGTTGGGGTGAGGGGAGTTGAAAAGCTAACGCTTTGATTCTTCTAATTTCCCTCATCCTGTCCTTCTCCCTGAGGGAGAAGGGACGGCCTATCCAAGCCTTTTACGTTATTTGAACTCCTAAACTTGAGTTACTTAGTGCTAAAATTACTGTTTTCGGGCATACATCAGGCACCGGGCTGGGCTTAAGTAAGCAATATGAAAATCAATGGTCTTTCTCTGCGTGCTCTGAGTTCCTCTGTGTACTCTGTGTTCCTGAGAAAGTGCAATCCAAGCAAAGGTGCCTTGTATCTTGCTCTGCTTCTCACCTGCTTGGTATTGCCGGTGCATGGAGAGGGCTACCCCTCTTTTCAGGCACTGGTGGATGCCACCGAGCCCAATGGCATCCTTACTCCTCCTCCAGGAACATACGCCGGCCCGGTGACCATAAGCGACCCCATCACCATTGATGGTCGCGGTGAGGTGACTATCGATTCCGGTGGTAAGGGATCGGTTATCTATCTCAAGACCGACGGTGCCACACTCAAGAACCTGCACCTGACTAACTCGGGTGAATCCCATAACGATCTTGATTCCGGTGTCCAGGTGAAGGGTAATTTCAATGTCGTGACGGATAATGTCATTGATGACTGCCTGTTTGGGGTTGACCTGGCACAGTCCACGAACAACATAGTGCGTGGCAATCGAATCTCATCCAAAGATGTGGAGTTGGGGATGCGTGGAGATGCGATCCGCCTCTGGTACAGCTTCGGTAATAAGGTGACGGATAATGTGGTGCGAGGTTCCAGAGATATCGTTGTTTGGTACTCCAAGAATAATCTGATCGCCCGTAACGATGCCCGTGGTGGTCGTTACTCTCTGCACTTTATGTACTCCCAGTTCAATGAGGTGCTGGATAACCATTTCGAGGACAACTCCGTCGGCATCTTTCTGATGTATAGCGACGATGTGGTGGTAAAGGGTAACTACATCGCCCACGCCATCGGTGCCACCGGCATGGGTATAGGTTTCAAAGAGACCTCTAATGTCGATATTATCGATAATCAGATACTCTATTGTGCTACGGGTATCTATCTCGATGTATCACCCTATCAGCCTGATACCACCAACAGGGTAAGCAACAATCTGATCGCTTACAGCGGCATCGGCATCCTCTTTCTCAATGACTGGCAGGGTAATATTCTCAAGGGCAACAGCCTGAAAGGTAATATCACCCAGGTGGCTGTTGGTGGTGCAAGAACGGCAAAGCGTAACAAGTGGAACGGTAACTTCTGGGACGATTACGAAGGTTTTGATCAGAACCTTGATGGTGTCGGTGACAAGCCCTATGAACTCTACAACTATGCCGACCGTATCTGGATGGATGTACCGTCTGCACAGTTTTTCAAGGGCTCGCCAGTGCTGGAAGTATTGGATTTTCTTGAAAGACTGGCACCGTTTACCGATCCGGAAATGGTTTTGCGGGATGAGAAGCCACTGATGACGATGGGACTGGCCCGGAAGGAAGTTGCAAGCGATGGTGAGCCGGGGACTACTGTACCGGTTGAAGCTGAGTTTGATGCGCTGAAGGCGCTGCGTGATTCACTGAAACAGTAGGAGCGAACTTGTTCGCGATTGGCTCAGAGGTGTGTTCTTCGCGAACAAGTTCGCTCCTTCCAAATATTGCCTAAATACACAGTTGTTAAAGGTAACAACCTGAATGAGTGACAAAAAAGAGACAAAGCGTAAACCGGTGCTCTCTGCTAAACGTAGGGAGCGGTCGCGCCGTGAATTTCTACGTACTTCCGTCATGGCAGCGGGTGTGGTGGGCTTCTCTCTGCTCGGTTTTCTGCCGGTAATCCAGGGTAAGACATTAGCTCTGCGCCCACCAGGGGCATTGAAAACCACTGATGATGAGAAAGAGTTTCTCTCCTCCTGTATCAAGTGTGGCCAGTGTGTTCAGGTCTGCCCGGTCGAGGCGATCAAGCTGGCGGATCTGGATAAAGGTTTTGGCGTCGGCTCCCCTTATATCGATGCCCGCGAACAGGCGTGTGACTTCTCATGTGATGGTCTGCAGTGTGTATTGGCCTGTCCTACCGGATCGCTTACCCACGAACTCAATTTCCCTGCAGATACACGCATGGGTTTTGCTCGTCTCGCCAGTCCCGGAAAATGTTTGGCAGTTCAGGGAAAAGGGTTCAAAGGAGCAGCGAGGGGACCGGACTATAAGGGCCTGTTGCGCTACGACGAGGTGGATCGTTGGAATCCGATACGTGTGGCCGACCACCCCTACGACCTGGAGCTGTGTGATCTCTGTGTACGCCAGTGCCCAATCGAAATCCGTATTACCCAGTGTCTTGAGGAGGATGAGGCCGCAAAGAACAAAAAAGTGGAGCGTGTAGCGGAGCGGCACGGTAATGAGTGCCCCCCGAAACATGCTATTGCCCTTGAGCCGATTGAGATGGCAGATGGCGTTACGCGCATCCATCCTGTGATCAAGGAGGGGTGTGTCGGCTGTGGTGTCTGCGAGATGATCTGCCCCCCAGAGCCTGCCGCTATTGTCATCGATATCGACAAGATCACCGAGATGGTTTGAGGTCGCTATGAAATACATTAGAGAATCATTCAAACAGCTGTTTGGCGGCGCGGCCACACGGCCTCAACCGGATGAGATTACTCCCGCGGCCAAAAGGGTCCATTTCTACAAAAAGCAGCAAAAAGTCACCAAAGAGGAGATGATCGCCATCCATGCCGCCCATGAGGGTCAACCCAAGCGGTGGCGAAATCGTCGTTGGATAACACTGTTGGTTGTGAATCTGCTGTTTGTCGTCTCTTTCTATTTCGATATACAGCTGCTCGAGGGGGCGATGACCGCTTCCCGCTTTATCGGCTTCCACATGGCGGATCTTAACTCCGCCCTTCATGTGATGCTGGCATTCAAGGAACTGGTACTTAACCTGGTGATCGGCACCGTTACTATCTTTATTCTCTGGCTGTTGCTGGGTGGGCGCACCTTCTGCTCATGGGCCTGCCCTTATCACCTGCTCTCCGAGTGGGCGGAGATGATCCATCTTTGGCTGGTACGTAAAAAAATCATTAAGAACCATACCTTTGACCGTCGTGCCCGAACACTGCTGTATGTGATCTTTGCCTGTCTGTCGATTGTTACCGGTTACACGGTATTTGAAACCATTTCACCCACCGGCATTGTCAGTAGAGCATTGATTTATGGGCCGGGAATTGCTTTGATCTGGATTGCCTTTCTACTTCTGGTTGAGGTGTTTTATTCGCGCCGTGCCTGGTGCCGTTATGCCTGTCCTATAGGTATTACCTATGGGGTGGTAGGGGTGATCTCTCCGTTGAGAGTGAAATTTAATGCTAAGGATTGTCATCATGAGGGTGATTGCCGCAAGGCGTGTCTGGTTCCACATGTACTTGACTTGACCATCAAGGGGCGTGCCCAGGATGTTGATGTGGATCTCAGTGCCGACTGCACCCGTTGTGGTATGTGCATCGACATCTGCCCGACTGATAGTCTCAAGTTTGAGTTCAAGGGGCTGGGAAAACATTTGTAGTTAGTGGTGTAGTGATCGGAGTTTAAAGGCACCTGTGCAGAACTTTTTTCGTGCAAAGGCGCAAAGAGACAAAGAAGAGCGAGGTAATAACCACTCCTCCTCTACTGTTGTGTGTATGCTCTAAATGAGATAGAACCTCTGTTTTTACTTTGCGCCTTTGCGCGAGACCAATATTTAATAGCCGGCCCCTTATTTAAAAGGTTGTTTAATGATCCATTTTCAAAATGTCGTTAAAAAATTCAGACGCAACGAGGTACTGAAAGGGGTTGAGCTCAAGATTGAGCGTGGCCACCGTATTGCCTTGGTAGGGTCAAATGGTGCCGGTAAGACCACCCTGATCCGCTGTCTTCTGGGTGAGTACACTTGCGAAGGGGGCGTGACAGTCGATGGCATGAATCCACGTGACCACCGCCGGGAGGTGCTGTCGAAGGTGGGTTTTGTTCCCCAATTGCCACCTCCACTAAAGATGCCGGTAGGGCAGTTGATTCACTTTGCCGCCAGCTTGTGTGATGCCGATCCCAAGAGAATGCATGATGTAGCCGGCCGCCTGGGTCTGGATACGGAGCAGTTCAAACACCAGCCCTTTGTCAAACTCTCTGGCGGTCAGAAGCAGAAGCTGCTGATTGCCATTGCACTTGGGCGTGACAGTGAGCTACTGGTACTCGATGAGCCTGCGGCCAACCTCGACCCCGAAGCGCGTCATATCTTTTTCCAACTGCTGGCGGAGAAGAAGGATGATGCGGCAATGATTATCTCCAGCCACCGCCTTGATGAGGTGGCGCCCCTGGTCAATCGTGTAATTGAGATGGATCAGGGCATCGTGGTCCTGGATGACCAAGTAGCCGATCTGGTGGATATGTCGAGTCGTCTATACTGCCGCATCGGATTGATCAAGGCGGAAGAGGCTTTCGCCAAGGCCATTGGCCAATGGGGCTTTGTCGGTACAGACAATGGCCTGACATGGAGCGGTCATGTGGCTGGTCCCGACCGCCTGCGCTTCCTCGGTGTGCTGTCACGCTACGCTGCACTGCTGGCCAGTATCCAGATGGATGAGGAGAGTGAACTTGAGGCGGTAAGAAATGGCTAAGAACCTATCGGCCATTGTGCCGATGATTCTGCTGCTGTTGCTCACTGCCTGTTCCGGTGATCCGGGTACCGGTGCCAAAGAGGTGAAGTGGGACCGTGATGCCTGTGAGCGTTGCCGCATGGTGCTTAGTGATCGGGTTCACTCCGCTCAGGTGCGCTTTTATCCCATTGCCGGCAAGCGTTCAAAAGTGCTCAAGTTTGATGATATCGGTTGTGCCGCCTTGTGGTTGGAGGATAAGCCATTCAAAGATGACTCCAAGACTGAGATCTGGGTCACCGACCATCGTAGCGGCGATTGGATAGATGCCAGAAAAGCACACTATGTAAAAGGGCACCTGACACCGATGGAGTACGGTTTGGGGGCACAGCTCACTGCGACTCCCGACAGCCTCGACTATAGTCAGGCGCTGGAGGATATTCGCAATACCGAAGAGCACTTCAACGCTCACGGCGTCGACCTGCTTGAACGTCTTGACGAACAGAAGAAACGGCGTGAGGCTGCACAAGCGTCACCACAACAGATAACGGATAAAACAGACCAATGAAACATCTCTGGCTTACCGCCTATGCGGATATCATCGAGTCACTTCGGGCGCGCTGGTTCATGGTCTACACCATGGTCTTTGGTGGACTGGTGGTGGTGCTTTTTGCCTATGGTTTGGCCGAGTCACGCATCATGGGTTTTACCGGCCTGTCGCGGCTGCTGCTCACCTACATTCAGTTATCAATGGCGATACTGCCGGTGTTTGTACTGATCACTACGGTGCGCTCTGTGGCGGGTGATCGTGAGGCGGGGGTATTCGAGTACCTGCTGTCATTACCGATAAGCCTCAGCGCCTGGTTCTGGGGAAAGATCTTCGGTCGTTTCCTGGTGGTTTTTTTACCGGTTTTTCTCGCCATGGTGGGTGCGGTGGTCTGGGGTATGATGCAACAGGTGGAGGTGCCCTGGAACCTGCTGGTTTACTATACCGGCCTGTTGATGGCGCTGGCCTGGTGCTTTCTCGGTATCGGTATGCTGATCTCCACCATCGCCCGCTCGTCGGATGTGGCCCAGGGTGCGGCATTCGTCATCTGGCTGACCCTACTGCTGTTTCTCGACCTGATCCTTCTCGGTGTGTTGATTCAGGAGCACCTGCCCGCCGAGACGGCGGTGGCTATCGCCCTCTCCAACCCGATGCAGGTATTCCGTACCGCCACCATGATGCTGTTCGACCCCCAACTGGTGCTGCTCGGTCCCTCCGCCTACGTTATTCTCGATAACTTCGGCCAGACCGGTTACATGGTTTACGCTTTTGTCTATCCGGTGGTTCTCGGTACCGCCAGTGCAGCCCTCGGATTTGTTCTGTTCAGGCGCAGTGATCTTCCGTAATACCCCTTGGGCCTCACTCGGCCCATACTCTGAAGCAAAGTGCGGAATAAGCACTCTCTCTCCACCGCGGGTGTTGTAAAAGCTCCGGTTTTTTCTCTCTACGGAGGGTGTCGTAAAAGCACCAATCCCTTCTCCCTACGAGGGAGAAGGCTAGGATAAGGGTGTATTAAATCAAAGTGGCTATGCACAATAATCCTGAAACGCCGTTTTCACAGAGAAAAGTGCGCCTGTAGGAGCGAATTTATTCGCGATCAGGCTCTGGGGCATGTTCTTCGCGAACAAGTTCGCTCCTACAATCGACTTCAGAATTATTCTGCAGAGCGATTATTGATTAAGCCCTCAGTGCCATAGCGTAATCCAATCAAGACCGCGCCCTGGGGGACTGATGAATACCCAGGCTGCTGCTGGTATCCCCCTTCATTGAAGACTACTATTGAAGCTTGGCTGCCTACCGATAACGCTTGTAACGGCCACAGGTAGCGCATCACAAAGATCAGCTGAAGCAGTTAGCCAAGTTAATCGGCTTCAATAAGCTGGCGGAACCATAGGCCACAATAACTATTAATAACCACCCAGGTTCGGAGGAGAGCCTACTATGAAAATTGAAACTCTGGCAGTGCGCGGCGGTTTTGAGTCGGATCCCACCACAAAAGCTGTAGCGGTGCCGATCTATCAGACCACCTCTTATGCATTCGATGACACCCAGCATGGCGCCGATCTATTTGATCTGAAGGTGCAGGGCAATATCTACACCCGTATCATGAACCCCACCACCGATGTGCTGGAGAAGCGTGTGGCGGCTATGGAGGGGGGCATAGGCGCCCTCGGGCTGGCATCCGGCATGGCGGCTATCACCTATGCCATCTTCACCATTGCTGAGGCGGGAGACAACATCGTCACCACCTCCACCCTCTACGGTGGTACCTACAATCTCTTTGCCCACACCTTGCCGCAGTTGGGTATTCAATCTCGCTTCGCCGACTACCGCGATGTGGATGCCATGGCGGCGTTGATCGATGATAAGACCAAGGCGGTCTTCTGTGAGTCCATCGGCAACCCTGCCGGCAATGTGGCTGACCTCTCCGCAATGGCGGCAATGGCACACGCCCACGGCGTACCTCTGATCGTCGACAATACGGTACCCTCGCCCTACCTCTGTCGTCCCTTTGAACACGGTGCTGATATCGTTGTCCACGCCCTAACTAAATACATGGGTGGCCACGGTACCTCCATCGGTGGCATTCTTGTGGACTCCGGAAAGTTTCCATGGGCCGAGCACAAAGAGCGCTTCCGTCGTCTCAACGAGCCTGATGTCTCCTACCACGGCGTAGTCTATACAGAAGCGCTGGGCGAGGCGGCTTTTATCGGCCGGGCGAGGGTAGTGCCGCTACGCAACATGGGAGCAGCCATCTCACCTTTTAACAGCTTCCAGATCCTCCAGGGGATTGAGACCCTCCATGTGAGGATGGATCGACACTGTGAGAATGCAATGGTAGCCGCAAACTTCCTCCAGGATCATCCTCAGGTAGAGTGGGTGCGCTACGCCGGTCTCGATAGCCATCCCGACAAACCTTTGGTGGAACGCTACATGGGCGGCAAGGCATCCGGTATTCTCTCCTTCGGTATCAAGGGTGGTAAGGAGGCGGGTGCCAAGTTCATCGATGCGCTGCAACTGGCTGTGCGCTTGGTCAATATCGGTGATGCCAAGACCCTCGCCTGTCATCCGGCAACTACAACCCATCGTCAACTTAGTCCCGAAGAGATGGCGACGGCGGGTGTCAGCGAAGACATGGTACGTCTCTCCATCGGTATCGAGCATATCGACGACATCATTGCTGACATTGAGCAGGCACTGGCGGCGGCAAGCTAGCGGGATTCAGCAGCTGACTGTTCTCTACAAAATGTAGAGAACAGTCAAAGCTGACAAGCGAGGGTAAACCTATCGCATCCACTCCCAAGTTAACTGGAATGGGAGCGTGGGAAGTTGCTATATTTACGTAGCGCTATAGTGCAGATTGGAGTGTCGGCTAGAAGCTATGAGAAGATAAATGTTAGCTGTTTGATATTTAATCACTCCAGACTTCTTGACTCATTGAATGAAGCAGAGTGATTCCCCAATGTACCTATCCCGCATACTGCACACCACCGTCTTATCTCTCCTTCTGCTTCCTGCTGTTGTGTCGGCCGCCCAGATATTTGCAGATTCAACTCCTGTTAGTGTGACTGTCGACCATGATGATGGTGGGAATTCAGGCAAACGCCATATACACAACCTGCTTGCAGCCCTAAACGAAGAGGGTTGCAGTGCCGTATTACAAGACCCCTCCACTGGTGTTTCTGCGAATCTGCTATTTGACTCCCGTCCGGTTTCCATTGTCAGAAAGAAGCGACCTGATTATCAACTCATCGCCAGAGCCAAGACACTGGAGGGGGAGTTGTTGGTGCGCGGTGCAATACTGGTGCATGCCTCCACCGGCATTGACGAGCTGAGTTCACTTAAGGGAGAGCGGATTGCATTCATGGGTAAAAAGTCGTTGATCGGGTATCACCTACCGTTGCAGCTTTTGCATAATGCAGGTGTGGACGAGCGTCGTGACACCTTCTTTTATGTCGATAACCATGTAGGGACACTGAGCATGCTGCTGCACAGTGATGTCTATGTCGCAGTTACAGCCGAGCCTCTGGCACGCCGCTGGGCGGAATATAACGACCTCTCCA
Organism: Sedimenticola sp.; assembly: GCA_040505895.1. GTDB lineage: Bacteria > Pseudomonadota > Gammaproteobacteria > Chromatiales > Chromatiaceae > Vondammii. The sequence goes on along the minus strand of JBEVXU010000050.1, from coordinate 2,607 downwards.
TCGTAGCGGTCACCGGTGAAGTGGAGACAGGGGGGTGGTGGATGCTCAAGACGTTTTCGAAAGAGCGAATGCAGCAGTGTGCTCAGGCACTGAGTAGGCTGGACCGCTCACGATACAAGGCACTACCAGCCTGGATCGGTGGCTTCGAAATCATGCCATCACAACAAGAAAACCCGCATTCAAAATAGAGCGGTAATTTCAATGGAATTTTAAGATTGCGAAAAGCCGATAGGGGAGTGATCTTGTCTATCGATAGAATAAGCGGGTTAGAAGGCAAAACTCCATTTTCTTCAACGCGCATGAAAAAAGAGTACTGAGTATCCCTTCCGGTTTTTATGGTAATTCGTTGAAAAATAAGTTATTAGTATTCAAACAGGGAAGCAGTTTCACATTTAATGCACAGGTTTCCATGGAAATAGATGGAAACATTCCCGATAATTTTCGAGCAACTTTCCCGAATCCACGTCGGATTCTACTGGTTAGCGGGCAAGGTGCATGCTGAAGTTGGATATAGATGGGTTAGGGGGCAAGTTGCCTGCTACTGACTGTTAGATTAATAAATCATGAAAAAGATCGCATTACTTATTGTTATAGCAGCGCTTGTTTATAGCTATGCAGAAGATCAAGGCATTTCAATACCAAACCTTGGCTCATTATCCAGTGGTTCTGATAGCACACTAGAAACAGCATATAGAAATAGACAAAGTAACTTACAAGTTCAGGGGCAAGGTAAAGTCATAAAGATATTGCCCGATGATCGTGATGGATCAAGACATCAAAAATTAATATTAAAAATGAGTAGCGGTCAAACATTATTAGTAGCTCACAACATTGACTTGGCCCAGAGAATAAGTGGAATAAGAACAGGGGATACTGTTGAGTTTTATGGTGAGTATGAGTGGAGTTCAAAAGGTGGAGTAATCCATTGGACACATCATGACCCAAATAATGTTCACACAAGTGGTTGGTTGAAGCATGAAGGAAATACATATCAATAATGTACAATGCCTTGCATGGGATACAGTCGCTAGCGCGCATGTACCGCTGAAGGCAGCGTTAGCAGCACCAACTTATACCCCCAGGAGAAACAATGCCACATTTCTTAACTGATTGTTCTGAAAGTATTTTCAAATTGCATCCTGAAGAAACTCTCATTGAGAATATTCACCTTGCTGCAAAATCAACAGGACTGTTTAGTGAGCATGATATAAAAGTAAGAGTTAATTCGTTTGAAAAATATTCCACTGGTAACAAAATCGCAGATTTTATACATGTTTTCGCATATATAATGGAAGGTAGAACCGATGAGCAAAAAATAGATTTATCAAAAAATATTGTTCAAGGATTAACATCTATATTTCCTACAGTACCTAATATAGGTGCAAATATTATAGAATTTGAAAATTCTAATTATTTCAATAGAAACATGCTCTAAACTATAAATTCTGCTAATAAGTGTACTGCACGCAGACTCTGTAAGCTGTCGAATTATTTGCAAAAAAATGCGCCAACTTACTCCACCGGTGAGCAAGGCGTTAGGTTCGTGAAAAATTTGTTCGGAGGAAGAGTTGGCTGGTATGTCTGAAAATAAGCTGCCAGTTTTCGAGCGTTATTTAACTATATGGGTAGTGCTTTGCATTGCTGGTGGGATTTTCTTAGGAAAAATAGCACCAGGTGTTGCCACTACCCTGAATGAATTTTCTATTTATCAGGTGTCAATTCCCATCGCCGTATGCTTATTCTTCATGATGTATCCCATTATGGTGAAAATAGATTTCGCACACGTCCTTAAATCAGCAAAGACGCCAAAGCCAGTTATGTTGACACTATTCATAAACTGGGCGATTAAACCATTTAGCATGTTTGCCATATCGTATCTATTCTTAGGGTATTTATTCCGAGACTTTTTACCTGGTACAGAAATACTAGCGAATGGAGAGGAAGTGGAGTTATGGAGAAGCTATATTGCGGGCACCATTTTACTTGGCATTGCTCCATGTACAGCTATGGTCTTAATGTGGGGCCATTTGTCCAGAGGAAATGATGGGTTAACGCTAGTTATGGTGGCAATTAATTCACTCACGATGCTCTTTCTTTATGGGCCGCTGGGTGGATTACTATTAAACGTGAACTCTATGCCGGTGCCTTGGGAGACCATGGTTCTTTCTGTCTCTATTTATGTCGCATTACCATTGGTAGCCGGGTATTTTTCGAGAAAAATAATTATCAAATACAAGGGAATGGATTGGTTTAATCAGAGATTTCTACGTTGGCTAACACCGGTTAGTATCGCGGCTCTATTAATTACTCTAGTTCTTCTATTTTCGTTTAAAGGTGAAGTTATTGTTTCAAACCCATTAACCATTCTATGGATTGCAATTCCATTACTAATACAAACAGTATTTATCTTTTCTCTAGGGTATTTTGTATTTTCTAGGTGGTTTAAGCTCTCTTATCAAGATGCAGCACCAGTATCACTAATTGGTGCTTCCAATCACTTTGAAGTAGCAATTGCTACAGCCGTTATACTATTTGGCTTATCCTCGGGCGCAGCACTAGCAACGGTTGTGGGTGTTTTGATCGAGGTGCCTCTAATGTTAATGTTGG
>JBEVXU010000049.1:0-17437 GCA_040505895.1 Sedimenticola sp. | reverse complement strand
GTTGGCAGTTGGCAGTTGGCAGTTGGCAGTTGGCAGTTGGCAGTTGGCAGTTGGCAGTTGGCAGTTGGCAGTTGGCAGTTGGCAAAAAAGATATTCCATCCTCAAACCATATGCCAACCTTGAATTCCCCCCATCCGTATTTAGAAAGATTAAAAATACCACCGTTCTTAACTTCTCAATAATTCTGTGCAGATGAGTAACTCTCAGATGTCACTGCATCCTTGCGGTACGGGCTTATTGAAAAGCACCAGCATTCTAGACAACTCATTGATTTATATGCAAATATCACACTTTAATTACCCCCACCACTGACCACTGACCACTGACAACCGGCAACTTGCCCACAAAGAAAAACTTGCCTGTAAAATATCTATCTGGTATAAATCCGCCTCTTCACAGTCCTACGGGACAGTTTGACAGATTTAAGCGGTGCGCCGGAACGGCGGACTGAACAGGCTTTTTGAGGATTTCAGCAATGTCCAGAGTATGTCAGGTGACGGGTAAACGTCCGGTTGCCGGAAACAACGTATCCCACGCCCATAACAAGACCCGGCGTCGTTTTCTTCCCAACCTCCACCACCACCGCTTTTGGGTGGAGAGTGAGAATCGTTGGGTCCGCCTGCGCGTCTCTGCCAGCGGCATGCGGTTGATTGACAAGAAAGGCATTGATGTCGTGCTTGTCGAAATGCGCGCCCGCGGCGAAAAAATAAGGAACTGAGATCATGCGTGAAAAAATCAAACTCGTTTCCAGCGCCGGTACCGGCCATTTTTACACCACAACCAAGAACAAACGCAACATGCCGGGAAAAATGGAGATCACCAAATATGATCCCAAAGCCCGCAAGCATGTAGCCTACAAGGAGTCCAAGATCAAATAAGATCCAGGTCCCTTGCAGAACACAAAAAAACCGCCGAATACGGCGGTTTTTTTGTCTGGAGGTGGCTTTCCGATAAACACCCTCCCCCTTGGGGGTGTTTATCGGCAACAGCGGAACCTTTGGACCAGCTACTTCGCCGCTGGCAGGGCGGCATACATACCCGTGATATCGTTCATCTTCACCAGCAGTTTGTCCAGCATCCTCGCCACCAATCCCGGCACAAACTGGCCGGGGTCCATGCGAGAGCTCAGTTTGAACATATCCCAAAACTGACCCGCTTCCTTTAGAGCCCGGCTGATCTCGGGTGTGTTCTCATTGGCGCCCTTCAACTCACCCAGCGCATCTTCAAACTCCCCGACGGCCTTGTCGTAATCAGCCTTATAAAGTTCATCTTCATACCCCCAGCTCTGCAACATGTAGAGATTGCCCATTCGCTGTGAGAGCATTCGCTGGCGACCCGCAATGTTAACCAGCCGCCCCTGATTCGTTCCTGCCTGATCTTCCAGCAGCAACACTACCTGATGAGCTGAAACCAGTAGTTTTTCGGCATTGGCACGCAGCTTCTTCGCACTTAGCTTCGTCGGCTTCCCCATAGCGGCTCGCTTCACTGGCAACCAGAGTTTCTCTGTCAACTGTAACGCCCGCCGGGTCTCACCATCCTTGTTGAACAACTTCAGTTCAGCTAACTGCTTATCAAACAGCGCAATTGCCCCCTTGCGCTGCTTCTTCGCCACCAAAAAGCGAATATCCTGGCCCATCTGACAGTAGGACTTGACGATACGCTGGCTCAACATGCGTTGCCGACCGGCCTTATTGATCGCCTCACCATAAGTCATAGTGGCCGCATCGGCGGCGGCAGAGAGCAGCCCCAACAAAATAAAGCCGCACACAGACGTGAGAAAACTGCGCCTCAACATGATAAATAACCCCTTACATTATAATATTAATTCAATCTGTAACTCTAAGCTTGGTTCGCCGGTTTTTATTTGAGTCAGATCAAGCCATATTGCTGTAGGAAGTGATGATTTACCAGTAATTAATGGGCACTCACCCAGGAACGACATTTGTCATTTTGATGCATGACAAAAATTGCGTTATGAAAGTTTAAGGCTAATCACCACCACGCTCAAACTCAGTAGCATGGCACTTGCCACAAGGCGGGATACGCCCGGTTTTATGGAAGTGCAGCTCCTTGCCGCATTTTGTGCAGATCAGCGTACCGGGACCGGTAATTTCACCGGTGTGATACATCGACGCCTCCCGCATCTGATGGGTAAAGCGTTCCATCTCCAGCCGGGTTCTGTCTGCCACCTTGGCAAACAACTCCATCATCCGTGCTTCGATCAGCTCCACATCAAATTTATACCAATGACGAAACTCCTCACCGGTTTCGCTAAGGAAGTGAGCTGCATCCTTCATATCACGTTCCAGATAGCCACCTATCTTCTCCGCCTCCTCACGGGTCAACTCATTCATCTCCACCATCTTGTCGCGGGCGGTATCGATGCTCTTACGTAACATCGGCAGAGTATTCTTCTCCGCCTTATCGAGCACCTCATCCACCTGCTCCAGCATCTTCTCATAAGCATTGACCAGACGGTCAACCGGATCACGCTCGGTCATCACATACTCCTCATCAGACACGATATAAACACATCTCCTATTCAGTAGTTATTACACAAAGAGCGGAAAACTCAAGGCAATTCGTTCCTCTGGTTGATAAATGGCTGACAACAGCTTCATGTATACCCCGCTCTAGGAAGCTGTCCGAGAATAGGAGCCGTAGCGAGGGAATTCCATTTTGAGTCATTTTTTTTGGTCATTTGAGGCGAGCAGTGCTACATGGATGTAGCGTTTACGGACCCAAGGGATGGAATAGTTACTCTTATTCAACGAAAATGAGCGGGGAAAAGGGCCAAAATGGGATTTCCGCAGTAGGTTCTCTATTCTCGGACAGGCTCCTAGGGTATCCTTCGCTGATTCAGCTTTTTAAAACCATTCAGCAGCTATTTAGACGATGAAAGAGATATACAACCCGGCGGAGATCGAGTCCGCAGCCCAATCATACTGGGAGACCAACAACAGCTTCAAAGTCACCGAGGAGCCCGGCCGGGAAAAATACTACTGCCTCTCAATGTTCCCCTACCCCAGCGGCAAGCTGCATATGGGGCACGTGCGTAACTACACCATTGGCGATGTAGTCACACGCCACCAGCGGATGCTTGGAAAAAATGTGCTTCAGCCGATGGGCTGGGACGCCTTCGGCCTGCCTGCTGAAGGGGCTGCAATCAAAAACAGGATGGCGCCCGCCGACTGGACCTACTCCAACATCGACTATATGAAGGGGCAACTGCGCACCCTCGGTTTCGGTTACGACTGGAGCCGTGAACTGGCGACCTGCAAACCCGACTACTATAAGTGGGAACAGTGGCTGTTTACCGAGCTCTACAAAAAAGATCTGGTCTACCGCAAAAACTCCATCGTCAACTGGGACCCTGTAGATCAAACAGTGCTGGCCAATGAGCAGGTGATCGACGGTCGCGGCTGGCGCTCCGGCGCACTGGTGGAGCGCCGTGAGATTCCGCAGTGGTTTATCAAGATAACCGACTACGCCGATGAGCTGCTTGAAGAGCTCGACACTATGGATGAGTGGCCGGAACAGGTGCGCACCATGCAGCGCAACTGGATCGGCAAAAGCCACGGTGTACGCTTCGCCTTCCCTTACGAGCTTGATGGCAAACAGGAGCAGCTGTGGGTCTACACCACCCGTGTCGACACCATCATGGGTATCACCTTCTGTGCCGTCTCCGCTGAACATGCCCTGGCGCTCCATGCCGCCAAGGAGAATTCTGAGCTAGCCGCCTTCCTCGAAGAGTGCCAGACCGGCAGTGTCGCTGAGGCGGACCTTGCCACCATGGAGAAGAAAGGGCTACCCACCGGTATCAACGTCACCCATCCATTGACCGGTGAACAGATTCCAGTCTGGGTCGGCAACTACGTCCTCTCCGGTTACGGTGATGGAGCGGTGATGGCGGTTCCCGCTCACGACGAGCGCGACTTCCATTTCGCCAAGGCTTATGGTCTGCCGATCACCCAGGTAATCCAGGTTGGGGATGAGAGCTTCTCCACCGACGGCTGGGAGGAGTGGTACGCCGACAAAGGACGCGGAACCTGCATCAACTCCGGCAAATATGACGGCATGAGTTACTCAGATGCGGTCGATGCCATTGCCGCCGACCTCGAAGAGAGAGAATTAGGAGAGAAGCGGGTACAGTATCGCCTGCGTGACTGGGGTGTCTCCCGCCAGCGCTACTGGGGCTCACCCATCCCCATGATCCACTGCGACAAATGCGGCATCGTCCCTGTACCCAAGGCAGACCTGCCGGTCGTCCTACCGGAAGATATTGAATTCGATGCCACCGGTGGCTCACCGATCAAAAAAATGCCTGAGTGGTACCAGGTAAGCTGCCCCGAGTGCGGCGGTGACGCCGAGCGTGAGACCGACACCTTCGACACCTTTATGGAGTCCTCCTGGTACTACGCCCGCTATACCTGCCCCGATGCCGACGATAAGATGCTGGACGAACGCGCCGACTACTGGCTACCGGTGGATCACTATATCGGTGGCATCGAACACGCCATTCTTCACCTGCTCTACGCCCGCTTCTACCACAAGCTGATGCGTGACGCCGGCCTGATTACATCCAATGAACCGTTCAAAAAACTGCTGACCCAGGGCATGGTGATTGCGGAGACCTTCTACCGTAATGAAGAGGACGGCAGCAAAAGCTGGTTCAATCCCGATGACGTAACTGTAGAGCATGACGACAAGGGGCGGGCGATCAGTGCAAAGCTGGCGGCTGACGGCAACCCGGTAGAGATTGGCGGCATTGAGAAGATGTCGAAATCGAAGAATAACGGTGTTGATCCCCAATCAATGGTGGACCGCTTCGGCGCTGACACCGTGCGTCTCTATACCATGTTTACCTCACCACCGGATCAGTCTCTGGAGTGGTCTGACGAGGGTGTGGAAGGTGCCAGCCGTTTTATCCGGCGGCTATGGAATCTGGCATGGAACCGGCGCGATGCCATCACAGCTCCAGGCGATCTCAGCAACCTCAACGATCAGCAGAGGACGGCACGGCGTGAGATCCATACTGCGCTCAAGCAGGCGAGCTTTGACTACGAGCGACAGCAGTTCAACACCGTCGTCTCCGCCGCCATGAAGATAGTCAACACCCTCTACAAGCTGGGTGACACCCCTGCAGATCGGGCCATACTGAACGAAGGACTCAGCATCACCCTGCGACTGCTCGGCCCCATCAGCCCCCACGTCACCCACACCCTGTGGCGGGAATTGGGCTACGGCGATGAGATACTCAACGCCCTCTGGCCGCAGACCGACGAAACAGCCCTGGTGCAGGAGAGCATCCAGTATGTGATACAGGTCAACGGTAAAGTACGCGCCAAAATTCAGGTACCTGCCGATGCCGACAAAGCAGCTGTTGAAGCGATCGCCATTGCAGATGACAATGTACAGAAATTTGTCGGTGACAATACCGTGCGCAAAGTGATCGTAGTGCCGAACAAGCTGGTGAATATTGTTGCTAACTAGTCATCAAAGAGCCCGCCATCCCGGCAAGGATAAATGATATTTGGTAGGAGCGAACTTGTTCGCGACATGCTCCGAGGCGTATTCTTCGCGAACAAGTTCGCTCCTACAACAGACTGCATGATTGTTGCGTAAGATAACAAATAGTAAGGGTGCCACAACCGCCCAGGAGAAAAAGATGCGAGGAAAACAGATCATCCGCACCGCACTACTGCTGACCACCCTATGGCTGATCCAGGGGTGTGGCTTTCACCTGCGTGGCTACGACAGTAAGAGCGCCGCTCTCCCCGCACACATCAGTCCGATGCTGATCCAGGGACTCACCGAGTATGACAGCCTGCGCGTTGACCTCTCCCGGCAACTCCGCGGCAGCGAGGTCAGCGTGGCAAAAGAGAACGGAGAAGCCAACAGTGCGCTGCGTATCCTCAGTCGCAGCAGCGACCGTCGGGTTCTCTCCACTGACAGCAGTGGCGATGTCGCTGAGTATGAACTACATGAAGGCATCGATTTCGATCTGATCGATCGCAGCGGATCATCTTTGGTAGAACGGCAGACCATCAACGTCATCCGCACCTATGCCCACAATGAGACTGAGGTACTGGGTAAGCAAAACGAAGAGGATCTTCTACGCAAATCGATGCAGAGAGACCTCATAGGCCGTATTCTCCACAGACTACAGTCCCAGCTCTAAGCGCTGTCTGACAGACCATGCGCGCCCGCCTCCACGAACTCGGCAAGCATCTGCAGCGGGGGCTCGCCCCCATCTATCTGCTGAGTGGCAGTGAGCCGCTGCAGATGGGTGAGGCTGCAGACAGCATCCGCAATCAGGCACAGGCTCAAGGCTACAGCAGCCGTGAAATTATCGACGTGGATGCCCGCTTCGACTGGGACAGGCTGGCGGGCGAAGCCAACAGTCTCTCCCTCTTCTCCGAACAACGGATCCTCGACCTGCGCATCCCCTCCGGCAAATTGGGCAGGGATGGCGGCAAGGCGCTCACCGAATACGCCGCCCGCCCACCTGAAGATACCCTGCTGTTAATCACTCTGCCGAAAATGGACCGCAACCAGTCCAACAGCAAATGGTTCAAGAGTGTGGAGAAAGTTGGTGTTGTAGTACAGATCTGGCCGATCGAAGGTGAGCGACTACCACCGTGGATAGAGCAGCGGATGCGTAAGGTCGGCCTCACTCCGGCCCCCGACGTCCTGCCGATGCTGGCCGAGCGTGTCGAGGGCAACCTGTTGGCCGCTGCCCAGGAGATCGACAAACTGCTACTGCTGCACGGCCCCGGCATCATCACGCCGGAGCAACTGGCTGAATCGGTATCGGACAGCGCCCGCTACGATGTTTTCGGGCTGGTAGACACCGCCCTCAACGGCAAGGTAGCTCATGCACTGCGCATGCTCAACGGCCTGCATGCCGAAGGCACCGCCCCGGCGATTGTGCTATGGGCGCTGACGCGGGAAATTCGTCTGCTCTGCAGCTTGGCCGGAGAGGTGGAGAAAGGACGATCACCCCAGCAGGCGATGGCGGGTCGCCGCGATATATGGGACAAGCGCAAACCGCTGGTAAGCCGTGGCCTGCAGCGTGCCAAAGCCCCCCACTGGCGCAAGCTGCTGCTGCTCTGCGGTGATACCGACCGCGCCATTAAAGGCCAGAGCAGCGACAACCCCTGGCGTCTGATGCAGACCATCACCAGCCGCATGGCAGGTGCCGCAGTTTAAAATAGAAAGTCTGTTAGACTTTACTGATTAACACTCGAAAAAATCACTGGAACGACCATGTCCGACCAAATCACTGATATCGCCGCCTATATGAACGAGGTTGGCAGCAAGGCACGTGCCGCATCCCGGCTGCTGGCGGCCGCCGGTACCGGCAGCAAAAATGCCGCTCTGCTGAACATCGCCAACGATCTCGACGACAATCGAGAGATGCTGATGGCGGAGAACCTCAAAGACCTTGAGGCAGGCAAAAGCAAAGGGCTTGCCGACGCCCTCCTCGACCGGCTCGCCCTCACCCCGGATCGTATCGACAGTATGATCGAAGGTCTGCGGCAGGTCGCCGCCCTGGATGATCCCATCGGTGAAATCTTCGACATGAAATACCTCCCCAGCGGTATTCAGCGGGGACGCATGCGAGTACCTCTCGGTGTTGTCGGAATCATCTACGAATCACGTCCCAACGTCACCGCGGATGCCGCCGCCCTGTGCCTGAAATCGGGCAATGCCACGCTACTACGTGGGGGCTCCGAGGCGTTTCACTCCAACCAGGCAATCGCCATCAGCATCCGGCGCGGGTTGGAACAGGTCGGCCTGCCCGGTGATGCAGTACAGGTGATCGCCACCACCGACCGTGCCGCCGTCGGCGCTATGATCACCATGCCCGAGTATGTGGATGTCATCATTCCCCGGGGTGGCAAGGGGCTGATCGAGCGCATATCCAAAGATGCCCGTGTACCGGTGATCAAACACCTCGATGGTATCTGCCACGTCTATATCGATGACCAGGCGGATAGCGGCAAAGCGTTCGATATCGCCCTCAACGCCAAGACCCAGCGCTACGGCACCTGCAACACCATGGAGACCCTGTTGGTGGCGGAAGGTATTGCCGAGGATATCCTGCCCATGTTAGCGGCCGCCTATGCAGAAAAAGAGGTGGAGCTGCGCGGCTGCGTCCACACCTGCGAGATCATCGAAGGGTGCAAATCCGCCACCGACGAAGACTGGGATACCGAGTATCTGGCACCCATCCTCTCCATCCGCGTGGTGGATGGATTGGAGAGTGCCATCGAGCACATCAACCGCCACAGCTCTCAGCACACCGATAGCATTGTCACCGAGAATATTACCCGTGCCCGTAAGTTTTTAACCGAAGTGGACTCCAGCTCGGTGATGGTCAACGCCTCCACTCGCTTTGCCGATGGCTTCGAGTACGGTCTGGGCGCTGAGATCGGCATCTCCACCGACAAGTTCCACGCCCGTGGGCCGGTCGGACTTGAAGGCCTCACCTCAGTAAAGTACGTGATACTGGGCGATGGGCACATTCGCCAATAACAGGGCGAAGAGATGATAGGTATTCTCGGCGGCACCTTCGATCCGATCCACAACGGCCACCTGCGCACCGCACTGGATGTGCAGCAGGCCTTACAACTGGATGAAGTGCGCCTGATCCCACTGAGACAGCCACCCCACAGGGAGACGCCCTCACTATCGCCACAGCAGCGGCTGGAGCTGGTGCAGGCAGCCGTTGCCGACAACCCGCTGTTCCGGGTCGATGAGCGCGAGCTGGAGCGCCAGGGCAACTCCTACACCGTTGATACACTCCACTCACTGCGCCGGGAGTTAGGTGATGAGCCCATCTGCCTGTTGATGGGCAGCGACGCATTTCGCGGCTTTCCCGACTGGCACAAGCCGGAAGAGATCCTGCAACTGGCCCATCTAGTGATCATGCAGCGCCCGGGTGAGGAGCACCCGGCGATCTACCCGGATCGAATAAGCACCTCCCCCCTACGGCTAAGAAACGCACCCGGTGGACGGATATTTTTCCAGCCGGTAACACAGTTGGCCATCTCCTCCACCGCCATCAGAGAACAACTGCAGCAAGGTCGCTCCCCGCGTTACCTGCTACCCGATGCGGTCCTTGAGATCATAGAAAAAAAGAGCCTATACCGTTAAAACCGCCCATCCGCACCGAATTCGCGCTAAAATAGCGCCGAATACCCTTTAACACACACGGAAAACTCAATGACGGTAGAAGAACTTCGCGATCTGGTACTCAACGCCCTGGACGACATGAAGGCAACAGATATCAAAATAATAGATGTTCGCGGCAAAACCAGCATCACAGACATCATGATCATCGCCACAGGCAACTCAAGCCGTCATGTAAAGTCCATCGCTGAAACCGCCGCCTTCAAGGCCAAAGACGCCGGCGAACCTGCTCTCGGCACCGAGGGTCTGAACGACGGCGAGTGGGCCCTGGTCGATCTCAACGGCGTTGTACTCCACGTCATGCAGGCCAAGGTACGAGACTTCTACCAGCTGGAGCGCCTGTGGGAGATGGACACCCCGGAAGATAGCGCGACAGCCCAAGAGTAAAACTCTCGATACAGCCTCTCATTGCATCACAGATACTAAAATGTAGGGTGCAATAAGCGCAGCGCAGTGCACCAGAAGTAGGAGCGAACTTGTTCGCGAGGAACGCACCTCGGAGCCCATCGCGAACAAGTTCGCTCCTACAGGCATAACCACCCCCATCAAGATAGCCTTCAGGATTACTGTAGATAGCAAGCGAAAACATGGACCGATTCGACCGCATCTTCAACCTGCACAAACTACTCAGCGCCTCTCGCCTGCCGGTCTCGCGACAACGGATCGAAGAGGAGCTGGAGTGCTCTCGCGCCACCGCCAAACGCATCGTCGAGACGATGCGCCTCTACCTCAACGCCCCGATCAAATATGACCGTGAGCGCAACGGCTACCACTACGATGCCGCCGAGGGAGAGATGTTTGAACTCCCCGGCATCTGGTTCAACGCCTCCGAGTTGCACGCCCTGCTGAGCGTCCAGCAGCTACTTACCCAGGTACAGCCCGGCCTGCTGGAGCAGCAGTTTTCCCCCCTGAAAGAGCGCATCGACCAGTTGCTAAAACTACAGCACGGTGGTGGCAGCGAGATTACCCAGCGCATCCGTATACTCACCGCTGCTGCCAGAACCGGCAGCGAACACTTTCAGACCATCGCCGGCGCCACGGCCAAGCGGAAAAAAATCACCATCGACTACTACAACCGGCGTGATGACCAGACCAGCCGGCGCACCCTCTCCCCCCAGCGACTCACCCACTACCGCGACAACTGGTACCTGGATGCCTACTGTCACCTGCGCAATGCCCTGCGTACCTTCTCAATGGATGCGATACACAAACCGACTGTCCTGCAAGAGAGCGCAAAAGAGGTGTCGGCGGAAGCACTGGATAAGCACTACAGCGGTGCCTACGGCATCTTCTCCGGTCCCGCTACCGAAACAGCCATACTGCGCTTCACCGCCGAGCGCGCCCGCTGGGTCGCCTGCGAACAGTGGCACCCCCAGCAGACGGAAAAATGGCTCGACGACGGACGCTACGAACTGCACATCCCCTACAGCCAATCCCCCGAACTACTGATGGACATCCTCAAATACGGCCCCGATGTCGAAGTGGTCGCTCCAGCCACCCTCAAAACGGCCACCCTGGAGCGCCTGAAGCAGGCAGCTGATCTATATTCAGCAAAATAATTCGTATTAGGCCTTGAAAATAGGTACCCAATTGAACTAAATTCCTACTATCGTTTATTTAATCAAACCACAGTGATTGCCTACGCAGACCGCAAGGATCGCACCATGCCACAGCAAAATGCTGCTCACCCGCTGATTACAGTAATCAGCACCATCTTTCTCATCTGGATCATCCTGTGGCTGGTACTTCTCCTGATCCTACCCAACGATCAGTACACACCGATCTTCTTCACCCTCGGCATCATCCCGACCATCGGTTGGTTTGCCATCAAACCCAGCAGAGTTATCTGGTTCTTTTCTACGCTGTTGGGGATTAATGGGTTGGATAAGTGAAGCAAAACCCACTCCGCAGCCCAGCAGTCACCACCGGCAGGCATCCCTTAATAAGAACGACAGATCTATGTGGCCGGCCGCCAGTTTGATCAAGGCGTGCCTGTAGCCCCCTCCCCGACCACAGACAGCCAGCACTGATAGCAGGTTTCTTAATGCCAGATTCTCTGTTAGCCTAAAAATAACAAGGAATATTATTCTCTGCAGGATGCTGACCACCCCCATCTCTGCTCACTGAGATATTCCAAAGACAAACTTGATTGGGAAATTTGGCGGCCTATGTCAACGGACGTGCCAGCGGCCTAAGTCAGAAAACGTGCCGGCAACCTAATCAGCGTTAGAACAAAAAAAAGGAATCAGCATGTCAGTAACATTCAGGAACATTAAAGTTGGCAGAGAGTACACTCGCCCTGAACTGGCAGAAATATGGGGTTATTCTGGCTACCAAGCAATTGCACGCGGAGTAGTTACCCCAAGAGATAACAATAAAATCATCCTTTTTGTAACTGAAGATAAACAAGAATTTCAGGAACAATATCAAGATCATCTTGATGTCAATGTCCTTGAGTGGGAAGGTCCTACAGATCACTTTGCTGAGGAAAGAATGATAAATGTAAATAAAACCATTGACGAAATTCATGTATTTCATCGTCGCAGGCATCACTCCATATTTACATATTTAGGTCAAGTCGAAGTGGAGAGTTATGAGATACATTTAAATAAACCAAGCAGGTTTGTTTTTAACGTGGAGTCATAATAAAGGCTAATTATGAGCATCAGGGAAAAAGCAAAATATTGGCTTAAAATAAATCACCCCGCTGAATGTGCTGGTCAGTTAAGGGTTTCTAAATATTACGCGGAGAAAGATATATGGTTCTTTACCTTTCCAATCACTTACTGTGAATCAGGAAAATCCGGCAATCTAAATATATTGCTTCAACTGGAAAAAGAGCATGATCAATTCCATTACCTAAAGGTACCTTTCCAGTTCTTTCATGCAAATAGAAATAAATTAGATGTGCGTGAAAGTGGTGATAAATTTGATCTCCATATATCAGCTAAACAACTCAATTGGCTTGTTTGCGAAAGAAGTCAAGGCGTTAACTTTAGCAAGTTTTTGGAATGAAAGTTCTAACGATTAAAGGGGTCAGTACCCTTTAAAATAAGTAATTGGGTGAAAAAAGGGTACTGACCCCTTTATTCTTCAATGCCATTCAAAATGACAGGTTATTTACAGCGTTAGCATCACAAAGGAGTCTCAGTGGAAGTTACAATAAATGTTGTTTATGTAGTGATTGCAGCAGTGGTCCTTTTTGCTGTGGTTATTTATTTGACTACTCGCGGAAAAGGTAAAACAAAAACAAAGATCAATATACTTAAAGGGGTTGCTACTTATGAAGGTGAGTCAGACCATCCAACAATGGCTGAATCAGTCGCGTCTGATATGGGCAATGAAGAACAATCTGATCAAGCGCTAGAAGCTATAAAATATATAAAGGAAACATTGCACCCTGAAAAAGTAAGTGGCAATTATGAAATTACTGAAACCACTCAAGCAAATTGGATAATAGCTGCGCGCCTTTACACAAAACTAGATGGTGACATCATAAGCACAGCACTATTTGAAAGCCCATATTATGGGGAGTCTGATTTGGCTTCTGGAATTAGAAAGGGGGCATCCTTTACCAGAATCACCAATAGAGAACAGTGTGATCAAGGGGCAGAAACATCATTAAACGAGGTGTTTAGTCGCATCGAATGTGATGCCAAATTAAAAGTCTTACAAAAAAATACAGAAATATCTAAAATTGGTGGTATATTTTGCAAATTCCCAGACTCTAGCTATGTGTCATTTATTGCAATGAATAATTATGGCAATAATGGTAGCAATCAGGGCATTGTATTTTCAGGCGTTATAGCAAAACAACTTCACCAATATTACAAATCATTTTGCTAAAAAAGATTAAAGGGGTCAGTACCCTTTAAAATGAGTAATTGAGGATTAAAGGGGTCAGTACCCTTTAAAATAAGTAATTGGGTGAAAAAAGGGTACTGACCCCTTATTCGCGGAGAAAACAGATGGAAGATAGATTGCTAGCAATTCTTCAACTGCCAAAAGAAGATCGCGTCTTATGTCAACTCGATGCCTGCAATCATCCAGTTTACAAGCGAGTCCATGTCGTAATTATTAACTCAGAGCTTCTTGTTATCGGTTCCGAGTGTTTCAAAAAGCACTTTAAAGGTGAAATTGATAATGAAATACCGTTATATACTTCTTCTCAAGGAAAGCTTTTAACAGAAGCAGAGCGTGAGCTTTTAAAAATCAACACAGAAGAGCTAATAGAATCATTGAAAAATGATTATGAGTTGGAAATCCAGAAAATAGAAGAATCTAAAAAACAAGATAAAGAAAGGAAACTATCAGATAAAGAGGAACTAAACAGGAAAATAGAAGGAGAAGAGCAAAAGAGGAAAAATCAATCTAAAGGCATACGCAAAATAGAAGGCCCCATAGATCATCACAAAATGGCTATGGCTAGGGATATTATTAACAAACAATTTCGCGAAGAACGCGGTATAAATCCAGATTCACCGGGTTTTTCTGGCTGGGCAAAATTTAAAGCAGAGCAGTTGTATTTAGAAATGATCGAGAAGTAACCCAATCAACTGTTATAAGAATCAATAAAAATGAGTGAAGAAAAATTAAAGGGGTCAGTACCCTTTAAAATAAGTAATTGGGTAAAAAAAGGGTACTGACCCCTTTAATCCATTAATCAGAAAAACCGGAGCGAACTTGTTCGCGATGAGCACCGAGACATATTCTTCGCGAACAAGTTCGCTCCTTGTATGATCATTTCAGAAGCCACAAGACCTTACGTGGATGAGGCAGGGAAGTCTGCTCCTCAGCCACAAGCGGACCTAACGGGGTTCCCTGCTGTGCGACCATTCCGGACAAAATGGCATTTGGAATTGAAGACTGAAATCTACACTACTAAGCTTTTTTAGATATCAGACTAGTTATGGTATTTGTAGGAAAATGCCTATAACACTTTTCATCTATGTGGGGTACGATTTGATCGAAATAATTAAGGGATGAACAAATGCATTATTTTCGAAACTGTATAAATACCTTGATTTTGTTATTACTTTGTAATTCTGCTATACAAGCAGCAACTACCTATAACGTCAACGGATTCACGTTTACTGAGTATACAAATAAAAATGAATGGTTAGCAGATACGACTGGTAAGCTTTATTTGGAAGACTTTAATGACAATACATTGATCCCGGAGCTTTCTATAAGTTCTGTATATGGAAGCATAAATACATACAATAATTTTTGGCTTGATCACCTTTATGGTAATCATGAAACCGAAACCTCATTTTATTTTACCAGGGCTGCTAACGCATTTGGAGGTGATTGGACTGTTGACACCCGCTATCCAGCAGGGGTTGGGAGCAATGGATTAGGCATTTTAATATTTATTGACTTAGTGTCTGGTGACACAGTTAAGTTGTATAAAGAAATCCCAGACGACTTAATAGGTTTTTATGGAATCGCACTTCCAGAAGATATCCTATTCAACAGCATACGCCTTGGCGAAGGTACTCAAGGACCTTCACATGGTTATGAGACATATTATTTAGATAATTTAGTATTCAATACACCTCAACCAGTTCCACTACCTACAGCTCTATGGCTCTTTGGTTCTGGTCTCCTGGGACTAGTCAGTTTCTCAAAACGTAAGAAAGCAGCCTAATAGCTAAGAGCTTAGTTTTTGCAGACAGAAAAAACCG
Source organism: Sedimenticola sp. (assembly GCA_040505895.1). Lineage (GTDB taxonomy): Bacteria > Pseudomonadota > Gammaproteobacteria > Chromatiales > Chromatiaceae > Vondammii. Next base: position 2,552 of record JBEVXU010000049.1, on the reverse strand, counting down.
GGACACCCATCAACAAGGATAAAGGGGTCAGCAAGGATAAAGCAGGATTAAAGGGGTCAGTACCCTTTAAAATAAGTAATTGGGTGAAAAAAAGGTACTGACCCCTTTATTCGTTCAGACCGCCCCTCGCGGGTTGGCCCTTGCCATTCGCTAGTAGTTATCATCTAATAGTTTTTAATTCGCTAAGGATGGTGACCTTCCTACAGAGGACTTTCACCTCATTAGTTCATGCCCATGCTGGGCGTACACAATTAGCTCCAGCGGACGCGCTAAAAGAGCGCGCCGCTGAGCATGGTCGTTATGTGCAAAAAGAGGTTCAATGTAATAAATGAGTGACGTGGTATTTATTCTTGGAGCAGGCGCCTCAAAAATATGCGGTGCGCCACTTATGGGTGACTTTCTAGATGTTGCTCGACATTTATTAAGCACACAGTCAGTTCCAGATAAAAAAGAACATTATGAAAGGGTGTTTAGGGCTATTGGCGCATTGCAAGTCGTGCATTCAAAAGCTCAATTAGATCTCACCAACATAGAGTCAATATTTACAGCACTTGAAATATCGAATGTCTTAGGAAAGTTGCCAGAATTTGAACCAGAAGAGATTAAAGATGTTATCGCATCCCTAAAAGAAGTCATTGTTAAGACCTTAGAGGCTACAATTGAGTTTCCGACAAGGCGCTCGCACATAGGAGTACCTAAGCCATATGAAAAATTTTCTGAACTTCTCAAGCATTTGAGGTCAGAGGCGTTCCCCCAACAAACTTGTTCAGTAATAACATTTAACTATGATATAGCTGTAGACATGGCGCTGTATAAAGCTGGGCTAGGTCCTGACTATGGAATTCCACCTGATTCAAATAGCCATCAGCCAATTCCTCTTTATAAATTACATGGTTCATTGAACTGGGCTTCACGCAAAGATACCGGAACGGTATATCCGCTTCAGCTAAATCAATACTTTAATAAATATTCAATTCAAGGATGGGATGAACGTAGTTCATGTAAAATAAATATTGGTTCACAGCTAAAGGAGTATTTCTCGAAACACACAGACATTGAGGTTGACGAAGAGCCCGTCATTGTTCCCCCAACATGGAATAAAGCAGATTACCACCACACTCTATCAAAAATATGGGGTAAAGCAGCTCATCATCTAGGTGATGCTAAATCTGTTTTTATTATTGGTTATTCTTTGCCAGAAACGGATGCATTTTTTCGATTATTGTACGCACTTGGTACAGTTGGTCCGTCCCCCTTGGAAAGGGTGGTTGTTTACAATCCAGATACATCTGGAAATGTGAATAATCGGTTTAGAGAAATGCTTGGCCCAGGTGCAGTTGCGCGTTACGAATACAGAGCGATACCATTTGATGAAGCGATCAGTGATATTAAATCACTATTCCCTGGTAGGTAAATGGCACATAACAATGCCATAAACACGGACGTCATAAAGCTGCGGGAAGCTACCCCACTATGCAATTTTTTGCCTCCGGTTATGGCAGGCGTTATACGTAAAAAATGAGCTAGGTGTATAAGGGAAATATAATGACAAGACAAACATTTAAGCAAAATACTATAGCAATAGTATATGACTTTGATGGCACATTATCTCCTCAGCCTATGCAGGAATATACTGTTCTACCAGAGCTAGGTGAACACCCTGGAAATTTTTGGAATGAATGTACAAAGGAGGCAAAGAAATACAAAGCAGATGGAATGCTCACGTATATGCGTCTTTTGATTGAAAAAATGGATGCAAACCATACTCATCTAGATAAAAAGAAACTAAGAAAGCTAGCAAAAGATATTAAATACTATCCAGGCGTTGAAACATGGTTTGATAGAATCAATGATCATGTAAGGTATAAATCAAATGGAAAAATTAAAGTAAAGCATTATATTATTTCTGCTGGGTTAAAGGAGATACTTGATGGCATCAAAATCCGCAAGCACTTTGAAAGAATGTTTGCGTCAGAATACTATTTTGATCACCATGATGCGGCAAAATTCCCTACTGTTGTAATAAATGATACGTCAAAAACGCAATACCTGTTTAGAATTAATAAAGGTGTCGAAGATATAAATAAATCAATAAATGAGTATATGCCTGAAAATGAACGCCCAATTCCTTTTTCAAACATGATTTATATAGGTGATGGTCTTACAGATGTTCCGTGCATGACTGTTGCCAAGAATAATGGTGGGTTTGCTGTTGCAGTTCATAAACCAGGCAGTCAAAAATCAGTATCAGCGTGCCGTGAATTAGCCAAAGGAAATAGAATAGATTATTTTGCACCAGCAAATTATGAAAAAGGTAAAAAGCTAGAAAAACGAGTCAAGCTTATGCTGGATGTAATTGTGGCAAAAATCATGTTTGAGAAAGAGAAGTTTTCATTTCACAGAGAAACAGATTGTTAAAAACGTATAAGAGGGATAGGAAGGGGGTTTTGATCCCCCTCCCTCCCACACCACCAGGCATACGGGTCCGTACCATGGCGGTTGCCAAAAGTGTCGGGCCGTAGCCAGACAAGAAAACCAAGGTACAGAAGCTT
>JBEVXU010000048.1:0-1127 GCA_040505895.1 Sedimenticola sp. | reverse complement strand
GATCTGCATCCTTTCTGTTTCTATGACTACCACGGTCGTTTTATCCGTTTCTCGTATAACGAGGCTGTAGATTAATATTTTTCACAGTTTTTTATCTCTATCTGTGAACTCTTCATCTCACATCAATATTTGTATGATTATTCTGTCTCTGAATTTTTTCTGATAAATCCACAGCTCATATTTTCCTATTTATTGTTGAATTTATCCCATATAGCCAGTTTTGGCCCAGTATCAGGCCGCTAACTCTCCATAGTTTGCCAGCTTCTCTATATTATGCACCATCAGTATAAGCACCACTGACCCTGCACCTTATTTTTTCCTCTCAGGGTAAACCTGTCCAGTCGTTTGTTGCTTTCGATATTGCCAAACACTGGTTCGACAACTGACATGCGGTGACTGTAGATCAGTTTTCCTTTGTCGCTATCGATACGCGCCTTCATCCAGTCAGTGTAGTTGGGGCGTTTTTCTCTTTCGATGATAAAGGAGACCTGTCTGCCATGGCCCTTTCTTCTGTCTGCAGCTTCCAGGTTGTGCATGCAGCGGTGTTTTAATGAGCATGTTCTGCAATGGGTGAGGTAGCCCTCAAAGAACTGCTTGTGGTTGCCGTTATTGTCTGTGCTTTCACTGCGTAACCACATCTCATGTCCTGCTGGGCAAGTGCAGGTTTTGTCAGTAGGATTATGGGAGAACTCGGATGCCGCGATTGTGGTGGTCTTGTTCTTTTTTTGTTTGGACTGGTGGCGCTTTCCATACTTGCTCTTCTGGTCGGCAAACTTCGGATCACGACTGCGGAACTGGTTGTCGGGTATGTATGCATCTATCTCGTGTTCGTGGAGGTACTTGTTGTTGCTCTCATTGGCAAAGCCGGTATCGGCGGTGACAATGGTGCCTGACTTGTAGATGTCTTTTGAAAGCTTGAGATCACTAAAGCGCTGTTTTACCTTCTCCAGTATGGGTACCAGGGTGTGGTGTTCCTGACCTTCACCGAAGATACTGGCATCGACGATGATCTGATGTTTTTTATCAGCGGTGGCGATACCATTGTAGCCCTGCAGGGTACCCTTGCTGGTGGTCATCTTGCAGGATTCGTTGTCGGTGATGTTACTCTTCACTTCCTTTGGTCTTTT
>JBEVXU010000047.1:0-1498 GCA_040505895.1 Sedimenticola sp. | reverse complement strand
GTAGACATTATGGATTGACCTGCCCAACCTCAACATCGTGGGTTATGTTGAGAGTTGAATCAAACACAGAGCCACATTGAGGGGGCAGGTCATGAAAGAGTTTAACAACATTTACGTAGGTTTGGACGTCCACAAAGATACCATCGCTGTAGCCGTGGCCCGGGAGGGCCGTGGGGACCCGGAGTATCACGGCGAGATAAACCACAGTAGTGCAGCGGTGCGAAAGCTGCTCAAGCGAATAAACAAGGCCGGTGAAGTGCTGAATATTTGCTACGAGGCGGGGCCATGTGGCTATGGACTTTATCGAGAGCTGACGTTGCTGGGGCACGAGTGCCAAGTGGTAGCCCCTTCGTTGATTCCTCGCAAGACTGGTGAGCGAATGAAGACCGATCGTCGGGATGCGCTGATGCTGTCGCGCCTGCATCGAGCGGGCGAGCTAACGGCGGTGTGGGTGCCGGGCCAGGAGCAAGAGGCTCTGCGTGACTTGACGCGAGCACGGGAGGACATGAAGGCCATCGAGTTGAAGGCTCGTCAGCGCCTGGGGGCTTTTCTGTTACGTCATAGTCGGGTGTATGAGGGAAAAAGCCGCTGGACCCAGACACATTGGCGGTGGCTGGAAACGGTAAAGTTTGAGATACCGCTACAGCAGTTGGTATTGCAAGAGTACATTGATGCCGTCAGGGAGGCGCAACGGCGAGTTGCAGGCCTGGAACAGCAGATGCACGGGGCGATGAAGAAATGGTCATTAGCGCCGGTAGCAGAGGGGCTGATGGCTTTGCGCGGGGTGAGTCTCATTACGGCAATGACAACGTTGGCTGAGCTGGGCGACATCACCCGTTTCGATTCACCACGAGAATTGATGAGCTACCTTGGGCTGGTACCCAGTGAGCACTCAAGCGGTGGCTCACGTCGTCAAGGGAGTATCACCCGTACAGGAAATGGTCACGTTCGACGACTATTGGTGGAGGCGGCATGGAACTATCGCTTTCAGGCACGCAAGACACGATGTATTCAGCAGCGTGCTGAAAAAACATCGGAGCGCATCCAGGCCATTGCCTGGGAGGGACAAAAGCGCTTGTGTGGGCGTTATCGCACACTGATAGAGGCGGGCAAGGTCAAAAACCAGGTAACCACTGCGGTGGCTCGAGAGCTGGCAGGTTTTATCTGGGCAATCGCTTGCGAAGTAATGGGCAAGGAACACGGTAGCAAGGCAGTGGCATGAACAGATATCAGTGGCTTCGGTTCAGGGTATGGGAGGCAGGTGAGGAGAACCCCTGGCGCTCCTATGTGGCGCCCTCTTTAGGGAGGGCAGACCCACGCTTGTAGAGAAGGGCAGCTCCGCGACGAAGTGAAGTCAGGTCGGTAACCAACCCACGCATATCAGAGTGATCCACCGTCGCTTAATCGCCTTTCATATCCTGAACAGAAGCCATTGACAGAGAAGGTAAAAATGAGAAATCAGTGCTAATAGTTGACAGGTCAATCCATATCAGGAGCG
>JBEVXU010000046.1:2348-4031 GCA_040505895.1 Sedimenticola sp. | reverse complement strand
GGGGAACCTGGAGGAGCCGGGGTGAAGACACCATTACCTGGCCGGTCACAACCACCGGGAGCGGGCGCTACCGGGTCTATGCCCGCTGGCCGCAACGCAGTGATGCCGACAGAAAAGCGCCTTACACCATACAACACGATGGAGGAGTCACCACCGTCGAGGTCAACCAGCGCAACAGCGGAGGGGGCTGGGTATTACTGGGCAGCTTCGACTACAGCCAAGGCACCCAGTACGACATCACCCTCAGCAATGATACCGGCCGGTATGTGATTGCCGATGCCATCAAACTGGTACCCGAAGACGAGGTGGCCCACAGCGCCACCTGGACCTTCACCCCCGAGCAGAGTGGCATGCACAGCCTCTTTGTGCGCTGGGCGGCCACCCCTGATAGAGCGACCAATGCCCACTACCGGGTCACCGACGACAGTGGGGCACGGAGTCTCATCCTCAACCAGAACCGAGCTGCTGGGCGCTGGAATCTGTTGGGTGACTTTGAGTTCACCCAGGGAGAGGACTACCCCATTACCCTGGCGGGGAATGGTGATGGTTATGTGATAGCCGACGCCATCCAGGTAGTGCCGACAGAGGCGGAACCCAACCGGGCAAGCTGGCAGGTTGATGTCCCCTACAGCGGTGCCTACCGGGTCTATGCTCGTTGGAGTGACCGCTACAGCAGTGCGAGCAATGCCCAATACCGGATCGACCATGCCGCCGGAGTGGAAACGGTCTACGCAAACCAGCAGAAGAACAGGGGGCAGTGGCATCTGCTGGGCACCTACCCGTTCGATCCGGGGGTGGGCTATGAGGTCAGCCTCAGCGACCGGGCGAATGGATTTGTCAATGCCGATGCCATCAAGATATCCCCGGTGGATGCGCAGCCCAACCGCTTTATCTGGCACCTGGAAGTGCCGGTAACAGCAGAATACAAGGTGTATGCCCGCTGGACGGCTACGCCGGACAGGGACAGAAATGCCACCTACGTCATCGCCCATGATGGCGGAGAGAGCCCTGTGACGGTGAACCAGCAGCTAAAAGGTGCCAAGTGGATCCTGCTGGGTACCTACAGCTTTACCCATGGGGCAACTCATCACATCAGTATCACAGATCAAGAAGAAGGTGTGGTCGTGGCAGACGGTATACGACTGATCCCGGTGATCCCCGAGTAGGGGATAGGTGGGAAACGAGATGAAAGGAATGAAACGGAATAACAAAAAGGGCATCAGACGGATGTTTAAATTACGTATGAAACAGACAGTGATCATGGTGGCCTTGTTGCTGCTCTTCCTGGTAAGCGTTCAAGCATCAGCGGCTACGACGATCAACACGCCCACCAACATCGCCGGGACAGATACCACCTATGAGGGGCAGGATCTGGTGGTTGATGGCACGACCCTCAATGTGGAGGGTAGCCACAACTTCAATAGTCTGACGTTGAAGAACAATGCCATTCTCTCCCACTTGACAAGTGCTGTTGAGAAGACGGTGGTGCAGGCGGGGAGGATTACTGTTGATACCACATCGAGTATTGATGTGAGTGCCAAGGGTAGCCTGCCAAGTAGTGCGGTAGGGCGTTACGCCGGTGGCAGCTATGGTGGCAGGGGTGGTCTTTATGGCAGTTCGACCACCAATCCCCCCTATGGCTCCTATCTCGAACCGTCGGATCTCGGGATGGGGGGTAAGTCC
>JBEVXU010000046.1:0-2248 GCA_040505895.1 Sedimenticola sp. | reverse complement strand
TACAGTAGTACCACGCGCGGTGGTGGTGCGATCAAAGTGGTTGCAGACCGGCTGGAGCTGTCAGGAAAGATCCTTGCAAACGGAGAGTACAGGAGAGATTACGGCACTGGCAGTGGTGGCTCGATCTGGTTGCAAGTGGGTACGTTGGTGGGAGGTGCTGAAGGTCTGGCACGAATAGAGTCAAATGGCGGTTCGGGCACTTATGCGTATGGTGGTGGAAGCGGAGGTCGTGTTGCGATCAATTATGGTGCATTGGAGAACTTTGATGTTGCCACTCAAGTGTCTGCCAGAGGAGGCAAGGGGCATCATGGGCAAAGCGGGGGTGCTGGCACGATCTATCTCAAAGATACGGTGGCAGGCACAGACCAGTTGCGAGTGGACAACAGCAGTATTGGTTTAAGTAATGTATCGGCCACTGTGCTTGACGGAGTGCTTGCGTCACATGTTGTTATCAAGGGTGCACGAATCGAACAGGCGGGCGATATCACCCAGAATCACTTGGAGCTCACAGACTCGATCTGGAGCCAGGGAGGGGCTACGGAGATAACGGATTTTAATTTGGTCAACTCCACCTGGAGCCAGAATGGTCACGCCCTCAGTGTGACCACGACCTATCAAGTCAGTGGTGGCCAACTTATTCATAATGGAGACTTTACCCCGCCTGGTGGTACGACACTGGTGGTGGATGGTCACAGCTACAGCCTGGCGGCGGATGCGACCTGGGACAGAGTGGAGGTGACCAATGGTGGTCGCATCACTACCCCTGAGGGGGTTTCTGCGACACTCACCGCAAACCAGATAACAGTCGATGCCACATCCAATATTGATGTGAGTGCCAAGGGTAACCTGCCGAGTGCGGCCGTGGGGTATTACACTGGTGGCAGCTATGGAGGCAGGGGCGGTACTTATAGCAGCTATACCACCAATACCCCTTATGGCAGCTATCTGGAACCGGCGGATCTCGGGATGGGGGGTAAGTCCTACAGTAGTACCACGCGCGGTGGTGGTGCGATCAAAGTGGTTGCAGACCGGCTGGAGCTGTCAGGAAAGATCCTTGCAAACGGAGAGTACAAGAGAGATTACGGTACTGGCAGTGGCGGCTCGATCTGGTTGCAAGTGGGTACGCTGGTGGGAGGTGCTGATACTACTGCCCGCATCCAGGCCAATGGTGGTACGGGGAGTCAGCATTTCTATGGAGGCGGCAGCGGTGGCCGTATCGCCATCTACTATGCCGCACTGGAGCAGTTCAACTTAGAGACCCAGGTCACCGCCAAAGGCGCAAAATACGGCTCTTACCAAGGCGGCGAAGACGGCACGATCCACACCGAACAGGTCACCATAGCCACCTCCGTGGTTAAATCGAGCCTAAGTAATATCCTGCCCACCGCAGTGGAGCAGATTGACCTTTTCTTTATCAACACCATTGATCCGACCTCATTCACTCTGGCTGATGTGGTGCTCAGCCAAGATGGGCAGCCCCTGGTGATCAGTGCCATCCATCAGATCAGCAGTGTGCAGTACCAACTGCAACTACTTGCCCCACTAAACGACGGCCTCTATGCACTGACAGTGGGGCCGGAGATTCTTGCAGATAACGGCAAGGGGATGGATCAAGATGGAGATGGTCTCATCGGTGAGGCTTTTGAAGACCAGTATCAGACCCAGTTCACCATCGATACCCAGGCACCCATTTCACCCACTGTCGATGCTGCCCCGGCACCCATGACCAACACTGTTTCACAACGGCAGATTACCCTGAGTGGTAACAGAGAAGCCGGGACCTCTCTATGGGTTAACGGTACCCTCAAGGTCGCTAATGGCAACGGTTTATGGAGCTACAGTCAGCCTCTACAAGAGGGTGACAACACCCTTGTTTTGATCTCACAAGATCTGGCCGGTAACGTCTCTACCCCAGTAGAACTGCTATTCAACGTAGACAGCGTAGCGCCCGTAATAACCGCCATCACCCCGGTTACCGGCAGTTACCTCAATACCCCCCCTGCTAGCATTGACGTGAGCGTAGTGGAGGCGGGTAGCGGTATTGATGTTGATGCTTCAACCCTCACCCTCACCCGCAGCACTACCCAAGTCACCGGCCACTGGCAACACACCGGCTCACAACTGAGTTTCACCCCCGATATCGCCTTTACCGAAGGTGTCTACCAACTGCGTGGCAGCGTAAAGGATCTGGGCGGCCTGGCCTCCACCGAGCACACCTCCCTCTTCGTCATCGACCAGACCCCGCCAC
>JBEVXU010000045.1:0-3527 GCA_040505895.1 Sedimenticola sp. | reverse complement strand
ACTTTACACCGTAACCTCAACAACCGAGATCATTCAGGCGCAAAGGGTCAGCGACATCCACTAGTGGGATGCCGATCGGTGGTATTGATTTTGTGTTTACGGGCTGCTGATTCTTTAGTCGATCAGTCAGTCCGACAAATAAAGAAGTGACGCGGGGTTTTGGCGTACGATCCTTTACCTTTTTTCTTAATTTCCCTGCTGACTACAATAACTCGTTTTAATCTACCCAATTTCCTTCCTGTTTGCAAGCTATTTCTTTGTTACATGTGAAATGAGGGTGACTCCCCTAGGAGCCCGTCCGGGAATAGGACACCTACTGCGGAAGCCCAGTTCGGCCCTTTTTTCGCTCATTTACATAAAAGTTAAATAATTGGAATAATTGGGGTCAGAGTAAAATTAAATAACTTTGATCTGACCCCAATTATTATTATTCCAATTATTACCAATTATTGGATCTGACCCCAATTATCCCCAGCCCAAGGCTCTCTTCCCGGTGGCTGGCCTACCTTGCCGGGGCGGACTTCTCTCCCGCAGAAATACGCGACCTTTCCCGGCCGCACTGACACCAATTATCTTGATTCATGGTAGTTTTGTGCGCAACAACATCACCGGAGATCAACAGACTCAATTAATTCTCTTATGGTTCGAGCATTGTTGATACGTTCAATAAGTGTATCGAGTGTATCAATATCCATCTCCCTCCAAAACTCAGAATATCGCCCTATATTTTGTATGAGTTTTTTCTTCATACCGGAAAGATTTGCCTCACCCATTGATTTAATCGTGCCATATTCAATGCGGACTAAAGGATTGAGCAAATACAATATCATTCGACTAATAATTGGGGTCAGATCAAAGTTATTTAATTTTACTCTGACCCCAATTATTAGATCAAAGTTATTTAATTTTACTCTGACCCCAATTATTTCCAATTATTGAGAGTCGCATCACCTATTCCGAGCAGTTGCTACCGCTGACCGATGAGGGACTGGAGGCATATATCCAGGGTGAACTGGACGCGGTGCGGTTGGGGACCAATACCTTTGATGACGGGGCTATCGAGCTCATCATACGGTCAGTGCAGGGAAATCTCAGGCTGTGTCGCAATCTGTGTTACGGCAGCCTGGTGGAAGCCTGCCGGATAAACCAGAAAATTGTCAGCATCCGGCATGTCAATAATGTGCTGATACAGCCCCATTGGCGATCCCAAGAGGCGCTGATCAAGCAGCAGGTGGATGGGGAATCAGTCCAACATAAAGCGGTTGACTTTTAGTCGGCTTGACGTGGCGTGTCAACGGTTACCGGCTATTATCGTCCATCGTCCGGGATCCAATCGATCCCCGGCATGGGCAGGCGAATTGGGCGAAACGGAGAGAGGCTCTGCTGAGGAGCAACCTGTCAAGGGATAGCCCAATGAGGGCTCATCTGACGATGAGCAGGTGTGGGAGGTTGCCCTCCCACACCTTTTTTTAGCGGCCTGAGTTCATCGGAGGATAGCCCTCTCATGCCTTGAAAAACCTACTGCGATGAAGTTCGGAAGTTGCACCGTTGCCAATTTGTAGCTCGATGTCAATTGTCCGGTTCAGCGTTTTCCAACCCCGCGTCGATTCCTTAATCGGTTGAATTACCTGTCTAACCAGCCGAATCGTACCGGTCGTGTTAAGCAGTACCCGATACGCAACCTACCCTCTCATAGTCCTGTGAATATACTACGACGGCTGGTTGGCGAAGAGTATGACATTGTTTGGAAAATCGTACGATTATAAAGTGGGCAGACCTTTTTCGTGTACGACCAGAGCGTGGGAAAACAGGTTATTTGTAGCTCAATCGTATGATGGGTAGGGTGGGAAAAAGTATGATGATAATTTTGTGCGCTACAGCTGAATGCTGGATGTCCTTAATACCCGTAATGATCCTCCATGATCGTTGATCAATGCAAAAGTTAACATGGAAACCGTGGTCTGTCCCCTATTGTCACGTACATTATGAATGCCACCATAATCCTTATGAAACATTACAAAAGTGCCGTATTTATGCTTTTATACGCTGGGGAAACCCGGATATAGCCGAAAAAACGTGGTGCGTCCCCCGCTATCACTATGCTTTAATGACTCCAGGGCCTCATCCATCGACTGAATCACCTCCCGGGAGAAGCAGCGTGATGTCCTGCCATTAAAGAGCTCTGACCCCTTATCCGCGATCATGCCCTCGCTGGACTATATGGTGAGGATAGTCCGGCAAGACAACTCTGCCTGTCCTTGGTATATGAACTCTCCATTCTTCTTATTTATAATTTATGACCAACTTCCCTGAAAAATAAATCTGTCCCGGTTTTTACTCAGACGGGGCTTGGCTGAGAAGGGGCTATCCTGCGTTTCAAAATAACGTGGTACGTCCCCGATTATTTAAATATCAGACTTTTTCTTGACCCCATTTATTCCCAATTACTACGCCCAATGAAGTAAACACTAAAATTAATAGACTATTCAAAATAAAAACATCAATATCTCTATGAGAGTCCCCCATTAATAAAGGCAGTGATTGAATTAAAATAAATACTAAAACTAAAATGGCTGCGTGAAGGAAACTAGGTTTCTTCGTAATTATAGGCAATAAAAAACCGGGCACACCAAAGACAAATAGTGACCTAATAGTGGAGTAAGCAATGAATGTAGTTGAGCCAAGCAACCCAATATCATTATTCTGCGACACCATAATTTCTTCAATAACAATCCCATAGATGCTCAGATCAAACTGAGAAAAAATCAGGTTCAGAACAAAAGCTACTATCAGTGCGATCCCAAGTCCGAGAATACTAGTTTTCAAAATTCATCCTATAATCGCTAATCAGAGAAGACGTTGGACAATTTACATAAAGGTAAGTTATTTGACGACACGAAAACGACTAAGGATACACCAAGATGTAGGGTCTAACGTGTATTGTGCAACTTGTGACTTAAGCATATCTCCTATTTTTTTCTTCATCTCCATTAATTTATATGCCCATGCTGATAATACAAAATTCTGACGTATCTCAAATCGTTTTTCTGCGAAGACAAAAAATGACTTATCAACGAACCACTCGTCAATAATATCCCCACAATCAGAATATTCAATGCAATGAACTGTGAAATTTACAGTCCCTTCTCCACGAAGATCTACCCAGCCATTCCTCCATGCTGAAGTTGGATCCCATTTAGGATCTCCTCTATCTACAGTTGAGCGATAACCTATTCTAATTATATTCAATTCAGGCCCTCCAAAGTACTCACCTACAATTCTGAGGCCCAAAGGATCAAATCTAACAAGAGGATTTCCGGCCACGTATGTATAGGTATTTAACCCACCCTTCAGCCCAATCGGATCAGACTGAATGTACCGCCCGGCACTCGGATCATAATCTCTAAAGTAGTTGTAATGCGTATTGGTTTCCTTGTCGAAGTACTGCCCCGGGAACCTCAACGGATTATCCCAACTCCCACCAACAACCTTCACCTCCCCAAACGCTTTGTAAGTACCCTCCCACA
>JBEVXU010000044.1:0-3490 GCA_040505895.1 Sedimenticola sp. | reverse complement strand
GGCTTCTGAAACCAGAATAATGTTTATGGATAATCTGTGTTTTCTGGGCTGAGGTCAGAAAATACTGTCCTTATGCCCGTGAACGGTTACGAATATAGATGGCCATGACCGTATGATACCTGCCACTTTCTTATATGCATTCCGTTCTTTTCCGCTGTCTGGCTCTTCTATAGAACCGTCATTTCCATATACTTTCATCAGTTCGATAAGGGAATCAATCTCTTTAGCGCTCTTTTTAACTTCGCATACCAGTAATTCATCCTCTGAACTTTCTCCGTAACCGACCAGATCGAAAGCCCATGTTTTTGATTGGGCACCTAGCTTATCCTTGGGCCATCCATGCCTTTTATATAGTTTCGCCAATGCTCCTATTGTTATCACAGGCTCTATCCAAAGCGTTATCGGCCTTGGCTCAATCTTTTTTGACCCCTCCCAAAATATTTGCTCCTTAGCCTTGCTAAGTGGTGCAACAAAGCATCCTTTCTCTTCATATACAAGACCTAGGTCAACTGCCTCTAAAAACCAATACGCATCTAGCTCTTCTAAATTTGATATTGATTCTCTCTTAAATCCGGCCTTTGAATAACATCGGTGCGGTGCATCACAGAAGCTTGGTAGCCACACATCAAATACACGCTCTTGGAAGGCTGCTAAGGATGACGCACCCATTGTTTTCTCGCTTAACGCTAAAATCAGCCGACGACGAAGGAGGTCGGCTGTATTTTCTGGTTAGGCGCTAAGACTTGCTTGCAAGTATTTTCTGGCATTCTTTCTCTTCTTTTGTCTTGAATAACATCATTCTAATGGTATGAAACGTTGGATAATTGCTGAGCACCTTTAAGACAAGTATTCTTTCTGCGCACTTTGCATGAGTAACAGCGATCTCAAATCCTTGATGTATTACTCTTGCATCAGCCTTTAATATTTCTGCTTTCCTTTTGATGTTGTCAGATGAGTCGAATTCGGCAATATCATCAGACAGCATATCTAGCTTGGCCTCTATATCAGTGAAGATAACCTGAAATAGTTCTAAATGAGCCGCCAGATACACATTGACAGGCATAAGCCTAATTCGAGAAGCTTCGAAAAGCGGAGATAATTTTATACGGCGCCTTACAAGCTTTTCACTCAACCAATAGGGCAGATTTTCTTCTTCTATTTCTTTCTCTTTTGCTAATTGCTTTAACGCCCGACTAGCAGTTCTAATTGTTACCAGGTTACCGACCAATAGCATAGCAGCAGCAAGATCCTCTTGACGACGAGCTTTATAGGCAACAAGTAATGCTACCCATAGAGCGAAGACTCCGCCTATCACAGCGCCAACCAGAGCCTGCCATTTATTGAGGAAATTGATTAGTTCTTCCATGCTATATTCTGCGCCTAACACCTACATCAGCTGTTGCCAAAAGTGACGGTTTTTTGTGTGATAATGAGCGACAGCGAATGACACAAAAAAACGGATCTTTTGGAAATCCGCTGGATGTTATGGTTAGGCTAGTTTTAAAAACCATCGCCAATTCTTCCAATTTGGACCGAACAATATGGACCAGATGTTGGGTCTACGAATAATCCAACATTCTTTCCACCCATGTAAGCACTGAGCATCAAAGAAAATATTCTGTCCTTTTCATTTTCTGTAATACCTTGCTCACCTATCTTCACCTTAAATCGATCTGTACAATTTGCGCCCCCATCTCCTGTCCCTTGCCATCTTTGATTTTTTAATTTGATTAATACTTCATAAAACCCATTATTATAACTCCCATAATCCTCTAACATCTGAACTTGCCCAAATACCCATTGATTTGCCTGAGCAACGAACGGTAACAAAGATAATAGTGCGACTAATACTAAATTTTTCATGAATACTCCGTTTTAAATTATTAATGCCTAACGCCCGCGTAACAGGCGTGAGTTTACGAGCGTCCTAATTGACGCGCTTGTTAGCTTTAACCAGTTCACTCCACAAAAACCCTATGCATTTATCATAAAATAAATATAAATTCTTAATGTGATCTGCATGAATGTTAATCCCTTCAACCTCCAGGATTGCACGCCTTAGAAAAATCTGGCGACTAGAGAACGAGGGGTGTGTCAAACTTTCCTTTTCCTTAAAGTGTTCATCCTTGAGGCCGGACATAAGGCTTGAAAAACGAGCGGATAAAATCATTGCTGAAAAGAATAAATCCACACCAATATATGCAAGTGCGGCATCATATCCTTTCTCATTTAGTGCATGCATTGATAATACAGCCCCCCAATAATCGGCCTCATGCTCTTCTAAATGTTCTTTCGAAATTGAGCCTTCCTGTTCTGCCTTAGTTAAAGCTTGTTTTATATTACTTTGGAGATGTCCTGAAAAATAGTGCCCAAATTCATGACCTACTATCATTAACTCCATGCCATCTCTGATTAGGTCAATGAAAGTAATATATCCCGTAGGAGGAAGGTATTGTTTGGCATTACCTGGACGTCCTTCGATACAAAAACTATACAAAAGATCATGCATTTTAGATTTACATGAATTCTTATTATTATTGACGTGATCTATTACTTCATTAATGTCAACGGACAATTGGACTTGTTCGTCCGTTTGGACTCTTAAAGGAAGACAGAGAGAAAATGCTTTAGAGAAAAGGTGGCAATAATTAAATAATTGAGAATCAAAAAGCAAAAAATCTTTCGAAGAACCCGGCAGATCTATTGCGCATGCATTCACTTCGCCTGTAGGTAAGGTTGCATATTTCGGAAAACCATTATGCTCTAGTTCGAGACTACCAATTGATCCTATAATCTTTCCCACAAGACCCGATAAGATTTTATATTGGATTATTGAATCATATCTTGTTGGGAGTTCAATTACTGAACCATAAGTTTCACTGGTATATTTCTCAATCAATTCTCTAGGCCAGTGGCTTTCAAAGCTTGATTTAAGACTTTCGATAAATTGAGTATTTTCTTTTTCTGCTTGAATTAACCATAATTCGCTCATCTCTCCAAGGCTTCCACTTGAAATATAATATTCAAGATATTTATAGTCTTGATCAGTATCAGAGAGGTACTTAATTCTCATGGGCCTCCTTTTAAGCTAACAGCTGATTATACGACACGCACATGTATTGGTGTTACTCGACACGCACGGATAACGGAATAATATTGCATTTGTTCTATTCATGTTCTATATTTCCCGTATCACCAACAAAATATGGAGGCAAAAACCAATGCCAGGGAGTAAAAAAGCAACCGATGCCCGTATTGATGCTTTTTGGGAGAGCTATCCGCAGGTGCTGAAGAAATTCAGGGTGCCGGACAAAGCGCTGCCATGGTACAGAAAGCAGGTGCAGACCTTTATAGATAGAGACCCAGAGACTCGATTGCTTGAGCAGACACCAGTACGGGGTCAATGCCATTAACTTAAGGAAGAGAGGCTACATATCAGCTGACACGTTCATAGTCAGCGATCATCCATGATCAACGCTAGTACGCTGAA
>JBEVXU010000043.1:0-6370 GCA_040505895.1 Sedimenticola sp. | reverse complement strand
CCTGCCCCCTCAATGTGGCTCTGTGTTTGATTCAACTCTCAACATAACCCACGATGTTGAGGTTGGGCAGGTCAATCCATAATGTCTACAGTAAAACTGCGCTTACGAGGTGTCAGCCAGAATTAAAAGCGTAACGCAGAGGGCACAGAGTACACAGAGAAAAGCTTCTGTTTGCATGAAACTTCTGACAATGAGCTTTATATAAATCCCTGATACGCCTGCTATACCAGCCATTTCGAATCATCATCTCAGTCCGAATATCTTGGTAACTTTCATAATCACTCTGTGTTCTTTGTGCTCCTTTGTGTTCTCTATGATCCCGGTTTTGGCCTAAGTAAGTAGCATTCGGGTCAGAGTTGCTTTAATTCACCGAAAGCGACAGCACCATCCGCTTCCTGCATTTTTACTGCAGCCGCCTTCTTTGCCGCCTTGTCACCGATAAATGTGGTGAACTCGTTGATGTTCTCATAGCCCATATCCAGGGCATATTTGGCCAGGCCGCCGATCAGTGCCCGGGTTTGGGCTACCTCTTCGTGGCTACGGCCGCAGCCCTGGCAATGGGTACCCTCATCGGTACAGTGGTCGTGACCACGGCATGGATTGAATTGCATAGTGACTCTCCTGACTTTGACTTTGATTTTGCATTGGGTACAGCTTTTCGGTATTCCAAAAAGCAGAAAGGCCCCACCAGGGACCTTTCCGTACCAGCTTAACAGCTACGGCACTTTATTAGTCGTCGGCGGTAAGACGCTCGAACTTAGCCATCAACTGCTCCTTGGTCTCCTTGTGGTCAGGATCCTCGGGGATACAATCAACCGGGCAGACTTCAACACACTGGGCTTCATCATAGTGACCAACACACTCGGTGCAGAGATCAGCGTTGATCTCATAGATCTCATCACCCATATAGATGGCGTCATTGGGGCACTCCGGCTCACACACATCGCAGTTGATGCACTCTTCAGTAATAATTAATGCCATATCAAACTCCTAAACAATGGGACATCGCCCCTGAATTATAAATATATTTACCGGCGCGCTAGGGCCGACCCAACGGCGGGATGAACAAACTCCGAAACATCACCACCCAACGCTGCTATCTCCTTAACCAAGCTGGAGGAGATATAAGCAAACTGTTCAGCCGGAGTGAGGAACATGGTCTCCACCTCCGGCGCAAGCCGCCGATTCATTCCGGCCAGCTGAAACTCATACTCAAAATCTGACACCGCACGCAGACCACGGAGAATCACATCCGCACCCACCTGACGGGTAAAGTCCACCAACAGCGTGTCGAACTCCAGAATCTCGATATTCGGGATACCCGCCAACACTTCGGTAGCCAGATCAACCCGCTCGCGCGTACTGAACTTAGGCCCCCGGGATCCCTTACCCGAATTCACCGCCACTGCAACAATGACATTTTCAAACAGCTTGGCCGCCCTCTGAATCAGGTCGCTGTGACCATTGGTGATTGGGTCAAACGTTCCAGGGTAGATCGCTACGCTCATGGGCTAATTTTCCAAATACCGGAGAGCGGATAATAATCAGCAGAGCGACAATGTCAAATGAGAAAGCCCTTTTCCTGGTTTTTTTATGGGGAAAAGGCAAATAATCCTGCTTTCCCATAAAACCTGTTTTCCCACCAATTAAGTTGAGGCTCATTGGTTGGTGTAGAGCCCATAGGCTACCTGACCCGCCTGCTTCTTTTTCAACTCCACCCAGTTTTCAGGAAGTTGCGGCTCGGAACCGTGAAGATCTCGCTCCAGGTAGATCCTTGCCCCCGGTTTAAGCCAGCCGTTCTCATTCAGCAGACGACAGGTGTTGGTCAGCAGATCATTGGCAAAAGGGGGATCGAGAAAAATAACCTCATAAGGCTCGCCTGGTTTTTCCAGCCAGTCGATGGCATCCCCCTGCACCAGCTCCACACTATCGATTCGAAGTAGCTCCAGGTTCTCCCGCAGCACCTTGGTCACCTCATCACTCTTCTCAACCATCGTCACCCGCGAAGCTCCCCGGGAGGCCGCCTCCACTCCCAACACGCCGCTACCGGCATATAGATCGAGGCAGACCGCACCGGGGAAATAAGGCTGCAGCCAGTTGAACAGGGTCTCTCTTATTCGGTCTGTGGTGGGTCTTAGCCCCTGCTGATCGGGGAAGCTGAGCCGCCTGCCACGGTGTTCGCCACCGATGATACGCACATGGTTACGCTGTCCCGGTCGACCTTGCCCAGCCACGCCTCTGGAAGAGTTATTGGCCGCTTTGCGCTTTCTTGCCATTTCCTACCACCACTGTGACAAAACGCGCCGGATCAATCCTGCGTGCGAACGCCTCTCTAATCTGCTCCCGGGTTACTGCATTGATCTTATCTACGAAGGTATCAAGGTAATCCAGGGGCTGGTCATAAAAGCCCAGCATTGCCAGATAGCCGATAATTTTGCTGTTACTGGCGATGCGCAGTGGAAATCCGCCCGTGATGTTCTGCTTCGCCGCTGTCAGCTCCGTCTCACTCGGCCCCTCATCGATATAGCGTTGCAGGGTCTTCCTGATCACCGCCAAGGCTTCATCAGCACGGGCATTCTGTGTCTGAGCACCGACGATAAAGGGACCGCTACGGCGCATCGGAGAGAAGTAGCTGTAGATACTGTAGGAGAGTCCACGCTTCTCACGAACCTCTTCACTGAGAAGAGAGACCAGGCCGCCGCCACCGAGGATATGGTTGCCGACATAGAGAGTGAAGTAATCCGGGTCACCACGGTATACCCCGGGCTGGCCTATCAGAATATGGGACTGGGAGGAGGGAAAGGGCTTGATCACCTCTTGCGCCTTCTCAA
The DNA here is from genome assembly GCA_040505895.1 of Sedimenticola sp. Classification (GTDB taxonomy): domain Bacteria; phylum Pseudomonadota; class Gammaproteobacteria; order Chromatiales; family Chromatiaceae; genus Vondammii. The sequence goes on along the minus strand of JBEVXU010000043.1, from coordinate 3,539 downwards.
GTGAACTCACCTTGGGTGGTTGTGGCGCATGCTCACCGGCAGTCAGCCCTGCTGTCACCCGCTCTGCCAGTTGCTCCGCTTGCCGGCGATCCACTGCGCCGACGATGGCAACCAGCGCGTTACGCGCCACATAGTAGCGCTGATAAAAAGCTTTCACCTCCGATGTCGATAGAGCCGCCAGAGACTCACGACTGCCCCCGCGATATCCGGCATAGGCGTGCTCACCATAGAGCGCCTTGAAAAACGCCTTGCCTGCCACCGTCCCCGGCGACTGCTCCCCTTGACTGAGAGAGACCAGCATCGCTTCCCTGTTACGCTCAAAGTCGGCTAACTGGAATCGTGGCGCACTCACCACCGTGGCCAGCGTCTCCACTGCGGTCTCCAGCGCCTGGGGTTCGGTAAGCGTACGCACAGAGACCCAGGCCATATCTCTTCCGCTGCCGATATCGATCTCGGCGCCCACCGATTCCAATCGCTCGGCAATCTGATCAGCACTCCAGTCACCGGCCCCATCGGGTAGCAGTGCGTTGGTCAATAGCGCCAATCCCTGGGAATTTTTATCCCTTGCACTACCGGCATCGAACACCAGCTCAATATCGAGCATCGGCAGTTCAGGTGCATGAACGAACATCACCCTGGCGCCGCCAGTGGTAAACCAGCTCTCTATCTTAGGCCCCGCCTGAAGTGGCATCGTCAGAAATGACAGCAGCCATAGAGAGAAGATACTAAGCAGACGATAATCAACCATGGTCATCCTCCTTGGCAGGGAGACCATGGGGTTGTACCGCCCTCATTGAGAGGTCATCCATAGGCAGAGGCTCCAACCGGGTGACGGTCAACCGTTCATCCTGCAGATACTTGCGTGCCACCTTTCGCACCTGCTCAGCCGTTACCCGCTTGATATTATCCGTGTACTGATCGAGAAGACGCCAGTCAAGGCCTACCGTCTCCAGCATGCCAATCTGCATCGCCTGGTAGTAGACGGAGTCGAGTTCATACACCTCACCGGCGATCACCTGGGCGCGCACCCTTTGCAGCTCCTCTTCGCTCACCAAATCACGCTGCACCTGTTCGACCTCACTCTTCAGCGCCCTCTCCAACTCCTCCATGGAATGGCCGTTTGCCGGTCGGCCGCTCAGGGTAAACAGCCCCGAGAGACGAGAGAAAGCGTTGTAGCCAGCGCTTGCCGAAACAGCAATCTCCTTGCCACGTACCAGATTGCGGCTGAAACGTGAGCTGTCACCCCCATCCAGCACCGCCGCCAGCATATCCAGGGCATAGGGTTCCCAGGCTGCCTCAGTGGTTGCAATTACCGGCGCTTTGTAACCCATAATCAGGTAGGGCTGCCGCGCCGGCACACGCACCAAGGCCCGTACCTCACCACGCTGTGGTGGCTCGCGCAGCGGCTTTAACTGGGGAACCGGTTGCGGTTTTAAAAGACCAAAATAGCGTTCAGCCAACTGGTTTACCTTCTCTGGATCTACATCTCCCACCACCACCAGCGTGGCGTTATTGGGGGTATACCAGCGGCGGTACCACTGCCGCAGATCACCCACCTTCATGTTATTCAGATCGTTCATCCAGCCAATCACCGGATTGGCATAGGGCAAGGTGTTGTATGCAAGGGCGGTGAACTGCTCGTAGGCAAGAGCGGTGGGTTTATCCTCAGTACGCAGGCGACGCTCCTCCTTCACCACCTCAAGCTCCTTGGCAAATTGATCCTGCGGCAGAGTGAGGTTACGCATGCGATCCGCTTCAAGTTCCAACGCCACCTCAAGTCTGTCGCTTGCGAGGGTCTGCACATAGGCGGTGAAATCGCGACTGGTCATGGCATTGTCATCCCCACCATTGGCGGCAATGATGCGCGAGAACTCGCCAGACTCATGCTTTTGCGTACCCTTGAACATCATGTGTTCAAGGACATGGGAGACACCGGTAATACCGTCAGGCTCATAGGAGGAGCCCACTTTGTACCATACCTGAGTGGCGACGATAGGCGCCCGGTGATCCTCTTTGACGATCACCTTTAGGCCGTTATCGAGAAGGACTTCATGGACATTACCCCCTGCCAGTAGCGAAAAGGAGGTCAGTAAAAGGCCTGCTGTCAGGAGTCTTCTCATGGTTGATACCGAATCATTTATTACTGAAAGTAGGTGGATTCCACAACAAAATGGTAGGATTCTGCTCCAATATTGCCATTGGCAGGCCGGCCATTCTTTCAGAGCGGGCGAAGCTTGTCCAAAGCAGAACCTTATGTAGTGACAAGAAGCACAGCCACCAGTTCCATGAGGCGTGCAGGAACCATATCAGATGTTTGGATTCGGTAAGCGCAAGAAACAGAAAGCTGCAGCAGAAGAGGCCGCAAAACTTGACGTCCCATCAATGGACATCGAAGAGACCGGTGAACCCACTGAACTCGAGGCCCCGGCAACGGACACATTGGATGTCACCACCCCCACAGAGCCAGGCACTCCTTCAGCAGAATCCGGGGAGTTAGTTGAAACCCCTGCCGAAAATGACGGCGAGAAGAAAAAGGGGCTGTTTGGGCGGCTCAAAGAGCGTCTTTCAAGAACCCGCAGCAACCTCACCGACGGCCTTGCCAATCTGGTCCTCGGCCACAAGAAAATAGATGATGATCTGCTTGAGGAGCTGGAGACCCTGCTGTTGATGGCGGATGTCGGCGTCGATACCACCAACCGTATCATCGACCACCTTAGTCAGCAGGTAAAACGAAATGAACTCTCAGACCCTGAGACACTGACCCGAGTACTCAAAGAGCAGCTTCTTGAAACCCTGTCTGGCTGTGACACCCCGGTAGCTCAACCGACAGAGGGGCGTCCCCAGGTCATACTAATGGTCGGTATCAACGGTGCCGGCAAGACCACCACCATCGGCAAACTAGCAAAGCGACTCCGGGAGGAGGGACAGAGTGTGATGCTGGCGGCGGGTGACACCTTCCGCGCCGCCGCTGTTGAACAGCTCCAGGCCTGGGGTGAGCGTAACGATATACCTGTTATTGCCCAACAAACAGGCGCCGACTCCGCCTCTGTGATCTTTGATGCTCTGGAAGCGGCCACCGCCCGCGGTGTCGATGTGCTGATCGCCGACACTGCCGGACGCCTGCACACCAAATCAAACCTGATGGATGAGCTGACCAAGGTGGCACGGGTGATGAGAAAGATCGACCCCGAAGCACCGCACGAGGTGATGCTGGTGGTCGACGCCACTACCGGCCAAAATGCACTCAACCAAGCGGTTCAGTTCAATCAGGCGGTAACACTTACAGGTATCACCCTGACAAAATTGGATGGTACCGCCAAGGGTGGTATTGTCTTTGCCATCGCCGACAAATTGAAAATGCCTATCCGCTTTATCGGCGTTGGCGAAGCGATTGAGGATCTACGCCACTTCGATGATAAGGAGTTTGTCGACGCACTGTTTGAGAAATAGTTGGCAGTTGGCAGTTGGCAGTTGGCAGTTGGCAGTTGGCAGTTGGCAGTTGGCAGTTGGCAGTTGGCAGTTGGCAGTTGGCAGTTGGC
>JBEVXU010000042.1:0-18481 GCA_040505895.1 Sedimenticola sp. | reverse complement strand
TCCCTGCTCTCAACCCCCTTCCGGCGGCCTCTTTCCCTGCAAGAGCGGCGCATTATACGCACACCTTAAAACCACGCAAGCAGTTTTTTACATTTACCTGAATTTAGCCTCGATAACCAAAAGCGGGGGCCCTAATTAAGCCAATGAAACCTTGGCAAAACGACGCTTTCCTACCTGATATATATGTGTCGTACCCACCTCACAAACCTGATCACGACTATCTACCCGTTCACCATCAATTTTTACCGCACCCTGCTTCAACATCCGCAAGGCTTCAGATGTACTCGAGACCAAGCCCGCATCCTTCAACAAATTCGCAATGGGCAGACCTTCACCGCCGACCGTCAGCAGCTTCTCTTCAATATTATCGGGCATCGCACCCTTACGGAATCGGGCAACAAAATTCTCATTCGCCTTTACCGCTGCATCCCTACTATGGAAGCGCTCCACAAGCTCTTCGGCCAGCAATACTTTCACATCCCTGGGATTAAGCCCCTCTTCCACCTGTTTAGTCAGCACTCCTATCTCAGTCATAGTCCTGAAACTGAGAAGCTCATAGTATCGCCACATCAGGTCATCAGAGATCGACATCACCTTGCCAAACATCTCATCCGGGGCATCCGCTATACCTATATAGTTACCCAGGGACTTGGACATTTTCTGTACACCGTCAAGCCCCTCGAGGATCGGCATCGTCAGGGCCACCTGAGGCTCCTGACCATAGGACTCCTGCAGTTGCCGGCCCACCAGCAGATTAAACTTCTGGTCTGTACCACCCAGCTCAACATCCGCCTTCATGGCGACCGAGTCGTAGCCCTGGACCAGTGGATAGAGAAATTCGTGGATCGAGATCGACTGACCGCCTTTATAGCGCTTATTAAAGTCATCCCGCTCCAGCATACGCGCCACTGTATGCCTGGCCGCCAGCTGAATCATATCGGCTGAGTTCATCTGCCCCATCCAGGACGAGTTGAAAAAGACCGTCGTTTTCTCCGCATCGAGAATTTTGAATACCTGATGTTCGTAGGTCTTGGCATTCTCCAGCACCTCTTCGCGAGTCAAGGGAGGGCGCGTGGCGCTCTTGCCGGTAGGGTCTCCGATCATGGCAGTGAAGTCACCGATGAGAAACATCACCTCATGACCCAGATCCTGAAATTGCCGCAGCTTATTGATCAGTACCGTATGGCCAAGATGGAGATCAGGAGCAGTGGGGTCAAAGCCGGCCTTTACACGCAGCGGCTTGCCACGCTCAAGCTTCTTCACCAGAGCATCTTCTACAAGTATCTCATCGGCACCTCGCCGAATGACTTTCATCGCCTCAGCGACTGATGTCATGACCCACCTCTCATCTCGAGTTAATTAAGGTCGCACAATTTACAGGATGAGCTAATAAAAAGTAACCACTTCATAACAGACTCATTAACCCGGATGAACGAGCTTCGGCTTGCCAAACAGCCATAAGCTCAGTATGTTCCTCTGATAGAACTGGATTTTTTTCCATTCATAAACAATAATTGCATTAATTATCTAGGGATTAGCACAGCCTCATGATAAATGACTACAGATCCCAGAGTGAACTTGGTGGTATAAATTCCGGTCGGAGTCACCACCGCCTGGGATTCATCGTCCTCGCAACCACAATTCTTTGTGCCTCTGCGATCTACGCCTCCATTAAGATCATGAGTGGTGGTACCACAGCTCAAATCGACAGTAATGCGATCTCTACAGCCCAGCAGCTGGAAGCTAAAAGTGGTGCATCAGATACGCAAACGGTCACTCTTCAGCTCCCAATCCCCGACATTAACGGTACCAGCCAGCCATTCCCATCCAAATTAGAGGTCAGAGCTACAGCAACAACCGTTATCGCATTACAGCAGAAGAGAGCCAGTGAAGTAGCAATCCCAATATCCCAGACTAAAGATATAACTGCAGAGTCGGCCCCAACAGCTCCACCGGTGGCAGATCCCGGAAAGTGGTTCACCGAAAAGGTGAAATCGGGTGACTCACTGGCAAAAATATTTAATCGTCTTAACCTCTCACCCAACCTACTCCACCGGATTGTGCATAGCGGTAAAAAGGCAAAAGAACTAGCTAACATAATGCCCGGAGAAACACTCAGAGTCAGGCTCGATGATCAAAGCGGCCTGCTTGAGCTAGTGCATCAGCAGAGCCCAGTCCTCAGTCTGCACATCCTGCCCAAGGACGACGGCTTCATAAGTCGGGTCGATGAGCGAGCCTTGGAGAAACGGGTAACCCATACCAGTGGCAGCATCAGCAACTCCCTCTATCAGAGCGCTCAAGAGGCGGGGCTTTCCGACTCATTGATCATGGAACTGGCCAATATCTTTGGCTGGGATATCGATTTTGCCTTGGAGATACGTGCAGGTGACCACTTCAGCGTCATCTATGAAGAGAACTATCTGGATGGCGAAAAGTATCGCAATGGATCCATCCTGGCCGCCGAATTTATTAATCGGGGAAAAGTGTTTCGCGCCATTCGGCACGAAGATGAAAATGGCAACAGCAATTACTACTCGCCCAAAGGCAACAGTATGCGCAAGGCATTCCTTCGCGCCCCTGTAGATTTCCGCAGGATATCATCCAATTTCACCAAGTCACGCTGGCACCCGGTATTAGGCAAAAAGCGCCCTCACCGTGGCGTCGATTATGCCGCTGCCACCGGCACCCACATCAAGGCGGCTGGTGATGGCAAAGTGATCTTTCGAGGCCGCAAAGGGGGCTATGGCAATACTGTCATCATCAAACACGCCAACCAGTACACCACCCTTTACGCTCATATGTCCAAGTTCCGTGGCAAGGTCAAGAAGGGTAGTCGTGTAAGCCAGGGGCAAGTAATCGGCTATGTCGGTAAGACAGGTCGTACCACCGGCCCCCATCTTCACTATGAGCTCCGAATCAATGGCGTTCATCGCAACCCAAGAACTGTGAAGCTGCCAAGCAGCGCACCCATCGCAAAGAAGCACCGTGCTGACTTCACTAGTGTAAGCCGGCCGCTGCTGGCCCGACTGGACCTGATATCGAGCAGCCGAATGTTGGCAGAGACGAAGACTCAGTAGTCGCAGGTGAAAAACGGCCTCTACATCGGACTGATGTCCGGCACCAGCATCGATAGTATCGATAGTGTGCTGGTAGATTTTCAGCCCGACGGGCTAAAGCTCATCTCCCACTTCGAATATCCATGGCCACCGGAACTGAAGCAGCGACTTCGCCGCCTAACCCTCCCGGGAGAAAATGAGATCGACCTTATGGGCGAACTCGATTCAGAGGTGGCCGATCACTTTGCAGATTGCACCAATCGCCTGATCAAACAGGCCGATATCAGACCGAACAACATCCTAGCAATCGGCTCCCATGGACAAACAATACGCCATCGCCCCGACAGAAAATACCCATTTACACTGCAGATTGGCGACCCGAACCGAGTAGCTGAAAAGACGGGGATTACAGTAGTCGCAGATTTTCGTAGAAGAGATATAGCTGCCGGCGGGCAAGGCGCACCATTGGTACCCGCCTTTCATGCAGACCTGCTCAGCAACCCCGGGGAACAACGCGCCATTCTCAATATTGGCGGCATCGCCAACCTCACCCTGCTACCCGGCAAGAAGGAGCTGGTTTGTGGCTTTGATACCGGACCCGGCAACACCTTAATGGACAGCTGGGCTCGGCGTCACCTACAGAGAGCTCGAGACAACAACGGCGAATGGGCTGCAAGCGGCACTGTTATCCAAGCCCTACTCGAGACCATGCTTGCGGACCCCTACTTCGAACACTCTCCTCCCAAAAGCACCGGCCCTGAATATTTCAGCGCGGCGTGGCTTGATAATGTACTACAGGATTACAGCGACAAGTCAGCAGCTGATATACAGGCGACGCTGACAACGCTAACAGCAGAAAGCGTGTGCTGCGCATTGAAGATAGCGCTCCCTGACTGCAGAAGGGTAATCATCTGCGGGGGAGGAGTCCATAACGGTGAGCTAATGAGGCAGCTGAGTATCCGACTGACGGATACTGTCGTGGAAACAACCGCGCTATACGGACTCCCCCCAGATCAGGTGGAAGCCATTGCGTTTGCCTGGCTGGCTCGCAGAACCCTCAGTGGGGTAGCGGGAAATCTACCGAAAGTGACCGGAGCAACTCGTCCCGTTGTACTCGGCGGCATCTATCCGGCATAACCGCACCAGACACTCTAGTGTAGTGTTCTATACTAAGCGGCGATTAAGCGTGACGAGAAGGTATTAGCTGCAAGGCGCGTCACGCAGGGAATGGCGCGCCCTTTACAAGTGATGCAACGCAGCAGATGATGCCTTCTCGTCTCGCCCGGAGGGAGACCCACTCAGTATAGAACACTACACTAGCGCTGGAGTGGAATACTCAGACTGAGAATGACGATCCACAGCCACAGGTAGTGGCGGCGTTAGGATTGCGAATGACAAACTGCGAACCCTGAAGACCCTCGGTGTAATCCACCTCAGCACCGCCAAGATACTGCATGCTCATAGGGTCGACCAGCAGAGTCACACCATCGGTGACAACACGGAGATCACCATCCTTCTCTTCCTCATCGAAGGCAAAACCGTACTGAAAACCCGAACAGCCACCGCCCTGGATGTAGACCCGCAGCATAAGATCAGGCTTTCCCTCCTCTTCAATCAGGGCAGCCACCTTGGAAGCCGCAGCAGCCGTAAAGACCAGAGAAGTTTCGCTTTCAGTTTCAGCAACACTCATTGACAAACTCCGAGATATCGACACGAAACGCCACCCTGAGGTGGCGTTATTTCTCTCCATTATGCTTTTCTGAGCATTTTAGTCAAGTATTTTTACCGACGGGCCACAGGAGGATTACTGCGTCCGGGAGGCACTCTCATCCAGACCTTCACCAGCAGCGGCAGCTTCTGTTTCGGCGGCCCCTATCGAAACATCCTCCTCGCGACCGCCATCGTAACCGAGCATCCGCGGCTCCCCTTCATCTGAGTGGATTAGCTGACCATTGACCTCTGCACCCATGTTCATCTCAAGCAAATTGTAGTAAACCGTTCCAGACACTTTTGCCTTGGGGGCAAGCTCCACCCGCTCTGAAGCATAGACATCACCTATAACCTCACCATTGATAGTGATATTTGGTACGCTAACATCACCTTCAATTTTCCCTTTCTCACTCAGCGTCAGAGCTGAGCTTTTATCACCCTGCTCAACCAGGATATTGCCATTAACAACACCATCTACATGGAGACCCCCGCTGAACGTCATATCACCCTTGATGGTCGTTCCACTGCCAATGACAGTAGCAATTTTTGGCGCCCTGAATTTTTTAAACCTTGCCATGGAATTTCCCTCTGTTTAACCTGCTACCAGCCAATCAAAACGCTTTTCCAGCGGCGGTAGCTTTTTGTTAGTCGGCTTAATATTGACAATCATACTCCGAGGGAGGAACCCCTCAGGCAGAGCAATCTCCCCATCGATATCCTGGAAATGCCGAAAACGCATTTTCAGTTTCTCACTACCTCCATCCGAAAGTTCCTGCAGCGAAAGTGTCGACACCACCTCCCCAAGCTCACCCTCTACCTCAATATGGATCCACCCGGTGGCAGTACCCGCATCCTTCAACGCCTGACTGACAGTGAAACGGTAACGATAGCGGTTCTTGCCTGCCCTCTTATCCAGCTTAAAACCCTGAACATAGAGCCCTTCTGTGGTGACACTACTCGAAACAATGCGCTTGAGAAGAGAGAGCTCATGAGCCAGTTTTATACGCTCCTCCTGCTCACTCTTTAACTCAACGCCAAGCTGGAGAGCCGCCTCGCGATCAATCTGCCCTGATCGTTCAAGGAGTGCCACCTGTTTTCGCAATGCTTGCCGCTCAGCTTCCAGTACCGACTGCTTCTGCTCCAGCGCTTTTACCCGTGAAGCCTGATCATTCGCCCCGGCAACCTGCTGAGCAACTGAATTACCGCCTCCGTAATATGACAGAAGAGAGAGCAGCAACGCTGACAACAACAGTACCCACAGCGCCTTAATCCGCCAGTCTGAGCCTTGGGTAATCCGCGGAGTATTGTAACTCATGCACAAAACCAATCAGGGCAACAGTGCCACAGCTTCCAGACCTGACGTCTCAGACAAGCCCAGCATCAAGTTCATATTCTGCACTGCCTGCCCCGCAGCACCCTTCACCAGATTATCAATTACCGACAGAATCACCAGTGTATCGCCACCTTGTGGCCGATGAACCGCTATCCGACAATGATTCACCCCACGGACACTCCGCGTCTCGGGATGCGCTCCCTCCGGCAAAACATCGACAAACGGCTCAGCCATGTAGCGCTCTTCAAATAATGACTGTACATCCAAGTCTCCGCTGACACGCCCGTAGAGCGTTGCGTGAATTCCCCGTATCATCGGCAATAGGTGAGGAACAAAGGTAAGCCCAACCTCTTTTCCGGCAACCACAGAGAGATTCTGCCTTATCTCCGGCAGATGGCGATGGCCGGGCACAGCGTAAGCCTTAAAACTCTCACCCACCTCACCCATCAACATGGCCGTACTTGCCCCACGCCCGGCACCACTTACACCGGATTTACAATCTGCCACCAAAACATCGACGTCAACTATGCCAGCCTCGACCAGTGGTAAAAACCCCAGCGTAGCAGCCGTTGGATAGCATCCGGGATTTGCCACTAGGCGAGCACCGCAGATCGCTTCACGATTAAGCTCCGGCAAGCCGTAAACGGCCTCTTCGACCAACTCAGGACAGGCGTGCTCCATACCATACCACTGCCGCCAGGTTACGATATCCTTGATTCTGAAGTCCGCTGCGAGATCGATAACACGGCAGCCCTGAGCCAGCAATTCAGGCACCATCTTCATTGCCGTGCCGTTGGGTGTGGCAAAAAACACCAGATCACAGGCCTTCAACTGCTGGAGGTCCGGCTCGGAAAATGCCAGATCAATATGGCCACGCAGGTTAGGGTACATATCCGCCACAGGGCGGCCTGCTTCTGAGCGAGAGGTGATCATCGAAACCTCTACACCGGGATGACCCGCCAACAGACGCAAAAGCTCCACACCGGTGTAGCCGGTCCCCCCTACGATTCCAACCTTAATCATGACATTTACCAGAAATTAGCGCGAAAGCCCGCGCAACAGAAAAACAATCAATAATTGTACGGCTCAATAGGGAAAAGCGGAAGAGGGGGAGATAATTCAGGCAAATAAAAAGCGGCCGCAGCCGCTCAAACATACAGTGACAATTTTTATTAATACCTTTTACCTGCAATATCGAGTACTGCAGACGTCACATTCCTTTAACTTGGCCTTTAATATATCGATAAGTGGCTGTGAGGTCAATAGCATCGTTGAAGTAAGGTAAAACGGAAACATTCACTCTCTAAATCACTTGATTTGGTGCCTTTCATCCCGATATTTCAGGTAAGCACGAAATTATTTCCGAAAACAGGCCCGCGCCTTGACTACCCGCCACCGAAGCAAAACGATATCATTAGCTCTATGATGAGTGGAGAGGATGCTTGAAGATAACAACTCGGCAAACAGGAGAAGCAGATGGAAACCATTGAGATAATATCCTTGACCCTGGGCGTCGCCTGGGCCTCCGGCATCAATCTCTATGCTGCAGTTCTGGTGCTTGGATACATGGGAATGACCGGCAATCTCACACTCCCACCCGGCCTGGAACTGCTCTCAGACCCAATGGTGATGGCCGCCGCCGGCCTTATGTACATGGTGGAGTTTGTTGCCGACAAGACACCCGGAGTGGATACCGCCTGGGATGGCCTCCACACCTTTATCCGCATCCCTGCCGGGGCGATGCTTGCCGCCGGAATGGCCGAGGGACTGGAGATAAGCCAAGCCGCAGAGTTTGCCGCCTTGCTGGTTGGCGGCGGACTCGCCGCCAGTAGCCACCTGACCAAAGCCAGCACCCGTGTACTGATCAACACTTCACCTGAACCCTTCAGCAACTGGACCGCTTCGATTACAGAGGATCTGGTGGTAATCGGGGGGCTCTGGGCATCACTCAACCACCCCTGGTTTTTTGTCGTTGCTATCGTTATCTTTATCCTGCTTGTAGTCTGGTTGCTACCAAAAATATGGCGGACGCTAAAAAGAGTTTTCCGCGCTATCGGTGAGTTCTTTGGGGGTAAATCCAGTGAAGACACTCCAACGGAATCCACCGGCAGCAAGCGCGGCGACATTCTCCGAGCTCTGTACCACGATGCCGACGAAAAACCGAAATAATGCTACCTGATCATTCAGAACACCATCTATTTCACCACATAAAATTCAGAGGTAAAGCACAACATGTTGTGGGTAAAAGCCGGTCACCTTATCTTTCTTATCTCATGGTATGTCGGTCTGTTTTATCTGCCCCGCCTATTTGTTCATCACGCCATGTCCGAGGACTCAGCCACCAGAGAGCGGCTGGAGATCATGGAGCGAAAACTGTTCTGGTTTGTCACCCCCTGGGCCCTGCTGACAATAATTCTGGGGTTTGTGCTTGCCTGGTCCTACGGCTGGACGGCTTTCGAGATGATGCACTGGCTACAGCTGAAGATTTTTCTAGTCGCCATACTTATCGGCTATCACGTCTGGTGTTGGAAATTGATGCTGCAGTTCCGTAACAGCGACAGCAACCCGCATAGCCATGTGTGGTTTCGCTGGTTCAATGAGTTTCCCCTATTGATTCTGGTGGCCGCCGTGCTGCTGGTGGTTTTGAAACCCTTTTAATCAATTAACGGGTACAAAAAAGCCGCTGCACAGTCTAGCTGTGCAGCGGGTTTTTGATATGAGCTAAAGCCGAGGCTTAGCTTAGCTGCAACCGCCCCCGCCACCCTGGGACGAAGACCCACAGGTTCCGCAGCCACTGCTGCCACTAACGGGCTGCAGATTATTGAAAACAAAACTGGCATTGCCTTCGCCTTGATCAACGAAATCGATCTCTACACCGCGCAGATACTGCATAGTGTTGCTATCAACGATGACATCAAAGCCTTCACACTTGAGCGTGGCGTCATCATCGTTAACTTGATCGGTAAAGGTCATGCCGAAGCTGATACCGCTGCAGCCACCGGGGGTTGCATAGACGCGGATACCCTTAATCTCTTCTTCAACCTGCCCTACCAGCTCAACCATTTTACTCTGGGCTGGGCTTGAAACGGTGAGATCATCTTCCTTCAGTAAAGTAGTCTCGCTCATACAACAATGCTCCGGTAAATCTTCAATGGAACTTGATAATATATCAATTTTCCCCCATTACCACCACAGAATTATAGGGGTTTAACGAAAAAAGTGGTTTGTATCAGAGCATGTTTCGGCTATCAAGCTCGTATAGATGGCGTTCGGCATCCAGAAGGTGTCGTCCCCAGTGAAGCCGATAGCCACTGCGCCAAGTGTCATACGCCTGTATAGGCTCATGCTCAAACAGCCCCAGACCATATTTAAGCTCACAATAGATATCAGTGAGATCATCGGCCAAGCTGCCGGTCATATTCTGCCCATCCTGAGCGACATCAAACTCCATCCAGTAGCTATCACGCTGACCCAACAGTCGACGCAGTTCAGTATACATTTCAAAACGGGAGTCTAGATCTGGAGCAAGCAGGTACTCATTCTGGTCATCAAGCACTCCCAGGGCATCGACGGCAGCGTGCAACTGCGGTAGTAGTTCCGCCATGCGTGAGAGCCAGTCTGAGTCGGTATTCTCCACCGACTCAATCAGGCTACAGTATGCCTTGGCAATCTCCGACAGCTTGATAGTGTGTAAATTCATGGCTCCTCCATACTGATATGGTGAGCGAAATAACGATATCATGGGTCGCCTCTGTTTAACCTGAACCCACAAGCCGAAAATTTAAATAGCTTGTAATATGCTGGTTTAGCTATGAATTAATGGAATTACCGATATGATGTCAACCACCTCAGCTTCCAGATAGTAGTAAGTGTAGACGAGATCCACAAAGACAATGTGAATTAAGTTCCATATCAGAATATTAAGGTCTTCTCATGCCCTCAGCACCACACCCTATTGTACTCAGCGTAGCAGGTCACGATCCCAGCGGCGGTGCAGGCATTCAGGCGGATATCGAGGCGATTGGCGCCTTTGACTGCCACCCGGCTACCGCCATCACCTGCCTGACCGTTCAGGATAGCCGCAATGTTAGCGAGCTGATTCCCGTTCCGCCCGAACAGACGCGTCGACAGATAGAGACCGTGCTGGCCGATTACCCGGTGAGCGCCATAAAAATAGGGCTGATCGGCACCCCGGAGATGGCCGGGATGCTGGGGGAACTGATTAGCCAATACCCAGATATTCCCGTTGTTCTCGATCCGGTTCTGGCGGCGAGTGGCGGAACGGAATTGTCAGGCGACTTGCTGATTGAGCGAATTGTGGTGGATATTCTGCCCCATACCACGCTTGCAACACCTAATGCTGCGGAGGCCCGCCGTCTGACGGGAAAGGAGGCCCAGGCGCTCTGTGCCGAGCATCTACTGGCAACCGGCTGCAAAGGGGTGCTGATAACAGGTGCTGATGAAGCTCACCACGAAGTCATAAACACGCTCTATCAACCCGAGGTGGAGCCGAGCACATTAAAATGGCCGCTGCTACCGGAAAGCTATCATGGCTCCGGTTGCACATTGGCATCATCCATAGCCGCAATCCTCGCTCGGGGTGCAAGCCTCGATCAAGCAGTTTCTCATGCCCAGGAGTTCACTTGGCAGTCATTGTCACGGGGATGGCGCCCCGGCAAGGGGCAGTATCTCCCACTGCGCACCCACAGTGGCAATTAAAGCCTTTGGGAAACCTTGGATAAATAGAAATTTATAATCATAACCAAATCAGAAAGTGAGGGATTAACAACTTGGCCAACAGATCAAACCTGAAAGGGCTCTATGCCATCACAGATGATGAGCTGGCTGCAGGCTGCATCATAGCCCAGGTAGCCGAAGCACTGGCTGGCGGCGTGGCAGTTATCCAGTACCGGAGCAAAAGGCTCAATCCGGAGCAACGTCTTGATGAGGTGCAACAGCTACTTCCCCTGTGCCGCCGGGCGAGCGTTCCACTGATCATCAATGATGATGTCGAGTTGGTACTTGAATCGGGGGCCGACGGCGTCCACCTGGGTCGGGACGACGAAGGTATAGCGAAAGCAAGAGAGCGACTCGGGGCTGACGCTATTATCGGAATCTCCTGCTACAACCAATTTGCTGCAGCAGTGGAGGCACAGATTGCAGGTGCTGACTATGTTGCTTTTGGCCGTTTCTTCCCCTCCAACACCAAACCCGAGGCGATACAGGCCGATCCGGCTCTGTTACGACGTGCAAGCCGGGAATTACAGATCCCAACGGTTGCCATCGGCGGCATAACCCCGGAAAATGGCGTTCAGCTGATCACCGCAGGCGCCGATATGCTGGCCGTTGTGCATGGCATCTTCGGACAACGTGATATCAAGCAGGCCTGCCGACACTTTCAACAACTTTTTCAACCTTCGGAGAACCCGTCGTCATGACAACCCCCAGTGAACGCTTTACACAGGCCCAACAGCATATTCCAGGGGGCGTAAACTCCCCGGTACGGGCTTTCAATGGAGTCGGTGGTGACCCGGTATTTATCGATCATGCATCCGGCGCCTACATCTATGACCCTGACGGTAAGCGCTATATCGACTATGTCGGCTCCTGGGGCCCGATGATCCTCGGCCATGCTCACCCTGAGGTGATTGAGGCGGTAAGCAACGTAATTACCAAGGGACTCTCCTTCGGCGCACCGACAGAACTTGAAACAGCAATGGCCGACAAAGTGTGTCAGCTGGTTCCCTCCATGGATATGGTCCGAATGGTGAGCTCCGGCACTGAGGCCACCATGAGTGCCATTCGCCTCGCCCGAGGCTACACCGGACGTGACAAAATCATAAAATTCGAAGGGTGCTACCACGGTCACTCCGACTCACTACTCGTGAAGGCGGGATCGGGCATGCTGACTATGGGTGAGCCCAGCTCACCGGGCGTCCCCGCCTCTCTGGCCGAACATACCCTCACACTCAGTTACAACGATGAAGCGCAGGTACGAGAGACCTTCGCAAAGATAGGCAAAGAGATCGCCTGCATCATCGTCGAGCCGGTGGCAGGCAATATGAACTGCATCCCACCCAATCCGGGATTTCTTGAATGCCTGCGCGAAGTGTGTGACCAGAGTGGAACAGTATTGATCTTTGACGAGGTGATGACCGGCTTCCGTGTCGGCTTGGGTGGCGTTCAGGGGCTCTACAACATCACCCCTGACCTCACCACTCTCGGAAAAGTGATCGGCGGGGGTATGCCGGTAGGGGCCTTCGGCGGCAAGCGGGAAATCATGGAGAAGATCGCCCCACTGGGACCGGTCTATCAGGCCGGTACCCTCTCAGGCAATCCAGTGGCGATGACCGCCGGCCTGGCCACATTGAACCTCATCTCCCAAGCAGGATTCTTCGAGACGCTCACCAAAAAAACCGAGCGACTGGTTAGCGGCTTTATGGAACGAGCCAAGGAGGCTGGGGTGGCCCTGGCCAGCAACCAGGTCGGTGCCATGTTCGGCATCTTCTTTACCGGCGAGGAGAAGGTGAGCAACTTCGCTCAGTCTACCGCCTGTGATCAAGAGCGATTCAAGGCATTTTTCCATGCCATGCTCGATCAGGGTATCTACCTGGCACCCTCCGCATTTGAAGCGGGCTTTGTTTCCGCCGCCCACACCGACAGCGATATTGATGCAACTTTGGCAGCGGCCACCGAGGCGTTCAAAGCAATTGCTTGATCGACAATAGTTCCTTTGAACAAAAAAAGCCGGAGGCGGCAGCGCCTCCGGCTTTTTTATGGCTAGCTGATTTTCAGGTTATCAATGATTCATCATCTTCATGTCATGCTTCATACCACCCTTCATCATCTTCATCTGCAGCTTGCGTACAGGTATAGACATTGCTTTTTTGCTGCCATCATCGAAAATCAGGGTGAGGTCAATACTCTCGCCCGGCATAAGCTGCTTCTTCAGACCGATAAGCATGACATGGTGACCACCCGGCTTCAGCATCACCATTTTGCCCGCAGGCAGATCAATCTTCTCGACCCGACGCATACGCATCATGCCGTTATCGTTGATATGAGTGTGCAGTTCCACCACTTTGGACACTGAGCTCTCTGCCGCCACTAAAGCATGATCCGTGGATGACTTGTTGGTCAGTGCCATAAACGATGCACTATTCGGTTGGCCGGGAGGCACCGCCCGGGCATAGGGGTCACCGACTTCAACGCTATCGGCAACACCACCAGCCATCACAGAACCACAAAAGGCCAACAGACCAAAAGCAGATGCCAGTACAATAGAACGGATCTTCATATTTATCTCCTAACTTCTCTTTAATTCGCTAAACATCAAAAACCGATAGGTGCCATGACAACATCATAAACCCGAAGGAGCATTTCAATTTGCCAACAGCTTTCGTAATACATTCAGTGTCTCATTGGGTGGAGTACCATGAGGCAATTTTGTTTTTAGGCGACCTTGGCGATCGATGATGTAGAGATCTGCCGAATGATCGACGACATAACCGGCTGCCGAATCCTGTTCCGCCACACTGTAGGCAGCACCATACAGCCCAGCCGTCCTTGCCACCTCTTGTGGAGAGCCGGTAACACCAAGAATACTCGGATGAAAGTACTCACCGTACTCTTTCAGTCGCGACAGGGTATCCCGCTTCGGGTCAACACTGATAAATAAAACTTGCAGCCTTTCCAGCTCTTCTACGCTCAGCTCATTAAGAGCTGCGGCAAGAAAACCGAGGCTGGTAGGGCAGATATCGGGGCACCATGTATAGCCAAAATAGAGCACCACCACCCTGCCACGGAGTGACTTCAGCGCCACTTCACCCTGATGGGAGTTGAGAGTGAAATCACCACCCTGAGGCGCCTCGGCAATAGCTGAAGCCAGATTCTCATGCCGTTCAACTGGCGGCTTCCATAGCAACAGCGTTAACAGTGCCGCAGCCAAGACGATAATCAAGCCTACCAGCAGCAAGCGTTTATTCACAAAATCTCCCATCCTTATTGACGAGGTGATCCAGGTAGATCGCCACCGGGCTTCACCGCGATGAAGCGGAAGGGCGCCGCCACCAATCCCCTATCACTCTGCACCAAGACTCGAGCTTCCCACTCCATGGCATCCCGAACGCAGACCGGCAATATCCCCTCTCCAGAGAAGCGTCCAGCTGTTGATGCCGATAATGCAGGGCGATTAAAGCCCATCTCCATGCCAATACCGATAAAATCGACCTCAACACTTTCCGCATCCACACCCTCAACATTTACCTGCAGTTGCAGTGGTTTGAGCAGAGGCAGTGTCAGGGGCTCTATACCAAAAGTGATACGCCCACCTCCCGGCAGTTCCGAACTGCAAGGGCCTGCACGCAGGTCGCACTCTCCATCAAGGGCCGCCAGGGAGACTATCTTCGGATTGAGTAGAGGCTGGACCTTATAGATCGCCACACCAGCCACTGCCACAAACAGCAAGCCGGCAATCAACCAAAGTGCCAAACTGGATCGCGCCACAATTACACCTCATAAAATAAGAAGCTATGTTAAAGAAAACCGGGAGCAGCACAATTGATACTGGTCATTTGTCGCTGCAGAGAAAGATGTGACCACGCCAGACAGCAGAGAGTTCGGCGATATAGCCTCAAAGCAGGTGAAATCACACAATTAGTTTGTGCTACAGAGTAACTGGAGGTACACCAGATACTAAGGCCAACACAAAAACAGTAGGCAAAAAAAGACGCCAACGTCCATACACAACGTCGGCGTCTCTATCTGTTCCATACTGGACCTGCCTACAGGCTCAGTTAAACAGTGCTTACAGAGTAGACAGCCAGTCAGCAATCTCTTTCAACTCTGCATCAGGAATGGAGGCAACCAGACCTTTCATGGCCATTGCCTGACCATTGGCACGAGCACCACTTTTGATGTCCTTGATCTGATTCAGGGCATAACCGGCACTCTGGCCGGCCAGTTTGGGGTAAGTTGGCATAATCGGGGTTTTGGCATCAGCACCGTGGCATGCAGAGCAGCCCTTGGCAACATAGAGCTCAGCACCACCAGCAGTGGCATTACCGGCAAGACCCAGAGAGAGCAGAGCAGCGCCTGCAACAATAACAATGGCTTTCATATTGATTACCTCTATCAGTTATTTTTCGGCTTGACTCAGTCAAAACTGAGCTTCGCCTCCATTAAAGTTGGGTGAATAATAGCACCTGAAACCAAAATCGGGCTATTGATTTTTTTATCTATCCATAGTTTTCTTATGGAAATCCATGACAGACCATACTCCGCGGCCATAATAAACCCCTTTAGTTCCAGCTTATATCCAGCCACACAGCCAATCAGTGGTTTTCTCCAGGCCAAGAAAATATTATCCTTCCGCCCCACTCTCCAGATACCCCGGAAATATGACCACACCAGAATTCACCCCAGGCCAGCGCTGGATCAGCAATACCGAGCCCGACCTTGGCCTCGGCACATTGACCCGCCGGGAAGGCCGTACAATTACACTGCTGTTTCTCGCCACGGATGAGATGCGCACCTATGCCAGAGATAACGCCCCCCTGACAAGAGTCCAATTTCTCCCTGGAGACCAGATAGAGAGCCATGAAGGGTGGCTACTACAGGTAACGGACGTCGTTGATCAAGCAGGCCTCTTGACCTACCGGGGCACCACCCCTGAGGGGGAGAAGAGGGAGCTTCCAGAGGGGGAGCTGAGCAATTTCATCCAATTCAGCCGACCCCAGGAGCGGCTTTTTGCCGGCCAGATCGACAATAACGCCTGGTTTGATCTGCGCTACCAGACCCTGACACAGCGCCAACGATTGGAACAGTCGGAGCTGGCCGGTCTTGGCGGTGTCCGTACCGAGCTGCTTTCACATCAGCTCTATATTGCTCATGAGGTAGGGCAACGCCTCGCCCCCAGAGTGTTGCTGGCCGACGAGGTAGGGTTGGGAAAAACTATCGAAGCCTGTCTGATTCTCCACCGCCAACTACTTACCGGCAGGGCGGCACGAGCGCTGATCATCGTCCCCAACCCCCTGCTACACCAGTGGCTGGTTGAGCTGATGCGGCGTTTTAACCTGCGTTTCAGTCTGTTTGATGAAGAGCGCTGCCAAGCCATCGAATCTTCCGGGCAAGGGGAAAATCCCTTTCTCGCTGAACAGTTGGTGCTCTGTGGCCTGGAGTTACTGACAGCTGATCCACTGCGGCAGCAGCAGGCCCTTCAGGGTGAATGGGATATTCTCATTGTTGATGAAGCTCACCATCTGGAGTGGAGTGAAGAGGCTGCCAGTCCTGCCTATCAAGTAGTGGAGGCCCTGGCAAACAAGATTCCAGGAGTATTACTACTCACCGCCACCCCGGAGCAGTTGGGACGTGCCGGCCACTTTGCCCGCCTGCGGCTGTTGGATCCCGACCGCTTTTACAGTCTCGATACCTTTTTAGAGGAAGAGACACTCTACCAGCCGGTAGCCGAGGCGGTGGCACAGCTGTTAGCGGGTGAAGGGGTATCTGAGGCGGCATCCAGGGAACTGCTTGATAGTATGAATGATCCGGACGCAGCCCCACTGATCACCCGCATCAACAATAAAGAGGAGCCGGCAGCAAGCCAGCACGAGGCCCAGGAACAACTGATTCAGCTACTGCTCGACCGCCACGGCACCGGGCGCGTACTCTTCAGAAACAGCCGTGACCGCATTGAGGGTTTTGCCGAACGCGAACTGCATAAGCACCCCCTCCCACTTCCTGATGGCTACCTGGATAGGGCGGTCAGAGATAATAGCGATCCGCTGCAGCTGCTCCACCCGGAGAGCCTCTTTCCCACCCTTGATGGCAACCCCTGGTGGCAGACCGATCCGCGACTCTCATGGCTGACCAACCTGCTAAAGGAGCTGGATGGTGAGAAGGTACTGCTGATATGCGCCCAGCGGGAGACCGCTCTGGGGATTGAAGAGGCCCTACGAACACGACAGGGTATTCATGCCGGCCTGTTCCATGAAGAGATGAGCATTATCGAACGTGACCGTGCAGCTGCCTGGTTTGCTGACATGGAGCAGGGCTGTCGGCTGATGATCTGTTCCGAAATCGGCAGTGAGGGACGTAACTTCCAGTTTGCCCACCATCTGGTGCTGTTTGACCTACCGACAAATCCCGACCTGCTGGAGCAGCGTATTGGACGGCTTGACCGTATCGGCCAGAGAGAGTGCGTCAGAATCCACGTGCCCTACTTCCAGCAAAGCGCCCAAGAGGTGATGCTGCGCTGGTATCACGAGGGGCTCAACGCCTTTTGCCACACATGCCCGGCAGGACCACAGATACTTCGCCGCCTCCGTCCGGCGCTGCTCCAAGCCATGGAGGAGGGTGAGAACGAGGCAGATGCTCTTGAGCTGTTGATCAAGAGCACAAAAGAGCTGCACGAGGATCTCACCAATAAACTGAAACATGGCCGTGACCAGTTGCTGGAACTCAACTCATGCCGTCCCAAAGAAGCTGAGAAGCTGCGCGAGAGTATCGCCTGGGAGGATGCCGATCCAACACTGGCCGACTATATGGCTGCAGTCTGGAACAGTTACGGCGTGGAGGTCGAGCACCACTCCGCCGGCAGCCAGATATTAAAACCCAGCGCCAGAATGCAGCTGGAGCACTTCCCTGAACTGCCTGTCGAGGGGGTTACCGTCACCTTTAATCGCACCATCGCCCTCGGTTACGAAGAGCGCCAGTACCTCACCTGGGAACACCCCATGGTACGTGAGTGTATGGAGATGACGATCAACAACGAGAGGGGAAACAGCTGCGCCATCGCCGTCCACCACCCAGACATCGGCGCCGGTACACTAATGCTGGAACTACTGTTTGTTCTCGAGTGCCCGGCACCACGCCTACTCCAGGCGGGACGCTTCCTACCACCAACCCTGCTACACGTACTGGTAGATCAGAATCTACAGGATCGCAGTGACAGTATTTCTCATCGGGATCTGAATGAAACGTTGCAGAAACTGCCGAAAAACAGTGCCCGTAAAATTATTACCCCGCTACGAGGCCGACTCCGCTCCATGCTTGAGAAAGCCGAGGCAGTGGCCGAAACAATCCGGCCGGAGGCAATCGATTCCGCACTACAAGGGATGCGTCTGCGTTACCGAACAGAAATCGAGCGACTGACCGCCCTTCAACGGATCAATCCCAGTGTCCGAGATGATGAGATTGAACTACTTCAGGAGCATCAACAGGCGCTTGAAGAGCACTTATTGGCAACACGGGTGCGCCTGGACGCATTGAGGATGGTGGTGGCTGTTTAAATCAAGTTGGCAGTTGGCAGTTGGCAGTTGGCAGTTGGCAGTTGGCAGTTGGCAGTTGGCAGTTGGCAGTTGGCAGTTGGCAGTTGGCAGTTGGC
>JBEVXU010000041.1:2554-8064 GCA_040505895.1 Sedimenticola sp. | reverse complement strand
TCCTACAGACAGCTAAAATACCCCACCGGCCTCTACCAATCTGCACGCTTCTGTAGGAGCGGTCTCTCGGACCGCGATGAAACAACCACCAAGGTGCGATACCCATCGCGCTTCAAGAAAGCGCTCCTACAGACAGCTAAAATACCCCACCAGCCCCCTACCAATCTGCACGCTTCTGTAGGAGCGGTCTCTCGGACCGCGATGAAACAACCACCAAGGTGCGATACCCATCGCGCTTCAAGAGAGCGCTCCTACAGGCAGCTAAAATACCCCGCCAGCCCCTACCAACCACCCGTTACCATCACCGGCTTCAATCCTGAGGAATAACCACCAAACACCCAGGGCAACACGCCTCAATCTTCTGCTTCAATGCGCGTTTTGCCTCCACATCCCCATGCACCAGCCGAACCTCAACGGGGTGCCGCCGCATACGTTTCACAAAATCAACCAGATTCTTCTGGTCGCCATGGGCGGAGTAGCCGCTCAAGGTATGGACTCCGGCACGAATATCCACCCGCTCTCCATCCAACATAACGTAACCCTCTCCTGGGCCATATTTCTGGATGCTCCTGCCCGGTGTGCCTGCGGCTTGATAGCCGACAAAAAGCACATCCGTTCTCCGGTCTCCCAGCAGCGCCTTCAGATAGTTGACGATACGGCCACCGGTACACATGCCACTGCCTGCGATCACGATGGTGGGCTTGGCGCTCTGCGTGAGTTGGGCAACCGCTTGCAGATGAGTGTTGTGATCATCAATAGTGGTGAGCTGAGAAAAGGCGAGGGGGTGTCGCCCACGCTGCACTTTGCTACGGGCTTCCTGGTCCCAATAGGGTTTAAGTTTGCGATAGGCATCGGTAAACCGGGCGGCCAGGGGCGAGTCGAGAACAATCTCCAACTCATCCCAGGCTAACCCGCGCGCTGCGGGTTGATCACCAAAACGGTGAATGATCTCCTCCAGTTCGTATAGCAACTCCTGGGTGCGGCCGATACTGAATGCCGGGATCAGAATAACACCACGATCACTAAAGCAGCGCTTTACCAGCGCTTTCAACCGCTTTCGCCGACTCTTTCTCCCCTCATGTAGACGGTTGCCGTAGGTACTTTCAAGTACCAGGATATCGGTTGACCAGGGCGCCTTGGGTGCTGGCAGCAGAGGCGTGTATGCCGCTCCCAGGTCGCCTGAGAAAAGCACTTTTGTCTGTTTTTGCTCCTGGGAGATACGACACTCAATGTAGGCTGAGCCCAAGATATGGCCTGCTGGCTGTAGTCGTATCTCCAGTCGGCTGCCTGATCCCTTTTTTAGCGCTATCTCACTCCAACGATTATAGGGCAGGGGTCTAAGCCTCTCGTCTATCAGTTCGAGAAAGGCCGCGACCAGCCTTCTGTTGCGAGTAATGCCCATACGCAGGGCATCATCCAGCACCAGTGGCAATAGAATCGCCGTCGCCTCGGAGCAGTAGATCGGGCCTTTGAATCCCTCTGCAATCAGGTGAGGTATCCGACCGACATGGTCGAGGTGGCAGTGAGTTACCAGTAGAGCGGCTACTCGCTTCAGCGGAAATTCGATCTCTGCTCCATCACTGCGGCTATCATCTGCTCCCTGAAACAGCCCGCAGTCCACCAGCACTGAGCTGCTGCTGTCGGTGATCAACTCGTGGCAGGAACCGGTGACACCCGTCACTGCGCCATGATGAAGGATCTTCATTTCCACTATTCGATTTATCCTTGAAGAATGGTAACTATTCAGCCGGGTTTGGGGTCGGAGTCGATTGCGTCTCGATAAGGTGCATATTCCACCAATCTTGGCGCAATGCTTCCATACCTTACCCGCACCCATGTGGGCAATCGACTCCGACCCCTGCCGTAGGTTATTCAAATAGATATAATTGAATAGTTACTAAGAATTAAGATTAATTGGGAATTAAAATAACCTATACTTTGCCTTTATGCAAAGAAAATGTGATCTATTACTCAAATAGGGGATGTTTCAGTTCACATATTTAGGTAAAAAGACACATATGAGAAAAAGGCGGTTTCTGAATTAAGAGTTAATCGCCTGATTCGGATAAAAAGTTCTGTCCACGAAGGGTTACAAAAACTCGGGGACGGGTCTAACCAGTAGGATTATCGGGAGCTTTAAAGATGGCTGATACCACCCCCCCCAATGCAACGGAACAGGCAACTGACTACACTTTGGACATTTCACGCCAGGACTTCTCGGGCGTAACCTTTGTTCAAGGCAGCGAAGGGAATGGAAGGAGCCCCAATGATCTAGTGGGTGAACTGCCGGGTGGTGAGACGTTCGTATTGGCTGACTATTTGGTGTTGGTGAAGGCTACCGATGGTGCGCTTCCACCACCTTTGACCCTGAATGACGGCACTGTCATCGAAGGCGCTGAGGTACTGGCGGCTCTCGGTGAAGTGAACCTCGATCTGGTGGGTGATCCCGCTGCAGGTGGGCAGGCGGTGCCGAACGCTACCGGCAACGCCAGCTACACAGTCTACTTCCCGGAAGGGCTGGGTGACTACCTGCTGCATGGTCCTTTTGCACCGGATCCAAGTGCCTTTGGGGCCTATGATCAGCTGGACGATCTCGTAGGGCAGCGTACCCTGGGCACGGCGGATATAGAGGTGCTCACCAGCATCAAGATCAGTGGCTACGAGGATGCCCAGCCCAATCAGCATCTAGGTGATGACACCCTTGACCTGATGAAGGCCGAGATCACCATGGTGCCCAGCAACGAGGCAACCTACCGCATCTCCCTCACTCTCAACGATATCCCCGACGGGGCTCTTCTCTACGTCGGCGGAACCACCCCTGCCGATATCGTCACCGTCGCCGGCGGCTCCTATACCGTCGACCTAAGCGGCCTGAGCACCACCGATCAGGAGGCGCTGCTCGATTCTGTTTATATGATAGCCCCGCCCGACAGTGACATCGACTTCACCCTGTCCGCAGTGGCAGTATTCGGCGGCCCCACCGGCGATCTCGATGTACCGGTGGAAACCCTTGTCATCGTCGATGCGGTGGCCGAGCAGGCTGATCTTCTGGATCAGAATGACGCCACGGCCTTCAGCTACACCTACAACGAAGACCAGTCACTGGATGACCCTGCTCCTGGTAATGTTGCGACCACACCCTGGACAACCGGCGAAACAGGCTGGAGCAACGATCTTGCGGATGGAAACAACTACGTCGATGCCGTCCCCGTTTATGGCATCGGGTTTCAGGCGGCGGCTACCGATGTGGATCAGGGGCGGTCTACCCCCACCACCGGCGACGACCGGGGTTCGGAATACATTGCTGAAATCACCATCGATCCAGTAAGTACCGGTGATGCGTTTGGTACCGCTGCCTTCAGTGCACTGCTCGACGGTACTGTACTGGCGGATGGCATCACAGTTGATGTGCGTGCCGAGTATATTGATGCGGCAGGCGATCTGACAGCCGGCATCGTAGAGGCAACAGTTGCGCTTGTGGGTGGTTCATTTGTGTTGACATTTGACGCTGCCAACCATGTTCAGCGTGTTGATCTGACAGATGATCTTGGTGGCAATGGCGGCATGCAGATCCAGATGCCTCAGCACTCCGATAATGATATTACCTTTGAAGCACAGGTTGTAACTCGTGAAGTTCCGACAGACATTGAACTGACTCTGGCAAACAATGAGTCCGTCGTAAACCAGACAATCGAACTCGTCGTCCAGGCTGTGGCCGATGGCGCTACCATCAATACCACTGCACAGGATGTAGCCCACCTGGAGGATGGTACTGCCGTGGTTGCCGCACACGGAGATGAAGCTGCCCCGGGTCTTTATGTCCCAATCGACTTCACTGCAGAACTTGTGGATACCGATGCCACTGAGGGTGTCACTCAGATCGTAATTACCCTGAACGGGGCGGATGCGGGGGCGCGATTTGTAGAGAGTGGCAGCCTCGCAGGAATTGCCACCGGGGGCACTATTACCCTCTCTGGTGTGGAATATGACACTACTGTTGTCGGCCAGACCCTCACGCTTGATCTTGCAACCGGTGAGGAGGGTGTTGCAGCCGGTCAGAATATCGACCTCAACAGCCAGATTTCTATTGAGTTCCCGATTGATGACAGCACCGATTTCAGTACCACATTCACTGTAACCACCACCGAGATTGATCCGGATGGTGCGTCACTTGCCAATGCAACATCCTATACCACAACAAAGACGGTGGAACATGTTATTGAAGGTGTGGTAGGGACTGCGGCGGCGGGCTTTGCCGCCGGCATGGTGACCGACTACACCGAAGACGGCAACAACCTGATCAACCCGATCGACGGCGCCGCCGACGGCGGGGTCAGCGTCGATGTCGCCTACGAGGCCGACACCCGCGACAACGACGGCAACCAGCAGTCGGAGTACATCAGCCAGATCGTCCTGACCCAGAACAGCGAAGGGAGCTTCGCGGTGGACGCCGCGAAACTGGCCTTGATCGACGGGGGCGCCACCACCGGCACCAACACCGTGGCCGGGGTCGAGACCCTGACCATCACCTTTGTGGACACTGCTCTGCAGAACGTCCTCCTTACCGGTGTGGTAACGGTGGAGCTGGGTAACGACGACAGCAGCGACTTCATCCTCACCGGCAACACTCAGACCACCGAGCTGGACGACGACACCGGCGGCACGGTGATCTTCCCCAGCACCTTCTCCGGAGTGGAGAGCGTCAACATCGCCGTTCTCGGCGTGGCGGAGACCGCCGAGGCGGGCTTTGCCGCCGGCATGGTGACCGACTACACCGAAGACGGCAACAACCTGATCAACCCGATCGACGGCGCCGCCGACGGCGGGGTCAGCGTCGATGTCGCCTACGAGGCCGACACCCGCGACAACGACGGCAACCAGCAGTCGGAGTACATCAGCCAGATCGTCCTGACCCAGAACAGCGAAGGGAGCTTCGCGGTGGACGCCGCGAAACTGGCCTTGATCGACGGGGGCGCCACCACCGGCACCAACACCGTGGCCGGGGTCGAGACCCTGACCATCACCTTTGTGGACACTGCTCTGCAGAACGTCCTCCTTACCGGTGTGGTAACGGTGGAGCTGGGTAACGACGACAGCAGCGACTTCATCCTCACCGGCAACACTCAGACCACCGAGCTGGACGACGACACCGGCGGCACGGTGATCTTCCCCAGCACCTTCTCCGGAGTGGAGAGCGTCAACATCGCCGTTCTCGGCGTGGCGGAGACCGCCGAGGCGGGCTTTGCCGCCGGCATGGTGACCGACTACACCGAAGACGGCAACAACCTGATCAACCCGATCGACGGCGCCGCCGACGGCGGGGTCAGCGTCGATGTCGCCTACGAGGCCGACACCCGCGACAACGACGGCAACCAGCAGTCGGAGTACATCAGCCAGATCGTCCTGACCCAGAACAGCGAAGGGAGCTTCGCGGTGGACGCCGCGAAACTGGCCTTGATCGACGGGGGCGCCACCACCGGCACCAACACCGTGGCCGGGGTCGAGACCCT
>JBEVXU010000041.1:0-2454 GCA_040505895.1 Sedimenticola sp. | reverse complement strand
AAGGGAGCTTCGCGGTGGACGCCGCGAAACTGGCCTTGATCGACGGGGGCGCCACCACCGGCACCAACACCGTGGCCGGGGTCGAGACCCTAACCATCACCTTTATGGACACTGCTCTGCAGAACGTCCTCCTTACCGGTGTGGTGACGGTGGAGCTGGGTAACGACGACAGCAGCGACTTCACCCTCACCGGCAACACTCAGACCACCGAGCTGGACGACGACACCGGCGGCACGGTGATCTTCCCCAGCACCTTCTCCGGGGTGGAGAGCATTAACATCGCCGTTGCCGGTGTGGTCGAGACCGCCAGGGACAGTTTTGACGGGGCCGACTACACACCGGTCAACCCGGCCGGGCCACTGCTTGCGGTCACCGACAACGGCGGTGTCTCCGGGACCCAGGTCGAGGTGACCTATGCCGAGGATGGCAGCAGCAGCTCCGCTACGGGCGGCGCGCGGGTCGCGGTGCACTTCAGCGCCAGCGCCCAGGATGACGACAACACCACCAATCCCGAGAATGACGGCCAGGATAAGGATCGCTCCGAGGCGGTCTACCGCATCGAGATGAGCCACGATGGACCGGGGGATTTCGATGTCGTCGGCGAGGCCGGCGGCCAGGTGACCATCGGTGGCTACACAGCGACGGTCACGCACGGCACCAACGCCGCTGGCGATAAGACCCTGAGCTTCCTCTTCGAGGATCAGGCGGGTGTGCCGCAGATGGCCCAGGAGATCGACCTCAGCAACATCGTCTTTGTCGATGTCCCCTCGGACGACCACACCGACTTCAAGGTGACGGCCACCACCACCACGGTGGAGTATGAGGATGACCTGCTGGATGCCAGCGGTGTTCCCACCGTCTCCACCGCCACCCTGGCGCCCGCGGCCTACCAGACCACCGTGGACAATGTGCTGGAGGTGACCATGCAGTCGGTGAACGATGCTCCGGTTGGCACGCCGGACAATATCCTCACCAATATGATCTCCGACAATATGTTGCCCCCCGGGGTCGATGTGCCATTCTCGGTATGGGTGCCTGAGTGGGCGCTGCTCCACAACGACACCGACCCGGATGGCGATACGCTCACCGTCAGCAATCCCCCGCCGGATGCAGACGATAAAG
This sequence comes from Sedimenticola sp., assembly GCA_040505895.1. Classification (GTDB taxonomy): domain Bacteria; phylum Pseudomonadota; class Gammaproteobacteria; order Chromatiales; family Chromatiaceae; genus Vondammii. Next base: position 1,332 of record JBEVXU010000041.1, on the reverse strand, counting down.
TGATGCTCACTTACTCCAGCCTCCCCTCCATGCGGGAGTACACGTTATCGGATGGCGCCCTTACCGACGTGGTCGGGACCACTATTAATCGTACCCAGACCGGCGAGGTGATCGGCACCGCGAACGATGAGATCATGGTCGGCCGCAACTGGGCATACAATAGCTACCGCGTCGCCCCCAACCAAGGGAATGACATCGTCGTCGGCACGAGCGCGGCCAGCCAAGTCGACCAGGTGATCTTTGACGGCGCTACCAACCCGGTTGCCGCCACATACGAGGTCGGAGTCTACGCCGGCAATAACGAGATCCTCGAGGTGGGTATCGACGATGGCGCCAATCAGAGCAGTGTACTGGCGCAGGATGTCGAGCAATTCGTCTTCCTTCTCATGAACGGGATGGCGGATACCGTCCGGGTCTCCGGTGATCTGAGCACCACCCCCGTCTGGTCCAATCCGAACTATGCGCTTCTGGTGATGGGCGATGCAGGCGACACGATCGACGCCAGCGGCATCACCTCCAGCCACGGTGTCCAGGGTCTCTTTGCCACCGAGCAGACCGGCAGTGCCGGCGACGACTGGCTCATGGGCAACTTCATGGCGGCCAACACCCTCAGCGGCGGCGGTGGTGACGATACCCTCTTTGGCGGCAATGTAGGCGACACCCTCACCGGTGGCACCGGTGACGACACCCTCAGCGGCGGCGGTGGCGCAGACACCTTCTACTACCAGAGCAGCGGCGATGGCGAGGATCTGATCAACGACTTTACCGCCACCGGCCCGGAGGCCGACTCCATCGACCTGGATGCCCTCTTCGACTCCCTTGGTCTGAAGACCGCTGCGGTCTCTGGAGATGAGCAGCGCGCGGATATTGTGGCCGGTGGTATTACTGAAAACACTCAGGTTGCCGGTGAGAATCATGCTGTGACTGGCGTCTGGAGCAATACCGTCACGGGTGACCTGGAGTTCAGGATCACCGATGACAACACCACCACGCTCACCACCAGCGAGGTCGCCATCACCTTCGACGGCTACGACCTGACTGACTTGGCTGACATCCAGTCCCAGATCGTCCCGGGCGATGAGAGCTGACTCGGCTGACTCGAAAGGGGGGAAACCACGGAGTCCGGGTTGCGACACGGCCCGAGGCGTCCAGGATGATCTCCGGTAGAGAGTGCCGGTCTGGTGGTGCTGTTTGGTGGTGGGTACGCATAGGACGTGGCCGCCACAGCGCGGCTGATGGGGAGCCAGCCCTGACGCACATCATCACAACCCCAATGTTTCCATGCATTCCCAGCCTAACTGAAAAATATTTTTCGTTTTAGCGGGTAGATAA
>JBEVXU010000040.1:0-57476 GCA_040505895.1 Sedimenticola sp. | reverse complement strand
TCATATCCTGAACAGAAGCCATTGACAGAGAAGGTAAAAATGAGAAATCAGTGCTAATAGTTGACAGGTCAATCCATATCAGGAGCGAACTTGTATTTGTACAGTGCCAGCTTTGATAATGGCGACGTAACTATTCAGTACATCCGCTTCACACCGCGCTGAGTACTCATTGTCAGGTAATTGCGGAAGGAATATCTTTGGCATGGATGCCAAAGCAAGCTTCATGGATGAATTTATGCGATTCCTGGAGCAATTGCCTGATAATGAGTACGACGTTCAGTGTTGCACTGAATAGTTACATGGCGACTTCAGTTAAGCAGTTCGTGCTCCCCATTGTTGAGAGTCAACACCGAACACCCCCTCTCGGTCTTGATATATTCATGACTCAACTGTGGATACTCTGCCAACCACATCTCTACCAGCTCCCTCTCTTCAGGTCGGGCGGCATCGTCGAGAAAAATCACGCAGTTGTCAGACAGCTTGTCAAACAGCAGCGGCAGTGCAGGGTAGCGTGAATGCTTCTGAATAAAACCCGGGGGGCCATCAACCACCAGCATATCGATCGAACCCTGGGGCAAATCATCCAGTGCGTACCACTGATATTCACTGCCGTTGACAGCTCCCTTCTGCAATGGCGCATGGATAACTGAAACGTACTCCGACAGCCCATAGCGTTCGATATGCTCTCGTGTTTTTTCGGCATACGGCTCACCGTTCTCCAGGCTGTAGACACGACCCTTGCCATTAAGTTGACAACAGCGGCCCAGCATCAGTGTGGTCAGCCCACTACTGCACTCCATCACCATCAACGGCTTTGTCGCCAGCGCATGTTCGACGATAAGCTTGAGAAAATCGGGGGCCGCCGACCAGTCCCGGGTATAGGGGAGCCCCTGCCGCAGATTCAACCTATCACGCAGAAAAAGATAGGACTCCATCTGGTTGAAGAGTCCACCATCCTCATCATGCTCTCGTCGCCACGCCTCCAGCAAATGTATGCCGCTGTTCACCCTACGCAGCAGATAGAGCAGCAGGGGAAACAGCAGCACCAGCAGTAAAAGAGTCAGTGTCTCAATAGTCATGGTGGGGCTATTGTATCGTCCTAGTGGGTCATGCGGATAGTTCGGCCACCCTCAGCCATCCCAAAGGGAGCGTCAGTAAGTATACTTGGGGGTTAGGTATCTGTTTTTCCGAGAAAAACGGGAGGCGACTCCGCACTAAGGCGCCGCACCTATAAGAACAGCTTATTTGCGATGAATTAGATTACCGATATTGAACCCTTTACAATCCAGACCATGACCATAGCACCATTAAACCGCCGCCTCTCAATCGCCCCGATGCTGGATTGGACCGATCGCTACTGCCGCTATTTTCTGCGCCTGATCACACAGAACACCCTGCTCTATACCGAGATGGTGACCACCGGGGCCATTATTCACGGTGATCGCCCGCGGCATCTCGATTTCTTTGACGAGGAGCATCCCGTCGCCCTGCAACTGGGGGGAAGTGACCCTGCCGATCTGGCACAGTGTGCACGGCTGGGTGAGACCTGGGGCTATGATGAGATCAATCTCAATGTCGGCTGCCCTTCAGACAGAGTGCAGTCCGGGCGTTTTGGCGCCTGCCTGATGATGACACCGCAGGTGGTGGCCGACTGTGTCAAGGCGATGCGTGATGCCGTCTCTATCGACGTCACAGTCAAGCACCGTATCGGTGTGGATGAGCACGACAGCTATGAAGCATTGTGCGATTTTGTCGGCACAGTTGCTGATGCAGGCTGCAGCACCTTTATCGTCCACGCCCGCAAAGCCTGGCTGCAGGGATTGAGCCCCAAGGAGAACCGTGAGATCCCACCACTAAGTTATGAGACGGTTTACCGGCTAAAAGATGACTTCCCATCCCTTGAGATCATTATCAACGGCGGCATCCTGACCTTGGATGGGGCCGAAAAACACCTGGAGCGTGTTGATGGCGTGATGATCGGCCGGGAGGCCTACCATAATCCCTGGATTCTGCTGGAGGCGGACCGGCAGCTCTATGGGAACAACCACCCTCTGCCCAGCCGCCACCAGTTGATTGAGCAGCTGATGCCGTTTGTGGAGCGAGAGTTTGCCGCAGGCGTCCAGATAAGCAAGATCACCCGCCATATCCTCGGACTTTTCAACGGTCAAGCGGGAGCCCGTGCCTGGCGACGCCATATCAGTGAAAACGCCCACCGCAGAGGGGCGGGGCCTGAGGTGATTCTGGAAGCGGCAAAACGGGTACCTACAGAATGAAAACTCAGATTAAGGACAGACCGGCCTATCTCACTAAAGACGGCTCGGAGATCCGTGAACTTCTGCATCCGGATCATCACAGTGTAGTCAATCAGAGCCTTGCTGAAGCCCGGGTTCCACCGGGAGTAACCACGCTATTACACCGCCACCATCGGAGTGAGGAGATTTACCACATCACCTCTGGTACAGGGGTAATGCGGCTGGAGGATAAAGTGTTTTCGATAACCACCGGGGACAGTGTGCTTATCTCACCGGGTACCGCACACTCAATTACCAATAATGGGAAAAAGACACTGGTCGTGCTCTGCTGTTGCGCTCCTGCTTATAGCCATGAGGATACAGAGTTACTATGACTGACCAGGTTGGCCTCTTCATCCCGTTTTTCTGAGAGTGCGCTACCCGCTATTCAGGCAGGCCTTGAGGTAGGTGGGATTGAGAGGCGCCTCCCCCAGTGTCAGCGCATGGGTTTGCTCCTCAACGGTAAGCGGCTCTTCGGTGGCGATCTGCTGCGCCAGCACCTGAAGGTTGGCCTCGGAGGGATCGGCGCCCTCCTGCAGTCGTCTCTCTATACGCGCCCGCAACTCCCTCTCCGGTACGTCAAAATCGAGAATGATGTAGGGCACAGCCGCCCTCTCCGCCAGCTGCTGAAACGGCCACCGCTGCCCCTGTTTGAGAAAGGTGGCATCGACAATGGCGATAAAACCGGCTTCCACTACCCCAGCCGCCAACTCAAGCAGCCGCTTATAGGTCTGGCGTGAGAAGTCGGCGGTATAGATACCACCATCCAACGCCGAGTCACTCATTTCTGCAGGGGCCGGCCCAGCCAGTCGCTTGCGCTCCACATCCGAGCGCAGGCGCACGGCAGGTAGCGCTTCGATGCAACGGGCGGCCTGGGTGCTCTTGCCTGAACCGGAGAGGCCATGAGTGATCACCAGGGCCGGAGTCTGCACCTGAGTGTAGTGCTCGGCCAGATCAATATAGGTGTTGAAATCCACCATCATCTGCCGCCGCTCCGTCTCGTCCACACTCTCCTGTCTTAGACGTATCACCGACACCTTGGCCCGCACCATGGCGCGATAGACCTGGTAGAAACGAAATACCCCCAGCCCCCCGTAATCGCCTGTCAGCTCCAGGTAGCGGTTGAGCAGCCTGCCGCTGAGATCACTCCGCCCCCGCTCCTCCAGATCCATGGTAAGGAAGGCGAGTTCACTCATGGTATCTATCCAGCGCAGCTCAGGGCTGAATTCGATACCGTCGAAGATCAGCGCCTTGCCCTCAACCAGGGTGATATTACCCAAGTGAAGGTCACCGTGGCACTCACGGATAGCGCCTTCTGCCTTGCGCCTGAGCAACTGACCATGGAGCTGCTGATAACGCTCTTCGGTCCAGTGCGCCAGCCGAGTCACCCGCTCGACAGAGACGGCATCATCCACCAAGCGGTCAACCTGATCAAAGTTGTGCCGCATGGGTTCAATCAATATTTCAGGATCGCCATAACCAACATCAGCACCGGCCACATCGACCTCACCATGGAAGCGGGCCAGACGATCTGCAATGGTATCCAGCATTTCGGTGGTCAGCAGATCCGCATGTTGAGACAGCAACCCCTCGGCCGGGAAGCGTCTCATCCTAACGGCATACTCAATGGCCTCACCCTCCCCGCCCAACTGCGGAGCCGCTACAGTGCCGGTAATCGCCACCACATCGAGATAGGTATCAGGTGCCAGACGGCTGTTGAGTCGCACCTCCTCTTCACAGAAGTGGTGACGGCGCTGCAGAGTGGAGAAGTCGAGAAAGCCGAGATCCAGGGGCTTTTTGATCTTATAGGCGTAGTCACCCACCAGCAGAACCGTAGAGATATGGGTCTCTATCACCTCCATCCCCTCCCGGGGTGCAGAGTTTCGTAAAGCAGAGATCAGACGGCAATTATCATCAGGAGACACGGGTACACCATAGATTGACTTTATATTAGTTCATGCTAATATCGCGTGCTTTCTGCCGTCCCAGGCTAAGGAGCCTCTGAATAAGTCTGGCCGAATTGAGTTGTGCTCAGGAGGCGCAAGATCTTCAGCGCAGATATTGCGCCTCCTGAGTGCAAGGTAATCGGTCATGACTTGTTCAGAGGTTCCCTGAGTTCAGGCGGCCACTCGATCCACCATTATTAGGTATTGAATATGACCGTTGACCGTATGATTCTCGCTTTTGCCGGCTTCTTTATCTTGCTGAGCCTCGCCCTTGGCTGGCAACAGAGCCCAATCTTCCACAACACCAATTGGCACTGGTTCACCGTTTTCGTCGGCGTTAACCTGTTTCAGTCCGCCTTTACCGGCTTCTGCCCACTGGCCATCATCCTGAAGGCTGTGGGCGTAAAGAGCGCCTAAAAAGCCTTTGTCTTACTCCACTGGCTCAGCGAACAGGTCATGCTCGTCTGAGCCGGTGATCTTTACCTGTATAAAGTCACCGGGATCGAGTTCCCAGTCGCCCTCTATAATGACATTGCCGTCGATCTCCGGTGCATCAGCCTCACTGCGGGCAATCACACCCTCTTCACCCACCTCGTCCACCAGCACGACCATCTCCCGGCCCACCTTGGCGGCAAGTTTGGCTGAACTGATCTCGGCTTGAACCTCCATAAAGCGGGCCAGGCGCGCCTGCTGCACCTCTTCGGGGATATGATCTGGGAGTTGATTGGCAGGGGCACCCACCACCGGGGAGTAAGCAAATGCCCCCACCCGATCCAACTGTGCCTCGCGCAGAAAATCGAGCAGAGTCTCAAACCGGCTCTCTGTTTCGCCGGGAAAACCGACGATAAAGGTGCTGCGCAGAGTGAGATCCGGACAGATCTTGCGCCAACCGGCAATGCGGTCCAGTACTTTCTCAGTCGCCGCCGGGCGTTTCATCGCCCGCAGTACGGCCTCATCACCATGTTGTAGCGGCATATCCAGATAGGGGAGGATATGACCCTCCGCCATCAGGGGAATCAGCTCATCGACACTGGGGTAGGGGTAGACATACATCAGTCGTACCCACGCCTGAAACTCGCCCAGTTCTTGACTCAACTCTTTCAGTCGGGTTTTTACCAGATCGCCACCGAGCAGATCAGGGCGGTATTTCAGGTCAATGCCATAGGCGCTGGTATCCTGTGAAACCACCAGCAGCTCGCGTACTCCGGCATCTACCAGGTTTTCCGCCTCCTGCACCACTTCGCCGATGGGACGACTCACAAGATCACCTCGTAGTTGCGGAATAATGCAAAAACTGCAGTGGTGATTGCACCCCTCGGAAATTTTCAGGTAGGCGTAGTGACGTGGCGTCAGCTTGACCCCTTGGGGCGGCACCAAGCTGGTGTAGGGATCATGGGGAGGGGCGGCGTGGTTGTGAATTGCCGTCATCACCTCCTCGTAGGCGTGGGGACCGGTCACCGCCAGCACATCGGGGTGCGCCTTGCGTACATCGGCCTCGTTGACACCGAGACAACCAGTGACAATCACCTGACCGTTGCGGCTAAGCGCCTCACCGATGGCTTCCAGGGACTCCTCCACCGCTGCATCGATAAAGCCGCAAGTGTTGACCACCACCAGATCAGCACCTTCATAGGAGGGCGCAATACCGTAACCTTCGGCACGTAGCTGTGTGAGGATACGTTCGGAGTCGACCAGGTTTTTTGGGCAACCGAGGCTGACAAAGCCGATCTGGGGAAGGTTCTCGTCCATCTATCCGACTCAAGCTCAGGGGTTAAGCAGGCTATCCAGCGCCACCGCCTGGGACTCATCGGAGATCTGAATCACCATACTCTCTTCCAGGGCGAGGTCACCACTCTCTACATGAGGTAAAAGCTGCTCGGCAAACTGCTGCACGATCATCATGCCCGCACGGGTGTGATCGGTCTCATCACCAATAGCGGCAACACCCTCATGCAGCATCTGCAGGTAGCCACGGAAGGCCTCTCTCTGGGCGCCGAGATCCAGGTTCTGGAACTCTTGAGTGAACGTAATCAGCAGCACCCTTCCCTCACCACTCGCGGGATCGGCGATGGAAATATTCATAGGCCCTTCGATCAGCATGGTCAATCTCCTCAATGCTTAAAATGGCTCTGTACAATAAACCGGAAATCGGGTGTAGAGGTAAACCTGCTCGCGAAAAACAGGCTTCGGAGCCGATCGCAAACAAGTTCGCCCCTACGGGGAGTATGTTTCCCCATCATAACGGTTTGATGGATTATTGTGCATAGCCACAACGCTTAATATCGTGAAGGCGAAGTTTAAGGCCATTGAAGAGAAATAACTACCGCGTCACCCGTAGGGAAGGGAGTGGTAACGCTCAACCCGGAAAATTTACCCGCTCGCTACCAATGGCTGCCTGCGCATCGTAGACAGCCCGCTCCTTTTCGGCCGCCAGAACCAACAGTGCCTCCTCCATGGTCAGCTCTTTAACCTGGTAGAGAGGGATAGGATGAACCTCTATATTTTCATTTAATAACATATAGTTACCATTTATTTCTAATAATATTTATAGCTATACTTTAATACCTTATGAAAATATTGCAAATTTTGTTTTTCGTGCACGACTCCGTGACTGTTATAATCACACCTTAATTTCAACACCTTCAACCATAGAAGAGCAGCGTCATGGGCTACCGACTCTCGAGGATCTATACCCGCACCGGCGATGGCGGTACCACCGGGCTCGGCGACGGCAGCCGAGTGGAAAAAGAGAGCCCCCGCATAGAGACCATCGGCTGCATAGATGAGCTCAACAGCCTGATCGGCCTGCTTATCGCCCACCGCCCCTCAAGCGAAATAGAGATGATGCTCACTGAGGTTCAACACCGGCTATTTGATCTCGGTGGAGAACTGGCTATACCGGGACAAAAGGTGATAACGGATGAATCAGTGGATAGGCTGGAACAGCAGCTGGACAGCCTCAACACCGGCCTGCCGCCGCTCAAGGAGTTCATCCTCCCGGGAGGCAACCTCCAGGCAGCGAGCTGCCACCTTGCCAGAGCCGTCTGCCGACGTAGCGAACGGCGCCTGACCGCCCTCTCCCGACTGGAGGGTGAAGAGGTAAGCCCTATCGCAGTGAAATACCTCAACCGGCTCTCCGACCTGCTGTTTGTCATGGCACGCACCCTGGCACGGAGAGATGGTGGTAGAGAGGTATTCTGGAATAAACCGGAGTAAAAGCTGCAGCACCTTGCATTACAAAAGGTGCCGGCCACATAATTTAGGTAGGCTATGCACAACAATCCTGATGCAAACCTCAATAAGGAATAACGACACCTGTAGGATTACAGGATTATTGTGCAGGACCATTTATATTTAAGTAAGAGATAATATCCACCACAACCATTGAAACAGGATCACTACATTGTCACAGCAAACGCCCACCATCGCCCCCGGCAGCACCGTCACTCTCCACTTCTCCCTCGCCCTAAGCGATGGTACTGAAGCGGTCTCCACTTTTGACGAAGAACCCTCTACTCTCACCCTTGGAGACGGCAACTTGACCGAAGGCCTGGAGCAGGCGCTCTACGGTCTGAAAGCGGGCGATAAACAGACCCTGATCGTTGAAGAGAAAGACGCCTTCGGTCCCTGGAATGAAGAGATGATCCATCGGGTGGCGCGTGAAGACTTTGCCCCTGAGCTGGAGCTTGAGCCGGGCCTGGTGATCGCCTTTGAGACACCCGAGGGTGAAGAGGTAGCAGGCATCATTGGTGAGATCGGTGACGAACAGGTAGAGGTAGACTTCAATCACCCGCTCTCCGGTAGTGACATCGCCTTTACCGTGGAGATACTGGAAGTTGTCAATCCATGACGATTTCCGGTTAGCTGAGGCATTCAGCTTACCCCTCTCCCTATTAAGAGCGTTGTAAAAACCAAAGCTCTGATTTAGAGAGTAACATTTGCGTTCATTTCCGGCTAAACCAATCACATAACAGTTGAAACCACAGATGAAAATAGTTCTGGCCAACCCCCGCGGCTTCTGTGCCGGTGTCGATCGCGCCATCGAGATTGTCGAGCGCGCACTGGAGATCTTTGGTGCACCGATCTATGTCCGCCACGAAGTGGTACACAACCGCTTTGTGGTGGAGAGCCTGAAGGCAAGGGGTGCCCTGTTTGTCGATGAACTGAACGAAATCCCCGACGGTAATACCGTCATCTTCAGTGCTCACGGCGTATCTCAAGAGGTGCGCAGGGAAGCGGAACAACGCGACCTGCAGATCTTTGACGCCACCTGCCCACTGGTAACCAAGGTACATCTGGAGGTGGCCCACTACAGCCGCGATGGCCATGAGGTGATTTTGATTGGCCACCCAGGTCACCCGGAGGTGGTCGGTACCATGGGCCAGTATGAGAAAAAAGTCGATATCGGCGGCATCTACCTGGTGGCCACTCCGAGTGACGTGGAAAAACTTGAGATCAAAAACCCGGAAAAACTCGCCTTCGTCACCCAAACCACCCTCTCCATGGACGATACTGCCAAGGTGATCGATGCGCTCCGCACACGCTTCCCTGCGATACAGGGACCAAAGAAGAACGACATCTGCTACGCCACCCAAAACCGGCAAGATGCAGTAAAAGAGTTGGCAGAAGCCTGCGATCTGGTACTGGTAGTCGGCTCGCCCAACAGCTCCAACTCCAACCGTCTGCGTGAGATTGCGAAAAACCTCCAGACACCCGCTTACCTTATCGATGGTGCCGATGACATCAGAACGGAATGGCTCAACAACACCCAGCATATTGGTGTCACCGCCGGAGCCTCAGCACCTGAAGTATTGGTGGAAAACGTCATCAAACGACTGCAAGAGGCGGGGGTCAGCAGCGTCTCATCACTCACCGGCCACGAAGAGAATGTAGTCTTCTCACTACCCCACTCGCTGCAACCCAGTTCACAAAAATAGTACCCGGCTTCCCGCTTATCCCGAATTTGCTACCGTCCATCCTTCTGGTGGTTGATGAAAGCCAGTGCCTCGTATAGCTTTACCACCATGAAAGAAAAAAGCAAAGGCTTTACCCTGGTGGAGCTGATGATCACCCTGGCCGTCGGCGGCATTCTGCTTGCCATCGCCGTGCCCAGTTACCGCACCATGGTGCAAAATAATCGCCTGGCAGCGGGTGCCAACGAGTTTGTCAGCTCCATGGGGCTAGCCCGTAGCGAGGCTTTAAAGCGAAGAACCGATATCACCGTCACCGCCACAGACAGCAGTGTTGCCGGCAATGAGTGGGGCAAGGGAGGCTGGGAGGTAAAAGAGGGCACCACCCTCCTGAAAACAGTCCCGGCCTTCAGCGGCGATATCACCTTCAACAGCACAGGCGACAACAGCTCTTTCACCTACTCGGCAAATGGCGGCGCCAGCGGCTCAGACACTATCGACCTCTGCACAGGTTCAGGAGAAACTGGCCGCCAAATCTCACTCTCTGCCACCGGCAGGGTAAGTGTCAACAGCAGTTACCCCTGCCCATGATGGCATCGAAATCCTGCCCTGGAAGGAATAATGATACATAGAGAAATGCAAGCAAAACAGATGAAGGGATTCACCATGACCGAGGTACTGATCTCCCTGTTGATCCTCTCTGTAGGGCTTCTAGGCCTCGCCGCCCTGCAGACGGGTGGGGTCAAATTCAATCAGGACGCCTACGTACGCACCCAGGCCACCAACTTGGCTTACGAGGCCATTGAGTGGATGCGCATCAATCGTACTACTGCTATCGCCGGCAGCTATAGCGACACCTATGGCCAGGCGGATGCATATGATGCGAGCGACAGTGACACCTACTGCACCCCTGACAGCACCACCACCGCCGATGCCATTATCTGCTGGCGCGTCAGCCTCAGAGAGAATCTGCCCAACGGCTCCCTTGTGATCAGCACCCCGAGCGGCAGCAACAGCAACGAATTCACCATCACCATCTCCTGGTCTGATCGCTGGCGTCAGAAAGAGGCCACCGCTGCCACCACGAGCAGCCAAAGCTGGATAGTTGAGCTATGAGAAAAAAACAAAACAATGAGTCAGGCTTCAGTCTGGTCGAACTGATGGTGGCAATGGTCATCAGCCTGATTCTGATCGGCGCCGCCGGCACCATCTACGTCACCAGCAAGAAGAGCTATTCACTCCAGGAGGATCTGGGGCGCATCCAGGAGAATGCCCGCTTTGCCCTCGAGTTCGTCAAGTACGATATCCGCATGGCGGGTTACTACGGTTGTGCCGATGACCCCACTTCGGTGACAAACCATGTCAATGGCAGCAGCGGTACCCTGTTCGACTCATCCAACAGCATACAGGGAATAAACAGTGCTACTACAACCTCTGAATGGCTTCCAGGCAACGGCTCACTGGGCATTACCGATATACGCTTGGGTACCGATGCCATCACCATCAGCTACCTCGGCTCCGGGGATATCACTGTCACCACCCCCTACATGAACACCCATGCCGCCGCTCTCCATGCAAGCACCGGCAACGGTCTTAAGAAGGGGGATATCGTCGCCGTCAGCGACTGTTACGCCACCGACATATTCCAGATCACTAGCAATAACCCGGATACCAGCGGCACGGTGGATCATAATACCGGCACCGGTTCCCCCGGCAACGCCACCAAGGATCTGAGCAAGACCTATGAAGGTGACGCCTTTATCCGTGCCTACCACTCCGTACGTTACTACATCCGCAGTGATGCCGGAGGCGGTCCGGCACTGATGCGCCAGAGTCTTACCAACGCAGCCGGTAGCCTGACTGCCGCATCTGCGGAGCTGGTGGAAGGCATTGAAGACATGCAGATCCTCTATGGCGAGGACACCACCGGTAGCAGCGAGCCTGACAGCTACCTTGACGCCGGCAGCGTCGTCAACTGGGATAAGGTGCGCAGTGTGCGGATATCACTCCTCTCCAGCTCTATCAACGAATATGGGGTGGACAAGGACACCCAAACCTACACCCTGCTCGACACCACCTTTGACGACAGCAGTGATGAGCGCCGGCGCCGACGCGTCTTCACCACCACCATACTGGCCAGGAACCTGTAACCATGTGCAGCCATAGTCTTCCAAGACAACAACCCAGCACTAAATACCTCCATGGCAAATACCAGGGCGGAGCGGTCCTGGCCACCAGCATGATCATGCTGGTGGTGATGACCCTCATCGGTATCACCGCGCTCAACAGCACCAAGCTGGAACAGCGCATGGCGGGGAACTTCCAGTCGCAGAACCGCGCCTTCGAGACTGCGGAAACAGGTGTCGTCGCGACCTCCCTCGGCATCCCCGATATAGGCAGTTACAACGGCAGCCTGACCAAAGTCGGCAGCGACTACAAGGGTGTGGCGACTGTTCAGCGGGATTTCGTCAACTTCAGAAAGCTGCAGCGCCAGCAGGATGTAGTCTCCAGCGCCATCCGCTTCCGCCGCGCCCTTTTCGAAGTGGAGAGCGAAGGTGAAGTACAAAACAGTGCGAGTGATGTTCTCGCCAGAACTACGGTACACGGCGGCTTCTACCTCGTCGTCCCCGATCCCACTGCCAAGTAAGCAGAAGGTAACACCATGATCAACAGACAGACAATCGCCAGAACCCTTCTCACCGCCCTATTGGCATTCACTGCCGGCCAGGGCAGTGCCGACGACACCGAGATCTATGTAGGCGACACCCAGGCCACAAGCGGCGTTATCCTGCCCAATGTACTGCTGATCCTCGATACATCCGGCAGTATGAGCAATACCGATGGCACCGGGGTCACCCGTCTCGACCGGATGAAAGAGGCTCTCAGACAGCTCATTAACTCATCCAACAATGTCAGAATGGGACTCATGCGTTTTCACAAAGAGGGCGGCCCCGTCCTCTACCCAGTCAGCGATATCAATGCAGCAGCAGAAGATGTTGATGATGTGGGCGGTCTGATAGAAACATCGGTAGCCAGCTCCAGTGACGATGCAGAAGAGAGCTCAACCGGGACCATGACCCTGGACAACACCCAGCTCTACCTGCTCGATCGCCCGGGTGCATCTGGCTCCATTGAAGTACGCGTCAACCAGAACAGCGACTCCCGTGAAGAGTATGGTGGCAGCGTGCGTAACAGCACAGATCTTGAGTTAATGGATGATGGCAGCACCCGACAGATAATTGGTGTGCGCTTTCAGAATATTGCCATACCCGCAGATGCAACAATATCAAACGCCACCATTGAGTTTGAAATTGATCAACGTAAATCCACTGCTGATGATCCGGTGACAGTCTCACTCTATGGCGAAAAAACCCCCGATGCAGACACCTTTGAAAATACCAGCGGTAATAGAGTCAGCGACCGGGCAAAGACCACCGAGGTGGTAAACTGGGCGATCGCTGCCGGCCTGGGAGTCAACGAGGAGTTTCTTACCCCTAACCTTAAAGATATCGTTACTGAAATCACCACATCAGGAAATGGCTGGAGCAATGGCGATGATATGGCCTTTATCATTGAGCATGCATCCGGCAGCGGTGTAAGAACAGTAGAGTCCCATCAGGGTGAATCAGGTGCAGCTCCACTTTTAAGAGTCACATACGACACAGGCAGTGGTGGTGCAAACAGCCAGAAGGCGGGCTTCCGCTTTAGAGACATATCCATACCCCAGGGCGCCACTATCACCAACGCCTACCTTGAGTTTACAGCGGCCGCATCCAGCAGCGGCAGCTCCAGCATATTGATCAAAGGCCAGGACAGTGATGATGCGGACACCTTTGCTACTACCACCAGTGATATCTCCAGCAGTTCCCAGCGCCCAAAAACAACCGCCGAGGTAGCCTGGGACAGCATCCCTGCGTGGATACAGAACACCAGTTACCAGAGTCCCGACATCACTACGGTGGTACAGGAGATAGTTAACCGCAGTGGCTGGTGCGGTGGCAATGATATGGCATTTTTCCTCACCCAGAACGCGACCAGTGATGCCTCTGAGCGTGTGGCCTACTCATTCGACAGCAACAGCAACAGCGCCCCCAGACTTCGTATTGAGTACGATGAGAATGTTACCATTGGCGGCACCATCAATGGCTGTATCAACCAGACTTTCCAGGCCCAGGTAGTCGCCGGCAATGATGATGTGGAAGAGCATGCCGATGGCTCCATGGAGTCACTCACCAGTACCGACCTGGAGATGGTCCAAGAGAGTGACACCCAGAAGGTTGGCATCCGTTTCCGTAATGTTAATATCCCCAATGGCACAACCATTCTTGAGGCGTACCTGACCTTTACTGCCGACGAGACCGACAGCCGCAACACCTCGCTGACTATTCGCGGCCACGATGTGGACGACTCAGGCACCTTCTCATCCGCCGATAACAGCGTCAGCGGCCACATTTCTGACGCCACCACAGCATCGGTAAACTGGTCTGCCAGCTCGACCCCGGCACTTACCGCCTGGAGCACAGTGGGTGACCAGCATAATACCCCTGATCTGTCATCCATCGTTTCAGAGATCACCACCCGTCCCGACTGGACAGCTGGAAACAGTATGACTTTCCTTATCACCGGTACTGGAAAACGTGTAGCCGACTCCTACGATGGCAGCCCCATCTTATCTCCGAAGCTGACCATCAAGGTTCAGGGACAACTGGGATCCGGTTATACCACGGTACGCGATCGACTGCTTACCACCGTTGACAGCCTTGCACAGAAGAGCGGCACCCCGGGACAGGATACCCTCTACGAGGCAGCACGCTACTGGAAAGGCTGGCCCGTCTACTACGGCAAGACCCGCGGCTATGGGCACACCATTGGTGACGGCACTGCGGGTGACAACAGTCCGAATCGCAACGAAAATACGCGTCTGAGTCACTCAGCGTCATATACCGGCGGAAGCGTTGACCGCTCCCTGGCGACAAGCTGTACCGATGATAATCTTGGTAGTACTGACTGTATTTATGAGTTTATCTCCGGAAGCCCGGTTTACACGACCCCCATCGAAGAGTGGTGCCAACCCAACCACCAGGTCCTGCTCACCGATGGTTATCTCAATAACAACCACTCTGACTCCTTGATCAATACCATGGTGGGCACCGACTACAGCTGTAGCGGCAACTACCCCTGTGCAAAAGAGCTGGTTGAGTACCTCCATAAAGAGGATCAGCACGCCACCTTAGAGAAAGACCAGAGCATCACCACTCACACCATCGGTTTCAATATCGATGACTCCAATCTCGGTGATATGGCTGCACTGGGCGGTGGTAACTACTACACCGCCAACAGCGCCGCGGAACTCTCTGCGGCATTTACAGAGATTCTTTCCGGTGTGCTTTCACAGAACACCTCCTTTGCCGCCCCTGCGGTTTCGGTCAACGCCTTCAACAAGCTCTACCACGATAGCGAGATCTACTTCTCCCTGTTCCTGCCCGAGCGCAATAAACGCTGGCCCGGCAACCTGAAGAAGTTCAGTATCTGCCAGGGCAACTCCACCGACACCTGCACCAAGGGTGAGGTGCTGGATGCAGACAACCTCTCAGCCCTCACCGGTAACGGCACCTTTGACCCCAATGCCCGTAGTATCTGGAGCGCCAGCGATGACGGCAATGAGGTACAGGAGGGCGGCGCCGGCGCCATGGTACCGACCAACCCTGGGCGCACCATTTTCACTTACACCGGCAGCGCGGCCCCGGTGGATGTTGACCTCAACACTGCTGACTACAAGATCACCGAGACGGACACGAGCGCCGTAACCACTGACGCCCTGCGCTCCCAACTTGAAGACGGCACCACCCTCAGCGATGCCGATTTTGAAGAACTGATCTACTGGATCCTCGGCCAAGACGTCAACGACGAGACCGATAGCGGTTCAACCACAGATGATCGCTGGTCACTGGGTGACTCACTCCACGGCTCACCCCTCATCGTCACCTTCGGCCAGGACGGCAGTGGCAATGCGATCAAGAAGATCTTTATGGGTACCAATGATGGCGGTATGCACATGTTCAACGCCGAAACCGGTGTCGAGGAGTGGCTCTTTATGCCCCAGGCGCTCCTCGCCAACCAGGTGGATCTGATGAACAACAACAGTGGCGACCACCTCTACGGTATCGACGGCCATATAACCCACTGGATCAATGATGAGGATGACGACGGCACCATCGAGCCTGATGACGGCGATAAGGTATGGATCTTCTTCGGCATGCGTCGCGGTGGCAAAAACTACTACGCCCTGGATGTGACCCCCGCCTCTACCCTCACCAGCACCAGCACCACCGGCGGCATCACCCCCACCCTGAAGTGGCGTATCGAGGGCGGCACCACCACAGGATTTGCTTACCTGGGACAGACCTGGTCAGCGCCTCTGGTTAGCACCGTTCGTGTCAGTGACGGTACGGGCAACGGCACCAGCACCACCATGGATGTACTCATCTTTGCCGGTGGCTACGACGTAGGGTCACAGGACAACGCATTCGGCACCGGCACGCCGGGTAATGCCATCTATGTTGTCGACATCACAGATGGATCCCTTGAGTGGTGGGCCGGCCCCACTAGCTCTGGCGCGGATATGGTGCTGGCCGATATGACCTACCCTATACCCTCCACCGTCACCCTGCTCGACTCTGACCACGACGGTTACAACGACCGCATCTATGTCGGTGACACCGGAGGCCAGCTGTGGCGAATCTACCTCGGGTTTTTGCTGGGCGACAACACTCAAAACGGTGGCCGGCTGGCGACGGTTTCAAGCACCTCATCAGATTCGGAGAAGAGGAAGTTCTTCTACCGCCCGGATGTAGCCAAGGTGTCTGACTCCCAGTACTCCTCCTCTGCAGATTATGATCTGGTGACCATTGTCAGCGGTGACAGAAGCAATCCATCAGAGACCACGGTGCACAATCAGGTCTACGCTTTCCGTGACTACGCCATATCCGGCGGTCTGCCGAGCGGCTTTACCCCCCTGACCCCCAGCGCCAACTTGTATGACGCCACGGCCAACCTGATACAGAATGCCGATGGCTCGGAAGATACCACCGAGGTTGCCAGCCTGAAAACGAAGAGCGGCTGGTACATCAACCTCAACGAGCCAAGCGATTCGAGCTGGATCGGTGAGAAGGGGCTGTCGCGATCCCTTATTCTTGACGGCAAGCTACTCTTCACCACCTTCATCCCGGGAGCAGGCAGCAGCAACGCCGACCTCTGCGGCTCCCCTGTGGGCGGTTCCGGCCGTTTCTATGTGATCGACGTACTAAATGCCACAGCGGTCTATCCTGACTGGGATGGTGAGGGTGACTCCAGCAATTACACACGGACCGACAGAACCTATGACAACACCCTTCCCGGTATTCCCTCGGAACCGGTACCGGTATTCCAGAAAACCGGTGTGACTATCGTCATCGGCGGTGGTGGTGGTGGCTTCGTCTTTGACCCCGATGTGGATCTACCGAAGGTGGAGACCTTCTGGTATGAAGAGTAGTAGATAACTGCGGTAGGGCTGCCTCGTGCAGCCCTGCACAAACCCGACAGATCAGGTAGATTACTATGATGGAAAACACCATCTCCAAAAATACAAACATAGGGTTAAGTGGCTTCACCCTGATCGAGTTGATGATCGTGGTGGCTGTTGTCGGCATACTCACGGCCATCGCTTACCCCAGCTACAACGAACAGGTGAGCAAATCACGGCGTACCGACGCACAGACCGCCCTTATGGAGGTTACCAACCGTGAGGAGATCTTCTTCTCCAACTTCAACACCTATACCACGGTGGTGGTCTCCCCAGATCCCTGTGCCGGCGCCGCCTGTGGCCTTGGTTATATCAGCACTAGTCCAGAGGGCTACTACAGCATCAGCGTTGCCGCCGGTGGTGCCGGCATTGGCACCAGCTTCACCGCCAGTGCGGCGCGGGTGAGTGGCAGCGCCCAGGCCAGTGATAAGTGTGGCACCTTTACTCTGACGGATACCGGCCTGCAGGGTGTATCTGGCGCTGCATCAGGCTATGACGCGGATAGATGTTGGTAGTAACTGATGTAAAAAACAGTAACCTTGCCACGGGGAACGCTACATACCCCCTCATTCTTAAATGGCGCTCTGGCGTTAACAAAAAATAGCTTCCCGGGTCAACCCGTAATGCACGCATCTCACCCTATCGGGTACACTGTCTGCTTTCTATAAACAGCCTTCAGTAAATTCAATGCCTGATCATCTCATCATCGGCGGCGGCGTCATCGGCATGCTCACCGCCCGCGAGCTGCGCCTCGCCGGTGCCGATGTCACCCTGCTGGAGCGTAACACCACCGGCAGGGAGTCATCATGGGCGGGGGGCGGTATCATCTCCCCTCTCTATCCCTGGCGGTTTCCTCAACCGGTCACCGAGTTGGCCCGCTGGAGCCAGAGTAACTATCCTGAGCTGATTGAGGAGCTACTCGCAACCACCGGCATCAATTCTGAGTGGTCTCGTAGTGGACTGCTGATCATCAGCCCCGAGGAGCAGGAGGAGGCGCTGCGCTGGGGGGAGGAGAGTGGCAGCCTAATTGAGGTTATCAACAGCAGCCAACTCCACGACTGCGAACCCGTACTATCCGAGCCACCGGAGGGTACACTGTGGATGCCCGAGGTGGCCCAGGTGCGTAATCCCCGGCTGGTTAAAGCACTGCGTCAGGACTTGATGCAACTCGGTGTCTCTATCCTCGAACAGCAGAAGGTAGAACAGATTAACGTCATTCGGGGGAAAGTCACGGGGATATCGACTCATAGCCAGACAATCCAGGCCGACAGCATTATTGTCTGTGCAGGCGCCTGGAGTGGCCAACTCCTTGCTCAACTCCCCTCTCCCCCCGCCGTCGAGCCGGTGAAGGGGCAGATGATCTTGTTCAAGGGTGAGCCTGGAATGATCTCCCGTATCACCCTGGAGCAGGATCGCTACATCATCCCCCGTATCGATGGCCGGGTATTGTTCGGCAGCACACTGGAGCAGAAAGGTTTTGACAAGCAGACCACCCAGGAGGCTCGGGAAGAGCTGCTAACTATTGCCCGCAGCCGCTTCCCCATCCTGGGGACTCGGCCTGTGGAGCATCACTGGGCCGGTCTACGCCCAGGTTCACCCGGCGGAATACCCTACATCGGCCCCCACCCCGAGGTTGAAGGTTTATTCCTCAATACCGGCCAATACCGCAATGGCGTTGTCCTCGGCCCGGCCTCAGCACGACTGGCGGTGGATATCCTGCTGCAACGCCTGCCCTTCTGTCCCATCAAACCCTATGCTCTCGGTGCTACCCGTCCAGAGCACTCTAATTAGTTACTCAAGTTTCGGAGTTCGTTAGCCCCCTCGCCCTCAGGAGGGTGTTGTAAAAGCCCCCTGAGGGAGAAGGGACGGTCTATGCTAGCCTTTTACGTCACCTGAACTCCGAAGCTTGAGTTAGTCAGTCTCCATCCGGAAACAGTACTTTTTGAGGCAGAGGTCGCAAGGGGAAGCAGGGTACACAGAGGTTATCTGTTGAAAATCGAGGCTTTTCTCTGCAGTCTCTGCACCTTCTCTGTGTTCTCCACGTCCCGCTTTATTTGTTTCCGAACGAAGACTAAATTAGACGCTTTCCAATAATTCCGCCTATAATCGGGTTATGAAAGTTTCTACTCAAGAGAAAAGCGATAATCGGCGTGAGATCGTTCGGCAGCTGCGCAGCCACGGCATCACCCCTACCTCCCAGCGTGTCCAGATCGCCACTGTCATGCTAAGCAGGCCCCAGCATCTCTCCGCCGAACAGGTAATGGAGCTGGCCAATGGTGAAGGAAAGCAGGTCTCCAAGGCGACGGTCTACAATACCCTCGGGCTATTTGCCGAAAAGGGATTGATTCGGGAGCTGGTTGTCGACCCGACACGCTCTTTCTATGACTCTTCAACACACAGCCACCACCATTTCTTCAACCCGGATACCCAGGAGCTGACCGACATCCCCGACGGAGTGCTGGATCTCCATCTGCCGCATCAACTACCCCCCAACACCGAGATTGACCGGGTTGAGGTAGTGGTACACCTACGCAGCAGCCGCTGACAAACCGCGCTGATTGCAGCCTCCCTAACATCCCTTTATACTCGCCGCCCCGCCACGATGCTGGATAGCTGTGGCGGGGTTCAGTTATAATTCCATATTCGCCGGAATAGCTCAGTCGGTAGAGCAGCTCACTCGTAATGAGAAGGTCGGGGGTTCAATTCCTCTTTCCGGCACCATCTTTCTCCCGCCGTGCAACACTACTTGGCACCATGACAACACTCTTCGTCAATAAACTTACCGTCATCGACTTCTCCCTGCTGCATCCTGACCTTGGGCTGCTGGGTGAGAGCTGGCAGGTGGATATCGAGCTCGACGGCTCTCTCGACCACCAGGGCATGGTGCTCGACTTTTCTGATGTAAAGCGTCAGGTAAAAGCCGCCATAGACAGCGGCTATGATCACCGTCTCCTGGTGCCGTCACGCCATTCAGGATGCCGAGTGACGGAGCAACAGCACCGTTGTGAGCTGCAGTTCACCCTCAACTCGGGGGAGACGTTGCGCCACAGTGCACCGACCGAGGCCATCACCCTTATCGATAGTGAATCGATCGACGAAGGGGCCGTGACCGATGCCATTATCAGCCACCTCAGGTCTCTGCTGCCGGACAACGTAGAGGATATCCGCCTCCACCTGCACAGTGAATCGGTAGAGGGTGCCTGGTATCGCTACAGCCACGGACTGAAGCATCATGCAGGTAACTGCCAGCGGATTGCCCACGGCCACCGTTCACGCATCGAGATCTACCGAGACGACCAAAGAGATCAGAAACTGGAGCACGACTGGGCCGAGCGCTGGCGTGATATCTACATCGGCACCCGCTCCGATCTGTTGAAGGAGTTTGAACGGGAGGGTAATGAATACTACCGCTTTGGTTATACTGCCAACCAGGGACTGTTTGAACTAGAACTTTTGAAGAAGCACTGCTACATAGTCGACAGCGACTCGACAGTGGAAAACCTGGCCCAGCACATCGCCGAGACTCTGAAACGGGAGCATTCCGCTTCCCAATTCAAGGTACTGGCATTTGAGGGGGTGGACAAAGGGGCGATCGGGCGAGCCTGATAGAGAGTGGCTCCGGAGCCTGTTCATCGCGAACAAGTTCGCTCCTACGCTCGATTTCCGGTTTCCCGGCGCAATTTAGAATCAAGCAAGAAATACAAGGGTAATCCATTGAGCCACAAGGCAAGAAAAAGGTTCGGCCAGAACTTCCTCCACGATCAGGGCGTCATCAGCCGCATCGTACGCACCATTGCACCCAGAGAGGGGGAGCATCTGGTGGAGATCGGACCGGGGCGGGGAGCGATAACCAAAGAGTTATTGAGGGCTGCTGGCGCGCTGGATGCTGTGGAACTGGATCGTGATCTAATACAACCCTTAGCGGAGATGTGCGCCGACCTGGGACAATTGCACCTCCATAGCGCTGATGCACTGAAGTTTGATTTCTGCAGCCTGGTGGAAGACGACAAGCCACTGCGACTGGTAGGCAACTTGCCCTATAACATCTCCACACCCATTATCTTTCACCTGCTGAAACAGTCACACTGCATCGGTGACATGCACTTTATGCTGCAGAAAGAGGTGGTGGAACGGATGGCGGCCGAACCGGGCAGCAAAGTCTACGGCAGACTGACCGTGATGTTGCAGACCCTATGCAGTGTGGAATCCCTGTTTGAAATTGGTCCCGGCGCATTCAAACCAGCACCCAAGGTCAACTCCGCCCTGGTACGTCTGGTCCCCTACGAAAATCCACCCTATGCCATTAGCGACCGTGTTTTTTTTGCTCAGATGGTCACCGCCGCTTTTTCACAACGTCGCAAGACACTGCGTAACAGCCTGCGTGATCTAGTGGACACAGAAACAATGACAGAAGCGGGTATTGAATCCTCCATTCGCGCTGAGCGTCTCACCCTGGAGGAGTTTGTCACTCTTTCCAATATCGCTTGCAAAAAGCACTAACTGTCTCAATATCTCTCTATAACTGAAAAACAGACCGGCAACGGAACCACCGTGATGAGCACTTATGATTGACGACACTATCGACCAAGAGACTATAGATATTATCACCGGCAGCGCACTGGTGCGGCCGGGTGAGGTTCTACCCAGCCGGATTCATCTCCTCCCCATAGCCACCCGCCCTTTCTTTCCGGGTCAGGCCGTCCCTCTGTTGATGGAGTCGGAGCACTGGAGTGAGACCATCAAAGCGGCGAGCAAGTCGGAGCAAAAGGTCATCGGTATCGTAATGACCGACACCGCCACCTCAGAGGAGGCTGGGCCGGGGGATCTGCGCAGGATAGGCACTGCCTGTAAAATCCACCGGGTGCAAATGGTCGAGGGTCGCCTGCAGGTGTTGGTGGAGTGTGTACAGCGCTTTCGCATCGATAAGCTGATCGGAAAAAATGCCCCGTTCCAGGCCGAGGTGCACTACTTCAACGAGAAACCCGGTGCCAAGAAGGAGGAGATCAAGGCCTACGCCATGGCGGTGATCAACACTATTAAGGAACTGGTTCCTCTTAACCCCCTGTATGGTGAAGAGCTGCGCATCTTTCTTGACCGCCTGGGTCCCGACGATCCCTCCCATCTGGCTGATTTCGCCGCCAGCCTGACCACCGCCAGCAATCAACAACTGCAAGAGATACTTGAAGCGGTCAACCTGTTGCCGCGCATGGAGAAGGTGCTGGTACTGCTTAGCAATGAGCTAAAACTGGCCCGAGCGCAGCACGAAATTCGTAAGTCCGTTGAAGATAGAATGGACCATCAACAACGGGAGTTCTTCCTGCGTGAACAGTTGAAATCAATTCAGCAGGAGCTCGGCATCGAGAAGGATGACCGCACAGCCGAGCTGGACAAATTCCGTGATCGGCTGGAATCACTCACACTCCCGGAGCAGGCATCAAAGCGCCTTGAGGAGGAGATGGAGAAGATGGCGATTCTGGAGACCGGCTCTCCCGAATACGCCCTCACCCGAAACTATATCGATTGGATCACCCTACTGCCCTGGGGGAACAACTCCGACGACAAACTGGATATCGAGCTCGCTCGCAAGGCGTTGGACAAAGACCACTACGGCCTGGAGGATGTCAAAGAACGGATACTGGAGTTCCTTGCTGTCGGCATCATGAAGGGTGAAGTGAGTGGCTCAATCATCCTGCTGGTGGGTCCGCCGGGTGTCGGAAAAACCTCCATCGGCAAGTCCATCGCCGACGCCCTGGGACGTAACTTCTACCGCTTCTCTGTCGGCGGCATGCGAGACGAGGCGGAGATCAAGGGTCATCGACGCACCTATATCGGTGCCATGCCGGGTAAATTCATCCAGGCGATGAAGGATGCAGGCAGCGCCAACCCGGTAATCATGCTCGACGAGATCGACAAGATCGGCGCCTCCTACCACGGCGATCCTGCATCCGCCCTGCTGGAGGCACTGGACCCTGAACAGAACAGTGACTTCCTTGATCACTATCTGGATCTGCGCTTTGACCTCTCCAAGGTACTGTTTGTCTGTACAGCCAACCAGCTCGACACCATTCCGGCACCGCTACTGGATCGTATGGAGATGATCTCTCTCTCCGGCTATATCGCCCAGGAGAAGTTGCAGATCGCCCGCAAGTATCTACTGCCACGCCAGCTGAAACGTGCGGGTCTGAAGAAAAATCAGCTAAAGCTTAATGCCGCCGCCCTGCGTGCGATCATTGAAGGTTATGCCCGAGATGCAGGGGTAAGACGCCTGGAGAAACAGATCAGCAAGATCGTGCGCAAATCGGTGGTTCGGATACTGGATGGTGAGGCGACACCAATCACCATAGAGCAAGATAATCTACAAGAGTATCTCGGCAGCCCTATCTTCCGTGATGAACGTAATCTAAGCGGCCCCGGCGTGGTTACCGGCCTCGCTTGGACCTCCATGGGTGGAGCCACCCTCAGCATCGAAGCGGTAAGGACCCATGGTTTCAACCGCGGTTTCAAACTCACCGGCCAGCTGGGAGACGTAATGAAAGAGTCGGCGGAGATCGCCTATGGCTATGTGGTCTCTCATGCTGAAGATTTCGGTGTAGATCAGGCATTCTTTGAGAAGAGCTTTATCCACCTACACGTACCCGCCGGAGCAACACCCAAAGACGGACCCAGTGCCGGCATCACCATCGCGTCAGCGTTACTGTCACTGGCACGAAATCAACCTGTCAGAGCAATCGCCATGACCGGCGAACTGACCCTTACCGGCCATGTATTCCCTATCGGCGGCGTGCGTGAAAAGATGATTGCGGCACGCCGTGCAGGCATCCGCGAGCTGATCCTTCCAGAGGAGAACCGGGGTGAGTTTTCTGAGGTGCCGGAGCATATACGCAAGGGGATAAAAGTTCACTTTGCCTGTACTTTTGAAGATGTCGTACCCCTGCTGTTTAGCCGCAAAAAAAGGAGGGGAATAAGTACTTGACTTATTTAGTAAATACTAATATTCTTTTACACCAGAGAGCGAAAATATGGTGTTGACGCTTTCCTGAGTAAAAAAACAGAACTCGTCTATAATTTGAGTTCGACATGGATACAGACCATTTATTTTGTTGGAGAATAAATATGAAAAAGATTTTCAAAGTTGCAGCTATCGCTGCCATGCTTGCTGCTTCTGCTTCTGCTTCTGCCTGGTGGGGCGGCAACAACAGCCCTTGGGGCGGTAACAACAGCCCTTGGGGCAACAACAGCGGTTGGGGCAACAACAACAGTGGTTATGGCGACGGTTGGGGCGACGGCTCTGGTGACTTCAGCTTCGGTATGAGTGGTCGCGGTTCTGGTTCCGGCTATGGTTCCGGCTACGGCCGTGGAAACAATGACTACTATAATCGTGGTGGCTACGGTGGTTACGGCGCTCCTTACGGTTACGGTGCTCCTTACGGCGCCGCTCCTTACGGTGCTCCTTACGGCGCCCCTTACGGCTACCCGGCTCCTCCTGCACCTGCAGCACCTGCCGCACCCGCCAAATAAGCAACTCGCTTAATGGTGGATGTCGTAAGACATCAGAAAAATACGGGCCTCGGCCCGTATTTTTTTGCCCCGCCCAGATCTACCTTGATGGATATCAATGCTCCTCCTCAAAGAGTGACTAAGCTACTCCTCCATCAAGAACCCCTGAGCAGAGCATGAATATTTACCCTGCACTCAATCTTTTTCAGAGGCTCCCCCGGGAACGCCTGACAAAACCCGCCATAGAACACAGTAGATAGCCATGCTAAAAATCCACTCCGAGCCATCCAAGCCTTCACTACCCCACCAGGGCCCCGCTATCCTTGCGCTCGGCTTCAGGCCCTTCTTCAGTGTCGCCGGTCTGGCAGCGGTCATTCTGCTCGGCATCTGGCTTGTCGCCTGGTCTGGGCAGCTCTCTCTTCCCGCTTACTACGGTTTTATCGGCTGGCACAGCCATGAGATGCTGTTCGGCTATACTCCCGCCATCATCGCCGGCTTCCTGCTAACGGCGGTTCGCAATTGGACGGGCATCACCCCCCCCATCGGCCGACCCCTGGCAGGGCTGGTGGCACTATGGCTGGCGGGTCGCACCGCCCCCCTGTTGTACGGCATAGTCCCGGAGATGGTCATTGCGATCACCGACCTGGTGTTTCTGCCCGCTATTGCGCTCGCCATCAAACCCGCCTTGTGGCAAGGCAAGCAGAAGGTTAACCGTATCTTTGTTCCCTTACTGCTGGTAATGGCAGTTGCCAACCTACTGGTACACCTGCAGGCCCTTGGTCTGAGCAACAGCGCCGCCCAGGGCAATGATATGATGCTCTACCTTATCGTCTTTCTGATAGTGATGATCGGCGGCAGGGTACTTCCTTTCTTTACCCAGGCAGTCATTCCCGGTCACAAAGCGGTGAGTCGACAGCCGGTTGAAATGACTGCCACGATCAGCCTCGGCGCTCTGGCATTGGTACAGCCTCTCTATCCGGAGCCCTGGCTTATCGCCATACTTGCGGCCATCTCAGCCATCGCACAACTGGTTCGACTTGCCGGATGGCACCACCCCCAGGTATGGCGGTCACCTATACTCTGGGTACTCTACAGCGGCTTCTGCTGGATTATCATTGGTCTGGTACTGACGGCAGTGGCACCCACCGGCGTGGCCTCTGCCAATCTCGCCAATCTTGCCAAGCACGCACTAACCGTTGGTGGTGTCGGCGTTCTTACTCTTGGCATGATCGCCCGCGTCTCTCTTGGCCATACCGGACGGCCGATTCAGCCTGGGAAACTGATGGGGATCGCCTTTATCCTCCTCAATCTGGCAGCACTCTGCCGCGTATTCGGCCCACTACTGCTGCCCTACCTCTACACCCTCTGGATAGATGTTTCCGGGGGATTATGGATACTCTGTTTTCTGGTTTTTTGCGCCATCTATCTTCCGATATTGTGGCGTCCGAGAGTGGATGGCGCTCCGGGGTAAGCCCGGGATTGGCGGGGTAATAGAGCCACTCTATTTTACTGGCTGTAATGCCTGCTGCTGGTTTGCATACAACGAGGAAGGCGAGGGAACGGCTTCTGTATAACGCAACTTATTCTATTTATCACCCGGCTTCTTCTGGTTGTCCTCTTCATCCTCCCCAAGATCCAGGTCATCGAGTGTCAACTGCTCATCAGCGACATCCTGCAGCATACCTTCCAAATCGGGAATCTCAATATCATCCTGCAACAGGTCATGCTCATCGATATTTTCATCCATCTCTAGGGATGTAAGATCCAATCCCTCAAGAGCTATCTCCAGTGACTCTTCTTCGGCGGTAGAGGGCTCACCCCCATCCACCGGAAGATTAGTTGCATTCAGCTCGATATCCAACTCAGGATCTACAACGATATCACTAAAATCAACGGTTTTCTCCATATCCATTGCGTTCGTATCAACAGAGAGAGGGGCCTCCTCACCGCTGATCAGTGGATGGTGAGGAATCAGGCCACTCCCCATTTTAATTACCTTGTCCCACAGGCCCGGCGCCTCTGAAGCTATCGTTTCATGTACCTCTTCCAAGTAGTGGGAGAACATATCCCGATCCTTCTTCACTGCATAGATCTCCAGTAACTTGACCTTCAGTGAGAGTCGATCAGGGTGAACATCAATCATTTGACGGATCATCGACTCCGCCTGGCTGTACTGGTGATAGCCGAGATAGACGTCGGTCATCATCAGACTTGGCACTACATCCGCATCGGCTTTCTTCACTTCATGGTTAGACGCCGCATCCCCCACATCTTTCCAGCTCTCATCTTCATCCAACACTGATGAAGCCGTCTGAACCACCACAGCACGCCTTCGCCTAAACAGCAAAACAACCAATACCATCAGCAGCAGGAGCACTACGACAACAACAACCAGTCTCGAATCTCCATCATCGAGGAGCCACTGTGCAGTCGCTTTCCATGCGTTGTTTGCTGAGGGAGGGGGAGCAGGCACAACTTTTTCAATCTGGAGTGAAGGTTGGGTTGCTGCCTCAGGGACAACCTGCACCTGAACACTCTCTATGCGCAGCCGTAGCTCATCAATCTGCCGGTCCCTCTCTTCCAGAGATCGCTGCAGCATGGCAACCTCACCCTCGAGAACAACACGCAGTGCCGCCAAGTCCTGATTGATTTGGCGCGTAGCCGTCAGACTCAGGCTCGCCTCATCAATAATCTCCTGCAACTTATCTGGGTCATCAGCAGGATTAACCTTTATCGCTTCCGGTAACTTCTGCGCTTCATCCGTCTCCACAACCCGGAGGTAACCCTCACCCGACTCAGCGGTTGCCGTCTTCTGGGCCAATTCAGCCGTTTCTGTGGTAGTTGGCACCTCATCAACTGGAACCTGAGGCGCTGCTACAGGGATCGCCTCAGGAGTGGGTTTTATCTTTGCCGTTTCTGTCTGGACACGGGGAGTGCGTCCACCGCTACGCCACTCACGTGTCTGATCGAGAAATGCCTGCTTCGCCTCCTTACGAGTCATACGTTTGATAAGATCGGATTGAGGAATCACCAGTTCCACACCACGCTTGAGCAGGTTGACGTTGTTCCTGCGGAAGGCATCCGGGTTGCGTTGTTGCAACGCCATCATCATCTGCTCGATGGAGACCGCCTCATCAGGCCGGGTATTTCGGGCAATCACCCACAAGGTTTCACCCTTTCTTACCGGGCCGTAAACCCGCTCACTTTCTGGCTCAACTGTGGCTCCAGGCACCGCTGTTTTCTTTGCTGTTGGTGTTAATTCAGGGGCATAAATGGGTGGATCCAGGAGAATGATATACTCTTTCAGAAGCACTCCACCCCTGCGGCGCATCTCAGCCTTTATAAGAAAATTAAGATAGGGCTCGCGCACACTCTCCCGTGTTGTCACATGAATATAGGGGTTGCCTGCAGCATCGGCCCTCACTTTAAATTGAAGTTTAGAGAGAAAGAAAGTGCGCTGAATTCCCCCTTTCTGAAAAGCCTTCAGATCGGCAAGTGATACTGCAATATCTGCAACATCTCCCCTCTCGGCGGCTATCGTTATTCTTGCATCCAGCGGCTGATTAAGAGCAGATAAGACCTCAATACCCTGCAATCCCAGTGCTCTGACACCGAAAGGTATCCATAACAAAACCAGCGCCCAAACTACTCGATTAAACATGCATTTTCCTTAACCGGTAACACTCTCAATATCTGCATTAGGCAAAAGTGCGCAGATCACTCCCTGTGGTGTACCCTACAGCAAGAATAGACCATAAGAAGGAAGTGTGCCTGATGTGATAGTGCATCAGGTAATTCGATGCAAAAAAAACCCGCTGCTAAGCGGGTTCCATATCATTGTTGCTCTTGGGTAACGTCAAAATGGAATATCATCATCAAAGCCATTATCAGGCATGGGGGCCGCCGACGGCTGAGAGGGCGATGACTGAGAGGCTGGTGCCGATGAGCGGTTGGAGTCGAAGTTAGCACTGCCGCCGCCGCGGCTGTCGAGCATCTGCATCTGGTCAGCGACGATCTCGGTGGTGTAGTGATCTTGACCGTCTTTGCTCCACTTTCGCGTCTGTAGCTTGCCTTCGATGTAGACCTTGGAGCCCTTCTTCAGGTACTCACCGACGATCTCTGCCAGACGACGGAAAAAGACGACACGATGCCACTCGGTCTTCTCCTGGTTTTCGCCGCTATTCTTATCCTTCCAGGTTTCAGATGTAGCGAGGGTAACATTGGCCACTGCATTGCCATTCGGCATGTAGCGCACCTCGGGGTCCTGCCCCAGATTACCGATAAGAATTACTTTGTTGACGCCCCTGCTGGCCATAGCCCCTCCTGATTTATTGGTTTCCGCCTCGTCCCTGAACGCGGGCCGCTAACGAACGACCAAGTCTACCCTTCAATGCTGCAAAATGCATCCAGGCGGGAGAGCTCGATCACTTGAGCATCTATCTTAAGATAGGCAACCCCCTCCTCCGCCGCCACAGTTGCATCCTCAACACCGTCAAGGGCAAGCAACTCTGCCTGTAGTTCTGCCGCCTGGGCCTCATCCATAGCACCGACTTTTAACAGGTGACTATTAAGGTACTTGGTCGGTGACATGCCCGATGCCACCAACAACCAAATAGCCGCCACCACCGCCCCAAACAGAAACACACCCTGGAGATCGTAATGGCTGTGCACCCAACCACCCAGCAGGCCACCAAGAAATGCTCCCGAAAACTGAGAGGTCGAGTAGACCCCCATAGCCGTCCCCTTACTTGCCGCTGGAGCGGTCTTGGCGATCAGTGACGGCAGTGTCGCCTCCAACAGGTTGAAGGCGGTAAAGAAGAGCAGCATCGACAATCCAATACCAACAAGGGAGTCATGCATCCCCCAAAAACCGAGTTGCGCCAGAATCAGCCCTGCAATGGCGGCAAGGAACACAGGCTTCATCTTGCGCCGCTTCTCAGCAATCACCACAAAGGGAACCATCAAACCCATGGCCAGCACCACCACCGGCAGGTAGAGCATCCAGTGGCTGCCCCCGGGAAGTCCAACCTGATCACGCAGGGCCAGCGGAACGGCAATAAACAGTGCAGTAAGAATCATATGCAACAACATAATACCGACATCCAGCCGCAGCAGATCCGGGTCGCTCAGGACTCGACCAAACTGTCCCGGTACCGGTTCAGTATCGCGGTGAAAATGACTCTCTTTCGGATCAGGGACAAACAGCACCACGATAGCTATTCCCACCAGAGCCAACAGCGCGGTAATCCAAAAGATACCTGGGACACCCACCAGGGTATTGAGCAGAGGACCGAGTATCAGAGAAATGGCAAAGGCGAAGCCAATACTCATACCGATCACCGCCATCACCCGCATACGCACCTGCTCCCGGGTAAGGTCGGCGGCCAACGCCATAATGGCTGCGGCGATAGCACCACTACCCTGGATGGCGCGCCCAAGAATCACTCCCCAGATAGTGTCCGCCTGGGCCGCCACAACACTGCCAAGTGCAAATATCAGCAAGCCGCCAATAATCACCGGCTTACGACCAATACGGTCGGAGAGCATACCGAATGGAATCTGGAGGAGCGCCTGGGTCAGGCCGTAGGCACCAATAGCCACCCCCACCAGTACAGGAGTCACCCCCCCAAGCTCCTCGGCATAGAGGGCGAAGACCGGCAAGATCATGAACAGACCCAGCATGCGCACTGAGAAAATCCCGGCCAAGGAGAGTGCCGCACGGGACTCGAGAGGCTGCAGCCCCTGTTGTTCACTATCTTTATTACTCACATTATCTCCTGCTGGATCTTGCAAACAAACGATTAAGGATAACCACAGACGACAATTCTACAAACCCTGAAAAAGGGGGGTAATCAGTTATATCGACAAACCTATACGCTCTCGACAAACTAACTTTGCTTTGGCCCGTACCCACAAGACGGCGTATGATATCAGGTTCGCTCAACTGCTGGTAAATCGATGGACACTATCCACCTCCGTGGCGCACGTACCCACAATCTAAAGAATATCGATCTTGATCTACCCAGGGACAAACTGATTGTCATCACCGGTCTCTCCGGTTCAGGCAAATCATCCCTCGCCTTCGACACCATCTACGCTGAGGGGCAGCGCCGCTACGTTGAGTCACTCTCCGCCTATGCCCGGCAATTCCTGTCGATGATGGAAAAACCGGATATCGACCATATTGAGGGCCTGTCACCGGCGATTTCAATAGAGCAGAAGACCACTTCACACAACCCACGCTCCACCGTCGGCACCATTACCGAGATCTACGACTACCTGCGCCTGCTCTTCGCCCGCGCCGGCACACCGCGCTGCCCACAGCACGATACCCCGCTTGAGGCTCAGACCGTCAGCCAGATGGTCGATCAAGTGCTGAGCCTTCCCGAAGGAAGCAAGCTGATGCTACTGGCACCGGTGGTCTCCGAGCGCAAGGGCGAACACCACAAGCTGCTACAGGAGCTCAATGCCCAGGGTTTCATTCGTGCCCGTATCGATGGCGAGATCTATGAACTCGACGAACCTCCAGAGCTGGAACTGCACAAGAAACACACCATCGAAGCGGTAGTGGACCGGTTCAAAGTACGGGATGATCTGGCACTGCGACTGGCAGAGTCGTTTGAGACCGCACTACAGCTCTCGGGTGGCCTGACACGGGTCGCCTGGATGGATGATAGTGAAGCGGCCGAACTGATCTTCTCGGCCAACTTCGCCTGCCCCCAGTGCGGCTACAGCATTGAGGAGCTTGAACCCCGGCTCTTCTCTTTCAATAATCCGGTGGGCGCTTGCCCCACTTGTGATGGCCTTGGTGTTGAGCAATTCTTCGACCCGGAAAGGGTAGTGGCACACCCCCATCTGAGTCTGGCCGCCGGTGCGGTGCGCGGTTGGGACAGACGCAATGCCTACTACTTCCAGCTCATCAGCTCCCTTGGAAAACACTACAAATTTGACGTTGAAGCCTCCTGGGAGGAGCTGCCCGAGAAGATACAGCAACATATTCTATACGGCAGCGGCAAGGAGTCGATCAAGTTCAGCTATTTCAATGATCGCGGCGGCCGCAGCAGCAAAAACCACCCCTTTGAGGGGGTGGTACGCAACATGGAGCGGCGCTACAAGGAGACAGAATCCAACGCCGTCCGCGAAGAGCTCTCCCGCTACATCTCCACCCACGCCTGCCCCCAGTGCAAAGGTGCCAGACTCAACGAAGCCGCCCGCCATGTATTTGTAGCGGAGCATAACCTACCTGCCATTGCCACTCTGCCCATCGGTAAGGCTTATGACTTTTTCCAACAGATGAAGCTGCCGGGAAAACGTGGCGAGATTGCATCCAAGGTGGTAAAGGAGATCAGCCAGCGGCTGCAGTTTCTGGTCAACGTCGGCCTCGACTACCTGACCTTGGAGCGTAGCGCCGAGACACTCTCCGGTGGCGAAGCACAACGCATCCGTCTGGCCAGCCAGATCGGCGCCGGGCTGGTGGGGGTAATGTATGTCCTCGATGAGCCCTCTATCGGACTGCACCAACGTGATAACGACCGACTACTCAAGACCCTCACCTATCTTCGCGACCTGGGCAATACGGTGATTGTGGTGGAGCATGATGAAGATGCCATTCGTAGCGCCGACCATGTGGTGGATGTCGGCCCGGGCGCCGGCGTTCACGGGGGACACATCATTGCACAAGGGACGGCTGCAGATGTCGCCGCCAACGAAGAGTCACTTACCGGACAGTACCTCAGTGGCAAACAGAAGATAGAGATACCCCTGCAACGTACAGCTGTCGATCCCGACCGCACACTGGCGGTTCACGGCGCCACCGGTAACAATCTGAAGCAGGTCGAGCTGAAACTGCCCGTCGGTCTGCTCACCTGTATCACCGGCGTCTCAGGCTCGGGTAAATCAACACTGATCAACGACACCCTCTACCCGGTGGCAGCAGTGCAACTCAACGGCGCTAATATGGAGGCTGCACCCCATCGGGAGATTGAGGGCATGGATCTCTTCGACAAGGTGGTGGATATCGACCAGAGTCCCATTGGTCGCACCCCTCGCTCCAATCCAGCCACCTACACAGGAATCTTCACCCCGATCCGTGAGCTCTTCGCTGGGACTCATGAAGCACGCTCCCGCGGCTACACACCGGGGCGCTTCAGCTTCAACGTCAAGGGTGGCCGCTGTGAGGCGTGTCGCGGCGATGGTTTGATCAAGGTGGAGATGCACTTCCTGCCAGACGTCTACGTCCAGTGTGACGTCTGCAAGGGCAAACGCTATAACCGTGAAACCCTGGAGATCAGGTACAAGGGAAAGAGTATTGACCAGGTACTGGAGCTCACCATCGAGGATGCCCTCGACTTCTTTGAAGCGATTCCTGCGCTAAAGCGAAAACTGCAGACACTGATGGATGTGGGTCTCTCCTATATCAAGCTGGGACAGAACGCCACCACCCTCTCCGGCGGTGAGGCTCAGCGAGTAAAACTGTCGCGGGAGCTTTCAAAACGGGATACCGGCAATACCCTCT
Organism: Sedimenticola sp.; assembly: GCA_040505895.1. Taxonomy (GTDB): domain Bacteria; phylum Pseudomonadota; class Gammaproteobacteria; order Chromatiales; family Chromatiaceae; genus Vondammii. The sequence continues at coordinate 24,756 of JBEVXU010000040.1, read as the reverse complement.
ATATTCTCGATGAGCCCACCACCGGTCTTCATTTCCATGACGTAAAACACCTGTTGGCGGTACTGCATCGACTGCGCGACCACGGCAATACGGTGGTGGTGATCGAGCACAACCTGGACGTCATCAAGACCGCTGACTGGATCGTCGACCTCGGGCCGGAGGGAGGTGACAAGGGCGGCGAGATTATCGCCCAGGGCACCCCCGAAGAGGTGGCGGAGACCAAGGGCTCCTATACCGGTATCTACCTTAAGCGGATGCTCGGTCGGTAAAAGCCTGGGCGAGAAGAGCGGGATGCCTGGGGTCGACTGCACCTACGCAGCCGGCTGAGCACTTTTTCAATGCGCGATGATGAATCGCACGAGACAGCAATCAACTGCAGTATGAAGTGATAGGATCAACGAAGCGTCGCATGGGGAGCATCTATTGAGCAAACCCAACACACTACAATAACTTACTGCAGTCGCAGCTGATACAACTCGAGATAGTGGTCGGCACTGGCACCCCAGCTGTAATCACGCGCCATGCCATTGTGCTGAATCTGCAACCACTTGTCAGGGCTGCCATAGAACTGCCCTGCCCGACGGATAGCATGGAGTAGTGAGCCTGCATCGGCCAGATCAAAGATAAAGCCGGTGGCCTCCTGCACACTCTCTCCCTTTGCCCCGGTATCGACTACCGAATCGGCCAGGCCGCCGGTACGCCTTACTATCGGTGGCGTGCCATAGGCCATGCTATACATCTGATTGAGCCCGCAGGGCTCATAACGGGAGGGCATAACAAAGGCGTCGGCACCCGCTTCTATACGATGAGCCAACCCCTCGTTATAGCCGATATGCACCGCAAGACGACCTGGATAGATCGCCGCATACTCAAGAAAGCGACTCTCAAGAGCTGCATCACCAGAGCCCAACAGGCAGACTTGAAAACCCTCTTCCATCAGTTGTGGAACGGTGTCGGCAAAGAGATCCAGCCCTTTCTGCTCCGCCAGACGGCTGATCACCCCCAGCAACATACTCTTCGGCGCCTCAGTCAAACCCAACTCCCGTTGCAGGACACGTTTGTTCTTCCCCTTTCCACTCATGCTGTCAATGCTGTAGTTATGCTTCAGATGAGGGTCGATAGCGGGATCCCAGTCCTCGCTGTCAATGCCGTTAAGCACCCCGTGTAGATCCTCCGAGCGGTGCTGCAACAGCCCCTCAAGGCCGCAGCCGAAGGCGCGGGTCTGTATCTCCATGGCGTAGGTGGGGCTAACGGTATTGATCTGGTCGGCAAACTGCAGGCCCGCCTTGAGAAAGCAGAGCTGATCATGAAACTCGACACCATGCATACTCTTTGCTTCCGGCGGCAGCCACAACTGATCAACCAGATCGAGATCAAACACCCCTTGATAGGCGAGATTATGCACTGTCATAAGAGTACGGGCATGGGCGATAGAGGAGTAGTTGAGATAGGCGGGGGCGAGACCGCTCTGCCAATCGTTACAGTGGAGAATATCGGGTCGCCAGCCCAGAGGGGTGACCCGTTTTGCCAATTTTGCCGCGACAAAGGAGAGGGTGGCAAAGCGCAGGGCGTTATCCTTCCACTCTCTGCCTTCGCCATCCAGATAAGGACCGCCATCCCGTTGGTAGAGCCGCTCGCTGTCGATCACGTAGACCAACCCGCCGCTTCCCGGCATTCTTCCCTGAAGCAGCCGCACCGCGCCGCCGGGAGTGTAGAGCAGGCCGCCCTTCAGTGCATCGTCCAGCTCAAGTTCGGCCAGTACCTGGGGGTAGCCCGGTATCAGCAGTCGTACATCATGGCCCAGCTCATTGAGGGCCGCAGGCAGAGCGCCGCTGACATCCGCCAGCCCCCCGGTCTTGATCAGCGGGTGGGCTTCGGAAGTGACAAAAAGGATGTTGATCTTGTCGCTCACTGGATCACCCCTCCTCAGGTTGCATAATAAGCACCGACAGGGGCGGCAGAGTCAGTGACAGGGAGTGTGACCGTCCCATCCACTCAACAGGTTCCGCCATCACGCCGCCGCCATTACCCATATTACTGCCACCATAGAGCCCGGCATCACTGTTGAGCAACTCCCGATAGGCCCCTCCCTGAGACACACCGACACGGTAGTCCTGCCGCGGCACTGGGGTGAAGTTGACCACCACCAGCAGGGTTTGGCCCTCACTCTTGCGCAAAAAGCTGATCACCGACTGTGAGGCATCACTGCAGTCGACCCAGTCAAAACCCTCAGCGAAAAAGTCCAGCCGATGAAGGGCCGGCTGTTCACGGTAAAGGCGGTTGAGATCACTCATCAGGCGCTTCATCCCGTGATACTTGGGCTGCTCCAACAGCTCCCATTGCAGCGACTTCTCACAATTCCACTCTCTCTCCTGAGCAAACTCTGAGCCCATAAACAGCAGCTTCTTTCCCGGATAGGCCCACATATAACTGTAGAGCAGACGCAGGTTGGCAAAGCGCTGCCACTCATCCCCCGGCATCTTTCCGATCATCGAGCCCTTACCGTGAACCACCTCATCATGGGAGAAGGGCAAAACGAAGTTCTCCGTATAATTGTAGAGCATGCCGAAAGTGAGGCTGTTGTGGTGGTGGCTGCGGTGGACCGGCTCTTCACTGATGTAGTTGAGGGTGTCGTGCATCCAACCCATATTCCACTTCATACTGAATCCGAGCCCCCCAATCTCCAAAGGTCGAGTGACACTGGGCCAGGCGGTGGACTCCTCAGCGATCATCAAGGTACCGGGGTGCTCCCCGTGGGTCACCTTGTTGAGCTGCTGCAGAAAGGCGACCGCTTCCAAATTCTCGTTGCCGCCGTGGATATTAGGTATCCAATCGTGGGGCTCCCGTGAGTAGTCGAGATAGAGCATGGAGGCGACGGCATCCACCCGCAGGCCATCGATATGAAACTCTTCCAGCCAGTAGACGGCACTGGCGAGGAGAAAGTTTTTTACCTCATTGCGACCGTAGTCGAAAATCAACGTCCCCCAGTCAGGATGGGCACCACGACGCGGGTCTGCATGCTCATAGAGATGAGCCCCATCAAACTCAGCCAAGGCAAACGCATCACGGGGAAAATGACCGGGCGCCCAGTCCAGAAGCACGCCGATATCATGGCGGTGACAGTAGTCGACAAAGTAGCGAAAATCGTCAGCTGAGCCAAAACGGCTACTGGGTGAGAAATAGCCGGTGGTCTGATAGCCCCAGGAGATATCCAACGGATGCTCCATCACCGGCAGTAGCTCAATGTGGGTGAAACCCAGTTCGGAGACATACTCAACCAACTGGTGGGCCAATTCGCGATAGCCGATAAAACCGCCTTCGCGACCCTCGTCTCGACGCCATGAGCCGAGGTGCACCTCGTAGACGGAGAGTGGTTTTTTCAGCCACTCTCCCTCCTCCCGCCGCTGTAGCCAGGCCTTATCATCCCAGCTGTAGTCACTGTTGCGCCTCACCCGCGAGGCGGTTTTAGGGCGCATTTCACTCTGCTGGGCATAGGGATCGCTTTTCTGCAACAGAGCACCTGTTTTACAGTTACGGATCTCGTACTTATATAACTCGTCACCACCCAGGCCGGGAATAAACAGCTCCCACACACCCGTAGAGCCTCGACTTCTCATCGGATGACGCCGGCCATCCCACTGATTGAAGTTACCAGTAACACTGACCCGTTCGGCATTGGGTGCCCATACAGCGAAGAGTACTCCGCCCACCTCGTTGACCGTACAAGGATGGGCGCCAAGAAAGCGGTAGGCGTGGTAGTGGCTGCCCTCACCGAAGAGGTGGAGGTCGAAATCTTCGAGTACTGTGGGAAAGCAGTATGGATCGTAGGCGATGTGCTCCACACCACCGGTATAGGTTGCCCTTACACGATAGCGATCAGGCTGTTCGCCCGCCGCACCCTCCCAGACAAAGAGGTCAGTAGCATCGAGCCGCTCCAGCTCTGCCCCGGTCTCTTCAATCACCGCCTTGATCACACCCGGCAGAAACAGAGTCACCCGCTCCTTTTTACCGAAGGCGTGACGCCCCAGTACCACAAAAGGATCGTGGTGTCGGGCATCAATGATTCGTCTTAGATCTTCGCTGAGTGCTATCGCCATTTTTTTCCCAAACTATCGACCTGTTTTACCAGGAGAGTGTGTTGAATATCATTTCAATCCACTGCCGGATTTACTGTAACCCGACTGAACCACAGCAGCAGTGCGACATGTCAGCAGAAACCAGAGTGACAGTCAATTGAACCCGAAAAAAAGAGTTAGGTGTCCGGAAAAACAGTAAAAAAATGCCCTGTTTTAGTCCCGGGTGAACCTCAGAACAAGCCATTCGCCTGACATGGAACAGTAATGTGCTCACACCATCACTGTGGGATATATTGCACTTTTATAATATAGTGTAATATGAATACAGTAACCGATATTTGCCAGAGATCCCAACATGAGACTGACAGAGACCCGCTCATGGGTAAAGCTGCAACAGCAGAACAGAGAGATCAGTAACACCCACATGAGGGACCTGTTTGACCAGGATCCCGCCCGCTTTGAACGATTTTCACTCACCCTTGAAGACCTTCTGGTCGACTACTCAAAAAACCGCATCGACGCAGCAACGATGGCTCAGCTGTTTGAACTGGCAAGGGAACAGGATCTCCCCGGCTGGATTGAGAAGATGTTCACAGGCCAACATATCAATACTACTGAGGATCGGGCGGTCCTCCATATTGCCCTGCGCAACCGTTCAAATCAGCCGATAGAGGTCGATGGTGAGGATGTCATGCCCGCCGTCAATCGGATTTTAGAGCAGATGCAGCACTTCTGTGACCAAGTCCACAGTGGAAGCTGGCTCGGCTACAGCGGAAAAACCATTACCAATGTAGTAAATATCGGCATTGGTGGCTCAGACCTGGGACCGGTGATGGTCACTGAGGCGCTGAGACCCTATGCCGACAAGGGGATAGAGACGCACTTTGTCTCCAATGTGGACGGCACACAGATATCCGAAACCCTGAAACGGCTGGATCCAGAGACCACTCTATTTATCATCGCGTCCAAAACCTTTACCACCCAGGAGACGCTAACCAATGCCCACACGGCACGTGAGTGGTTTCTCCAATCAGCCCCTAATGAGCAGGCGATAGCCAGCCACTTTGTAGCCGTCTCAACCAACCGTCAGGCGGTAAGCGAATTTGGCATTGATACCCGCAATATGTTCGAATTTTGGGACTGGGTAGGGGGGCGTTTCTCTCTATGGAGCGCTATTGGTCTGCCGATTGCCCTAACCATCGGTATGGAGCGCTTTGAAGAGCTGCTCGATGGTGCCCATCTGATGGATCAACACTTTCGTACAGCACCGCTGGAGCAGAATATGCCGGTAATCATCGGCATGATCGGCATCTGGTACATCAACTTTATCGGTGCCAAAAGCCACGCCATCCTTCCTTATGACCAGTATATGCACAGATTTCCAGCCTACCTGCAGCAACTGGAGATGGAGAGCAACGGCAAAAGCATAACCCGTGACGGTGAACGTGTGGACTACGAAACCCGTAGCGCAGTGTGGGGTGAACCCGGCACCAACGGCCAGCACGCTTTCTTTCAACTGCTCCATCAGGGAACCCCTCTGGTCACTGCCGATTACCTGGCGCCGGCGGAATCTCACAATCCTGTCGGAAACCACCACGCCATACTGCTCTCCAACTTCTTTGCCCAGACTGAGGCTCTTATGCGAGGGAAAGATGAAGCAGAGGTGCGGTCCGAACTAGAGGCTGCAGGTCTCGACCGGGATGCGATGGAGAAGTTGATGACACACAAGCTGTTTGACGGCAACCACCCGACCACTACCTTCCTGTTCCGCAAGTTGACGCCAAAAACCCTAGGCATGCTGATCGCCTTCTATGAACACAAGGTGTTTGTCCAGGGCATCATCTGGAATATCAACTCTTTTGACCAGTGGGGAGTGGAGCTGGGAAAACAGCTGGCCAGGAAGATACTTCCGGAGCTTGCACCAGATACGGCAAGCGGTCTGCATGACGCCTCAACCCGCGGCCTGATTGCCTATACAAAAAAGCTTAATGGCTGTGATTGAAGGCAATCGACAAGCCATATGTACAAGGGCCTGTTAACACTATGCGAATATCCATCGACGGAGTCCATTCGGCGTTGCGCATCGTTTATTTGGAATAACCAAACCGCACTCTGCGCGCCTTGCCTGGACTCATTTGAGAGCCAACACAGGATATTCGCATAGTGTTAAGAGACCCTAGTAAGTATCGTCGTCTCTACGGAGATAGGCAGTAAATATTGCGGGCTGAATATTCACCCGCCAGCATAAAGAGTAGCCACCTATGGAAGATAATCCACGCAATATTAGTCTGTTAACCCGCAGCACCCTGGCACTGATTCTTGCGGGAGGGCAGGGATCTCGACTAAAACAACTCACGACATGGCGTACCAAGCCTGCAGTCCCTTTCGGCGGCAAGTTTCGTATTATCGATTTCCCCCTCTCCAACTGTCTTAACTCAGGCATTAGGCGGATTGCCGTACTCACCCAGTACAAGGCGCACTCGCTATTGCTACACCTCAATAACGGCTGGTCATTCCTTCGCGGCCAGTTTGGAGAGTATGTGGAGGTCCTTCCTGCCTCTCAGCGCCTGGGCAAATCCTGGTACTCAGGAACAGCGGACGCTGTCTTCCAGAACCTGGATATCCTGCGCAGCCATGGTCCCAAGTACATTCTTATTCTCGCCGGTGACCACATCTACAAGATGGATTACGGCACCATGCTGGCACATCATGTCGACAACAATGCCGATATGACAGTAGGCTGTATCGAGGTTCCCCTGGAAGAGGCGACATCTTTAGGCGTTATGAGCGTGGACAAAACCTCTCAGGTAACTGCTTTCGTTGAGAAACCCGCCAACCCTGAACCGATGATTGGCCAGCCTGATAAGGCACTGGCATCGATGGGTATCTACATATTTAACACCGATTTTCTCTACGACCAGTTAATCAGGGATGCCGGAGACCCGGATTCCAGCCACGACTTTGGTCACGACATCATCCCCCATATCATTGACCGCTACCGGGTGGTGGGTTTCCCCTTCAAACACCAGATTACCGGCGAACGTATCTACTGGCGGGATGTGGGTACCGTCGATGCCTACTGGAAAGCCAATCTCGAACTGATTGGCGTCACGCCAGAGCTAAATCTCTACGATAAGGATTGGCCGATCTGGACCTATCAGGCGCAGCAACCCCCGGCCAAATTCGTCTTTGATGACGATGATCGTCGCGGCATGGCTGTCGACTCAATGGTCTCAGGCGGCTGCATTATCTCGGGCGCCTATGTGCGTCACTCAGTCCTCTTCTCCAACGTCCATATCGGTACTCGCTCAAACGTCCAGGACTCTGTAATCCTGCCGGATGTAGAGGTTGGAGAAAACTGCCGTATTACCAAGGCGGTAATCGACAAGGGCTGCGTAATCAACGACCACACTGTGATCGGTGAAAACCCCGAGGAGGATGCACGCAACTATCACGTCACTGAGGAGGGTGTTGTTCTGGTCAGCCCGGGTATGCTCGGCCAGGATCTGAACTATGCACTCTAAGGGGAAGCTCAATGTAGTTCTGTGCTGGCATATGCACCAGCCTCCCTATCAGGACGAACAGGATGGGCAGTATAAGTTACCCTGGACCTACCTCCATGCGATCAAGGATTATGTCGACATGGCAGCCCATCTGGAGGCCTGTCCCGATGCCAAATGTGTAGTTAATTTCTCTCCGACACTACTTGAGCAGATCGACGACTACAGCCGTCAGAGCAAACGCTACCTTGAAGACCGCACACCGGTCACAGACCCGATACTCTCATCCCTGGTCACCGGCGAATTCCCTACTGACCCAGGCAAACGCACCACTCTAATCAAGGCCTGCCTCAAAGCCAACGAAGAGCGTGCAATCGCCAGATACGAGGCGTTTCAACAACTGGTCTCTCTCATTGGTGACGTACAAAATCTGGAGACGCGTAGCCTTTACCTCTCAAACCAGTTTCTCAGCGACCTGCTGGTCTGGTATCACCTGGTATGGATTGGTGAAACCGTCAGGCACAAAGACCCCCGTATTAAATACCTGATAAAGAAGTCCCGCCTCTACAGCTTTGATGACCGCAACCTGCTGTTTACCGTTATCAGTGAGCTGCTCAGCGGCCTCATCGGGCGCTACCGCAAACTGGCTGAACGCGGCCAGGCGGAGCTCTCTTTCACGCCCTATTCACATCCGATCATGCCGCTGCTATTGGACTTCAACTCCGCCCGTCAGGCATGGCCGGATATCACTCTGCCCCAGGCCGATCACTACCCAGGTGGCTTGGCGCGTTCACATTGGCAGGTTGAAAAAGGCATCGACTGTTTTGAACGACACTTCGGCTTTAAGCCAAGCGGCTGCTGGCCGGCTGAGGGGGCGGTCTCAACCCCAACACTCGAGCTTCTGGCTGGGCATGGGATAGCGTGGGCTGCCAGCGGTGAAAATGTACTCAGCAACAGCCTCAGCCCTGAAGATAAAGCACTAGATGAGAAGGATTGGCTCTACCTCCCCTACCGCATCAGTGACACAGACCTCCACACTTTTTTTCGAGACGACGGACTTTCAGATCTAATCGGTTTCGAGTATGCACGCTGGCACGGCGATGATGCAGTAGCAAACCTGATATCACACCTTGATACCATTGCCACAAGATCAAAAGATAATCCCGACAGAATTGTCTCTATCATTCTTGATGGGGAGAATGCCTGGGAGACCTACCCCTATAACGGTTACTACTTCCTTAGCGCGCTCTATAAGCATCTGGCAATCCATCCCAGCATCAATCTCACCACCTATGGTGAATACCTGAAAACCAAACAGCAGAGCCCGGTACTCAAAGAAGTCACCGCCGGAAGTTGGGTCCACGGCACTTTTTCAACATGGATAGGGGACCCGGGAAAGAATCGCGCATGGGATCTGCTGTGTGAGGCAAAACTGGCATTTGATGAAGAGAAGAGTTCAGGGCGACTCACAGGTGAGGCACTGAATCAGGCGGAGCATGAACTTGCTATCTGCGAGGCGTCCGACTGGGCTTGGTGGTTTGGAGATTACAATCCGGAGGGTGCGGTTAGCGACTTCGATAGCATGTACCGCCGTCATCTTACCAACCTCTACCGACGATTAGACAGGCCGATACCGGCAAGCGTGACAAAGGTGATAAGTCAAGGTTCCGGAGATCCTACTACAGGAGGTGTGATGCGCACCGGCCAGGACTTTAGTCGATGACGGATCACCAAGAATATGAAGTTCTACCCCGTCGGCTGGCGGGCGTTCTGCTACACCCTACCTCTCTTCCCGATGGAGACCTTGGCCGGGATGCGTACAGATTCGTCGATTTTCTCGCAAACTGCGGTATCGGTTGCTGGCAAACCCTACCCCTCGGGCAGCCTTCCCACGGTCTATCCCCCTATCAGTGCCTTTCAGTCCACGCAGGGAACACGGCGCTAATCAGTCTCGACACATTGGTGTCGGAAGGATGGCTTGAGCCTTTCCCTACGGATAAGGAACCAGAGCGGGAAGAGTCCATCAGACGCGCCTGGAGTTGTTTCAAAGAGAGTGCGGGAGATGAGCAGTGGTCAAGATATGACCTCTTCTGCCACAAGCATGAACATTGGCTGGATGACTACATCCTATTTCTTGCGCTTCGTTCCCACCACGACAACCTCCCTTGGTGGGAGTGGCCTGCAGCTCTACGCAACCGGGACACTTCAGCACTTCAACAAGCGCGCTTGCGATTGAAAGATGAGACCGAAGTTCACCGCTTCGCCCAGTACGTCTTCTTCAATCAGTGGCACTCTCTGCGCGATTACGCCAACAGCAGAGGGATTCTGATGTTCGGCGATACACCCATTTTTGTTGCAGAAAATAGTGCCGACGTCTGGTCTCAAAGAGACTATTTTCAGCTCAACGCCGACGGCAGGGCGGAAGTTGTGGCCGGTGTACCCCCTGACTATTTTTCAGAGACCGGGCAACGCTGGGGTAACCCACTCTATGATTGGAATAAGATCAGCTCCGATGGTTTCACCTGGTGGATTGAGCGGACCAGAAGCCAACTGGAGTGGTTTGACCTTTTGAGAATCGATCATTTTCGTGGCTTCGAGTCCTACTGGAGCATTCCTTCCGAAAGCGAGACCGCAATCGACGGCCACTGGGAAAAAGCACCTGGCCATGAGCTGTTTGATACGCTGCTAAAGACATTTGAAAAACTACCTATCGTTGTAGAGGATCTTGGAATAATCACTCCCGAAGTAACGGCGCTCAGGGATCATTTTAATCTACCGGGCACCAAGGTGCTGCAGTTTGCCTTTGATGGCATGCCCGACAACCCTTACCTCCCTGAAAACATTGTTGCTAACTCTGTGGTCTATACCGGCACCCACGATAACAACACTACACTTGGCTGGTACAGTGACCTCACCTCTGATGAGAAGGCACGGGTGAATTGTGCTGGTGGAGAGGGGGGAATGAATCAGCCGTGGCATATGATTACCTGCGCGCTTAACACTTCAAGCCGGTTAGCTATGATCCCGATGCAGGATCTCCTGGGACTGGATAGTGATGCAAGGATGAACACGCCTGGTGTCGTAAATGAAGAGAACTGGCGTTGGAGCTTCGACTGGAATGAGGTATCAGCTGGATTAGTGCCGTTAATGCACACACTGATTGAGAAAAGCGGTCGCTGAAGTAAGGGAAACTACTACTTACCATTGAACGTAGAGAGCTTGCCAGATCACCGTAGTGGCCTCTTGGATTTGCTTTGAATGCCCATCGCAGTTGGTAAAACACACTTTATACAACAGCAGCCCGCACCGAACAAAATCTGCGATCATGCATCCTAAAAGAAAAAAGGCCGGACGATTTTCATCGTCCGGCCTTTTTTTATCGTTTCCTGCAGCAGAGTCTACTCTACCTCGACAGCCTCTTCATCTATCTCAGGGCGATCGATCAGCTCAACATAGGCCATTGGAGCCTTGTCGCCTGGACGGTAGCCACACTTGAGTATACGGAGATAACCGCCTGAGCGCTCCTTGTAGCGAGGGCCCAGCTCATTAAACAGCTTACCGACTACCTCATCGTCACGGAGACGATTGAAGGCAAGACGACGACCTGCAACGCTGTCGCTCTTGGCATTCGTGATAATCGGCTCGGCCACGCGGCGCAGTTCTTTAGCTTTGGGCAACGTAGTCTTGATCAGCTCGTGACGCAGCAAAGAGCATGTCATGTTACGGAACATGGCCTTACGGTGTGAACTGTTACGGTTCAGTTGCCGTCCTGATTTGCGATGACGCATGGATCGACTTCCTTAATAATAAGTAAATAAAAAATTAGTGTGGTAGAGAGGTACGCTTTGCGACCTACTCCATACCCTCGGGCGGCCAGTCTTCAAGCCGCATGCCGAGTGAAAGACCACGTGTAGCAAGAACATCCTTGATTTCTGTGAGCGATTTCTTACCCAGATTTGGCGTCTTCAGAAGCTCCACCTCTGTACGTTGAATCAGATCACCAATCATAAAGATATTCTCGGCCTTGAGACAGTTTGCTGAGCGAACGGTCAACTCAAGATCATCTACAGGACGCAGCAGAATTGGATCAATTGCAGGTTTACTGCTCTCCTCTTCCACTTCAGCTGTGGTTGTCTGGTCGAGACTGACAAAGGCTGAGAGTTGATCCTGAAGAATGGTTGCTGAGCGACGAATCGCCTCTTCCGGATCGATTGTGCCATCGGTCTCCAGATCAATAACCAATCGATCTAGATCAGTACGCTGTTCAACACGTGCTGCCTCGACAGAGAAAGCTACACGACATACCGGTGAGAACGAGGCATCCAACTGCAAACGACCAATTGGGCGATCTTCGCCGTCATCCGATGTACGGGTTGCAGCAGGCTGGTAACCCAGACCCTTTGCAACCTTCAAAGTCATGCTCAGCTCACCCTCTTTGTTAAGGTTGGCAATCACATGATCTGGATTCGCGATCTCAACGTCGTGATCAAGAGTGATATCACTACCCAACACTGGACCAGGACCTGATTTCTTCAGTACCAGGGTAGCCTCACTGCGAGTATGCATAATGAGAGCGAGATCTTTAAGATTCAGCATGATCTCCAGCACATCTTCCTGCACACCCTCAATACTTGTGTACTCATGAAGGACGCCATCAATCTCAGCTTCTACCACGGCGCATCCAGGCATCGAGGAGAGCAGAATCCTGCGTAGTGCATTACCCAGTGTGTGACCAAATCCACGTTCCATCGGCTCCAGGGAGATTTTGGCGTGACGTTCAGTTACCTGCTGGACGCTGACTAGGCGCGGCTTCAAAAAATCGGTTACAAACTCAGGCATTTCAACCCCTCAATTAACCTTATTTGGAGTACAGCTCAACAACCAGCTGTTCGTTGATCTCTGCAGGCAGTTCCGTACGATCAGGGTCTCGCTTGAACGTACCGCTCATTGCCTTCGAGTCAACATTGATCCACTCGACAAATCCGTACTCTGCCGCTATTGCAAGTGAATTCTGGATCCTTGCCTGTTTTTTCGCTTTCTCGCGAATGGTGATAACGTCTTCGGGCTGTACCTTATAAGAAGGAACATTAAGCACCTTACCGTTAACCTCAACCGCTTTGTGGCTTACCAGCTGACGTGACTCAGAGCGAGTGGCTCCGAACCCCATACGGTAAACGACATTATCAAGACGCTGCTCGAGAAGACGAAAAAGGTTTTCACCTGTAGCGCCTTTACCCTGGGCGGCAGCCTTATAATAGTTACGGAACTGCTTCTCCATCACTCCGTACATACGGCGCATTTTCTGCTTCTCACGAAGCTGTAGCCCGTAATCGGAGAGACGACGCCGGCGGTCATCACTCTGACCTGGCTGCTTTTCCATATTGCATTTGGATTCAATTGAGCGCGAGCGGCTCTTGAGGAACAGATCTGTTCCCTCGCGGCGGCTCAGCTTACATTTTGGTCCGATATATCTTGCCATGACTCTCTATAACTCCTGATCAGACGCGACGCTTTTTCGGCGGGCGGCAACCATTGTGCGGGATCGGTGTAACATCACAGATGCTGGTGATTTTGAAACCTGCATTGTTGAGTGCACGAACCGCAGACTCACGACCAGGACCGGGGCCCTTGACGTTCACATCCAGATTCTTGACACCGTAATCTTTCGCACCTTCACCGGCACGATCGGCAGCAACCTGCGCTGCAAATGGGGTGCTTTTACGCGAGCCGCGGAAGCCGGAGCCACCTGCGGTTGCCCATGACAGCACATTACCCTGGCGATCAGAGATGGTGATGATGGTGTTATTGAAAGAGGCGTGTATATGAGCGACACCGTCGGTGACGACTTTTTTTACCTTCTTTCGCGAACGGCTTGCTGGTTTTGCCATTTGCTGTTTCCTGTGGTCTCTTAACTAATAGTCGGCGAAATTATAGCGCCGGACTTATCGTTTGATTGGACGCCGTGGACCCTTACGGGTACGTGCGTTTGTTCTCGTACGCTGGCCCCGAACAGGAAGGCCACGACGATGACGGATACCGCGATTACTACCAAGATCCATGAGACGTTTGATGTTCATAGAAACCTCACGTCGCAAGTCACCTTCTACGGTAAACCTGGCGACCTCAGAGCGCAGAGCATCTACCTGCTCTTCACTCAGATCCTGGATTTTTTTGTCTTGCGCAATGCCTGCTGCGTCACAGATACCGGCAGCGCGGGTACGACCGACTCCATAGATCGAGGTCAACGCGATAATAGCGTGCTTACGATCTGGAATGTTGACGCCTGCAATACGGGCCATCGGTTTAACTCCTGAAAAACAAGTTACATCCACATTACGCGTGGAAAACGCGCAATTCTATCTGGATACTAGTAATAAATCAAGCTTGAAAAATCAACCCTGACGCTGTTTGTGGCGTGGCTCTTTACAGATCACACGCACAACACCTTTACGGCGTACAATCTTGCAATTGCGGCAGATCTTCTTCACTGATGCCCTAACTTTCATGGCTCATTCTCCAAAACTATCTATATCTTTATCCGGTGTTAGCGCAGTAGACCTGCACCACCACCCTTCAAATTCGCTTTCTTCATCAATCCATCATACTGGTGTGACATCATGTGCGTCTGCACCTGGGCCATAAAGTCCATCACCACCACCACGATAATCAGCAAGGATGTACCACCAAAATAGAAGGGGACATTCCAGCCAACGATCAAAAATTCAGGCAACAGGCAGACAGCAGTAATATAGATCGCTCCCGCCAATGTGAGCCGCGACATAACACTGTCGATGTAACGCGCCGTCTGCTCCCCGGGCCGATAGCCAGGTATAAATGCACCTGATCGCTTCAGATTATCGGCGGTCTCCCTCGAATTAAACACCAACGCAGTGTAGAAAAAGCAGAAGAAAATAATCGCCAGAGCATAGAGCAGTACATAGATCGGCTCACCCGGCTGCAGCTTTCCAACAATATCTTGCAACCAGCGCATGTTCTCCTGGCCCGACACCCACTGTCCCAGTGTCGATGGGAAGAGGATGATGCTGGAAGCGAAGATTGGGGGGATCACACCCGCCATATTCAGCTTGAGAGGCAGATGACTACTCTGCGCTGCAAACATCTTTCTACCTTGCTGACGCTTGGCATAGTTGACCGTGATACGTCTCTGCCCGCGCTCTACGAAGACTACAAATGCCGTAACTGCAGCGGCCAGCATAAACAATATAAGAACGGTTATCGCATTCATCTCACCGGTACGTACCAGTTCCAGCGTCCCGCCGATTGCAGACGGCAGACCGGCGACAATACCGGCAAAGATGATCAGTGAAATTCCATTACCCAAGCCGCGCTCAGTGATCTGCTCGCCCAACCACATCAGGAACATCGTTCCGGTAACCAGTGATACGACCGCTGTCAAAATAAAGCCGGGGCCGGTATGAGTTACAACAGACATACCGCCCGCCTGCTGACTCTGTAGCGCCATCGATATACCAACGGCCTGAAAAGTGGCAAGCACTACCGTTCCGTAGCGGGTGTATTGTGTAATTTTACGTCGCCCCTGCTCTCCCTCTTTCTTCAACTGCTCGAGCTTGGGTATCACTGCAGACATTAACTGCATGATAATCGATGCTGAGATGTAGGGCATGATACCAAGAGCAAACAGACTTGCACGCATCAGGGCGCCACCCGAGAACATGTTAAACATGTCCAGGATATTGCTGCCTTCCTGTTCCGCAAAAAGCGCAGCAAGTGCCGCCGGATTTACGCCGGGTACAGGTATAAAAGTACCGATACGAAACACCAACAGTGCACCAAGGACGAAAAGCAGTCGCTGGCGCAGCTCAGTGAACTTACCCATACCGGCCATGCCGGCCTTGTTGCCCTGTGCGGTCATTTATTCCTCGATCTTCCCACCGGCCGCTTCGATAGCAGCACGTGCACCCTTGGTTACACCGAGACCGCGAATGGTAACAGCCTTCTCGATTTTCCCGGAAAGGATAACCTTCGCACGCTTCATGGAGCGAGGCAGTATATCAGCACTATGCAACGCGCTGAGATCAATCACATCAACCTCAACCTTTGCCAGCTCATCGAGACGAACCTCAGCGGTGCTGCGACCGATACGAGAGGTGAAGCCAACCTTTGGCAGACGACGCTGCAAGGGCATCTGACCACCCTCGAAGCCTGCCTTGACGGAACCACCAGTGCGTGACTTCTGCCCCTTGTGACCACGACCAGCAGTCTTACCGAAACCACTACCGATACCACGACCGATACGTTTGGCGTTCTTTTTTGAGCCCTCTGCGGGCTTAATGGTATTCAGTTGCATGTTACGCCTCCTCAACCTTGACCATGTAGGACACTTTATTTGCCATGCCACGAGTGCAGGCACTGTCCTCTACAAGTACGCTGTGATGTATACGACGCAACCCCAAGCCACGAACACACGCCTGATGACCCTCCAGACGCCCATTCATGCTGCGGGTCAGCGTTACCTTCATCATTTTCTTATCAGCCATGACTTACCCCAGAATCTCTTCGACCGTCTTGCCGCGCTTAGCGGCGACAGACTCAGGGTCCGTCATTTCGGTCAGTGCGTTGATGGTGGCACGAACAACATTGATGGGATTATTAGTACCGATACACTTGGCCAGTACGTTATGGACACCTACCGCTTCGCAAACAGCACGCATGGCGCCGCCTGCTATAATACCGGTACCGTCAGAAGCCGGCTGCATGTAGACCTTGGCGGCGCCATGACGTCCGATCAGCGGATACTGCAGTGTTGTGCCGTTAAGGGTGGCGTTACGCATGTTACGACGCGCACTCTCCATCGCCTTCTGTATGGCGATAGGCACCTCACGCGCCTTGCCAGTGCCGAACCCGACACCACCCTCGCCATCACCGACCACGGTGAGTGCGGTAAAACTGAATATTCGACCACCTTTGACCACTTTAGCTACACGGTTTACGTGTATCAGCTTTTCGATCAGGCCGTCGCCTTGTGGAGATGCATTAAAGTTAGACATAGCCTGCCCCTTAGAACTGAAGACCGTTTTCGCGAGCTGCATCAGCCAGCGCTTTGACACGACCGTGATACTTAAAGCCGGCACGATCGAACGCTACGCGCTCGACTCCTGCAGCCTTGGCACGCTCTGCAACCAGCTTACCGACTGTCACCGCAGCTGCGCAGTTACCACCACTCCCCTCAAGCTCAGCCTTAACACCCTTATCCAGTGTTGAGGCACTGGCAACCACTTGGGTGCTGCCGGGAGCAATAACCTGCGCGTAAGTATGGCGCGGGGTGCGGAAGATGGTCAGGCGATGCACACCCAACTCTTGTATTTTGGCGCGGGCACGGCGTGCACGACGCAAACGTGATGTTTTCTTGTCCATCGTCATATACCCTTACTTCTTCTTGGCTTCTTTACGCAGAACCTGCTCATCCGCATAACGGACACCTTTGCCTTTATAGGGCTCTGGCGGACGGTAGGAACGGATTTCAGCAGAGACCTGACCCACCTTCTGCTTGTCGCAGCCGGAGACTACGATCTCAGTCTGAGAAGGAGTTTCTATAGTGATACCCTCAGGGACAGCGTAATCAATAGGGTGTGAAAACCCAAGACTGAGGTTCAGTACCTTGCCTTTGGCTTGAGCGCGATAGCCCACACCGACCAGCTGCAGCTTCTTCTGGAAGCCGGAGGTAACACCAATAACCATGCTATTGATCAGTGCCCGGAATGTACCGGCCATTGCCCATTCATCCTGTCCTTCGACCTTGGGTGCAACGCTGATAACAGCGTCATCACGATTAACAGTGACAAACTTGTGCAGTGTCAGCTGCATGGTGCCCTTGGCACCCTTAACAGTCACCTGATCGTCAGCGATGGTAAGATCAACACCGGCAGGGAGGGTAATCGGACTTTTTGCTACACGTGACATATCATGCCTCCCGATTACGCCACATAGGCCAGGACTTCGCCGCCATGACCCGCAACGCGGGCAGCACGATCAGACATCAGACCTTTGGATGTGGAAATGACGGCAATGCCCAGTCCTCCACGAACCTTAGGAAGCTCTTTAGCGCCCTTATAGACTCGTAGACCCGGCCGACTGACGCGCTGTATAAGCTCGATAACCGGTTTGCCCTGAAAGTATTTCAGCTCAACATTGAGAGTGCTTTTAGCATCATCAGTGCTTGAGAAACCATTGATGTAACCCTCGTCCAGCAATAGCTGGGCAATGGCACTTTTCTGTTTTGACGATGGCATGGAAACAGCCACCTTCGCGACCTGCTGACCGTTACGAATACGGGTCAACATGTCTGCAATTGGATCAGACATACTCATTTTTAAAACCCTCTAGGTCAGCCGCCTGCAAAGGCACGATACCTAAATGATTGACAAAATCCGCCTTGTGGGCGAAATGATAAACCGCATCATTCAGATGCGGGTGGCGTATTATATATTACCAGCTGGCTTTTACAAGCCCGGGAATATCACCGCGCATAGCCGCTTCACGCAGCTTGTTGCGGCAGAGTCCAAACTTACGATAGACCCCGTGTGGGCGGCCGGTAGCACGACAGCGATTCTGCCGACGCGCCGGTGACGCATCACGAGGCATCTTCTGTAGTTTGAGAACAGCATCATCCACCTCTTCGGCGGTGCTATTCGGGTTGATAATGACAGCCTTTAACTCCGCACGCTTCTCAGCATACTTAGCAACTGTCTTGGCCCGCTTCACTTCGCGAGCAATCATGCTCTTTTTTGCCATGCTAGCTCTACTTAGTTTTTGAAAGGAAATTTAAAGGAGGCGAGCAGTGCACGCCCCTCTTCGTCAGTCTTTGCAGTAGTACTGAAAGTAATATCCAGACCACGAAGAGTATCGATTTTATCGTAATCGATCTCTGGAAACATAATCTGCTCTTTCACACCCATACTGTAATTACCACGGCCATCGAATGACTTGGCATTCATGCCGCGAAAATCACGGATACGAGGTATTGCGATATTGATCAGGCGATCAAGGAACTCATACATACGCTCACCGCGCAGTGTCACCTTGCAGCCGATAGGCCAGGCTTCACGCACCTTGAAAGCGGCAACAGATTTACGCGCCTTGGTGACAATGGGCTTCTGACCTGAGATCTTCACCATATCGCTGACGGCGTGCTCCATCACTTTTTTGTCGCCGATCGCATCACCTACACCCATATTAAGTGTGATCTTAGTGATCTTTGGGACTTCCATGACACTCTTAAAGCTGAACTGCTCTTTCAGCCGGCCTACGATCTCGTCGTTGTAAAGTTGCTGTAATCTTGCCATCTTAACTATCCGCCTCAGATATCCACGACTTCGCCGTTGGATTTGAAGTAGCGCACCTTGCGTCCATCATCCAGACTCTTGACACCTACACGATCAGCCTTTCCGCTGGTCGAATTGTAAATGGCAACATTGGATGCATCCATCGGCATTTCCTTATCCAGGATGCCGCCTTGCTCACCCTTCACCGGGTTTGCTTTGGTGTGCTTCTTCACTATATTGATGTTTTCAACGACGACTTTATCGTCGATCACTTGCAGGACGGTACCCTGCTTACCTTTGTCCTTGCCGGCAATGACGACGACCAGGTCACCTTTCTTAATTTTACGCAATGCCATGATTCACCCCTTAGAGCACTTCTGGCGCGAGCGAGATGATTTTCATAAAACGCTCGCTACGCAGTTCACGGGTAACCGGTCCGAATATACGGGTTCCGATAGGCTGCAGTTGGGTGTTCAGCAAAACAGCAGCGTTACCGTCAAAACGGATCATAGAACCGTCAGAACGACGAACGCCTTTCCTTGTGCGAACAACAACCGCGTTATAGACGTCACCCTTTTTTACCTTACCCCGGGGCATGGCATCCTTGATGCTCACTTTAATAATATCCCCGATACCGGCATAACGGCGGTGCGAGCCGCCCAGTACTTTTATGCACTGGACTCGCTTTGCACCGCTATTGTCGGCAACGTTCAGCATTGTCTGCATCTGGATCATTGGACTATCCCAAACTATAAATTCAGTGTTACGAAAACCGTATTAATTCCGAGGTCTATCTTCAGGATGCTTTTTCAACAACCGTGACCAGACGCCAAGTCTTGCTCTTTGATAGCGGACGGCACTGTTCAATGATAACCACGTCACCCAACCCACACTCATTGCTTTCGTCATGAGCGTGAATCTTAGTGGAACGGCGAATGTATTTTCCGTAGAGCGGATGCTTCACCTGACGCTCAACCATAACAGTGACGGTTTTATCCATCTTGTCGCTGACCACGCGCCCCTGGAGCGTGCGATTGCTAACTTCCTGCTCGCTCATGATGCTTCACCTACTCTCATTTCATTCAAAACGGTTTTAATACGGGCAATGGTTTTTCGCACCCGGCTCATCTCTGATGGACGACTCAGTTGCCCGGATCCACGCTGCATGCGCAGATTAAACTGCTCTTTGCGCAATTCCAGCAGAGACTCTTCCAGTTCGGCCGGGCTCTTGCCCCTTAGTTCTGTAGCTTTCATCACAGTACCGTCCGTTTTGCGAAGGCGGTTTTAAATGGGAGCTTAGCTGCTGCAAGGGTAAATGCCTCGCGCGCCGTCTCCTCATCAATGCCCTCAATTTCATACAGCATGCGACCCGGCTGGATCTGGGCTACCCAGTACTCCACGTTGCCCTTACCTTTACCCTGCCGCACTTCGAGTGGCTTGCTGGTGATCGGTTTGTCCGGGAAGACCCGAATCCACAACTTACCACCACGCTTTACCTGACGAGTGATGGTACGACGCGCAGCCTCAATCTGACGTGAAGTCAGTCTGCCGCGACCGATGGCCTGCAGGCCGTATTCACCGAAGCTTACTTTGCTGCCTCGGTTGGCAAGACCGCGGTTGCGGCCTTTCATCTGTTTACGGAATTTTGTCCGTTTCGGCATTAACATGATTAATCCCTCTTCCCAGACCTACGCTTGGGTGCTTTCTCTTCTTCCTGGGCAGCGCCATCGAAGACCTCACCCTTAAAGATCCAAACTTTTACACCAATGATACCGTATGTAGTATTTGCCTCAGCAAAGCCATAGTCGATATCGGCACGCAAAGTATGCAGAGGAACGCGCCCCTCTCTATACCACTCGCTGCGCGCAATCTCTGCACCATTGAGGCGACCCGCGATATGCACCTTGATACCACCTGCACCCAGACGCATGGCAGTCTGAACTGAACGCTTCATGGCGCGACGGAACATGACACGACGCTCCAGCTGCTGGGTGATACCCTCTGCAACCAACTGTGCGTCCAGCTCCGGCTTGCGGATCTCTTCAACACTGACGTGAACCGGAACACCCATTCTACGTGATACTTCAGTACGCAGTTTATCGATATCCTCACCCTTTTTACCGATCACGATACCGGGGCGAGCCGTGTGGATGGTAATGTGAGCATTTTTAGCTGGACGGTCGATCTGGATACGACTGACCGATGCCTGAGAGAGGCGTTTCTTAAGATAATCACGCACCTCAAGATCTGCATTCAGGAGGTTGGCATAGTCTTTCGATTCAGCAAACCACTTGGAGGTATGCTGTTTGACGATGCCAAGCCGTATACCTGTAGGATGTACTTTCTGACCCATAATGGCCTCTCTTGCCTTACTTGTCCGAGACAGTCACGGTAATGTGACTGCTGCGTTTCAAAATCCGAGCTGCACGCCCTTTTGCGCGTGCACGAATACGTTTCATTGTCGGCCCTTCGTCAACCATGACAGCTGAAACCTTCAATTCATCAATATCCGCTCCCTCATTATTCTCTGCATTTGCAATTGCAGAGTCGAGCGCCTTTTTCATCAGGTCTGCTCCCTTCTTTTTACTGAAGGTGAGAGTCTCTAGAGCCTTCTCCACGGGGAGACCTCGGATCTGGTCTGCGACCAGACGGCCCTTCTGTGCCGAGATGCGCGCATAGCGCAATTTAGCCAGTGCCTGCATGGTTCAAATCCCGTTTAGTGTTTAGATTTCTTGTCAGCCACGTGACCGCGATAGGTGCGTGTCACAGCAAACTCACCGAGTTTGTGACCAACCATATTCTCAGAAACCAGAACTGGTACATGTTGGCGCCCGTTGTAGATCGCGATAGTCAACCCCACCATATCCGGTGAAATCATAGAACGACGCGACCAAGTCTTAATTGGACGTTTGATTTTGCTGGCGACCGCTTCATCCACCTTCTTAACAAGATGGTGATCAATGAACGGGCCTTTTTTAATTGAACGTGGCACCTTAGCTTACCTCAGTTCCGGTTATTTACGATTGCGACGGCGAACAATCATCTTATCCGTGCGCTTGTTAGTACGAGTCTTGAAACCCTTGGTCGGCGTTCCCCATGGGCTTACAGGATGACGGCCACCCGAGGTACGACCCTCACCACCACCAT
The DNA here is from genome assembly GCA_040505895.1 of Sedimenticola sp. Classification (GTDB taxonomy): domain Bacteria; phylum Pseudomonadota; class Gammaproteobacteria; order Chromatiales; family Chromatiaceae; genus Vondammii. The sequence goes on along the minus strand of JBEVXU010000040.1, from coordinate 2,730 downwards.
GGGGATGATCTACCGGGTTCATCGCCACACCGCGAACGGTTGGACGAACACCGCGCCAGCGTGTAGCGCCAGCCTTACCCAGTTTACGGAGACTATGCTCAGAGTTGCTCACCTCGCCGATAACCGCGCGACACTCACTGCGAACCTTACGCATCTCACCTGAACGGAGGCGCAGGGTAGCATACTCACCCTCACGTGCAACAAGCTGTGCAGATGTACCTGCTGAACGGGCCATCTGAGCACCCTTTCCACGCTTCAGTTCGATACAGTGCACAATAGAACCAAGAGGGATATTGCGTATCGGCAAACAGTTGCCTGCGCCAATCTCAGCGGTCTCACCAGATGTCACGACATCTCCTGCACTGACACCCTTTGGCGCGATAATGTAACGACGCTCGCCGTCAGCATACTTAATCAGGGCGATATTTGCGGTGCGGTTTGGATCGTACTCAATACGCTCGATAGAGCCGGCGATGCCGTCTTTATCACGCTTGAAGTCGATAACACGGTAACGCTGCTTATGACCACCGCCACGATGACGAGTGGTAATACGCCCATTATTGTTACGACCGCCGCTCTTGCTTTTCTTCTCCAAAAGCGGGCCGTGAGGCTCACCTTTGTGTAGGTCAGGGTTTACTACCTTGACTACAAACCGGCGTCCGGGTGATGTTGGTTTGGTTTTAACGATTGCCATTATCTTGCTTCCGCTCTAACTGATCCTGTGCGCGATGCCTATCAGGCACCTGCACCAAAATCGATATCACTGCCTTCAGCCAACTTGACGTAAGCCTTGCGAACGTTATTACGACGACCCATCATCGCGCCGAAACGTTTCGCCTTGCCCTTTATGTTGACTACGCGAACATTCTCTACTTTTACGTCGAACATCAGCTCTACAGCCTTCTTGATCTCAGGCTTGGTTGCATCAGGAACTACCTTGAATACAAACTGCCTGGCTGCATCTGCAGCGATCGTGCTCTTTTCTGACACTACCGGCCCTTCAAGGACCTGCATCAAACGCTCTTTATTCATGACAGACGCTCCTCCAGCTGCTTAACGGCTCCGGAGGTGATCAACACTTTTCCGTATCCAACCAAGCTAACCGGATCTACTTCACTGACATCACATACGCCAACGCCATAAAGGTTACGAGCTGCCAGGTAGAGGTTTTCATCCGGCTGTTCTGTAACAATCAGGACATCTTTGAGATCGAGACCAGTGAGCTTTGAAACCAGCTCTTTGGTTTTTGGTGCTTCTACGGTGAAATCACCAACAGTGATCAAACGTTCGTTGCGTACCAGCTCAGAGAGGATCGAACGCAATGCACCGGTGTACATTTTACGATTGACCTTCTGCTCAAAGTTGCGTGGACGAGCAGCAAAGGTCACACCACCACTACGCCAAATTGGGCTGCGGATTGTGCCGGCACGAGCCCGGCCAGTGCCTTTCTGCCGCCAAGGCTTGGCGCCGCCACCACTGACTTCAGAGCGGCTCTTCTGCGCTTTACTACCGGAGCGTGCTCCGGCCATGTAAGCGGTAACAACCTGATGAATCAGCGCTTCATTAAATTTTGCCGCAAAGACGTCGTCGGAAACCTGTAGGGTTCCTGCGTCGCCGCTGCCTGCCTGTACATTGAGGTCCATCTGTAATTACCCCTTGTTCAGCATCTTGATGGCAGGGGTGACAATCACATCACCACCACGAGAACCTGGTACAGGCCCCTTTACCAACAACAGATTACGTTCTACGTCTACACGGACAACTTCAAGATTCTGTGTAGCACACTGGACATTACCCATCTGTCCGGCCATTTTTTTACCCTTGAACACACGTCCCGGAGTCTGGCACTGGCCAATTGAGCCCGCCGCACGATGTGAAATCGAGTTGCCGTGTGTAGCATCCTGCATTGTGAAGTTGTGACGCTTCACGCCACCCTGAAAGCCCTTACCCTTGCTCGTGCCACGCACGTCAATGATCTGGCCGTTTTCAAAAATACCAACGTTGACTTCACCACCAACCTCGATACCCTCACCTTCGCCTTCTGCAAGACGAAACTCCCAGATACCGCGGCCCGCTTCAACACCGGCCTTGGCATAGTGACCAGCCATAGCTTTGTTGACACGGGAGCTTTTACGGCTTCCGGTGGTTATCTGGACAGCAGTGTAGCCGTCAATCTCTTCTGTACGCAGTTGCGTAACCCGGTTAGGTACTACCTCTATCACTGTAACAGGTACAGAAGCACCCTCTTCAGTGAAGACTCGGGTCATGCCTACTTTGCGTCCGACAATTCCAATCGCCATCTTCTTAACCTCAGTTCAGCTTGATTTGAACATCAACGCCGGCTGCAAGGTCCAGCTTCATCAATGCGTCTACCGTTTTGTCGGTTGGATCGACAATATCCATCAAACGCTTATGGGTGCGAATCTCGTACTGATCGCGAGCGTCCTTGTTGACGTGCGGTGAAATCAGCACAGTGTAGCGCTCTTTCTTGGTAGGCAGCGGAATCGGTCCGTGTACCTGTGCACCGGTACGCTTCGCGGTATCTACGATTTCACGTGCAGACTGATCGATCAGACGGTGATCGAAAGCCTTCAGTCGAATGCGTATTCTCTGGTTGGCCATATCAATTACTCAAAAATTACTCGATGATCTTAGCAACAACGCCGGCGCCGACAGTACGGCCACCTTCGCGGATTGCAAAACGTAGACCTTCTTCCATCGCGATCGGTG
>JBEVXU010000039.1:0-3264 GCA_040505895.1 Sedimenticola sp. | reverse complement strand
ATTTATCTACCCGCTAAAACGAAAAATATTTTTCAGTTAGGCTGGGAATGCATGGAAACATTGGGGTTGTGATGATGTGCGTCAGGGCTGAGTTCCGGATGCCAGACTTGACTGAGCAGATTCAGCAGGAGATCGGCCTGTCTCGATTCATGGCCATCCAGGGGGATGCTGTGGGATGCCAGAACTCGGGTGTTACGCAACGGGCAGACCGGCAACAAGGCCAGGCTATGCACCCGTTTGTGCAGTCGTCGGAACAGACCCGTCCAGAGATCACTGATCCGACCATCATGGAGGCCGCCAAAAGCGCCGATGGCGATGACGTTGACCTCATCGCCAATCTCCACCTCGCCATCACCCTTACCACCACCAAATCGACGCCAGGCGGCCAGTGGCCCGGCGTCGAGCACGAAGCAGTCGAGGCGTTCACTCCCCAATAGGGCAAGCAGACTACGGCGCGCCTGTTCCATATCCTCCCAGAGCGGGCGCAGGGCGGCGCTGCGTTCGAGCAACAGGACGGTATGCGTATTCCAGTGCTTATGGGCCTTCTTGGGAAGTGATTGCAGGGGCGCGCCACAGGCCACGCTCTTCACTACCAAACCGGTGTCGATCTCCCGTCCCTGACGCTCGACCGGAAGTAGGCGATCCCAGGTATTTTGCCATTGCCCTGGGGTCCAAAGGGGATCGAAGGGCATAAGCAGCAGCTGTGCAGAATCGTTGTCGGCCAACTCAACAACGCTGCCCAAGGCCACTACCTGTTCCTCCAGGGGCTTGGGCGACTCCTCTTCGGGATTGCATTGCCGGACGCACCAATATTGTGGTGGGCGCAGCGTCTTTAGCAGTGCGTGGGCAGGCAGATCGGTGACGGTTTCGCCTCGAGCCGGGCCAATCGATATGTCGTTGGATTTCCTTCGGGGCTCCGGTAAATAGCCAAAACCAAACAGGCGCGCCAGGGTCTCGCGATTGGCATCCGGGGCCTCGCGCAAACAACGCAGCAGATCGGCGCGGGAGGCCCGGCTCATGCCAACGACGAGGCCTTGCTCTTCATGAAGAAATCGGCCAGCTCGTCGAAGGGATCATGGGGATAGTCCGCAGGCAGCTCGGCCAGGGCGGCGAGCAGATCCAGGAATTCAGCCTGCCCTGTTCGCGGCAGTGCATTACAGGCCTCACGATCATCCGCAATGCGCTCCGCTGCCTTGAAAATATCCTCTTTACTCAGTTGGTCTTCGTAATGGGTGGCGCCCACCTTACACAGTCGTTGAATGAGCAACGCCCGCTCCTTCGGCAAGGCCAGGTCAAGGATCACGCAGCGACGAATCATGGCCGGTGGAAGCTCACGGGTGTTGTTGGTGGTCAGGACCATCAACGGTGGCTTCCCCTTGGCGCGAACGGTCTCGCCGCTATGACGCACCTCGAACTGTCCATTACCCAGCACTTCCAGCAGGCCGTTGGAAACGGATATGTCCGCCTTGTCAATCTCATCGATTAGCAACACCACACCCTCACTCACAGGGTTCGGTGCATCCTTGTCTTCAGACGGACGATAGTTGTGCTGGCAGCGCTGCTTTTCGGCGGTTTCCCAGTCGAGGGCATACCAGACCGGACCGGGGGCGATGTAACGGCCCGGGGTTTGCAAATCCTTGATGCTGGGCATGTCATTGGGCTGCTCATCGTCGGGGATATCATCGACCTGCTCATCCCCCTTGCGCAGGGCGCCGAAAAGCTGGGCATCGGCTAGGCGCTGGGTGTGATCGAATTGCCAAAGAAGTTCTTCGTGTTCGGTATTGGGCTGAATCACACTGGCGATGAACCGTCTGCCCAGGACACAGGCCGCCGCACGGGCCAGCTGGCTTTTGCCGACACCGGGCTCACCCCGCACCAGCAAGGGTCGGTTGGAGGCCAAGGCTGCAATGAGGGCATGGGCTTCATCCTTCCGCAGCAGGTGGTAACTGGCGGGCCAACTGCCGGTAGCGGGCAGGTCCAGCTTGCGGCCCTCCTGCTGGAGCAGTTTGTGGTAGATGCTCATTCCTCACCCTCCGAATCATCTTCCGTTTTCTTAGGCCACAGGTTCACTGCCTGTGTAACCAAACCCAACAGATCCTTGCCCAACTTGATGCCTGGATCAAGACTGGCGAGCAGCCAGGCCAGACCATTGGTCGTCAGGCGGCCCTGTTCCTTGTAGTCTCGCCGAATGATCTGAGCATCGGCCTGAACCTGCCGTTCCATCGGGACATCACGGCTGGCCCGTTTCTCGATCTGCTCAAGCACGGCGAGCAACTGGTCCAGTTGGTTACTGTTACCGCTGTTCTGGCCATGAATATGAATGCTGGCGCCATCACCGATGACGCTGACCTGCGGGCTGTTGTCACCGCCCTGCTGTTGGACTGCCTTTTTGGACGGCATGGCTGCTTCCTCCTGTATATGCGGCTCTAAAGTGGGTTTTGGCTGTGCGCGGCACTGCTCGACCAGCTTAAAGGAGCGTGATAACCAGACCTCAAGATCGACGGCCTTGAGCGTCAGGGGCTCTTCACCTCCCTTGCAGGCGAGTAGGAACAGCCGCAAGTTGGACAGATGCGTTTCGATCAATCGGCGTACCGAAACCGGCTCCTTGTATAGGGCATAGGCAAAACAGTGCCGGGTCTCTCCATTGAGGTTGTACAGCTCGGCATTGAGGGTTTGGCAATAGTCGATCAACTGAACGTGGGCCGGTTTCGACTCAGGGTCGGGGTCGGGTGGTGGCTCCACGGTCTCTTCATCGTACACAGCCATGGCCAACTCCCTGACAATTTCGTGGAAGCGCTCAAACACGCTGACCTTATCCCCGTTCCCCTTCGCCTTGGTCCAAACAGGCACCTTAAAAGCTCGCAGGGCTTCGTGCCTCAACTTGCGGGGTTGCCTCCCGTCCACGGAGGTGACGGTCATTTGCAGACCGAGGGAGGCGTCGATCAGCAGGCGGACGGCGAAGAGGTGTTTTTCTTCCGTTTTAAGATCCATCCGATGCACGCGCCCATCGCTCAGGTCCTGTTTTACCGCAGTTACCCCAACAGCACCAATAAAACCCTCCAGGGTTTGGCATTGCTGAACCGTTGCCTTGATGACGGCCGCTTTCAAGGCTTCGTTGAGTTTGATCAACGAGCCCAGCTTCCCCCTCTCGATATCTATTGAGCCGCCGCATAAATTAAAAAACCTTACCAGCATCAAACTGTTAGATGCCACCCATCATGCAAGTAGTTTGCAAAAAATGGGCAGATGAAAACAGGGGGCGGA
>JBEVXU010000038.1:0-21449 GCA_040505895.1 Sedimenticola sp. | reverse complement strand
GAGAGAGGCTGAAACGATGATCTGCAAAGAGGTACCGGCAGGCACGGCACACTGGGGGATGCTCGAGGTGGAGATGACGGAGGGTCACGCCGCCCTGTTGCTGGATTACGCCGACGACAAGGCATTTCTCAACGAATGGGCGGAAGCCACCCTGAAGAAGTTGGGACCGGTTGGCAGCCGAATGGGAAGTGGGGCCGATCCCCAGTTGAGGGGGCTTGGTGAGATCATTGATACCATGCAGGTATGGGGATGAGGAAGAACATGTCACGGAGCCAGTTCGCGAATAAATTCGCTCCTACAGGGGGCATTGACTCCGGTAAAGCTCCTTCTCAGGATTATTGTGCATAGCCAACCACACTAATGGTTATTGACATCGGTTCCCATCCTCTACGCAGAGCACCTTCAGTACGCTACGAAACCAGCCGGGCCAATCCTTTCGCATGGCGACACCGGACCACAGTTTCGCTCTCTCCCGACTCGACAGACACTCATCGAGCACACCTCTGAGGGCCGGCCGCAAGTCACCACCGACAACTGTTTTGGCCAGCTCCCGCAACCACTCCGGCAACTGGTAATCTTCTGTCATCCGGTGTGCGGACACGGGCGATTTCAATACCTTTTCTACAAGCAGCCTGTACTCTACTAGTGATTTAATATAGGAGCCAGTTCTCTCATCAAGTGGTGTGGACCTGTAATAGAAGCGGGCACTAACGGGATTAAACTCAAGCACACGCCTCTCTGTCCGGCCGTACTGCTCCTCGACGTACAACCACAACTCCCGGCTTACCAGGTCGCGGCGCCTTTGCGCAAGTCTCAGCCTCTCTTCAAGCTCCTCTATTTCAATATCATGAGTCACCAGCTCCAGCGCACATGCGCGTGCCTTGCCTGTAGGAGCAATACCCGCCTGGCCATCGCATTCCAGGTTGGCCATCAGCCTGCTCTTATAATCAGACAGCGCCTTCCTGCTGATGCCTTTACCCTCACATTGGTTTTCAAGATCTGTCCAGAAACGAATAACTTCAGACATCGGTTTCTCTCCCATTGATCCACTTCTTCCACATCAGTGAGTGGTTTCATGCCCGGTTACGAGGATATGAATGGCAGCGAGAAACAGCAACGGCCTGGGAAAGACCTCGTTACTGCTCTTCACCGCCAGCGCAAACTTCCTGCTTTCGGCAAGGTGGGTGACCAGTTCTCTGCCACTCGGACCACTGACAGAGAGAAACCTGCCCAGGTCTGACAGAAACTCTGCATAAGCCCCGTTGTGCTGGATCAATTCCGATACTTCATCCGGAACAAAGCCCGCCGCAACCGCTTCCCAGTCACCCTGATCACTATTGTCCAGCAGCGCGCAGATCGCCTTGAACAGGTCGCTGAGTTCACCATCTTTCATGGCATCAAATCCACTGGCCTTCGCCTTTTCGAACACCCGGCGAAATGGATTGAACTCCCAGTCACCGGTTGTCTCAATACCCATCTCTTCCGCAGACAACAAGGCGCTGTCCAGTACATGGTTATATTTTCGCTTTGCCAAGTCGGCGCCTGCCCTGCTGGCGACAAACTCCAGATAGATCCTGATTGCCTGATCCGCGAGCCTGTGCAGATCATCACTCGCCACCGGGGTACACGTTTTCTCATCCGGTTCCTCTTCGAGCATCTCCCTGGCGCTTGTAACCGCCTTTCTCCACGCGGGATCATCAACGGCTATTTCAGCAACAATTCGCTCAAGTCTCTCAGCTGCTTCATCATGAATATTCATTTGTTCACCTGCTCATTCACAACCTGCTGGCCGGATATGCCGGACTGTCTTGAATAGACCGCCCTTACCGGCCTCGCCTCCACCGGAGCGTCCTCCCTTTCCGAACCCGCAGAAAGGTCACCCCTTTCATAATTTCTGCGCAGTATCGTCACAACCTCTGGTGAAAGCGCGTATTTGTGGACATAGTCGACCCCCTCCAGCGACTGACGGACCATCTTCGGCACCTTCCATAGCGCCAGCCTGCCCATGCGCCCCTTATACTCCGCGTAACCCTTGTGCCTCAGGTCGTCGAGCATCTGTCCAAGGGGCGTCAGTTCATCACCCGCCTTGAGATAGGCTACATAGTGAGTCCGGTTTCTCAGCGATTGTGCAAAAAGCTCGTTGACGACGCCGGGTACCGCGGCCAGTGAGAAATCGAGCTCAATTTTCGATCCTGTCACACCTCTCCGGTGCGCCTCGCGCCTGAACCAGACAAGAGAGAGCGTCGTCAACGAGCCCAGTACGATGCTGACAATCTCCGGTGCGCTAAGCGTTCCCCAGCGCAGGGTAAAAAATCGTATTGTGCTTTCGAAGGCGCCGATAAGACTCGTCCGCACCCCTTCCCCCACATCAGGCATACGGACACTGGGCAGGCTTACAAGATGAAAACCGGAGAGCGTCTGTGCAATTCCACCAAGTTCCGGAAACTGACACTGGACAAACACCTCGTTACCCTGCCGACTCCTGCGAAACACCCCGGTATCCGCCTCCTTTCTGCGCTGTTCCACCCATATTCGCGCCTGCTCTACAGAGGCACCGACAACCCTGGCCGTCGCCTCTATTTCAGATGTCGCCTTCACCAGTGCGTTCCTCTCGACTGCACTTCCCGCCAGCAACTCCCGCAGTACCGCAGCACTCTTCGCATAGCGGTCACGGGAGTAGTCGAAATCATCACTCAACTGCCTGAGCTTGTGGCTGTCTGATACCCGATAGTCATAACGGGCACCAGGCCCCAGGTGTTCACTGTTACAGGTGGGTCTCGAGTTAGTGCCCTCATTGCCGCTCTCCAGGCTGGCATAGTGGGCAGCGGTCTCGGAAAGCTGTGACAGGTTGTTGCTCACCATATGGGTTTTTGAGAGGTTGGCATTGACTACTGGCAGGTAGGATTTTGCAGCGCCGCTGCTCAAAGCATCCCTCTTCAACTCATCCAGGTGAAACCTGGGAATCCAGAACGCCTGCTCCAGGCTGACGACAATCACCACCACGCCGCCAAAAGCAGCCGTGCGCAGCAGGTTGAAATCATTTCCGATCCCCACTCTGCCTGGCTGTCCAGGGGCCAGCGACAGCAACAGCGCCTCGATAACCATTACAAGGCAAAATGAGAGCGCAATGCCAACCAGGTCCATCTCACTCCATCCACCCGCCAGCACGATGACGCTGTCGAACAGGGCAATGAAGCAGATCACCAGTAAAAGCAGCACGGGCAAGCCGCCTACCCGGCTTATCGCACCTGCTATCTTTTCTGCACTGTTTTGTTTCTCGGTAATCATGATGCTCTCTCCAGTCAAAACAATATCTGCAAATATTCAGCGTTTATTGGCCAGCAGGTTGTTACAGACGTGCCAATTTGTATGCCTGATACGCTTTGGCACAACCTTCCGCCAATCCCCTTTGCTCTGAAACCTCGCCAGCCAACCCGGTATTTTTTCAATCGCATACTCTCTGGTCTCCCTGAACCATTGGCCTGATTTTTTCCCCAGCGTAGTTGGGCCGCCGTTATAAAAAGCGGCAGCCTGCTGCCAATTACCGCGGGTCCTGTCCAGGCCGATACGGAGATACCTCGCTCCCCCACGCACATTGTCGACCGGATTGAAACGGTCGATAGCGGGATCGATCTCCCGCGCCGTCTGCTTCATCAACTGCATCACCCCCACCGCTCCGGCGGATGAGACGGCGCAGGGATCGGCATAGGACTCGGTCATGATCACCGCCGCGATAAGACGCTCAGGTACACCGGTTGCCACCGCCTGCTTCTCAATCAGGTGATGAAGGTCGACACTGCCGGAGTAGACATACCGGCTGCTTTTATCCTGCTTGCTGGTGACCATTTCCAATAGTGCCAGCCAGCCCAGGCCATTAGCTGCATAACAGGCAGTGCTCCCCAGAGACAGCAGAGATAAGATGGTTGCGTGTACAATCAGACGACTCATGATGACTATCTCCTTTCGATATATCTGAGTCTGATTAAACACCCATAACCGACAGGCGGCTTGGCAGGGAAGTGACAATAAAGGCTGCAGAGAGCCGTACAGCCCGACTCTCAGCCACTGTTTTCGCTTTACCTATTAATTGACAACCCGCTGCCGGAAAGCAGGGATGCAGAGAGGAGATAATTGAATATGAACGCCACTGATACCAGCGTAGGGGTGGGCTGATGTGGGTTGACGTATAACCGGGTGACCGGCAAAACCCGCACCGCCCTTCAACGCCTGCCAGTGGATTAAATGAAAAACTGGCCACTGTCTGACCAGATGCCTTGATCCGCTGCGAAGCAGCGAATACTCTTCTGCTCAAAGGTGTTTCCAGGGCCGACTTCACGACCTGCAATTGGGAGATTACGACAAGATGTCACACCAACGGAATGATCCACAGGCGCCATACCGTGCCGACTCGCCCTTATCAGAAGGGGAACTTGGGTTGATAAGTGCCCTGGTCGAGCAGGGAGTCATCGATCAGCCGTTGATCATCCAAAAAAATAACAAGTCGCTTCTGGCAGAAGAACAAGTGATAAATACCGAGACCCTTTCCCACCTCAACCAAGGCGCAGTCAAAGCGTATAGTGTTGGCAAATCCGATATTGCGGCACTTACTGCCGCGCTTGCCTTGAGGTTCGGACTTATCGGTCTGGGCGACAAACACCCCGACACCCTCACCAGCCTCAACAACCTGGCAGCCTGCCTAGACACCCTCGGCCGCGCCGGAGAGGCCCTGCCCCTCTTTCAGCAGACCCTCGAACAGCGCCGCGAGGGGCTGGGCGACAAGCACCCCGACACACTTACCAGCCTCAACAACCTGGCAGCCTGCCTGGACACCCTTGGCCGCGCCGGGGAAGCCCTGCCCCTCTATGAGCAGGTCCTCGAACACCGCCGCGAGGGGCTGGGTGATAAACACCCCGACACCCTCTCCAGCCGCAACAACCTGGCTGCCTGCCTGAAGTACCTCGGCCGCGACGGGGACGCCTTGCCCCTCTTTCAGCAGGCCCTCAAACAGCGCCGTGAGGGGCTGGGCGACAAGCACCCCGACACCCTCACCAGCCTCAACAACCTGGCAGCCTGCTTGCGCTCCTTCGGCCGCGCCGGGGAGGCCCTGCCTCTCTATCAGCAGACCCTCGAACAGCGCCGCGAGGTGCTGGGTGACAAGCACCCCGACACACTTAGCAGCCTCAACAATTTGGCAGACTGCCTAGGGATTCTCGGCCGCGACGGGGACGCCCTGCCCCTCTATGAGCAGGTCCTCGAACAGCGCCGCGAGGTACTCGGCGAGAAGCACCCCGACACACTTACTATCCTCAACAACCTGGCGGTCTGCCTAGATACACTCGGTCATGCCGGGGAGGCCCTGCCCCTCTATAAGCAGGCCCTCGAACACCGCCGCGAGGTGCTGGGCGACAAGCACCCCGACACACTTACCAGCCTCAACAACCTGGCAAGCTATCTGCAGATCCTCGGCCGTGCCATAGAGGCCCTACCCCTCTACCGGCAGACCCTGGCAGGCCGCAGCGAGGCACTCGGAGTCCAGCATCCCGATACCCTCTACAGCCTCGACAATCTGGCAAGCTGTCTGCAGAACCTACACCGTTCCGAAGAGGCCCACCCCCTTTTTGAGCTGGCCCTGGCAAACCGCTGTAAAATACTCGGCGACAAGCACCCCAACACCATATCCAGCCTCAACAACATGGCAGTCTGCCTGGACTCCCTCGGCCGCGCCAGGGAGGCCCTGCCCCTCTATGAGCAGGCCCTCAAACAGCGCCGCGAGGTGCTGGACGAGAAGCACCCCAACACCCTCACTAGCCTCAACAACCTAGCGAGCTTCCTCACTGAGCAGAAAGACCAGGAAGGCATCGTCGCCCATGTCCCTGCATTCCTCAAAGCAGCGGCCGGTACCCCCTTCCGCGATGGCGACTGGTATGGCCATGCCGCCCGTGCCACCGGACTGGCTGCCCCCCTGATCCGCAAGGAGCAGCTGCCCGACTGGGATATGGCCTTCGCTGCCATCAGCCGTACCTTTCTGGAAGATCTCGACCTCACAGAAGATTCAACTCGTGAACGCCTGCTGCCCCACTTCCAGAGAGTCCACTTCCACTGGCTGCAACTGGCCATCCACCACCAGCCCGATGCCATCCCCGAGGTACTCGCCGCCATCCAGGGCAGGGACCTTGCCGCCCTGATGATCGAGGAGTTGCAGCGCAACGAGGACGATTTCCCCGAGGGTGATCCGCGCCGCCGCTATATCGAGATCAGCCGCGAGCTGCGCCGCAAAAAACTGGAGCTGCAACTGCTCTCGGGTGGGCTCTCCGGTAGTGGTGGTAATATGCCAGACAGCAGTGAACGGGGTACTGAGCCCGTGAGCCCAGAACAGCTGACCGCACGGCGAGAACAGCTGGAGCGGTCGGTTGACGAGTACGAGGCAATGAGGTCGAAACGCCAGGCACTGGGAGAGGAGATTGCCACCTCTGATAACGAGTTCGCTCTGAGCCGGGGTTATATGGAGACCAACCCCGCCGCCCTCTGCCGGGGTCTGGATAAGGAGGAGGCCCTGGTACTGCTCTTCCCACTGCCCCCTTCGGATGAGGATCTCCATGGCCAGGAGGTGCAGTCAGGCATCGGCGCCTGCTTGGTACACGACGGCAAGGTGGCCTCGATCCTCGATCTTGGGCAGTTGGAAGCACAGCAGCAGGCGCTGCTCGCCTATGAGCAGGCCTACCAGCACTACAACCGCTCGGCCCTGCGATTACTGGAGAACCATGAGCCCGCACCGATGCGGGGGGGCATGAAGCCCACTCCCGATCGCCTGGCGTCACTCACAGCACAAGTGGAAGCGGCCTTCTGGCAGCCCTTGTGTGAAGCCTTGCCCAGGGTGAGCCGCTGGCACCTTGCCACCCATGGGGGACTACACGGTCTGCCCCTGGAGTTGGGTGTACCGGATCAACATGAGGTGTATCTCTATCCGGGGCTGATGTTCTTCTACCAGCGTCAGCACCTGGACGATCCCCTGCCGGAACGCCAAGCACAGCCCCGTACCCTGGGGGTGCATACCGATCCCGCCCTGGATGCCGGAAATCCCATTCCCTTTGTGGAGGTGGATCGCCTGGCGGTGGCCCATCTGTGGGAGCAGGCAACACCCTGCAGTGGTGAACAGAGCCGGTCATTGTGGGTAGATCATGAGAGTCCGCTCCACGAGGGGTGGTATTTCGGCTGTCACGGCGATGTGGAAAAAGGACCACCTAAACAGACGGTACTGCTGCTCGATGCAAGTCAGGGTACGAGACTGGATATGTCGGCGGTACTTTCCGGGGTGCAGCGCCCCCGGGTGGTGGTGCTGGGCGCTTGTGTAGTGGGCCAGGTCCATGACGATCCCCTGGGTGAGCCCCTGGGGCTGGTGAGCGGTTTTCTGTTGCGCGGCGCGGACTACGTAGTGGCCCCGGTGCTGGGGATGCCGGACTTCTACATGCCGCTGTTTACCCTGCTCTTCCACCAGGCGTGGATGGCACTGGGGGAGCCCGCCCTAGCACTCGACGAGGCGAAGCGCCGGCTGCGGACGGGTGAGTGGTATGAGGATACCGCCAAAATAGCGAAAGCTGCCTACCGGCCGGTGATACTGGAGGAGTTGGAGCGGGCCCTGGAAGATGGCAGGGCGCTCAGCCGGCTCCATGGCTGGCCCTTGAGTGATGATATCCGGCATGGGTTTCTGCCCGATGAGGCAGCGTTCAGGGAGGAGTGTATCGGTTCGCCCGAGGAAAGGGAGGCGTTTGCAAACCAGCTATTGGCGCAGTTTGACGACCCCGCCGGGCTGCCCCGGGAACCGATCACGCACCTATGCACCTGGATACGGGGATTTGGCCGATCGCGGGAATGACTGTACTATATCCAGCAGGATACGAATAACCATAATTAAGGTAAGCTATGGTGATCGAGTGGAACCAGTATGAGTCACTGATTTACCAGGGGAGTGATGCCAGGGAGAGGCTTCAGACCTGTTATGCCACATTGGCCGATACCTACTGGAAATCGTCAAAGAATCCCGCCCCCCCTGCGGATAGCACTTTTGATCCTCATACGGCAAAGGATGTCCACCACAGAATCTACGATCAGTTTCTGATTCCGGCAGCATCAGCAATACAACAGGCATCCAGAGGAATGGCGGACTATACACCACACCTCTCTGGCTTGGGCCTGACATCGGGCCTCGACCAGACCGCCATGAAAGAGAGACTTTATTGGCTGCTCGATATCTTTACCGGGAAAAAGGAATACGTGCACAACGCCGTAGTCCGCCACCACTTTTTCTCCTTTTTAATCATCGATCTCCGCCATCTGGTCATGGGTCAGAGCAGTGGCTTTTGGCGGGATTCGGAATATGCGTTGCGACGTTGGTGCGAGAGCATCAGTACCGACTACTCGGCCACCAGTGATTTCAGGTTTCACAGCGTTGCATCGGATATTCGTGTCATCCCACAGATGATCTACGAACTCTGTCAACTGGCACTCCTTGACAGGCAGGAACAACGCCTCAATACCAGTCACTGGAAAATGCTACATAGCACCTATGCGCCTCAACAGAGTGGAAAACAGAGGCTGCTCTCCAGCCACCACAAGCAGCTCAGTGTCGGCAGCTATAACCCGTACCCGGCGTTTGATAGTCACCTGGTTGATACCACGCAGGATAATGGTCCACTGACCATTTTTTTCGGTCACGAGGAAACCCAGGAATATCTCTACGATCGCCTGTCTGCCATGAAGCAGCGGCGCTCACATCAACGCGCCAGTAGATCCATAGAATCGATTTTCCCTTCTATTGGCCAAGGCCCCGGCAGTTATCTTGGACTTCTCAGGTCCCTCTTCTTCAAGCCTCATGTGCCGCAAATTAACGACCTCACGCTGCTGCCAGAAAGGTTCCGGCAGATCCGCCAACTTGCCACCGCTGCACCGGAGATCAGCAAACCACTCGATAGGGTCGAGTCTGAGGTACCGTGGGGCAACTCAATATTAGATTAATATTTGTTGTTTATCATTATGTTAGCCAACATTCTTGCCAAAATATTAATTGTCACCGCACTGCCGGGATTTAGCTCACCAAAGGGCATAGGATAAGCAAATAAGCGTTAAGGAGGGCCACGTGGACAGCCAAGTATATCATCCGTACACGAGCCTATGGCTCGGCTCAGGATATCCACGATTGAGAACAATCCTGAAATACTTTGAGCCATCTGCCGGCCTGCCAATTGAGCAGGAACTGTTCATTAGTACCGCCTTGTATACGGCGGACAAAATTCCAGAGCGCATCAAGCGAAGCCCGGCAGAAAAGCTTTTCCAGGTGAAAGACCTTCCTCAATCACCCAGTGATGCTGCCACCCTCGTCAAAGAAATCAGTAACAAGAATAGCGACACTGTCCATGCGCTGAACCATGTACTGGCAGGGATATCAAATTCGATCAGCGGCATTGATGATGCCAACGCAACGCATCTGAAATCAGAACTCGACTGGTATAAATACCGTCGCCTGCTTGGTGTTTTTCATCTCTACTCACTTGCGGCTAGAGAGCAGGAACTTACAGACAACATCTACTTTACCTACATGGACCGGGCATCAAGGCCATTTAAATATCTTCAGTCACTTACTGAGAGTGAAAAATATTTGAAGGGTATCAGAGGCGTTATAAAAATCAAAAATGGATGGGAGCAGCATAAAGATGAGATATTGACGTCGATTCAACACAGCGCACTGGTAATATATGACCACATCACCTGGGAACTCAGTCCCAGGACTGCGCCAGGCTTCAGGTCAAACGATGTTACTCGGCTTACGCAAGTTGGCTTAAATAATAATCCGTTGAATATTGAAATTAGGAACCGTGCCGGGGTTAATAATACAAATGCCAAGAGAAGGTTTGGCGAACGACTGGGAGAAGTGCACGAGACGGTTAAAGACAGGCTGGGCATGCTGACCACTCCCAAAATACTGAAGTATAGTGCCAAAAAACCATCACCTGTTGTTGCATACAAAAGGCACACCACGCTGTTGGGTATCGGGCTATCAGATGACGTACTGCACAGCAAGGATATCAGTGATGTGCGCAATACCTTATACACTACAAGCATCGATAGCTATCTCGGCTTTTTCGGTGACTCCAGCAGTGCCAAGGACAGCAACCACTCCCCTGGTAGTTCCGTTGCGGAGAAACAGCCTAAGATTAAACCTGATCCTGCTGACAAACCAGTCGGTAAATCTTTTCCCGAGGCCTTTTTAGAATGCTATCAGCACATCACAAGGGTGCAAACCGCCTGGATATACTGCAACTACTACGTCAATCAACAAAAGCGCCGGCACATAACACTTCCCACCACTTACCCCGAGTTGGCAAAAGAGATCAGGGAGCACATTATTGCCCCCCTTGAGAATCTCTGCACACAGGGGATTATTAAGGAAGAAACTGTCGGCGATGCTGTTATTGAGCCCCTTAAGGCGACCTGCAATGAGTGGGATAACGGCGGTGAGATCCCTATGCCAAGTGGCGGTGGTGCCCCAACCAAAGACAAAACGAAAGACCGCCGGCACTACTGGTACGGTAGTGAACATGCCAGAAAGGTGGGAAAAATCATCAGTATCCATAACAATCTGGATGATGATGACAAGAGATTGCTGTGGGGTATCTTTTGCCAGCACCCGCCAATAGGACATGCACATGAAGGCAAGAAACGAAAAACCACTAACCAGTCCCGGTCCATTTCCAGTAAAGACCTGGTGAGAATCAGAAGATGCTTGGAGAAATTGCCCGACAAGGAGAGTAATCCGGCATGGATTGCGATGATGGCAATAAATACCATACCCTGACTGCTCCAGACTTTTTTTATTTTTGAATTGTAACCATTAACCAGACGCTCAGCATTGACTGTTGTGTTTGGGATTGAATCATGAATCACTACCAGTGATTCACTACAGGAACATGCTCATGAACACCAAGACTGCCATATATGATGAAGAGTGGTACGACAAGGATATTATTACCGCTGTTTTCATCCACAGTGAAGTATCAATACTTTTTGAACTGAAGAAGGACTGGCTTCAGTGGCAAGCCGCCGACAGTCTTGGCAACTTCTTCAGCCGTATCCAGCGCTTTGACACCCTGGATGAACTGAAAAACCTGATTGAAACCGCGCACAGTCTCAAGGTGGTACCACAGGTTGTACTTAAATCCACCAACTCTGACCTGCTACCGCAAGTTCGTGACAACGCCAGAGAACTCTGGCCTCTGGTTCTTCATTTTCATGAAGACAACCCGGTTGGCGTCAACTCGCTGGTGCTCGACCCTGAAGCCGATGCCATCATTGCATGGGAAAACATCATCCACGGCTCAAAGGATTACTCCTATGTGCCAGCAGCCACACCCCGTAATGTCGTCGAGGCTTGGAGCGATACACTTCGCGACTGGTTTGAGAAACAGCAGGACGACGCCAGAGAGTGGTTGACACCTGGCGACCATATATTGGACTTGAGCTCTTTCAGATTAGCTACAGACGGCGTTTCCAAGGATAGTGGTGGTTCAATACATAGGTGCCGATGCTGCCTGAAGGATTTTCCTGCTGCCTGGGTCGACCTGATTCTGGATACAGCAACGGATACATACAAAGCAGAGCCAGGTGGTGTTTTTCTCACTCTTCCAAAGTGTAGGTACGGCATTAAGAATATATTTGACTGGGAAAATCCAGAGCATATATCCAGGCTGCTGACAATCATCAGTAAGCATTCTGCTAATAGGCATAATATCTTCTCATCGCTTCCATTTCGTCTCCCGGCAGGGTTTGTTGAAGCGTTATTTCCTGCAGAGTGGGAGATTTACAGACCGTTGCCCGAATACAGCGGAGCAAAGCGATCCGATAACGACCGACAGAGCACTACCCCCCCATCACCTGAAGTAAGCAGAATTCTTCTCGATATCCCCAACGAGCATTTTATCATCATAGCCAACACCCCCCTGGAGGAGGTGGTTTTTTCGCTGCCCGAGGGTGTGATGAAGTTGTCACTGGACTGTATCGACAAAGGTGAGAGCAACGTAGCCGATGAGCACAATGAAATACGAAGCACTTTCAAACTCACCAGAGATCAGCAGAAACGGCTTGCAATGAGTGATATCCACTATCTCCCCTTTGAAATTAAAGATTCAGTGATAATCTTTTCCTCATCAGGCCATGACACAGTCGACTCGCTTGAAGACAACGTTCTCACAGTTGATTTCACAGTCGACTCGCTTGAAGACAACGTTCTCACAGTTGATTTCAAGACACCGGATCATCTCTTAACACGCACAGCAGTATCTGATTTGCCAATAGCTGCATCAAGTAAGAGAAACAGAAATGAAAGCAGCAATACAGAAACCAAAATTAGTAGTACTAATTTAAGCAACCTGGTGTTTATTTGTTCATTAGATATTGGGTGCCGTAGTTTCCAGCTGTTTGAAGGACCCAATAAAGGAGTATTCATAGTACCTCAAGAAAGTGAGCCAGATATTACTCTATTAAATCTCAACGGGAACGAATACGTAACAATACTTCAAGCTGGAACAACGTCAACATACGAAGTAGCTGGATTGCCAATTTTTGAGCTTTTGAATTGTCTGACTGATGCTTCAAATTTTGACATTAAAGTAACTTGATACTCACAAAATCATTCACAGTACTATCTCGGTAAGCGACTTGCTTTCCGTGACCAACAGCATGAGGCTTCTATTTTGTGAAAAATAATTCCGCCTTACTATCCACATATTGGATTCTTGGTCAACGCATTGGTATTGCCTGTCAACTTTACATGTTATCCAAGCCAAATGATCGAAGAATCTCCCAGCTATGGCGACTTCTGAAATTATCAAACACTGATCTGACGGTAGACACAGTAGAGCGCAATCGAGTCCTAGAAGGGTTCCCAAAAATAGCCATATCCCATCTAAAGGATATCAATGTTTTAGATGAAGCCGGTGGTTTACAGTCCGCTGCTAACAGCATCTATCGATCACTCAAGTGGAACAACAATAAAAATATATCTCCTTGGATTGCATGCCAACTGGTAGCTAACCGGCTCTCCTCTGGTCAGGTTTCTTCTCATCAATTAGTCAGGCTAGCGCGTCTCGAAGGAAGATTACACTTACATGATAGCAACGAGTCTTTGAGCGCACTAAATAAACTGGTAGAAAGCTATCAGGATCGTTCATTATCTATTACTGATAGACTTCAATCAATTGCAAAATATCGGCAAACCTGTATTGCAAATAACCAACATTCAGATCCATTGAAATCAGAACTAAATAACATTGGGTGGAGACAGATCGAAAACGAACTCTGCAACTCTGTTTTCTTATGGATTCTTGTGGCACTTGGCGACAGTGAAGAAAAAGGTATCGCGATCCCTATCATTGTCGATGTTTCACTTGATAGAAGACGTCAACCAACCAACAACTTGGTAACGATCAAGGGCTTGGGGACTAGTATAAAAGTAAAAAACAATGGCGATTTTTTGGATACAGTTAATACTGCTCGTCGAGCAGCAATATCATTGTGGAACAAGGATGCATCGTCATGGCCAAATTCCTACAAAAAATCCGTAGCAAATTGCCGCGTAACACTTGATTTCAGTGTAGCTGAAGAAATACTGACTCCTCTTTGTGAGGTTTTCACTCTCCAAGGACAGAGTTTAGGCGCGTCTGTTTCTCTTTTTATTCTTTCACACTTTATTGATCGCACTGCAATGAATGGTGTTTGTGCGACAGGTGTATTGAGATATCGGGAGGAAGATAGGGATGATTCGTCTCAAGCAGACTATACGCTCGGGATAACTGGGGCCTTGGATAAAAAAGTAGCTGCTGCATCGCGTTTCGGTTTTTGGCTATGCCTTCTTCCTGATAATGCCATGGCAACAATTATTGATACTGAATGTCGCATGCTCGTTTCCCAGGAAAATAATATTTACCTAAGCAATTATGCAAATACTGTATTTGGACAAGAGATAAAAAGGCATACATATATCCGCTGCCCTGATATTGAATTTAACTTCAAAGCGTTCAAAGTTTGGCTGAATCCAAGTAAAGCAATCAATGAAATAAAGAATTTATTGAAAGCAAATAAAAACTGCGTGTTGCAATTACCCAACAAGCACTCTGCAATCGATATTGCATATGCACTTAAAAGTATTAATAGTGATATTGGTAATGATAAAACAATCACCGATTCTGAGGCCAGCGATAGACTAGGTACATTTGGATTTATTAGAGCTGTACATTACGAACAGTATGAAAGATTCTGGTGGGCAGTTTGGAATGTGCTTGGAGGGTCACTTACTTCTTATAATGATTTTATTGCAAATGGTCTAAATCCACGTCATACAAAAAGCACAGCCGATTTGCTGGGCGATGCACTATCGCGATTTACACCTACTAAAAATTCACCTAGGAGAGTACCAGATGTTTTGGTAATCATCGGCACCGAGCTTTTCAATAACACTGGTATTATAAGGCTCCCAAATGGCCCTATGGAACGATTAGATCCGAATAGATTATTTGAGAAACTTGGGAGTACAAATAGATCCCTCAGAAAAAGCACAACACCTAACATTACAGAACATATTGGAAATACAAGAGTCATTTTAATACAAAATAGTTGCGATCCAGCTCTGCTCCCTATTCGTCGAGAGATATTGAATTATGAAGAAGCATCAGCATTAAAAAAGCTAGCAATATTTCGAAATGGGTTTACATTCGAGCATGCGAAACATATGTTGAACTGCTCGCCTTTGCACTGTCGTACCATATTGGAAAATCTCTGCGCAGAGAAACCTCTCAGGCCTGCTTTATTACATCACGCAAAAAGTATAGGTGAATACTATCTTAACGTTGAACTTGTTGGTACAGACAATGAGGTTAACAATAGAGATCTGCATTTTTTCGCAGCAAAGTCTATAGCAAGTTATTTATCACCATTGGACGAATCTAAATCAATTAATTTTCGTGAGGCATTCCAGCCACACTGGCATCACGAAGCCATACAACACCTCATCCTGGCCAATGGTACTAATAATCTCAACATTAAAGCACAAGCCATAAAAGCGTCCCAGCGCATGTCAAATGTCGGAAGCCCGTTTGGTTGGAGCAAGGTTGCCTGGGCATTGCGATTTGAAACGGAACAAAACCCCTCTTTTATTCAAACGCTTCGGGATCATATCGATGCCTACAAAGAAACTATGCACCCTACAGAATGGGTCATGGCAGCAAAATATTTTGAAAAATGTGCTGCTAGATCTGTACGAGATAGTACTAAGCAGGTCTTTGTCTCTGAAATGAGAGAATTAGCAGACGTCATGATCAGTCGTGCTTATATAGCCTGTAATCATCACATTCTTAAAACGTCTATAGTAAACAATAACATTGTTGAATCAAATGCCGCACGCTTTAATGTTGCGAGCACCTCTGCCTACAATATCATGTCCAGGCAGCCAAATTGGGACGGGCTAAAAAAAGCATACACACACAATAATACCGCCAAGAGATACTTGGATTCTGCTATTGAGGTTGATAGTCCAGAGTGGTTCGAGTATATGGGTGATACTTGTGGATATAAAAGAATTTCAGAGGCACTGGAATACTATCGTAAGGGTCTGTTCTCAGATTTTATTCATAGGCCACGTATAGAGATAGTTGTGAAATATATCGGTGCCTGCCGCATAGCAAGAAAACCAATTAACAGTGAAATACATAATCTTGCTATTACGTATAACGATCACACTGTTTCTAATCTTCAAGAAATACCACTATTAGGTCTCTACGAATTGCGGCATGTAATACAACGCTGGAAAGTAGGCTTCAGCAGTCTAAATGATATGAGGGTACAGAATTTTAATAGCGTTGTATCACAGTTAGAGATAAATGGTGATACATGTCCATACGACAATACCAGCGAAGCGCTTGAATTCTATCGAAAAGCTCTGTTATCTGATTTTGTTAAAAGACCACGTATTGAGATAATCGTGAAATATATTGGTGCCTGCCGATTAGCAAGAGAGCGTATTGATGAAGATATACTAAATATTTCTACAATGTACAGAGACGACGAAGTATCTAATCTCCCAAACAAGCCAACAACTGGCCTATGTAACTCACATTATATACAAAAACGCTGGTCTGCGGGATTGAAACTAATTGTTAAATTTCATAATGAAAAAGCTCACCGGAAGACAAATAAGTTCAGGCACAATAAACGTGCCATAGCTAACAGCTAAGCATGATGATGTTACAACCCACATGTGAGTATTCTGGAGACTCTATAGAGGTGAGCCCCAACAGTTTCAGGAGGGAAATAATTCGATCACAGTGCTGTCAACATCACACAGTTCCTGAACGATATCCCAACCTTGCATCACGAAACAGTGCAACTGCGATCTACTTCCGAACCGCAGTGTCCGATCATCACCAACTCCGAATTTATCGAATTCACTTCAGCGCCAGGAACCGCACTGATTAGATACAACGAACAGGATACCCTGATCAGCCGACAACCCAACCATCTATACAGCCCGTAATAGCTCAACCAGTGAAAAAAGACCGGCTATATCGCACGAGCCAAACGAACCACAACCTGAATCAGTTATAAGCCTCAATAAATCCATTCACCAAACGATTGGAACCGAACAAAAATCAAGTCTGTTAGAAAAAGCTGAAAAACGTATCTGGCTTGATCTGATGTGATACACCTAATTCCCTTTAGTAACCAGGGAAGAAATAGAATCCATGTCGCAGCAGCATCGATAGAGGAAGAACGGCAAGATGGTAGACCAAAATGATGATCCACTGGCGCTTTACCGGGCTGACCAACCTTTATCAGAAGAGGAACTTGGGCTGATTAGTACCTTTGTTGAGCATGAAGTCATCGATCCCCCACAGACTATTCAAAAAGACAACGAGATGTTTCTGGCGGAAAAACAGGTAGTGGATACCAAAACCCTTTTCTGCCTCGATAAAGTTACGACAAAAGCATATAGCAATGGGGAATACAACAAGGCAGTGCTTGCCGCCACCCTCGCTTTACGACTCGGCCTGATTGGTCTTAGCGAGAAGCACCCCGACACCCTCAGCAGTCTCAACAATCTGGCAGGCTGCCTGCAAGCCCTCGGCCGTGCCGGGGAGTCCCTGCCCCTCTTTGAGCAGGCCCTGGCAGGCCATCGCGAAGTACTCGGCAACAAGCATCCCTGCACCCTCGAAAGTCTTCACAACCTGGCGTGCTGTCTGGAAACCCTCGGCTGTGCCAGGGAGGCCCTACCCCTCTATGAGCAGGCCCTGGCAGACTGCCGCGAGGTACTCGGCGACAAGCATTCCGACGCCCTCACCAATCTCAACAACCTGGCAGGCTGCCTCGTGATCCTCGGCCATGCTGGGAAAGCCCAGCCTCTCTACGAACAGGCCCTGAAGGGCCGCCGTGAGGTACTTGGTGACGAGCACCCCAACAGCCTCATCAGCCTCAAACACCTGGGATCCTGCCTGCGTACCCTCGGCCGTTCCGGAGAAAGCCTACCCCTCTTTGAGCAAGCCTTGACAGGCAACCGCAAGGTACTCGGTGACAAGCACCCCGAGACCCTCTCCAGTCTCAACAACTTGGCAGAATGTCTGATAACCCTCGGCCATGCACGGGATGCCCTACCCCTCCTTGAGCAGGCCCTCGAACACCGCCGCGAAGTGCTGGGCGACAAGCACCCCCACACCCTCACCAGCCTCAACAACCTGGCAGGCTGTCTGAAGACCCTCGGCCGCGCCGGGGAGGCCGTGCCCCTCTATGAGCAGGCCTTGGCAGACCGCCGTGAGGTACTCGGCGACCAACACCCCCACACCCTCACCTGTCGCAACAACCTGGCACTCTGCCTGCAGACCCTCGGCCGTGCCAAGGAAGCCCTACCCATCCATGAGCAGATCCTGACAGACCACCGCAAGGTACTCGGCGACAAGCACCCCGAGACCCTCGAAACCCTCAACAACCTAGCTTGCAGCCTGAACTCCATCGGCCGCGCCCAAGAGGCCCTTCCATTCTACAGGCAGTCCCTGGAGGGTCGCCGCGAAGTGCTCGGTGCCCAGCACCCCGGCACACTCGCCAGTCTCAACAACTTGGCAATATGCATGGCAACCCTGGGTGAGGCCCACCGCGCTCTGCTCCTCCACGCGCAAGCCCTGGAGGGTTACTACGAGACACTCGGTGACCAACACCCCGACACCCTCACCTGCCTCTTTAACATGGCAATGTTCTGTTTCGATCAGAGAGATGCAGAAAGGGTCGCTACTTATGTCCCCGCCTTCCTGCATGCTGTAGCCACTACCCCCTTTCGCAATGGCAACTGGTATAGCCAAACCACCCATGCTACCGAACTGTCTGCCCCGCTGATTCGTAAGGAGCAGCTGCCCGACTGGGATAATCCCTTTGCCGCCATCAGCCGTCACTTTCAAGAGGATCTCGACCTCGCGGAAGACGCTACTCGTGAACGCCTGCTACCGCATTTTCAAAAAGTCCACTACCACTGGCTGCACCTGGCCATCCACCATCAGCCTGATGCCATTCCGGATGTACTCGCCGCCATCCAGGGACGCGATCTCGCCGCCCTGATGCTCGAGGAGTTGCAGCGCAACGAGGACGACTTCCCCGAGGGGGATCCGCGCCGCCGCTATATCGAGATCAGCCGCGAGTTGCGCCGCAAGAAGCTGGAGCTGCAACTACTCTCGGGTGGACTCTCTGGTAGTGGTAGTGAACCGGGTAGCGGTGACAGGTCCGCCAGGCCCCTGGACACCGATCAGCTGGCCACCCGGCGAGAGCAGCTGGAGCAGTCAGTCAACGAGTACGAGGCGATGCGCTCGGAGCGCCAGTCACTGGGTGAGGCGATCGCCGCCTCTGACAACGGGTTCGCCCTGAGCCGGGGTTATATGGAGACCAACCCCGCCGCCCTCGGCCGAGGGTTGGATAAGAATGAAGCCCTGGTGCTGCTCTTTCCCCTGCCCTCGTCTGATGAGGATCTCCATGGTCGGGAGGCACCGTCGGGTATCCAGGCCTGCCTGCTGCATGAAGGCAGGGTGGCCGGGGTTCTCAATCTGGGCCAACTGGAAGCA
This sequence comes from Sedimenticola sp., assembly GCA_040505895.1. Classification (GTDB taxonomy): domain Bacteria; phylum Pseudomonadota; class Gammaproteobacteria; order Chromatiales; family Chromatiaceae; genus Vondammii. The sequence goes on along the minus strand of JBEVXU010000038.1, from coordinate 2,310 downwards.
CAGCAGCAGGCATTGCTTGACTATGAGCAGGCCTACCAGCACTACAACCGCTCGGCCCTGCGATTGCTGGGGGATGATCAACCGGCACCGGTACGGGGCAATCGTCATCCTGCTTCCAGTCACCTGGCGTCCCTCACCGGGGAGGTCGGGGCGACCTTCTGGCAGCCCCTGCTTGAGGCCCTGCCCGGGGTAAGCCGCTGGCACCTCGCCACCCATGGCGGTTTGCACGGCCTCCCCCTGGAGTTGGGCGTACCGGATGAACATGAGATGCACCTCTATCCAGGGCTGATCTTCTTCTACCAGCGCCAGCATCTGGACGATCCCCTGCCGGAACGCCAAGCACAGCCCCGTACCCTGGGGGTGCATACCGATCCCGCCCTGGATGCCGGAAATCCCATCCCCTTTGTGGAGGTGGATCGCCAGGCGGTGGCCCATCTGTGGGAGCAGGCAACACCCTGCAGTGGCGAACAGAGCCGGTCATTGTGGGTGGAGCGTGAGAGTCCGCTCCACGAGGGGTGGTATTTCGGCTGTCACGGCGATGTGGAAAAAGGACCTCCTAAACAGACGGTACTGCTGCTCGATGCAAGTCAGGGTACAAGACTGGATATGTCGGCGGTACTTTCCGGGGTGCAGCGCCCCCGGGTAGTGGTGCTGGGCGCTTGTGTAGTGGGCCAGGTCCATGACGACCCCCTGGGTGAGCCCCTGGGGCTGGTGAGCGGTTTTCTGTTGCGCGGGGCGGACTACGTAGTGGCCCCAGTGCAGGGGATGCCGGACTTCTACATGCCGCTGTTTACCCTGCTCTTCCACCAGGCGTGGATGGCACTGGGGGAGCCTGCCCGGGCACTCGACGAGACGAAGCGCCGATTACAGACGGGTGGGTGGTATGAGGATACCGCCAAAATAGCGAAAGCTGCCTACCGGCCTGTGATACTGGAGGAGTTGGAGCGGGCCCTGGAAGATGACAAGGCGCTCGACCGGCTCCATGGCTGGCCCTTGAGTGATGATATCCGGCATGGGTTTCTGCCCGATGAGGCAGCGTTCAGGGAGGAGTGTATCGGTTCGCCCGAGGAAAGGGAGGCGTTTGCAAACCAGCTATTGGCGCAGTTTGACGACCCCGCCGGGCTGCCCCGGGAACCGATCATGCACCTATGCACCTGGATTCGGGGGTTTGGGCGGTCGCGGATGCTGTAATGTAATAAATCAGTACCGATAGTTTTTAAACATCCGTTGTTTCGAGAGCCCTACAAACACACAAGCACTCACCAAGGCCAGCACTCCACCTCCCCGACCAAACGAATACCATGTCTTAATTGTCAATCCCTTGCCGTGGTCTACCCTGGCGAATTTCGTATGCTCAGTATCAAGCCAGTTAAGTAATAACTTGTGAGATTCATAAAACCGACTTTCACTAGTAACAAGGAGCAAGCCATGGATAGTGAAGCTATTAATCCTCCTCTTTTCATCACCCGCCACGCCCGACTGCGGCTTCATCAGCGTTTTCCTGACAGGGAACAAGAAGTGGTACAGCGCTGTAAGAAATTATACTCGGATATCCGCGGCTCTATAGGAATATCCGTTATTCACTACAAGAGCGATAACTTGGTGGCCGTGATCGCCTACAACCGCTTGGTGACTGTATACAAAATAAAGGCTGTATGCCCAGCAAAAAAGAGGTATCGCAGACGATACCCAAGGTTAGCCAGAAAAAGAGTTTATTTTTAATCACTGGCACTAAGATCAATTAGAAATCGATCTCGGTGCACACATCAAAGCTTATGGTAGGTCAATGTCAAATATATTGGCTACTTGTGTCTTTGATTATCACTGCTCCAGCAATAACCCATCGCATTAAATTAGGTTGGCAGTCTTTGAAAGCGTTATCAATAAAACAAACCCAACGGATCAACAAGTATTTCTCAATCAATCCCATTATTAATTGACAGGTCGCTGCCATAACAGGCCCAGCCAGTTGGTCAACAATTGAATCACCCTTCACAACAATGAGGATTTTCATCATGAACCCGGACACACTGATCCGCCTCTTCACGATTTTACTGTTTCTTAGCCTCTTCTCCGCTTCAGCCACTGTCAGCGCCTCGAGCGCTACCGAACACGCGGTAAGCCTACCACCCGAGGTGGTCAAGCAGTTCTACAGTTCCCAGCAAAGGGTCAACGAGCAACACGACGAGGCCTCCGAGGCACTCACCAATCTTGGCAGCTCTACCGTACAGTTGACCAAGGCATTCAAAAACAACGGCCTGCAGGACACCACCACCCAGTCCCGGTTTGAGCAGGTCAGCCAATCCGTCA
>JBEVXU010000037.1:0-4566 GCA_040505895.1 Sedimenticola sp. | reverse complement strand
TAAAAAATACTGCATGTGAAAAAGAGCGGCATAATAATGGGCATAAAATAAAGTAGCGACAGAAAATACGACAGGAAAAAGTTGCGAGAAAACCATTATGAAATATCATTACGGATTTTTTCCTAAGGTCGGATAGATTATTGAGGCTAGTCTGGTGAATGTACCGAAGAACCGGAATAAGAGGGTGAGAACAAACGATCTTGATGGCTATTAACCTGTTATACACTGGAGGTGTCCACTAGGGAAGCTCTGATTAAGCCTCGCCTCTAATCTTCATTTCACTAAACTCAAAAAAAATGCCTATCAAGCAAAACACAGGCACTTTTCCTGCCCATTCGGCGCGTTATGTGCCGGTTTGTAGTGCCAGAGCCATGCTCCTGGCGCACTTATCCTACTTTGGCAATAATTCTCGCCTCACCATGTAGAGATTTGCGAGTGCAAAGAGCATGTGCAATCGCTGATCGCCATGGAAGACTGAAAGCCGAGGCGATTAGTCCCCGATAGGCGTAGGCGAGTCGATTTTGGAGACTTGGATGTCCCAAAATCTTTCACGAGGTAGCGACACTCTTGTGGGCAGTATTCTTTTTCAAGCCACGATAGCGTGTCTTGCGATGGCCAAACTGCCGTTTGATTACACGGAATGGGTGCTCAACGAAAGCGCGTATACTGGCTTTTGATTTTTCGACCGCTTCATTGGCTTCGCCTAACTCACCGCCTCTTTCCGTAAGCGATCAATAGACCCCACCTTGTAGCAGAGTCACACCACCTTTAAGCTTTCACTATCAAAGTTCCACGGCAACAGCGCTTCGATCTCTTCCAGGTTCTGTGCCGCAGGCAGCTCTTTCGCTGACCGCCAAGGAAGGCTGAAAGCCGAGGCGATACTGGATGCCCGGCGTGCGCATAGCGCCAGAGGGAATCCAAAGATCGCATACGAACGCGACGTTAAGTCATCTCGGGAACCAGCGACGAAGCAGTAACGAGCTTGCGATGTTATTGCGTAGTGCTGGAGACCGGGACGGCCGGGGCAATAATAGGCTGTCGAAGATTGAGTTCAAAAGGGGAACTTGGATGTCCCGTTTTGCATCACGAAATCGAAGACTCGCTTAAGATTAACCTAACACTAACCGCTAGCATCGCCAGACATTGTTCTCTTTGTGCAGGGGTGATGTGCTCACTAGAAAAGAGTGCGCAGAGTTTTGGATTTGAGCTATGCTCAAGGGCTAAAATAAAAACGGGTATCATAAAGCAGGCCGGTATCTCACTATTTAAAAGCTCCGTCCAATCACCATTATGAAATTCCATGCCCGATAAAAAACCTTTGGCCCAAACGTTACCGGGGTAGCTGCCTTCCTCATTCTCACAAAATAAGGCAGGATAGAAAACCTCTTCATCACTCAGGCGTTTCCCGACATCAGTCCAGTACGGCATGATAACTTTAACTAAGTTTTCATGGCATTTATGACATTCAATTTCTTCATTAGCGTTTAATTCAGCATACCGCAATAATTCAAAGATAAGTTGACTTGGTTGCGTTATGTCTCGTGCGCAATGCAATGCGGCTAAAAAGCCATCCAGCCTTTCTAATGCCTCTGCATGCCCGGGGGTCAAAATTTTCAGTTGTGCCAGAAGTTCCTCAGGCTGTTTGTGTGAATTTTTAGTAGCCATTATTATAGATTACCCAATGGTGGATTCTGCGTTGCGAACGGTCGTTTGCGGAACGCTATAAGTTTTCAATGCATACAGTGAAATTTATGTTTCATTATTCAATATTTCACAAAATATTTACCTTATTGTAATGAGGCGCAATGGAATTTAGGCGACAACCCGCTCTACTATTGAAAAAGCGTTTAGGGTGCATTTCTAATTTCTTGGCGATGGCATCGAGGCTTATGGCGACGTTGACGGGTTCGATACACGCAAGAGGAAATCGATGTACAGGCTCACTGGACGAGTTTCTAGGTCACCGCCACCCGTTACCTCATGCTTATGGCTACCAGCTGCACTGCACTCCACCCTCTCTCCTGCACAAGCATTTGCGTGGCCTGCGCAATGATCCGAGGTCATGAGCTCTGTGCCCGAGTAAAACGAGTGGCTGTGAGCTCCCTTCGAGTTGAACGCGATGGGTGTCTTCTTTGGCAGCGCCGTCAAATAATCCTTTTTCTGACCCGGAAACTCCCCTTGTAGACACTCCCGAAGGAACCGCCCGCGAAAGTCTGGGAGGAGTATGTTCGTGCTGCCGTCTGGCTCCAGGGTAGTGTTCTGAACGAGTGCTTGATAGAGCTCGGGATATTCTGTTGATGCGTTTACCAGCTTTTGCCCCTCAAGGGGTAGCCAGTGGGGCAACAGCTCCTTAGCGTGACTATTTGCGACCTCTGCACAGTACATGATGATGGTCCCCACGGGAACGTACGTCCCCGTCGTTGCACTTCCGTCCTTACACTTGATGAGGTAGTTTACGGTGAGATTGGTTGGGCGTGTCTCTATATCTCTACTCGTACACGGCTCATTATTTGGCAGGCTCTGATGACTGTGTGTTCACCTGCTTTCGAGGTGGCCTGACTACCGCTTTTTGGATAGCCATGGGCTGAACCCGGGGATGCGGCGTTTTGGTTATTGTCCAGCGGGATCATGTCAGATAAGTGGGCGTGATCATCGCTCATGCTCACGAAGAATGAATCGTGCTGCGGCCTAGCTGTAGCAAATCCCTGTAGAGTACCAACGTGGTTTCCGCTGTCCCCTCCTGCTCCTGACGGAGTCCGAGAATCCTTGTCTGGGTCTACCGTCGTGACTCCAGAAAAGCCCCTGGTGAAGTAGCCTCTCAGGTCAGGAGCATTGAAGCTATTGTTGGTTCCGCCGAACCCGCTTTCGATGATCGCGGACAGGTCAGGGTATTGGTTACGATTGAGCATATGACCATTGCAGGGGTGCCAGCCGAGGTCATAAAGCCGAGGAAGCATCTCGTGGTTGAGCGGCCCGCCGTAGCCGATGATCGTTCCTATTGGTGGTGCGTTATTGCCATAGTTAGTCATGCTTTTCCTCCTCGACTGTGATATTGGTTCTATCCGGCCTACATCACGCTCTTGGTCTTGATGATCCAGTTCACGGTTATGGCGACCGGCTCGGTTCTCAAGTCTCCACCACCGTGCTTGGTACCTAGGAGGTGGGTATGCCCCCCGGTTTTGCTGAGAGTCACGGAGCCGGAGTCCTGCAGCTCATTCTCAGCGTTGGTGCCGTGATAGTGGCGGTGGTAGTCGCCGATACCCGCCAACTGGTGCGCAGGGAATTCGCTGGTCCACCTCTGTGTCGCGTGTTCCGAGCACATCCAGCCCTCTCAAGAACGAGGGGGCAGCTCTATTGCAGAGCGGGGGCAAGTCGAACTTAAGGATTCTCCCCTGGGACGTCGCACCCCCCCAACTCGTCCCGAGGACCTCGACAAGTTCTTCGTTCTCTGGCCTGGCAAATGTCATACTTCCGTCACAGAAGTAAAACCCCCCTGCGGTCAACTCGTGTATGTTGTCCATGTTGATCGTTACGAGCGAGGGGGTGATCGCCCCAACAGGAAAATCGTTTGAATACACCATATTATCTCCTTGTATCAGTCTGATACTGACAGTCAGGTCAGATCTGGATCACAAATGCTTACTTACCATCTCGAGCAAGGCGCTTGGGTCAAGGATTTTGAACTTCTCGTCCTTCTTTGCAGAAAACCTAATAATTCCTTTGCTTACCAACTCGGGTATTACCTCGTTACTGAGATGCTCAGGAGCTATTTCAGCCAGCTTGGCGAGAGCATGTAAAGGGACTGGTATATAACCGTCACTAAATATCTCGTCGTGAGGCCTATGAGCAAGGAGTTCTTGTACTCTCATATGGATACTGTATATGATGAAAGCTACTCTAACTGTGCTTGGACGTATGTGGTGTTTATTCTCACAGTAAGCATGGTCTTTTCTGGCTTTATTCAGCACTTCAACAAGGAGCCCCGGCTGCTCTGATACCATCTCGTCATAAAGAGTTTGCCTATGAAAACAGCACACATAGCATTCAGTTAGCGCGCTGATAGTGTGGGTCATAGGTTCATTGGCACCGGACTGGAAACCAATAAAGTCACTAGCAAGACAAATGGAGGAGCTCCGCTCAGTTCCATCAGAATCTACCGAGGTTTTCAGAAATATGCCACTGCGTACGGTGTAACAGAGGGGGCGTTTAGAATCTTCAAGAAAAAGAATCTCACCTTTAGCTACTCTCTTTATTCCTCTTCGACACTTCTCCAGCTTGGAGATCACTTCATCAGAGAGTCCTCGATAAAGAGCTATCTTTCTAATATCACAACTAGAGCAGCGTGCATTATTATCGTAGTGGTGGTTCATAAAACCTCCTTAAAATCGAGAATTGATTATTTGCCTCCTTTGTTCCTTATTATCCTATTAACATGCGAAACACTTTGCTACATCAATAAATTAAGACTTTTATCACGTAAGCGAGTCTTCGATTTCGTGATGCAAAACGGGACATCCAAGTCCCCCTTTTGCACTCAATCTTCGACAGCCTATTATTGCCCCGGCC
>JBEVXU010000036.1:0-15300 GCA_040505895.1 Sedimenticola sp. | reverse complement strand
TCATTGGATATCACTTGCGTGAGGAGCCGTATACGGACCCGTACGTACGGTGCTGTGGGCAGACGGAGGCTTCGGCCTCCTCTGACCCGATCGCACGGCTTTACCCCGCCCTCGCCGGGAGGCAGGGGCAGAGGTTTCTGCCCCTGCCTGACAGGGTAGATCGCTGGATGACTATGTCAAGGACTACTCGACGCAAGCGTCTGCGTTCCTCCTTGACATACCCATCCAGCTCAGAAAACGAGCAAGTACATCATCGGCAAATGCCGGGATGTTTAACCGAGCAAGAGAAGAGCAACGAGTTGCGTGGATAAAGTTCAAATGATGGCATAAAAGGTAGCACCTGCATCCTGTGAACCTGCTGGGGTCTCGGGCCCATTGAGAGGCCGAAGACCTGATGAGGTTAGGATGTGCGGATTCCATCAGGGCCAGAGACATATATTGTCTCACCCAAAGGCCGGATATATGGACGCAATATTCTTTTTGTCACGATCGAACTTTTTCCTTGCATCGCGGGGCGAACCATATATGACCCTGTATTTTGCTTGACCCTGTATTTTGGACTGCTCTCGGCGGATGACGCAGAGCAGATGCAGACCTGGCAGAGCGGAGGCGGTTTCTCCCTGAATGCAGAGGTAAGGATCGAAGCGACAGACCGCCAGGGACTGGAGCGGCTGTTTCGCTACTGCGCCCGGCCGATCTTTGCGGTTGAGCGACTGCGTTGGCAGGAGGAGGATGAGATGCTCATCTACCAACTGCTGAAGCCGCGCCATGACGGCCAGACACTGCTGCGGCTGACGCCGATGGAGTTTCTTGACCGGGTCGCCATCCTGATACCGCCTCCCCGGCGGCACCGGCACCGCTACCACGGGGTGTTGGCACCCAACTCGCCACTGCGAAAACAGGTCACGGAGAGGGCCGGGCTATCGATGGCCGGTGAGGTGGTGGTGAGTGAGGAGATGCCAAAAGCACCCGCCGGGGAGAGCGGTGAAGAGGTGGGCGGTTGCCTCTTCGCATCGATCTGGGCGATGCTGCTGGCGAGAATTTATGAGATCAATCCGCTGGTCTGCCCAAGGTGCGGTGGCGAAATGAGGATCATCGCCTTTGTTACTGAACGGGAACCGATTGGGCGCATCTTGCGGCATATCGGTGAGCCGGACTGTGCTCCAGTGATCACGCCCGCCCGTGGACCACCCGATTTCTGTCTGGAGCTGGATCAGAGTCAGGCGTGGGCTGATGATGGGGTAGATCCGGTTGCGGAATTCGAGTATGACCAGACGGTGAGCTGGTAGCCAGCTTATCCGTCATGAGTATGCAAAATCTGCAGGTCATTTTGGAACCTGTAGGGTATCTCCTGTGCTGCGTACCCCTGTCAGCGGAGTATTGAGGCGACCAGACCCCTGTTCTTGGTGTCTGTCAGTGTGTTTGGTGTGTTCACTGCATTACTACCTCCGGAATTCGGTTTGTCAGGGCTAAATGTCCCTTCTCGCAACGAGGAAATTGATTGACTTTGTGGGTTGTAATTCCTATCCTTTTGAGAAAGAGCTAAGACGAAAAGAGAAGGCCCTGGCGGTGGCAGCCGCCCTGCTTATACTCGAAAAAAAAGTCCAGGCCATCTGGGGGGGCAAAGGGGAAGAATGATTGCCCCTGAGGATCGCCAGATAGCCATCAGCCTGATTGGTGAGGCAGTCGCAGGTGCACGCCAGCCTAAGGCATGTGAGGTGCTAGAGATCAATTCACGCACTCTGCGTCGCTGGAAGCAGCAATTGCACAAAGAGCAAGCGCTTAAAGATCGACGTAAAGAGTCAGCGGCAGCAAGAACGCCAGCCAATAAACTCACCGAAAAGGAGAGAGATAAGATTGTTGAGACGTGTAACCAGTCACAATTCAAGAGTCTGCCGCCATCACAAATCGTGCCCATACTGGCTGATGAAGGGAAATATATTGCTTCTGAATCAAGCTTTTACAGGGTGCTGAGAGAGGTCGACCAGGTGAACCGTAGGGGGCGTGCTGAAACACCAAGAGTCGTTACAAAACCAAAGGGATACAAAGCTGAAGCCCCTAACGAAGTATGGATCTGGGACATCACCTATCTGGCCTCATCAATTCGAGGGATGTTCTACTATCTCTACCTGATAGAGGACATCTTCAGCCGCAAAATTGTAGGGTGGGAAATTCACGAAACAGAGGGCGCTGAACTGGCCAGTCAGTTAATAAGAAAGAGCTGTTTGGCAGAAGGGATTCACCGGGAAGGGTTGGTACTACACTCAGACAATGGAAGCCCCATGAAAGGTGCCACCATGCTGGCTACGTTACAGAAGCTGGGTGTGGTTCCCTCATTTAGTCGCCCCTCTGTGATGACAATCCCTACTCTGAGAGTCTGTTTCGTACGATGAAGTACAGCCCAGCGTATCCAAACAAACCCTTCGACGATCTGGACGCAGCCCGCAAATGGGTGCACGAATTTGTGCAGTGGTACAACGGAGAGCACCGCCATAGCTCGATCCAGTATGTCACACCAAACCAGCGGCACAATGGACAAGATAGCGACCTCCTGGAGAAAAGGAAGGCGGTTTATGAGTCAGCAAAAGAGAGAAACCCACAGCGGTGGTCAGGCAAGATTAGGGACTGGAGTCCAGTGACTGAAGTCTGGTTGAATCCACCAAAAGAGGTGCGTGCTGAAGAGCAGAAATTGCTTAAGGCTGCGTGAGAAAATTCGGACAACTTTGTTGACAAACACCGGTTGTGTGTAAAAGATAGATTTTAGTCAGGAATAGCAGGGAGATAAAAATGGATAAGCCATGGTCATTGGAATATTTGGCAGATTGGGTGATCGAGGCGGGATTACAGCCTAGAGTGCTTGATTCAGGAAATGGTGTCATAGTTTATCCACCCGGTGAGCGCAAGGCAATATTCACGATCTACATTGCCGGGGTGCAGGAGGAGTACAGTGCAGAGATCGCTATCAACAAGCAGAATGTACATGCCATCAGCCTGCAAGAGGCGTTACAAGAAAAATATGATGTCGCCGAGCCAAAGACGGCACATAAATGGCCCCGTGTTGGCCTGGTGGGTTTTTCCTCGACTGCCCTTGAACTGATAGCCGAGTGGGCACGGGAGCGTGTCACTACTCCTTGGTCACCCCAACCCACACCAGTCACGCTGCCCGTCTCAGAAACCGGGGCTGTTCTGGACGAGCTGCCTTCGGCTAAGCCAGAGCACAAGGTGGATTCAGCCGGGAAAGAGCAGCGGCTTAACAAGTGGCTGGCATCTTTTCTTTCGGCCAGGGGGATTGAGTGGGCCGATGGCAGACCCCTGTATGCCTACAAGACCACAGATGATGAGTTTCAGCGCATTTCAAAGCTGCTGCAGCTGGTTTCCCACTTTCGGGGGCACGAGATATTCCGCAAGGACCAGAAATACGATGCGCTTTTTGTGCTATTTGCCGCAGAGTGGTGGCGCCGGGAATATCATGGCGGGCCGTGGTCGTGGTCACCAATTTTTAAGGCGGCAGGATTGAGTGAAGATGATATTCAGGCGTTGCAGAGCAGTACGCAAGTTGCCTTATATCCGGCCCTTGAGCGCGGATTTCGTTACTGGAAACGTGAGATCTTTTACACAGGGCAGGCTCGCACTTTTATCGGGTCTATCGCAGCAGAGGGTGGTCTGCCTCTGAACCTTCTTGGTGAGGGCCATACTGGCCTGAAGCGTTTTTTCAAACACCTGTTGGATCGTTATCTGCCCGTTCGGGCGAGTGGGGTGCCAGCCAGTCAGGTTGCCTCAGAGCTTCAAAAAGATCTCCCAGCCTCATTTCGACGTGACACGGTATTTCGTGTGGCGGGGGAGATTGTTGAGATTACATTGGATCTGAGGGGTAAGTTCGATCTTGCCGGACAGAAAGATCCTGTTGCTCATCTGGATAAGGTGAATCCAGTGTGGCGTGATCGCTTTCCGCTGTCTCTGGATAACGAACCGGCTCAGGCTCTGTTGCAAGCCTTGGTAGTGGATGCAGCTAGGAGCAGTGATACCGGGGTACCGCTATCACTGAATCGGTACCTTATCAAAGAGGCATGTGGCCAGTTCAGGCTTCAAGCTGTGGTTGATATTTCCAGAAAGATATCGATCGCTTCCCTTATGGCTGTTTTTGGCGATATAGACTGGCCCAGTCAGTTAGAGATTTGGCTGATGCGCCCTTTCAAGGCTCGTATGGCGGTGTTGTCTCGTATTGATAATGATCACTACAAGGCCAGAAACGATACGGTGAGATGGGCGGGTGCTGATGCTGTAGCCGAAGCGGCGGTAGGACTCTTCTCCTACGGGAGCGCAGTGAGTGACATAGGTGCGCTTGCAGGCAGCCTGCTGGAAGATGATCTGCCCTGGATATTTGTCGAAAAAGATAATCATCTGCGCTATCTGGGGCAGGGTGGAATGTCCCTTGCGGCAGAAACTACCACATTGATTATTCCCAATGGAGCAGTGGTTTCGTCGATGGAGGCTGGCCCTGATCGTTTGGGGAATCTTGAAGAGTTTGCCAGGGACATCTATCAAACGGAGGGTGAGATTAAGGTGCGTACTACCGAAGGTGAATTCACTATTCGGACGCGCCAACCAAAACTGGATATTCCTCAGTATCAGCTAACCGGCACTAGATATTGGGGAGAAGCTAATGTGCATCAGGTATTCCTGGGCATTCCCAAGCTGCACCGGCAAAACGTCGGGGGTGCAACAGGCAACTATTCGTATACTGCTCTACTATGGCGACATGCAGGCAGTGACGATGCGTGGCAGCACTGTTCTTCCAGCATGGAAGGAGTTGTTGATATTAAGGCGGTAGATGGGAAAGAGGTACTTTATCGTTCCCGCATTGGTGTTCTGCCCGAAAAAACTGATTTTGAATTTTTTCCCGGAAGAGAGGAACGTAGTGGTGAAATCAGGGTGGCCGGTGTTCCGGGTGTACGCTTTGTATCATCTTCTGAGTGCGTGGATCTGGAAGTTCAGCAGGTAGAGAGTGAGAGCACAAGGCTACTCTTAACCCGAAACGATGAGAGTTGCTCTTCGTTTCAACTGCATATTCAGTGGCCTCATCTCCCGCGTGCCTTAAGTCTGATGATGCCGATTCCTGTGGCTGGTGCCAGGTTCAGAGATGGTTACGGTAATTGGTTGGATGAGAATATATTTTTATCTATCTCTGATCTTTCTGGTGTCCATGCAGTTGGCTTTAATCATAGTGGTGGAACGCCCGAGTGTTTTAATCTCGATATCGGTATCCGGGGGATGGGTTTTGATAGCAATGATATCAGGACGCTCTCAGACCGCATTCCCTTGCCTCGAATGGGACAGATCTCAGAATTGCCATTGATTCAGTTGCGGGATCAACTTCAGCAATTGTTTTCCCTGAGTGAAGATCTGGATTTTCGTATTGAACTCACTCTCGCGGGCAATCATACCTATCGGCGGCTTAAGTTGGCCCGATACACCTGCCAGCTTCAGGTGTCTGATCATGCAATTACTTTGGACGCGGCCGGCTATCGGGGGAGTGTCGAGCAATGTGTAGTCGATGATCTAGTGTTGGAAGTACACTCACTTCTTAACCCCATCGATCATGGAAGAGAGCTGAAACCATGTCTTACGCAGGATGTACCTACGGGCGAGTGGTACCGGCCAAAAAACATTGACCCCGGCCCATGGCTTGTGATGCCGGCAAAAGGCCGAACGGCACCTGTTCGCCCTTCTATTTTGGTACAACCCGGATACATCCCGAGTGGCAATGGTCGATTGCGTGATGCGATTGCTACTCATGATGAAAGAGAGAGGCGCTATCAGATCGGTGAGTGTATTCAACAAATGCTCTCTAAATATGAACACAAAGACTGGGGTTTCGTGTTTGAAACGCTTGAGGCGTTCCAGCATTTGCCTGCTACGACGTTTGATCTATGGGACTGCTTTGCCGCCAATCATAGAGCGATGGCCATGCTGCTGATCAGGGCGGATGAAACTCAGTTTCAGCAAGTTATTGATTTGGCTAATGAGCTTCCCTTTGCTTGGGAGCTTGTGCCTTATAGTGCCTGGATGAAATCTCTGTTGGTTGTCAAAGACTTCGTTGAATCATCGGCTCTGGAGGCTTTTAAGGATAGCTCGGTAACGCATGAGATAAACCAAAAGCTGAGTTTTGTTGCGGAAGCGGATGTGGTGCTTGAAAAGGTAGCATGGATTCTGTCTGAAATGGTTCTGGGTAAACCAGTGGATGAGCTTAAGAAAGCAAAACCATTCAGTTTTCCTGGCGTGATTGATGGTGCTCTGAATGCAGAGTCAATCAAGTTGCGTGGAAGGCAGGGAGCTGATGTTTTCTGGCCAGTGTTTCGCGGGAGAATAATTCAGCAGATAAGAGAGCTATCACCTGATCCCACTCAGTCACTCTATACCCATCAAGCGGAGTATATGCAGTCTGTCTTGCATGCCCCGATAGCGGTGGCCATTCGTGCCTATGCTTTACCTGACGGTGAGACATATCATCTTACCAATACGGAGCTTTATCAGCTGCAGTTGATCAGGCACTTTGATGAAGACTGGTACAAAGATGCTTTTGAATTGACAGTGCTTTACCTATATGCCATCGATGAGTTGAATTGTTACGAAAAAGAGAACGATAAATGAAAGACTATTTTCAGAAACTTTTCCGCCAGTTGAAAGATCACGGTGTACGGGCCAGTGTCAGTGGCCTTCAACTGGCCAATACCCCTTTAAGACGCCGCGTAGGGCAATATCTGTCACAGGAGATGGGGAAGTCTGGAAGTCTGCTTGCAGACCCTGTTTTTGAGGCGACCTTTCCATGGAAAAGCGCTGACAAAAAAATGGTAGATTTGGCTGGTACTCTACTGGAATCGGCCCTTGTCGATGCCCTGGATAAACCGCCAAAAGAGTATATGGCAGAGTATCAATTCCCACGAGATCGTCATCCTTACACGCATCAGCTTCAGGCTTGGCAGACGTTGTCTAGCGAACCAACGCGTTCAGTTATCGTTACCTCGGGTACGGGATCCGGTAAGACGGAATGTTTTCTGGTGCCAGTGTTGAACGATCTTGCCCGTGAGTACCAAGAGGGTGGAAATCAGCCGTTGGTGGGTGTGAGGGCGCTGTTTCTTTATCCGCTTAACGCACTAATCAATAGCCAAAAGGATCGACTGAATGCGTGGACTGATGCCTTTGGGGAGGGTGTGCGTTACTGTCTCTACAATGGATTGACGCCGGAAAAACCTGCTCGAGGTATTACGCAGAGAAGCAACGCTGTTGAATCTCGCCAACAGCTGAGAATTTCCCCGTCACCGATTCTGGTGACCAATGCCACCATGCTGGAATATATGTTGGTCCGTATTCAGGATCAACCTATCCTGGAGAAGTCTCAGGGAAAATTACGCTGGATTGTTCTGGATGAGGCTCACACCTATCTTGGTTCGCAGGCTGCCGAGCTTTCTCTACTCTTGCGGCGGGTGATGCATGCATTTGGTGTAGATCCAGGTGATGTTAGATTTGTGGCAACTTCTGCGACCATTGGTGATAAAGATTCTGATGAAAAGTTGCAGGAGTACTTAGCCCAAATGGCGGGTATTTCTGCGGATCGTGTGGTTGTGATAGGGGGTGATCGCCACATTCCAGCATTGCCAAGGGTGCCGTCCAGCCTTAAAGAGATGACGCTGTCAGAGATCGAAGCCATCGATGCAGGTCAGGCAGTATCTGAGAACCGTTATCTTGCCTTGACCGGACGTAGTGATCTAAGACGTCTGCGGGCACATCTGACAGATGAAAGCCAGGGTAAACCTGTTCAGCTTCTTTCTGATATTACGAGTCTATTCAACTCAGATGCGAAGAGTCAGCCTGAAACGGTTGCACGAACATTAAAAATATTAGATCTCTGTTCTGGAGTTACTCATCCTCTGGATAATGGCGATGAAGAAGCTTTTCTACCTCTGCGGGCACACATATTTGGGCGTACAGTAGGTGGGCTTTGGGCTTGTGTTAATCCAAATTGTTGCCACAAGTCTGAGATGCTGAAGGATCAAGAGTGGGGCTTTGGTGAGGTTTATTTTTTGCGACGGGAAAAATGCGAATGTGGTGCTCCGGTATTTGACCTGGTTAGTTGCAATGAGTGCAATACGATACATTTGTTGGGAAGGGAGATGCGAGATGGAAATATCAGTGCAGTCTCTGAGGTGGATGCGATTGATGAGTTTGCGAGGGAACTGGATCCACCAGATGACGATGATGGGCATGAATTTAACATTGAGGGTGATTCTTTCATAGAGGATCGCGTTGTGTTTACCTCGATTTCGTCAGAACTCACCATGGTAGATGCAATCAATGCTGAGGGACAAAGAGTTCCTGCCAGCAAGGATACCTTCGCTGTAAATCTCTATGTGCCACCTTCAGATGAGGGGGTGCGCTGTCCCGCCTGTGAGACTATGGAACGCTCACGAAACTCACTGTTTATGAGAAAGATACTGGGTGCCCCTTTCCACTTGGCAACCACGCTACCGACGTTGCTGGAGTTCAGCCCGCCAAAACTGGACGGTTTTGAGCATCCGTGGGATGGGCGGCGGATGATCACATTTACAGATAGCCGCCAGGGCACAGCGAGGACCGCTGCCAATCTACAGATGGATGCAGAGCGGAGCTTCCTTCGATCTCAGGTCTATCACACTTTGTTAGCTGCTCAAGGGTGCGAGGAGACTGAAGAGGAGGCAAAGGCACGAGAGGAGCTGCAAGCCGTAGAGAAGGCACTATTGAATCCTGACCTAGACACCATCGCACGGGGTTTAATGCAAAGTTTGCAGGAGAAGCATCAGAAAACGCTTAAAAATACTGCTGGGCCAGCTGTCATTGCTTGGGGTGAGATGGCCACTAAACTTGCAACGAATTCAAACCAGCTAAAAAAATGGATTGCCGACCACTACCGTGATCTGGATATGGCAGATTTTAATGGTGAAAGCGGGGCTAAAAATTTGGCAGAACTATTACTGGCAAGGGAATTCTTGAGGCGACCGAAGAAGCAAAATAGTTTGGAGTCTATGGGGTTGGTTCAAGTGTTCTACCCAAGGCTTGAGGAGAAAATTAACAAGCTCCCTACATTTGCTGCTGCAGTAGGATTCAATATTGCTGAGTGGCGAGATTTTCTTAAATTGATCCTGGATTGGCATGTTCGTGCAAGTCAGGCAGTGGGGCATGAGACCTATTGGCATCGCTGGATTGGAAATCGGTTTCCGTTTCGGCAACTTGCATCTCCTAAACAAAAGGATGCCATTCGTGGGGTCATAATGTGGCCAGCTGTACGTGGTCATCAGAATTACAATCGATTTGTTCGGTTGATACGAGAAGCCTATAAAATTGACCCCTCTACGGTCATTGGTAAGGAACAGATTGACTCCATCATGCAGGAGGCTTGGGAGGCACTGCAATTTAAAGCGGGTGTCCTGCGGCCAGTGGAGGAGGGGCGCTATACGCTTGATCTTCGGGATCAGGTCTCCTTCCGGTTGATTAAAAAGGGCTGGATATGCCCCATTACCCGTAGAGTTCTGGATACAACCCTGAAAGGGGTTACACCTTTTCTTCCACCCAAGCGCAAGAGCAGAAAAATAGAATGTGAGGAAGTTGAGGTTCCGGTCTATTCTGATGCCTTTGGTGATCTTGATCGCAGCAGAGTCTGGTTAAGAGAAAATCCGTTTGTGATGGCGCTACGGGATAAGGGTATCTGGAGCGGCCTACATGATCGTGTCATCGAAAATAGTCGCTATTTTTCATCAGCAGAACACTCCGCCCAACAGGCAACCGGTAAATTGCGGCAGTTGGAAAAGACCTTCAAGGAAGGGAATCTAAATATTTTAAGCTGTTCGACGACCATGGAAATGGGTGTGGATATCGGAGGTATTTCTGTAGTGGCTATGAATAACGTGCCACCAAATCCCGCCAATTATCTACAGCGTGCAGGGCGTGCAGGGCGGCGCTCGGAAACTCGATCCGTCAGTTACACTTTGTGCAAGGATGACCCCCACGGTCATCATGTAATGAATAATACCCGGTGGCCCTTTGATTCGTTGATACCACTACCTCATGTCTCATTGCAAAGCGCATCGATCACTCAGCGCCACGTTAATTCGCTGTTGCTTGGTGAGTTCTTAAAAGAAGTGGTAGCTGGTGAGGATGCAAATATCCTGAGGCTGAATTGTGAGTGGTTCTTCCTGGCAGAAAATCGTGAGGACGCACCATGCCAACGGATGTTGCAGTGGTGCGAGTACAGTGAAAACAGGCATCTGCTGGAACCTGCACTGCGCCGTCTGGTTAGGCAAAGTATTCTTGAGGGTCATACGGCTGCACGCTTATTCAGGGAAACGGGCTTACGCCTTGAGTCTGTTATTAAACTATGGCGAGCAGACTATGATGCATATGAGCGTCAGCTAATGTCGTTGCAGGGTGCCAGTTCTGCGGTGGACAAAAATAAGGCAATTAAAGCTGTCGAAATAGGTATGCACCGGCTTAGGATGGAATATCTACTCGGTGAGTTGGCAACGCATGGTTTTCTACCGGGATATGGATTTCCGAACGGTGTTGTGAGTTTCAACACGATCACAGCTGAGTTTCTGGGTAAAGAGGAGAAGCAGAGGGTCAGGGAAAAGAGCCGTGGGCATCTCACGCATAGAGAAGACAATCGTCAACTCTCACGCAATTTTCCTTCTCGTTCACGTGCAACTGCTATCCGGGAATATGCACCGGGAGCGGATGTTGTCATTGATGGTGTGGTTTATCACTCGGAAGGTATCAGCCTAAGCTGGCAAAAACCAATGAATGAGAAGCAAGTAAAAGAGCCGCAAGGTTTTTTCCATTCGTGGGCATGCCAGCATTGTGGTACCTCTGGGACTGCACAAAACAGGGATCTTGCAACACATTGTGATCAGTGTGGCAGTGAAATTAAATGTGCAAATATTCGTGAGTGTATGCAGCCACATGGATTCTCGGTAGATATTTCCTGGCAAACGCATAACGATATCACTCGACCACATTATTTGCCTGTTCTTCCACCTAAAGTTACTGCTGATGGGGACTGGATTCCATTGGTGCAGGAACAACTGGGACGATTCCGCTCAACGTTGTCCGGTACCGTTCTTTTTTCCAATAGCGGTGCCAATGAGAGCGGCTACGCAATTTGTATGGAGTGTGGGCGTGCTGCAGATATGCCTCATGGTGGTGAGCACCCGGGGGTGTTCAAAAAACCACACAAAAGGTTGCGCGGTGGATCAATTGATGGGTCTCGAGAGTGCACGGGTAGCCATGATACATGGAAGATAAAACCGAATATTCATCTCGTGCATTATGACACTACAGATGTATTTGAGCTGCAGTTGAAAAATCTTGTCTCAAAGTCCTATTTAGATAACAAGATTGTGGCCACTACTCTAGCCGTTTCGCTGCGTCATGCTGCAGCATCAGTCCTAGGAATAAATGACGAGGAGTTGGGGTATTCAGTCAGCCACATGGAAATAATTGGAGGAAGATCTTGGTCCATTCTTCTCTATGATACAGCTGATGGAGGTGCCGGGTACTCATCATCAATAGGTCAGCACCTCATGCGGATTGCAGGTGAGATGTATAGAGGGCTTGAGTGTGCAGGAGATTGTGACAAAGCCTGTCACCAATGTCTTCTTTCATATGATACTCAACATCATGCTTCACTACTTGATCGTCATGTAGCAAGGGCATGGCTGGGCGATACATTTCCAAAGCTGTTAGAGCTGCCTGCCGATATGTGTATTCTGGGCAATACATCGAAGCTAGAGACTATGCCTTTGTATGAGGCACTTGATCGCTCTCTTCAGAAAGTAGCTTCAAAGACTGTTCGCTTGTTTCTAGGTGGAGATGCAGAAAAGTGGGATACCGCCTGGGGAGAACTTCGACACCGCATCGTTACATGGAGGGCACGTGATTTATGTGTGGAGCTGGTAATTTATCAAAAAACGCTTGAGCAACTAAGCAATGAACTTCGTAACCATCTTGCTGTGATGGCCAAAGGTCTCGACATAACAGTAGCTACTGTTTCAGATGGAGTGCATCTTAAGCGCGGTGTGTTCGTTGCTGAAGTATTTTCTGGTGATGTGAGCCGCTGGGCTTGTGCCGATGAAAATGTCATTGAACCCGGTCCTGACTGGGGACGCGTGGTAGACGTCCCATTGATTGTTTCTCATGCACAGATAAACGCTACTTCCGTTGATGTGATTGAGCTGGACCTGGTAACAGATAGACCTAGTGGAGATGACAAAGATCTATCTGTTGATGAAGAGCTTCACGGGAAGGGTGATGAATTTGGTGTGCGTTTTTGGGACTTGATTGAAAAGAGACACCAGACATTCATGGATATTTTTGAAAAAGAGGAGGTCACTGATATTCATTACTCAGACCGCTATTTAAATACTCCCCTAGGAGCCGCTTTACTTCTTCAGGTGTTAAAAGAGCTTGAAATTCGTTTCCCAAATAGCTACGGACGGGCGAAGGCTCATATCAAAGTACAACAAATTCGTACCGAGCACCGTTCGTACCAGCGATCTATTTGGGATGATTGGCTGTCTGACAGGGATCGGGAGCAAGCCATTGAAGCGGCCTATGAATATGTAGACCTTAGCGTTGAAGTTGGAACCTACTCAATGCAACACGTGCCTCACTTCCGTGCTCTTGATTTCAAGTTTTCATCAGGAAAAGTTGCCCGTATTCGTTTGGATGAAGGCTGGGGCTATTGGGAGGCGGGATCAGGCTATAGTAATCACTTCGATTTTTCTACAACAGCAGCCGATCAGGGGGTAAAAATAGCGATGTGGTCAGGAACACTTGTAAAGAGACGAAAAAACTACAAGACTGCTTTTGTATTGAGTGTTAGAGAATAGCCTGCCGAGACCGTTATTTTTATATATCAAAAGTAGTCGTCAGATATCCATGTTGCGTGAAGTGTGGTTAAAATCGAGAATTGTCAGACCATTTCTGTATTTAAAATACTGACCTCTCAAAGGAGTAACGATGAATCATGAAATCTGTAACTATTCAGCTTATTGCGTCATGACAAGAAATATTAGGCCTCATCAGTTTTCATGAAATCAGGGTTCTGCCCCTTAAAAAGCAACGCTAATGCCTCGGTGGCCGTCATGCCATGCTTACGGCAGGTTGACAGGTAACTGCGAACCCGGCAAAAGACCTTTGCCCCGTCCATTGACCGGAAGCAGCCAGAGATCTTTTGCTGCACTTTGGTCATGCGCAGATCATTCTCCCCCTGATTGTTGGTGAAGGGAACGATCGCTACATCCATAAAGCGCAGGACATCTTGCTCGAAGTCACGCAGTCTCTCCAGCAGGTTTCTGGCTTTTGATCGCTTGATCCTGCCTCGCTTCCCCTCCCGCTGGCTTTCGTCGGGAGGGGGGCATTCAGTTTCTGCATGTTTAAGTAACTTTCGATAACGCTGACGCCACTGATTACCCTCATTCAGCGGTAAACACCCACCTGCATCATCTACTGCATTATTGATATCCAGTAGCAACTCCTTCATCTCTTTAGCCCACTGCTGATGATCCTGTTCCCAGGCCCTCTCCAGCTCTCCTTTGCCTGATGGGTAAGCTGGCAGAGAAGAGCGGGCGTAATGACTATTTGACCAGTGCATGGAAAGGAGAAGCAGGAGGCTATTATGGTGACGAGGCGGTAAAGAGGCACCCGCAAGGTGTCGAGCGTGAAAGGATAAATAATGCGTTTGATGCGCTGGTGCAGGAGATAAAGACCAAGGAGACGGATGAGGGTGTTGCGATGTTCAGCCGAAAATCACCGTCTGAAGATTCGCCAGCCGCTCTTGGTTTTGACCTCGTAGATAAGATCGCGCACTCGATTTCCATCAAGCTCGGTTTCGACGGTGGTGGCGTCAGGATTCACGTCGAGGCTGCGGAAGAGTCCCTTCCTGGAAAAATTGTGGAACAGGCCGAAAAAGAGGGGGCGCTTGGGGAGATTATCGCTGTTCATTTAGGTAAGGATATCTATCTGGTGGATGAGTTCCTGACGATGGCGCAGGGGCAGAAGGCTTATGAGAGTCTACCGCAGAAGGTCAAGCGGGCTGTAAAAGAGTCTGCGGCCAGCAGAAGTCATTACGGTTGGCCGTGAGCTTTGAGCCTAGAAGCTTGTCCGAGAGTAGGCGTCGTAGCGGGGGAAATTTAAGCTCCCGCAGATAATCAGGAGGGGGGGCGGTAGAGCAGGAGAGCGCCGAAGAGATCTTCGCCAATCCCTCAACAGCCCTATACCAGAAGCCTGATCAAAGCCGCCTTCGAGCTGGAGATCGATGAGCTGGCGGATGGATGAGGGAGAACGAGTACCCCGCTTCCCCCTCGTACTGTTGCACCTACCGCCCTGTCCACCTCACCCTTCCGCAGTGCTGCTCTCGCTGGTCTTGCGTGTTCTCTATAGGTTCCCTATGATTGTGGGCCGATCAATCGACAGGAACGACAAGGATGTCACTCTGTGCTGCAGAGCATCATCACAATCCAACCCCTGAACCCCGCGTATACCAGCGCCGCAAACCAGAGCGCACTGCCACCTATCAGGCGGTGCAGCACCACCTGGAGAGCTGGCTGGCCCATCAGCGAGAGGCCTGTCCGGATGACGATCCGGTTCCCGGATATATAGAGCGGGATCTGCGGAAGTTTCTGGAGTGCGGCATACTGGCGTATGGCTGCGCCCGTGCCCGTTGTGATGAGTGTGGCGAAGATTTTCTGATCGCCTACTCCTGCAAAGGACGGGGCATCTGCCCCTCCTGTAACACAAGGCGCATGGTCGAGACGGCGGCTCACCAGATAGATCACCTTTTCCCACAGGTACCGGTACGGCAATGGGTGATCAGCCTGCCCAAGCGACTGCGCTACTTATGTACAGGATGTACGGTATGCCACGGGTGCATGGATGCACAGGAGTGGCGATGATACAGGATGCGGAGCTGGCAGGGCGCCTCCTGCGGATTGGCCTGCGGGTCATAGAACGCACCCTGCGGGGAGATCGGTGAAGAGGCAACCGGTAACCCCTTCGCATCGATCTGGGCGATGCTGCTGGCGAGAATTTATGAGATCAATCCGCTGGTCTGTCCAAGGTGCGGTGGCGAAATGAGGATCATCGCCTTGACGTACAGGGAAGTACTAATGCCGCGTGAGGCATGCCTACAGGGATGTAGTCAGCTATAGATAAAGAGAAGGGAACCCTCAAAAGCGATAATTCTGCTGTAATTAGCAGTATATAACCACCGCG
>JBEVXU010000035.1:0-2233 GCA_040505895.1 Sedimenticola sp. | reverse complement strand
TTCATCCTCGCAGGCTATTCCTTAGTATATTAGTTGGTTATTTTATTGACTCATTAGGTGCTGGAAATTTAGTTTATGCGCAGGCTCTATATATAAAAAATGGCTGTTGCCAAAACAGCATTTTTGAGTGGTGGTCTGTTGCTTGTGGTCTGAGTCGTCGGTGGGTGAGCGATGCTAATGATTGGGTCTGCCTCTTCCTCAGGGATGAAGAATCTGCATCTCTCCAAAATAAACTAATTTTCTGCTCAATCTGTCGTCTCAACATCAATAGGCTGGCGGTCATAGACGGCGATCATTTTGGGGTCTTTGTGTTCAACGGTCTTGAACGGCTTTGGCTTTGTCTATTGAGTCGATGATCCCTTTGGCCTTGAGGTCGTGGATCGTAAACGCTCACCCTCCCGGTGCTCTCACATCAGCCTGCCTCATGCAGTTTGACCTGTTGATTCGTTCAGTCTCCCTACGTCTCTATTTTGTACTCGGTGTGTCTTGGGTCTGTTGTGCTGCTGGCTCTGTACAAGCTTCTCTGCTACTCATAAACGGCGACCAAATGTGTGCTTTAGGTAATGGGTAGCGGTAGCAACACACACTTGAATGGCCTAGCCAATATAGATTTCCCATACTTTCTGTGATGGTGTTTGCAATAACCTCTGGTTTTAGTTAGTATTTAAATGCCTGATAAACACGTTCCTTATTTAGGCTTAGGGTGTCTCAAAGTATTCAATTAGACCGCATATCCGGGAATCTAAGTATATTTCACAAAACCGTATTACGCGCTTCAATAACGATAAAAAATTTCATAGGGACTGACTGTTGTGCTTCAAGGAAAAATTGCCACCTCCATCAACGCGTACTATTTGTCTAGTGAAAGCCGGGGCATAAGCTGAACATGTTCCGGCTTGTGCAAAATAACGCTTTTAAGCGCCAGCCTGTACGGCGGGATATTGAACCGGCAGATCTGGTTTGGGCACTGGGTAGTCTCTGCGCCCTGCATCGCATTCCGTTTGATGCCGAGCTGCTGCTTAAGCAGTTCCCACCTCCCTATACCACCGACTCCCTGATCCAAGCGGCCCGTTCTCTAGGTTTTCGTTTTAAGCAGGCATATAGGGGTATCAAGGCACTTGATAAGCTCCCTATGCCGTGCTTTGCGTTGCTGGCGCATGTGCAGGCAGTGCCAGAAATATCAGGCGAAGCACCCGATGAAGTGGCTTCAGATACATCGGGCTCAGATGCGGATGAGTGCCCCACCGCGACACCGGTACTGATCACAGCCGTTTCCGAGGAGCGTGTTCACTGTTTCGAGGCAGGCACCAACACCCCGGTCGAGCTCTCAATAGATGTGTTCGCAGCACGCTATCTCGATTGTGTCTTTCTTGTAGCCAAGGAGCGGGAAGGGGTAAAAGACCCTGACGCGGTAGAAGAAAAAAAGAGTTTTGGTTTTCGTTGGTTTATCCCGGCACTGCTCAAGCACAAAAAGGTCTGGCGTGATGTCCTAATCGCCTCGCTGGTGATTCAGCTGTTGGCGCTGGGCACACCGCTATTTACCCAGACCATCATCGACAAGGTGATAGTGCACCATACCCAGAGCACACTCATTGTTATCGCCATCGGCATGGCGGTATTTATGATCTTCTCCTCCATCCTCAGCTGGGTACGCCAATATCTGGTGCTTCATACCGGTAACCGAGTCGATGCAGTACTGGCAGCCTCGGTATTCGATCACCTGTTCAAACTGCCACCACGCTACTTTGAGATGCGACCAACCGGTGTGATTGCCGCTCGCTTGCAGGGAGTGGAAACCATACGGGAATTCATCGCCAGCGCGGGTGTGACCCTGATTCTTGATCTCCCCTTCCTGTTTATCTTTGTTGGCATCATGTTCTACTACAGTGTCCAGCTCACCCTGATTGTGCTGGCGATTCTTGCGGTAGTGGCGGGAATCAGTCTGTTCGTCGCCCCCCTTTTTCAGGCACAGCTCAACCGGCAGTTCTTGCTGGGGGCGCGCAATCAAGCCTTTCTCACAGAGTATGTTGCCGGTATAGAAACCGTAAAAAGCCTACAGATGGAGCCCCAACTGAAGCATCGCTTCTCCGACTATCTGGCCGATTACCTGCACGCTACATTCAAGACCCGTCAGCTCTCCAATACCTGTTATAGCTTAGTCAAATACATAATATTAATGGGCCAACCCTCTGCGCCCACGCGAAAAAATTTAGTCATTTGTGATAGAAAATAT
>JBEVXU010000034.1:0-5110 GCA_040505895.1 Sedimenticola sp. | reverse complement strand
TCAGCGTACTAGCGTTGATCATGGATGATCGCTGACTATGAACGTGTCAGCTGATATGTAGCCTCTCTTCCTTAAGTTAATGGCATTGGGTGGGGAGAGGGGGCTTTTGCGACACCCTCCTCAGGGAGAGGGAGTTAATGAACTCCGAAACTTGAGTTTTTAACATAACCACTTGGTAACTATACAGCTCCACCACAAATCGCATGATTGTAGGATGTCGGGGCAAGCTTGCGAACCGCATCAATTGGGTTTGATGCGGTTCGTTCCTCACCAGCATCCTACGCATGATCTTCGTTTTTGCTATCCTTAAAAAAAGAGGTCAGGACTAATCTGGAAGCGATCAGATAAGGCTTTAATATGTTTTTTGTTTAGGTTTCTCTCTCCAGACAGTACACGTGACACCATCGACTTAGAGCCAATTTCTGGCAAGTCGGCAATCCCAAGATTATATTGATCTATCAATATTCTTAGGGTAGCAAGATCAGCTGGCTGATCCAGAGAGCGTTTTGAAAAAGCAGCTAGCTCTACGTCCTTGTTCTCATAAGCTTCAATGGCTCGGCTAAGCAACTCGATAACATCATTAAGTGGGTCACCGAACGAATCTTCAGCTTCCTCAAGGAAGCCCTCTATAAGTTCAAGCGCTTCTTCGTAATGGTGCTCGTCCTTGATATGCAGGTAAGGAGTGGCAACTTGAGCAAAGCTGTGGCAAGCATCTTTAAAAGCGGCAGCGGTCATTTCAACTCTCCTTTGGCATATCGTTTACAAATTTTGTCATACTCAGCATGTGTCACGATGTGTTTCACATACATCCGGTTTTGGACAAACTGGCTAAATGCAATGAGTCGTAGATTGTTTCCGCCTACATCAATGATCCACCATTTGTCCTTGTACTTAAAGTTGTCTAATGAAGGGAAGACCCTTCGCATTTCGTCAGGGGAGGAAAACTTCCCCTTCCTGAGCACATGATACAAGTCATCTAGCGCCTGTCTTTTATTGGGATACTCCTTCACCGCCTCATTAAACGGGTGCTTTGATATTACATGCATAGATGCTCCGGTTGACTTATTGACAACTTTAGGTCAATGTTGCCAAATAGTCAACTAATTGATAGCGCGAGGCGGGTCATTGCCCGAAGTAATGGGTCCTAAAATACGGTGGGTATTTGCCTATGATTGAGCTCTTCGGCGCTTTCGTCATGCGTATTCTTCATAGGTTTTCCATGATTAAGCCAAAGTCAATCGACAAGAACGACTGGGATGTCCGTCTGTGCTGTCCGACTTCACCAAAACCCTACCCCCGAACCCCGTGTATACCCGCGCCGCCAACCGCAACGCACGGCCACCTATCAGGCGGTACAGCACCACCTGGAGAGCTGGCTGGCCCATCAGCGGGAGACCTATCCAGATGATGATCCGGTTCCCGGATAGGTGGAGCAGGATCTGCGGAAGTTTCTGGAGTGCGGCATACGGGCACATGGGTTTGCCTACATGGATGTAGGTACTTAGTG
Organism: Sedimenticola sp.; assembly: GCA_040505895.1. Taxonomy (GTDB): domain Bacteria; phylum Pseudomonadota; class Gammaproteobacteria; order Chromatiales; family Chromatiaceae; genus Vondammii. The sequence goes on along the minus strand of JBEVXU010000034.1, from coordinate 3,603 downwards.
TTTGTTAGGATATGAATTCCCCTTCTTGTGGCAGGGGAATTGATTGACTTTGTGGGTTGAAATTCCTATCCTTTTTATGTTGCTCTGGATGAACTGGCCGGACGGCAGGAACCGCCACAAGATTTGAAGATCAGGAATTACCAGTTACGCCAACTTTGCCAACAATGCGATACCCTGCCCGATACCGATCAACAAGCTTTGATTGTGATGATAGACAGTTTGGTGAAGAAATTAGATGTGACAAGGGTCATCGGCAAGATGGCACACGGCTAAGCCATTGCAGCGAGGAAACGATCATGCAAACCGCCAAACAAGACGCAATTAACACGATCCGGCAACTACCGGACAATGCTGATACCGAAGAGATGATTTACCGGCTGTATGTGCTGGAAAATATACGCCGTGGTCAGCAGGATGCCACCGAAGGCAAAACCCAAACCGCTGAGGAGGTACTGAAGGATATTCAGACATGGTGAAGTGGACGGCTCATGCCAAAGCCCAGATTCGTCACATCCATGAGTATATTGCCCAAGGTTCACTACTGTATGCCCGGCGGGTCAGTGAAGAGTTGGTTAAGAAAACCATAGGGCTTGATGCACTGCCCCGCAAGGGCAGGAAAGTACCCGAACTAAACGTGGATGCTGTGCGGGAATTGAATTTGTATTCCTACCGGATTTTGTATGAGATTAAATCTGACAAGCTGATTGAGGTGCTGGCAGTGATTCATAAACGACAGCATCTGGAGGCTGAGGGCATTCTGAGAGACCAATAACAAAGCCCCGCATTGCGGGGCTTTCAGTAGTTAATCTTCTTCTAAATTAAGTGACTTGTACAAACTGTCCACAAGTGATCTCACCTCGCTCCACTCTTCAGTTTCTATTATTTCTACGGTAAGACGATCTCTGTTTAGAGTACCGATTATATTGCCAAGTTTTCTAAATTTGTCATAGATTTCTAGACTGAAAGTTTCTTCATTTATTTTAAGTGCAATATCCAGAGCAGAGTGATCAAATAAAGCGGCTACAGTATCTTCCAATCCAAAAACCTCATTTTCAACACCATTCACCCCAACTCGGTTTGTACAGCGTGGACAGCTCTTACCGGAAGATGCCGGGCAGATGCAAACCTGGCGAAAGGCCTATGGTACAGCGCCCAGGGAGAAGAGTTTTGTATTGATAAGCTCTTCAACCTCAAGGCCGTCGAGAACCATTGAGATATGAAACGAAGAACAACGCAGGAGTACAAATGAGCATGATCTACTGAGACAACAGAAAGCGGAAATAAATATGGTTTTCCAGGCGTCGACCTCCGTTACATCCCCAGGCCGCTATGAAGTAGGCCCCAGTACAGTCCTTGAGGTGACGTCCGGGATGACCTGTAGGTAAGATGCCCAATGAAACTGATCTGATGCCGCTATGAGCGGACATCCTATGTGAGAGGTCTGGCTGACCCTATAGGTGCTCATCCGGAAGCGATATTACACCCCGCAGCGCCTTGGTATGCGAATGGTATGGGCTGAATGATAGATGGACCTTATGGTAAACAGCTCAACTTTTCGTGTGGGTCGAGATCCTATTCTCCATCAATATATTTGATTTGTATTGTCTATGAGAGGGATGTAGGTAGTAGAGTAACGCAGGAGCAGTTACAGAGGATGCCGGGAGCGGCGGTTACTGAACGGGAACCGATTGGGCGAATCCTGCGGCATATCGGTGAGTCAGACTGTGCGCCGGAGATCGTACCTGCCCGTGGCCCACCGGAATTCTATCTGGAGCAGGATCTGCGTCAGGCGTGGGACAAGGCTTGCACACACACTTGACAATAAGGGGGATTTCGGTTACTAATTCAACGTGAGTGAAGGAGATCCTCTACCAATGATGGTTTAGAGGAAATGGACAAAAAATAAAAGGTGTTGGGATGCAAGTGGAATCCAGTGGGTCCAGGTGCAGATGTGCGGAGGTTTTGCTCTGTTTGTTAGTCAGAGGGTTATTCCTCTCTGGTAATGCGCCGATTGAGCAGGAACAGACATTTAAACAGTTTGGGCTGGGATCCTAAGATGCACATTCCAAGCCCTCTTATCCTGGCCGTTTTATTCTCCTGTTTTACCACCCTTGCCTGCACGGATTCACAGCCAGAGAGCGTAACAAGCATTCCCACTGCAATAAAGGTGGAGCAGCTTGAGAAGGCCAATGTAATAAAGGGATTGGCCTCCTACCAGCAATCAAAATACAAAGAAGCCCATGGCATACTGCACCCTCTGGCGGTGAGGGACGAAGTCAGCTCTCAATCCGTATTGGGTGAGATGTATATGATGGGCAATGGCGTCTCCCGTAGTGCGGAGGAGTCGTTCAAGTGGTATTTAAGTGCGGCAGAGCAGGAACATGCCCAATCCCAGTACCAGGTAGCCTCCATGTATGCCCATGGCACTGGTGTACCGCAGAATCTTGCCCAAGCGTTTGTCTGGTCACAAGCACGTCCAAGCCAGCGGTTTTTTGGAAAGGGTACTACTGAAAAGAAGAAGTTAATAATAACCAGTTGAAGGAAAAACCTTGATGTTGATATTACACCACCAATCTGAATGGCGCTGTAAACTCTCCTGAATCAGTAGGATGCGGAGATGACAGGGATGCCAAACAAGATATTATTTTCTTTTCTCGTGGCCTTTATGGCTGCGTGGTTCTTGTGTCTGCCATATTATGCAAATAGTGCCAATTACGACTACGATGAGCTTGGCCAGCTGATTCATTATGTAGACGATAACGGACAGGTCACCACCTACCGTTATGATCCGGCTGGCAATATCCTTGCAGTTGATGGGTCCGGCGCAATCCCGGCTCCAGTCGTTGATTCCACCTCATCGAATGAGATACGTTGCGGCGAAACCGTGCAGATTCGCGTCCAGGGCTCCAGACTGGAAGGTGCACGGTTAACTCTCTCCCAACCTGGGGTACAGGTTCCGCAGGTACAAACCGCGTTAAACGAGGTGACCTTCATGTTGAAGGTCGAAGATTGCTCGCTTATTGGTTTACAGTTGCTTTCCTTCCACACGGCTGGAGACAGTGTGGGTACCAGCATCACGGTTAACCCGGAATTGCTAGAAGCCTACGTTACGCTGGCGCTTCTTGCCATACCTCCCGGTGGCAGTCAGAGGGTCTTCGCCCTGAACCTCGCCCATGCCGATAACTTGCCATACCATTTCACTCTTTCCGTTTCAGATCAGACCGTTGCGATGCTTACCCAAACCAGCTTTGTTATTCCGGCGGGTGAAACCGAGGTTCGGGGTGTGATTGCTGAACTAAAAGCCAGTCAGACATTTCTCACGCTGATATCGCCGACGTTGGGAACAAGCTCATTACCGGTCTTTGTTCTGGTCGATTTTGCCGGTGTTAACAACAGTTATGCAGATATTCTTGAAGTAGTGAAAGAAGATTATCTGGATCCGCCATCGATTACGGTCGGTCATATGGTGGCAGCCAGGGAGAATGCAGTTTGAGTAACGAGAAAGAGGGATCGTGAGCTTAAACTGATTTCTAGTAAATTTCAGCATAACATACGTGTTTTTGACGTGATGTACCCCTATTGAAATCTACAAAGCCCTCATTC
>JBEVXU010000033.1:0-21031 GCA_040505895.1 Sedimenticola sp. | reverse complement strand
ACACCTCCTACACGCGGTGGTTATATACTGCTAATTACAGCAGAATTATCGCTTTTGAGGGTTCCCTTCTCTTTATCTATAGCTGACTACAATACGGCAGCGGGTACGCTGGAGCAGTTGATGACCCTGCTCATATTAGTGGTTGGGGCCTATATCGTCATGACCACAGCCGACTTCACCATCGGTATGTTGGTCGCCTTTCAGATGTTTGCCAACCGCCTCTCACAGCCCATGATGCGGCTGGTGGGATTATGGCAGCAGTTCCAGCAGGCAAGCCTCTCCGTCAAGCGGCTGGGCGATGTGATGGATGCTCCTACCGAGCCTTATGCGGTGATGCCCACACGGCTCAATGAGGGTAAAGGCCATATCGAGATCCAGGGGCTCGCCTTCCGTTATAGTGAAAAGCTTCCCTACCTCTACAGAGAGTTCGATCTCACCGTACCACCAGGGATTACCGTCGCCATCATGGGGCCATCGGGTTCCGGTAAGAGCACATTGGCAAAACTGTTGCAGGGCTTCTATCAACCCACCGATGGGCGTATCCGAATTGACGGGACAGATCTACAAAACCTCACGGCCAATGAGCTAAGACATTACTTTGGTGTGGTACCCCAAGAGACCGTGCTGTTCTCCGGTACCATCTACGAAAACCTCAGGGCGGCCAATCCCCATGCCACCTTTGAGCAGATCGTCCATGCCTGCAAACTGGCAGAGATACACGACACCATCGAACAACTTCCTAATGGCTACCAGACCGAGATCGGTGAACGGGGTGCCGGGCTATCCGGTGGGCAGAAGCAGCGGCTGGCCATTGCACGGGCGCTGACCAAGCGACCGAAGATCCTCATTTTTGATGAGGCCACCAGCGCGCTCGATCCAGAAACAGCAGAACACTTTGCCACCACTGTGAACCAATTGAGAGGCAAGATCAGCATGATTTTTATCACCCACGCACTGCCGAAAAGTCTACATGTGGATGAGGTGGTGCGTATCGGTGGTGAGCGAGCGACTGTTCTCACCGATAAAAGCACACCATCTAACGCTTAGGGAATGCAGGGTACTGCATGAAGGAGAAGAAAATGAGCCAACTTGAGAAAATGGAGATCGTATGCTTTATCGCAGATGCGTAGTGCTCGAATCTGCATGTGGACTAAGTGATGCGCATCGACAGCGAGTGCAGCACTTTCTTTTAAAAGTGCGTTCCAACAAACCGATGCTTTCAAACCCAGAGTACAATTGATCCTGCCATGAAGATTCGCTATGCCACCTTAAAAGATATCCCAGCCATCCTGTTTCTTGGTGAGGCTATGATGGAAGAGTCCCGCTTTCGCGACTACGGCCTCAACCGGGAGAAGTGCGCAAAGATGCTTGAAACCATGATCAGTACCCCCTCCCGCTCGGTCATACTCATTGCAGAACACACCCACGGGAATATTGTAGGAATGCTTGCTGGTTATGTGGTGGATTTTTTCTTCTGTGACGCAGTGGTGGCGCAGGACCGCTTCTTTTTTGTCAAGCCTGAGGCGCGTGGTAGTTCTGCCGCTATAAAATTGCTAATGGCCTTTCGTCGCTGGGCTGAGCAGCGCAATGTGAGTGAACTCAATATCAACATGAGCGTGGCAGTCGAAATGTCGCGCTTCAATAAGATGATGAGCAAACTCGGCTTTCGCTGTTGTGGTTCGAATTTTTCCCTTGGTCTTGGTGGGCAGTCTTCCGATTTTTTACCGACATCCATTGCCAGAGAGGTAACATGAAATATGTCAATCAGATTATCGCATCCAGGGAAAGGTTGGTTGTGAGCTTCTTACGACTTTTCGGAAAGGCTGGGAGCTGTGGCCTGCCATCTCTTTCGTTAGGCCATTGCATTAAAAGGGCTCTGCCCCCTTATATGCTGACCTCTTATATTAACCCTTATATTTAAGTTTTAAATCGCCCTGGCTTTTCTATGATAGATGGGGATTACACGCCCACCCTCAATAAATTAATTTTAAGGAAAAAATCATGACCTTTGTTAACGAGCGGATACCTGATGATGACTATGCAAAATATCATCTCCATGAAATAGAAGAGAGGGTTCTGACTGGAGGAGTACGATCAAGTATTTGGACAATTGATCGGACTCAGAATATGTTTCTTCGACAAGTTTACGAAGGGCGCGAGGAGTTAGTTAATGAGGTGAAATGGGCTTTTCTTTGGGAAGAAAATATCATTTTGGTAGAGGCTCATTACTCGAAAACTAAGTATCTATCTGACGGGAGTAAACGGTATCATGTTACTGTCGTTTCTATCCGTCTTATAGATTATTTAGCCCCTCGTTTGCATGCAGATAAATCCCTTCCAGATGACCTCAAACTTCGAAGGGATGAAATACTAACTGATTTTAAAGAGGCAATGCTTGTTCATCACGAATGTGAAACACAATCTAATCCTTCTAACAATCATATGATTGTTGATCTGCACTTGCGTAAGGAAGGGGTACTATAATGGCACTTATATATCAAGAGGCTATTAATGGGCTAAATTAAAAAAGGGGACGCATCTATTTTTAGAGGGCTATGGAGATTGCTATGCCAAGAAAGGCGAGAGTTTTGGTACCAAACTGCCCACACCACATAGTGCAGAGAGGGCATAATAGGAAAGCAATATTCTTATCAGATCAGGATTACCAATTTTATTTAGAAAATCTTAGAGAATGGAAGAATAAGTTAGGAATAAAGTTATACTCATGGTGTTTGATGACAAATCATATTCATATTCATATTGTTGCAGAGCCGGGAAACGATGCGATGACACTCTCATTGTTAATGAAGAGAGTTAATGGAAGACAGTCTGCTTATGTTAATAAACTGGAGGGCAGGAGCGGTTCATTATGGGAAGGGCGGTATAAAGCAAGCCCAATACAACGAGATAGTTATCTATTGTGCTGCCACCGGTATGTTGAATTAAATCCGGTCCGTGCGGGAATGGTGGAAATGGCTGAAGAGTATCCATGGTCAAGTTACCAAGAACGAATTATTGGAAGTAATATATCAATGCTTGACAAAGATGCCTGCTATACCGGTTTAGCTGATACTGACAGGGAAAGAAAGCATTGTTACCGAACGTTTGTAGAAGAGGGAATGAATCTGACTGAAAAAAGGTTTATTGACGATTCAGTCAATAGAAATCAATTGACAGGAAATTCCCGCTTCGTTGATGAAATAGAGAGAAGAATAGGTGTCAGAGTTGCAAGGCGAGGGAGAGGAAGACCGAAAAATGAACAAAAATAGATGCGTCCCCTTTATTGCTTCGTTGATGAAATAGAGAGAAGAGTAGGTGTCAGGGTTGATAGACGAGGAAGAGAGAGACTGAAAAATGAATAAAAATAGATGCGTCCCCTTTTCTTCTGGACTTGTAGAAAAATGGCTGAAATTTTCTTTGGCATTAAAGGGTAAGTTATGGGCGATTTTAGTAAAAGGGCTCTGACCTCTTATGTTTGTTTAGTGGTTATTTGTTTCTCACTGTTATTGAGTGGTTGTAACGACGAGCAAACCTCTCGCAGTATGCATTTATCTAATAACACTAAGAGTGAAGATAGTCATGATTACCAGCGTTTCTTATTTAATGAGTTGACGGTACGACTTTCATCCTTCCCCGATAATGGATTCACCTTTGAACGACGCCTTAAGCTGTTTGATGAATTCAATAAGGATGGGTTTATATTATATGGCTTGGCGTTAGAGTTATTTAGTTTTGGTGGTGGGCATAATATTAACTCGCTAAATAAAAATGCATTTGATTCTTTAATTTCTTTAGCGGAAAACGGGAACGGACCGGCCAATTGCTTGGCAATGTTTGCTATAAGCAATTGGGAGCGAAAATCAAAATATGTGAAAAAATATTCGGATAAAAAATCACAGTATATTCGGACTGCAGTTGATTTTACTCCCTCTTATTGCGATTTAACTTATGCTATTGAGCACAGGAATGGTTCAAGTGGGGTTGAAAAAAATATTGATGTCTTCTTTGAATATACAAGGAGGGCTGCAATGAGAGGTTCTGTGTCAGCAAGAAAGATGCTCACTCGTGCATATATTAGAGGATACAATGGGTATCCTATTGACTATCCCAGAGCATTGTGTTGGTACAAGTTAGCTAAAGAGGTAGACACAGGGGAAGTTGATAATCTACGTTTTTCTTTGGGGGTCGGGTACGTGAGAAAAAGATCCATAGATATAACCTTTGGAACAAAAAAGGTAAAGTCAACGGATACTTATTGTGAGTCTGATGGAGGCTTATCCATTAATCAAGCAATAGATAAATGGATCAAAGCAGAATAATTAAGAGGATTTTATGGAAAATATAACGATAGATACTTTGATTCAGAAGAAAAGAGAATCATGGGTTTCTACTTTCAATGAGCTTATTCAATGGAATGATTCCATTGAATATGAATTAGACGCATATCAAAGCACCAGTGACTTTAGTGTAGATGATGATGTATATGTAGAAACCAAACTACTTCAGTTTACCCTACAAAAGCAAATCAAAGATCATTTACTTTCAATACAAAATGATCAGAATCTTTTTGATTTATGGAGTGAGAATAATCCATATACATCATTCCAACTAGATCATATTGATTACAATGGAGTTAGGTACAACAATGTCGCCGCTCCATTGGAATGGACGGGAGACACTGTAAATAGTTATTACAAAGACTTATCAGATACCGTTCTGAACTGGACCTATGAGAATCTCCCTCTAATTCGGAGATTAGGAATATTTTCGATTGATAATGTTGTTGATATAGCGACACGAGGAACAGCAAGGACGCTATTTGCGCGTCGTTATGGGAAGTATACACGAACCTCTAAAGATAAGATTCGTGATGATCTAGCGGATCTTACGATAAAGAACATTCCACCAGGGATACCAACAATTGGTGCACTCATTTGGGATGATCAAACTTATGATATATCTGATGCAGTTGCACCTATCTCTGATCTTGAAACGTATAACAAGGAAAAGGGGACGCATCTATTTTTAGAGGCCAATGGATATTGCTATGCCAAGAAAGGCGAGAGTTTTGGTACCAAACTGTCCACACCACATAGTACAGAGAGGGCATAATAGGAAAGCAATATTCTTATCAGATCAGGATTACCAATTTTATTTAGAAAATCTTAGAGAATGGAAGAATAAGTTAGGAATAAAATTATACTCATGGTGTTTGATGACAAATCATATTCATATTGTTGCAGAGCCAGGAAATGATGCTATGGCACTCTCATTGTTAATGAAGAGAGTTAATGGAAGACAGTCCGCTTATGTTAATAAACTGGAGGGCAGGAGCGGTTCATTATGGGAAGGGCGGTATAAAGCAAGCCCAATACAGCGAGATAGTTCTCTATTATGCTGTCACCGGTATGTTGAGTTAAATCCGGTTCGTGCGGGAATGGTGGACGTGGCTGAAGAGTATCCGTGGTCAAGTTACCCAGAGCGAATTAGTGGAAGTAAGATATCAATGCTTGACAAAGATTCCTGCTATACCGGGTTGGCTGATACTGATAGGGAAAGAATGCGTTGTTACCGAATATTTGTAGATGAGGGAATGAATCTGACTGAAAAAAAGTTTATTGACAATTCAGTCAATAGAAATCAATTGACAGGTAATTCCCGCTTCGTTGATGAAATAGAGAGAAAAATAGGTTTCAGGGTTGAAAGACGAGGAAGAGGAAAACCGTAAAATGAACAAAAATAGATGCGTCCCCTTTATTTCAGGAAGAGGAAAACCGTAAAATGAACAAAAATAGATGCGTCCCCTTTATTTCTATTATCGTCCCCTTTATTTACTCTCATTGTTAATGAAGAGAGTTAATGGAAGACAGTCCACTTATGTTAATAAACTGGAGGGCAGGAGCGGTTCATTATGGGAAGGGCGGTATAAAGCAAGCCCAATACAGCGAGATAGTTCTCTATTATGCTGTCACCGGTATGTTGAGTTAAATCCGGTTCGTGCGGGAATGGTGGACGTGGCTGAAGAGTATCCGTGGTCAAGTTACCCAGAGCGAATTAGTGGAAGTAAGATATCAATGCTTGACAAAGATTCCTGCTATACCGGGTTGGCTGATACTGATAGGGAAAGAATGCGTTGTTACCGAATATTTGTAGATGAGGGAATGAATCTGACTGAAAAAAAGTTTATTGACAATTCAGTCAATAGAAATCAATTGACAGGTAATTCCCGCTTCGTTGATGAAATAGAGAGAAAAATAGGTTTCAGGGTTGAAAGACGAGGAAGAGGAAAACCGTAAAATGAACAAAAATAGATGCGTCCCCTTTATTTAAAAAATTGGTGAGAATAATGGATTTGGTTTTGATATTATTTGCAGTGATTCAGTATGTACTTTTTTTATTTCTAAGGTACCTGTCTCTGATAGATAGAACGCGAAGGGAATTATCTGCAACAGATAGTTGCAGGTTATCTGAAGAGATTATAAATGGTAATTTGAGAAATCAGCGTGCACTGAAATATTCAGCCATCTTTTTTGCTATTTTAGGAGTATTCGCAATGCCCTTTAGTGGGAGCATTGTTTCAACTATAAAAGACAAAGAACTTTCTATTTTAATGATTAAGATGATTATGTTGTCACTCTTTATCTTTAATATTATGGCTCGGAGTGTCGTTCATCAAAAAACTCAGGGGGGGGGTAAATACACTTTTCCTTTGTATATATTTTTTGATGTATTGATAAAAACGAAGTGGGTCATGAAAGAGAAGGGCGCTATACCTGTGATTGTGAATTTTACAGGTGCTCTTCTTGTTTTAAGCGTTGTGAGTCTTGCTTACATTTCATTTGCCTAATTTACGGAGAATAAAATAGTGAAAACTAATGTAGCTTTAGATGTTGCAGATTTGTTGGTTTCTGAGGCCGAGGTTATACAAACGTCTGAAAATGTAAGTCAAGCAATGAAAGATGGGGATGCTTTGTCAGTAATAGCAGGCACATCTTCGTTGATTGCTGCGATTCCCGGTCCACAACAGCTAGGATCATCAGTAACATCAATAGGGCTAAATGCAGCAAACGTAACACAAAAAATAAATAGTGGTGATGTCCAGTCGTCAGAGGTGCTGTCTTTGTCTAGTGCTGTTGTTTCTGGGTTGGCGGCTTTAGGTGTAATTGGGGTGGGAGTTCTTTCTGTTCCAGAAATTTTAGCTGCATCACTATTTGCAGGTGCATATGGGTGGCTTTCAGGAAGTGACGAGTTTAATGATTTTCTACAGGATAGTAGTGATTGGTTCTCCTCAGGTCAGTATGAAGATGATATTGATGAGGTTTTAGACTATTTTTCAGATACGTTTATTGAGTTTGGGTTAGGGTTAGGCGACACAATTAACGATATAGAGGATGCGGTTAATGAATTATTTTCAGACGCCAGAACCTGGATCCAACGCCGCGACCCCCTAACACTTGATCTCGATGGCGACGGACTAGAAACAGTAGGCATCGACCCCAATAACCCCATCTTATTCGACCACGACGGCGATGGCGTCGCCAATGCAACTGGCTGGATTAAACCAGATGATGGTTTCCTAGTACTGGATCGTGATGGAAACGGTTTAATTGACAACGGTACTGAACTGTTTGGTGACTCCACCCCCCTGAACGATGGCACTTCCACTGCCGCTGATGGTTTCGCGGCACTTGCCGAACAGGACACCAACGGGGATGGCGTGGTCGATGCCAATGATGCGAACTGGACTGATCTTCGTGTCTGGCAGGATGCAAACAGCGATGGTCAAACTGATGAAGGTGAACTGCATACCCTTGAAGAGCTTGGTATAGCAGGGCTAAATGTTGGAAAGCAAGAAAACAGCAGTGTTCTCGCAGATGGTAATGCGATAGCCGATCTGGGTTCGTTTACCCGTGCCGATGGATCAGAAGGGACTCTCGGCCAAGTCACCGGTAATATGGCGGATATCGATCTTGTTGATAATCCGTTCTACCGTGAGTTCAGCGACAGTATACCTTTGACCGAAGAGGCCGAGTCGTTGCCCAATATGATCGGCTCTGGTGCCTTGAGGGATCTGCAAGAGGCCTCCAGCCTCTCATCGAACTTGGCCGCTAGTGTCAGTACCTATGCAGCAGTCCCTACCAAGCAGGAACAGCTTGCAAACATTGATCAGCTTATCTCTGATTGGGCTGGCTCCACTGGCTTTCAGACCAGTATTCAAAAGGCTGCATCCTCAAACTATCAACTGACTTATCTGGTGCCGGGATTGTCACCATCTGATTTTAGCACTGGATATTTCAGTACAGGGGGAAGCGGCGATGGTAGCGCTGGCGGTAGCATACATAGGGGAGATTCTGAAGAGGCACAACGAAAAGCTGCACTGTTGAATCAACAGAGGGCGACTACTGAACTTATCGGCTTACTTGAGCGATTCAATGGCATGACCTTTGTCAATATCAAGCCAGAGGGGGTAGAAACTGGTGCGAGAACATACATTGCAGCTTCTGATTCACAATCAACAAGAAGTTATCGTGGTGCCAGTATTGGAAGTATCGGGCCAAAGAAAGCTTATGTGCCATTATCAACGGCGCAGATTAATTTCCTCAATCAATCATATGATGCATTACGCGACTCTGTCTATGATGGGTTGTTGATGGAGACACGGCTCAAAAAATATCAAGATGCGATGACACTTGGGATCACAGACAGTGGTGCGATTGAGTTCGATTTTGGTAATACAGAAGCCCTGTTTCAAACTCACTTTGAAGAAGCATCAGCTGATGCGATGAGGGATTTGCTGGATCTGCAACGTATCGCCGGTACACAATTCACTAATTTAGGCTGGGATGGACTCAACCTGTTACGTGGTTGGCTGGAAGAATCGAATTTAACCCCAGAGCTGGAAGCGGAAATTCTCCCTGTTTTGGCGGAATTCGGTTATCAAAACCTGAGCAGAGATGGGGTTGGCACATCCGCTGATGATGTCGTGCTCAATGAAACCGATGAGGGTGTGCTTAGTGGGGGTGCCGGTGATGATCTGATTCTTGGCGGCAGTGGTGATGACACCCTTAATGGTGGGACTGGAAATGACACGCTTTATGGCGGTAAGGGTAATGACACTTATCTTTATAACCTGGGTGATGGAAACGACACCATCATAGAGTCTGATGGGGATGCAGTAGCAGAGACTTCCATTGATACGGGTGATGTCGATGAGCAAGGCAATCCAATTTTTGCCATCGAATCAACAGATTTAGGCAATGATCAACTTCAATTCGGCAATGGGATTCGAGCAGGTGATCTTGATATCTACAGTGATGGCGACAAACTGGTCTTTGCCCATCGCAATGGCAAAGATATATTGGCGATTGACAACTGGTTCGATAGCCTCAACGGCAGTGCCCACCAACTGGATAGTGTCAGTTTTTCATCTGGCAGTTCACTGGATCTGTCCAGCCTACAGGTAGGTAGTATTGATGATGATGTTATCACCGGTACTGATGCCAATGACATACTCTCTGGCGGTGCAGGAAACGACACACTGACCGGTGAGGCGGGTGACGACTTGCTCAACGGCGGAAGTGGGACAGATACTCTCGCAGGCGGTGCTGGGGATGATACCTATGTTGTGGACAGTGCTGGTGATACGGTTACCGAATTAGCCGATGAGGGTATCGATACTGTAGAAGCTCGTGTGAGTCATGAACTTGCTGACAATGTCGAAAATTTGGTTTTGTTGGGTGATGGTTCGTATAGCGCTATAGGTAATTCACTGGATAATTCCCTAAGTGGCAACGTTGGCCATAACGCCTTATATGGTATGGGGGGTGATGACACCCTGGATGCGGGTGCAGGCAATGACACCCTCGATGGTGGTGTCGGCAATGACACCATGCTGGGTGGGCAAGGCGATGATACCTATATCGTCGATAGCCTTGGCGATAGCGTAGTTGAAGAGTCTGGTAATGGAGGCGACGATACAGTCAACACCGAGCTGGATTACACTCTCGGTGATCACATCGAGAACCTGCAACTTACAGGTACCGGGCATGTGGATGGGACCGGTAATACGCTGGATAACACACTGATCGGTAATAGCGGTGACAACACCCTCATCGGCTTGGAGGGGGATGACCTGCTTGATGGTGGTACCGGTGAGGATAGCCTGCAAGGTGGTAGTGGTGACGACACCTTTATTGTGAATAGTGATGGTGATTCAGTAATTGAAAATTCCAATGAAGGTATTGACGGCGTTAAAGCCGGCATTACCTACACACTGACCGATAATGTTGAAAACCTTGAGCTGACTGGTGCGGATATTATTGATGGCACCGGTAATGAACTCGATAACTCACTCAAAGGCAATGCTGCCAGCAATACCCTAACGGGGCTTGATGGCGATGACCGACTTGATGGTGGTCAGGGTGCGGATACCCTCATTGGTAATGCCGGAAATGATGTATACGTTGTAGACAATATTGACGATTCCGTCACTGAAGTGAGTGGTGAAGGTGTTGATACGGTTGAGACCTCCATCTCTTACACCCTAGGTGACAATCTTGAGAATCTTACCCTTACTCAAGGGGATATTGATGGGACGGGTAATGAGCTTGATAACACCATTATAGGGAGCAGGGGAAATAACACCATTGATGGTGGGCTTGGTGCAGACACCATGGCTGGTGGCGATGGTAATGATACCTACATCATCGATAACATGGCGGATAGCGTCACTGAAGCGAATGGTGGCGGTAGCGATACTATCATCAGTCCATTCGATTACGTATTGGGCTCAAATGTTGAAAATATTACACTGACTGGGCTTGCTTCGACCGGTACCGGAAATACCTTAGACAACACCATTATTGGTACTGTAGCCGACAACACACTCACCGGCTTGGCAGGTGATGACACGCTTGATGGAGGCGAAGGTGCTGATGCTATGGTCGGTGGTGTCGGCGATGATACCTACGTAGTAGATAACACGGGTGATGTTGTGGCTGAATTGGCCGGTGAAGGTGTTGATTCAGTCAAAAGTAGTATCACTTGGTCGCTTGGTGACAACCTGGAAGATCTCACATTGACCGGATCATCGGCTATCGATGGCACGGGTAACGAGTTGGACAATATCATTGTTGGTAACTCTGCCGGCAACACATTAGCAGGGCATGAAGGCAATGATCTCCTGGATGGTGGCGCTGGTGCTGATGCCATGTCGGGTGGCACAGGTAACGACACATATATTGTCGATAATATCGGCGATGTCGTTTCAGAAAATTCCGGTGAAGGTACTGATCAGGTCGAATCCAGTATTACCTATACCCTGAATGATAACCTCGAGAATCTGACTCTCACCGGTACCGAGAACATTGATGGTGCGGGTAATGAGCTGGATAACGTTATAACGGGTAATAGGGGTGGCAATACGCTGACCGCTCATGAGGGTGATGACACGCTTGACGGTGGGCAGGGAGCGGACACCCTGATCGGTGGTGTCGGTAATGACAAGTATATTGTCGATCGTAGTGATGATGTCGTAATCGAGAACGTTGATAAGGGGCATGATGAAGTCCAGGCCAGTGCCAGTTATACACTGTCAGCTAATCTTGAAAACCTGACTTTAACCGGCTCATCCTCAATCAATGGCTCAGGTAATGAGCTGGATAACAGCATCACCGGTAATAGTGGCAGTAATACCCTGGACGGCGGCGCTGGCGCAGATACCATGGCTGCTGGTCTTGGCAATGATACCTATATGGTCGATTCATCTGCGGACAGTGTGATCGAGCTGGATGCACAGGGTAACGATACCGTTCAGACCGGCCTGACCTATGCACTTGGTGATCATGTTGAAAACCTCACCCTGACAGGTGCCGATAATATCGATGGCACAGGCAATACGCTCAATAATGCATTGACTGGTAATGAGGGTGATAACAATCTTTACGGTGATGCGGGTAACGATGACCTGATGGGTGGCGATGGCAATGATCATCTTGATGGCGGAGCCGATGCCGATTTTATGGCGGGTGATGCGGGTGATGACAGCTATATCGTGGATCACGAAGATGATTTGGTCTTCGAGTTTGACGATGAAGGACATGACAGCGTTGAGACCAGTATCAGTTACACCCTGACAGACAATGTCGAGGACCTGACCTTAACCGGTAGTGATGATATTGACGGTACCGGTAATGGTTTGGAAAACCACATTGCAGGTAATACCGGTGCCAACCAGATTGATGGTGGTACAGGTGCCGACACCATGGCAGGTGGTGCCGATGATGATACCTACTCTATTGATAACGTGAATGATCAGGTCATTGAACAGGCTGGAGAAGGTATCGATACGGTTAAGTCTTCAGTTAGTACAACACTGGATGAGCAGGTTGAAAACCTGATTCTTACCGGTGAGGCTGATTTGGATGGGTCAGGTAATGATCTGGACAATCAGATTATCGGTACATCAGGCGATAACCTATTAGATGGCGGTACAGGTATCGATACCATGATGGGTGGTACGGGTGATGACACCTATATCGTCGATGAGACCGGTGATACTGTCATTGAAGGGGGCGATGAAGGTGAAGACAGTGTCTTTGCCTCCAGTGATTACACGTTATCAGAAAATCTGGAAAATCTGACCTTAACCGGTGATGAAAACTTAAGTGGCGAAGGTAATGCTTCAAACAACACCATCACCGGCAATAGTGGTATCAATACGCTGATCGGTAATGGTGGCGATGATACCTATGTCGTACAAAATACTGCAGATGTTGTCGTCGAAAATGCCACAGAGGGTGATGACTCTGTTTTCTCCTCTGTCACCTACACCCTTTCTGACCATGTCGAGAATCTCTCTCTTACGGGTGTGGATGACATAGATGGTACCGGTAGTGCTCAAAACAACACCATTACGGGCAACAGTGGTGCGAATACCATAGATGGTGGAGCTGGTGTCGATGCCATGGCTGGCGGCGCAGGTGATGACACCTATATTATTGACAACTCAGGAGATTCGGTAAGTGAGGGCAGTAATGCAGGCGCCGATTTGGTGTACGCTTCTGTTAGCCATACTTTGTCCTCAAACGTTGAGGATCTCACTCTCACCGGTGTTGCCGACATCAATGGCACAGGTAATAACCTGGACAATACAATCATTGGTAACGTCGGTGGCAACCAACTCTCTGGGCTTTCAGGCAATGACACCCTGCTGGGTGGAGAAGGTACGGATCAGCTTTATGGTGGGTCCGGCAATGACCAGCTCTTGGGTGAAGCCGGTAATGACCGTCTGGACGGTGGTAGTGGTGCTGATGCCATGGCAGGTGGTACAGGCGATGACACCTATATTGTCGAAAATGCAGGTGATGTGGTCAGTGAAGCGGAAGGTGAGGGTACCGATAACGTACAGTCCAGTATCAGTTACACCCTGACCGATCATGTTGAAAACCTGACCCTTACCGGCAATGCGAGCAGTAGCGGAACCGGTAACACCCTCGATAACGTGATTACAGGCAACAATGCCCACAACACCCTGCGCGGTGAGACGGGTGATGACACCCTGGTGGGTAACTCAGGCAATGACACGCTTGATGGTGGCAGCGGTGCTGACAGCATGAGCGGTGGATACGGTCACGATACCTACGTTGTAGATAACGCGGGTGATGCGGTCAGCGAAGGCTACAATCGTGGTACCGATACGGTTAACTCAAGCATCACCTACACCCTGACGGACAATGTCGAGAACCTGACCCTGACAGGTACTGAAAATCTGGATGGTACGGGTAATGTGCTCAATAACGTTATTACCGGTAACAGTGGTGACAATGTGTTGGGTGGTCAGGGAGGGCATGACACTGTCTACGCAGGAGGCGGAGAGGACACACTGATCGGCGGAGATGGCAATGACGGTCTCTACGGTGGTGCTGGTAACGATCAGATTAGCGGTGATGCCGGTCACGATATCCTTAATGGTGGCAGTGGTGCTGACAGTATGAGTGGCGGCACTGGGAACGACACCTATGTGGTGGATGATACAGGGGATCTGGTAACAGAGGCTGAGAGTGCAGGTACTGATACTGTGCAGTCGAGCATTACCTACACCCTGACTGATAATGTTGAGAACCTGACACTTACCGGTTCAGCCAATATCGATGGTACCGGTAACGATCTCAATAACATCATCACTGGCAACAGTGGTGCCAATGTATTGAATGGCTTGGGTGGTCACGATACGGTCTATGGCAACAGTGGCAATGACACCCTGCTGGGTGGAGAAGGTGCGGATCAGCTTTATGGTGGATCCGGCAATGACCAGCTCTTGGGTGAAGCCGGTAATGACCGCCTGGACGGTGGTAGTGGTGCTGATGCCATGGCAGGTGGTACAGGCGATGACACCTATATTGTCGAAAATGCAGGTGATGTGGTTAGCGAAGCGGAAGATGAGGGCAGCGATAACGTACAGTCCAGTATCAGTTACACCCTGACCGATCATGTTGAAAACCTGACCCTTACCGGCAATGCGAGCAGTAGCGGAACCGGTAACACCCTCGATAACGTGATTACAGGCAACAATGCCCACAACACCCTGCGCGGTGAGACGGGTGATGACACCCTGGTGGGTAACTCAGGCAATGACACGCTTGATGGTGGCAGCGGTGCTGACAGCATGAGCGGTGGATACGGTCACGATACCTACGTTGTAGATAACGCGGGTGATGCGGTCAGCGAAGGCTACAATCGTGGTACCGATACGGTTAACTCAAGCATCACCTACACCCTGACGGACAATGTCGAGAACCTGACCCTGACAGGTACTGAAAATCTGGATGGTACGGGTAATGTGCTCAATAACGTTATTACCGGTAACAGTGGTGACAATGTGTTGGGTGGTCAGGGAGGGCATGACACTGTCTACGCAGGAGGCGGAGAGGACACACTGATCGGCGGAGATGGCAATGACGGTCTCTACGGTGGTGCTGGTAACGATCAGATTAGCGGTGATGCCGGTCACGATATCCTTAATGGTGGCAGTGGTGCTGACAGTATGAGTGGCGGCACTGGGAACGACACCTATGTGGTGGATGATACAGGGGATCTGGTAACAGAGGCTGAGAGTGCAGGTACTGATACTGTGCAGTCGAGCATTACCTACACCCTGACTGATAATGTTGAGAACCTGACACTTACCGGTTCAGCCAATATCGATGGTACCGGTAACGATCTCAATAACATCATCACTGGCAACAGTGGTGCCAATGTATTGAATGGCTTGGGTGGTCACGATACGGTCTATGGCAACAGTGGCAATGACACCCTGCTGGGTGGAGAAGGTGCGGATCAGCTTTATGGTGGATCCGGCAATGACCAGCTCTTGGGTGAAGCCGGTAATGACCGCCTGGACGGTGGTAGTGGTGCTGATGCCATGGCAGGTGGTACAGGCGATGACACCTATATTGTCGAAAATGCAGGTGATGTGGTTAGCGAAGCGGAAGATGAGGGCAGCGATAACGTACAGTCCAGTATCAGTTACACCCTGACCGATCATGTTGAAAACCTGACCCTTACCGGCAATGCGAGCAGTAGCGGAACCGGTAACACCCTCGATAACGTGATTACAGGCAACAATGCCCACAACACCCTGCGCGGTGAGACGGGTGATGACACCCTGGTGGGTAACTCAGGCAATGACACGCTTGATGGTGGCAGCGGTGCTGACAGCATGAGCGGTGGATACGGTCACGATACCTACGTTGTAGATAACGCGGGTGATGCGGTCAGCGAAGGCTACAATCGTGGTACCGATACGGTTAACTCAAGCATCACCTACACCCTGACGGACAATGTCGAGAACCTGACCCTGACAGGTACTGAAAATCTGGATGGTACGGGTAATGTGCTCAATAACGTTATTACCGGTAACAGCGGTGACAATGTATTGGATGGTGCTGCAGGTCAGGATACCTTGGTTGGTGGTACTGGTGATGACACCTATATGATTGATCACAGTGGTGACACCATTGTGGAAATGATTGATGGTGGTGTTGATTCAGTCTATACCAGTGCGGATTACACTTTAAGTGCCAATATTGAGAATCTAACACTCACAGGTGATGCTGATATCAGCGGTACCGGTAATGCTTCAGATAACCTGATTCTAGGCAATACAGGCTCCAATACACTCGCAGGTGGTGATGGTGCTGACATCCTGATGGGTGGCCAGGGGAATGATTACTTGAGTGGTGGTAGTGGCGCTGATCAATTATTCGGTGAAAGTGGCCATGACACATTAGATGGTGGATCTGGGGCTGATGTTATGGTCGGAGGGACTGGTGATGATACCTATCTTGTAGACAATGCCAATGATGTAGTTAACGAGTTAGCGGGAGAGGGTACGGATACTGTTCGGGCTAGCATTGACCACGTATTAAGTGACAATGTCGAGAACCTTGTATTGGGCGGTTCGGCTAGTATCGGTGGTACCGGTAATGATCTCAATAATGTCATTACTGGAAATTCTGGTGATAACGTACTCAGTGGCTTGATGGGTAGCGATACTCTGATTGGCAACTTGGGTAACGACACTCTGGATGGGGGTGTTGGCACTGACAACATGAGTGGTGGAATAGGTAATGATACCTATATTGTAGATAATGCAGGCGATGTGGTCAGTGAAAGCTACAATCACGGTACTGATACAGTTAAATCAAGCACTACCTACACCCTGACAGACAATGTTGAAAATTTGACCCTGACGGGTAGTGAAGATCTTGGTGCTACAGGTAATGCACTCAATAACGTCATTACCGGTAACAGTGGTGACAATCTGCTGGATGGTGCTGCAGGTCAGGATACCTTGATCGGTGGCGCTGGCGATGACACCTATATCGTTAACCATACCAATGATGCCATTGTTGAGGGGGTGGGTGAAGGCATTGATACTGTCCAAACCAGTGATAACTACACCCTGAGTGAAAATATCGAAAATCTGGTTCTCACAGGAACAACTGATATAACTGGTACAGGCAATGCCGGCGATAATCATATTGTCGGCAACACCGCAGCTAACAGCCTTAATGGTGGGGCAGGCAGTGACTATCTCGATGGTGCTGCCGGTACGGATGTGATGTTCGGGGCATCAGGAGATGATATATACGTTGTCGACAATGCAGGTGACACGGTTGTTGAGATGGCGAATGAGGGTGACGATCACGTTCTCTCCAGCGTGACCTATACCCTCTTGGAAAATGTAGAGCGGCTGACGCTGACCGGTGCAACCGATATAGAGGGTACCGGTAATGCTCTGGACAATATCCTGACAGGCAATGCTGGCAATAACCTGCTTGATGGAGGTGTCGGCGCAGATGTCATGGCGGGTGCAGCTGGTGACGATACCTACATCGTCGACAATGCCGGTGATACGGTTGTCGAAGTAGAGAGTGAAGGAAATGATCACGTTTTCTCCAGCGTGACCTATACCCTCTCGGACAATGTAGAGTGGCTGACACTGACCGGTACAACCGATATAGAGGGTGCCGGTAATGCACTGGACAATATTCTGACAGGCAATGTCGGCAATAATCTGCTTGATGGCAATGTCGGCGCAGATGTCATGGCGGGTGCAGCTGGAAATGATACATACGTTGTCGACAATACCGGTGATATGGTTGTCGAAGCAGAGAGTGAAGGAGATGATCACATACTCTCTAGCGTAACCTATACACTCTCGGAAAATATAGAGCGGCTAACACTGACCGGTGCAGGCGATATAGAGGGTGTCGGTAATGCACTGGATAATATCCTGACAGGCAATGCCGGCAATAACCTGCTTGATGGCGGTGTTGGCGCAGATGTCATGGCTGGTGCCACTGGAGATGATACATATGTTGTCGATACCGCAGGTGACACGGTTGTCGAGATGGCGAATGAGGGTGACGATCACGTACTTTCCAGCGTGACCTATACACTCTCTGAAAATGTAGAGCGGCTGACACTGTCTGGTACAACCAATATAGATGGCGCCGGTAATGCTCTGGATAACATCCTGATAGGCAATGCTGGCAATAACTTGCTTGATGGCGGTGCCGGGGCGGATGTGATGGCCGGTTCTGCAGGTGATGACACCTACATCGTCGACAACGCAGGTGACGTGGTTGTCGAGATGGAGAATGAGGGTGATGATCACATCTTCTCAAGCGTGACCTATACGCTTCCAGATTATGTTGAACGACTGACCTTGACCGGTACAGCCGATATTGATGGTACTGGTAATGAACTAGACAATACCCTAGTGGGTAATGTAGGTAACAACCTGCTTGATGGCAGTGCTGGCGCAGATGTCATGGCTGGTGCAACTGGAGACGATACATATGTCATCGACAATGCAGGTGACATGGTCATCGAGGCAGTGACTGAAGGGGATGATCACGTACTCTCCAGCGTGACCTATACACTCTCAGATAATGTAGAGCGGCTGACACTGACCGGTACAACCGATATAGATGGTACCGGTAATGCACTGGATAACATCCTGATAGGCAATGCTGCCAATAACCTGCTTGATGGCGGTACCGGAGCGGATGTTATGGCCGGTGCCACTGGTGGTGATGAATATGTAGTCGATAATGTCGACGATACTGTTATTGAAACACTCAGTGGTGGTATTGATACTATCTATGCTGATGTTAGCTATGTTCTTCCTGAGCATGTCGAAAATCTCATCCTGACAGGCAGTGACAGTATCAATGGTTGGGGCAACGGGTTAGATAACCATCTGACAGGTAATAGCGGGGATAACTACTTAGCGGGTAATGAGGGTAACGACACAATTGAGGCAGGACGTGGAAACGACATCCTGAATGGTGGCTTAGGTAACGACACGCTTCGTGGTGGAACGGGGAGTGACACCTATCTTATAAATCTGGGTGATGGGCTTGACCGTATAGAGGAGACAGACAGTGACAATATCGTTCGCTTTGGTGAGGGACTATCCCTCGATAATGTTGCGTTACGCCTCACCGAGGTAGACGGAGTTTACACAGCCCAGGTGCGCATGCTCAATGCTGGAGGCTGTGAGCAATCTGATCAAGGCTTTGACTTTATGGTTTTGGTGAACGCTGATGATGAGATAACCACCCCTATTGATCTGTTTGAATTTGCAGATGGCTCCAGCAGTAGTTTTGATGAACTGTTGATCAAAACAAAAGTGACCATTGGAGAGAAAAAGCAACGCAGTATCATCACGGGAAGGGAAGATGACATCATAGTGGCCGAGTCTGGGACGACCACAGTTCAGGCAGGTTCCGGGAATGACTTTGTTTATCTCCATGGTGCGGGTGGTAAAAACCATGATGACAAGCATGACGACAGGGACGACGATAAAGATCATGATGGCAAGCATAACGATAAGGTCGACGATAAAGACCATGATGGCAAGCATAACGATAGGGATGACGATAAAGATCATGATGGCAAGCATAACGATAGGGACGACGATAAAGACCATGATGGCAAGCATAACGATAGGGATGACGACAAAGACCATGACCACCATAAAAAAGGCCCTGTCAGTGTGTTTGGTGAAGGTGGAGATGACTACCTGCATGGCGGTAAAGGCGACGACCTTCTTGATGGCGGGTGTGGTACCGATACATTGATTGGTGGAAATGGTAAAGATGGCCTGACGGATACGCTTGGAAACAACGCCTTCTTTGGTGGGGCCCATGATGATCTGATTGAAGCGGGTGATGGAGACGACTTCATTGCCGGTGGTCGCCACAACGATATAATTCAGGCCGGTGGTGGTAACAATGTCATCGCGTACAACAAGGGGGATGGCAAGGATACTGTTTTACCTGGAGAGGGTGCGCAAAACGTCCTATCGCTGGGTGATGATATAGAAGCAAAGGATCTCTCTTTCAGCAGAAAGGGTGAAAATCTGATTCTTAATGTAAAGAAATCCAATAGCATCACTTTCCAGGACTGGTATGCGGATACTGCAAATCACAATTTTGTGACACTGCAGATTATCGATGAAGAGCATGACCATCACCACCACTCCAAGCATGATGATGACGAGCATGAAGACCATAAGTCAAAGAAGGACGACCATGATCAGCATAAGTCTCATGGGAAGGAGAGTGACCACGATGACGGGGTCGAGCATTATGATTTTCTTACCTTGGTCGATCAGTTCGATAGTGCAAAAGCTGCAAAACCCCGCCTCTCTAAATGGTCACTGATGAATGGGCTGCTGGATGCACACCTGGATAGCGGCGAAGATGCCGCCTTTGGTGGTGAGTTTGCGACCAACTATGCAGAGGATGGCTCACCGGATATGTCATGGAAAGAGGTACGTCACATGCTGAAAGATCTGGAGTCCGGTCTGCCGGGATATAAAGTCTGAGAGTAGCTCTTACAGGCAACCATCAACAACAGATTGAATCCAATCTAAAGAGGAGGGTCGTTTATCAACGGCCCTCCTTAAATTCAGGAGTTTTTGAATGAGTGAACAGACAACAGAAAAGGCGGCACTTGAAGCGCTTGAGCAGGCTAAAGGCGCTTTATCAAAACTGCCGGTTCTTGGCCCTGCATTATGGCTTTATGCGAAAGACCCGGTAAAAAAGTTTATGTTTCTTGGGGATGTTGACTGGGCGGTCTTACCGCCTGTCATCCTTGATCAATGTCGGCTATATACCAAGAACGAACTGCCTTACGCCTTTATTACCTGGGCGCTGGTGAATGACACAGTGGCAGCGCGACTGCAATCCGGGCAACCTAAAATCGCCCCGCATGAGTGGCAGTGCGGTGAGCATGTCTGGATCATTGATGCAGTGGCTCCCTTTGGTGAGCTTGAAGAGACGCTTCAGGAGTTAAGAAAAACATTTTTTCCTGGTAAAGAGGTCAATGCGTTGTTGCCACCACTTGACAATTCCGGTAAGTCAGTCGTGCGCAAGTGGGCGGCAGAGCCCGAAGAAGCCGCACATTAAAGGTAGGCTCACCAAGTGAAACCTGAAAAAGCAGAACCGCTCTCCGA
>JBEVXU010000032.1:0-1188 GCA_040505895.1 Sedimenticola sp. | reverse complement strand
CTGCACGTTTCTGTAGGAGCGGTCTCTCGGACCGCGATGAAACAACCACCACGGTGCGATACCCATCGCGCTTCAAGAAAGCGCTCCTACAGGCAGCTAAAAACCCCCACCAGCCCCTACCAATCTGCACGCTTCTGTAGGAGCGGTCTCTCGGACCGCGATGAAACAACCACCACGGTGCAATACCCATCGCGCATCAAGAAAGCGCTCCTACACAAAAATATGGTATATTTTAAAAAAATCGTCAACAAAAGGAACCTGATCATGGAAGATCACAAGCCACATGCCCGGCGGCTACGCATCGGACGACAATCCACTCCTAATCACGCCTACCTGATCACTACGGTTACCCATGGTAGAACGCCCTTATTCAATGATCACCACCTAGCCCGACTTCTGATTAAAACCCTGCGTCATCAACATGAAAGTGGTGTTGTTGAAAGCCTCGCCTTTGTTGTCATGCCAGATCACCTTCACTGGTTGATACAGCTCACTTCAGAATATGAGCTGTCAGTGGTTATTGCCTTTACAAAACGAATGACGGCGCGTCATATTAACAGCCATCTCAACCAACCAGGCAGCCCAGTATGGCAACGAGGTTTTCACGATCATTGTGTGCGAGAAGACGAAGATCTACGCGACATGGCCAAGTATATAGTAGCCAACCCATTGCGAGCCGGTATTGTAACTGACATAAGAGATTACCCCTGGTGGGATGCGGCATGGCTGTAGGAGCGGTCTCTCGGACCGCGATGAAACAACCACCACGGTGCGATACCCATCGCGCTTCAAGAAAGCGCTCCTACAGACAGCTAAAAACCCCCACCAGCCCCTACCAATCTGCACGCTTCTGTAGGAGCGGTCTCTCGGACCGCGATGAAACAACCACCACGGTGCAATACCCATCGCGCATCAAGAAAGCGCTCCTACAGGCAGCTAAAATTCCCCGCCAGCCACCTGCCAACCTGCACGTTTCTGTAGGAGCGGTCTCTCGGACCGCGATGAAACAACCACCACGGTGCGATACCCATCGCGCATCAAGAAAGCGCTCCTACAGACAGCTAAAATACCCCACCGGCCTCTACCAATCTGCACGCTTCTGTAGGAGCGGTCTCTCGGACCGCGATGAAACAACCACCACGGTGCGATACCCATCGCGCTTCAAGAAAGCGCTCCTACAGACAGCTA
>JBEVXU010000031.1:16881-107740 GCA_040505895.1 Sedimenticola sp. | reverse complement strand
GAATGGCATGGGCGGCATGAATGGCATGTCCGGCATGAATGGCATGGGCGGCATGAATGGCATGTCCGGCATGAATGGCATGGGCGGCATGAATGGCATGTCCGGCATGAATGGCATGGGCGGCATGAATGGCATGTCCGGCATGAATGGCATGGGCGGCATGTCCGGCATGAATGGCATGGGCGGAATGGGCGGCAGCGGCGGTTGGACCTGCACCCAGTGGTCTCGTAATGGAATGTCCGGCATGAGTGGAATGGGCGGAATGTCCGGCATGAACGGCATGGGCGGAATGTCCGGCATGAACGGCATGAACGGAATGTCCGGCATGAACGGCATGGGCGGAATGTCCGGCATGAACGGCATGAGCGGAATGTCTGGCTGGAAATAAGAGGCCTACTTATCCCTATAAATAGAGGCGCTTATCAGGTCGCTACATAGGGACGACCAGGGGGTCAAATCCACGTAGCATTATCTATCTTCGTAGCTGGGTAAATGTGGATTTTCTCTCTGGTCAAAAAGTTCGGATAGAAGTAACTCTTAAACTGAGTCTATTACTGACAGGATATAGGCAGGCAAGAGAGAACCAACCGTCTAACTGCAGTTTAATCAAAAGCAGTCGCGGAAAGCCCCTACCTCGGGCGGTGCCCTGTATGTCATCTCAGAGCACTCAAAAATGACTCGTATTATTCCAGCGCATGGATGCGCTACATTTTTTATGACCCGACTGTCGAGAGTGTCGCGGGGGAGCGGATAATGAAGCCGAAGTACTACAATTCCATATATTTTCTATTACTTATCACTGCGATCATCAACAGCGGATTGACCCTGGCAGCCGAAACAAATTATGAAAAAGCACGCTGGCACCCGATACACTTCAAACCGGCTATTGATAAAGCCACCAATGAGCAATGCCTGGAGTGCCACCAGGAGGTCATTGAGCGAAAAGTAAGAAAAGAATCTCCCGCCGGTGTTAAGGCGTCTGAGGTGATGGCTTGGTATCAAACCCTTGACACTTACAGCGGGGAACAGGAGACCTTTCATCGTCGCCACCTGACCACACCACTGGCAAAAGAGCTGATGAATTTACAGTGCAACACCTGCCATCAGGGTAATAATCCAAGAGAAGAAGCCATTATCCCACCTGATCACAGTAATCAGAGTTTCACCTTACGCAAAGGCGTTAACCCCAAAATCTGCCTCATGTGCCACGGAAGAACTGGATATGAACAGATGGGATTACCATCCCCATGGACCACTTCAGCATCTATATTTCAAAACAACTGCCTATTGTGCCATGTAAGTATTCGAACAAATCGGCATCGAGTGAATTTTCTTAAAGCAGATGCAATTGAAAAGGCGGGGAAAAATAACTCCGACGTCTGCTATGGATGTCACGGTGGACGCCAGTGGTATCGAATTGCCTTCCCCTATCCACGCAATGAGTGGCCTGGCATGTCCAGCATGACACCAGAGTGGGCCAAAAACAGGCCTACACAGTCCGAGGCAAGGTTCAAGACTAACAACGCCAGTAGTAGCAAATAGCGTTGATTGAGGGAGAGCAGCAAAATGAGTAACAAAGAGAACGATAAACACCTCCTTGAGCGCCTAAACCTATCCCGGCGTTCTTTTCTAAAAACCAGCGCTGTCGGGAGTGCCGCCCTGGCAGCCGGTGGACTGGTTGAGTTGAAAACGGCAAAAGAGGCCAAAGCCTTTGCCTATGAGCCCTATCCAACGGATAACGAGCTGGAGACAGTTGTCACCAGCTGCGCTCATAACTGCGGTTCGCGGCACATGCTGGTTGCGCATAAGAAAGGGGATGTTGTTGTCAGGCTCTCATCAGATGATGGCCGCTATCAAAGAGACGGGTATTACGGAAAAGATACTAATCTCGAGCCACAACTGAGAGCGTGCCTTCGTGGCCGTTCCTACCGGCAGCGCATATACTCCGCAGAACGGCTGCTCCACCCAATGATGCGTGTTGGAAAACGGGGTGAAGGTAAATTCAAGCGTGTCAGCTGGGACAAGGCACTGAACCATATCACCAACGAGATGCATCGCCTAAAGGACACCTACGGACCTACCGCAATACTTGATCAAAGTTACGCCGGCGCCTCTTACGGTGTACTACATAAGTCAGATCAGATTGAAGGATTATTGGCTCGTTTTCTTGGCATCTTCGGTTGCCGTACAAATTCCTGGTCCGTTCCGTCCTACCAGGGAACAACCACCAGTTCGCGTTGGACCTTTGGAACGATTGAAGACGGCAATGAAGACGATGCGTTTGCCGATTCAAAGCTGATCATTATGTGGGGCTGGAACCCTGCGTATACATTCCATGGCGGCAACACAGTCATGTATATGCGCATGGCGAAACAGCGTGGATGTAAATTTGTTGTTATCGATCCTCAATATACCGACTCAGCGGCAACCTATGATGCTTGGTGGATCCCAATTCGACCTAATACCGATGCCGCAATGATGGCGGGTATGGCGCACTACATCTTTACCAATAATCTGCAGGATCAAAGTTTCATCAATAAATTCTGTCAAGGTATGGACAAGGGCACCATGCCGGGTTGGGCACAGGGCAAAGAGAATTTTAAAGATTACATCCTTGGGACTTATGACGATGAACCAAAAACACCGGCGTGGGCATCGAAGATCTGTGGAGTAGCGGAAGAAGACATAATCAAACTGGCGCATATGTATGCGACTACAAAACCTGCAGCACTAAAAGCCTCATGGGGGCCAGGTCGAAACGCCTATGGTGAGCAGTACAATCGTATGGCAGCCGCGCTACAGGCAATGACCGGAAATATCGGCATACTCGGTGGCTGTGCAGAGGGTGTCGGCAAAGGATTCCATACCGAATCGATTGCCCACCCCTACGATCAATATTCCAATGTCTGGTATCAATCCATTAAATCTGATCGTTGGGCACACTGTGTACTCAACTACCCCAACGTAAAGCGTGAAGAGATCGGACTCTGGCCCAGGGATGACAAGACTGATGGTCAAATCCCAAATATCAAGGCCATCTTCTGGCAAGGTTCTGACTGGTTCAACCAGCTTACCAATATCAATAAAGATATCGAGGCGATCAATAAGCTTGAGCTGGTAGTCTGCATGGATTCGACCATCACACCATCCGGCCTCTATGCCGATGTGCTGCTACCAGTATCAACCCACTTCGAACGGCACGACACCGCACTTCCCTGGTACAAAGGGCACTACTACATCCATCGCCCCAAGGTGATCGAACCTATGGGCGAGAGTAAAACCGACCTGCAGATCTTCACCGAACTCTCCTATCGGCTGGGTGGTGAAGTACAAGGTCGCACCTATAATCCTAAAGCAACACGGGATTATTGGAACAACAATGATGCGGTGGACGAAACCTATCTTCGTGAGTGGTGGGAAGGAAAAGTGATGGGTCACCAGGGCGTAGACATGTCTTGGAAAGAATTCAAAGCCAGGGGGGTTTATAAATTCAAGCTTGCGCGCCCACACGTTGCATTCCAGGACAATGTTGAGAAAGGTATTCCATTCCAGACCCCCTCAGGAAGGATTGAGATCCTGTGTACGGAGCTTGCGAATATCAAAGATTGGACTAAAACAAAATATGGCTACTATATCCCCTCAATCCCCAAATGGATTGAGCCTTGGGAATCACTGAACCATCCAAAAACAGCAAAATATCCGTTCCACTTGATTACGCCCCACCCGCGCTGGCGGACCCACTCCATTTTCCACAACTGCTCATGGTTACGTGAAACCTATGAACAGGAAGTCACCGTCAACGCATCCGATGCGAAGAAGCTGGGATTGAAAAATGGTGACACTGTAGAGGTGTGGAATGATCGCGGTAAAGTGGTTGTCCCGGTCTATGCTACCGAGCGCTGTATGCCCGGCGTATTGGTGATCCATGAAGGTGCCTGGATGGATCTTGACAGCAATGGTATCGACCGAGCGGGTAACCCCGATTTTCTAACCCTCGATGAGCCCAGCCCAGCAGGGTCATTTGCCTACAATACGGTCCTCTGCGATATAAAGAAGACCGATCTGGAACATAAACCCGGGTGGGACAAACTGTCTACCTCCAGGGCGCATGTTTTTCGTCGTGACTCTTAATGGCTTGGCTGGAGGAGAGATACAATGTCAGAAGTAAAGGACAAGAAAAAGATTAAGCAAGCGATTAAGCGTCGAAAAAAGGCCACCTATACACCTGTAGTGCCTGATAACCAGCTTGGATTTGTTCATAACAATGTCGATTGCATTGGCTGTAGGGCCTGTGAAATAGCATGCAAGGATAAAAATGGACTGGCTCCCGGACCAAGATTGCGTCGCGTTCAATATATTGAAGGCGGTATCTATCCGGATGTCTACGCCTATAAAGTCAACATGTCATGCAATCATTGCAGCGAACCTGCTTGTCTGCCAACATGCCCCACCGGTGCTCTTTTCAAGCGTAAGGCAGATGGTATTGTCGATATCGATTCAACTCTTTGCATCGGTTGTCGACGCTGCGAAGCAGCATGCCCATTTGGTGCACCGCAATTCGATGTGACTGAAAATGTCATGAAAAAATGTAATCTCTGTGTTGATGAGATTGAAGCCGGACGCAAACCCTACTGTGTTATGGCTTGCATGATGCGAGTTCTTGATATTGGGCCTGTAGAGGATATCTGGAGCGGCAAACTGAACACTGTTGCCGTTGGTCCTAATGACGAAGTCTCAAGGCAAGTAAAGAATATGGCGGATATTGAGCTGACAAAACCTTCTATCGGCTTTGTCGCTCACAGAAACGGGAAGGTTGAATAATGGCAATAAACTCCTCTTCAGATCTGCCGCCGTTGGTGCAATTCTGTCATTTCACAGCAGAAGATCTAACGATGCTGGCAACACTGCATAGTAGTGAGCCGGATCAGACCCTGATTACTGCACTACATGAGACGGGCTTCCCCGAGAATCTTGGCATTTTAATGACAAGCACACAGGGACTCTGGGCGCTTGATTTCATGGAACGTGCTTTGACAACGATACCAGAACCGGTGGATAAGAGCTCACTGGATGAGCTTGCGGTCGACTATGCCGGTATCTACCTCAACTACTCGTTCAAGGTTTCGCCTGAAGAGTCAGTCTGGCTTGATGAAGAGAATCTCACCCATCAGGATGCGATGTTTCAAGTACGGGAAGTTTACCAACAGCACGGTTTGACCGCGGCTGACTGGCGCAAAGTACCTGATGACCACCTTGTTCTGGAGCTGCAATTCATCGCGTATCTGCTTGAGAATGGGCAGGATGAAGGCGCTCTCAGGGAGAGCGGGGGATTCCTCGATAAGCATCTGCTTCGCTGGCTCCCCCTGTTTGCCACACGAATAGCTGCAAGATGTGATACGCCTTACTATGCCGGCCTTGCGTCACTGACAGCCGCCTACTGCGAGGAGTTGAGGGATACCATTGTAAAGATATTGGGTGAACCAAGGCCTGATCCGAAAGAGATAGAGGAGCGGATGAAACCCAAAATAGAAGCCCAACCTCAACCTGTACCATTCGTACCGGGAGTGGGTCCTACGGTGTAATTCATCTTGCCCACCCAATCCACTTTATGCTCCGTACTCTTCTTACAAAGATCAACCATAAGATTCGTCAGCCCGACGTAGTTGCGGATCGTTGTGTACACAGTCTGGTAGATGGTGCGGAGTGTAATGCCTGCGTTTCGGTTTGTCCGAAAAAAGCCTGGATACTGGATGATGAGGCACTGGGGTTTGACACCTCCTTATGCGATGGCTGCGGTCTCTGTGTACCCGCATGCCCCCAAGGTGCTATTGAAAAAACTGTGGAGTTGGAAATCAAACAGTCTGACGACAGGCAGACTCTCCTCTGTGCCTGTGAACCTACGCAGATCACAGAAAAAGACAATCTCCTCCCGTGCATCCACTCCATAGGCACACAGGAGATACTCGGACTCTACAGCACAGGGGTGCGTGAGATTTCTGTTACCACCGGCGATTGCAATCAGTGTGAACGAGGAACCGCCATACGACTTAAAGAGCGATTGGATTTGGTAAATGATGCCCTCAATTACCAAGGACTGGATAAGATAGAGTCACGCCACCTCTCCAGGAGCGGGTGGCTATCGCAGAACAAGCTGCTCTCCTGTGACGTCGAGGGGGAGCAATTAAGTCGACGATCATTCCTTGGTAGCCTCTTGACCTCAGGGCTTGAGTCGGGAGTAAAGCGAAGCCGCTTTACATTCAGTGCATCGACTGACTTCATGCCACCAGGCCGTCTTCTGCCACAATCCTGCTCAGATACTCTCTGGCCCTATCTACCAGAGATTGACCAGAATCTATGCAGTGGCTGTGATGTCTGCGCAAAAGCCTGCCCACATAGGGCCATCACTCTGGATAGCCCAGAGTGGGCTACATGCTATCTCATCGAACCGGCAAACTGCACGGGCTGTGGAATTTGCCACGATCTTTGCGATCAGGATGCGCTCTCTATACATCAATGGCGCATACAGAACCAACACCAACTTGCCTTGGCAACACAACGATGCCACGCTTGCGGCGTTGTTTATCACCGTCCTCGAGAAAAAGCAGTTGGGGATGAATCAAAATGCCATATCTGTTCGGCACACAATCACCACAGCAAACTTTTTCAGGTTCTGCCTACATAAGGAAGCCCTGAACAAGTCAATTAGTGCGTATCCTGTTTAATCCAGCCACCAACAGCTTGGAGTGGCTTCAA
This sequence comes from Sedimenticola sp., assembly GCA_040505895.1. Lineage (GTDB taxonomy): Bacteria > Pseudomonadota > Gammaproteobacteria > Chromatiales > Chromatiaceae > Vondammii. Next base: position 100,987 of record JBEVXU010000031.1, on the reverse strand, counting down.
ACTTCCATCATCACTCACCCAGGCGGCAAGGGCCAAGCGCCCACCTGAAGGGGGCTTGATGTCTGGAATTCCAAATTCCCAATATCCACTCGATGATGAGATTTGGTGCTGTTCAAGTACGACAAAGTCCTGCTGTAACCGTTTGCCTGAATTCTCACCCCGCACGATATCTACATTAAGCCCAACACCCAACACAACGATGTTGAGGGTCAGTTTTTTGCCGTGTGACTTTAGCAAAGGGTAGCTCGCCCTAACGGCGGCACCGTCCAACTCCAGTTGCAGCTGCGTGGGATAGCGCTTGCCATCAGGTAATGGGCGCTGCTTAAACCAACCACGCCACTCCTGACCATTTACTACAAATCCAGGTGTATAGACCGAGCTGAGCACCCCCTCCTTACGGTAACTTCGTTGCCGTGCGCTGTACTCGGGCTTGGCAAAACTATCCTGCCAGCCGATGTAGTCCCAATAGTCAACATGATATGCAATGGGAATAATCTCCTTCCATAGGCGAGGGTCACTCTTCAGCTCACCCATCCAACGCTCTGCCGGTGGACAGCTACTGCAACCCTGTGAAGTATAAAGCTCAATAAGTGTCACCGGCCTGTCACCACTACTAAAATGTTGCACTTCTGCAGAGGTACCCATTGAGTAGAAGAGTGCCGAAACAATGACAAACAAAATCACTCGAAAATTGTTTGTATATAAACTGTTATCTGTTCTTTCAAGCAGCATCCAACACGCCCTCACTGTTCAGGCATCTCAGCGGTTATGGTAGAGAATAGCTTCAGGTATTCTCCGTAACCATCAGCTTCCATCTGTGACTCCGGGACAAAACGCAATGCGGCTGAGTTCATACAGTAGCGTTGGCCGGTCGGCGCCGGACCATCATCGAAGAGATGCCCAAGGTGGGAGTCACCGATACGGCTACGTATCTCAGTACGTACGGAGAACAGTTTTCGGTCCGTTTTTTCCGCCACCACATCTGCGGCAATGGGGCGGGTGAAGCTGGGCCAGCCGGTTCCCGATTTGTACTTGTCGGTGGAGGAGAAAAGGGGTTCGCCGGTGACGATATCCACATAGATGCCCGGCTGTTTCTGATCCCAGTAGGGGTTGTCAAAGGGGCGCTCTGTGCCCTCCTCCTGGGTTACATTATACTGGAGTGGGGTCAGCATCTCTTTTATTGCTGCCTTTGCGGGCTTGGTGTATTGCTCGGTTGTCGACATTTTATCCCCTACCTCAGTCTCATCATCCTTGAATCTAGTGAAATCAACATGGCGTTCCTCACCCCAAACTTCATCAACGAACTGATAGCGCCCTGAGTTAGAGGTGTAGAAATTATAGCGAATAGGGTTCTTCCTGTAATAGTCCTGATGATGCGTTTCTGCATTGTAGAACTGGGTAAAGGGGACTATCTCAATGGTGACTGGTTTCTTATAGCGACCATCGGCAGTCAGTTTATCTCTGGCAGCTTCAGCCAGTTTTTTCTGCTCTGCATTGTGGTAGAAGATCGCAGGGCGATACTGGCTGCCGCGATCTGCGAACTGTCCTCCCGAATCTGTCGGATCCATCATTCGCCATAATCCCTGTAACAGACCGGAATAGCTGATGATTTTGGAGTCGTAATAGACCTGAACCGCCTCAGTATGGCCGGTCCCGCCTGCTGCAACCCGTCTGTATGATGGGTTTTCATCATCTCCACCGCTGTAACCCGATACCGCCTCGTAAACACCGGGTAACTTTTCAAAGCCTGACTCCACACACCAGAAACAGCCACCGGCAAACGTAGCCACCGACAGGCTATCCCGCATCTCTTTTGTCAGACTCACTCTCTCTGCCATCGATTCATTACAAGCTGATAACAGGATCAACAGGGAGAGCAAGCCACTCCACAATATTAATTTCATCGCCTATTCCTCTAAATTGAGTTTAGGAGCCTCTGATTAAGTCTGGTTAGATTTAGGCTGAGATAAAATTGTTCCAATTTGTTTCGAAGTGAGCGGTAATAGCCACTCTATTGCTGCGATCTTCGGAGCGAATTGGGACGATTTTAGCCAGCGTAAAGCAATCATGACTTGATCAGAGTCTCCTTTATGTGCGATTAAGTATGGATTAGAGGTTTCAACACTCCATCACGAAAAAATCACATTTCCATCCCAAAGGTTAGATCGGTTCGGGGCAGAGAGTCTTGCTCCACAATCGCTGGATGATATCCACTCGGTGTTGAACGAAACAGATGTGCTGGATAGTTGTCAATGAAGCTGCCCGCAAGCCTACAGGCAGAGTGGCAGAGTGAAGCAGAAAGATGCCCCGCCTTTAACGCTATTTTGTACAGTCAATTCGCCGTCCTGAAGTTCAGCAATACGTTTCGCTATGGCCAGCCCCAGGCCTGCGTGGCCGCTTGTTCCCACCCTGTTTTTTCCCTGATAGAAGGGTTCGAAGAGCCGGGGCAGGTCATCTTCATCAATTCCCGATCCAGAGTCTGTAATAGTGACCGAAACGGTGCCCCCTCCCGTCGCCATACTCAGGTCAACCAAACCACCGATGGGTGTATGCTCGATCGCATTACCGATCAGGTTATCCAACAGACGTTCAGTCAGGGCGATGTCAGCGGTGATCAGCGGGGTCGTGGTCGGTGGGCTCATGCGCAGTTGCACCTGTGCCTTTTCAGCATGCAACCTGAACTTCTGCACAACATCCTGAAGCAGTTCGGCAATGGCGCAGGGTTCGGATTTTGGCTGTAGATCTCTCGCTTCCAAGTGCGCAAGCTCAAATAGATCCTCAACCATGCTTGTCAACCGAGTACTCTGACGCAGAGCAATTTCCAAATACGCCTGCTGAGTTGAGGTTTCCAGTTGAGGCCCCTTCATTTTCAGCGTCTCCAGATAGCCATGTAGGGCCGCCAAAGGTGTACGCAAGTCATGGGATATCTGTGCAACCAGCTCTCGGCGCAGTTGGTCCTGATCTTTCAACTCAGACAACTGAACAGTAATCCGCTCTGCCATGCTGTCAAAGGCCGTACCTAGAAGAGCCACCTCGTCATGAGAATAACTCCCTTGTGGGCTATAGGCGATATGTTGGGTAAACTCACTGTGCCTGAAAGCATCCATTACCTGAGATAGACGCTGTAGTCTGCGGGTGAGCAGATGAAACAGGAGCAGTCCGATCAGAAGTCCAATACCCAGACTGACGGCAACCACCCAGGCACTGAAGCGAAGCGCATAACTCTCCAGAACAATCTGTTCTGCTGAGTCGAACTCTTCACCCTGTAGCACTACATAAAGATAGCCCTCTGGTGCATCACCGGAGGGCACAGGGGTGACGGAGAAGGCTTTTTTACGGTCATGGGAGCGTGGATCATCACCCAGCAAGGGGAAGTCATCTCCACTCAGAAAAGCCTGGATCGGGGCAATATCCACATGCTCTCGTTTTACCCGGCCGGGGTCTGCTGAAAAGGAGAGAATACGCCCCCCCTTATCCAGCAGATAGATCTCAATACTTGGATTTATATCCATATAGGCGCTGAAGGTCTTCTTCAGTGCCGATGCATTAATTTTTCCCTCTTCAACAAGATTACGATCTGCAACGATGCGCGATGCCAGATCACGGTTGAAGTGCTGGGTAAGCTCCTGCAGATAGCTTTTGATAGTTGATGAAGTGATGATGCCGTAGGTGATACCAATGGTGATAAAAATAACCACCAACGTGGCAGAGAGACGGGAATATAAGGTGTGGAACACGAAACTTTCCTCCTTATTCCTGAGTATCGGAGAACTTATAACCCACACCCCAGACGGTACGGATAAATCCAGGATTGGATGGATCGCTCTCAATCTTCGCCCTCAACCGGTTGATGTGAGAGTTGACGGTATGCTCATAACCATCATGGTTATACCCCCATACCTGGTCGAGTAGCTGAACACGGCTGAATACACGACCTGGGTGGCGGGCAAAGAAAAGCAGCAGGTCAAATTCCCGTGCGGTCAGTTCGACCTGGTGGTCATCAATTATCACTTGGCGCCGATCAACATCGATCACCATGCCGTTCCACTGCAGAATCTGCCCGGGAGTCTCCTTAGTGTCGGGTTGCTGCAGCGCATCCACCCGTCTGAAGAGCGCTTTAATACGGGCAATCAGCTCCGGAATACTAAAGGGCTTTGTCAGGTAGTCATCTGCACCCACCTCCAACCCAAGCACGCGATCGAGTTCACTTGATTTTGCTGTCAGCATCAATATAGGGATGTAACCGGCCGTCTCACGCATCTTTCGACAGAGCGTCAGTCCATCGGTATCAGGCAGCATCAGATCAAGTACAACAAGCTGATAACCCCCTTCGGCAAACAGCGACAGGGCGGAGCCGCCATCACCGGCAATATCGGCATCACAGCCGATATCTGCCAGATGCTCCTGCACCAGGCGGGAGATATCGGGTTCATCTTCTACTATCAGCACCTTGCGCTGCATGAAATTCTCTCTTAACTAAAGATTCAGAGTCCATCATCACCCTCAGTGAGTACGAGACAGGATGATAAGCACTCAGAGCCAAACTGCTGAATAGATACCTGAAAACAGCATTTATTGGGATGCAAAGGTCGTAAAGAGAAGCGGGGTGCGCAGAGATCAGCTATTAAAAATCAGAGCATTCCTCAGCGCCTCCTCCGCATTCTCTGTGTCCAGCTTTAGAGCGCTAACTCAGAACCGGTTCACTTCTTCACATCTCTTTTTTCATCATCTTCTTGTCCATCATCTCACCTTCCATGGGCTCCTTCATCATTTTCTCATCCATCATCTCGCCCTTCATCGTCATCTTTCCGTCCATCATCTCGCCTTCCATGGGCTCCTTCATCGTCTTCTCATGCATCATCTCGCCCTTCATAGGCTCCTTCTCCATCATTTTTTCACCGGACATATGTTTATCCATCATGGCTTCACCCTCCATTTTCTCACTCTTCATATCGGTAGAGCATGCGGCCAATGCGACGGACATCAGGGTAATGCCAAGAATGCTTGTAACTGTCTGTTTATTCAATTTCATAATCTTTATCACCTTATGTTTTTCGGCCGCGAAAACTGCGGCATGATTGTTCAATGGATACAGCCATGAGCCTGATAGAGCATGGCAAACAGCGTGTGATGTAATTTAAGGATCAAAAAATCGCCTTGTGATCACGAAGAGATCACAAATTGATCACGCTTGAGAGGAGCAATGGGGAGATATTGGCGGATACAAAAAACCCTGCTATTGCAGGGCTTTTTATTGCTGCAAATTATTGAGCAGCATGGAAGGTAATGTGCAATCAGACTGAAAAATCAGTCCATCTTGCAGGTTTTGATACCGAAAGGCAGATAGGCGGGACACCAACCAATTGCGGCGGTAAACAGGGGTACAATACCGACGGCACCCCAAACGTTGCCCGTTGCCACACCCCAGCCAATCAGACCCAAACCAACCACTACGCGTACAATACGGTCAATACCACCAACATTCTTTTTCATCACACTCTCCCTCACAATCGATAGAAAAAACAGACAAAATATAAAACGGCTGTTTTGTTACGAAGGATATTATCTGTATACCGCCTATGCAGTCTGTGACAATGTCACACAGGCGAGGCTCACTGGCTAGGAGCCTGTCCGAGAATAGAGAACCTACTGCGGGAGCGCTGAATTTGGTCAGATTTTCCCATTATTTTCGTTAAATATGCACAATATTCCATCCCTTGGGTCCGTAAGCGCTACATCCATGTAGCACTACTCGCCTCAAATAATGAAATATTCCGACTCACCACCTCCCTGGAAGTACCCAGATCAGAAGCAATCTTCTGGTGTGTTGAAGAAACCCTGATCACATCCGGCGTGGAGTGACTCTGCAAATAGTCTGCGATGCGTTCATCCATTCGCCGAAATACCACCTCTTCAACCACACTGATCACATCGGCCAGGACGTTTCACCCGGGTTAAGCGTCTGGGCAACTGCAGGATTGACCCTACCATTTCAGATCTTATATTTTTAAAATTTTCGGCAGCAGGTCAAGAAGTGCCTGCTTCGAATTGGCTGAGGGGCGCTTATCAATCAGATAATTCAGAAAGTTGTAAATATCAGGCTCCTGATTACCCGGATATTTTAAATACAGATCAATAGAAACTTTTCCGGTATCGCCATCATCATCAGATTCAAGCTGTAATTTATAACTGGTTAGTTTTTGTTGATCGGGTGTTGCTGTGAGAAACAGATGACTTTCCCAGCTTTCCTCATCAGAAAAAAGCTGATTCACTTGGATAAAAGCCTGAAACACATCAGGCTTTATTGGCTGCGTGAATTCATCATATAAATATAATTCGAAGCCGCACTCCATGGAATACACACCTTCCAGATGGTAATGTTTGTTTACCGCCATAAAAAACTGACCACCATGCCGGGGTTTATGATCCATATGCGGCAGCATAGTCTTTTTGTTATTTTCTTCGGGTAAAGTTTTTCCCTGAGAAGAACGGTTTTTACAAAATTCAGACTCCGTTTTAGATGTTGACTCTAGTATGAAAGACTGAATATGTTTTTCTGACAACTGATCATCTGCTGCCAATGTATTATTACCGTATGTTGCCAGGACTTTGCTAAAATTAAAGGTAAATATTAAGAGCACAGCCGTGCCCATAAACAGTCTAAAGTATTTATTTATTTTTTTCATTACCTTATGCAAACCGGACAGAATAGGTTCTCAGAATATTTGAACGACTGCCATAAAGTAATATAATCAGAGCGATAGAAAAAATCGGTAAGTGCCCTACCAGTTCATGAATACCTGTCAGAATTGTTGTTGCTATAAAAAAGAATGACACCACAAGCATAACAAATCGAGTAGAAATACCCAGAATAAGCATAAGACCAAATAATGCTTCGGCTAGACCAGCGGAAAAAATAAAATGTAAATTAGTAAATTGTTCGAAACCCATCAGTGAAATAAAATTATAAAAACTGTTTTCTTCCAGAAAAACCAACCCCATCCCAGGATCTAATAATTTATTATGTACGGCAAGAAGCAATAATTGCAAACCAATGAATATGCGCAAGGCTCTTGCGGCATTGGTTGCACCAACAGGAATAGGTAAATCCAACTTGTTAAGTAGACTGCGGTCCCGGTGATTTATTCTGGGTGAAATTAATATTAATGCCAGCGCAAGACCTACAAATTCAAAAACATAATCAATCAATAATTCCATAGGTAACATGGCGGGTAATGAAAAAATAAGCAGCAATAATAATAATCCAGATAACAAAGGTGAGATAAATAGCATTACCAGTACAGCCAACTGTATGAGCATTCCATTTGCTTTCATTACATCCGGCAGTATGAGATTAGGCGCTAAAAAAACGCCTTGTATAATATTTACGGCTAACATGACGACAACAATTAAACTTAAAAAGTGCCACTCTAAACCTTTCATGGGATAAGGTCTGGAAAGATATTTATAATATGATTCATTTTCAGATGATTTTTTTTCGAGCATGATACAGATAGATACAAACAATGCACCACCAATCATAATTAAAACAATTAACCAGTCTAATTGATAGGTGACATCTCTATAAGCTCCTTCATCATCAACAAACCAGCGCAAGTGAGCAAAGCTGTTTTGGCTGAACAAAAAAAGAAAAGGCATTAATGTTTTAGATAGTGTTCGCATAAGTGCCCCTTGCTTGTTAGACAATCCGTCCAAGCAATTTTATTAAACCTTGTGTTTGGCAGGTGAACTCTATAATGATTATTTCTCTGGTTTTGTGACCCCCCCCCAAATTATTAAGCTGACAGGGTGCCTTGATCACATTATTTATGGATTACACTGTTTTAGCAGGATTTGAGTATTTATGGTTTGAAAAACAGTATGTTTTTCGGCCGAAAAAACTACAGCATGATTATTGAATGGATACAGCCATAAGCCTGATAGAGCGTGGCAAACAGCGTGCGATGCAACTTAAGGATCAAAAATTGCCCTGTGATCACGAAGAGATCACGCTTGAGAGGAGCGATAGGGAGACATTAACGGACACAAAAAACCCCGCTATTGCAGGGCTTTTTTATTGCTGCAAATTATTGAGCAGCATGGAAGGTAATGTGCAATCAGACTGAAAAATCAGTCCATCTTGCAGGTTTTGATACCGAAGGGAAGATAGGCGGGACACCAACCAATTGCGGCGGTAAACAGGGGCACAATACCGACGGCACCCCAAACGTTGCCTGTTGCCACACCCCAGCCAATCAGACCCAAACCAACCACTACGCGTACAGTACGGTCAATACCACCAACATTCTTTTTCATCACACTCTCCTTCACAATCGATAGAAAAAACAGACAAAATATAAAATGGCTGTTTTGTTACGAAGGATATTATCTCTATACCGCCTATGCAGTCTGTGACAATGTCACACAGGTGAGGCTCACTCGCTATGCACGTTGCGCGAAATGCTTTATATCAATGATTTCGATTGAACCTCGGGCAATTCGAACCAGGCCGTCACTCTCAAAATCTTTAAGAATCCGACTCACCACCTCCCTGGAGGTACCCAGATCAGAGGCAATCTCCTGGTGTGTTGCAGAAACCCTGGTCCCATCCGGAGTGGAGTGGCTTTGCAAATAGTTCGCGATGCGTTCATCCATTCGCCGGAATACCACCTCTTCAACCACACTGATCACATTAGTCAGTCGCTGTGCCACCAAGCTAAAAACATACTCTCGCCAAGCACTCCACTCCGCCAGCCACACCCTTACTTTCGACGCAGGAATAACAAAAGCAGTCACAGGTGTCTCGGCTACGGCAAATGCGGGAAAGGGAAGGCTACTGAGGATACAAGAGGCGGTCAGAATACAGCTTTCACCAAAGCCTACCCTATAGAGGGTAATCTCTCTGCCGTTCTCCCCGATCTTGTAGACCCTTGCACTACCTTCAACAACCAGTGCCAAATGCGTACACTCACGCCCTTCGAGGCATATATGGCTCCCTTTCTCCAGTTGCACAATACTTCCGCTTTCGAAAAAAGCAGTCAGAAAATGGGCGGGAGCGCCGCTCAGAAAGGGAAACGCCGACTTCAACTGTGTTTGAACTGTCAGATCTTTGATCATGCTTACTCAACATAATGAAGGTTTGGAAATCGGGAATAGAGATCACCGGGTTTGCGTCGTTCTTATCTACTTAAAAACGTATTGTTGCACACTATTCTCTATACTCATCCGAGGGGTAGCAGTGAATGCATAAGATATAACTTATACGCCACATTAATTAATTTGAGTATCACTTATAGCTAATCCCCTCTATCCTAATCGAAATTATCCAATTGACCCACACCCGAGGGGAGTCGTAATGGACCTCAACATCGACCAGTACAAGATCACCGAAGAGCCTTTTTACGAAGCACAGGACGACGAGGTAGTCCTCTACGAAGCCGCCTACGACGAGCGCCTGCCGGTAATGATCAAGGGCCCCACCGGTTGCGGTAAATCTCGCTTTGTAGAGCATATGGCATGGAAACTGGGTAGACCGCTGATCACCGTAGCCTGTAACGAGGATATGACCGCCTCAGATCTGGTGGGTCGATACCTGCTGGATTCCGATGGCACCCGCTGGGTGGACGGCCCACTCACTACCGCCGCCCGTATCGGTGCCATCTGCTACCTGGATGAGATCGTCGAAGCACGCCAGGACACTACAGTGGTGATCCACCCGCTCACGGATCACCGCCGTCAGTTGCCGCTGGACAAGAAAGGCGAGCTGATTGAGGCCCACCCCGATTTCCAGCTGGTGATCTCCTACAACCCCGGCTACCAGAGCCTGATGAAGGATCTGAAACAGTCTACTAAACAGCGGTTTGCCGGCATGGATTTTGACTATGCATCCGCCGCTAAAGAGGCTGGCATCGTCTCCAAGGAAGCCGGTATCGACAGTGACACCGCCCTAAAACTGGTGAAAATTGGAGAGAATGCCCGCAACCTCAAGGGCCACGGACTGGATGAAGGCATATCCACCCGTCTGCTGGTCTACGCGGCACAACTGATCAACCGCGGTATCGCACCCCGCGCTGCCTGCCGCATGGCGATGGTGCGTCCCATCACTGATGATATCGATATACGGATCACTCTGGACCACGCTATCGATGCTGTCTTTGAACAGTAACTAGTAGGTCAGGGGGCAAGCAGAACGCAGAGAAGTTCTAAAGAATACTAAGGTAACCATTGCCGATTTAATTCTTCTCTCGGCACCCTTTTTTCTCTGTGCACTCTGTGTATCTTCTGACGTATTACCTATTCAGTGTAGCCTCTATATTTTAGCACTGAGCGCTTGGCATCAAGATTTGTGGCGAAACCATATGAGCCTGAATGAAACCGACCTTCAAACTTATCGTGAACAGCTGAGCTGCAACTTTCAGCAGTTGGAGAGTGTATTCCCCGACTGCATGGAGGAGGCGGCAGCCGTGCTGTCGCCCGCAGGCATCAAGGACTATCTCGACGGCGCCTCATTAGTCTGTATGATCGGCCGTGGTTTCGAGCCGGTATTGGTCTATCTGGAGGAGATGCCTCAGGTAGCTGACATACTGGGTGAGCAGGCCCTCGTTTACGTATCCCAGAGTGTATGGAAAATCTCCCGCAGCCCAAACGGAAAGTCTATTCTCGACTTTATGCAGGCACTCCCGGAGGCGGCCCGCAGGCTCCGCAGTTGGGAGCAGTTCGAGCGCTTTATTGAGCTGATTCTGGAGATGATGGAGCGCACCAGCACCTCGGTACATAACGTGCAGAGTGCCACCTACCCCAGCCCCGGCATGCCCGAGGTACTGCGGCAGACCCCCTACCTGCTGCACCAGCTATCGCTGGAGGGTATCCGCAACTGGGTTGACTACGGTGTGCTCCACTACAATGACCACCCCGAGCGGCAGATAGACTACTTCAGCCTGCAATCTGCAGACAGTAGGGCAATCCTGCAGCGGGAGCGCCACGGCACCCTCTATGCCGATAGTGAGCGTAAACTGAGCCTCTACCTGAAATCCCTGTGGGAGATGAAGGAGCACCTTGTGCCCTACTCCGAGGGGTGGGATGAGCTACGCAAACCGACGCCCTACTACGATCCCCTGGGTATGCGGATCCCTGATGTATTTGATGACAAGCAGGGTATCTCCGGCCTCAACCGCTATCGTGCAGTACTGGCCCACATGGCGGCTCACAAGCGCTGGACCGAGCAGATCTTTGCCGACAATCTCAGCCCCTTCCAGCGGGTGGCTGCCGAACTGTTCGAGGACAGCCGGGTGGAGTATCTCACCCTGAGTGAATATCCCGGCATGCGTGACATCTGGCTTGGGCTGCACCCCAAGCCAATTGAGAATGACTGCGACCCCGAGAAAGAGTCCTGCATCCGCCACCGTCTGGCAATGATGTCATATGCCATTCTCAATCCAGATCACGGCTACAAAAACCCGGACATCACCGAATTTGCACAGCGCTTCCAAGAGATGATGGCCACCGGGGAAACAAACACCCAGAGCGCCGTCAATCTGGCACTCTCCTTCATCGCCCGTACACGTCGTCAGCAGGATATGTCAGCCAACGTCTACTTTGCCGACACGCAGGTGGATTACCGCGATGATAATCGTCACATGTGGAAATTCATCGAAGAGGGTGACGAAGAGGAGATGTTCGACGCTGAGCAGAAGGCCAAAGAGAACCCGGAGGAGATCAACGGCCTGCCGCCCCGCCACTACCCGGAGTGGGACTACAACACCAAGACCTACCGCCCCGACTGGGTCAGTCTCTACGAGCGGCTACACCCCTCCGGTGACGCAGGCAAGATTGATGCTCTGCTCTCCAAACATGAGGCCTTGGCCAAGCGCCTGAAACAGATGCTCGATCTACTCAAGCCACAACACTATGTGCGCATCCGCTACCAGGAAGAGGGCAGTGAGCTCGACCTCGACGTGGCGATCCGTTCACTGATCGACTACCGCGCCGGTCACAATCCCGATCCACGCATCAACATGAGCCACCGTCACGACGGCCGTGACATCGCCGTAATGCTGGTACTCGACCTCTCCGAATCCCTTAACGAGATACCGGAGGGCGCCAACCAGTCGATCCTAGAACTAAGCCAGGAAGCGGTCGCACTGTTGAGCTGGGCGATCGAAAAACTGGGAGATGAGTTCGCCATCGCCGGCTTCTCCTCCAACACCCGGCACGAGGTGCGCTACCAGCACATCAAAGGTTTTGAGGAGTCTTGGGATGACACCGTTAAAGGCCGCCTCGCCGCCGTAGAGGCGAGCTGGTCAACCCGGATGGGGGCCGCCATGCGCCATGCGGCACACTATCTGGGAGCGCGCAAAGCCGACAAGAAACTGATGCTGGTTCTCACCGATGGGGAACCGGCGGATATCGACGTCAACGATCCAAAACATCTGATCCAAGATACCCATCGGGCGGTTCAGGAACTAGATCAACAGGGAATCTACACCTACTGCATCAACCTCGATCCCAAAGCGGATGAGTACGTGAAAGACATCTTTGGCAACCAATACACCGTAATCGACAAGGTGGAGCGGTTACCGGAGCAGCTGCCAAAGCTGTTTATGGCGTTGACAAAGTAGCCTGTCAAAAATCGGTAACAGAATGTAGCCTGGGCTGAGCTTACGAAACCCATTAGGGAGCCTCTGAATAAGTCTGGCCGAATTGAGTTGTGCTCAGGAGACGCAAGATCAAGGCGAAGATCGCAACTGATAGCAGGCTATTAGTAAGATCTTCAACGCAGATATTTCGCCTCCTGAGTGCAAGGCAATCGGTCATGACTTGTTCAGAGGCTCCTTAGGCTACTTGTTGGCTTTTCATCACTCCACATATGTAATTGGAGGACATTTCTACCTTTAACCTCATACTTCGCCACACTGTCATGATTTTGTAACATCGTGGAAATATACTCCACATAAAATGAAATGGCTGTACACAATAATCCGGGAACCGGCTGTAGGAGCGAACTTGTTCGCGAAGAACATGCCCCGGAGCCTGATCGCGAATAAATTCGCTCCTAACAGATGCACTTTTTTTCTATGAAGAGAGTGCTTCAGGACTATTGTGCATAGCCACATAAAATAATTTCAGAATCAACAACAGATAAAGGCAGGGTGCAATCAGTGATGGAAAAAGAGAGGCGAAAGAGTCAGCGCATCAGCACTGACATAGAGCTACAGTTGATCTATCGTGAAAGAAGTTTCTTCTTCATAGCCGGCGATATCACCAGCGAGGGCATAAACATCAAAAGTAAATCCCTGTCCATACCCCCAGGGAATCTGGTAGACATTATTCTGCCCGTAGGTGAGCACGAGTGGCAGATCAGTGGTCTTGTCATTCATGGAAGCAAGGACAACACCGGCATTCAATTTCGAATGTCCCAACCGGAGTTAGAGGCGATGCTCACATCCCACGGGACAACATTGACCGCAGCTCCTTCGATCACTCAGGAGCGCTCTGACACTCCATCTATGAGCCGGTAAGTACATGTTGTACTGCTGAAAAGCAGTGGCTTACTAATCCATACTATCGAGCACAACTCCGATAGCACTGCAGATAGCGGCAACCTCCGGGCCTTCAGTGATAAACGGCGGCATAGTATAGAGCAGTCGCCCGAAGGGGCGCAGCCAGACACCTTGTTCAAGCAATATCTCCTGTGTAGCCGCCATGTCGAGAGGCTCCTTCAGCTCTACAACACCGATGGCGCCCAATACCCGAACATCGGCCACCGCAGGATGGTCGGCGTAGCCCATCAAACCGTCCCTGAGTTGTCCCTCTATCTCCGCTACTCGCTGTTGCCAATCCCCCGACAACAGCAACTCTATACTGGCGCCGGCAACACTACAGGCCAGCGGATTGGCCATAAAAGTGGGTCCATGCATCAGCGCCCCTGGGGGATTATTTGAAATCGCCTCACTCACCCTTCGGGTTGTGAGGGTTGCCGCGAGCGTCATATAGCCGCCGGTCAGTGATTTACCAAGGCACATGATGTCGGGAGTAATGCCTGCATGCTCCACAGCGAAGAGGCGACCGGTGCGGCCAAAACCTGTGGCGATCTCATCTGCGATCATCAGCACGTCATACTCATCACAGAGTGCACGTGCCTGACGCAGATACTCCGGACAGTAGAAGCGCATACCCCCCGCCCCCTGAACAATCGGTTCGAGAATGAGGGCGGCAATTTCCCGATGGTGGCTTTCCAGTGTTTGCCGTAAAGGTTCAATCTGTGAAGATTCCCAATCAACATCATCACGACAGGTGGGTGCTTCGACAAAGAAGTGCTGTGGCAGCACATCCTTGAACAGGTGATGCATGCCGTTCACCGGATCACACACCGCCATGGCGGCAAAGGTGTCACCATGGTAGCCGTTACGCAGCGTAACCAACCGGCTTTTACCTATTTTTCCCAGTGCAATCCAGTACTGCAACGCCATCTTGATGGCCACCTCGACGGCTACCGAGCCGGAGTCGCAGAGAAAAATACTTTGTAGCGCCCTGGGGGTAAGCTCAACCAGTTTTTCCGCCAGTACGGCAGCAGGCTCATGGGTGAGGCCGCCAAACATCACATGAGCCATCTTTTCAATCTGATCATGCAGTGCCTGATTAAGACGTGGGTGGCTGTAGCCATGGATCATGCACCACCAGGAAGCCATGCCATCAATTACCCTGCGTCCATCACCAAGCTGCAAATAAACACCCTGGGCGGACTCAACCACATAAGGAGGAACCGCACCGTGCATCGGTTGATAAGGGTGCCAGAGATGCTTCTGGTCGATTTCACTTACCTGCTCAGGAGTGAGTGAATACATAAGACTGTAACCCGTTGTATATATACATTATTTCTTAATTTATGGTACCGAAAAACATAGAAAACGGCACCAGAAAATAAAAACCCCCTTTAATACTGAGGCCATCCATCTATAATCACTGGATAACCCCCCATTCTCCTCTCTAATAATATTTCATACATGAGGCGACAACTATTCTAATTAATAACTTGAAGGTGGGACATAAGATTCTGGCAGGCTACGCTCTCATGTTCCTGCTACTGACCGGCATCTCCTCACTAGCGATCTACAGACTATCTCATCTCAGTGAATCGGTTACAGAGTTGGTTCATACGTATCGGCCGGCTATTCTTGGCACAAAGCAGTTAGCTATTGAGGTCAACCAGACCAGCAGTGCGCTCGGTTTTTTCCTCTCCAGTAAAGAAGAGGGACACAGGGAGAACTACCGACAGGGGCTTGAACGCTCGGAATCGCTGCTTATCGAGTTGAAAAAGCTCCCCACCATTACCGGTGATCCCGAATCAGACAAACTGACAAACCAACTGGGCGACGACTTCAAACGGTTCCGTGAACTTGGCGAGCAGTTATTGGAAACCGTTGCCAGCAACGAAAAAAGATACCCCGGCATGGCCTTTGCCAATCAAAAGATCAATCCGATCAACCGACAGACCATCGACCTCACCTCCCGAATGATTCTCTCTGAGCGTGAGGAGTCCTCTGGGGCGGAACGGCGTGAACTGCTGGTAGCACTGACCGATCTCCGCTATACCTGGAGCAGTGTAATCAACAGTATCAGGGCCTATCTGGCCTTCCGTGGTGATGCCGTGATCAACGACCTTGACCTTTATATTGAGAGAACAGAGGGGCTGATCACAAAAATCCGAGGCTTTGGTGAGCTGTTGACCCTGGACCAGGAGGATGCATTTGAACAATTTGAAGCTCTCCTAGAGCAGTCAAAACTTAACATTGAAGAGCTCAAGCGTATACATGGTGGCGAGCAGTGGCACACCGATTCCTGGCTGGTACGTGACCAGGCAGCCCCTCTAATTGAGAAAATTGACACTAAGTTGAAACTACTGCTGGAGCGACAAACAGGGGCGATTGATCAAAGTAGCGCCGCCTTGATTTCAGACTCAAAGAAGGCAATCACATTTGTTGCTTCACTTCTGCTGTTTGGCTTGCTGGTTGTTGTTCTACTGGCATGGCTGAGCAACCGCTACATCACCAAGCCACTTCAGTCGGTGGTAGAGGCACTGGATGATATCGCACAGGGCGATGGCGATCTGACAAACCGGCTTTCTATTGCCGGGAGTGATGAGATCGGCAAGCTTGGCCAGAGCTTCAACACCTTTGTATCCACGATCGGCGTGTTGGTGAAACACACGGCAGTATCAGCAGACAATGTGATTGATGCCGCGAACAAGAGTACCGATGCATCACACCAGATCACACAGAAAGTACTGGAACAGGAGAGTGAAACACATCAGGTGGTTACCGCCATCAATCAGATGTCTGAAACTATCGGTTCCATCGCAAAAAATGCAACCGGCGCGGAGACCGCATCAAAAACTGCAGAGAGAGATGCCGAGGTTGGCCGTACAACTGTCGAGGAGAGTGCTGCAGCAGTCCGCTCTCTCAGCGGTGAAGTACAGGCAGCCACCGAAATCATCCTCAAAGTGGAAGAGGACAGTGAAGAGATCGGTTCTGTGCTGGATGTCATCAAAAGCATCGCCGACCAGACCAATCTGCTTGCCCTGAATGCCGCGATTGAAGCAGCACGCGCCGGGGAACAGGGGCGCGGCTTTGCCGTAGTCGCCGACGAAGTACGTAACCTCGCCAGCCGTACCAGAACATCAACTATCGAAATCGAGGAGATGATAGAACGTCTGCGAACCAATACCCGTCAAGCGGTGACGGCAATGGAGGCAGGCAACAAAACGATGGCGGAGAATATTAAACAGACGGATCGAGCCCGTGCCTCTCTGCAGGCGATTGCAGACTCCACCGATGCCATCAGTGCCATGAATACCATGATCGCCACCGCATCGGAGGAGCAGTCTGCCGTGGCGGTAGAAATCAACCGTAGCATTATCAAAATCAGCAACGGCAGCAAAGAAGCCGCCGGTTTCTCCCGCACCGCCCTGGAAGAGATTGAGCGACTTGGCCGAGTGGCAACCGAACTGAAAGCGATTATCTGCCAGTTTAAACTGAGCGAGTGTTCCGAGGACTAGGAGCCATTAGATCGCTACGCTCGGCCAGTCCGCCTCATCCGCCTTAATCACCTCAGCCTCGGCCTTTCCCGCCGCCACCCACTCCTGAATAGCCGGGCTACTATAAACTGTCTCACTGTACTCACGCGCCACATCATCAAGCACTACCTCATAGCTGATCAGACGCAGTACCGCCGGGGCAAACATACAGTCGGCAACGGAGAAATTGCCAAATAACCAGGGACCGTCCTCTCCATAGGTTTCGCGACAAAGTCGCCAGATATTGAGCACTCGTTCGATGTCTCTCCGGGCGGCGGCACTGGGTTTGAAGTCGGGAAAACGACGACGACAGTTCATCGGCAGCTCTCCTCGAAGGTCGAACAGGCTGGAGTGCATCTCCGCACTCACCGCCCTTGCCACGGCACGAGCCCCCGACTCCCGAGGCCAACCCGGCTTTTCAGGAAAACGTTCACCCAGGTACTCAAGAATCGCCAGGGAGTCCCACACTTCGAGATCACCATCCTGCAGCACGGGTACCTTGGCATCAGAAAAATAGGGTGTGAGATCGGCAGCCGTAGTCTCAACAAAGAGAGAGACTTTCCTGCAGGTGAAAGGGATTTGATGGTGACACAAAAACAGCCATGGCCGTAGCGACCAGGATGAGTAGTTCTGATTACCTATAACCAGTGTTATGCCGGACATTCAACACCTCCATGTTAAGTAACTTATATTCCCAAACAAATAGACTCCAACCGTACAGATATGTCAACCCACCCCATCCGCCATAACGTCGCTGATTCAGGTTATAATCCGGGCCTTATCAAACCGATACTCAGGATTAACAGACGACCATGCGCCCGCAAACAGACGACCTCCGAATCCGCGCCATCAAAGAGTTGGTAGCACCGGCACAACTATTGGCTGACTTACCAATATGCGACGAGGCCGCGGAGACGGTGTTTAACGCCCGTCAGGAGATCCACCGCATCATTCATGGTGAAGATGACCGCCTGGTGGTAATTGTCGGCCCCTGTTCGGTTCACGATCCTGTTGCCGCCCGCGACTATGCAGAGAAGCTTAATCGGCTCAGGGATGAATTAAAGGATGATCTGATGATCGTGATGCGCGTCTATTTCGAGAAACCCCGCACCACTGTGGGCTGGAAGGGGTTGATCAACGACCCCGATCTCGACGGGACTTTCCATATCAATCAAGGACTCCATCTGGCACGACGTCTACTGCTCGACGTCAACAGTATGGGGCTACCCGCCGGCACCGAGTTTCTTGATCTGATTAGCCCTCAATACGTCGCTGATCTGGTGAGCTGGGGTGCCATCGGTGCCCGTACCACAGAGAGCCAGGGCCACCGCGAACTCTCATCCGGCCTCTCCTGCCCGGTCGGTTTCAAGAACGGCACCAACGGCACATTGAAGATTGCCCTTGATGCCATCCGCTCCGCCTCCCAACCCCACCACTTCCTGTCGGTAACCAAAGAGGGCTTCTCCGCCATCTTTGCCACCGGCGGCAATAAGGATTGCCATGCCATTCTGCGTGGTGGCTGCCGTCCTAACTACGATACAGAGAGCATCAACATCGCTGCCGAGGAGATGGAGAAGGCGGGCTTCAAACCACAGCTTATGATTGATGTCAGCCATGCCAACTCCCGCAAGCGCCACCAGAAACAGATTGATGTCTGCCATGA
The DNA here is from genome assembly GCA_040505895.1 of Sedimenticola sp. Lineage (GTDB taxonomy): Bacteria > Pseudomonadota > Gammaproteobacteria > Chromatiales > Chromatiaceae > Vondammii. The sequence continues at coordinate 82,253 of JBEVXU010000031.1, read as the reverse complement.
TGTGGCAGGGCAAATTGCTCGTGGTGACCAACGCATCATGGGAGTGATGATCGAAAGTTTCCTCCAAGCCGGACGCCAGGATTGGCGTGCCGACCAAGAACTGGTTTACGGCCAGAGCATCACCGATGCCTGTATCAGTTGGCAGGATACTGAACCACTACTTCATGCCCTGGCTGATGCCGTCAAACAGCGTCGGAAATGATTTATTTAGGGGATCGTCGAGATAAATCATCTATAGTTATTGCTAACCGCCTCCACTAGGGAGGGTGTCGTAAAAGCACCAGTCCCTTCTCCCTACGAGGGAGAAGGTTAGGATGAGGGTCTATTAAATCAATAAGTTACCTATTGACCCCCCTCACCCTCACCCTCTCCCCGGTGGGGAGAGGGGACTTTTGTGACACCCTCCTAGGGGAATAATTTTGACGTTTTTATATTTGAGAATCATCCAATGAGTGAGAAGAAAAAGGGCAAGGAAAAAGGCAAAGGCAAGAAAGGGGCTACAAAAAAAGTGAAGCCCTACAAGATACCCAATGCACTCTATGAGAAGGAGCTACATGAGCTCCAGATCGAACTGGTAAAGCTCCAGGAGTGGATCAAGTACAAGGGCCTGCGGGTGGTTGTGGTCTTTGAGGGCCGTGATGCTGCGGGTAAAGGCGGCGTAATCAAGCGCATTACCCAGTACCTCAGCCCTCGCGTCTGCCCAGTGGTTGCCTTGGCCACACCTACCGAGAAAGAGACAAGTCAGTGGTATTTCCAGCGCTACGTCCCCCATCTGCCGGCGGCGGGTGAGATGGTGCTATTCGACCGCAGCTGGTACAACCGTGCCGGTGTCGAGCGGGTGATGGGTTTCTGTACCGACGAAGAGTACCATGAGTTCATCCGTTCCTGCCCCGAATTTGAACGGATGCTGGTGCGTAACGGCATCATTCTAATCAAATACTGGTTCTCGGTCAGTGATGAAGAGCAGGACCGCCGCTTCAAAAGCCGCCTGACCGATCCGCTGAAGCGATGGAAACTGAGCCCAATGGATCTGGAGTCCCGTAAGCGCTGGCTCGACTACTCAAAAGCCAAGGACAAAATGTTTGCTTACACCGATATCAAGCAGGCCCCATGGTATGTAGTCGATGCGGACATCAAAAAACATGCCCGCCTCAACTCTATTCGCCATCTGCTGAGCCAGATTCCCTATGAAGACGTAACCCCTGAACATATCACCCTGCCACCCCGCCAGAGTGATGAGGGCTATGTCAGACCGCCGATGAATGAACAGACCTTCGTCACTAACTACTACACCTCAAAAGAGGCGACGCAGAAGGCCATAGACAATCCAATCAAGACAGCTCATATCAAGTAGTTCAGCGGTCTCCCACGGCCCTTTATAAGGTGCCGTTGATGACATACAAAAAGAGAAATGCCCCAGAATTCCGGGGCATTTCTCTTTTCAGATCAGCACAACTCTTCAGCTGTGCCATCACACCCTACCTTAGGGTCACATGGGCCTGCCACCCCTGCGTCGCCTCAAGCCAAACAGCCCCACCAATGCAGAACCAAAGAGCCAGGCCGCCGGCGGCAGAGGTACAGGCGCCACGTCAACGGCGGTCAGACGCAATACATCGGTAGTTCCGCCGGTATAGTCGACAATATGGGTGAGCTGCCACTCAATGCCCCAGCGTTCGATGGCGCTAAAATTCAACGTATCAAAAGCACCTGATACCGTATCGGCATAGAAGAGATCGAAGGTATCGCCGGCAGCAGCAACAAACCCGTCCCAATAGGCCATCTTCAGGGTGGCGTTATTGATGGTCAGCGTACCGTTGACATCGAAGGCGTCATAACAGCTGTTATAGACGCCGCAACCCGGCTCGCGCAGCACACCGCCCAGCTCCATGATGACGGTACTGGTCGAGGTCAGCGTCATGTTGGGCATGCTGATCAGCGCCGGACTGTTGCCCGGCATCAGATTGCCTTCGAAATAGGCGGTGCCGGTGCCGGTATAGTTTCCCGCACCGGAGACATCACCCAGGAAGACCGCCTGGTCGTTGCCACTGATATTGATATCGGCGCCGTTGTGGATCAGCTCATCGTAATAGGTGGTTGTGCCTGCACCGGGATCACGGACCAAACCATCCGTCTTGCTGGTCCCGTGCTCCTCATTCTGTGCTGTGCCGTCAGGGGATGCCGTTTTACCACTATTGCTGTTGTCGGCTCCGCTAAACTGGAAGCTGTTACCGCTCTGCCCCCCCCCCTCTAATGACTTGTAGGCTGCGCCGGCCGTTAGTGGGCAGGCAAGCGCAAAAAACAGCACGAATAACGGAGGGAGAGTGCTTTTCAGAGATGCAGAGGGGCGAGCGGTGCGGTTAAGAAGCGAGGGCATACCGGCGTCCTTTCCTGAGGTTGTTGTGCAGAAGGATTGGTTTATACAGGCGCGGCACCATCGGCACCGCACCTGTAGCCAGCTGGATTTAATGAACACTCCTACGACGGCGCAGGCCGATCAGCCCCAGCAGAGCGGAGCCGAAGAGCCAGGCTGCCGGAGGCAGGGGAACCGCAGACATGGCGGTTAGCCTCAGGACATCACCGGTGCCGAACTCATCGACCAGATGATCGAGCTGCCAGGTGAGGCCGCCACCCAGACCTGAGAAGTCGAGGGTGCCGAAGTCGCCCAGTATCGTCTCGGCGATAAAGAGGTCGAAGACATCGCCGACATTGGCGGCAAAACTTTCCCAGTAAACAACTTCCAATGTACTGCCCTGCAAAATCTCAAGGGTTGCATCGATATCGAAGGCGTCGTACTCAGTACCACGTACAACTCCTCCCAACTCCATGACGGTGGTATTACCCGCAAGGATCATATCAAGCGTCGAAGTGGTTAGCGTGGGGCTATTACCTATCATCAGGTCCCCCTCGAATTGGGCGGTACCCGTACCTGTGTAGTTACCCGCACCGGAGACCGTACCAAAAAAGACCGCCCGACTACCGCCGCTGACGCGAATCTCGGTACCGTTGTGGACAAGGTCATCGAAGAAAGTGAGGGTGCCGCCGCCGGAGACGATGATGGAAGCGCCGGCCTCGTTGTTGACATCACCATGGATATCCGTGGTACCGGCACTGAAGCCCATGTTACCCCGATTGGTGAGGCCACCATTGGCATAGAGGGTGCCGCGGCCGGTAATCGCGCCACCGAACTCGTTAGTCAGATCCTCCTCAAAGCGAGCGGTACCACCGGCGAGAGTGATCTGGCCACTGTTGCTGTTGCCGGAACCGGTAAAGCGCAGGGTATCGCCACTTTCGGCCAGCACCTCACCGCTCGTGTTATTGATCAATAGGGCACTAACACGGCCGTTACCGTTGAGCAGACCGTCGTTGGTAATGGTGCCGCCAAGGTTGGAAAGCTGGCTATCGATGGTCACCTGGCCGGCGTTGGTGAGACTACCCGAGTAGTTACCACCATTGAGATAGAGCAGCCCGTCACCCGCAACCACTGCTGCCATCGTAGTGGTAAGCGTCTGACCACGAACCAGCTCCACATCACCGCCCAGCTGACCCGCACTACCGATACTGAGGTTATCGTTGGTGATATTGAGGGTACCGCTATTAAAGGTGAAGCCACCATTATCCACCAGCCCACCGGTAGAGAAGGTGCCGCCGTCGAGAGTGAACATGCTGAAGCCGTCGAGGGTGGTGGTGCCGCCCACCGTCAGTGTGCTCATGCGGTTGAGGGCGAAGTTGCTGCCGAGGTTGCTGGTAGCGAGACCATTGCCGATGGTCAGATAACCGGCATTGAAGTTGAAGCTGCCGTCACTGTAAAGGGCATTGGCCATGATGGCGCCGCCATTGAGGTTAACAGTGCCGCCGCTGTAGAGTTTCATTGTGCTGCTTGCAATGAGGTTACCACCCAGATTGACATTGAGCACACCGGTGCCGCCGGCAGAGTTATAGCTGCCACCCAAATAGACCTCGTTAGTCTCCATTACGCCGCCATTCAGTGTCACCGTGCCGCTGCCGCCGGCGTACTCGCCGATATAGGTGTCATCAGAAAAGCCGGTAGCCGATACGTTACCCCCTTCCTGAATGAGCGTACCGGTACCATAACGGCCCACTACCAAATCGTCACCTGAGTGCAGTGTGGTGCCGGCGCCCTCCACTGTCACCATGCCCACACTACCGGCTAACTCTCCCACAACAATATCACGCAGAGAGGTACTGACTCTGCCACCATCCCTGACACTCAATGTACCTGTACCTTGAGCGCCGACAACCAGCTCACGGCTCGTGCTCCAGGTCGATCCCGGACCACTCACCGTGGCGGTGCCGACAGCGGTACTGTATTTACCCAAATCACTGTAATAAGCAGAGGAGACCTCACCGCCTGCAAGGACGTTCAAGGTACCCTCTCCGTACCGACCTACATTGAAGTCCCAGCCGCCATTGGCAAGAGTCGAACCACTACCGGTGACAGTCACCGTGCCACTGCCGGCCTCGCTATACCCCAGCGTAATATCAGCACCACTGGTAACAAGACCTTGATCTGCAACCGTCAGGGTGCCGCTGCCGGAACTGCCAATACTAAGGTCACTACTGTTGATCCAGGCTGAGCCCGCCCCGCTAACCGTGACAGTGCCACTGCTATCAGCACCGTTGGCCACTATACCGTATTCACCAGAGAACGAACTGCCGCTTTCAATATTCAGCGTACCCTGCCCGTTGTTACCGACATAGGCATTGGGATTAGTGGCAACGCCATCACCTGTTGCGCCATTGCGCAGTGTCAGCGTGGGGCCGTTGATGCCATCGATGATCAGATTGGGCAAACCATCCCCGTAGGTACCGCCGTCAACAATGAGGTGACCCCCGGTGAAATTGAAGTTGCCTGCAGCCGCATCAAAGCTGCCAACGGTGGTGGTACCACCGCTGATATTTAGCTGGGTATCGCCGCCGTTATCCGCCCACACCTTGAGGGTATCGGCCACGGTTAGGGTGCCCCCATTGATGACGTTGATCACGCCGGTACCGCCGGCGGCCAGGGAGTCACCGCCCACGAAGAGGTCGTCAACGCTGCTCAGGACGCCGCCCGCGTTGATGTTAACCGTGCCGCTGCCTCCACTGGCTCGACCAACATAGACATCGCTCGATGAATGTACGTTTGTCGCCTTGCCGCCGATCTGAAGATTGAGTATGCCGGTGCCACTGCTACCCACATAGAGATCAGAATATGCCGAAAGAACAGAACTCCCACCATCAACCGTGACTGTGCCGGTGCCAGACCCACCAATCACGATGCCGCCATTAGTACTTGAGGCTGCCCCCCCGCTCTCAATATCCAGGATACCGCTACCGCTATAGCCCACGAAAAGAGTGGACGCAGAGGAGAGGGTGGAGTTGGCGCCGGTCACTGTGGCAGTGCCGGCTCCACTGCCGCCACGCCCAATGTATGTATTTCCGGCAGACTCAACCACTCCACCGGCCTCAACAGTGAGGGCACCATCACCGGCGTAACCGATGTTGATACTGCCGCTGCCGGTAGTATAGAGTTTGGAGTCGCTGCCAGAGACAGTAACCGTACCATCACCGTCATCTTCGGTACCAGCGTTGTCATAGCGCCCCAGGTAGACAGCTCCACCGGACTCTACCTGGCCACCGTTATCGATCTCAAGAACACCCGTACCACTACTGCCAATAGTGAGGCTTGAGGTATTGGTCCACTTGGAACTAGCGTCACGGACCCTCACCGTACCGGAAGAGTCCTTTTGCCACCCCACCCTCCCATTGACGTTGGTCGCTGAACTGCTGGTGGTGATATGGAGTACACCAGTCTCATCATCACCCACCACAGCATCCCCGGAAGCGTAGTTGGCTTCAGCACCATTAATCAGCTCCAGACGGGGAAAATTGGTCCCATTAACCACCATGTCTGCAGCGCCGTCACTGTAGCTTCCGCCATCGACGGTGAGGATACCACCGGTGTGGTTGAAGGTGCCGAGGGAGCTGTTGAAATCAGCGGTGATGATGGTGCCGCCGAAGAGGTTGATGGTACCTCCGCCCCAGGCCTTCAGCTCGGTGCCTACATCGACACTGCCGCCGGTATGGACAGTGAGCCCACCGGTCCCCCCAGGATTGGCATTGTTACCGCCGACATAGAGACCGCTGACGGTGTTCCAGGAGCCGCCGTTGTTAACCGTAGCCGTGCCGCTGCTGCCGCCATATGTCGCCAGGAGACCATAATTACTGGTGACTGCACCGCCGTTGTTGATGTTCAGTGTGCCGGTACCGTAACTGCCCACGATGACATTACTGCTGTTGTTCCAGGCCGCATTCCCTACCGTAATGGTGCCTGTCGTATTGGAACTGGAGCCGATCCAACCGACGCTATTCGAAACGGTGCCACCCGACAAGGTCAAGTTACCAACATTTCCAATATTACCAGTACCCGCATAAAGGTAATCGGTGAGAGTGACCGTGTTGCCGTTGAGAAGCCAGGTCACGGTGTCATTATAAACTTTAGCCGTACCAAAGGACGCCGGCGCAGTAAATGAGAGGTTATAGCTGAGCCCGTTGTTAAAGTAAGCCGATTCCCCCGCACCCGGTGCCGCCCCGGTAGACCAACAGTCTCCATCAGTAAAAACATCGCTACAGGCAACAGCATTGACGGCGGGTTGATAATAGCCAGAGGCAGCAGTCGCCTGTTGCGGTATCAGCGCGGCCAGAAGTAACGGAGCGAGTGAGCTTTTCAGCAGTGTAGAACGTAGAACAGGGGTGAGGCAGGACGTATTCATACGGGCATCCTTTCCTTAAAATTATTGGTTATAGTTGGGATTCAGTGGTCAGCGGCATAAAAACCGACGGCCTACAAAGAAGGATGCCACCCTGTTACAACTCTCCCCGGCAACATCCATGCTAGTTGCGCGGTATTCTTCCCTTTACGTTAACGTAAGTCAATAGGACAAATCCTACACCGTCGTAATTTTTTTGATATCACCTATCCTTAAAGGAACCTCTGAATGAACCTATTCAGCCAGCAGATCTGTTGGGATAAATCAGACTATGCAGGAGACACCTCAAAAACATAGACGCAATCCGCTACGGCGTCGAATGCACGAAATCATTTTCGAGGCAGATACTCACGCCGGCAAAATTTTTGACGCGGCGCTTCTGGTTGCCATCATCATTGCCGTAATCGCTGTGATGCTCGACAGTGTGAAGGAGATACAGCAACAGTACAGTGCCATACTTCATTTCACAGAGTGGACCCTGACACTGCTCTTCACTATCGAATATGGATTACGGCTCTGGTCAGTCAGGCACCCCTTGCACTACGCCAAGAGTTTTTTTGGCATCATTGATCTTCTCGCCATTCTTCCCGCCTATCTAAGCCTGATCTTTGTCGGCAGTCAGTCTCTGATGGTGATTCGGGTGATTCGCCTGCTCAGAGTCTTTCGTATCTTCAAGATGGCACGCTATCTCAGTGAAGTGATGGTACTGATGCATGCACTGAGAGCGACACGTCACAAGATCACCGTGTTTCTTATGAGCATGCTGATTCTGGCGCTGATTCTAGGGACACTGATGTATGTAGTGGAGGGAGAGAAGAGTGGTTTTTCTAGTATCCCTGCGGGGTTTTACTGGGCCATTGTCACCCTCACCACAGTGGGTTATGGCGATCTGGCACCGCTGACTCTACCCGGCCAGGTTCTCGCCGCTATCGCCATGTTACTGGGCTACAGCATGATCATCATTCCCATCGGCATCTTCGCGGTTGAAGTGGTCAAACGCCACGGCAAAGCCCCCACCACACAGGCTTGCCCCGACTGCATGAAAGAGGGACATGACGAAGATGCCATCTACTGCAAATACTGTGGCGGTATTCTCAACGAGTAGACCGGAGGGTGACGAAGTTTACCTGCAACCTGCACCTACTCAAAACCGGCCAGTTTGTACCAACGTTTCGCCTCTTCCAGATCCTGCTCCACACCATCACCCGTCTCATACATCATCGCCAGGGTGGTCTGGGAACCCACCATTCCCTGATCGCTGGCTTTCTTGAACCACTCCACCGCCTTCTCACCATTTTTGGCGGCACATTCGCCCTGCATATACATAAAGCCTAGACCGTGCTGAGCAAGACCAAGCCCCGCCTCCGCCGCCGACTTCATGTACTTGTAGGCCAGCATCTCATTGACCGTCATACCCAAACCATTCTGAGCCATAATGGCAACACGGTACTGGGCTTCGATATTGCCCTGATCAGCCAGAGGTGAAAGCATTTTCACCGCCGAGGCAAAGTGCTTTCCTTCAAAGGCTGCAATACCGCTGACCAACTCCATATCAAACTGTTCGTTGTTGTCACTCATAATACCTACTCCTCAAGTAGAGCTCGTTTTAGCTCTCATATCCGGCCTCTTCAAGCCACTTCAACCACTGGTTATAGAGCTGTGGATTAGACGCCCCTATTGCGGCCCGCGACTGCAGACTCATGGGACGGCCTTCCGATATCAATCCATCTGCGAGGATACCCCCCGCCTCGGAAAATATCAGGCAGCCTGCAGCATAATCCCAGGGCCGCTGACCACCGTGAAGGTAGAGATGTCCACGTCCCGCCGCCATCCAGCTCCACTCCAGGGCAACAGCGCCAAAGCTCCGCTGGGAGCGGTAGGGCGGCTGCTTTGCCAACCGAGTGATCAATGGCGGTGTCAGCCGCTTTAGGTCAATCACTGCGACCCCATCTTTGAGATCCTCTGTAGAGCCGTCAAGCGTCAATCGCCGATCATTGAGCCAAGCACCACCACCCTGCTCAGCGCGAAAACTCTCTTTGCGAATCGGGTCATAGACCAGGCCAAGCACCGGTCTATGATCGATGACCAGAGCGAGAGAGATGGCAAAATAGGGCAGTCCAATACTAAAATTAGTAGTTCCATCGAGCGGATCAAGGCACCAGAAACAGGCGGTCTCCATCACCTGACGCTGCTCCTCCTCTGTCATCTCCTCACCAAGAAGAGGGATTTCCGGCCAATGCTCATACAATCCCTCCCGGAGAGAGCGTTGAACCTCGATATCGGCATCGGTTACCAGAGTGCCGTCTGGTTTGTTACGCACCACTGCATGCTGGTAGCGCGGGAGGATTTCCTGCTCTGCAGCATCTATCAATAGCTGCTGCAGCTCCACACCTTTAGGCCTTGGGGATAGCTGATCTAGGGGGTTTTTCATGGTTGCTATCATCCCGGAATCGTCCCCTGCAAGCAATGGAGAGACTACATGTAAAGTGCAGGGTTTTCCCCGCTTGTACTTTCCTGCACGAGGACTAGTATCTAACTGGTGCTCGGTAGGATCGTCCATTGAGCATGAACGGGCTATATACCAACCATCTCAGGAGCAGCCGCATACGCACCATGGATGACACCGCCACACGACGGTTATCGCTGACTCTCACCCTACTGGTGGCGGCACTGCTTCTCCCGCTTACCGCGATAGGAATCTCCCCCCCACTGACAGACCAGAACCGTTTTCTTGAGGCGGAGAAGGCGCTGAAGAAAAATGCGGCTGGGCGCTATCAGAAGCTGAAGTCCCAGTTGATCGACTATCCGCTCTACCCCTATCTTGAGTTTCAGGAGCTGACACAGCGGCGATCAAAACTAAAAAGCCGCTCGGTCGAGCAATTTCTTACGCGTTACAAGGAGACGCCACTTGCACCACGGATGCGGCGCATCTGGCTCTCTGAACTGGCTAAACGCAAGCAGTGGTGGATCTATCTGACATTTTACCGTCCCGGAATGGGCACCAAATTCGACTGCCATAGGATGCTGGCGCTACTCGGCACCGGCCACGCAGACGAGGCCTTCAGTGAGATACCCCAACTCTGGCTTAGTGGAAAATCGCAGCCGAAGGCGTGTGACCCGGTTTTTGACCACTGGCGTAAGGCGGGAAAGCTGACCGCAAAACTGGCATGGAAGCGGGCTGAGCTGGCAATGAATGAGGGTGAAACCACCCTCGCCCGCTACCTTAAACGCTACCTGCCGATGCCTGAGAGAGAGCAGCTTGAGCTCTGGCTAAAGCTCCATAAACGGCCAAAAACGATCACAGATAAACGAGCCTTCCGCCGAGCATCTTCTCATCGGGAGAAAATGCTACTGCACGGTTTTAAGCGGCTGGCACGGCAAGACCACCTGAGCGCTCTCACTCTCTGGCCACGGATGCGCGCAAGCTATCCATTTAGCAAAGAGCAGCTCTATAAAGGTGAACGCGAACTCCTGCTCTCATTGGCTCGCAACGGCCATCCCGCTATCCTCCCGTTACTTGATGGTTTCACCCCCAAAGCCTCTGATGGGCGCTTCCTGACAACAAGAATTCGCACCGCCTTGAGCATGCAGGAGTGGCCCTTTGTCCTCACCTGGATAGAGGCACTGCCGGAGAAACTGCAGCAATCAGAACGCTGGCGCTACTGGCGTGCCAGAGCAACAGCAGCAGTGGGACGACAGGAGGAGGCAATGACACTGTTTCGGGCACTGTCGCTGGAGCGGAGTTATTACGGTTTTCTGGCTGCTGATAAAACAGGCATCCGCTACCGCTTCGATCCTATCCCCTTGAGCCTGGATCAGAAAGAACTCGACCGCACTGCACAACTGCCGGCTATCAGAAGAGCACACGAGCTTTTCTCCCTTGGCCGTTTTCTGGACGCTCGCCGGGAGTGGAACCTGGCGGTCAAAGGGATGCCGTCTGAGAAACTGCAGCTGGTTTCAAAGCTGGCCCAAGGCTGGGGTTGGCACGACCGTGCAATTTTCACTCTTGCCCGCACCGGCTACTGGGACGATTTGGAGCTACGCTTCCCATTGAAGCATAAAGATAAAGTCTCTGCTGAAGCCGTTAACCGGCAACTCGATAACGCTTGGGTATTTGCCGTAATACGCCAGGAGAGTGCGTTCTCCCAGGACGCACACTCACCCGCAGGTGCTCTCGGCCTTATGCAGTTAATGCCGAATACCGCTCGCTTTATCGCAAAAAAGACCAAACAGCGCAGACCGAGGAAGCAGGAGCTACTCAACCCGGATACCAATATCACGTTGGGAACCGCCTACCTCAGTCGTGTCTACAGACAGCTTGGAAAGAATCAGGTACTGGCCACAGCGGCCTATAATGCGGGCCCACACCGGGTGCGCGCCTGGCTGCCGGAGACGACAATTGCCGCCGACCTGTGGGTGGAGACGATTCCATTTCGTGAGACCAGAAGCTACACCCAGCGTGTTCTTAGTTATGCAGTGATCTATGACCAGCGCCTGGGCAAAAAAGTGACGCCCCTGTCCTTACGAATGCCATGGGTTTTTTCAGAATCACACATTATGCAGATTGCCTCAGCAAGCCCCGCCAAGAGCGGCATTGATGAGCACTAGCTAGTGGACCATGTGGAAGTAAGTGATAACTCCCAGCCCTAGGGATATGTAGCTCTTGCCGACAGCCTCTCAACCGCTTCAGCCCGGCTCTTTTTATCCGTAACCACCTGATAGTAACTTCGCTGCAGGGGCTCATTCTCTCCTGATGCGAGACCATCCCACACCGTCACTGGAGACTCCTTCAGCACCAGGGTATGCATTTTTCCATCAAGATCGGGATAACGCCCAACCATGAGCTGATCATCACCTGCCGGCGTATCCTGCTCGACGGTGCGCATAGAGAGTTCAGACTTGAGCTTGTAATAGGCGGAAATATCGAGCTCAATACCATTGACGTTGTAACGCACCAACTTGTCGGAGCTGACTTTCTCCAGAGCGCCGGCATCCAGCGGGGCCATCACCTTGACCTCCTGCCCAAGCGCTCTGCCATAGCGGGTATTCCTGATCGCCGCAGAGCATGAAGAGAGCTGATCGGCTCGGTTGATGGCGGGAGAGATCATGATTTTCTGATTTCCATCATAAAGAAAAGTCGGTTCCTCATCACTAAAGCAGATACCCAGCCCCAGCTCCAGTTCAGGCAATCCATACTCCCGATTCTTGATATTCTGCGCCTCCACCACTTTCAGCATATTTCTTGCCAGACCACAGGCGTGGGAGACACAAAGCCACTGGTAGGGCGTATCCTGATATTCAAAAATACTGAGGATCACGGCATCACCCTCAACAAAAACTTTTTGAGCACCATACCCTTTGAGCAGCTGAGTGATCGGTTCAAAGAAATTCAGGCTGAAGTGGGATGCCGGATTAAGGCCCCGCTGCCGCAACTCTTTGGTTATCGCCGTTGAGCCCCGAACATCGGCTTTAATGATCACGTGGTTGCGAATCTTATGCTCCCCCGGCTGAAGCTCTCCACGCAACAACATCTCCTGCAACGTACTGTTACTGCGGGAGAGATCAATATCTTCCTGGCGGCTGAGAATTCGGATGCGACTCATGGCAGAGAAGGCCTGATGCGCCAGTTTGAGATCACGCCGAAAAATAGAGAAATGCCGGACAAAGCTGAAAATTCTTCGTTGCCGTGTCGCCGTCGGCATATTGCGGATGGCGCTCTGTGCGCGATCAAGCACTTTCATCACCTGCACAGGGTTATTCACACCCGGCATACCCGACAGTTTCCGTTGCAGCCCCTGCTTCTTGATATCGCCCGCAAGATACTGACACACCAGTCTGACGGGTAGACATCCTTTGAGATCCTCATAAACCCCAGGGGCAGCATGAGATGCAAGTATCTCCTGTTCCAGGCCGCCTTTTTTAAATTGCCTCAACAAACGTTTGAGAAGGCGGGCGTGAAATCGGGGCCAACGGGGATTTTGCCAATAGGCTCGGTCCGCCACACCACCGTCACTCATGCTCCCGGATTTTACCGAGTAGATGAAACGATCAATGTTCTCCGGTACATCAAGCCAGGAGACCAGTCCTTTGTGGTACTCATCTTTTTGCATGGAGTTTCCCAGCAACAGGCCGACATCAATCTGTGTCGTCATGCCGCCCTGCTCATTGCGATACAGAATCGCCGTCGAACCGGCCTCTCCACCCTCTCCCGGCTCATGCCCTTCCAGTGGCCAGACCCATGTCGGCAAAAAACGGGAAAACAGCCCCACCACCAGACGATTGATGGTGTCAAACCCCCTCTCCTTCTCACTATTGGTGCAAGCCAGTGGATAGTGCTTCATCAGCTGCTCATCAGCCAGAAGCGACGACAGTTGCAGCATGGGATTGAACAGGACAATTTTGGGCACCGGCCAAGTTCGACCAAGGACGGATTTTCGCAGCTTGCCAAGGCGAACCGTCTCCAGCTTCAGCAGTTCGCGAAACAGCCGGCGACTCAACCGGTATCTTATCGATGACGCCTCTTTCGCCAGAATCACCAATCTTTCATGCAACTGCACCGAGAGCGCATTTGACTGTTGATTGGCTCGGCTGCGCTCTTTCTGGAGTCTACTGCGCAGATCACGCAGCTCTTCGTCGATCACCTGCAGGAGAAATTTCAGCACGGAAAACTGCAGCAGCTGGATCACCTCCATACTGGATCGCTTGCGCGCACGATCCACCGCCAGCTCCATCATGCCGATATAGCAGTCACCCACTGCCTGTACATCCTGATTATCCGGTGGCGGCGGTGCCTCTCCCCAATAGTTCTCGGTAACATCATGGAGCAGAGCACGCTTCACCATCAGGCGCGTCTTTTGTGTGAACTCCTGGCTGAGAACGACATCGATACGGGTATTATCTATACCCCGTGGAAGTTTACTGAAAAGCAGATCAAACGGCTGTTTGCAACGCAGAGGTTTACAAAACTCCTCTATTTCAGGCCGCCAGTATAAAAGCTTTCCCAGTGCCACGATGATTCAGCAGGCCGACCGGCTCTGATAGCCTCGCCGTGGATACGGGAGGGCAATCACTGAATGTAATCTGGTTGAACCACCCATATAGGCTGCCTCGATGATCAACGGATCAATGCCGAAACGAGCTGATCCTCCATTTCGATCCGACTGGCCAGCTCTTCACCAAGATTGGATAGATCATCATCCAGGTGACCCATCGGCTGTTTGTGATCCGATGTGTCGTATTTATCGTTAAAGGCAACCGCCACCTCTGTCACCTCAGAGATCCTTGGGTAGACCCTATTGGCGACCTCCACCACATCACTTCGCCGCTCAGATCCAGAGGTGATGCGGTCGTAGACTTCAAAGTGGCCGAATGCGATATAGTCAACCAGCAGTTGACAAAAATCCCGTAGGAGCTGTTTTACCGGCTTTTCCGGTGGGTAGGCATCAAGGCCGGCCAGCTGGCAATAAGTCACCATCAGCTCCTGACGCTCAAGCAACCATTTATCCACCATCTCCTGGGTGAGTTTTCTACGATTTTCTGTTTCGCCGTCTGTTGTCGCCATGTTGTCGTACTCTTGTTATATCCTGATTGAGCCATCACGTTTTGTGATCACCAAATAACAGTGAGACTCAAGAAGAGTTATTAAATCCGCCAGGCCCCTTGTATCTCAAGCCATCACGAACCAGACTAGAGTGTATCAAATTTGTCCCGATACTGAAGCCATGAACACCGGAAATCCGAGACCTCTCTTATATCTTTCTCTCCTACTATGGGGGTATGCCGCCCATGCCGGAGGTTTAGACTATCCAAACCGGTACAGTAGCATGGCTGAATCGGTAATGGACATGGTGGATGCCTTCTCATCCTCTTACCAGAAACGCATTGATAGAAGAGCGAATGACCGCAATCCCTGGGCGATAAACAGCTTCCCATATCAAGTACCTATGACCACCGGTATGCCCGGAGGATACCCCAGTTATAAAAGCGCACCCTCTGTACTGGATGGTGGTTGGCAGGGACAGCAGGGAACAGTTCTGGTTATAAAACGCAACCGTTTCCGCCTTTACCTCGACCGCGATACTTTTCGCGAAGGCGAGCTGATCCTCCATGATCAGAACCTGTTATTGATGCGCGATCCGAAAACCGGAATAGAGAACCCTTTTGAGTATGTAGAATCAAAAGGGCGCATGGTGCTACGTAGCAAAGATGGTCAGATCATGCTGTTCAGGCGAATCAGACGTTAGCACAACTCCTGTCAATGCCCCACAGGAAACATATCACTTAGTCAGCAAGCTGATTCATACGCTGATGGCGCAACTCCTCAGGCAAGGCACCCAGCAACTCACAGGCCTGATAAAAACTCTCCATATCCCCTTCCGCTTGCCGCATCAGCTGTAGAAAACCCGGCACCCAGTGTTCATAGGTGGCGATGGAGGCGAGTCGGGCGTTGTTTAACTCACGTTGAAACCAATGATCGTAGCCCCGATGACCACCCCACCGCTCTTTCAGCAAGCGATACTCTGTGCGCAACCGGCTGAACTCGGCCTGTTTTCCTGACCGCTTTTCATCCTCCGGCAGGGCACTGGTGTAGATATCAATCAAACGCTGTCGGCTCTCCAGCAGTAAATTGATGAACTCCCGCTTACGTTCCTGCGAACCGGTCCAGTCAGCAAGTAAGGAATCATCGGCGGTGGAGATCAGCCAGCGCTCCACCCCCACCCTTTCAACAGTGGCGGCAAAAGCCTCGTTAAAAGCGCTGTCACCCTTAACATAGAGCTGCTGATGAGCTAGCTCATGAAAGATCAATCCGGCAATATGGGGTTCCTGCCAATCAATCACCGTACTCGGCAGGGGATCATCAAACCAACCCAGGGTTGAGTAAGCAGGTACCGCCTCCACCGTCACATCCAATCCCTGCAATCTCAACTCACCGGCATAAACATCAGCCTGTTGGCGGGAAAAGTAACCGCGATAGGCAGCACAGCCGATAAACGGGTAGCACCAGGTCATAGGCTTCATGGAGAGCTGCGGGGTGGCTATCACACTCCACACTACTGCCTTCCTCTCCAGATCGGCATAGCTGCGATAGCTGTCGTTATCCGGCAACCGCAGCTGCTCTGTAGCAAAACGCCGTATCTCCTGTACGCGCTGCAGCCGTTGCCGTAATTTGCCGCCTGTTGCCGGATCCACCAACAGCTGGTCAATAGAGCGGCTCCTACCCATCAGGTCAAGATGACCGCCGATAGATTGAGCGTAATAACCCAGACTACTACACCCGGATAGGGAGAAAAAAAGGATAATAGAGAGAAAAGTGCGAAACCACATACTGCATAACTTACCCTCGTTTCCGGACACCCACAAATTGACATCGTCGGGCGAGCCGATCAAATCCATGCGGCTTGTGAGAAACTTGGCCAATGCTGGGGCCATATAATTTAGAGCCTGTCGGCAGTTACTGACAACCTGATACCATCGTCCCCTCACTCCTCAATAAATTCACCAATGAATTTCCTACCCAGGCCGCATCTTCGCCGTGATCTTGAATACAGCTATGAGCCTCTCGATCTAATCTGCCATAGCCGATAACTTTCAGCAAAAGTCAGCTGTTATCCATATAAAAGGCACTGAGCGAATATGTTAATTATCTCCTACTGACACGCACCTTTGTATTTTCCGTCCATGTAGCTGCTGATTGTCATTACACTTCCACTCCCGGGATACTGAGTCTGCATGATCACCTCGCCCTTAAAGGTGCTACCGCTATAGGTCACGCTCCCTTTACTGGTGGTTTTTGTGCCCTGTTGATCACATCTCATCGCCCATGTGACGGTATCACCGGTGTTGGTGATGTCTGTCACTTCACAGCCACTGTTTTCCGCCTTGTTGCCTGGAACCATCTCTTCCTTGGTGATGCACTGGCTGTGGCTGGTGGGCGGTACCGCATAGGGCATTCCCTGCATTTCGATCTTGGTTTGAATCTCCCACATACCTTCCTGCATATTGATTTCGGTTGCCATCACCGTGGTAGCAAGGGAGTAGAGAAGAGATGCAGTTATCGATATAGCCTTTTTCATCTTGGTTTGTCTCCTTTTACAAATGAAAGTTAAGTCTCAGGTTCTTGCCAAAAACTGAACTAAGGTCTTCAATATTACCCGAAAACAGGAGCATACGAACAGAATCAGTTCTCTGTTTCCGACACTCTTGTCAGCGGTAGACGCTCCTCACAGGAATGGCGGGTGCTTTGTCAGCTTGTTTCTGGACACCCATAAATTGACATCCCCAGCTTGTTTCTGGACACCCATAGCTTGTTTCTGCAGCTTGTTTCTGGACACCCATAAATTGACATCCCCATTCGGCATGCCATAATAGAGAACGTACGGAAAACTTAAATCTCAAGGAAAGAGCATGCCAAAACCAAGAAAGAGCCTTATCAGCCTTGATGCCACACCCTACTATCACTGCGTTTCACGCTGTGTACGCCGGGCCTTTCTCTGCGGCACCGATCAACTTACAGGGCGGTCCTATGAACATCGCCGTGGGTGGATAGAGAAGCGGTTACTGGAATTGCCTCACTACTTTGCAATTGATATCAGTGCATTTTCAGTTATGCACAACCACACTCATTTAGTGCTCTACATCGATAGAGCACGCGCACAAGGCTGGTCACTCCATGAAGTCATTGAACAATGGCATGGGCTGTTCAACGGCAACTCGTTGAGTCAGCGCTTTCTAAGAAATGAGCCGATGTGCAAAGCTGAGTTGGGACAGGTTGAACGATTGGCTGAATGCTGGAGAGAGCGTCTTTCCTCGGTGAGCTGGTTTATGCGCTGTCTCAACGAAACCATTGCACGCCAAGCTAATGCCGAAGATGGCTGTACCGGTCGCTTTTGGGAAGGCCGCTTCAAGTGCCAGGCGCTCCTTGATGAAGCTGCACTGGCCGCCTGTATGGCCTATGTCGACCTCAATCCCATCAGGGCAGGAATAGCGGAGACGCCGGAATCATCAGATTACACCTCTATACATCGCCGTATTCAGGCTATAAAAGGCACGAGCGGTAGTGATGTACTGCACCAGAAAACAGAGCGCCCCACCCAGCCACCAGAACTCCAGCCATTTGCCGGCTACCCCAGGGAACCTATGCCCAAGGGACTACCCTTCCGTCTTGAGGATTACCTTGAACTGGTGGATTGGACAGGAAGAGCTATGCGGGACGATAAACGTGGTGCCATCCCTTCTACCCTGCCCCCCATACTTGACCGCCTGCAGATCGATCCCAAATCATGGCTGTATATGACCACCTCATTCGAAAGTCGCTTTAGATCCCTGGTTGGGCGAGCCGATCGAATCCATGCTGCTTGTGAAAAACTTGGCCAACGCTGGGTCCATGGCATTGTAGCCTGCCGGCAGTTACTGACAATCTGATACCATCACCCCACTCCTCAAAATGTTCACTATCGGATTTCCTATCCCAGCGACACCTTGGCTGTGATTTGGAATACAGCTGTGTATTTCTTGAGTTAATCATCCTTAGCCGAGAACTTTCACCAAAAGTCAGCTGCTATTCATTTCAAAGGGCGCTGAGCCAATGTGAGGATGCAGTTTAGATTCGTTTAAATATGGGTGTCTTGTTGTTGTTTTTTTGTTCTGCTCCATGGTTATTGAAAGGGTGTTATAATACGCGGCTTAATTTCACCCCAATACTGATCACAACACTATGGCGCTTAACCAAGAACTATTGAATGCGGTCGACTTCACCAAGGGAAACGGTCTGGTAACGGCGATTGCACAGGATGCCAACACCGGAGAGATCCTGATGCTGGCCAATATGAACGAAGAATCCCTGGGCATGACCCTTGAGCTGGGCGAAGCGGTCTACTGGAGCCGCTCACGCCAGAAACTCTGGCACAAGGGGGAGGAGAGTGGCAACGTTCAGAAGGTCAGGGAGCTCTACATCGATTGCGACGGTGACGCCATCCTGATGAAGGTTGAACAGATCGGCGATGCGGCCTGTCATACCGGGAAACGCTCTTGCTTCTTCCGCAGAGTGGATAGTGATGCGGTGGTTGATGTCGGTGTACAGGTGTTTGATCCCAAAGAGGTGTACAAGAAATGATGACCGATGAGACCCGCCTGCGCATAGGCATCCCCAAGGGGAGCCTGCAGGAGACAACAAAAAAGCTCTTTGCCCGTGCCGGATTCAATCTGCACATCTCAGGTCGCTCCTACTACCCCGATATCGATGATTCTGAGCTTCAGTGTATTCTGATCAGACCCCAGGAGATGGCCCGCTATGTAGAACTGGGAGTACTGGACTGCGCCATCACCGGCCTCGACTGGATACTGGAGACCGGTGCCGATGTGCAGGAACTGGCCGACCTCAAAGCGCCCTGGTCGAACTACGGCACGGTACGCTGGGTGATGGCATCCAAAGAGGGCTCACCCTTCGACGACGTCAAAGATCTGGAAGGGAAGCGTATCGCCACCGAAGCAGCCGGCATGACCCGGCGTTTTCTGGCCGATCATGGTGTCACTGCCGATGTGGAGTTCTCCTGGGGCGCAACCGAGGTGAAACCACCGATTCTGGCGGATGCCATAGTGGATGTCTCAGAAACCGGATCGAGCCTGCGGGCCAACAACCTCAAAGTGATGCATGTCGTGCTGGAGAGTACCCCACGCTTCATCGCCAACAACGACTCGCTGCAGGATGAGTGGAAGAAGGACAAGATCGACCGTTTATTGATGCTACTTGAAGGAGCGATACGTGCCGCCACAAGGGTTACCCTGGCGATGAACGTTCCACGCAACAATATCGATGGCGTACTGGCTCTGTTGCCGGCCCTATCCACACCCACCGTCTCCACCCTGTCAGATCCTGAGTGGGTGGACATCAGTACGGTGGTGGAAGAGAAGCTGGTGCGTGACTTACTGCCACGGCTCCACTTGGCCGGCGCCCGTGGCATCATAGAGATGCCCATCAACAAGATAATCGAGTGATTTCCAACGCAGGGATAGGAATTTTCTTTAGGGATACTGAAGAAGGAAGTAGCGCATCCGCTTCGGCAGGGTAATCACCCACTGCCCTACCGGCCGGCGCCTGCGGGAAGAAATGCCCGACCAGGTGGGCGGCTGTTTCCGCCATGCACTTGGTGTTACAGGAGGGACAGATACCTCTTCCTTTGCAAGAATCGGCGACCAAAAAACCCTCACCGCACTAGTCGCAACGGACGCGGTCGATACCATCGCCCCACCCCTCAAAATGTTCACTATCGGATTTCCTATCCAAGTGACACCTTGGCTGTGATTCGGAATACAGCTGTATATTTCTTTAGTTAATCATCCTTAGCCAAGAACTTTCACCAAAAGTCTGCTGCTATTCGTATCAAAGGTCACTGAGCCAATGTGAGGAATGCAGTTTAGACTCGTTAAAATATGGGTGTCTTGTTTTTATAGTTAAAATATGGGTGTCTTGTTTTTACATTCTCGATCAACATACGCGCTAAGAACATCTGCTGAAAAAGAAACCTTGCCATCTTCGAATATATCTATCACGATTTCTGGCAACTCGTAGTTAAAATATTCTTTATGGAAATTTGGTTCGCACTCGGTTAGGTCGACGTCTTCAGAAGCACCCTTCGTTACAATTCTCCTAGCCAGGGAAGCCTTAACATCCTGCGTTCTTCGTTTCTTTTTGTGATCAATTCGTAATGCCACGAAAGCGCCTATGAGTGCACTTACAATGCTGCCAGTAGCTATTATTAAACCGTTCAGAAATGCTTCCATATTCCCTCTTCAGTGCATCAAAAGTAAATCACCACAGGAGGTTGATTTAGATGTGTACTATGGTATTTCACTGTTCAACAATATGATCTTGCAACAACTCATAAGATGATACTAGCTGAGTAAGATAGTAGTACCTAAACTCTCTGGGCACCAATTCCGGCACCTTAAATGCCTCTCTAAATATTGTCAAGGCATCTGATGCTGGCTGTGTAGCGCGAGCTATTTGAAGCTTCACACTCCTGAACATCTCGATATCTAATGGATACATCTCTGAGGAAAACGACAAATCAACACCTTCTATTAGATTTTTGGCATTTACGAAATTCACTTCTTTATTTATATGCACAGTGGCGCCATGAATTCGAGCCATATTCTCTAAAATATGTATTTTCTTTGGCTTTTCACTCACCGCATAACTAGAACCAATTTCTTGAATCACGCTCTTAAAACAAGCTAATTTTTTCCAAGGATCGTTTACAAACAATCCTAGAACATACCTAACCAAAAGGTTATCTAAGTGACCCCCCGCCTTGTGCAAATCTTCAATTTCGGTGAATACTCTTGTAATTTCCTTTAAAAGAAACTCTTCTGGCTCCTTTGCCTTGCAGGCATTAAGAATGTTGCGCATATAGGTATCAAAAAATTCTTGACTAATCGGCTGTGAATATTCACTTTTTTTCAATTCTTCTGGATAAAGCAAATAGTTCGTCCAATGCCCTCTGTACTCCACTATCTCGGAATAAAGCGCATCAAACCAATCGAAACTGCTTACCAGCTTTGCGAATTCATCGAATCTCCGGTCTGGTATAAAGAAATTCATCATCATGCCGGAGTTTCTGTCATGCAGCACGACGTTTAAGAAGTGGAGGAGGTCACAGACTGTATATTGGCCAGTTTTATAAATCATACTTGTGTCGTATTTCGTCTAATTCCATGAGCAACCAGAACTTTCTGCGCTAACGCCGGTATCAGGCGATTCACCCAGAGCGTTAGCGGCGGGTGAATTCGCTCTGAGTGCACTTGTTATCTTTATAGTGTTACTTAAAACGGTGTTATCGTATCGCATGAAATGAAACAGCACCTTTACTTTTTCTTAATTTGGGTTGCTATTGTATTCAATCACAAATCCGTAACAACCGTCGTAACCAGGTCCGCCTCCTCCGCCGTATGTGCCGAGAAATCCCATATAATCCCCCCATGTCGCGACCGGAACATTCATTTCACCAAATCCCATGATCGGTTGTCCGCCTCCGTCACCAGAATCATTGGGCTGGTTACTAATTCTTGGATCTTGATCAACTCTGGTTGGAGTATCGTGACTCTTATCACAATCAGGATAGAGACTGGCCTCACAATATTCGTCTGCCGCCCAGTTGCTGTAAGACCAAGTTTCTCCACTTAACCAACTCCAGCCACCATCCGGTTCTGGTGAACCCTCAGGTTGGTACCCCCCTAGAAATGGACCAATACTAATCCCGTGGTGCGAACCCTCTTTTGGGAATGACCAGAAGTATTTCTCATCTGACACCAAATTGAAGACGAATGTATTTTCACCTTCATTCGTGATTGATGCCAAATATCCTCCGGCATCCTGTGCTAAAAATGCCGCCTGATACCAATTCAAGTCCCCACTCTCCACATAGACCACTTCGTAATAGTGTGTGACACCATCCGAATTGGTATAGGATTGCACAGGTTGTCGCTCGTAGATGACGTCAGAGGGTAACTCAGCCCATGTAAACATCTTATAAGGTATCTTAAAATCAATGGAGTTAATCGTGACAGTGGACAAGTCCTCAGCACGATACCTCCCAGGAGGAGGACACAATGAGGCACCCTCTGGAATATTCATGGCTTTTAAGAACGATTTCTCGGTCATTCCTAATTTTTTAGCAATTTCGGGAAAATTAGGAGGGCCTTGCTTTGGACCGCCAAAAGCCTCTTTCAACTGTTTCTCAGAAATTCCGATATTTTTAGCGCCATTAGTAAAATCAGGATTTACACATTTAGCCTGTGTTGTTACTTTTTGATTTGCAGTCAATGAGCATCCTCCGATGACCACGACGATTAAAGCTATTCCTACTTGTCTAAAAAAAAGTCTCATGTATCCTCCTTTTTTAGAAGTTGAACAGATTTTTGAATTTTTCTTGTCACAGATAAACCGAATATGATCATTTTGACAATTTATAATTTAAAATTTAAAATTTGCATTCGTACTACTACTCATCTCTTGCAAGATAACGCCGCCAACACGCGCAGCTTTGTAGTGGAGGCGCAGCCGCAACGGAGAAGCTGTCGCTGTGCTTGGTTTTGTTAGCGCTAGTATCTGGCTCAATAAACACTGAGACCCACCTTCAGAGAATAAGCTATACGAACGAAATACATAAATCTAAACTGGCAAAATTGCAAATGTTTTAATTGGCTCCGCATTGTGCATGAAATCACGTCTATCAAAACAAGTCATTTCGGTGATAAGATAGAAATTTCCGCCCATGTATTCTTTGAACTTTTCAAAAAAATCTTTGGAAACTGTAAAATAGGTTCCGAGAGAGTTGCCTACGCCTCCGTGATGTACTGGGTACCATTGGTTGACCCAGTATCTCCAAGCGCCATTACTTATACTGCCGCCGAAATACTCTACACTAGAATCGCTTTGACTTACGGAGTTAATTGGTAAATCTCCTACGGAATAAGCAGGTCGAAAATAGCCTCTTGATAACCAGTCAATTTCCCACCTGCCAAAGAAAGAAGGCCAAGTCCATTTGGCTAAAGGGAATATGTCTTGCTCAGAATTCCGTACATGATTTATTGAATCAAACATCATCTTAGGGTCGTCAATTTCAGAACTTTGAAGAGAGACTAGAATGACCTTTAGATCAAGGCATACGCCAGTGTGATTTCTTAAAACAGGGCCGTTGGCATGTAACAATATTTCATCAGTAGAAGCAGCAAAGTTTGCCAAATATTGCTCAAGCTCTTTCTGGCCGGGTAAAGGATCATCTTTGCTCAGGTCGCCCAATACGGGCCAACTGTATGGTGGATCAGAAGGGGATAGATTTACAGCAATAGAACCGAATGGTAATACCTCTTGAGCATGTGGCAAGCAAACCTCTGCGGGAATGGAGTGCTTGTGCATAGCATAAGCTAATGTTCTGACATAAGCAGATAAAATGGATACTTCTGCTCGCCATGAAAAACTACAGAAAATCTTGTCTTGAGGATAAAACTGGTCACTAGAAAAGCTGTGAGGTCTAAAAATATAACAAGAATGCCTTTCATGGATTTTCTCCCATTCAAGAAGAAAATGTCTCACCAGTTGGACTTGATACTCTTCTTCAAGCTCCTTGATAACACCTATAAACCTCAATGCAAGACCGTTGGCATACTTATCATATTTGCCCTTATTCGGTACTAAGTCATCTGAAAATTCAGAATATAGAGTTGATAAGTCCTGCCGTTCTTCACTTGCTAAATCCAACGAGAGTAGAAGTGCATCGGAAATAAGCGAAGAGTAGTGAATGCTTTTGGTAATCTCTTCTTCGGTAAAGGGGGGAGCTTCGACAAGCAATAAAACAGATAAATAATCTACGATATCAACCTCATAGGGTTGCATTGCCAAAAAATGCAGGTATAGAGCGCGAAATTCGATATTGGAGTCGTCCTGTAAGAGGACTGCTATCTGTTTTGCTGTTAGGAGTTTGGCGTATCTATCCGGCCACTTGAAGTGCAAAAGAATTAGATGCAATGGGATGTTTTTGAATGAAACAGGAACGTCATACCAGTACAGTTCGGTCAAAGAAAGGTGCGCTATATCACCCTCAAGGCTGGTGACCATAACTTCAGTAATCTCGGTCGCCAGGACGACCTGTCCGGCCGATGCTAAATAAGTTACAAGCTGAGTAGAAGGAACAACTATGTTCTCATCCTTCTGTAGGCTGGAAGTGCCTGGAGCCATCGTGTCGCGGAGAAGGCTTTCCCAATGCTTGCTGTAAGTAACGCCGTACTCCTTTAAGGCCTCTTCTGATCCAGAGGAAAAATATGGATTCCAGCAATTGTTTAGCTTTATATTTCTGACAGCCCATTTATAAGCTGCTTTCTTCCCTTCGGTTTTTTTGCTTAACAAGAAAATGCTATGTAAGCATCTATCCAGTTCATAGTCTGATTTGCTTTGGTCATAGTAGTCGTTGAAAGAGGTGAGAATGGTGCTCGCCTGGCCTTGATCAACCCAGTAGGCAATCCAGTCCGAAATAAACTTTTCACGAATCTGGTATGAAATTGAATGTAAGGCTGCCGTAAAATCAGTAAGGTTGGTAGGATGTAGAGTGGATACATCAGGACAGTCTGTATTGACATCTTCCTTAGTGGAAGAGCGCTCTCTTGGTGGTGGGGGCATACCTCCAAGAACTTTGCACTGATCTTCGTAAATACCTTTCAGAACATCACTAGCTTTGCTTCTTTCATCTAATGCGCTCATCGCATCAAATGTTGTCATGCACCTCAGAAAAGAGTGTTCTGGCTGCGTAGAAAGTGGAAATGACTTTACGAAATTTTCGAGGATAAGGTGCGCTCTATGCCAATTTTCTTCCGATAGATGATAGTCAAATTCGTCTACGAGGCGTTCTGGGTTGTGCTTTGCCAATAATTTTGTGAACCACCCAGGAATATGTCGAATTTCTCGCTCAGAAAAATCAAAGACATCGGTTGTGAAAGTTGTTACTCGTTTTAGCCAATCAGAAACTTGAGGGCAGTTGGAGTCAGAGCATTCCTGAATGGCTTCAAAAACCTCATGTAAAGTAATGTCCTTTCTGTGGCCATATCCGACTATATTGAGTGCGGTACGCTCAAGAAACTTCCTGGCTTCGTTATGAAGACCAAGATTCATCGCTAATTTTGCTAGGTCAAGGCTGTCGTTTGCTAGCGTTGCGGTATCATCTCTGCGTAGTATTTCACCGTCAAAAAGTTTGGTGAATTCTTGAGCAATAGACTCTTTAGGAAAATTGAAAATTGCATTTTGAGAGGCAACATCAAAAAACACTCTAGAATCCCACCAAGTGCTCTTTGAAAGTGTGTCGAGTTGATCTTTATCAAGATTTGAAAACACATCAATCGAGTTGCATAAGATATTTAGGTGAATGGCGATTTTGACTAAAGATTTTCGAATGTTGAATAAGACCGCATCAATTTGATAACCCATCACGAACTTGTCAGGTTGTTCGAGAATGGCAAAGGAGTCATACAAATCTGACATATCGAATTTGCCGCCTTCCTTAAGGGTTTTTGCAATTTTTGAGGAGGCAAAATGGAATGTTAGCCAGGCGTTCTTGAGAAATTCCTGAATATCTGCGGGGTTGGTTAGTTGCGGCGCGTCAATATCAGCTAATATTTTGAAGTTTGATATAAGTGTTCTAAAAAAGTATTCATAAAAAGGAAGATGGCGTGTGTGTTCATACTCAACAGGGCATTCAATGTCCTCAAGTTGCTCTGTCTGGATGTCGTTTCCGGATAAAAGCTGATGAAGCAGATATATGCTGGAATCGGTGCTACTAAATATGGGGCTCTCCCCTTCTAGTGTTACGCCTTCGATGCTTGCGGCTAAAACGACTTCGTCGCAGACTGCCGAAGTAATATCATCTGGAATGTCAAATCGGGATAGATCAACTAGTAAATGCCTATGGCCATATTGGATGAGCAGCTCGACAATTTTTGTGAAAGACGAAGCCTTGTCATTGAGTCTTTCATAGAACTCATTTATAACGTCTAGATCGGGATTGCTATAGCTAGCTAGCGTATGAAGATAGTCATCTACAAGACTGCTTAATGTTTGGTAGTGATTAGAGTCTTCTAACCGGGCATAAAAGCGAATTCTACGATAGATTTCATTGGCGCATGCATCGACAATCCTTTCATCTCTTCCTTGAAAATGCTTTGCAATAATAACAATTTCATTGTCTGGGATAATTCTCAGATTGTCCGCTCGCCAAAGAAGGCCAAAATTATCATGTGAGATGCTCAATGAGCAGTCTAGAAAATCGCTGAAACTCTGTATTTGAAACTCTGGACCATTTAATAGTCTTGTTTTCAAAATTCGCAGTCTCAATAACTCAGGATACTGGTTTTGGTCGAATGCTATATGTTCGGCAACACTGAAGATGTATTCTATATGCTCTAATGGATAACCATTGCAGAGAGATTGAACAAGCCAGCCCCTATTTATGCCTTGTAATAGAGGGTTGGTGTTTCCGAGATTGGCTTCAATAATCCATTCCCAGCCCCACCTCCAATACTCTGGCGCGTGTGTATTGATCCAGGTTTGAGAAATCCTATTTAGCCTATCTCTTGACTGAACGAAGGTGTCCTTGCGTCTTAGGTATACGAATAGGCTGCCATGGAATGGAGATATTCCACTTAGTCTTTGTTCTATAAGGTGTTGAATTTCTGAAAAGCAGTTTTGGAAAGTGAGGCTATCCTCAAAACAGTAGCTTATGTGCGTTTTGTCCGGCCATGAAAAATCCGCATTCGCTATAAGAAGAAGAATTTCTCTTGCTCCTTCAGATAGTGATACCCATAAATTCTCGTAATATTCGTGAATATCGCCATCAGGGCATGTAGGGAGCCGCTCTACATCATATTTGCTAATATTCTTATCTGCTAACTGCAAACTATTTAGTGAATAAATGATATGAAGTGGATATCCATGTGAAATGTTGAGTAGAGTCTGTGAAATTTCTACTATTTCGCTACGCTGGTGACCATCATCGCCAACTACTTTGATTTCTTCACTTGACACTATGAAGTCTAGTCTCGACTTGATGGCATCAAGACCCATAGGGGGGATATCGATCCAGGAGAGTTCTCTTGGCGCTGAGCGTAACAGAGAATTGGGAAGATACTCGTCGCTTATTGGCTGCGTTCCAAACAGCAAACAAATCTTATCTTTGAAGGGAGTAATCCGATTAACTAAGTGTTCAAGTTGGCTTATATCCGATCTTTCACGATAAACATGATCTAATCCATCAATTATGATAACTAGTGTTTTGTTGTTTTCCGCCGCCTTATCTGCCGCTTTGCTTATCCACGTCTCTAGCTGCTGCGGGTCAAGTTTGTCGCTATCGAAGTCATTGGGATAAAGGGTTTTGATCTGACTTTGCAATGACTGAGCCGCATTATTAAAGGCAATTCTGTCGCCAATAAACTGAGGAGATAAATAATAATGATGTCGAATGACGGGCGTTTTTGTTTCTATTAGTTGGTCGGTTAAAAAAGATAGAAAGGTACTTTTCCCCATTCCTGGCAATCCAGAGATAACATGACAGCCGGGCTTGGTGGTTTTGTTAAGAATTTCATTATGAAATTCCTCTGTTGGTGGTCTGTATCCGCCAGGTACTTCAAAAAACTGAGAAATAGTACTCTTAGAGCCGAGCGATAAAATTTCATGTATGTGTTTAAGGTAAATTCTACCATCTGGTGCCGGTTCACTTTTTCGCGAAGCCCAGCGCTCAACAGTTTTTAATAACTGTAGCCAACTTTCGTTGTTAGCATGGTCTGGTACAAGTGAATCATGTAATTGCAGCTCTAAATCGTCAATTTCCCTTTGGCTATGTTCAAAAATGAGGTTTGTGAAGAAAGCTATGGCCTTATCTTCACTGCCGAGTTGGGCAGATATCTTTGACTTGATATCATCTGGAACTAGGTTGTATTCAACTTTGTTGTCTTTTAGGCAATTTGATAAAAGTTGGCCAGGTATTCTATTTGTAATTAGCTTGGCTATGGATATCTCGCCGGAAGAGCAAAACTTCTCAATGTCAGCTGACCATTTTTCGATTAGAGATGTGCCCTTACCCTTTTTTTTGAGCAGCCAATCGAAATCTAAACGCAAGTCGTCGCGTTCAGAATCAATTGTGAATTTGACTTGGTAAAGTTCATATTTTCCACTGGCTGTAAAACAAATAACATCATCAAGGCTTTTAACGTGGCCAAGCTTTTGATTGCCCTCCAAGCTTATCCATTGGTATTTCTCTGGATCATGGAACCAATTTACCAGCATGCGAATACACATGAGGTCTTGGTATGTGTATCCAACGCGTGTTAGTTGTGAGGGTTTAATTCTTGAAGGTATCGCCAAAAGAACAATCCTTTTTATGAGGCCAGCTCGCTAACGTCGCCTTCAGCGGAGCAGGCGCGATAGCGCCTGTGACCGATGAAAGGCTTTGTTAAGTGTGTATTTCATGTGCTCTCGCATCTATTTCCAACGGTGCTTCGTTGTACCCATGGGTTGCTATCTGCGAAAGGTACTCTGTTAGAAACCTTGATATTGATCCATGTCTTTCATATTGATGCACATGTCGCAGTTCATGAGAAAGTAATCGCTTTGTCATTCTACCGCTGCAAATATAGATCGAGTGCCCTAAGGTAAGGCCGATCGTATTAGGGCCCAAAAGCCCCGTGCTAAGCGCAGCTTCCTTGAGTATCGGATTACTAGGCATTGGCAACGTTGGCACTTCCATGACCTTTACTTTTTCTGGGTAAGAAACACCTACTTTTTTCGCTAGCTCAATGCCCTGATTATTCAGCGCACTGCCATGTGTTTGTATTTCTGCGCTTCTTTCATCAGCCCATTCTGTAGCGAGTGGGAGAATGACTGGTAGATTTGAGGCAAGATCCATCTTTATCCTTTTTACACTTAACGCCCAAAATCACCGGAGGAAAAAAGCAGAGCGCAGCGGCGCTTTTTGACGTCCGTGTGAATTTTGATTGTTAGATTGATTTTCACGACCCCTCATCCACAATACCAAATTTACGCTCTAAATATCTTTGATGCTCAACATCTGTTCTTGCTGTTATTTCAAGACGCTTACACTCTAAGCGACCAACACAAAATTGAACTCTGTTTTCTGTAATGGATGCAAACCTTATGG
This sequence comes from Sedimenticola sp., assembly GCA_040505895.1. Lineage (GTDB taxonomy): Bacteria > Pseudomonadota > Gammaproteobacteria > Chromatiales > Chromatiaceae > Vondammii. The sequence continues at coordinate 52,789 of JBEVXU010000031.1, read as the reverse complement.
AATCAGTATAGTGTGTTAGTTGGTGTAGCTTAATTACTGATTTAGGGATATCAGTTTTAAATTCTGCATTGCCTGTAAACACGACTAAGCCCTGAATGTGATCTTTTGGCATGAAATCCAATAACTTCTGTACCGCAAGGATATGCTTCCTGTTTTGAAGGATTGGATTTTGGAATCTATTTTTTACTTTAAATAGCACCTGCGTCCATTGTTTTTGCTTTTCACTTGCAAACAACCACCCAGAATAGTGCTTTGTTTCGATTACTAAAATACCATTTTTCGTAATGAGTATATGATCAATCTGAGTTGTCCCATCTTTAAATTCTAATGTTATGTTGTTCAGTATATGCGCTGTAGATTCCTTGCAATGATTTGTCAGTACTTTTCTTACAGCAGCTTCACCTTTGTTTTCTTCCTTCTCTTTTCTTTTTCGACCAAAGATGAAGCCCATCCCCAGTGATACGATAATAATGAGAATTGTCTCCATATTTCATTCTTCAATCTAACGACTAAATAACCGGGAGGAGCGCAGCGACGCTCCGGTTGATTTTTTTGTTATGCGTGACACTAATGCATCACCCCCTTCATAATTCTATTTAACGTCATGTAGAGGTTTTTAAAGTGGCTATCAATTGGATTTTTACGTTCTTTATAGACTTCCATGTACTCAGGCAAAGATTCAGCGGTCACATATGTAATGTATGATTGGAGATATTCTTTTTCAATATTTTCTATATCAGCGGATAACTTTTTAAAATACAAAGATGCCAACATATTGCAATAACTAAGCTTTTCAAGAGCTTCAAAGTGTGCCTTGGCAGCAGGTTTGTTTTCTTCACCGAAACTAAGTGGTGCGACTATACGTAGATGAACCTCGCCGATAAGGGATTCCGCAGCGGATATAGCCGTATAGGTTTCCTCTATTTTTTCAATCAGTTTTTCTTTTCGAGCTCTTCTAGATAGAAACCACTGGTTTATAAAAACCGCAGTTATTGCCACTGCAGCGACAAATATTGCCGTAATAGCTCTAGCTTGGTCGGAAGTATTACCAAATATGTCGATTAACCAGTTCATTTTTTACGCATAACGCCGTAAATAACCTGTCATTTTGTGAGCGCTAGCGAACAAAATGTCAGGTTGATTTACATTGTTATGCATTTATTTCTACCATTAACTTTCTGCCGCCAGATATTTTAAACCCATTTGTTTGATAAAACTTGAGAGTTCTATCAAACTGAGGCAAAGGTGGGGTTGTAACTTCAAGCCTATGCCAGCCTCTTGAACTGGCAAATTTACTGGCGGAGATTAATAATTCTGAACCAGCATTATTAGACCTCCATTCTGGGCGGATATATAGCTCTGGTATGGTGCCATAAGCTCCTTCAGAATACAGAGCATAACTTTCATAAAGTGAAACAAAGCCTACAGTTTTGCCAGACGTATAATCTTTAGCTATGAACACCCAATATTTTTCTTTTTCAATATATTCTTTTGCTCTTTCTTTTGTTTTAGACTGATCATAATTAAATGCTTTTTCATTAATTGCCTCCATTATTTCAGACAATAACTCTCCTACCATCAAAGATAGCTCATGGTAATCGTAATCTGATATTGGCTTGATTTCTATTTTACACATGTTCTATTTCTTCTTTGCATAACGCTGAGGTTAATTTGACCGCAAAGCGTAGCGGCTTTTTGTGCTTAAATGCAGCGAAGCGAAATGCACAAAAAGGTGCGAAGCTTTGAGGGTCAAATTGAACCGTTTGTTATAAACCATTTTTCCACCTGCTAACAAATAGTAGAAAGGTGTTTGTTCTAAAGACTAGAACCCAACTAAAAAGCACCTCTGCAATTGTTGCGACAAAACCTGGGACATCGACAAAGTCGAGGCTAAATTCATATTTTTGGAAAAGATAAATAAATGCCCCGGATGAAATATGGTACATGAGGTCTGATATAGAAAAAAACATGAACACAACCCCAATTAACACACAACCAATATATAAGATGACCTTTGGGTTTTCGATGTTAATAGATTCAGGAATAACATCTAAGATGTTTTTACTGATGGTTTTGGGAAACCAAAAGAGTAAAATGCCAGCTAGAAGAGGGATTATTGAGGGTATTGAATAAGACAGAATTCCATATTCTGGACGGATACTATATGCCATTGAGTGGACGGGTAATTTTGAAACTGTAAATACAATTAAAAATAACCCAGCAACTCTAACGAATAATGGTGATAGTTCCTTCATAATCTTCCTTGTTTATAACGTTTTGGGTAAGGGGCGCGCAGCGAAGCGGAGCGTCCCAATGAGCGATAGCGAACGAACTTGACCCATTTGTTAGGTAATTTCACTGCGGTTACTCCTTCTAAAACGCCTTACACCAAACCCAGCCAGCCATACGACGGAAGGATATGGGGCAATAAGCACCATGCCAATAATGGCCTTGAACGGCCAGCCGACACCCATAAGTGACCAGTAAAGCTCTATTGCTTCCCCTTGAAGTCCTGGAGAAACATTGCGAGTTCTTTGGACATCCGTCATTCCTTCGCGATTCACACCCATCATTTCAAGCCTGAGATCTTTATAGAAGTGTGGCCAATAGGCGCCCACAGTAACCAGGCATAAGATGATTGGAATTGAAAAAAGGTTTGATCGAACAAAGCTCAAACCTTTTGACACAGCATAAATTGGAATAGCCACGATTAAAGCGACAAGTCCGATTGATATTGCGATGCCGAGTGTTTCCATTACTCACCTAACGTTTTAACTAATTCGCGCCGCTTTTTGGCGTCGAATTGAGTGACTCATAAAAGGGGGCTGACCCCTTATGCTGATTTTTGTTATGGCCGATTAGCATAATGAAGCACCGAATACGTGACTATTACCGTAAATAATGCTGTTACTATAAAGGCAAGCGGATAAACAGGAAACCAAATGGAACCTAGCCATACATCCATTACCGTAACGATACTACGAGGAAAATGCTCAGCAAAAATGACAACTTCATGACCAACGACAAAACTGGCAGCAGCATTCACTATTATTGATGCTGAAGCTAAATATCTATGCTGAGAAAAGACCCCTTTAAATCCGTAAAAGCCTGCTTGAATTAATGTAAAGAACAGTAACGGAGCTGCAAACAATATCGCGACTAGATTAATAATTGTTTCGTTCATAGCCATAACATTTAATTCTGTGACATTCCTACATATAGAAAGGCTTTATAGATATGCCAATATCTTCCTACATATGCCAACTTTCTTTCTATATATAGAAACTATTAAGGTAGTAACTCACCCACCATCCGCTCATCCAGCTCCATCTGCAAAACGGTTTTATATGAGAGCACCCAAGCCTTTTTTTCTGCATCCCAGAAACCACCGGCAGACTTCACCTTCTGCCTCAATTCAGTTTCTCCATAGTCAACTCTGACATGTACATGCCTGTCCATGGGAATGCTTACACCAGAGATCCATTCCTGTTCATCTACGATCAGTTCAACTGTCTTGTAGCGTCTGTTTCTTTTTTTGTCGTAGCGATAGCGTACGCATACCAGTTGGTCGCCGTACTCTTTGAGGAGTTGTTTGGTGCCGTATTGGCCGGGAGTGAGTGTAGTTCTGATATCCATATTCTGGCGTCCCTTCGCTGTGTGGGCTGATTTCCCTATATTTTTTGTTGTTAACGGAAATAGTATCCCAGTAACCGCTTGATGTGTAGAGAAATATCACCCACAGGCATGAACGCCGCACGCGGCTGCCGACGAAGGAGGTCAGCCGGCGTGCCTGGTTAGGCCTGCTTATGCCAAGTGATATCTACTTTCCTATGCTGGGCCACGCAATCTCTTAAATACAGATTTATAAGGCTTTGGTATGGAACCCCTGAATCCTCTGCCATACCTTTGAAGTAGTCGATGACATCTTCGCTAAGCCTCATTGTGATGGGCTTCTTGAGTTTTGAAGCATAGGGGTTTTTGCGAGACTTCATCTTAGAAAGATCATATTCTTTTTTCATCGTTCACCACCTTCATAGAACTTGCGTTCATTCTTGGTTGCTTTGCGAGCATTAATAATTCTGATGGTATTGCCTGAGTCCCTTTCGCAATGACATACGATTAACACCCTGGCTTCAGAGCTTAACCCGAGCATTAAAAATCGATCTTCTTCAGGTGCGGAGCTATCAGAATCGTAGAATTGAATCGCAAACTCGTCGTAAAACACGGACTTAGCTTCTTCAAAGCTTATTCCGTGCTTTTTCTCATTTGATGCAGCTTTTGCTGAATCCCATTCAAATTCAATCATATGTACAGTGTATGTACGGCACATGTCTTTTTCAAGGGCTAACATAATACCAATGGACCTCGGTAACGAATAAAGGAATTATTTAAAAATTTCAATTAGTTGGTCTCAATACACCACTCTATAATCAACGGACTTTGACTCTCATCCCTCACTTTGTGGTTAATATCTACACTCACCCACCACCCCACCAAGGTTGATCCCTCCCCCCAGCTGTGCAAATATCCGCCCCCCTGAACAATGAATTGCGAGTTGAACAATGAGCGAACAGTCATCCAACCGAATCCCCACGGAGATCAATCTCCACAGCAAGTCCCGTCTGCTGGTGGTTGAGTTTTCCGACGGCAAGCGGTTTGAGCTGCCCTGCGAGTACCTCCGGGTATTCTCCAGAGCAAAAGAGGTTCGCACTATGGAGGGGCTGATCACCGGTAAGGAGGAGGTGACTATCACCAGTATCGAGCCCCAGGGCCAGTATGCTGTCCAGCTGGTCTTTGACGATGGCCATGATACCGGCATCTACTCTTGGGAGACCCTCTATGAGTTGGGGGAGAAGCGTGAGGAGAACTGGCAGGGGTATTTGAAGCAGTTGGAAGCGATCGGCTACGAGCGCGATGCCGAGATCGATAGTAAGGAGAAGCGTCGGGTGAAGTTGCTCTATTTCACCTATCTGGTGCAGAAGATGCGCCGTGAAGCCGAGGAGGTGGAACTGCCACCCACGGTCACCGATGTCGCTTCTCTGGTGGAGTGGCTACAGCGGCGCAACCGTGATATTGCCCATCTGTTTCAGGATGAGAATATCCGGGTGACGGTCAACAAGCAGTTTGCAGAACCGTTTACACGCATTGAGAACGGTGATGAGGTGGCATTTGTTCCCACATCACCGGTAGCGCCGGCAGCGTGTTGATTTTTAAGTAGGTGCGTATTTCCAGCATACATCTCAGGCCGGCAGAACGGCCAACTCACTCGGTGGCAATATTGGCTGCAATAGCCATTTTCACAAGGTCAGCGAGTGAAGCGGCTTCCATCTTTTCCATTACGCGGGCACGGTGAGCCTCCACCGTTTTGGCACTCACACCCAGTTCCGCGGCGATCTCCTTATTAGCGCGACCGTTGGTCACCATCTCCATCACCTCATGTTCTCTGGGAGTGAGGTGCGCCAGACGCGTGGCAATCTCCGCCTGCTCCGACTGCTGAGAGCGCTGCTCCACATCGAGAGCGAGAGCGTTTCTGATGCTGTCGAGCAGCAGTTCATCATTGAACGGTTTCTCGATAAAATCTACCGCCCCTACTTTCATCGCCCGTACCGCCATCGGCACATCGCCATGGCCGGTAATGATGATGATTGGGATCCGGATCTGCTGTTCGATAAAGTACTCTTGCAACTCCAGGCCGCTCATCCCCGGCATACGTACATCCAGCAACAGGCAACCTGCGCGCCCCGGATAGTAGCCACGAATAAACTCATCGGCGGAAGCGAAGACTTCGACCTTCATTCCGACCGTCTCTATCAGCCACTTTAGTGAACTGCGCATCGCCTGGTCGTCATCGACAACAAATACGGTAGCTTTATTGTTCATCATTATCCCTATAGCTCGGTAAAGTCACGGAGAAGCAGGTACCACCCTCCTCCGGGCGCTCAACGGTGATAGCACCGTTATGATCTTCAATAATGGTCTTGCTGATGACCAGCCCCATGCCCATACCACTCTCCTTGGTGGTGAAGAAGGGCTCGAACAGACGCCCTCTGGCCTCTTCATCGATCCCCGGACCGGAATCCACCACTTCGACACAGACCCTGTCATCATTTTTACGGTAAGCGCGAATCAACAGCCTGCGTTTATCTTCCGGTATCTCCATCAATGCATCAAGTGCATTCCTCAGCAGATTGAGCAGTACCTGCTCTATCTGCACCACATCCAGCCGTACCGGAAGGTAGTTGAGCCCCAACTCCTGCTCAATGAATACATTAGCCTTTCTCGCTTCGAACTCGACGAAACTGCACACTTCTCTCACCACATCGCCGATATCGGCAACCGTTCTCACCGGTGCCTGCTTGCCGATCAGCGCACGTAGGCGGCGGATAATTTCACCCGCCCTGTCCGCCTGGGTATTGACCTGAGCCAGTGCATGGAGAATATCATCACTCCCCTGGCCACTGAGTTGTAGGCGGCGAACACAGCCGTTGGCGTAATTGGCAATGGCCGATAACGGCTGGTTCAGTTCATGGGCCAGGCCTGTTGCCATCTCCCCCATGGTACTGAGACGACAGACATGCACCAGCTCTTGCTGATGTTCCCGTGCCTGCTGTTCAGCCTGACGCTCAGTGCTGATATCGCGCCCGTAGATATTGACATAGTCAAGATCAACCACCGGTGACAGCTGTAAGGAATAGGTGAGCTGATCAAAGGAGACCTGGCTCTCCCAGTTGCTGCCGGCGTCGAGCACTTCCGTCACGCGGTTACGCCAGTAGAGGGGGAGCGTCTGTGCCCGTTCGCAGCCCCAGTAGTGAAGCAGTGGGTCGCTCGATGGATTGGCATAGAGGATCACGCCGCGGCGGTTTACCCGCAACACCGGACTGGGGCTCTCTTCAGGAAACTTGGCGAGACTGCGAATCTCCTGCTCCGCCTTACGGCGGTTGGATATGTCATGCATATAGACGGTGAAGACCACCCGTGTCTGCAGCCTGATGGGTTTGATCGCCACCTCCACAGGAAAAGCCACGCCTTCAAAGCTGACTGCGGTCATTTCCCACCGCTCCTCACCCAGCAGATCTTCCATCTGGTGGAGATAACGACCGAGCATGCGACGAAAGCTTGGGCGACTCTTCGGGTCGAGCATCAACGCGGAAAAATCGCGGCCAATGACATCCTCACGCTTATAACCAAAGATCTGTTCAGCCGTGTTATTGAACTCGATCACCTCTCCACCCTGATCGACCGTGACAATCGAATCCAGTGACGTCTCCAGCAACGTCCGTTTCAGTGCCTCCGACTCCTGAATCTCCGACTCATGCTGTAGACGCACCTCATCTCTGGTCTCCCGCACCCCTTGAATAAACTGGTGAATCCAATCCTCCAGTACAAACAGCTGATTACCCTTTTTAAGCTCCGGCTGCTTCGTTCCCAGAGCGCGCTGTGAAAACACCGAGATACGCCGCAGTATCTGATTCAACCGTTCAGACAGGAGGAAGAACACCAGGGTAAATACAGAGACAAAAGCGATGGCGGCCACCAGCCTCTGCTGCAGATCAAACTCAGCCACCCGCTCGCGGGTCGCCTCGACAATGGAATCAGGCACCAGGGTGGCAAACTGCATATTGACGGCAGACCCCTCATACTCAAAGAATGACTGGGCGATGATCTGGTACTCTAGTTTAGCCTTATCAAACCGTGTTCCCGACGGCAGCCGCTCCTCATCGCTGCTGGCAAGAAAATGCTTGTCATCCGCCTCCAGCAGCCCGACGACGACATCGCTCTGGGTCACGCCCTGTTGGGATGAGATAAGAAACTGCTCATTGAGCGGTACCAGCAACACCAACGACCCCATAATCCTACCGGCGGCATCCTCCGCCACCTCGGAGATCAACAGATAGGGTTTACGATCAAAAATGGTAAGAGAGGAGAGCACCCGGTGTTCGCTCGACAGTGGCTCATTGACGCCACTGAACTCTTTCGGCATGGGGAGATCGCCCACCTGATAGATTTCACGACTATGACCCTGGAGATCGAGCAGCAAAATGTGGCTCGGCTGAACCAGTGACAGCCAGAGTGATGCACTGGGTAACCATGGCGGCGTTTTTCTGTAGAACCGTGGAGGACCGACATCATCGGCACGCCAATCGAGAGGGTGCAGATAGTTTGCCAGATGACGGTGGTTTGCCAGTAGTCGGGTGGTTGAGCTGTGGGCCGCCACCGTATTACTGAAGCGCACCAGTGTTTCACGTGCCTGCTGCTCCAGCCGACCCTTCAACTCCTCTGCAAAAATACTGCGCAGTGCCTGAGGCTGAACTAGGTCGAGCACCAGCCAGACGAAGAGGCCGCAAAACAGCCCGATAAAGATAGAAAGCAACGGCATCGGTATCCGTCGCAACAGGGTAAGGCGGGATTTGAGATTTACAGCCATGGTCGGGGTATTATGGGTCTCTTCCCCATCCACTGCCAGTTTGGTGGGAAGCTTGCCATTCCCAGCCGGGGTAAAAACCACAGCCGGGGTGGTAAGCGGTACAACGAGGAGACGATAATGCCTCCATCCTCCTTTGGCGCCTGGAAATCCAGGACTGGCTAATATGTTAGCCTTATTGTTATGCGTATCTGCATAGTTCTACCTAGGGGAATTCATTCTCTCCTCTGATGAAGGCGTTGAGAATTGTTAAAAATAGTGAATATACCAAGGGTTATCCCTAGGAACCTGTCCGAGAATTAGAGAACCTACTGCGGGAAAGCCCTTTTGGCCCATTTTTTCCGCTCATTTTCGTTAAATAAGAGCAACTATTCGCCTCAAATGATCAAAAAAAATGGACTCAAAATTGCCTTCCCTCGCTACGGCCCCTATTCTCGGACAGACTCCTAGCCATGAGTGCTGAGATTATTGATATTGACCAGGCCGAAGCGCCGAGGCCGGCCCGTCTGCTGGCCGCTATTCTCTATGACACCCTGCTGGTGGCCGGATTGCTGATGCTGGCATCGACCGTCGTCACTCTGCCGGTGGGGTGGTTCCTCAGCGAGGAGTCGATGACCGCCCTTCCTCAGCATCCCCTGTTCAGACTCTGGCTGGCTTCTGTAGCGCCAACTTTTTTTATCTATTTCTGGCTTCGTGGGGGGCAGACCCTGGGGATGAAAAGTTGGAATATTATGGTAATTAGAACCGATGGCGCTCCTTTAAAATTAGCCGATGCCATACTGCGCTTTGTCGGTGCAATCATCTCCTGGCTCGCCCTGGGCCTGGGCTTTCTCTGGTTATTGGTTGACCGGGAAAACCGGACCTGGCATGACCGACTTTCCGGTACCCGGTTGATTATGCTGGAGAAGAAGTAATCATCTCTTCTGTTCACGCCCCGGCATTGGAGAGTAGTCGGTCATTCCATTGCCTGTATAGATCTGGCGGGGGCGGCAGATACGACCACCGGCCTCATGCTGCTCCCACCAGTGTGCAATCCAGCCCGGCAGCCGACCCATGGCGAAGATCACCGTGAACATATCCACGGGGATACCGATGGCACGGAGGATAATGCCGCTGTAGAAATCAACATTGGGGTAGAGCTGACGCTCGATAAAATAGGGATCTTCCAGAGCAATCTGCTCCAGGCCACGGGCAATATCGAGGAGAGGATCTTTCTTTCCCAACTTTGGCAGCAGCTCTTCGGCGATCTGGCCCAGTATCTTGGCGCGGGGATCGAAGTTTTTATAGACCCTGTGACCAAAACCCATCAGGCGCACACCGCTGTTTTTATCCTTGGCCAGTTTGACATACTCATGTGGAGTGAGGTTGCCATCATGAATCTGTTGCAGCATCTCCAGCACCGCCACATTGGCACCACCGTGCAGCGGCCCCCAGAGAGCACTGATACCGGCTGAGCAGGATGCGAACAGATTGGCATGACTGGAGCCGACCATCCGTACTGTTGAAGTGGAGCAGTTCTGCTCATGATCAGCGTGAAGGATCAGGATCATGTTGAGGGCATCACGGATGAGATCATCACAGAGAAACTGCTCATAGGGCATAGAGAACATCATGTGCAGGAAGTTGGGCACATATTTGATCGTGGGGTCCGGGTAGATATAGGGCAGACCCTGGGAGTGCCGATAGGAGAAAGCTGCGATGGTGCGGATCTTACTGATCAGCCGGGCCGCAGCGGCCCAGAACTGGTCACGGTTTTCGAATTCGAGGTATTCAGGATGAAAGCAGGAGAGCGCATTGACCATGGAGGAGAGAATCGCCATCGGGTGAGCCTTGCGCGGGAAGCTGTCGAAGTGATGCTTCATCCCCTCGTCGATATTGGCTTCATGAGTCAATACCTCGGCAAAGTCTCGGTACTCACTGGTAGCGGGTAGACGGCCGAAGATCAGTAGCCAGGCAACTTCGATAAAGTTTGGGCCGTTTGCAAACTGTTCGATAGGAATACCGCGGTAACGCAATATGCCCTTCTCTCCATCAATGTAAGTGATGGCACTTTCGCAGCTACCGGTGTTGACATAGCCTTGGTCGAGGGTGATGTGGCCGGTTCTGGCCCTAAGGGTGGAAATATCTATACCGCGCTCATTCTCTGGGCCGACAGTGATGGGGAAGTCGTACTCTTTGCCGTCTAGTGTAAGGATCGCCTTGTCTGACATAATTCGCACCTTATTCGTGGTTATATACGCTTGGTATTTACTTACATCGGCGCGGATAATAACGAATTCATACTATTTTATCTAGGTATAGAGCCAGTTAATAATATGGCAGATTATGGTGGCTTGTTGTTAGGAAAATAGCAAAAGTTTCAGCTTCTTTTTCCATACAAAAAGTAGAGTAAAAGGTAAGGTGCAGGTTGCTTTTGCAACACCCAACAGCAGTGAGAAGCTAGTGAATCCGGCGTACAAACAAGAAACCTAGGAGGAGAAAAGCCAATGCGGGAAAAGCGGCGGCAAACAGCGGGTTGAGAGAGTAGACCACCGCCATATGGCCAAACGCTTTATTGAGGAGAAAAAAGATCAACCCCAGGAGTGCGCCAGCAAAGATCCGCTGACCGACACCGACTGAGCGCAACATGCCGAAGACAAACGGCACCGAAAGAAAGACCATCACCAGCGTCACCAACGGGGTGATGATTTTGCTCCAGAAGGCGACCTCGTAGATGACCGCTTCCTGACCGTTTTCATGCATAAAGTTGATGTAGTGGTAGAGGCCCCAGACTGGCAGCATGGTGGGGCGCACCACCACCACATCGAGCAGACTGGGACTGAGCATGGAGTCCCAAGTGGCCTGATCGAGCTGTCGACTGGTAACACCGCTATCGGTAAAGGTGGTCTGCAGAATTCCATTCAGCAACCAGTGGTCATCCTGGTAACGGGCAAATTTTGCGTGGGTGGCAACCTGCAGTTTCTGGTCGTCAGAAATCTCGTAGATGTAGATATCCTGTAGCTGTGATCCCGGCAATATCTGACGGATATTGACAAAGGCGTTCTCATCCCGCGCCCAGAAACCGTACTTTGACTTCAGGGTGATCTGATTGGCCATCTTGGATGAACGCATCCGCTCCGCATACTGCTCGGTCTTCGGCGCCACCACCTCGCCCACCAGTATCACTGCCAACATTACCAGCGCACCCGCCTTCATCACCGAGCGGATGATACGCGCCAAAGAGACCCCGGCCGAGCGGATGGCTATAAGTTCAGAGTGACTTGCCAGGCCGCCGAGCCCTACCAGACTCCCCAGCAGGACCGCCATGGGAAAGACCTCATAGGCACGACGGGGTAGCACAAGAAAGACATAATAAAAGGCGTCACCAAGAACATAATTGCCTTTACCTATATCATCCAACTCATCCATCAGGGTGACAAAACCAACCAGGATGATCAGTACCAGCAGCGTCACCAAAATACTCATGACGACAGTGCGTCTTATATAGGCGTCCAGAATCCTCATGAACGCAACCCCCTGTAGAGTCGACCGAGTCTATGGCTGAGTGCCGCTGACCTGAGTGACAATAACAGCCCCACCAGCAGCAACATAAAGGGGTGTACCCACCAGCGCCCCATCCAGGGTGGTGTCGTGCCCTTGACCATCCAGTCACCGGACACCGCCTGGAAATTGAGGAAAATCACGTAGACGAGAATGGCCAGCACCATCCGGCCGTAAATCCCTTCCCGAGGTAGTGATTTACTCAACGGAATACTGATAATGGTAAAAATAATGACTGCAACCGGGAACATCATGCGCAGCTCGAATTCCGACATCTCGTGAATCTTAGATGAATTGAAAAGATGACTGGTGGGGAGTGCCTTGGCCGGTATCACCTTATTGCTTGAACTGTTTTTATCCAGCAGAATAGCGTATGTGTCAAAGTCACCGGTGGTATACAGATTATCACCGGGTGTACCCTCATAGCGGTGGCCGTTGGTGAGTACCAGATAGTGGCCGCCGGTCTTATGGTCAACGTACTGATAACCCTCGTTAGCAGAAATTAGCCCCAACTCGCCGTGTTTACGATTTTGTACAAAAACCTTGTGCAAGCGGCTTTTGTCCTCAGACATCGACTCCACGTAAAAGAGCAGATCACCGCCGCTAAACTCGTTGAAACGACCGGAGACCGCCGTCTCAAGCTCTGCCGTCTGCTCCTCCTGTGACTGCATAATTTTCTCTTTGTTGAGATTTGCCCAGGGCAACAGAGAGAGGGTCAGCCAGGCGACCAGGGCGGTAACCGGCAGGGCCGCCAGCAGAAAGGCACGATAGACTCTAAAAGTACCCACACCACCTACTGCCAGGGCAGTCATTTCACTGTCCCGATACATTCGTCCCAGGGTTGAGAGGATGGCAAAGAAGAAGGCTGCCGGCATTACCTGACCCAGCACTTCCAGCACCTCCATGCCGAGCAGTTGCATCAGCACTCCAGTGGTGATGACGCCGGAGGCGGCATCCTGGAGAATCTGGATATAACTCTGACTCACCACAATCAACATCAATACGATGATGATGGCAAGAAAAGTCTTGCTCACCTCACGCAGGATATAGCGGTCGATAATTGATAGCATAGGTTTAACGGCAGAAGTTATCACTCAAGTTTCGGAGTTAATTAGCCCCCTCTCCCTCAGGGAGAGGGTTGGGGTGAGGGGAGTTGAAAAGCTAACGCTTTGATTCTTCTAATTTCCCTCATCCTGGCCTTCTCCCTGAGGGAGAAGGGACGGTCTATCCAAGCCTTTTACATCATTTGAACTCCGAAACTTAAGTTATCAGTTGTCAGTAGCGGCGTCTGTGGACTAACCTTGGCGTTTCATGCACCGGCGCCAGAATAGCATATTCTGTGCATCCAATCTGACTGACCAACACCCGCCTACCGGGAAGCGCAACACCCCGGCGGGATTGCACACCATTAGGAGAAGTTATGGAGTATTCCCTCAAATCGGGTAATCCGGCAACACAACCCACCGCCTGTCTGGTGCTGGGTGTCTTTTCACGGCGCAAGCTGAGCGATTCTGCGGTGGCGGTAGACAAGGCGAGTGGCGGTTATCTGAAGAATATCCTGAAAAAGGGGGATATGGACGGTAACGATGGCCAGACAGTGATGCTCTATGACGTTCCGGGAATTCGTGCCCAACGGCTGCTGCTTGTTGGACTGGGAAGCGAGAAGGAGCTCAACCTCAGCGCCTACCGCAAGGTGATGAAGCTGATCACCGGCCAACTCAACCAGGGACACACCATTGAGGCACTCTGCGCACTGACCACCCTACAGCCCAAGGAGTGCAACAGCTATCGTCTGCTGCGTGAGTCGGTGGCTGCAATAGAAGAGAAGGTGTACCGCTTTGATCAGTGCAAAAGCGAGGCTAAACCGCCAAAGCGGCCGCTCAAGCGGGTCAGTTTTCTCATCACCGACAACCGCACGCGCAAACAGGGGGAGCAGGCAATAGTCCATGGCCGCGCCATCGCCGCCGGCACGACCCTGGCTAAGGATCTCTCCAACCTACCCGGTAACATCTGCACACCGACCTACCTGGCAAAACAGGCGCGAAGCCTGGGCAAAAAGTCGGAAAAGATGAAGGTGCGTGTTCTCGAAGAGAAACAGATGTCGGCACTGGGCATGGGCGCTCTGCTCTCGGTCTCCCGTGGCAGCCGCCAAGGGGCGAAGCTGATCATCATGGAGTACAACGGCGGCAAGCAGGGCGAGAAGCCGGTGGTACTGGTGGGCAAGGGGCTCACTTTCGACTCCGGCGGCATCTCGCTCAAGCCCGGCGCCGCCATGGATGAGATGAAATACGATATGTGTGGCGGTGCAAGTGTATTCGGCACTCTGGCCGCCTGCAGCGAGATGGCGCTGCCGATCAACCTGATCGGTATCGTCCCCTCATCAGAGAATATGCCCGATGGTGATGCCAACAAACCGGGGGATATCGTCACCAGCATGTCGGGGCAGACCATCGAAGTGCTAAACACCGACGCCGAGGGCCGTTTAATCCTTTGTGACGCCCTCACCTATGCCGAGCGTTTCAATCCTGCTGCGGTGGTCGATATTGCCACGCTCACCGGCGCCTGCGTCGTCGCTCTCGGCGCCCATGCCATCGGCCTGCTGGGTAATAACGACGCCCTCGCCAACGAGCTGTTGGCGGCGGGTACCGCCAGTGGTGACCGCGCCTGGCAGCTGCCGATGTGGGATGATTACCAGAGCCAGCTCGACAGTAACTTTGCCGATATCGCCAACATCGGTGGTAAGGGTGGCGGCACCATCACCGCCGCCTGTTTCCTCTCCCGCTTCACCAAGAAGATGAAGTGGGCTCATCTGGATATCGCCGGCACCGCCTGGAAAAGCGGCGCACAAAAAGGCGCCACCGGCCGGCCGGTGGCGCTGCTCAGCGAGTTCCTGCTCAAGCGTTGCGGACTATCGAAATGACCCAGGTGGATTTCTACATTTTAGGTGACAAGGCAAAGGGAGACCGTTATCTGCTCGCCTGCCGCATTGCAGAGAAAGCGCTTGGCCAGAGCCGCCGAATCTACCTGCACACCAATTCGGCGGCGGAGTCACAGCATCTCGATCGCCTGATGTGGACCTATAAGGATGACGGTTTCCTACCCCACTGCCTACTCGGAAAAGGGGATCAATCGCTCAACCCGATACTTATCGGTAATGCCACAGCTCCAGATGATGAGCATGACGTACTGATCAATCTCGCCAATGAAGTACCCGACTTTTTCAGCCGCTTCGAAAGAGTCGCCGAGTTGATAGATAAAGATCCCGAAGTACGTACCGCCGGGCGTAACCGCTTCCGCCTCTACCGAGACCGCGGCTATACTCTCAAAACTCACAATATTGAGAAGTGATCATGGCGCCTCCAAAAAAGAGTTCGAAAAAGAAGGCAACTGAGCAGAAACTGGCCGTGGATGACCAGGGCATACCGATACTCGATGAGGTGGTGGAGTTTGACTCCATCTGCCAAGACAGCGTCGACAGTGAAGAACTGGATGATGCCTTGCCTCCTGCCTTCCTCAATCTGGGGCTGCCAGAGTACACGCCCCTTGTGGATGCGATGCGTGAGAAGCTGAGACTTCAGCTCAGCTACGAACTCACCCCCTTGATTGAGAATGTCGTCACCTCCGCCATCACCCAAGCCACTCTAAACCTGGAGACGGCTATGCGTGAAGAGCTTTACGGTGTCCTACACCTCCGTCTCGATGAGATGATAGAACAGTCTCTGAACGAGCATTTTGGTGACCCTAACTCCAGCACGAGCACTGAATAGGAGAAGTGGCTGTTGTTGGGAGCGGTGATGGGAATAAGCGCTACCTCTACAGCAACCGCAACTCAACCGTGCGCAGCTTCATTACCAAGAGAATACCCACACCGGCACATATCAGGATCAGCCACCAGGCTCCCAGCCAACCACCGGAAATACCGATTACCGCCGCCATCAGGGGTGGCCCCGAGAGGCTGCCGCCGTTAGCACCCTGAACTATGACTCCATTCACCGTAGCTACCTGCCCTGGAGTAGGGGCGTGAACGGCGGACGCTGCCAGAATGGCGGCCGGTAACAGCCCCCCCACTCCACTGAATAGAAAAGCGAGGGGAATTTTCCACTCCGCACCAAGCAGTGGTGAGAATATACCCACCGCACAGAGCGCTATCACAACAAAGGAAGCCAGTTGCAGTAGCCAGCGCGGGAACCCCCGGTGCAGCAACCAGGCCGCAACGAGATTACCGATAATATTGGCGGCAACTACCATCGCACCAAAAACGGCGG
The DNA here is from genome assembly GCA_040505895.1 of Sedimenticola sp. GTDB lineage: Bacteria > Pseudomonadota > Gammaproteobacteria > Chromatiales > Chromatiaceae > Vondammii. Next base: position 36,562 of record JBEVXU010000031.1, on the reverse strand, counting down.
CGGTCGCGGCATCCTCGCCCTGAGTCTCAATCAGAAAGAGAGGGAACCAGGAGATCACGGCAAAATAGGGAATTGTGTAACAGGCGAAGATAGCCGCCAGTAACCAAGGACCGGGCACATGGGTTACCTTGCGAAGGTCCCTCCAGTCACCTCTGCTCTTCGACACTGGCGATTCATTTTGCGCTGGTGACCGAACAGCAAGAAAAAACAGAAGAAGAAAGGCTGATAGCAGCAGCCCATTGGCAAACCACACACCCCGCCAATCGAGAGTTGTCAGCAACAGCGGTGTCAGCAACATGCCCAGGGCGATTCCGGTGGGCATATAGATACTCCAGACCCCAAGGACAAGACCGTAATCCCGCGGATGACTCGCACCGACTATCATTCTTGGTGCCGACACCGCGATGCTCACCAGACCCAAGCCTGCAACAGTCCTGGCGGCGATAAGTGAGTAACCGTCTTGGGCGTAGCCGCCGGCAACGGCACCAAGCAGCAACATCGCTATACCGGCGACGATCATCTTGGCTATATCCATGCGGTCGGCAAAGACTCCGACAACAATTGCCAATGTAGCCGCCATCAGGCTGAATACCGACACAACCCAGCCGGCGGTGACCATGCCGATTCCCAGATCGGCGCTCAGTGCAGGAATGGCTGGCGGCACCTTACCCAACTGCATCGCCGCAATGACACCCGCCAGGGTGGCAATGATAACGATGCGCCAGTCGGTTTTTCTATTGCTAGATGCTCTGCTCTGCAGCATTAGGGAGCCTCTGAATAAGTCTGGCCAAATTGATTTGTGCTCAGGTGGTGCAAGATCAAGGCGAAGATCGCAACTGATAGCAGGCTATTAGTAAGATTTTCAACGCAGATATTGCGCCTCCTGAGTGCAAAGCGATTGGTCATGACTTGTTTAGAGGCTTCCTAGCCCGTTTTTTTAACAAACTTGGTCAAAATAATAATCCGCTGGCCTTCCACCCGACCTTCAATATGCTCAGGATTATCCACCACCAGTGAGATACCACGCACGGCCGTACCACGCTTGGCGGTGAAGTTGGCACCCTTCACATTCAGATCTTTGATCAGCGTCACCGTATCACCCGCCTCGAGCACAGCACCATTACTGTCGAGATGCCTGACCGAATCGTCTCCACCCACACCTTCAGCCTGAGCCCAGGTCAATATCTCATCATCCAGATAGAGCATATCAAGCAGCTCCTGTGGCCAGCCCTCCGCACTCAGACGCGTAAGCATGCGCCAAGCCATCACCTGAACCGCCGGCACCTGACTCCACATACTGTCGTTGAGACAGCGCCAGTGGTTGGCATCCACTCTCTCGGGCTGTTCAATCTGCTCACGGCAGCTCTCACAGATAAGCACACACTTATCAGCATCGTTTTCTGAATCAGGTGGAACCTCATACACGCCCAAGCTCCCGGTTGCGCCACACAGCTCACACTTTGAACCACTACGTGTAAGCAGTGCTTTTTCTATACTCATGATCTACTGTCTCTCACTTAGATTGAACCCAGAATCCTCAGTTGACCGCTCCATTCTACGGGCAACGCATTGATTTTAGTTGCGTTGACTACGATTACCTATTTCACTCTCAGGGTGAATCACGCTACAGGGCAGATAGCACACTTGCAGTGGCACATTACGGCGTTGCAACTCCTTGGAATAGAACAACTATTCCTCGTCGTTGCGCCTTGTACTGCACCACCGCAAGAGCACTCTCCACCCTGCCCAACTGAGGATTCTAGGTTGAAGGTGGTTTGGGCAAGTCCCCGAAATGCGGGAACAGAGCAGCAAGTCTGCCTGATATGGGGTATATCGTCGAGTAGTCTATTGTTCAAACTGAGCTATGTACAAAAACCCCTGAAAACCACCTTCATATTGGGGCAACGAAACTCGTGGGAACGAACTTGTTCGTGATTGACTAGACTATAGGTATAGATGGAATGAGGCATCTGATCATGAAGAGCTGGATCTGGATATTGGGAGCGGTGATCCTACAGGGCTGCGCCACAACTACAACCTATGACCCATCCTCACGCTGGTATCACCCACCGGTGGGTTCGGTGGTGCAACTGCACGAAGACCTTGTGATAGCCCCCAGGCATACCCGGGTCTATCTGCAGGATGGCGAGGTGTGGGGCTATGGCCAGGTGGATATGGTCTATCCGTTCTGCAATTTTGAGGTGCGTGAACGTAAACCCGCCCAAGCGCAGACGATAAAAGCCGACCGTTTTACTGTCACCCGGGTCGAAGAGGGTTCCGTGCTGGTGGTGGAGCGTGAGCCCGTACAACTGGCGAGTGCCGAAATGAGAAATCGATTCCGGCATTGGATTATCTGGAAGGACGGCCCCAGAGGCATCAACCGTTTCCGTCACCACTGGCTCGGTTCCGACAACCAGCATAATGTGATGCGCCTCACCTGCTACGGCGGAAAGAGTGAAGAGAGCGAGGCCCAGTTACCGACATTGGAGGAGATTCGCCAAGTACTGGGAAACAAAGTGACAATTCATCTCACACCCTGATCTCTATCAAGTCTGGCATGGCAAGAAGCGAGTCGGTAGTTTTCATCCGGGAGGATTTTATTGATTGACAGAAGAGATCTGTGACGTTGAGAATGGCGGCCTCTTAATGTCACTGCAGAGCAATCTGCGAGTTCTTTGATGACTATTCGAATTGCGATTAATGGATATGGCCGTATCGGTCGCAGTCTGCTGCGCGCGCTCTACGAAACCGAGGCGTGCCGTCACTTGCAGATCGTTGCCATCAACGAACTGGCTGACTGCAAAACCATCGCCCATCTGACAAAATATGACTCCACCCACGGAAGGTTCCCCGGTAAAGTTGATGTGCAAAACGACTGGTTGAGTATCAACAACGACCGGATTCGGGTACTACACCTTGAGCGTATCGAGGATCTCCCCTGGGCCGACCTGGAGGTCGATCTGGTACTGGAGTGTACCGGCACCTTCAGTGATCGAACCACGGCACAGAGGCATATCGATTGTGGCGGCAAGCGCGTACTCTTCTCCCAGCCGGCACAGGCGGATGTCGATGCCACTATCGTCTATGGCTTTAATGAATCAGCGCTAAGCGGTAGTGAGACTATCGTCTCCAGCGCCTCTTGCACCACCAATTGCAGCGTGCCGGTAATCAAGGCGTTGCACGATGCTTTTGGTGTTGAAAGCGGAGTAATCACCACCATTCACTCGGCGATGAACGACCAGCCGGTGATCGATGCCTACCACCATACGGATCTGCGCAAAACCCGCTCGGCATTTCAGTCGATTATTCCGGTCGATACCGGCTTGGCACGTGGCATCGACCGCCTGTTGCCTGAACTGGCCGGGCGATTTGAGGCTCAGGCAATGCGTGTGCCGACGGTGAATGTCTCGGCAGTGGATATGTCGGTCGTGGTCTCAGAGGATGTCACCCCCGAGCAGGTCAACCGTGTTTTGAAAGAGGCGTCGGAGACCCGCTTTAATGGCGTACTGGGTTATACCGAAGAGCTACTGGCCTCGTGCGATTTTAATCACGATGCACGCTCAGGCATTGTAGACGCAGGTCAGACGCGAGTGGCAGGCAAGCGCCTGATCAAGGTGCTGACCTGGTTTGATAACGAGTGGGGCTACGCCAATCGCATGCTGGATGTTGCCTGCACCTGGGCCAAAAAGCTGAATTGCTGAACACGTCAATGCAGTAGCCTGCGTAGGAGCGAACTCGTTCGCGATAAGCTCCGTGGTATTTTCTTCGCGAACAAGTTCGCTCCTACCAAAGCATCATCCAGCACATCACTGTACCTGGAAAATGATGCAAAGCAACAAAACCACTGGAGCCAAAGGACAACCAAGATTAGAATAATCTGCCTATGACTAAAGAACAGCAACAAGCCGACAGCATCGGCGAATGGATGCAGGCACAGGACCGCTACGCCAACCTGCTGGGCATCAAACTCGATGAGGTAAAACCGGGCTACAGCCGGGCCTCCCTCACCGTCACCGGCGATATGCTCAACTCCGTTGGTATCACCCATGGCGGCGTCACCTTCTCCCTCGCCGACTTCGCCTTTGCCGTTGCCGCCAACTCCCATGGCCGAGTAGCCGTCGCCCTGTCGGCACAAATCAACTACCCGGCCGCCAGCCGGGAGGGCGATAAACTGACGGCAACTGCACAGGAGGAGAGTCTGAGTGGCAGAACCGGACTCTATACCATTGAGGTCCGTACGACTGATGACCGTCTTGTGGGACTTTTTACCGGCAATGTCTTTCGCCGCTCCGACAACCTATCCGACTGGATGAATAGTAACCAAGAAGAGGCTACACCATGATCCTGCACACCGATATTGAGACCATGCCCAGGGAAGATCTTGAAGCGCTGCAGCTGGTGCGACTGAAGGCGACCGTGGAGCGCTGTTACCACACGGTAAAACACTACCGGGATGCCATGGACGAGCTTCAGCTCAAGCCCGGTCACATCAAAACCCTGGCTGACGTGCAGCTTCTTCCCTACACCAAGAAAGAGCACCTACGCGAGAACTACCCATTTGGTATGTTTGCCGTGCCTACCGATCAGGTGGTGCGGGTACACGCCTCCTCCGGCACCACCGGTAAGCCCACCGTGGTGGGCTACACCAAACGTGATATTAAGCACTGGTCTGAACTGGTGGCCCGCTGCCTCGCAAGCTCCGGTCTGCGCAGTGGCGACCGGCTGCAGAACGCCTATGGCTACGGTCTCTTTACCGGTGGCCTCGGCCTCCATTATGGTGCTGAGGAGCTGGGTGTCATGGTCACCCCCATGTCCGGCGGACAGACCCGCAAGCAGCTGATGCTGATGCAGGACTTCGCCCCCACCGCTATCAGCTGTACCCCCTCCTACGCCCTCAATATCGCCGAGGAGGCGGAGGCGATGGGGATCGATGTGCGCAAACTGCCGCTAAAGGTGGGCATCCACGGTGCCGAGCCCTGGACCGAAGAGATGCGCCACGAGATCGAAGCACGCCTGGGCATCGATGCCATCGACATCTACGGCCTCTCTGAGGTGATGGGGCCGGGTGTCGGCAATGAGTGTATCGAAGCGAAAAACGGCCTGCACATCTGGGAGGACCACTTCCTGGTGGAGTGTGTCGATGTCGACACTGGCAAACCTCTGCCCTATGGCGAAGAGGGGGAGATCGTATTCACCTCGCTAACCAAAGAGGCGTTTCCTATCATCCGCTACCGCACCCGTGACATTTCGGTACTCGATCCCGCACCCTGCAAATGTGGCCGTACCCATGTACGCATGCGTCGCATCACCGGCCGTAGCGATGACATGCTGATCATCCGTGGCGTCAACGTCTACCCCTCCCAGGTGGAGGCGATTCTGATGCAGACCGAAACCCTCTCCCCCTTCTATCAGCTGGAGGTGTTCCGCGAAGGCACCATGGATACCCTGCTGGTCAATGTGGAGGCGAGCCCACCACTGATGGAGCAGTCAGAAGAGACCCGTAACCAGGTGGCGAAAAAACTGATGCGGGATATCAAGGAGTTCATCGGCGTCAGCTGTACCGTAGAGGTAAAAGGGGTGGGTGAAGTACCGCGCTCTCAGGGCAAAGCGGTGCGGGTGATCGATCACCGAAAATAGTTTTTCCCGGGCAGGTAGCTACAGGTAGCCCCGCCCCGGGGTGATGGAATATTGCAGGTACTGTGCAACGTTCATCGCGGCGAGGGCGATGCTCCTACCGCCGTTATCCGCCCTCGTCTCGTTCACACGCTCTGCCTGGGAAGCAGAAAATCTCTGCATACTCTGTGATTCTCTGTGTGCTGAGTTCCTATCGTCTATACCACCCAACCAAAGGGGGTTACACTTCCCTTTACGTTAACGTAAACTACGTATGAGTCATATTGATACAGGAACACAGGATTCAGCCATGAACGCAGTAAACCCTCTCCCTAATGCCGATAGGCGTTTCATGTCCGGCAACGAAGCGGTGGCCCGCGGGGCTTGGGAAGCAGGCTGTCGGGTGGCGGCGGCCTACCCCGGCACCCCATCCACTGAGATTCTGGAGTACGCCTCTCTCCTTCCGGAGATGTACTCGGAGTGGTCGATCAACGAAAAGGTCTCTCTAGAGGTCGCGGTCGGCGCCTCTTTGGCTGGCAGCCGCGCCCTCTGTGCCATGAAACATGTAGGGCTCAATGTTGCCTCCGATGCACTAATGACCCAGACCCTGATCGGTGTCACCGGTGGGCTGGTGATCGCAGTCGCCGACGACGTCGGGCTCTCCTCCTCTCAGAACGAACAAGACTCACGCTTCTGGGGGCGTTTTGCCCATGTTCCTGTGCTGGAGCCTGCAGATGCCCAGGAGGCGTATGAACAGACCAAGTTCGCCTTCGAACTATCGGAGAAGTTCTGCACCCCGGTAATCCTGCGCCTCACCACCCGCATCTGCCATGTCAAAGGGGTGGTGACTCCGGGTGAACGCGTCGATACCATCCATGCTCAAGGCTTTGAAAAAAACCCCAAACGCTTTGTGATGACCCCTGCCAATGCCAAACATCGAATACCACTGATGTATGAGCGGGAGGTAGAGCTGCAGAAGTACAGCGAAACCTGCCAACTCAATATTCTGAAAGAGGGTAACGACAGGCGGGTTGGTTTTGTCACCTCAGGCCCAGCCTATATGCATATACTGGAGGCCTACCCGGATGCTCCAGTATTAAAATTGGGCATGAGCTACCCGGTACCCATGGAACAGATCCGTGCCTTTGCCAGCCAGGTTGACCAACTGGTGGTGGCTGAAGAAGTAGAGCCGATCCTTGAGACTGAGATCAAAGCGGCGGGGATTGAAGTTTTGGGTAAGGATATCCTGCCACGTATTGGTGAGTTGGCACCTCAGGTACTGCGCCCGGCGATAGGCAAACTACTGGGTGAGGAGGTCGTTGGTGAAGCGACTCCCGCAGTAGTGGAAATAAAAGCCCCCAAAGTAACGCTTGATCCGGCAATCGGCGCCAACCTCTTCCCCCGGCCACCCACCATGTGTGTCGCCTGCCCCCATCTTGGCATCTATTACTGTCTCTCCAAGATCAAAAACACCAGCATCTCCGGTGATATCGGCTGTTACACCCTGGGTGCAGGCCACCCCTGGAATGCCCTCGACACCACTATCAGCATGGGGGCCTCCATGGGCGTTGCCCACGGGCTCGATAAGGGGCGCGTGGAAGCGGATGAGAACAAGCGAATAGTGGCCGTAATCGGTGACTCCACCTTTATGCACATGGGTATGCAGGGACTGCTAAACATCACCTACAACCGTGGTAATGTCACCATCCTGCTGCTGGATAACCGTGCTGTTGGCATGACCGGTGGGCAGTACAACCCCGCCAGTGGCCGCGACATCCACGGCGAAGAGTCAATGAGAGTGGACTTCCGTAAACTGTGTGAAGCACTGGGAGTTAAACCCGAGCGCATCCACGAAGTTAATCCCTACGAACTACCCACTCTGTTCAAGGCGCTGCGCGAAGAGGTGAAGGTCAACGACACCTCGGTGATCATCACTGACCAACCCTGTGTACTGGTGGACTTCTACGGCGCACAGCCGGCCCTTACGGTAGATGAGGAGAAGTGCACAGGCTGCAAGAACTGTCTTGATATCGGCTGCCCGGCAATTCATGTGACCCGCAGAGAAACCGTGGTCAAGGCCAACGGCAAAGAGAAAGATCTGGCATTCGTCAATATCGATACCGGCGCTTGTACCGGCTGTGACCTCTGCCCCAAGACCTGTGCGCCGGACGCCATCATACCGATGGCCGATTTTGTCCGGCGGTGATAAAAGTAGATAAGTCTATTTTGGCCGTATATGAACGCAAATATTAGGAACAACTCCTGATATTCGTGAGCACCTGCAATGATGCCCAACCAAAGTGGTTTTAATTTAATTTTGCAGCTAGGCATCAATCAGAAAAGTGTAAAAAAAAGCACATTCGCGTTCATTTCCGGCTATTTTAGATAGCGCGGTTAGCAGCTGGGTTTCAAGCCACCCAGGAAGGTTATTAATTAAAGCGAGTAGATTGTGAGCGAAAACGACATCACCAATATTCTGGTTGCCGGCATCGGTGGCCAAGGCGTCATGACTGCTGCTGAGGTACTCTCCCAAGCGGCCATGTCACTGGGTTACGACGTTAAAAAAACCGAGGTGGCCGGTATGGCCCAACGTGGTGGCGTAGTCACCTCCCATGTCCGTTTCGGCAAGCAGGTGCTCTCTCCCGCCATCGCCCCCGGCGAGGCGGATATCCTCGTCGGTTTTGAGCCGGCGGAGGCGCTGCGCTGGTGCGCCCACCTGCGCCCCGGTGGTATTGCCATGGTCAACACCACCCGCCAGGAGCCGCCGGTAGTGAGTATTGGTCTGTTCGACTACCCCGATGATCCGATCGCCGAGATCGCCGCCGCCGGCGTCAATTACCACGCTTTCGATGCTGGCGCCATCGCCCACGACCTGGGCAACTTCCGTCTGGTTAATAGCGTCATGCTGGGGGCCATTTCAAAATACCTGCCCTTCCCCGCTGAGGTGCTAAAAAACGAGATTCTCGACCGTTTCCGTGCCCGCAAGCCAAAGCTGGTGGAGATCAATGAAAAAGCGTTTGAGGCCGGACAGGCGGCAGAGGCAGCGAGTTAATTCTCCCCCTAAAATGATGGAACACAGAGAACGCAGAGAAACACTGAGGACACAGAGAAAAACTAATTCATCAATAGTTTGTCTCTGCGCTCTCTGTGAACCTTTGTGTTCTCTGTGTTCCATTTTTTTGCCTAGTGAAACACAATATTCTGATCACCAATGACCATGTGGAACCCCACATCCTGGCAGCAGAAAGAGGCCAAACAGCAAGCTAACTATCCATCGCAACAAGCGCTGGATGAAACCCTTGATCAGTTATCCCAGTTGCCGCCTCTGGTCACCTCCTGGGAGATCGAGGCACTGAAAGAGCAGCTTGCCGCCGCCTCCCGGGGAGAAGCATTTCTGCTCCAGGGTGGTGACTGCGCCGAAAACTTCAGCGACTGCACCTCTCCGGTCATTGCCAACAAGCTAAAGATCCTGTTGCAGATGAGCCTGATGCTGATCCATGGCCTCAATAAGCGGGTAATTCGAATAGGGCGCATCGCCGGCCAGTACGCCAAGCCCAGATCAGCCGACAGTGAGACCATTAACGGCATCACCCTGCCCAGCTACCGCGGCGACCTGATCAACGGCTCCGAATTCACTACTGAAGAACGCACCCCTGACCCTGTCCGCCTGCTGCGTGGCTATGGCCGTGCCGCCATGACCCTCAATTTTATCCGCGCCCTCTCCGACAGCGGCTTTGCCGATCTACACCACCCGGAGAACTGGGACCTGGATTTTGTCAGCCACTCACCCCAAGCGGCTGAATACCACAAATCAGTGGCGGCACTCTCACGCTCCCTGCAATTTTTGGAGACCCTGGGAGGAGGCGCCGACAGCGAACTGAACCGGGTACAGTTTTTCACCAGCCACGAGGGGCTGCATCTCCACTATGAACAAGCGTTGAGCCGCCAGGTACCGAACCGTAACGGCTATTACAATCTCTCCACCCACCTGCCCTGGATCGGCTTTCGCACCGCCGATATCGACGGTGCCCATCTGGAGTATTTTCGCGGTATCCGGAACCCGGTTGGCGTCAAGGTGGGTGCGGGTATGTCAGGCGATTGGATTGAGGCGCTGGTGGAGCGACTCAATCCGGAGAATGAGGCGGGTAAGCTGGTGCTAATCCACCGCTTTGGCGCAGACGGTATTGGCGATGGCTTGCCGAAATTAATCGCAGCGGTGAAACGTACCGGAAAATCCGTACTCTGGGTCTGCGATCCCATGCATGGCAATACCGAAACCACGCCGGGTGGCGTCAAGACCCGTCGTTTCGACAGGATACTTTCGGAGTTGGAGCAGGCGTTCGATATCCACCAACAGCAGGGATCCATTCTTGGCGGTGTCCATTTCGAGCTGACCGGCGACGATGTCACAGAGTGTATTGGCGGCGCCCGCGGACTTGATGAAGCCGGACTGGAAAGGGCCTACAAAACCCAGGTTGACCCGCGACTCAACCATGAGCAGGCACTGGAGATGGCGATGGCGATTGTGGAGAAATATCGCAGCTGACTCCACCTTGCCACACTTCCACCCCTCCACTCTTAAGACAACAAGACGTCGGCCCGATCACTTGCACACCAAATTTGCAGCGGTGTATGCGAGAAGGGAGCCTCTGCGCAGGAATTGAAGGAACGCCATTGCGATTTCTCAATGCATCGCACTATTAGTACGTGATCTAATTATCTGCGTAGCAAACGGCAATGGGCTTTATATGCACCCATCCTCACCGTTTTCTCCTCCTTAGAATGGGCCGCGTCACGCGGCCCTTTTTTTTATGCGATTCTCTCCGGCAGCTTCTGCCTCAGCTTTTCCGCCATCTCCCGCAGCAGTTTCTCTGTAGTCTCCCAGCCAATACAGCCATCGGTAACTGAGACTCCATACTCAAGCCGGCTGAGATCCTTGGGAATCGACTGGTTGCCTGCGTTGAGACTGCTTTCCAGCATAATGCCGATAATTGAGCGGCTGCCCTCGATTATCTGACTAGCGACATTATCTGCCACCAGAGGCTGCAGTTCCGGCTGCTTACTGGAGTTACCGTGACTGCAATCGATCATAATATTCTCTGACAACTCCGCCTTGCGCAGCGCCCCTTCACAGAGCGCGACATGCACCGAATCGTAGTTGGGCAGGCCGTTGCCGCCACGCAGGATGATATGACCACAGACGTTACCTTTGGTCTTGATTACCGCCACTTGGCCTTCCCGGTTGATACCGAGGAAACTGTGAGGATGAGAGACCGACTGCAGCGCATTGATCGCCACCTCCAGACCACCGTCTGTGCCATTTTTGAAACCAACCGGCATGGAGAGACCTGAGGCCATCTCACGATGAGTCTGGGACTCTGTAGTGCGTGCGCCGATAGCCGCCCAAGAGAAGAGATCGCCCATGTACTGGGGGCTGATGGGGTCAAGCGCTTCGGTGGCGGCGGGCAGGCCAAGCTCCGCCAGCCACAGCAGTAGCTCCCGCGCCTTCGTCAATCCCTCTTCGATATGAAAGGTATCATCCATACGGGGATCATTGATCAGCCCTTTCCATCCCACGGTGGTGCGCGGCTTCTCGAAATAGATGCGCATAACGATATAGAGAGTATCACCCAGCTCCTCATGGAGTCGCATCAGCCGTTCGGCGTACTCCTTTGCCGCCTCAACATCATGAATTGAGCAGGGACCGGTCACCACCAGCAGCCTGGGGTCCTTGCGGGTAAAGATGTCTTTGATAGTGTGCCGCCCCTTCCAGACCAGCGCTTCACTCTTCTCGGTGAGGGGGAGCCGGCGTTTGAAATCGACTGGGGACACCAACACCCGCTCTTCAGCCACATTAGTGTTATTAAGACTATCTTTGAACATATCTCTGCCCGAAATTACAAAAGAGGCAGAAGCATAGGAAATCAGGCACCATTTTGCCACCCCAAAAACCATTTAGGTGGTATCTGAATGAATCCGGACGAATTGAATTGTGTTCAAGAGATGGCTGGATCAGGGTAAAAATAACGACCGATAGTGGGCGGCCGGCAAGCTCTTGAACACCGAGATCCCCCCCGGGTGTAACGCAATCGATCACCCATTATTTGTCGTCTTCCCTGGCGTGAGACTGTGGTTATTTTCCACTTAAACCTTACCACTGTGGGCTTTTTCCGACCTAGAAAAATGCAGTGGCATTCTCTATGCTTAGTGTAGGATAACTGTGATAGGGAGTAAGCCATGTCGAAAAAGTTGAGTGCCGCCCAAAAGCGGCAGAAGCGGGAAAAGAAGCTGACAAAACGGCTAATGCATGATTTTGACGAGTTGTTAACTATTAGTGTTGCCAGCGGTTCACTAACTCAGGAGAGCATTGTCACTCTACTCAAGGGTATTAATGACGCTCTGCTGGAAACCGATGCAATGCACGATACCGGGAAACAGCTCAGAAGGCCTGGCCGGTTCCTCGAAAACCTGCATAAAGCCCGCAAGGAAGTGATCGAGCAGGGGCAGTTCGCCAAAGAGGACCACGACATCAAGTCATTGGCACTGATTCAGAAAATGGCAAAAAAGGGCAAGTCAGAAGAGGAGATCTCGAGGAAGATGCTCAAACTGGGCAGCCGAGTCACCCCAGAGGGGATCAAACGTATACTGCAAGAGAATCCCTGAAAAATACCCCGGTAATACCCATCCCCACATGTAAACGCGGGAATATGGGGCTATATAAATTGGACTGAGGTGCCAAGTCCAACCTGCGGTAACGCCGGTTTGCACTTGGGAGCTTTTGCCCTACCGCTCCTTGAATGCATTGGAGAAACCGCGGGTGACCGGCTTCAGCAGGTAGTCCAGTATGGTCTTCTCACCAGTACGAATGTCCGTCGTCACCGTCATCCCCGGCAGAATTTTCAGCTGCGCAGGATCGCCCCCCAGATAATTCCTCTCCAGTTTGAGCTCGGCCCGATAGTAGGGATTACGCTCATCATCCAGATAGGTGGAGGCGGAGATACGGTTGACCGTACCCTCCAAGCTACCAAAGCGGGAGGTATCGTAGCTGGTGAACTTCACTTTTGCCGTCTGACCGGTGTGGACATGGCCGATATCCTGAGGCTGAATCCTTGCCTCGACAATAAGCTCATCCTCCACCGGCACCACCTGCATTATGACTTGGCCGGGAGAGACCACCGCACTGCTGCTGCTCACCACCAACCCCTGAATAATACCGGAGACCGGGGCGTGCAACTCCAGCCGCGCCACCCTGTCACGCAGCCGAATCAAGGTCCCTTCCACCTCGGCCAGTTCATTGGCCACCGTACCTGCTTCCAACTCCACATCCTGGTTGGAGCGGGAGAATATCTCCAGACGATGCTGCTCACTCTCCTCTATCGCAGTCCGCGCCACGGCAACGCCGTCCACTGTTCTGCGCATCTCACTCTCAGCCTCTGCAAGGCGTGACTGGGAGGCCAGCAGTTCAGTCCGTGATACTGTCCCCTTCTTGCTTAGGGCCTGACGGATCTCAACCTGCTCCTTGTAGATCTTCAACTCTTTGCGCAGTGCAGCCACCTGATTCTGCTGGCGGGTCAGCTCAGAGCGCCGTTGATTGCCCTGGCTATCGACTACCGCTAACTCACTCTCCTGCCGAGACACCTGGGCGAGATAGATGGTTCGCTGCTTCTCCGCCAGATCAAGATAGCTCTCCCCTACTTTGCTGAAGTCTGGATCTCTCTTCTCCACCAGCGCTTGCAAACGCTCTCCCTGGAGCTGAAGCCCCGCCTGGCGCGTAAGCATCTGTTGCAGCTCAGACTCAGAAGCAGAGGGATCAAAGCTGATCAGTGTGTCACCCTCCTTCACGCGGTCACCATTACGCACGTGTAGCTTGTCTACGATGCCGCCTTCCAGGTGCTGGACATTGTGAATCAGGCCTGCCGGTATCACTTCGCCCTCTGCAATAGCCACTTCATTGACGGAGATGAAGCCACCCCAGACCACCAGTGATGCGAGCAGGAAGATGCTGACAAAGACCGCTACCGGAATGATGTACCTCGGCTCTCCCTCTTCCAGCTCTATAGCTTGGGCGAGAAACCGCGCCCGTGCCCTGGGTACGCCGGTGGTATTCTCTTCAGCAAATACGATGCTGTCTTCTTTCATGCCACTCTCCCCAAAAGAATGTCAACCGCCTCATCGGAATTGCCGGCAAAGGCCACAGTGCCGTGTTCCATAATAATTGCCTTGTCAGCCAACCGAATATGGCTGGGACGATGAGAAACCATAATAATGGTCCGCTTGCCTTTCAGCCGTTTGATCTGTTCCACAAATCTGTTGTCACTATCCATATCCAGTGAGGCACCAGGCTCGTCCAGAATCAATATTTGGGCACTGCGTAAAAATGCCCTGGCCATGGATAGCCCTCTGATAAATCCTGGGGGCAGGCGTGCAATAATGTTGTCACCAATACGTGTATCAAAGCCGTCAGGCATGGCTAGAATATCCCCTAGTATGCCCGCCTGTGAGGCGGCATCAGCCACTTCATCATCGGTGGCCAACACATTATTAAGGCGCATATTCTGGGCAATGGTACCGTGGAATAGCTGAGCCCTTTGAGGTACATAGGCAATGGCACGACGTAGATCCATTGCATTCAACTGGCGTATATCGAACTCATCGAGGGTGAGAGCACCTGCCTGAGGTTTATACATACCGGCGATCATCTTTACCAGCGTCGATTTGCCGGAACCGGTATCACCGCTGATGGAGACCATCTCACCGGGTTCGATGGTAAAGGAGACGCCGAGCAGTGCCGGATCGCTGGCGGGGTCATAACGAAAGCTGACCCGGTCTAACTTGACGCGCCCTTTCAGTTCGGTGAGCATCAACGCTGACTGGCCGCCGTGGCGCTCCACCTCAAGACGCATCAACTGATTGATCTGCCGGATTGCCGCCGCCACCTGTTCAAAGCGGCTAAAGCTGAGAAAGGCGTTCTGCAGTGGCGCCAATACCCGCCAAATCAGCGCCATGGTGGCGATCAGAGCACCAACCGTCATCGAGCCGACCATTACTGAATAGGTGCCGATAGCCAGAACTGCGAGACTGGAAAGTGTGATAGCGGCCTGGGCAAATGCGTTGATCACCGCATTGGAGACTGTGGTGTGGTAGTTGGCGGTGACCGACTCACCCGAGTGTTCACGGAAGCGCTGTACCCAAGTGGTCTCTCCACCGACGCCCTTTATCTCATGACGACCATTGAGTGTCTGGATCAGCATTCGCTGTTTTTCTGCACGCGAATGGCTGGCGCGCATCCCCTCATTGGCGCTGGCGGGCAACCAGAGAAGACCAAAAATAATATAGACCACCAGCATTACCACCGGCACAAAAGCAACCGGCCCGGCAATCAGCCAGATAACCAGAATAAATAGCGGCACATAGGGCAATTCCAGCAGCAGCGAAGCATTCGGGCCGGTAAAGAAGTCTCGCACCGTATCGAACTGCTTCAGCCGCGACAGTTGTGATGCCATGGTGGAGCGTTCGGTAAACAGGGGGGGCAGATGGAGTATCTGATTGAAGGTTTCAACACCGATAAGATAGTCGAAGCGTCCGGCCACCGTGCCGATCAGTCGCGCACGCAGATAGCGCAGTACCATATCCGCCCCAAGTGCTGAAGCGATTCCACCCACCATCATCGGTAGTGCATTGATTGACTCTGCACCAATCACCTTGTCGTAAACCATCATAATAAACAGCGGTACCGTCATCGCCACCAGGTTCATCAGGAGGGTCATCGACATCAGGTGAATGATCAGGCGCTGAAAACGGCGCAGCAGGGTAGTAAACCAGGGCTCGGGACTCTTTGCAGGTATATGGCCATGGCCGGGACGAATATCGGTAAACAGATAAGCAGTGCCGCGAGTCGGGAGGGTTGGTGATGTCCGCGTCTCGCCTGTCTTTGCATCGAACAGAGTAATCTCGTCTCCGCTACGCTCAATCAGAACGAACACCTCACCGAAGCCACCCAGATAGAGGCAGGGATAGAGTTCAGCCTGGATATCCCGTAACCGCATCTTGTGGGGTGTGCTCTCATAGCCGAGTCGCGCCAGAATATTGCGCATATTCACCAGGTCAAGCCCTTCAGAGAAGTGAGGAAGTGCCTCTATGACCTCTCGGGCGTACTGGTGCCAACCCAGTGCCTTTAGCAACGGCATAAGGGCCACGGCAAAGAGTGATGATGTCTTCAGCCCTTCAGGCCGGTCACTGCGTAGCGCATCAGCCAGCTGTTCGCTGAGAATCGGGGGTATGTTGTCTCTGCTCTCTCCCATCCCTATCTCCTGTCTCAACCTGGGCGATTGAATGACACGTTCAGTGTGCCCTGCTTTCTCTCTACAAGCAGGCCGTCAATCAGATCAAATTGGCGGTCACACATACGCAAAAAAGAGGGGCGGTGGGTTACGATCACCAACGTACGCTTACCCAACATATCCTTGATCACCGTCATCAGCTTGCCATCATTCTTAATATCGAAGCTGGCATTGGCATCATCAAACAAGATCAACTTTGGATGACCAATCAGGGAACGCACCATCACGATCTTCTGGCGAACGCCCTCGGCCAGAGTATCCACCGCTGCGCCGCCAATCTGAGTATCGAGTCCGTTGGGAAGACGTGCGATGATCTCATCCAGGCCGAGGACACGGGAGATCTCTGCTGCCTGATCCATCGCCTCCCCTTCCCTGAACAGCGTCATATTCTCGAGGATGGTGCCCTCATAAAGCATGCCGTATTGAGGCATATAACCGATCTGGGCACGCAGAAACTCCTGCTCGTACTCCCTGAGGTCACGCCCATCGAGAGAAATCCGCCCCTCCTGAGGGTGGACAAAGCCGGTCAACAGAGAGATCAGTGTACTTTTGCCAGCGCCATTGTTGCCCGTGATACCGACGGAGCCACCGGCGGGTATTTCCAGTGAGATGCCCTTAAGCAAGGGGGTTTCCTGTGTAGGATACTTGAAGTGTACATTCTCCAGAGTGATCCGACCATCAACCGGCTCAGGCCCGGCATACTCACCGGAGACCTCTAGCGGCAGGCCAAACAGCTCTTCACACTTCTCCATGGAGAGGCGGACACTCTGAAACTGGGTCCACAACCCCATCGCCTTCAGCCCAGGCTGCAACACGCGGCCGGAGAGCATAGTGCCGGCAGCCAGAGCACCGACTGAGAGATCACCCGAAATCACAGACAGACTACCTAGACTGACGAAGCTCACCATCGATATCTGTGAGAAGGTGGCGCCGAATCCCTGTACCACACTATTAATGTGGGCAAGTTCATAGACACTTTCGGCTGACTGTTTCTGTAGCCGCTCATAACGGCGCATCATCAACGCCTCCATCGCCATCGCTTTGATGGTATGAATACCGATCAGTGATTCGATAAGAAAGTTCTGCCGATGCAGGTCGGTGTTATGGCGTGCCCGCAACGCATGGTGCAGCTTTCGGCCTAGAAAGAAGGAGGCGCAGGCGAAGAGTATCAACAGCGTAACCGGCACCATCACCAGATCACCGCTGATAAACCAGATCAGTCCGAGGAAGATAATCACAAATGGAAAATCCATCATCAGCAACATCGATTGACCAGAGTAGAACTGATGAATCTCTTCTACCGACTGCATACGGCCAAGATAGGTGCCTCTCGGATCCTTCTCGAAAGCAAGGGTATCCGCATGCAGGACATGGGATATAGCATGCATACTCTCACGGTGTTCAAAACGAGCGCCGCTCCAGGCCAATAGAACGGACCGAAATACCCGCAGCATGGCTTCGATGACAATCACCCCAAGCATTCCAATTAGCAGAATGACAAAGGTATCCATCGCCTGATTGGGGATAATCCGATCATAGGCCTGGAGGACAACCATTGGCATCATCATCGCGAGGAGATTGATACCGAGGGAAGCCAACAGTACATCCGGACGCCGCCAGCTGGTGGGAATACGAAATTGAGCTGAGCCAGTTGAGTTTATTTTTGTTCTATCAGCCATTCTTATATGCGATTCATAACTCTTCGTTTAGGAATACCGCTCCGGCAATAGTACATCAAAAAATCCACTATGAACTAGGTCACACTCTACTAATCGGCAGAACCCTACTGTTCTAAAGTGTTAATTCGATCTGCCGATACTCTTAGTTGAAATGAGTGTTATTGCGTAAGTGCGTCCCATCCTCTTTCCTGGGACTTTATCGACTAACACAGCCCGTATCCGAAAAACTGAGGTGTTACCATGGCTGAAGATAGCCAAGACGAGCAGAAAACCCGCGCGCAACGCGAAAAAGCGACTGAAGAGCTTTTTGGCCGTGACGGTGTCCAGAGCCACAGGGACCAGGGGGAAGATGAACTGCTGGGCAGGGATCACCTGGAGCTTGCTCAGAATGACGTAGCAATGCCGGATGTCCCCCACAAAAGGGGAGCTGGAGCAGAGCAGGAAGCAAAGGACGAGGCAACTCACTCATTCCGAGAAGGAACCACCACCGTCACACTTGATGCGACCGCTCAGATCACCGAAGCCGGTGGGACCGTCATCTATACCGCCTTAGTGGATAACGCACCCGAGACCGATGTCACCGTCACCCTGGATAATGGTGAGACCATCACCATTGAAGCCGGTGAGATTAAGGGTTCGGTGGCAGTCATCGTCACCACAGTTGAAAATGCCCTGGCTGACAGCACCTCTTTAAGCGCCTCGATCACCGAGATCAACGGCGGTAATTTTGAGAACGTCATCATCGACAACACCCCGGCAGTCACCGATATCGTTGAATCTCTCGGTGATGCGACTGTTTCTCTCGATGCCACCGCTCAGATCACCGAGGCGGGTGGGACTGTTACCTATACCGCCTCGTTGGATAACGCCCCGGCTACCGATGTCACCGTCACCCTCGATAATGGCGAGACCATTACTATTGAAGCCGGTGAGACTTCAGGTTCCGTCGATGTCACCGTCAGTGCCGATGAAGATGCCCTGGCCGATGCCGGCAGTATGAGCGCGTCGATCAGTTCAGCCAGCGGCGGTGGTTTTGAGAACCTCGCTGTGGATGATACGGCAGCGGTCACCGATGTGGTCGATACTCTCGACACCACCACCGTCTCACTCGACGCCACCGGTCAGATCACCGAAGCCGGTGGGACTGTTACCTATACCGCCTCTGTAGATAATGCCCCAGCAACCGATGTCACCGTGACGTTGGATAATGGCGAGACCATCACCATTTCAGCGGGTGAGACTTCCGGTTCTGTGGATGTAGTGGTTGCCGCTGATGAAGACGCCCTGGCCGATGCCGGCAGCATGAGTGCCTCGATCAGTTCAGCCAGCGGTGGTGGTTTTGAGAGCCTCGCTGTGGATGATACGGCAGCGGTCACCGATGTGGCCGATACGCTTGATACGACAACAGTATCACTCGATGCCACCGGTCAGATCACCGAAGCCGGTGGGACTGTTACCTATACCGCCTCTGTAGATAATGCCCCAGCAACCGATGTCACCGTGACGTTGGATAATGGCGAGACCATCACCATTTCAGCGGGTGAGACTTCCGGTTCTGTGGATGTAGTGGTTGCCGCTGATGAAGACGCCCTGGCCGATGCCGGCAGTATGAGTGCATCGATTAGCAGTGCTTCAGGCGGTGGCTTTGAGAACCTTGCTGTGGATGATACGGCAGCGGTCACCGATGTGGTCGATACGCTTGATACGACAACAGTATCACTCGATGCCACCGGTCAGATCACCGAGGCCGGTGGGACTGTGACCTACACCGCGACCGTCGATAACGCCCCGGCGACCGATGTCACCGTCACACTGGATAATGGTGAGACCATCACCATTGAAGCCGGTGAGACTTCCGGTTCTGTCGACATCACCGTCAATGCCGATGAAGATGCTCTGGCCGATGCCAGCAGTATGAGTACGTCGATCAGTTCTGCCAGCGGCGGTGGTTTTGAGAGCCTTGCTGTGGATGATACGGCAGCGGTCACCGATGTGGTCGATACGCTTGATACGACAACAGTATCACTCGATGCCACCGGTCAGATCACC
>JBEVXU010000031.1:0-16781 GCA_040505895.1 Sedimenticola sp. | reverse complement strand
GAGGCCGGTGGGACTGTGACCTACACCGCGACCGTCGATAACGCCCCGGCAACCGATGTCACCGTGACGTTGGACAGTGGTGAGACCATTACTATTGAAGCCGGTGAGACCAGCGGCACAGTGGATGTAGTGGTTGCTGCTGATGAAGATGCCCTGGCCGATGCAGGCAGTATGAGTGCTTCGATCAGTGAAGCAACTGGTGGCGGTTTTGAGAACCTCGCGGTGGATACCACCGCAGCGGTTACTGACGTGGTCGATACCCTCGACACCACCACCGTATCACTCGATGCCACAGGTCAGATTACCGAGGCCGGTGGTACCGTTACCTATACCGCCTCTGTCGATAACGCCCCGGCAACCGATGTCACCGTGACACTCGATAACGGCGAGACCATCACCATTGAGGCGGGTGAGACTTCAGGTTCTGTGGATGTCACCGTGGCCGCCGATGAAGACGCCCTGGCCGATGCCGACAGTATGAGTGCTTCGATCAGTTCAGCCAGTGGCGGTGGTTTTGAGAACCTTGCCGTTGATGATACTGCGGCAGTGACCGACGTGGTCGATACCCTCGATACCACCACGGTGTCACTCGATGCCACCGGACAAATCACTGAAGCGGGTGGCACCGTCACCTATACCGCCAGCGTCGATAATGCCCCAGCCTCTGACGTCACCGTCACCCTCGATAATGGCGAGACCATTACCATTGAAGCCGGTGAGACTTCAGGTTCCGTGGATGTAGTGGTTGCTGCTGATGAAGATGCCCTGGCCGATGCAGGCAGCATGAGTGCCTCAATCAGTTCAGCCAGTGGCGGTGGTTTTGAGAACCTTGCCGTTGATGATACTGCGGCAGTGACCGACGTGGTCGATACCCTCGATACCACCACGGTGTCACTCGATGCCACCGGACAAATCACTGAAGCGGGTGGCACCGTTACCTATACCGCGAGCGTCGATAATGCCCCCGCCACCGATGTCACCGTCACACTCGACAGTGGTGAGACCATCACTATTGAAGCCGGTGAGACTTCCGGCTCGGTGGACGTAGTGGTTGCCGCCGATGAAGATGCTCTGGCCGATGCCGGCAGTATGAGTACGTCGATCAGTTCTGCCAGCGGCGGTGGTTTTGAGAGCCTTGCCGTTGATGATACGGCAGCGGTCACCGATGTGGTCGACACCCTCGACACCACCACTGTATCACTCGATGCCACCGGTCAGATCACCGAAGCCGGTGGGACCGTTACCTATACCGCGACCGTCGATAACGCCCCGGCGACCGATGTCACCGTGACACTGGATAACGGCGAGACCATTACTATTACCGCCGGTGAGACTTCCGGCTCGGTGGACGTAGTGGTTGCCGCCGATGAAGACGCCCTGGCCGATGCCGGCAGTATGAGTGCATCGATCAGTTCAGCCAGCGGCGGAGGTTATGAGAACCTTACGGTTGATGACACTGCGGCAGTGACCGACGTGGTCGATACCCTCGACACCACCACCGTATCACTCGATGCCACCGGTCAGATCACCGAAGCCGGTGGGACCGTTACCTATACCGCCTCGTTGGATAACGCCCCGGCCACCGATGTCACCGTCACGCTCGATAACGGCGAGACCATCACCATTGAAGCCGGTGAGACTTCCGGCTCGGTGGATGTAGTGGTTGCCGCTGATGAAGATGCCTTGGCCGATGCCGGCAGTATGAGTGCGTCGATTAGTTCAGCCAATGGTGGCGATTTTGAGAACCTCGCTGTGGATGCAACGGCAGCGGTCACCGATGTGGTCGATACGCTTGATACGACAACAGTATCACTCGATGCCACCGGTCAGATCACCGAAGCCGGTGGGACTGTTACCTATACCGCCTCTGTAGATAATGCCCCAGCAACCGATGTCACCGTGACGTTGGATAATGGCGAGACCATCACCATTTCAGCGGGTGAGACTTCCGGTTCTGTGGATGTAGTGGTTGCCGCTGATGAAGACGCCCTGGCCGATGCCGGCAGTATGAGTGCATCGATTAGCAGTGCTTCAGGCGGTGGCTTTGAGAACCTTGCTGTGGATGATACGGCAGCGGTCACCGACGTGGTCGATACCCTCGACACCACCACCGTATCACTCGATGCCACCGGGCAGATCACCGAAGCCGGTGGGACTGTTACCTATACCGCAACTGTCGATAACGCCCCGGCGACCGATGTTACCGTGACACTGGATAATGGCGAGGCCATCACCATTGAAGCGGGTGAGACCTCCGGCTCGGTCGATGTCGTGGTTGCAGCAGATGAGGATGCACTGGCCGATGCCGGCAGTATGAGTGTATCGATCAGTTCAGCCAGCGGCGGTGGCTTTGAGAACCTTGCCGTGGATAACGCCGCTGCGGTCACCGACGTGGTCGACACCCTCGACACCACCACCGTCTCACTCGACGCCACCGGTCAGATCACCGAGGCCGGTGGGACCGTTACCTATACCGCAACTGTCGATAACGCCCCGGCAACCGATGTCACCGTCACCCTGGATAATGGCGAGACCATCACCATTGAAGCCGGTGAGACTTCAGGTTCCGTCGATGTCACCGTCAGCGCCGATGAAGATGCGCTGGCCGATGCCGGCAGTATGAGTGCGTCGATTAGTTCGGCCAGCGGCGGTGGTTTTGAGAACCTCGCTGTGGATGACACTGCGGCAGTGACCGACGTGGTCGATACTCTCGACACCACCACCGTCTCACTCGACACCACCGGTCAGATCACCGAAGCCGGTGGGACTGTTACCTATACCGCCTCTGTAGATAATGCCCCAGCCACCGATGTCACCGTGACGTTGGATAATGGCGAGACCATTACCATTTCAGCGGGAGAGACCTCCGGCTCAGTCGATGTCGTGGTTGCAGCAGATGAAGATGCCCTCGCCGATGCCGGCAGTATGAGTGCGTCGATCAGTTCAGCCAGCGGTGGTGGTTTTGAGAGCCTTGCTGTGGATGCAACGGCAGCGGTCACCGATGTGGTCGATACGCTTGATACGACAACAGTATCACTCGATGCCACCGGGCAGATCACCGAGGCCGGTGGGACTGTTACCTATACCGCCTCTGTAGATAATGCCCCAGCCACCGATGTCACCGTGACGTTGGATAATGGCGAGACCATTACCATTGAAGCGGGTGAGACTTCGGGTTCTGTCGATGTAGTGGTTGCAGCAGATGAAGATGCCCTCGCCGATGCCGGCAGTATGAGTGCCTCGATCAGTTCAGCCAGTGGTGGTGGTTTTGAGAACCTCGCTGTGGATGACACTGCGGCAGTGACCGACGTGGTCGATACTCTCGATACTACGACTGTTTCACTCGATGCCACCGGACAGATCACAGAAGCGGGTGGAACAGTTACCTATACCGCAACTGTCGATAATGCCCCGGCGACCGATGTCACCGTGACGCTGGATAATGGCGAGACCATCACTATTGAAGCCGGTGAGACTTCGGGTTCTGTCGATGTCGTTGTCGCCGCCGATGAGGATGCCCTGGCCGATGCTGGCAGCATGAGCGCGTCGATCAGCAGTGCTTCAGGCGGTGGCTTTGAGAACCTTGCCGTTGATAATACGGCAGCGGTCACCGACGTGGTCGATACCCTCGACACCACCACCGTATCACTCGATGCCACCGGGCAGATCACCGAAGCCGGTGGGACTGTTACCTATACCGCAACTGTCGATAACGCCCCGGCGACCGATGTCACCGTGACGCTGGATAATGGCGAGACCATCACTATTGAAGCCGGTGAGACTTCGGGTTCTGTCGATGTCGTTGTCGCCGCCGATGAGGATGCCCTGGCCGATGCTGGCAGCATGAGCGCGTCGATCAGCAGTGCTTCAGGCGGTGGCTTTGAGAACCTTGCCGTTGATAATACGGCAGCGGTCACCGACGTGGTCGATACCCTCGACACCACCACCGTATCACTCGATGCCACCGGGCAGATCACCGAAGCCGGTGGGACTGTTACCTATACCGCAACTGTCGATAACGCCCCGGCGACCGATGTCACCGTCACGCTGGATAATGGTGAGACCATTACGATTGAAGCAGGTGAGACCTCCGGTTCTGTCGATGTCGTTGTTGCCGCCGATGAGGATGCCCTGGCCGATGCCGGGAGTATGAGCGCCTCGATTAGCAGTGCTTCAGGCGGTGGCTTTGAGAACCTTGCCGTTGATAATACGGCAGCGGTCACTGATGTGGTCGATACGCTTGATACGACAACAGTTTCACTCGACGCCACCGGGCAGATCACCGAGGCCGGTGGAACCGTTACCTATACCGCCTCTGTAGATAATGCCCCGGCGACCGATGTCACCGTGACGCTGGATAATGGTGAGACCATCACTATTGAAGCGGGTGAGACTTCGGGTTCTGTCGATGTAGTTGTCGCCGCCGATGAGGATGCCCTCGCCGAGGCCGGCAGTATGAGTGCCTCGATCAGTTCAGCTGGCGGCGGAGGTTATGAAAACCTTGCCGTGGATAACACCGCAGCGGTGACAGAGATCCTTGATCTAAATGAGGCTCCTACGGATATCTCATTCTCCGCTACAGATGTTAATGAAAATGCTGGTGCTAGCACTGTAGTCGCAACACTTTCCACCACGGATGCGGATAGTGGCGACACATTCACCTACACCTTAAGTGATGGCTCAGATAATTTTGCCGTTGTCGGTAATCAGGTGGTTATTAAAGAGGGGGCAGACCTTGACTTCGAATCTGCCCAGAGCCATACCGTCACCGTTGAAGTAACCGATTCAGCAGGGAACAGTTATAGCGAAGACGTCACCTTCTCGGTCAATGATCTTGATGAAGTGGCAAGTACACCTACCCTGAGCGTCTCTCTTGGTGAACCCACGGAAACAACGGTTGGCGGTGAGACTGACTACGCCATCCAGCTCAACAGTGAAGGCAACGATGATGCTCTGCAGATTCAAAACGGTGGTGAACTGCTCCACGGCAATGATGAACTAACTATCGCCATGGATGTAAAGTTCGATGGTGCTCTGGACGATACGACACCCTTGATCTCCTATGCCACAGACAGCAATAACAACGAATTCCGCATCGAGCTGAAACCGAGAGGTAATAACAAGTTCGAGATCCATGTGGATTCGGGAGGTGATGACGAAGCAACCAGCAGTCTGGACAACGGCCTGCTGTTCGATGGAGAGATACACGAAATCAGCATCTCCATCAATGCAGACGGCGATATCAGCTACAACATCGACGGCAATGAGGTGGCCACCGATCACTTTGAGCGCAGTAGCCATGATGTTCGCGATGACGATGGTGTTTTAATCATCGGCCAGGAACAGGACAGCGTGGGCTCCAGCTTCGACGATGATGAGGTACTCAAGGGACAAATTGGTGACATCAAGATCTACGATACCGCCGAGGTCACCGCCGAGAGCGAGCCCATCGGTCACTGGGATATGAATCAGCTGGACTCTGGCACCGTTCCAGACCAGGCAGGTAATCACGACATCTCCGTAATCAGTATTGATGAACGGGGCTTTACCGAGGGCAGTGAACCGACTCTGGTAGCCATTGGTGAGAGCGAGGGTAGTGGCGAATCCACCCTCACCTATTCGCTGGACATCAATGCCGCACTGAGCGATACCGATGGCAGCGAATCACTGGCGATTACCGTATCAGGCATTCCTGACGGGGCCGAGCTCTCTGCCGGCACCGACAATGGTGACGGCAGCTGGAGCCTGACCACCGATCAACTCGACGGACTGACCGTCACTGCACCCTCCGAAGGTGTTGACAACTTTGATCTGTCGGTCACGGCTACCAGCACTGAATCCGAAGGTGGCGCACAGGCCAGTGTCAGCCAATCAGTAGCAATTGAGATCAGTGGTAATGAGGCACCTACCGACATCAGGTTCAGCGGAACTTCGGTAGATGAAAATGCGGCAGGTGGAACGGTCGTGGCCACACTACAATCCATTGATGAAGACACAGGTGAAACGTTCAGCTACGAACTGGTACGTGATGCATCAGGTCACTTCGAAGTGGTAGACGATAAGCTAGTTGTAAAGGATGGAGCTGACATTGACTACGAGTCTCAGGCAATCCATGAGCTTACCGTCAAGGTCACCGATTCAGAGGGCAACGTCTATACAGAGTCAGTGAATATTCATGTGGAAGATATTTATGAAGTGGTCACCCCAACCCAGGAAGGAAACGGGCACGGGCACGGGCACGGGCACGGGCACGGGCGTGGGCGTGGGCGTGGTCACGACGACGAGCACGAAGGCGGAAGGGGTGATGATGTTATCGTCGGAAGAAGCACCAATGATCACATTGAAGGTGAAGGAGGGAGTGATACATTGATGGGCCAAGGAGGCAATGATCATCTGGAGGGTAATGAAGGCAATGACATTCTGGACGGCGGAACTGGCAATGACCATATTTACGGTGGCAAAGACAATGATGTGCTTAAAGGCGGGGATGGTAACGACAGACTAAAAGGTGAAGAGGGAGATGACCTTCTTGCCGGTGGTTCAGGAAATGATCGACTGGAAGGCGGTGAAGGAGACGACATCCTCTACGCTGGCTCAGGTAATGACAATATGGAGGGAGGCGAAGGCGATGACACCTTTATCGCAGGCGAGGGTAACGACCGTGCAGAGGGCGATGAAGGCAGTGACACCTATATCGCTGACATTTTTGATGGCTCCGACTACTTCTCCGGCGGTGAAGGCGGTGGCTGGACCGATGTAATCCAGCTCAATGCCGATGCAACCCCGGGGAGTGACCCGGACAGCCCCTGGACCATCAGCGTAGATGGCGAACAGGTGGAGTATGAGTTGGCGGATCACGCCTTGTCACTCAATCCCGATGCCTCCGGCACTATCACCTTTGCCGACGGTGCTGAGCTTGAGTTTGATGGGGTTGAGCGGATTGAGTGGTGATCCATAAAAGCAGGAACAAGAAGTTCACAGAGAGCATAGGTCTGTAGGAGCGCTTTCCCGAAGCGTGATAGGGTGTGGCGCATCATTCTGTTTATGGTGTCGTACCCTTCGCGCTTCAAGAAAGTGCGCCTACAATTACATAACGACAGCCAGGATCAGAGTAATAAAAAACCAGCAACCGCCTCTGGTGTTGGCTGCTCCAGCCTCGGCACAAACCCCAACAGGGGTGCATCGATACGCTGCTTCAGCGTCTCAAGATTGCCCTCGGGTTCCAACATATTTTCATCAGCAACATTGGCAACCCAGCCCGCCAACTTCACTCCGGATGCCACAATAGACTCAGCACTCAACAGTGCATGATTGATACAGCCCAATTTGAGGCCCACCACCAGTATCACCGGCAACTCCAGCAGTTTTGCCAGATCAGAGACGGCTTGATCCTTACCCAGGGGTACCTGCCAACCACCGACACCCTCGACGATCACACTCTCTGCCTGAGACTCCAAAGTCTGATAGCAGGCACGTATCTGCCAAAAATCGATCTCCCGCCCGACCTGCTCAGCTGCTAGATGAGGTGCAATCGGCGGAGCATAGGCAAACGGATTGATCAGATCATAATCGACCATCTCCGAGGCCTGCTGCCGAATACGCACCGCATCATCATTGCGCGGACCATAAGCGGTTGTCACAGCACCCGAAGCGACGGGCTTCATACCCAGCACAGAAAGTCCACGATTCTGCAGTTTTTGCATCAGACCCAGAGTGATCGCCGTCTTGCCACAGCCGGTGTCTGTACCGGTAATAAAGTAGTTGTGAACCATCTCGTCAGATCCTTCCCAACTGATCAAAGGGTACTTCAACACCCTGCCCCTCCTGCTCCTTGTCTGGAGCCCAAGCGTGGCCATAGACCACTTCATAACTGGCGGGCAGCAGACCATCCCGGCGGAACTGTTCATAGGCCTGCTGCATCGCCTGCAGCCGTCCCTTTCCGGTCAACCCTTTGTGGCGATTGCTGGTGACGTTGTGGGCGCCCAGCACTTTAAGATCATGCATCAGCCCTGCCACATCACTATAGGTCAGCGTCATGCGATCTATATCCATCACTGGATCGGCAAAGCGTGCACGCATCAGAGCATCGCCCACATCGTGCATATCGATAAATGTACTGACATGGCTGTGGCCGTCGGCGGCAGACCAGGCGATCCGCAGCTCTTTCAGGGTATCCGGCCCGAAGGAGCTGAACATTAATAGTCCGCCGGGTTTCAACACTCTGCGGAACTCTCGAAAAGTGTTATCCAGATCATTGCTCCACTGAACAGCCGCGTTGGAGTAGATGAGATCGACACTCTTGTCCGCCAGAGGCAGTTGATCAAAATCGCCGCAGAGACAGCGGGGACGGCGTAGCCAGGAGCTGTGTTTGCGCGCTTGAAGGAGCATGGGAAAGGCAATATCGAGTGCGATTACTTTCGCCTTTTTGTAGCGTTTTGAGAGCGCTGCAGTGGCCACACCAGTTCCTGCTCCGATATCGAGAATCACCTCCGGTTGCAGCTTAACGATATCCAGACGCTCTATCATCCGCTGTCCAATCTCACGTTGCAGCACTGCTGCTTCATCATAGCGTTCCGCCGCCCGGGAGAAGGCAATCCGTACCTGCTGCTTGTCCACGGTATGCTGTTGATCAATCATCGGAGGTTCCAAGAAAATGGTCGAAGGCCTTGAGGCAGGCTTCAGGGTGAGAGAGAAAGGGTGCATGCGCGGCGCCGGGAATAACCTCGATCTCAGCCCCTGGCATTAGCGAGCGAATATCTCCGTCCACCGCTGCCGGAACGAGAGTATCACGTTCACCCAGTAGCCAGAGAGCCGGGCAGATGACAGAAGAGAGCTGGTCCCGCAGGTCAACAGTCAACAGCATATCCAGCCCATGCTCCAATGCCTGAGGATTAGGCTCTGGCCTTGCGGTGATGTCACTGCGTAGGGCACGCAGGGTCTCCCTTGCGTCATCATCGCCCTGCACCTGAAGTGAGAGAAATCGTCCCAGAGTCTGTGCATGATCCTTTACCAATGCCTTGGCAAACAGTTTCAGCACCGCCCTCTCCATGGCGTGATCCCAAGCTTCTCCCTGGACAAAACGGGGGCTACTGGTCATAAGCACTAGCCGGACGACACGGCTTGGCGCTTTGACAGCGGCCCGTTGCGCCAACTGACCACCCAATGACCAACCGATCCAGATGGCGGCATCGGGTGCTGCATCCAGACAGGCATCCACCCAATCTTCAAAGTGTTGTTTCTCCGGTGCATAGTCACTGCCGCCATGTCCCGGCATCTCAATCAAAGTGATTCGAAAGCGATGTTTCAGCAATTCAACCAGAGGTGACCAGACAGCAGTGTTCATGCCCCAGCCGTGAAGGAGTACCAAATCAGGCCCGCTACCAATGGTTTCAGTTGAAAGTTTCATCTCGTTTTAATAGCTCTACAATATAATCGAGAAATGGAAGGTAGAAGCGAACTTGTTCGCGAAGAGTGCGTCTCGGAGTCCATCACGAACAAGTTCGTTCCTACAGACAGAATCAGCTTCACGGTTATTCTCCCTCACCGATGCACTCTCCATTGGCGACACTGCAAACTGTTCTTGGAATATTCAGGCTATCCAGTACAGTAAGAAGTCTATCCACCTGCTCCACTGTGTGTTTCGCGGAGAGAGTCACCCGCAGCCTTGCTCGCCCTTCCGGCACCGTCGGTGGCCGAATGGCGGTCACCAGTACGCCCCCAGCCTCCAATGCCCCACTCCACTTCAGTGCCTGATCAGAGCAGCCTGCAAG
Organism: Sedimenticola sp.; assembly: GCA_040505895.1. Lineage (GTDB taxonomy): Bacteria > Pseudomonadota > Gammaproteobacteria > Chromatiales > Chromatiaceae > Vondammii. Next base: position 7,011 of record JBEVXU010000031.1, on the reverse strand, counting down.
AATTGGCTGGATCGGTGTCTCTGATGCCATCAGCGGTAAGCCGATTTGGGCCGCGCCTCGACGGAACAGGGTGATCAATTCAGTCAGCTTTTCGCGCCGCCAGCTCTCCTCTTTAGCCAACCGCAAGGCGACGCGCGTCGCCTCTGCTACCGCCGGGGGTGTGGCGGTAGTAAAGATATAACTGCGTGCTTGTTGGATCAGAGTCTCTATCAATTCATCACTGCCGGCGACAAAGGCACCAAATGAGCCCAGCCCCTTACCCAGGGTGCCCATCAGTATCGGTACATCCTCAACCCCCAGACCGAAGTGTTCCAGGCACCCTCCTCCCTGGCTACCCAGTACACCCAAACCGTGGGCGTCATCGACCATCAGCCAGGCACCTTTGTCACGGCAGAGTTGCGCCATCTCAGGCAGTGGAGCAAGATCACCATCCATGCTGAAAACACCGTCGGTGGCGACCAGTGACTCACCACTTCGCTGTCCCGACATCTGCCTGGCCAGCACGGCGGTATCGCAGTGAGTAAAACGTTTGAAGTGCGCACGGGAAAGCAGGCCGCCGTCGATCAACGAAGCATGATTGTAGCGGTCTTGATAGATCGTATCACCACGCCCCAGCAGGGCTGTGATCACTCCCTGATTCGCCATATAGCCGGTGGAGAAAAGCAGCGCCCGCGGGCGACCGGTGAACTCCGCCAACTCCTCTTCCAAAGCGTGGTGGGCGGCACTGTGGCCGTTAACCAAATGGGCGGCACCACTGCCCACACCATATTTTTCAGCCCCTTTGCAGAGGGCTTCAGTGAGCTGGGGATGATTGGCCAAGCCCAGGTAATCGTTACTACAGAACGACAGCAGTGGACGTCCGTCCAGCATCGACTCCGGCCCCTGGGGGCCATGCGAGACACGGCGACAGCGGTAGAGGTGCTCCCGCTTGCGTCTGTCGAGTTCAGGTTGAAGTGGTTTCATGATCCTTGGCAGGTCTGATAAATTTTAGCCGTGAATAGACGCAAGTGTTTATACCCTCCCACCCTCTCCCATTTTGAGGATTGCCTTAAAAGGGAGCTTATGATGCTTAGGAGTGATTTGTACTTCTTCTGTCGAGGGTGTCTGCGGCAAGGATGCCGCAGCCAAGCCACCAGGGATGGGTTCACGGCGTCCCTCAACAGGGGAAGTGCAAGTCATCACTCTCACCATCCCCTTTTACATCAACCTCAACCAAACTCCGCCGCCAATCTAACCTCACGTTTGCTGCTGCACTCCTTCTCGGTGGCCTGCAGCTCCACTGACTCTTCAAAACCAAGACCTAAGCGATCAAACAGTTTCCTGTCGGCATCCGCTTCAGGGTTGTCGGTGGTGAGCAGGCGTTCCCCATAGAACATGGAGTTGGCACCAGCCATAAAACAGAGTGCCTGCATCTCATCATGCATCTCGGTACGGCCGGCAGAGAGGCGTACATAGGAGGTAGGCATAAGGATACGAGCTACGGCAATGGTGCGGACGAACTCAAAGGGATCCAACTCGTCGGTACCAAACAGCGGCGTCCCCTCCACCTGCACCAGCATATTGATCGGCACCGATTCGGGGTGTTTCGGTAGATTGCTGAGTTCACGCAGCATTGAGGCACGATCGCTGCGCGACTCCCCCATGCCGAGGATACCGCCGGAGCAGACGTTGATCCCCTGGTCGCGCACATACTCCAGGGTATCGAGTCGATCCTGGTAGGTACGAGTGGTAATGACGTTGCCGTAGAACTCGGGTGAGGTATCAAGGTTGTGGTTGTAGTAATCCAGCCCCGCCTCTTTCAGCTTTGTTGCCTGTTCACTGGTGAGCATACCGAGAGTAACGCAGCTCTCCATGCCAAGATTATGGACCGCCCGGATCATCTCGATGACGCGTTCAAGATTCTTATCGGTGGGATTGCGCCAGGCGGCACCCATACAGAAGCGGGTCGCACCCTTGGACTTCGCCTCCTCAGCCGACCGCTTCACCTCATCCAGCGGCAGCAGTTTCTCTTTTTCCAGATCCGAAGCACTTTTGGCACTCTGAGAGCAGTAGCCACAATCTTCGGAGCAGGAGCCCGTTTTGATGCTAAGCAGGGTGCTTACCTGCACCCGGTTTGGGTCGAAGTGTTCACGATGGAGAGTCTGCGCCCGAAACATCAGGTCGTTGAAGGGAATATCCAGTAGGGCCTCAATCTCACCCTGGGTCCAGTCATGTTTCACTGCGGCACCACTCATGGGGTATTCCTCGATTCAATTGCTGTTGTTTTGCCTGGAGTTGGCAGATAATTCCATGAGGCGCCCATAGTAAGGATTGCAAAGCGACTGTCAACTGAAAAGGATTTTTATGGTTTACAACTGGCTAACTTCTACACTATCAAAACTCTACCCCGACAGCTGCCTGCTGTGTGGAGCGGGAGAGACAGAGCAGCCGGGGTTCTGCGGTGACTGCCTGTTGGAACTGCCCTACAACCTCAACTTCTGCCACCAATGCGCCCTGCCGCTGCCACCCCAGACACCGGACAAAAGCCTTTGCGGCGCCTGCCAAAAAAGCGCACCCCACTTCGACCGCTGCTTCGCCCCTCTGCACTACACTCAGCCAACCAACAGCCTGGTCGGTCATCTTAAGTTCAACGGCAAACTCCATATTCGTGAAGGACTCTCCCGACTGATGGGAGACTTCATCGACTATCACCAGGAGACCCTGCCGGAGCTGATCATACCGGTCCCGTTGCACCCCAGGCGCCTGGGCAACCGTGGCTACAACCAGGCGCTGGAGCTGGCCCGCCCACTGGCGCGACGCTTTCAGATCCCCATCGACAGCCACAGCTGCAAGCGAATTAAGGCAACCTCAACACAAACCAGCCTAAAAAAGCAGGAACGGAAACGAAATCTCAAAGAGGCATTTACAGTATCAGAGCAGCTCGTCGCCAGCCATGTAGCACTGGTGGATGATGTGATCACCACTGGCAGCACCCTGTCAGAGCTGGCGAGGGTATTAAAGCGTCAGGGGGTTAAACGGGTGGATGCCTGGGCGGTGGCAAGGACGCCCTGACTATGATCAGAAGTACTGCCGCCCCAAAAAATCAGGCCTCATTGAAGGCGCGTGCCAACATGTCACTGAGCGGTCTTAAGAGATAGTCAACCAGGGTACGCTCACCGGTCTTGATGATAACGTCTACCGGCATACCGGAAACCAACCTCAGTTCTTCATTGGCGAGGCTCTCGAGACTCACCGTATCAATAATCAGACTGGCCTTGTAATACCCCTCTTCGCTCCCCTCATCCTGATAGGCATCCGTTGAGACATCCACCAAGTCGGCGAAGAGGCTTGGGAAACGCTGTGAGCCATCGAATACGGGGAAACGTACCTCCGCATTCAATCCCGGATAAAGCGAGTCTATATCCATAATGGAGATACGTGCGTTGATCTTAAAATCCTGCTCAACTGGGACAATCTCCATAATGCTCTGCCCCGCACTGATAACAGCACCGATTGTTACCACCTTGAATCCCTTCACCTTGCCACTCACCGGTGCGTGTATCTCGATGCGCGTCAGTTTATCAAGCAGGTCTCTCTCTTCGGCCCGGAAATTGATCTGCTGGGACTGGAGATCACGTAGCTGACTGATCACCTCCTTTTGATACTCCTGATCACGCAGGGTGGCACTGACCCTTGTCTCGGCAAGAGACTCCTGGAGACGAGCCATCTCACCCTCCTGAACGACAATCTCACCCTGCAAGGCAGCCACACTGCCCTCGATTTCACGGACCTTCGCCTCTGATACCACCCGGCTCTTGGAGAGCCCCTTTAGCGCCTTCCGCTCCTGATACAGCAGTGCCAGACGATGGCGCTGTGTTTTCAGCAGATTTTCACTGGTATCCAGCTGTTTCTCTATCTGCCGAAAACGCTGCTCAAGTACATTTTTTTCCGATGCAAGCACTGAGCGGCGGGATGAAAAAAGTTGCTGCTGAGTGGTGAAAATTTCATTACCTAAAGCTGTCGTTTTAAGTTCAAGCAAATCACCAGAAAAGCTAAGTTCACTACGATTATCCCGCTCAGCTAATAAGCGCTCAAGATTGGCCCGCGTATCCAGCAGCTGGGCCTGGGTCTGATTCAGACGGATACGCAGGAGCTCATCATCAAGGGTCATCAGCAGCTGTTCAGCCTCCACCCAACCGCCATCTCTAACTGAGATCGCTTTAACCAACCCCCCATCCAGGTGCTGTACTGTCTTGTTCTCTGAGGCGACAATTATCCGTCCACTCGCGACCACGGCACTACTGAGTGGAGCGATAGCAGCCCAACCAAGCAGAACCACGAAAGTAAAAAACAACGTCAGCAAACCCAATCGTACATAGGGTTGCCTATCCACATCAATATCGTCGTCCGTTACCGTTTCTGCTCCAGTATCGCTCATTACTTATCCTGCTTTTGTTGTAGTTGCCAGATGCAGCCGCCGCTCTGCTCGCTGCACCCGCCTTGGCGCTGGGACTGGCAAACCCATATGACGAAGCACGTCATCCCTGGGACCCAGCAACTGCTGATTACCTTTTTCAATGACCAGGATTTTGTCGACATGCTTAAGAATTTCCGGTCGATGACTGACAATCACCAGCGTTACCCCCTTGCCCTTAAGGTAACGGCAAGCCGCTGACAGAGCCTTGTCTCCGAAACGGTCCAGGTTGGAATTAGGCTCATCAAGTACAACCAGTCGAGGTCTGTTGAAAACTGCCCGAGCCAATCCGATGCGTTGACGCTGGCCACCGGAGAGCGACATCCCACCCTGACCGATCAGTGTGTCATAACCATCGGGTAGGCCACGAATCATCCTATCAATGCCGGCAATTCGGGCAGCCTTGATAATGCGGCGCTCCTCAGAGTCGGTGAAGCGAGCGATATTTTCTGCCACTGTGCCTTCAAACAGCTCCACATCCTGTGGCAGATAACCGATCTTTGGACCTAATTCATCGGCATTCCACTGTTCGATTTCGGCGCCATCCAGGCACACGCTACCAGCAGCCAACGGCCATACGCCGAGCATGGCACGCACCAAACTTGATTTACCCGCTGCACTGCCGCCGATAATCGCCATGGCCTCACCCGGTTTCAGCGCAAAGCTGATACCGCGCAGCGCCGGTTCAGAGGCACCGGGAGGAACCAGTACGGCCTTATCCACCGCCAACTCACCCCGGGGTTTAGGCAAGGATAATCGCTTGGGTAGATCCGGTAGCTCTTCCAGCAGGCTATCCAGTCGACGATAGGCCATACGTGCACCAAGGAAGGCCTTCCAAACTCCAATCATCTGATCAATAGGAGAGAGAGCACGTCCGAGAATGATAGAGCCTGCGATTACCATGCCGGCAGTTATCTGGTTATTGATGGCTAGGTAAGCACCCAGACCCAGCATCAAAGACTGAAACAGAAGACGCAAGGTCTTACTCAGGTTAACCCAGACCCCGGCACGATCCGCAGCCTTGGACTGCGCCTTGATTGATCCTGCGTGGGCAGAAAACCAACGCTCCTGCAAGGCAGTTTCCATACCCATCGCGCGGACCACCTCGGCATTTCGCATTTGGGCATCAACGGCCTTCATAGCAGCAATCTGGCCCTCAGCAGACTGCCGCTGCAAACCACGTGTGCTCAATTCGTTTATGATCGCAAAGACCCCAAGGAGGGTGGCAGCAAACAGCGCCAATAGTCCAAAAAGAGAATCAAACAGAAACAGTATGGCCAAGTAGATAGGTATCCACGGCGCATCAAAAAAAGCGAAGACTCCACTACTGGAGATAAACTGGCGGATACTGGAGAGATCCTCCAGAGGCCGCGAACCAACCTCTCCTGGTTGCGACAGGGCCAGACGCATCACCGATCGATAGAGGCGTCGGTTGAGAAGCGCATCAAGGCGACTGCTCAGGCGCACCATCATACGAGAGCGCACAAACTCCAGCACCCCCATGGTGAGGAACATCCAACCCAGCAACAGGGTGAGCAGCAACAGCGTCTCCTGGCTACGACTGGTCAGTACCCGATCGTAGACCTGCAGCATATAGAGGGGCGGAATCAGCATCATCAGGTTGACAAAGAGACTAAAAAAACCGACCTGAAGAAAGCCTTTACGCAACGAAGCGATGATATCGTTCAGACTTCCACCCTTATCTTTATTAGATATATCCAAATTTCCTTCCCGGTGCAGGCCATTACTACAAACGACCCTAACCACCTTACTCAGGCAAACAGGGGCGACCGGACCCACTGGCCCAACCGCCCCCTTTTTGCATCACACTATGCGATATTCGCCTGATCAGCCTGACTGGTTCCAAGAGTAAGATCGTTGTCCAGCATCACGCTTTCCACATCCAGATCTCCGTAGACAGTAATACTGCCAAGGTCGTTACCTTCGCTACCCGTCAGGGTAACCAGACTGCGGTTGCTGGCAAGCTGGTTGATTTCGAATGACACATCGGGGCCGCCGATGATCAACTCATCACCACTGGCGGTGGAGAAGTCGTGAATGGTGTCATTTCCAACACCAGCCCCTTCAACCCCGAAGCGGAAGGTGTCAGCACCACCCTTGCCGTAGAAACGATCATTGCTGCCATCAGATACAGCAATTAGTTCATCATCGCCCTTACCGCCAATCAGCAGATCAGCACCGGCACCATCGGTCAAAGTGTCATCACCGTTACCACCATCCAGGTAGTCATTACCGGCGCCACCATCCATGTCATCGTCATCATCATGACCCCACATGCGATCATTGCCATCTCCAGCACGCATGATGTCATTGCCATCACGACCCTGGAGGTTGTCATCTCCACCACCAGAACTCAGGGTATCGTCACCGGAACCGCCATCCATGTAGTCCTTACCGGAACCGGCACTCATGGTGTCGTTACCATCGTGGCCCCAGAGACGGTTATTACCTTCACCCGCATCCAGCTTGTCATCACCATCGCGTCCCTGGAGATTGTCATCACCACCACCGGAACTCAGGGTATCGTTACCGGCGCC
>JBEVXU010000030.1:0-2479 GCA_040505895.1 Sedimenticola sp. | reverse complement strand
GGGGGTGTTTCCCGTTCTCTCTTCTGTCACTGGCCTATCCGTCGGTCTTCCCCACGCCCGTGGGGGTGTTTCTAATGCAACAGTTGAGCGAGATGAACGGACTTGGTCTTCCCCACGCCCGTGGGGGTGTTTCTGGATCCCCCAGATATTCCCTAAAGCGAAGTTCAGTCTTCCCCACGCCCGTGGGGGTGTTTCTACTCGCCGAGATCCAGCGGCAGAGACGGGAGTGTCTTCCCCACGCCCGTGGGGGTGTTTCCGTATCCACCGGCATCCCCTCAATAGGGTGCGGGTCTTCCCCACGCCCGTGGGGGTGTTTCCAGCGACCTTCTCCATGTGAGACTGACCCTTAAGTCGTGGGGGTGTTTCCTGCAGCAGACCATCGGCGAGGCCTTCTCGGTCAGTCTTCCCCACGCCCGTGGGGGTGTTTCCACCCGCGGCGCCAATCGTGACCTATACCTGCCGTCTTCCCCACGCCCGTGGGGGTGTTTCTGGGTTGATTTGGGATTTAATCCCAAAGTGCCTGTCTTCCCCACGCCCGTGGGGGTGTTTCCCTGACCAGGATCAGGCAAGAGGAGGCGGGGATGTCTTCCCCACGCCCGTGGGGGTATTTCTCTGAGACCCAGGTGACTTCCACCACTTTAAAAATATCCGTCAGCCCCCGGTTGGTGGACAGCGTTTCCATCATCTTCAGGTAGTTTCACATCTGATCCGGCTGACCGCTGAAGCGCTGTGATCAGCAGGGCTCTATTTCACTTAGATGCCGCCCGACGGCGATCCATGAGCCGGCCAGCCCGAGCAGGGTACTGCCCGAGATCAGGGTCAGCAGCATGATCAAATCCATGCCGTTGAGATCGAAACCGCTGTGGTAGAGTCCGGCCAGATGGGCCACCGGATTGTCCAGCAATCCTACCGAGAGTGTCACCATGATCCAGGCGATGATACCGCCGAAGAGTCCATACCAGAGCCCGTTGTAGAGGAAGGGGCGACGGATAAAGGCATCGGTGCCGCCGATCAGCTTAGTGATCTCAATCTCGGCGTGGCGATTCTGGATCTCCAGCCGGATGGTGTTGCCAACGATCAGCAGTACCGCCAGCCCCAGTAGTGACGCCAGCACCAGAACCCCCCGCTGGGCAATTTCGGTGATGGCGTGGAAACGCCGCACCCACTGCAGATCGAGTTGAGCGAATGCCACCCCCTGGAGTTTTTGTAGCTGCTGTAGCAGTACCTCCGCGGCTTCCGGGGTCGACTTGTCACTTTCCGGCTCGATGATCAGGACTACGGGCAGGGGGTTCTCATCCAGGGCATCCAGTGCGCCGGAGAAGCCACTGAGGCTACGAAACTCCTCCAGTGCCTGACCCTTGGAGATTACGTCGACCTGCTTAATCGCCGGGTCCAGCCGCAGCTTTGACGCCATCTTTGCTGCGCTGTCATCGGTTACCTGCTGTTCGAGAAACAGCGAGATACCGGCTGCTCCCTCCCAACTGCCACTCAATGTCTGGACATTATTAAGCAGCAGGTAGAGTCCTGTGGGCAGGGCCAGAGCGATGCCGATGACGGCAGAGGTCATCAAGGTGGAGAGCGGTGAGCGGCTCAGTCGTCCGAGGCTGGAGAAGAGCACTTGAAGGTGACGCAGAACCCAGATATCCAGGCGCCGTTGCCTGCGGCTGTTGATATTGGCCGACTTTCTTCTCTTCCGGCGCGACATCAGGGCATTTCCACGGGAAATTTATCACATAGTAGTTTGCCTTTATCAAGCACCATGATGCGCCGGTTCATCCGCGAGATTAGCTCCAAATCATGGGTCGCGATCAACAGTGTGACGCCAACGTCATTAAACTGCTCGAATAGCGTCATGATTTCCCGGGAAAGTCCGGGATCGAGGTTGCCAGTGGGCTCGTCAGCCAAAACCAGAGGGGGTTTACTTACTACCGCTCGGGCGATACCGACGCGCTGCTGTTCACCACCGGAGAGGGTGACAGGGTACTCTCGCTCTTTCGACAGCAGTCCCACTTTATCAAGGACGGCACGGACCCGCCGGCCGGTCTCCTGGTGGCCCAGGCCGGCTACTACCAGGGGCATGGCGATATTGTCAAAAACCGTTCTATCGTGGAGCAACCGGTGATCCTGAAAGATCATTCCGACATCGCGGCGATGGTATGGAATCTGCCGTCTCTTCAGTCGTGTCAGGTTACGCTCACCCACACGCACCTGCCCCCGAGTGCTGCGCTCAAGCAGTCCGATCAGTTTCAGCAGAGTACTCTTCCCCGCACCTGAGTGGCCGGTTAGAAATACCATCTCCCCAGGCTCGATATGGAAGCTGACATTGCTTAGCCCCTCGTACCCACCGGGATAGCGCTTGGTGACGTTGTCGAAGTGGATCATCTAAAATCAGTTATCAGTTATCAGTTATCAGTTATCAGTTATCAGTTATCAGTTATCAGTTATCAGTTATCAGTTATCAGTTATCAGTTATCAGTTA
>JBEVXU010000029.1:0-4107 GCA_040505895.1 Sedimenticola sp. | reverse complement strand
TTCAGCGTACTAGCGTTGATCATGGATGATCGCTGACTATGAACGTGTCAGCTGATATGTAGCCTCTCTTCCTTAAGTTAATGGCATTGACTGCGGGCTAGCACGCAACGGCAAACGGTTTCGGATGAAACGGAAGACCATCAGCAAACGGCTGACCGCCAAGCTGAAGAGCTACAGGGCGTGGCTAAAGAAGAACCGAACGCTGACCACGCCCGAGATTCTGCGCCTGACGGGTGCGAAATTGCGGGGTCATTATGGCTATTACGGAGTCACCGATAATAGCAAAGGGATCAGCACCTACTATTACCTAGTGAGGGGGATCCTGTACAAATGGCTCAACAGACGTGGGAAGAAAGGGTGCTACAGCTGGGAGAAATTTGCCAAGTTACTGGCAAGATTCCCACTGCCAACCCCGCGAATCAAGGTCAAACTGTTCTAACTCTGTGAAGTGGTTTCAGTGAGGAGCCGTGTGCGTAAATAGCGCATGCACGGTTCTGGGAGGGGTGTGGTGACAATGGCGGCATGGATTAGATACTGTGGCACCGACGGGAAACCAGTCGGAAACTGTGAAAACAAACTTAATCCTAAACGGCTAGAGAATCCCATCTACTCGACGAGTAAATTTTCACTCTGACCCCCGATTTCTACTCTCCGCTTAATTCCAGACTCAACCCACAGCTGTAACCGTCACCCAGGGTGTGGGTGATCTATGGGCAGGCCAGAGGCCATCTAGATGTTGCGAGGGCGTTGGTGGAGGAAAATACCAGCAACCAGTGAGTTTGGTTGGTGAGGGTGATTATTAGGTGGTGTCACTACCACTTACAGACTCATGCATAGAGTCGAGTGCTGCGGCCTCTTTGTGAAGCTTTTCTGCGAAGCCAATCAGCATTTTGAGTTTGAAAGTTGGTATCGTTAGATTCAATTCGTAGTCGGCTTCTTCACGAATTCTTTTGGCTTTACTAAGCAGTGAGCTAATCTCTCTGGCCTTTGCTTGCCCATGGAACTTTTTATTAACAGTATTGAATCGCTTGATTAGGTATAAGTGACTTCCACCATCACCTTTCTTAAATTGGATGTCACTGCAATGGTGAACAGAATCCTTGGCGCGGTGGTGCATGGCATAGTAGGCGCGACTTAATGCGGCGCGGAGACAGGTTTCATCTTTTGTGTCGATATGGCTTTTTGCGAATTCAATCAAATCATCCGTGTTGACGCTCACTCGCGAACTCCTCTTCGGGTATGTAAAACTGAACTAATTTATCCGGCACTATCTCTTCAACTCGCTCAACTAGATATGAAGGGAAATTGACATTTAGATCCACAATTGAGTCTTCATCGCCCCTTACAAAAACATACAGGGTGATAACTGGTCCAGAGTCAGTGATGGTGACTTCACTATAGAATCCCTCACTGAAGAATCGACACTCAAAAACATACTTGTGGGTTGCCTTGAAAATCGGCATCAGTATATCGTCTGACAGTTCTAGCTCACGCGCAGCCAAGGCGCATTCAAGAATTTGCTGTGCTTCAACATAGGGGTTTTCTGGAGAAAGTTTGTCCCATTCATTAAGTAGATGTTCTGCTTGCTGGAGCTGCCCCGTTTCATATGAAGCAGAGATGTATCTACTTAGAACGTGCAAGTTGCCGGGGTCCATTTCAAACAGTTCTTGCAGATAGCCCATAGACTCATCGTACTCTGCTAGGTTGTGCATTGAAGAGGCAAAGTTGTGAAGTGTATTAAATGAACGGTCCAGCCTAAGAGCAGCCTTGTGATTACTGCGGCTTTTTTCAATATTACCCATAATACATTCCAGCGCGCCTAAAGCGTTGTATGCACCTAATGGGTCTGTTTTTTTAAGCGCTTCAGCATCGAGTCTTATTCGGCGCACGGCCAGATCATCTTTTTCCTGTCCATACAGATCGTTTATGCGACCTAAAAGCTCGTTTGATTTGAGTTGTGGTGTAGGCACGCTCAGATTCCCTTCGTCTCAAGGTATTGACAAACCGAACTATAGCAGAGTTCTATTTAGATTATAAGTCCAGGGGTAACCCTGGGTGACGTGCATCATATTTAGTCGGATTGTGATAGTTCCAGCGCCAGACAGCAGCTGTATCCCTCGCCAAGATTATGGGTAATCTCTGTGCAGAGCCATGCTTTTTCTGTTATTTCCCGCTTCCAGCCCATCAGTGTGACCGGTGATTCCGGTATTAGCTCCGCCCGGCCGATGGCGAGGGTGATGCTCATCTCTAAGAATAGGAATTTCAACCCACAAAGTCAATCATTTTCCCTACCACAAGAAGGGGCATTCAACCCTGACAAACCGAATTCCAGCAGTAGTAGTGCTGCGAACACACCAAACACACTGACAGACACCAAGAACATGGGTCTGGACACCTCTATACCCCACTGACAGGGGTACGCAGCACAAGAGGAACCATACAGGTCCCAAAATGGCCGGCAGATTTTGCATACTCATGACGGATAAGCTGGCTACCAGCTCACCGTCTGGTCATACTCGAATTCCGCAACCGGATCTACCCCATCATCAGACCACGCCTGACTCTGATCCAGCTCCAAACAGAAACCGGGCGGGCCACGGGCGGGCGCGATCACTGGAGCACAGTCCGGCTCACCGATATGCCGTAAGATGCGCCCAATCGGTTCCCGTTCAGTAATAAAAGCGATGATCCTCATTTCGCCACCGCACCTTGGGCAGACCAGCGGATTGATCTCATAAATTCTCGCCAGAAGCATCGCCCAGATCGATGCGAAGAGGCACCCGCCCACCTCTTCACTGCTCTCCCCGGCGGGTGCTTTTGGCATCACCTCACTTACCACCTCACCGGCCATCGATAGCCCTGCCCTCTCCGTGACCTGTTTCCGCAATGGCGCATTGGGTGCTAACACCCCGTGGTAGCGGTGCCGATGCCGCCGGGGTGGCGGTATCAGGAGGGCAATTCGGTCGAGAAACTCCGCCGGGGTCAGCCGCAACAGGGTTTGACCATCATGCTGAGGCTTTCGTAGGTGGTAGATAAGCATCTCATCCTTCTCCTGCCAACAAAGCTGCTCACCTGCGAATATCGGCCGGGCGCAGTAGCGAAACAGCCGCTCCAGCCCTTGGCGGTCTGCCGCTTCTATTCTTACCTCCGCATTCAGTGAGAAGCCGCCTCCGTTCTGCCATGTCTGCATCTGTTCGGCATCATCTGATGTGAGCAGCCCACGCCGAACAAACAGGCTCAGTACCCGTTTTCTGATCTTTTTCTGGGCTTGCTGAATCACTTCATCACTCAATCCAGTGGCTTCGTAGAACTGCAGCTCCTCTTCTGTTTGGGCGAAAAGGCCATCCATCATGCAACTGTGGTAGTGGAGGTGTGTATTGAGCGATGAGCCAAAACGGTGGATATAGGTGACTCCTCCGTATTTGGCTGTAGGTGGGGCATCGGGGCACTGCTCACGTAGTATCACTCATGGTGCCACCCAAAGGCTTGAACGCTGGCGAGGTTTTCTAAGAGAGAAAAATCCACAGGCGATGAAGCGTGCGGGTCTTGCTATTGAGCAACAGTTTGCACTGCTTGAAACAGAACCGGGGATAGGTAGGCCGCTAGACGATTTTCCCAAACTACGTGAGCTAATCATTCCCTTTGGAGATTCAGGCTATATTGCGCTGTATCGCCACGAAGTAAAGGAAGATACAGTGTATGTACTTGCCTTCCGACACCAGAAAGAAGCCGGCTACGAATAACAACAACTAGAAGCATGCCCCGGTCTTTGGCGTCTGCCCGAAATAGATGCCGTAAGGAGCGACTTTAGTCGCGATAGAATCTGGCATACTGTCAATGCGTTGTTGCCACACTCATCGCGACTAAAGTCGCTCCTACAGTACAGATGATCAGGCCCCCCATCACCTTGGGTGAACCCGTTGATGGATGTCTCGGTATTTGGGCTCAAACCACCATTTGAACTCCGAAACTTGAGTTACAAATTGCGCTGTAAATAGGAGCCAGTTGATACCTGCCCTAGAAATCAGAAATAGCGCGCCAGTGTAAACATCAGGTGACTATCATCAGCACTGCTGGAGATAGGGTCAGAGAGATCGTCAATAAAAT
>JBEVXU010000028.1:0-2609 GCA_040505895.1 Sedimenticola sp. | reverse complement strand
AAATCAATACCACCGATCGGCATCCCACTAGTGGATGTCGCTGACCCTTTGCGCCTGAATGATCTCGGTTGTTGAGGTTACGGTGTAAAGTAATCGGTAGCCATAGAAAATGGATGGGGAGTTATGGTGATTAACAGTGCCACCGGGATGTGTCGTGTTACCTCGTTGTTTATCGTCTTTCTGTTTTTGGGGAGTGCGCTCTTCAGTTCTCAGACAGCGGCGGCAGAGCCGGTCTGTGCACAAGTCAAGATCGAGATCAAACAGGAACTGACGCTGGAGCGTCAGGCCTTCGATGCGATGATGCGCATCAACAATGGTCTCGATACCCTCGCTATCGACGATGTCGACATTAGCGTCAGTTTTCAGGATGAAGCCGGTACCAACGTACTCGCCTCCACCGATCCCAATGACCCCGATCCCGATGTCAAATTCTATATCCGCATCGACTCCATGGACAAGATTGACGACGTCAGCGGCAAGGGCACCGTTGCCCCCGGTACCACGGCGGAGATCCACTGGCTGATCATACCCAACCCAGGTGCAGCAGCCGACGCCCCCAACGGCAAACTTCACTTCGTCGGCGCCACACTCAGCTATACCCTGGGCGGTGAGCCGGAAGTGGTCGAAGTGGCCCCGGACTTCATCACCGTTAAACCACTGCCCCAACTGGCGCTGGACTACTTTCTCACCGAAGAGGTGAGAGGGGATGATCCACTGACAGACGAGATAGAGCCGATAGAGCCTTTCACCCTGGGCGTGCGGATAAAAAACAATGGTATCGCGACCGCAGAGTCGGTCAAGATCGACTCTGCCCAACCCAAGATTATAGATAACCAGCAGGGCCTGCTGATCGGCTTCGAAATCATTGGCAGCACCATTGATGACCGTCCCGCCGCGCCCGTACTGCTTGCGGATTTTGGCAAAATCGAAGGCAACAGCGCCAAAGTAGGGCGCTGGTGGATGACCAGCACCTTGGCCGGCAAATTTGACGACTTCAATGCCACCTTCTCCCATGCCGATGAACTGGGCGGAGCCCTCACCTCACTGATGGAACTCCCCGCCACCCATCTGCTGATACACGACGTCCGTGTCGACCTGCCGGGACGTGATACGGTAAAAGACTTTCTCGCCGAGGATGGCGATACACTGAGAGTGTACGAGTCTCACGGTCTCGACACCCCCGTCACCGACCACTCGAGCGCAGCCACTCTCACCTTGACAGGTCAGGGTGGCTCAGCGATGGACTACCGGCTGAGCTACCCGGCCATTCCCGGCTTCAACTACCTGCAACTGCCCGACCCCCACAACGGATCAAAGATTATAAAGTCAGCCTTCCGCTCAGACGGCAAACCCCTGCTCGAAGAGAACGTCTGGATCTCCCGCACCCGCAACAAGAGTACCGACCCCTACAGCTGGGACTACTTTATCAACCTGTTTGACAGCGGGGACAGCGGTAGCGTCACCCTGCGTTTTGATGATGAAATCGTAGGCCCTGAAGCGCCGATACTTCAGTTCATTCCCACCCGCAGCACCCACGAGGGCAAACAGCTTGGTTTTCTGGTGGAAGCGACCGACCCCAATGGCGACCCGATCCACCTCAGTGCCAAGCCGCTTCCCACCGGTGCCCGTTTTAGCGATAACGGAGACGGCAGCGCCCACTTCAACTGGGCACCCGCAGAAGGGCAGGCCGGTACTTACACCATCGCATTCAGTGCCGAAGACGGCCAGTTGAACACCACCCAATCCGCCACCCTGAGCGTCAACCCCCTCTGGGACACCGACGGCGACGGTATGGCCGACGCCTGGGAGATAGCACACTTCGGCAACCTTGATCGCGACGGTAGCGGCGACTTCGACGGTGATGGTATCACCGATCAGCAGGAGTACCAGGACGACAGTGATCCCGCCTCCGGCCCCCAGCCCCCGGTGATCCAATCACCACTGCACAATGTAGAAGTCACCAGCCTCACCCCTACACTGATGGTGACCAACGTCCCCCACGCCCCGGATCAGCCACTCAGCTACAGCTACGAACTCTACGCCGATGAAGGGATGACCCAACAGATCGCCAAGGCCGATAACCTACCAGAAGGCATAGACACCACCGCCTGGGCATTAACCGCCCCTCTGGATGACAACCACCGCTACCACTGGCGTGTCAGGACATTCAACGGCAACGTCTACAGCCTCTGGAGCAGTGCCGCCCTCTTTATCAACAGTGCTAATGACGCACCTGGCCCCTTCGAACTCATCCGTCCGGCACAAGAGAGCAGCGTCACCACCCTCAATCCGCTGCTGGAAGTGACCATCAGCAGCGATATTGATCAGGACCCGGTGCACTACGACTTCGTTGTCTACAGCGACAGCACCCTGACCCAAGAGGTGATCGCGGTGCAGGAGATTGCCGCCAGTGATACAGGCACCGTCCACTGGCTGGTTGACACCCCCCTGATAGAGAACGGCAGCTACACCTGGCAGGTTACCGCCGTAGATCAACATGGCGCAATGACCCCCGGCCCCATCGGCAACTTCTTTGTCAATACCGAAAATGACGCCCCGGGACTGCCCGAGATCGACACCCCGGCCATCGGCAGCTACGTGGAGAGCAG
>JBEVXU010000027.1:0-40727 GCA_040505895.1 Sedimenticola sp. | reverse complement strand
ATGCAACGATGGATAAAGTGTATTTTTATGCTGTTTTCAGCAGGGAGTCATTTTGGCTATTGACCGGGGCGGGCTAATGGGTGACCCCTTGAACTCCTGACCCCTTGAACTCTGTTAGGTCAATATTTAGGCGCAACACTCGCTGCCTTCGGGGCAGCAACCATAATCATCTTCAACTTTTCCATCAAATATTTCTTCCGCTGCTGCTCTAGTAACACCACTTGCGCCAGTTATAACACCTGTCGCCACACTTAAAGCTTCCAGCATTTCTACAGGACTCACTCCTGCTTCACGGGCCGCCTTTTTGTGAACTTTCATGCATTTTTGGCAATTTAATGCATAAGCAACACCCAGGGCAATCAATTCTGCAGTTTTAGGGTTGAATGTTTTTGACATGTTTTTTGTCTCCTGTTAACCAATAATTACATCCCCAAGAATAATAAACATTACTCTCGATCAACCCTATAGACGAGATTATGGAAAAAAGGTTACAGCTGATCAATGACCGCTTTTCGCTCACATAGTATTTTATTATCACACGTTGTTGATATCATGCATCCTGATTCAAGTTCTTCTTTTAACCTGGCTCTTGCCCGGTGTAACCGAACCTTAACTGCACCAATCGACATTTCCAATATTGTTGATACTTCTTTTGTATTCAACTCTTCTAAATCACATAAAACTAGAACACTACTGTAATTGACAGGAATGCGATAAATAAACTCCTTGATACATTTGTTCATTTCATTAGTATCTAATTTGTCTTCTAGTAATGTTCCTGGTCTAACTAAATCGCCATATCTTTCAAGGTCCATCTCTGATACTGGTATATGTCTTTTTGATGACTGGTATGATTTGCTTTTTAGATAGTCTTTCATGGTATTAGTGGCTATTTTATAAATCCATGTTTTCGTAGATGATTTACCCTTAAACTTATCTAAATTAGCATCGACTTTTATGAATACTTCCTGTGTTAGGTCCTGTGCTTCTGTTTCGTTAACAAATCTCGAAAGAAACCCCAGTATTTTTTGATTAAATTGCTGATACAGGTTATTGGATTGCATTGGATTCTTCATAACTGACCTAACGCCTCAAACACCTGCGCAGTTTACTGCGTCCGAGTGCTTTGACTTGTTAGAGCTTAATACCATCTCAGCTGCGCCAATATTTCTTTCTGATATTCCTCAGCAATTACTTCAAACCTAGTGTAATCACCGCCAAACATACCAGCCTTAATAGGGCCCCAATTAGTTTTTTGACGCGCAGCTTCATCTCTTAGTTTTTGAAATGGAGATATACCATGGCTGCTATTTTTCCAACCAAAGCGGCCTACAGGCCCCCATATGTGGCTATCATCTTGTTTTTTAATATCAGCAACAACTAGTGCAAATAAGATTTCAAATTCATCGAAAACCGACTCATAGCCCTTGCCCAAGAAAAACAAATCATCAAGACCTGGCTGCAATAACCTATAGAGGTACTCACTTATGGGTGTGTATTGTCGCTCATGTTCAGGAATCCTCTTGAATACATCAGTTAAATCACCTGCTGCGTTAGCAACCCATTGAGCAAAGTATGATTTTTTGTCTCCAGAATCAGATGAGCCTAGCTTAGTGTAAAAAATTTCAGTGATACTTTTATAGTTTTTGCTTTCAATTGCTGCGATCCCAGCATTGTAGGTTAATAGAAGCAAAGGATACCACCTGAGATTTAGCCAAACAGTTAATCCACCCTGAGACTCCAACAAACGATCACAAGAGCGTGATACGATTTTTGTCAAAGCATTGAGCTGATTGTCAGTCGCCCAATGCGACAGGCAAGCGACTATTGATGATAGATCTTTTGTATATTTCTCGTATGATTCCAATCTTTCCAAAAGCTCTTCATCGGTAAATTTCCCACTTATGGCAAAGCTGTCTTCGCTTGTTGAAGACAAGAATCGCCGTACTTCTTTCACTGCAAAATCATGAAGTTTAATTTGAGATTTATCTGAAGAAATAAGCTCTTTAACATAATCAATCTTTTCATTAGTTGTTTTACTATCTCTGACCTCATCAACAAATGGAATTGTAATTAGTTCATCAGTACCTTTGGTTTCATCTTCAGGCGATTGATCTCCCTGTGGAACGGTAATAATAAAGTCGCCATCACCGTCAAATTGTCCATAGTGCGGTGTTTGTTCTGAATTAATATCATTGGATACTTTTGAGTATACATAGGCCATTAAACCACTAGCCGTAATCACCCCGTGTTCATTAGCCGCTTTTCCCCGAATGCCTTCAATGAAGTAACCTGTAAAAACTGAGTGGTTAGGTAGTGGGCCACCTGCGTCAGCAACAACTTCATTAGCTTTTCCGGCAGTAATAACTTGGCGCGAAAACCGTTGATACATATCTTTTAGGAATCTGTTGCTACCGGGTTGTAGGTCTCTGTGAACCGCAAGTCCGCCATAGCAAGCATCCATGACAAAAAGGATATGCTTTGCTCTAATGAGCTCTGCATTCCTAGTAAGTTCATCCCACCGGATAAATGTAGAAAAGTCTTCCATGTTTGCGTCATAAGGAACGAGGCAGCCAACCTCTCCTTTAACACCAGACCTAGTGTGACCGTGCCCTGCAAAAAATACGAAAAGCCGATCATCGACTTTTACATCATCATTTGAAAACCGTAGAAATGACCTCAGGATATTGGATTTCGTTGCTTCCTTATCAGCAAGATATACGACATTTTCTTCCTCAAACCCAAGCTCTGAGATCAAAATATCATTTATTTCCTCAGCATCATTAACTGCATAGCCTAATGGCGAGGCATTCTCGTATTCATTAATACCAACAACCAAAGCTCGGCTTGTTTCATATTTATGCTGAAGTATAAATTTTAAATCGCGCACGATGTGTATTCCTTGTGTGCTCTAACGCCTCGCAGCACCGGTAAAATGCGAGCTTGCGAGTATTTTATCCGTGTGACTGCGCTGGTTAGCTTTACCATTTAATTTTATTTCTAACACTGTTGTCTAGTTCTATTTCAAATGCGATTGCAGGATCAAAGGCAAGCACCATCGCTGCACCTCCTGGACCCATAAAATCTTCTACTATTTCAATGCCAGGTTTATTATCTGAAACACGCTTGACTGAGTTTGTATAGTAGAAAAGCTTAAATGCTTTGGACTCATTATTGGGTATGTAAATTCCGCAATGCGCCGTTATCGCATGATTTCCTTCTCTTTCACTAGCCCAGCAAAAAGCAGGTCCGTTAAAATATGTCCCATTATCATCTACATAACTTGAATTATATTTACCTCCCTTAATAGTCGTCGTAATAACTCTTTTTGGGATCCCTCCCATTCTTTTATTAACGATAGTCTCTTTTAATACAAATCTTTTTCCTTGGGATGTTTTAATAAGCCCCATCTTTTCAGGTGTGTTTGAGCATCCATATAAATGGATAAAAACAACCAAGAGGATCATTCTTCTTATGCTCATTACAGTTACCCTATTAAAGCTAACGCTCACATAAACCGCGCGAGCTTGCGAGCGTCGGGCGACCGTAGGGAGCGTATTTAATGTGCTGGTTAGGTGCTTTCATTGCGCTCTCCATAGCTCCCTGTATTTGCGTTCATACTCCTTAGATAATTCTTCACTTTTTTGAATATTTAATTCCTCAACTCCTACTTCATATAGATTGGCAAGTGTTCTTGCAGCTTTCCAACCCCCTAATCTAACAGATGCCTTTAAACATTCTAATGCTTCTGCCTTCTGTATTTTGGTAGTCTCTTTTAGGAGATACCCTACTAGCTCTCCATTTTCCATGATTGGTTCCATAGCTAGTTGTGCATAACGGTGATAGGAAGCATCCGCACTTTCAGTGTTCATGCAATTAACTTGCGCATATCCCATCAGTGGATAAATGCTGACCAATATTATTAATATGGATTTCATTCGCACACCTAACAGCTAAGCATTTATCCGTTGTGCGCAGTTCAGCGTGACGGATAAATGTCTGTTGGACTGAGCCGCTTCTTGCACGGCACTCTACTTTAATAGGGGATTGTTATTTGGACTAAACGGCACTTGATGGCCGGTGATAGGTTGTGATCGCGTTTTCATCCATATACTCCCTGTTCAGCACCGCAACTCCCCTCCACATAATGGGGCTTTCTATCCTTTTTACCCGATTTTCATTCAGTTTGCACCCTCCAGGTCGCAATAGTCCATAAGCAAGTCGTAGCCTGCCCAGTATCCTTCCTCTTATCTCACCCTCAATATAGGGTCACCCTCCCTCATAGCGCCTGGGCAGTATGTACGCAAGGATCTTGAGCTGTCCCTCGTGACACGCTGGACAGGGGTAGCCGTCAAAGATCTGTTCTGTTGCCGTCCCGGCCTCGCCTTCACTCTCTTGATGTATTGCCATCACTTCCCTGATCTGACTCAGACACCTTTTTCGGCAACTGTTCGCCAAGTATCCAAAGTGGCGGATACGCATAAAACCCTTGGGTAGGATATGGAGCAGGAACCGTCGGATCAGCTCTTCGGGTTTTAGAGGGAGGGTTTTGCGTTTGTCGTGGTCCCGGTAATCTTTGTAACTCAAGAGCACTTTGCCCTGGTCATTCACCCCCTGCAGTCGATGGTCACTCAGTGCGATGCGGTGGCTATAACGGGCCAGATAATCGATCACCGTGGTGGTGTAATGGAGACAGGGTTTGCTGTACACCACCCACTCTACGCCCATGAGTTGGTTCAGGGTCTCCTTAATCTGTTGGGTATCTTTCAGTCGGGGCAACTCACCGCTATCAATGCTGTGTCGTAACCGGCTGATAAAGCCTCCTCTAAAATGGCGGGAGAGCGCTCTCACCGGAAACAGGTAGTCGCCTTTAACGCCCTGCCAATGCCTGCCGTTGCTCAACGCACCACCCGGCACTAGGCAGTGAAGATGGACGTGACGACTTAGACTCTGCCCCCACGTATGAAGCACCGCAACCATGCCCATACGACCTTTCAGTCGTTTACGGCCAAAGGTGTTCAAGGTGCTCCAGGCAGATTCAAACAGCAGTCCATATAACTGCCGCGGTTGGATGGCTATCCAGGGGTTGAGGAGATGCGGCAGGGTGAACACCAGGTGGTGATAGGTCACCGGCAGCACATTGGCCCGTTGCTTCGCGCTCCACTCTTCGGTGGCCTTTTTCTGGCAGCGTGGGCAGTGGCGGTCACGGCAAGCGTAGTAGAGTATCTGCGGCTCATGGCAGTGATTACACTGCAGCTTCATTCCCCCAAGGACTTCGGTGCGGCAGTCGAGGATGTGGTGGCAGACCTGCCACTGGCGCTTGTTCAGGGGGTGATCCTGGGCATGTGACTCCAAGCGCTGTTGCATGATGCTTTGCATTGTGACCAATTCAGTCATGATCCACCTCCAGATTAGCCATCAGGTCGTGAGGGCCGCTCCCCTCATTTTTGCTAGGTACCCAGTGGACGTAGCGCAGTGTTGAGTGCAAATCCTGATGCCCCAGTAGGTGTTGCAGTCGGTGGATCGGTATACCGGCTTCGAGTTGGTGGGTGGCATAGGCGTGACGTAGACTGTGGATACCTCCACGCTTCTTCACTCCAGCTTGCTGCTTGACCCGAGCGAAGACACGCTGAATAGCACTTACATTCAAGGGCTTCACAAGAAGCGGACTTGGGAACAACCAGTTATCGGGTCGGTAGTGCCGCCAGTAAACACGCAGCTGTTCCAGCAGTGTCGGCCCTAGGGGCAGCAGCCGGTCTTTGCCGCCTTTGCCCTGCTCAATGCGTAGCAGGCCACGTTCACCATCAATGTCACTCACATGCAGGTGGGTCAGCTCATTGACCCGCAGCCCACAACCGTAACAGAGGGTCAGCATCAGGCGGTGTTTGGGGTTCTTGCAGGCGTTGAGAATCGCGGCTACTTCAGCATGGTTCAGTAGTTCCGGTATCTGCTCTTTACGCTTGGGAGTGGTAATTTCCATATCAAATCTTGACCGTTGCAACACCTGCAGGAAGAGGAATCGGATGCCATGAAAGGCCAATCTACAGCTTGACCAAGCCAGACCCCGCTCAACAGCTAGGTAGGTAAAGTAACGTTGGATCTGCTTAGGTGTCAGTGTATCGGGAGAACGGTGGTAGTACTTTGCCAGTCCTCGGACCGCTCTCAGATAGCTTTCATGGGTACGGGGGGAGAAGCCACGTACGGTCATGGCTTCGATCATTTTGTTGCGTAAGGGAGTCATTGTCTCTCTCCTTGTTACCAGGTTCTGCATGAACCCTATAGAGAGTGTTGACGATGATTTGAAGGAGGGCTATTGCTTCGGCGGTGGTCGGTCTACAGGCTCCGCGAAGCGGTTTAGTTCAACAGCTGATTATGCGACACGCACAAGTATTGGTGTTACTCGACATGCACGGGTAATGTGATACTATTGCATATGTTCTATATACGTTCTTATTTGTTATCACACTATATTCCCCAACTGGTTATTGGGAATATTTTGCAAACAATCATGGGTAACTCCATCTAGACTGAGATGGGTTTTATCGACTAGGTTAATCGCTTCCTTCGATTTCATGCAAACAGGCATCCCTATTACTGTTTTTTTACGAGAAGATACTTCTTTTTTAAAGCATTTAGATACTCAAAGCAAGGTTTTTGAATATTCTATCGCGGTTCGAGAAACCGCTCCTACAGGGGGGAATGGGAGCCTGGGGCAATAAAAAAGGCACACCCTTCACAGAGTGCGCCCTTTTAGTCTGAGTATTAAGCGCTTAGCTTAATATCAGCGGGTTTACACGTTGTCGATGATGGCATTGAAGGTTGCGCTGGGACGCATCACAGCGGTCACCGTCGCGTCGTCCGAACGGAAGTAGCCACCGATGTCGGCAGGCTCTCCCTGTACTGCAAGCATCTCTTCGACGATCTTCGCCTCGTTGGCCTCAAGCTCCTTAGCCAGTTTGGCGAAACGCTCCTGCAGGCCGGCATCTTTGGTTTGTGCAGCCAGCGCCTGGGCCCAGTACATCGCCATGTAGAAGTGGCTGCCACGGTTGTCCAACTCGCCGCACTTACGTTTGGGTGACTTGTCGTTGTTCAACAGGTTGCCGGTGGCCTCATCCAGAGTATCGGCCATGATCTGCGCCTGTGCGTTACCGGTGAGGTTGCTCAGGTGCTCCAGGGAGGGTACCAGTGCCAGGAACTCACCGAGGGAGTCCCAACGCAGGTGGTTCTCTTTCAGTACCTGCTGGACATGCTTGGGTGCAGATCCACCGGCACCGGTCTCGAACAGACCACCACCGTTCATCAGCGGTACGATGGAGAGCATCTTGGCGCTGGTACCCACTTCGAGAATGGGATAGAGATCGGTGTTGTAGTCACGCAGTACGTTACCGGTTACAGAGATAGTGTCCTCACCCGCACGTATTCTCTCGATAGAGAGCTTGGCTGCGTCATAGACAGACATTATGCGAATATCCAGACCACTGGTATCGTGATCTTTCAGATAGAGATCGACCTTTTTCTTGAGCTCGATGTGGTGAGCACGATCCGGATCCAGCCAGATAATTGCAGGCCAGCCGGTAGCCCTGGCGCGGGTTACGGCCAGTTTCACCCAGTCCTGGATCGGTGCGTCTTTGACCATCACCATACGCCAGATATCACCCTCTTCCACAGCATGCTCGTGGATGGTGTTGCCGTTGGAGTCGGTAACACGGATGGTGCCGTCAGCCGGTGCTTCGAAGGTGGTGGGGTGTGAACCGTACTCTTCCGCCTTCTTCGCCATCAGGCCCACGTTGGGCACGGTGCCCATGGTGGTGGGATCGAGGGCGCCATTGGCTACGCAGTTTTCAACCGTGGCTTGATAGAGTGGCGCGTAGCTGTGATCGGGGATCACGAATTTTGTGTCTTTCTGTTTGCCATCGGGGCCCCACATCTGACCGGAGGCACGGATAGCGGCTGGCATAGAGGCGTCAATAATTACGTCACTGGGGACATGCAGGTTGGTGATACCCTTGTCAGAATCGACCATCGCCATATCGGGACGGCTCTTGTACTGCTCCTGGATATCCGCTTCGATTTCGGCCTTCTTGTCGGCAGGCAGGTTCTCCATTTTACTATAGAGATCGCCCAGACCGTTGTTGAAGTCTACGCCCAGCTCGGCGATGGTGTCGGCGTGCTTTTCGATGACGTCACTGTAGAAGACCTTGACGGCATGACCGAAGATCTTAGGATCGGAGACCTTCATCATGGTCGCTTTCATGTGCAGCGAGAAGAGCACGTCTTTCTGCTTGGCATCTTCCACCTGCTCCGCGAGGAACTGGGTCAGTGCTTTTCTGCTCATGAAGGTGGCATCTACGATCTCACCGGCTTCCAGAGGTGTGCTCTCTTTCAGTACGGTGGTGTTACCGTCGTTGCCAATAAAGGAGATCTTGGCATCGGTGGCCTCAGCCATGGTGACTGATTTTTCAGTAGAGGCAAAATCACCGCTGCTCATGGTGGCAACGTGTGATTTTGAATCTGTACTCCAGGCACCCATGGAGTGGGGGAACTTCTTGGCGAAGTTCTTTACCGCACCCGGGGCGCGGCGATCGGAGTTACCTTCACGCAGCACAGGATTTACCGCACTACCAAGTACCTTGGCGAAACGCTCTTTGATACCTTTCTCGGCATCGTTCTTCGGATTTTCCGGGTACTCGGGAACGTCGTAGCCCTTCTCCCGCAGCTCGGCGATGGCCGCCTTCAGCTGCGGCAGAGAGGCACTGATGTTCGGCAGTTTGATGATGTTGGCCTCGGGGGTTTTGGCCAGCTCACCCAGACGGGCCAGCTCATCGGGTATCTTCTGATCATCGTTCAGATTATCAGGAAAGTTGGAGATAATACGGCCGGCAAGAGAGATATCTCTGGTCTCGACATCAACACCCGCGGCTCCGGTGAATGCCTGGACGACAGGCAGAAAAGAGTAGGTCGCCAGTGCCGGCGCCTCATCAATTTTTGTCCAAATAATCTTCGACATTTCTGTTCCTCAAAAATTAATCACAAATTCTGTACGAAAGAGGTTGCAGCCAAGTTTCACCTGACTGCAACCTCTACGTTGGATCAGCCGACGTAGCTGCACTTACTTGCAGCGGTACGGGTATCCATATTCTTACCGCGATTGGTGTGATCGTCGATCTCGGCGGCGCTTCCGACCATTCGTCCGAAGAGGAAGGTGGTAAATGCCGCTGTCTCCATTGAGCTGTCGCTGATCTCACCGTCTGCATAAGGCTTCCACAACATCTTCAGCAGGATGACAGCAATAACCGCATCGACGTTAACGCAGTATACATCGCGACTGACGCCGGTATCGAACAATGCTTGTACCAACTCATGGTAAAAATCGAGGAACACATTGTAGTTACCACGGCTTTTCAGCAGGTCGTTGACAAAGACTTCACGCGGATCGTAGTTCACCGGCTCACCCTTGAATACCGGATGGCTGACACAAGGGATTTTGGCGTAGGACGGATTGCCCTCTGCCTTGGCCTTCTTCTTATAGGCCTTATACTCTTTGGCATAGGCGGTCGCCATCTCTTTCAGATTCAAACCATGGTCTTCTGCACCCGGATCAGTCAGACCGGAGTTGCTGAAACGATCTACCAGGAATGCGATAGCTTCGTAACCGTTACCACCATGGGCGTAACCGGTATGAGTAAGGAAACCAATATACCCTTTGTTAGCCTGAATCCGCTCGGGTGCCTCTGGGCCGTCTGCACTGACTGCACCCTTGGCGCCCTGGGCAGAGATAGTTCCAGGACCATTGGTGACAATCAGTCCCAACAGTACGGAGAAGGCGTAGAGTTCACCTTCGGTTGGCCGTCTGCCGAACAGCGCCAGGTGGGCGGTCTCGGAGAAACTCCAACTGCTCATCAGTTCACTGTTGGCAACACCACAAAATTCACTATCTGACTGCTGTCCGGCATTCGCTGTTGAACCAACGACTGTACTGAATATGCGGAAGTGCCATGACATATTCATAACGGTTGAGAGGTTGATACGCTTGCGCATCAATGCACTCCAGCCAAGATGAGTGGCAATTGCGCCGAGCACAACCTTTCCGCTCAAACGACCACCGCTCTTTTCGGCCAACGCTTTAAGGAAATCGATAAACAGCGATTTAACGCCACGCGCTTCGGCCGCCTCAATAAGTGCTGCACCACGCTTGCCCTTACCATCTGAAACAAGCTGTCCTGCAGCATCTCCAGAGATCGCCTCATCCAGCTGTGCCTGGAAGTCGAAATCGGTATCAGCAGGATCTTCCAGGCCGCTCTTCTTGAACAGCTCTACGAGGGTAGCGGTAGTGGCACGGGAGGCTTCCACCATTTTTGGCCCTACCACGGCAACAGCCGCCGATAGTGCCGTATTGGGGCTATTGCCCGCTTCCCTAGCAGATTCGGCGGCAGCCAAACCAACTTTACCGTTCTGATTTACAAAAGCATTCAGGGCGACGTTGGCCAGGGATGTGCTGTTGGCATCAGGATATTCGCGTACCAGGCTCTGTACCAGGTTCTCTTCAAAGCTATGAGTGGAGGCATCCAGTACACTGGTTCCGTGAAGCTTGGAGACCTGTGTTTTCGGGTCCATCATCGAAGCGCCGGAAGCGTCTTTCAGGGTTTGACGAGGGAATACCACGCCCACCTGATCATCCAGTCCGGCAATCTGCTCATTGTAGGGTTCCAGAGCGGTAACAACCTGTGGACTCAACTGCGGCGGCAGATCAATCCCCTGAGTATTGCTGAACCAGCACTTCATCGATAGATCGCCTACCGGATCGAAGTCGGGTTTCTTACCACGCTTCGCCATAACAGCAGTCAAGGCGAGTGGGATGTGAGAGATATTGACAACCACTGCCCCTTTCTCGGAGCAGACAGGATTCTCCGGTGTATAGATATCATCCACACCGAATTTCTCCATAAACCAAGCCTCTTTGGCGGAGGCATTATCGCCACTGCCGGCGATGGCACCGGCATGGCCGCAAGCCTTGGTCAGTTTTGCTTTCCAGCGGCCTACCACGCAGGCAACCACCGGCTTGTCAAATTCTAGGTCACGCTCATAGTAACCACCGGGCTCGATATACATCACTGCTGATTCTGAGCGATCATCGTTATGGAACGCGTTGTTCCACTCAGGTGCAGAGAAGTGAATATAGATATCTTTACCAGAGGAGAAAGAGACCGTGCTACCCCAACCTCCGGTGGCCAGATAGACCGCGATAGTGGTAGTGAAGTTACCTGAGTTGGAGAAGATGGCAACAGATCCTGGGAGCAGAGACTCCTCAGGTGCATTGCCGCCAAGGGCACCACCGATACGAATATGATTATGGGCATCGGCGATTCCCAGGCAGTTACCGCCGAAGATATCGATACCGTGCATCTGACCAATCGCCCGGATCACTCGTGCATCCCGTACCGGTACCTTTTCGGTCAGTATGACGATCTTTTTCAGAAGAGGATTGGCGCGTACCGCTTCTAAGACACCATCGCGCACGCCTGCGGGTGGCAGATAGACCACTACGGTATTGAATTCACAACCGCTATCCACTGCTTCTGCAACGTTATCGAAGATGGGAATCTCACCCGCCGGGGTTTTCATTACCGTGCCGGAACGCCCGGGAGCGGTACCACATACGATATTGCCATTGGAGTAAGAGTGGCTGACCGGTGTGACACCGCGGCTCTCACCACCTGTGATGTTGAGGACACAGACTTTGTCCTCTTTAATGGCGAAATCCGCCAGTGTATCTGTACCCACGAAATAGTGGGGAAATGCTTTTATGCCTTGTGGATGCATGTTGGCTTCCTCATTTGCTCACGGCCTCTTCTACCAGCCCGAGTGTGTTGTTCATAGTCCCGATTGCTCAGGCAATACCCATTTTCTTAGCGACGATTTCGCGGCCACCGTTGTTCATCCACTCGTCGGCTGCCTGAGCGAAGTTGACCACTTCACTCATCGCCGAGTCGTATCCGAACATATGGTACGGCACGCCAAGAGAGTCCAGGGTGTCACGCATATAACCCAAACCACGAATCAGGTTGGGGCCACCGCGGCCAACCACCACATACAGCGGTTGAGGCCCGTAGGTATTGAAATGATCACGCAAGGCGTCAGCCATGGCGCGGAAGGTCTCATAGATATCGGTATTGTTGGCTTTGCCGCCAATAATGAACAGTACGTTGGACTGTTCCAGCCAGTATTTGTATACGATGCGGCTGATATCATGCATCTTGGCGTAGGGAGGATTACCACCAAAATCTGAGGAGATGGTTGCAGCATCACCCAACAGTTCTGTTACCAGTGCATTGGCGCCGCCGCCAAAGGTCATGGCGGAGATAGTGCCCTGCTCATTGATGACGAATACATCCGACTGGCCCTGGTAGGTACGAAGCTGATTAACTTCCAGCTCGAAGTCAGAATAGCTTGAGGTATCCAGATCTTCCGGCAACCCAAGGCGTTTCATGTTTGGATCATCTTCATCGAATGCGCACTTGAAGTCACAAGCGATCGGTGACAAACGACCATTTTTGGCCTGCTTCATGCGGATAGGATTGAGCTCCAGGGTAGTCATGCCGTAGTTGTGGAACAGATCCCACAACTTGGGCAGATTCTGTACCAGCGGACTAACCAGCTCTTTCGGTGCGCCAATTTTGCGCAGGGCATTAGAGATAACAAAGCCTTTCAAACCAGTGAGTGGATCAAACGGAATGCGTGCAATCTGATCCTCCCCGAGCTCCTCGATATCGATGCCACCGTGATGGGTCAGCGTGATCATCGGCGCACGGAACTCGGTGCTGTCGGTAAGCGAGAAGTAGATCTCATACTCAGCAGGCACACCGCCCTCGAAGGTAACGCCTTCAGCCTTGGAGTGTGTATTGTTATGGAAGTGTTCAGCGAAGTAGAGACGTGACTTCTCCTGCATCGCCGTGCCCAAATCCTTGGCCCGGCCAAGCAGACCATGCTTGCCTTTTTTGCCCACACCGCCTTTGAACATCGGTTTGATGAACACTTCACCGTGGCGTTCGATGAGGCCTTTGACCTCCTCGTTTGTCGCTTCAGGCCCCAACACCTCAGACGTAGGAAAATCTACGTATTTGAGAAGTTTTGACCCCCAATACATGCCTGTTATTTGCATTTTTAGTTACTCCTAAATACCAGTTTCAGCGACAGTTTTCTTGACTGTCTCAATTGTTTTATCAAGTAGAATCTGCTCTTCGGGGGTGAGGTCGAACTCCACCACACGCTCCACGCCGCCAGCGCCAATAACACAGGGCACACCAACGAAAAGGCCATCAATACCATATTCGCCTTCACAGAGTGCGGCGGAGGGGATAAGCCGTTTTTTATCTTTAATGAAGGCCTCGGCCATCTCGATCACCGAGCCGGCCGGACTAAAGAAGGCACTGCCGTTGCCCAGCAGCTTGACCACCTCGGTACCGGCTTCCTGGGTACGCTTGATGATGGCATCAATGCGCTCCTGAGAGAGCAGTGAAGTGAGGGGAACACCACCCACATTAGCGGTACGAATCAGAGGTAGCATCTCGGGACCGTGACCACCCATCACCATGCCGGATACATCCTGCACTGATAGGCCGGTCTCCATGGCGATAAAGGTACGGAAGCGGCCGCTGTCGAGCGCACCCGCCATGCCGATTATCTGATTCTTCGGCATACCTGAATACTTGTGGAAGGCATAGACCATGGCATCCAGCGGATTGGTGGTCAAAATAACGAAAGCGTTAGGTGCGACCCGCTTTATATTCTCAGCCACGTCTTTTATTATTTTGAGGTTGGTGCCGAGCAGATCCTCTCTGGTCATGCCCGGCTTTCTGGCAAGACCCGCAGTAATCATAATGACGTCGGCATCACGAATATCCTCATAGTCGCTGGTACCGGAGAGATTGGTGTCGTAGCCATCATGTGGACGCAGTGCCATCATATCGAGGGTCTTGCCCTTGACCTGACCTTCCATCGGCGCAATATCGAGCACTACCACATCGCCAAGTTCTTTTTGCGCGCAGAGGAGCGCAAGAATGCCGCCGATCTGGCCGCCGCCTACCAAAGCTATTTTTTTTCTTGCCATCTATTTTCCTAATTGGTTTGCATCGTACGTAGCTGGAGGTATATGCAGCCAGTCGGAATTTATCCCCCACCGAAAACTGGCTTGCAGTGTGTGCGCTTAAAGCCACACGCCATTCCCACACTAAAACAAATTTAATTGCAAACATCTATACAAGACGAATGGTCGGTTGCAAATTTCCGTACATATAATACGCATTTAAGCTTCAGAGTCCATTCCTGGAAAACAGCCTATCTATCCACACAGGATATGGCCGGTTTAGCTTGTAGCTGAAATTATTTAATACCCACCCCACACACATAACATAAAAACGATATATCCTATTGTTTTAATTGATATTAATAGAAATATTATCAACCTATAATATAGAAAATCAGAACTGCCTCTCAATGCAACGCGGAGGGAATTTTTGGGCCATTCCTATCAATAAACCGGAGCAATCCACATAGTTTCTTATCGTCACGATTAGTTATTCTTATCGCTTCAATTTAATAGACTAGATGGCCAATGCTCCAGTTTCGGACCATGAGCATACTTCAGGAAAACCACACCAGGCGAGTGAGATTTTTTGGGAGAGCAGTGAAATATTTTATGGTTTATTTATGCACCCCCATGGGGGCAAAACAGGCGCTGTGCGATGCGTACCAATGACCGGTATTTATACCCGATAAAACAGAAGGTTATAAGGGAATAATAATACCAGTTGAGGCATACAGGAGCGGTGCTTGATTGAAATAGACGTCGATAACTGGAGGTTGGCTCAGAGGTAGATTTATCCTGCAGTGCAACATTAATTGAGCCTGATTTTTATCGATTGGTTATAGCTGAAAAGATTAAAAAAACGGTCAGTGACAAAGAAGGTAGCCGCCACAATTATGTGCACCTTTGGGTACTACATTTATGTTTATAGGGGAGCCGCACCACGGCTTATTGCAGATCGGGCAGCATAACCTGGTGATCCACCCCCATCAGAATCGCAATTAGTGCCACCCTAACCCACATACCGTTTCTCTCCTGACGCCAATACTTGGCTCTTGGGTCACTGTCGATCTTGGGATCGATCTCATCACGTCGAGGTAGCGGATGCATAATGACGCAGTGCTCTTTAATCTGCTCCAGGTGGTCATAACGAAGACAGAAACCGGAGTGGTCAACGGCTTCGGACTCACCCTTTTTGTCATACTCATCCTGTATACGCGTCATATAGATGGCATCGGCTTGAGTAATAGAACCTTCAAAGTCAGTGGTCTCAGTGAACGGAATTCCGGTACCGGAGAGATACTGGCGTAAATCTTCCGATATCCGAAACTCTTCAGGCGAGACGAAGAGAACTGTTACGTCCCGGTAGTTGGTCAGCAGCCTGCTGAGTGAGCGAACTGTACGACCACGTTTCAGGTCACCCACCATACAGATGGTCTTACCATCAATCTGCTTATCCTTGAAGCTGCGTTGTAGGGTGTAGATATCCAGCAGCGCCTGTGAGGGATGCTCATCAGGTCCACTACCGGCGTTGATAATGGGAACCGGCCTCGGTGTGGCATCGAGAAAATCGGCAATGCGCTCACATAGCCCGGCCTCGGGGGAGCGCATAATGATCAGATCGACATAGCTTGAGAAGGTTCGCAGAGAGTCATCAATCGACTCCCCTTTTGATTCCGAACTGGTTGAACTGTCACGAATCTCCGAGGTCTTGATGCCAAGAATTCCACATGCCGAATGGAAAGACATGAAGGTTCGGGTTGAAGGTTGGGTAAAATAGAGCATTGCCCTGACATGAGGCAGTAGTGACTGAAGATAGAGCAGCCCCTCTTTACTCTTATCATAGCGCCTGACGAGATTTACCAGGTTATAGAGATAGTCGAGAAACTCCCGATCGAACTGATCGGCATTAAGAATATGACGCGGCCTGTTTTTAAGCATCTTAACCCCTTCTTGGTATCCTTCCAATTTTGCCTATTTGTCCGAGTAAAAGCTACATTGCTTGCCAATTTGATTTAAAAAACCAGAGCGTAGCGATCGTAGACTCAGTCCATCCGTGGTGTGGGATCACGAAGAATCAGATCGGGTTTGGAGAAAGGTGCCAAACGCTCGGCAAAATCGATAAACTCCAGCATCGGTGATCCGCGATAGAAACGTGCCATTGGGCGGTCGCGCCAGATCCGATCAGAGTAGGAGTGAATGGTATGAGGCGTATCGCCGGTACCGTCCCCACCACGATCAAATCCCTGGTAACCATCCCAGTAGTTGCCACGCCAATCATTGGCCAACGCACTGGAGGGAGAGCTGACCAACACCTCGGTAAAGTTGTCTTGAAAACGGTTACCGTGAATCACATGACCGCCCTTCTCACCGTAGAAATAGAGTGCAACGTCATTGTAGGCAAAGAGGTTATCATAGAGATAGATGATATTGACGGGATCCACCGGTGCGTTGGCGATAAGTCCGACTGCGCAGTGCACAATGCTGTTATCTTTGATCGTCACCTGGGAACTGTCCTTGATGGAAAGCCCTGAACCGGAGGGATTGCGCAGATGGATAATACGGTTGCCTTTAATGGTAAGGCCGTTGGAGTAGATCACCACAATACCGGTTCGGTTTTCAGATATCCGGTTGTTCTCCACCCAGTTGCCATGGGAGTAGATAAACTCCATTCCCATTCGGCCATTGCGGACAGTGTTATCAATAATGCGGTTATCAGTTGAATTGGCAAATAGCAGATCACGGATGTGATCAAAATGATTTCCCTGAATCAGGTTGTCACTGCTGTACCACATACGAATACCGTCACCGCGCAGACTCTCTGCTTCCCCTCTTGAGGAGACATGGTTACCACGAAGTGTATTGTTGTTGGCCTGCCGGATATGGATACCAAAGAGCACATCATCGATGGTGTTGTTCTCAATCA
This sequence comes from Sedimenticola sp., assembly GCA_040505895.1. Classification (GTDB taxonomy): domain Bacteria; phylum Pseudomonadota; class Gammaproteobacteria; order Chromatiales; family Chromatiaceae; genus Vondammii. The sequence goes on along the minus strand of JBEVXU010000027.1, from coordinate 23,718 downwards.
GGGTGTCTTCCGCCTCCAGCAGCAGACCGGCATCAACTCTATCGTGTGAATCACCTGAATGCGTCAGATGCATGCCTCTTATCACAGCACCATCCGCCTTGACGCTCAACACCGTCCCTTCGCCGCCGCCGTCAATCGTCACCTTACCCTGACCGTCGAGAGTGATGGCGCGCTTAAGAACGATTGGTCCTTCGTAGGTTCCCGGAGGAGGACGCAGCACACTTCCAGGGGGTGTCAATTCAATCAGCAGTTGCAGGGGGGCAAGGCAGAAGCCGGGAGTGGTTGAGACCACACCTATCAATAACAACAGTGCTGACAAAGCTCTCTTCATATCAGATCTTATTACAAACTCAAGTTTCGGAGTTCATTAGCCCCCTCTCCCTCAGGGAGAGGGTTGGGGTGAGGGGAGTTGAAAAGCTAACGCTTTGATTCTTCTAATTCCCCTCATCCTGGCCTTCTCCCTGAGGGAGAAGGGACGGTCTATCCAAGCCTTTTACGTCATTTGAACTCCGAAACTTGAGTTACAAAGCAGACAGGCACTTCACCAGCAGCGCCACCAATGGTGGTTTAAGAGGTAGTGAATAAAAAAATGGAGAGTGTAGATTTATTCAGCAGCGATTACCTTAAGAAAAATCAATTCCGCAAAAGATAACGGCACTGCCATGGCAGTGCCGTATATCCTGGCTTAGCCAAGCCACCAGGTTGGTGCAGAGGGAGTCAAATCACCTTTTGGGTAACAGATCCTCAATCACCGTCCGCTCTTCCAGCAACTCTCTCTCAGAAGCCTTGAGGCGAGATAGGCTCAGTTGATCCAACTCCAACCCCTGGACTATCTCGTACTCACCCTCCTTGCAGGTAACGGGAAAGGAGAAAATCACCCCTTCACTGATACCGTAGCTGCCGTCTGAGGGAACACTCATACTGACCCAATCCCCTTCCGCTGTACCCAATACCCAGTTGTTGACATGATCCACCACCGCGTCCGCCGCCGACGCAGCCGATGAGAGCCCACGCGCCTCGATGATTTCAGACCCCCGACGCTGAATCCGTGGAATCATGTGATCAATAGCCCAGTCTCTTGTCACCAGATCGTAAGCAGGGGTACCGTTAATCAGGCAGCTAGCGATATCCGGGTACTGGGTCATGGAGTGGTTGCCCCAGACGGTCATTCGAGTGATATCCGCTACCAGGGAGTTGGTCTTTTTGGCCAGTTGCCCCAGTGCCCGGTTATGATCAAGACGGGTCATGGCGGTAAACTGCTTTGGGTTCAGATCCGGGGCGTTGGAAGCCGCAATCAAAGCGTTGGTATTGGCGGGATTACCCACCACCAGCACCCGCACATCTTTCGATGCATTATCGTTGATACTCTTACCTTGGGCGGAAAAAATCTTGGCATTTTCTGTGATCAGGTCATTACGCTCCATCCCCTTACTGCGAGGCTTGGCACCAATCAATATAGCGTAATCAGTTTCACGGAAACCAATGGAAGGGTCATCTGTCAGTACAACATCGTGCAGTAGAGGCAATGCACAATCCTCCAACTCCATACCGACACCATTTAGGGAGGAGAGCGCTTGAGGAATCTCCAGCAGCCTGAGAATCACCGGCTGCTCTGGCCCAAACATCTCGCCGGAGGCGATTCGAAATGCCAGAGCGTAACCGATGTGGCCTGCGGCGCCGGTAATGGTGACTTTAACGGGCTTTTTCATCTCACACTGTCCTTTGGTTTATTGATGGATTATGGGTTATTAATGGATTATATCGGCCAATAGTATAGTTTAATGAGCAAAACAGAAAAACCCCTTATTGAAGTTTTTATATTTAACTTGGACGTTCATCCTATTTTCAATTAGGACCAACAAACTCAGCGCCCAAAAAATAGTAGTCGGGAAGATAGATTCTTGAAAAATAAGAAGCCTGGAGTTCTAACGTATCCAACGTCTGAGTATATCCACTTCGTCAGGTCATATTCTGTAATATCATTCTGCGGAGAAACCACCATAAGCGATACCTGCCAAATGGGCCATATCTCGATTCCATGTGGTCAAATCGTCAATACAGAATTTATTCAGATGATCATGACCACAGGCACGGGCCATTACTTGCATTAATTCGGTGGAGGCACGGAAGAAATTATTCAGCTGTTTCGCCCCTTTCTCAATTTTCAGACGCCGCCGTAGGTGCGGTTGCTGCGTTGCTATGCCCACGGGACAGTTATTTGTGTGGCAGGCTCGCATTCCCAAACAACCTATGGACTGAATCGCAGAATTGGAAACAGCGATTGCATCAGCACCCAGTGCCATTGCTTTGATGAAATCAGCCGGCAGGCGTAAGCCTCCTGTTGCTATCAGAGAGATATCTGTACGGCCTTGATTATCAAGATAGCGACGAGCGCGGGCCAATGCAGGAATGGTTGGCACTGAAATATTGTTTCTGAACAGCAGAGGTGCAGCACCCGTGCCACCGCCTCGCCCATCCAGAATAATGTAATCCACACCAATTTGCAGTGCAGCCTCAATATCTCGTTCAATATGTTGCGCAGAGAGCTTTACACCGATAGGAATACCACCGGTGGCTTCACGCACCTCTGCAGCAAAGTTGCGATAGTCATCGAGATGCTCCCAGTCAGGAAAGCGGGGTGGTGAAACGGCGGCCTCCCCTTCTGCCAAACCGCGTACTTCAGCTATTTTTCCTTTTACTTTACTGCCCGGCAGATGACCACCAGTACCGGTTTTAGCACCCTGACCACATTTGAAATGAAATGCCTGGCACTTTTGTACCTTATCCATTGAGTAGCCAAAGCGCGCGGAGGCCAGTTCATACAGGTAACGAGAATTGGCGGCTTGCTCATCAGGTAACATACCGCCTTCACCGGAGCAGATACCCGTCCCTGCCAACTCAGCACCCATAGCCAATGCAACTTTGGCCTCTTCCGAGAGCGCACCAAAGCTCATATCAGAGACAAAAAGGGGCCGCTCCAGCAGCAATGGCTTATTCGCGTTTGGGCCGATGATAACCTCTGTAGCGACCGAAGCTTCTTCCAGCAGTGGAAGTTTATGCAGTTGCGCCGTAAGGAGCTGTATATCGTCCCACTTTGGTAATTCATCGGGTGGAACACCCATCGCGCCCATCCGACCGTGATGACCAACTTTTGATAAACCGTGCTCTGAAAGATGCTGAATATATTGAGTGTGCGGCTCCTCTGGAGTGCCGTGAAAATCCTTGTACAGCCCTTGGTAGGCATCACGATTATAAGGCTGTGGATTATCTATAGCCCAGGCTCTGACTTCGTCTTCATCAATCCAAACTTCCCCACCTTCCAGCCATGATGTAAATCGATGTAGCCGTTCAGCCGGATTGTATGAGCTGACTCCAGTCTTATAGCTGTAATCCCAATCATGAAGCCCACAAATAATGTCCTCACCGTCTATATGCCCGTCATGCATCAACCCACCACGGTGTAAACAGCGACCAAACAGCACAGATACCTGCTCTTCGTCTTGCCAACGAATGACCACCAAATCCACATCGGCAACCAACGCATAGGCTGGAGCAAGAGGTTCCAGTTTGTCCCACTTATAGATAGACACTTTATTCATATCCGGGCCATTCCTGTAATCAAGTGATGAAGAGTTTTTAATAGGATTTTTTAACAGTATATTGGATATTGAGTATTTACTCTCAACATCCATTCAATATTGCCTGATCAAGGCAAACATGAGCTATATTAGTAGATTGAAACCAAATCATAATTACACTTGGGAGCCTCTGAATAAGTCTGGCCGAATTGAATTGTGCTCAGGAGGCGCAAGATCAAGGCGGAGATCGCAACTGATAGCAGGCTATTAGTAACTCAAATTTCGGAGTTCATTAGCCCCCTCTCCCTCAGGGAGAGGGTTGGGGTGAGGGGAGTTGAAAAGCTAACGCTTTAATTCTTCTAATTTCCCTCATCCTGGCCTTCTCCCTGAGGGAGAAGGAACGGTCTATCCAAGCCTTTTACATCATTTGAACTCCGAAACTTAAGTTAGTAAGATTTTCAACGCAGGTATTTCGCCTCCTGAGTGCAAGGCAATCGGTCATGACTTGTTCAGAGGCTCCCTTCAATTGATAAGTCACTGAACGAATCATAAGTGACTCCTTGCGGCCAGGGTTATTCAGAGGTTTTTCGGAAGATGGCTCTTAAAATCAGGAGGTGTGGTGATGGCAAAACCCAACGTTGCGGTAATTTTATCCGGTTGCGGTGTATATGATGGAGCTGAGATTCATGAATCAGTCCTATCGCTACTGGCACTGAATCGACAGGGAGCCGACTATCAATGTTTTGCCCCTGATATCAAACAGCATCATGTTATCAATCATCTCACCGGTGATGAGATGGATGATTCAAGAAACGTATTGATTGAGTCTGCCAGAATTGCACGTGGCAATATCAAGCCCCTTGCTGAGTTTGATGCCGGTCTGTTTGATGCACTACTACTGCCGGGAGGATTCGGTGTAGCAAAGAATCTGTCGAGCTTGGCTTTTGAAGGAGCTGAATGCAGTGTGAACCAGGAACTTAGCCATGCAGTCTCAGCCATGGTCAAAGCTGAAAAACCGATCGGTGCACTCTGTATTGCACCCGCTGTTATTGCAAAAATCCTTTCAGGTGCAAAAGTAACAATAGGAGAGGATCAGGGAACAATTGGTGCAATCGAGGCAATGGGGGGCGTACATCAGATGACCACTCATGGGGAGATTGTTATCGATGAGAAGCTAAAACTGATCACCACACCCTGTTATATGCTTGATGCCTCTGTCAGCCAGATTGCAGAAGGGACGGATAACTGTGTGCGGGCTCTGCTTGAGATGGTTACGGCTGGTAATTAAGGTGTATCTGATCAATTCGTGGCTTCATATCTTCTGCTATGGCTAATGAACCTCAGGACAAACGCTTGAACTGTGAGTATGGATTCAGATATCGAGGCCGCCCGGCAGTCACTCCAGTCGGCAGACGCGCTGTTCATAACCGCAGGGGCCGGCATGGGGGTTGATTCCGGCCTGCCCGATTTCTGTGGCGATACGGGTTTCTGGAACGCCTATCCCATTGCCCGGAGACTCGGGCTCTCATTTACGATCTGGCAAATCCCCAGCAGTTTCAAACCAACCCGAGACTGGCATGGGCTTTCTATGGTCATCGTTTGAATCTCTATCGTCGAATTAAACCCCATGAGGGATATCAGCGATTACTGAAGCTTGGAAGATCGAAAGCTGGGGGTTATTTCGTATTTACATCAAATGTCGATGGCCAGTTTCAAAAGGCTGGATTCGATAAGAGATATATTGCCGAGTGTCATGGCTCCATCCATCGACTGCAGTGTGCCAATGGATGCATCGATTATCCACTACAGACAGCCTAATTTATAACGCTAATTCGTATATGGAGCCGGAATTAGCTCACGTTTGGAGAGGTGTTTGTGGCAAGTGATATGGTAGTGGGATATTCATCATCACATATTGGATTTTCAAAAACCAGCTAAGAAACTGGCTATGCTTGAAACTATAGATCTATCGTGCTTATCTGCCTTCAAGCACATCTATACCGATACCAATGGGCTAGCTGAAACTTGGGATGATCGAATGGAACATGCCTCTCCTATAGCGGAAGTCATTTGGGCGATCTTTTCACTGTTACTGATCGCACTGGCCATATTGGTCTTCTCCAAGAAGACCCGGCTACCTTTCACTGTAGTGTTGGTGCTGATGGGGGTCGCCCTTGCAGAGTTGCATGACATCTATCCTGCCCAACTTGAACTCCTTGAGCAGCTGACCATCTCTCCAGACTTGATTCTATTCGTGTTTCTACCCACATTGATTTTTGAGTCCAGCTACAATCTGGATGCTCGCCAACTCCGCCATAACCTGGCACCCATACTCACTCTGGCGGTGCCGGGTCTTCTAATTTCAACCGGTTTGATCGGTCTCATTGTCTGGGTGGTAACAGATATCCCGCTAACTGCGGCGCTGCTTCTCGGTGCCATTCTGAGTGCGACAGATCCGGTAGCAGTGATAGCCCTGTTTCGCCAAGTGGGTGCCCCGGGTCGACTGACTACTCTGGTGGAAGGTGAAAGCCTCTTCAATGATGCTACATCCATCGTTATTGCCAAGATATTGGTCGGCATTCTTGCCGCAGGCATGGTCAGTGGTGAGGCCCTCACCCAAGGAGTTGCGGACTTTTTTATCTTGTTCATCGGTGGTGTCGTTGTCGGTACCGCCCTCGGCTATATGGCCGGCAAAATCATCGGCTGGGTGGAGTCAGAACCTTTCGTTGAGATCGGATTGACTACCGCACTAGCCTACCTCTCTTTCCTCTTGGCCGAAGAGGTGCTGCATGTCAGCGGCGTGATGGCCACGGTCGCAGCGGGACTGACCCTGGGCACCTGGGGGCGCATCCGCATCTCCAGTTCTGTACGGATATACCTGGAACACTTTTGGGAACTGATGGCATTTATTGCCAACGCCTTGCTTTTTCTTCTGGTGGGCATGAAGGTCGATTTTTCAGCTCTGTTGGGGGCCTGGGATCTACTGGCGTGGGTGCTGTTGGCAATGATGCTGGCGCGCGCCGCCATTATGTTTACTCTGATCCCTCTGGTTGGCCGACTGCCTGGTTCTCGCCCCATCGGCATGAATTACAAATTTGTTATGTTCTGGGGTGGCCTGCGTGGCGCCATTGCTCTGGCTATCGTGCTGAGCCTGCCTGAGTTTGAACACTCCGATCTCTTTGTTGCACTGGTCATGGGAGCCGTACTGTTCACTCTGGTGGTTCAGGGGCTGAGTATTGAGCCGCTAATGCGTTATCTCGGCTTGGATGCTCCGCCGTTGGCAGATCAGGTCTCTTTTCTGGAGCGTGACCTGATATCCAAACAGCGTGCTATCGAGCGCCTGCCCGAACTTCAAAAAGGGGGTGTTTTTTCCAGTCGTATTGCCCGGAAGCTCACGCTTGAGTGTGGCCGGGCTATCGAAGAGGCACATCGCTCCATTCAGACGTTGCGTGACAGTCAGATGAGCCAGGCCCAAGAAACCAACCTGCTCTACCTGCGTGCGCTCACTGAAGAAAAAGCGGCGTACACCGAGATGTACGAAAAGGGACACTTGAGCGAGGGGTCGTATCGTGAACTAATATTGGTGCTCAATATGCAGATTGATGCCTTGCGCTATACCGGTGCCTTTCAGCACGTCCACTCCCACCGTTTTCACCGCATGTTGGAGCAGGGGTTCTATCGCCTGGCTGAATATGCACGGTGGTTGGGTCCCATTGCTGAGCGTATGCATATGTCGCGCATCGTCCGTGACTATGAACAGGTTTGGGGGCATTACCAGGGCAGTGGTCATGTACTGGTTTCCCTGGATGAGTTGGCAAAACTGCAATCGATACCTGCCGATATCGTGGACCATGTGCGGGAAAAATATCAAGGTTGGAACAAGCTGTCAGCCGAACAACTGCAAAAAGTCAGTGAGCAGTTCCCAGAGTTTGCCACTCTAATGCAGGAGCGGTTTGGTAAGCGGCTTATCCTGCTGGCTGAACTGGAAGCGACCGAAGAGCAGGCTGAGCGCGGTATGCTACCCAAAGGCATAGCTGAATCCATGGCGGCGGATGTGTCGAAACAGATTGCTGCACTGAGGGGGCAGCCGGTCCAGCATCTTCAAGATGATCCTCTGGTTCTACTTAAAAAGGTGCCCCTGTTTGCTGAGTTGGATGCTCCTGCTCTGCAGCTAATAGCGGCTCTGGTTCACCCCACTACGCTCAGCGAGAATGAATATCTGATCCGTCAGGGCAAGGTGAGTGATGCCCTGTTCCTTGTGAGCCGGGGGGTCATCCGGTTTACCCGTGAGGAGGATGGCGTACGTCATGATCTTGGCACCCTGATGGCGGGGGAGTTTTTTGGTGAACGAGCCCTGATGGGGCATGGCACAAAAGATGCGGGAGTGATCACGCTGACACCTTGCCGGCTCTTCAGCTTGCAGCGGGAGAGACTTGAGGCTCTACTTGATGGTCAGCCTCAGCTGAGGGCTGTTTTGCAGCAGCGAGATAAGGTCCTGCGGGAAGTTTATCGGGGCAGGTCGGAAGAGTAGATCGCACTTCTCTTTGTCTTTTCTGGGCAGATAGGCGCAACTCTATTTATCAGTAAGCGTGAAATCTGCATCAAGGTGGTGACCAACAGGCTTATTCCATTCTTGGATAAGAGTGTAATCACCGGATCATGATGCTATCTGTATAAACCACTTGGGGTGGATTTAAGGCTAGGAATTTCAACCCACAAATAAAGATCCCCGCCGCAAGCGGACGGGGTATTTGGTGCCAATTTGTCAGAACAGTGCCAATTGATAGTCACTGTGAAGTTTCTGATACTTGCCACCCTGCCCTTTTACGTACTTCCCTATCATTTCTTCGTTCCCATGCTTTCCTACAGTGCTCGCAAAATACCCATCCGTCCAAAGCCCGTGCCAAAAGCGGACATTCAGTATGGGTTAAAAAACAAACAAATTGTTCCCTAGCCTTTCAGGCTCTCTATAAGTCTAGACCAGAAAAAAAGAATCAACCCATATCCTGCTACAATTACAAAAGGTATCATTTTATGGATAAGCAGTGGTGAAAAGCGCAGCTATATTGCAGTCATTTGGTAGAGTGAAGCCTCTGACTTACAGGGGTTATAGTTGCGTGTTAGCTGTATTCTTTCTGCTTCTACTGCTCCCAAACCTTGCCTTCAGCGCAGCATCTGCCGAACTGACTAACGAAGAGCGTGCCTGGCTGAAAGAAAATCCCAAACTGGCTTCTGTGACTTTGAAGATCAGGGAACGGGTGAAGTTGAATAAGGAGGAGCGACAGTGGCTGGAGGCTGGACACAAGGTACCTGTAAGGGTGGGAGACTACCCGCCCTTTTTCTTTACAACTGATGGCAATCCGGAGGGGTTATCCATCGATTATGTAAAGATCATGTGTATGGCTTTTAATTTAGATTGCCATTATGTGACCGGGATGCCACTCACCGAATCGTTTGCTTCGATGCAAAAAGCAGGAGGCATAGCCATCCAGCCTGCTTGGCAGCGAAATCCAGAACGGGAAAAGCTGGCGATATTTACGAATCCTTATCTTTATTCTCCATTTTTCATCTTCCAGCACAAAGGGGATGAACGCGTCGAAAATATGGAAGGCCTTGTCGGCAAACGTGTGGTGGTGGAGAAAAATTACGCCATCCACAAGCTTCTGAAGCGCGATTTCCCCCAACTTCGTCTGATTGAAGTCGCTTTCTCCACCGATGCACTCAAACTGTTATCCACGGGAGGAGCTGACGCCTACATCAGCAGCCTGATGGCGGGGCAGTACATGAGCATCCAGTTAGGTATTCCCAACGTCGACGCGACGGTACAGGCACCGTTTGAAGCTAACAACATGGCGATTGCGGTGCGCCGTGACTGGCCGGAACTGGCATCCATCCTCAACAAAGGCGTGGATGCTATCAGATCTTATGAGCACACCGCCATCAAGAAAAGATGGACTCTAGGGATAGAAAAAACAGAGTCCCAAAAAACTGAACTGCTGAAATTGACTAAAGAGGAACAAGCCTGGCTCAAGGCGCATCCCTCCATACGGTTGGGTTTTAACCCCCATATGGAGCCGCTTCTGATCAAAAAGGAAGACGGTTCTTTGGAAGGTATCTACCCCGAGATATTCGCTGCGCTTGAAAAAATTCTGGCTATTGACGTCACCATAGAAGTCGATGATTGGAAGCCGATCGTGCAAAGAGCACGTAATCGTGAATTAGACGGACTTTTGGCATGTGCACCCGTTCAAGCAGAAGCAAGCAGCCTTCTGAGGACACAACCCATCCACCTATCTTATCCCGTAGCCTTTACTCGTCGCGATGCGGATTTCACAATAAGGCATCTTGATGATCTGAAAGGGAAAAGAGTTGCCTACCAGCAGGAAGTAAAAATGCTGGAAGTCGTGCTGAATGAGTATCAAAACTCCAGCGAGATTATTCCAGTGAACAGCACTCTTGAAGCCGTAGGGTTGGTTCTCGAGAACAAGGCAGATATTGCATTCGGTGTAAGTTTCGAGAGCTACCTGTTGGCAAAACATTCGCTTACCGGCGTAAAGCTCGCCTATTTCGATCTTAAGCATGAAGCCTCTATCAGCACCGGTATACGCGATGACTGGCCCGAACTTGTCAGCATCCTCAACAAGGGATTGGCTCATCTTGGTTCGGTAAGGATTCAGAAAATCCTCGATCAATGGACCAATGTTCCGGCACAGCAACAAACACTAGATTTTACACCTGAAGAAGAAGCATGGCTTGCAGAACATCCCGTAATAACACTCTCTGCTACAGATACGAATTACCCAATAGGTTTTCGTGATAAAAAAAATGAACTTAAAGGTGTCAATTTTGACTATATCCGTATTTTAGAGAGTAGATTAGGAGTTAGTATTAATATTGAAGGATCTCCCTGGCATATTGCATTAGAAAAAGCCTTGCAGCATAAGGTCGATGGAATTATCGGTGCAGCGATGCTTGAGAAACGAAAGCTTTTTCTCAATTTTACAAGTGTATATTTTGTTTATCCTCAAGCATTATTAGTAAATAAGGATGATACATCTATAATAACAATAGAGGATCTTACTAATAAAAAAATTGCGATAAGAAAGGGAACTTCACGTGTAACTTTGATAAAAGAGAAATATCCTGATGTACAAATAGTTGAATATGAGACCTTGGAAGAGGCTATTAATTTACTTATAATCGAGGAGGTTGATGGGGTTTTTGATTCTCTTTCTGGTCTTTATGAATTTATATCAAGTAAATTTTATATAAATACTAAATTTGCCTTTACTATAGATGTTCCACCTGTTGGACATGCGCGTATTGGGTTGCGTAATACAGATCCAATTATGCTAAGTGTTTTCAATAAGACTATCGCTACACTTACCGAAACAGACCATCGTGAAATTGACCAAAAATGGGTTAATCTGGGAGCACTTCCGAAACTTACTGAAAAAAAAGTTTTAATTTTAACTGATGAAGAAGAAACTTGGCTTAAAGAGCATCCAGAAATAACTCTGGGATTCACAACAGAAATTGAGCCACTGCTTGTTGAAGATGAGGACGGAGATCTCTCAGGCATCCTGATCGAGATTTATGATGAATTTGAATCAATGACAGGCACAAAGATAAACATCGAGCTTGATGAGTGGTCATCCACAATCCAGAAAGCAAAAGATGGCAAGATTGATGGGCTCTTAGGTTCTGCCCCTTCTTTGGCAGAAGGCGTAGGACTTATTCATTCACATCTTTTAAATTCTGGTTTTCCAACTGTTTTTACTAAAACGAATGCACCTTTTGAGATTAATAGTGTGAAAAATCTTGAAGGTAAAAAGATATCAGTTCTAAAAGGTATATATGTAGTAGAACAAGCTTTAGAGCCTTATAAAGATACCATTGAAATTATCGAAACTGAATCTGCACTTGAAATGATGCAGATGGTATTAGCGGGAAAGGTGGATGCTGCATTTGGACTTAGTTTCCATAATTACTTGATTGGCAAACATACGCTTATTGGAATTGAGCCAGTCTATTTTTCTCGTGAGTTTAAAGCAAATGCTGTCGCATCTATAAAACCCGAATGGCCAGAATATATATCTATAATGAATAAGATATTGGACACTATCGGTAAGGATGGACTTAATGAAATTTCGAAAAAATGGACTGTAATAGAAATACAAAAAGGAATACAAATTGATTTAACACAAGAAGAGCAAGCCTGGCTCGACGAACATCCGATAATCCGATTGGGTAGCAGCGTCAACTGGCCCCCTATAGGATTTGTGAAGGACGGCAAATACACGGGAGTCGCTGCAGACTACATGAAGCGTATTGCCGAACTCCTGAATGTCAGAATCGAGCCGTCTAAGCTTCCAAGCTGGAAAGAAACCGTCGATGCGATCCGTGCCGGCGAGCTCGATATGCTGGATGTCGCGAGAGATACTCCGCAGCGCAGGGATTTTCTCTCTTTCACCCGGCCCTATCTGGATTTTCCGTTGGTGATAGTGACCGGCAACGAAATCAGTTTTGTTTCGAGTATGACCGAGTTGAATGGTAAACGCGTTGTGGCGCAATCCGGCTCGGGCATCCAGGACCTGCTGACCAACAAGCATCCCCTCTTCGATCTGCATTTGGTGCCCTCCCTGAAAGATGGACTGATGGCTGTTGCCCAACGCGAGGCCGACGCATTTATCGGTGATCTGGCTCCGATCAGTTATATCCTTGGAAAGGAAGGCTTGTCGAACATAAAGATCTCCGGTGAAACGCCCTATCGCAACACCCTTTCCATTGCCGTTCGCAAGAACAAGCCGGTGCTTGCCTCGATCATGAACAAGGCGCTGGATGCCATTGATGAAGAGGCACGAGCCGACATTCACAGCCGATGGTTCTCTGTCAGGTACGAAAGTGGATATGACTACACCCTGCTGTGGAAGATCCTGGCTGTGGTCGCCATCGTGCTGATGCTATTCGTCTACTGGAACCGGCGTCTTGCTATGGAGATCGGGCAGCGCATACGAGCTGAAAAAATTGCAAAAGTGGCCAGGCAAGCAGCAGAGGCAAGTCAAGAGGCCGCCGAAGCAGCTAACCGGGCTAAGAGCACTTTCCTGGCCAACATGTCGCACGAACTACGCACCCCGCTCAATGCCATTCTCGGCTTCTCCGGGATGATCGGACGTGATCGTGATACCCCGACGCCGGTTCAGGAGAAAGTCTCCATCATCAACCGCAGTGGCGATCACCTGCTAGCGATGATCAACGACATACTGGATCTTTCCAAGATTGAGGCGGGTCGCATCGAACAGGAGCTGGAGGTCTTCGATCTGCCGCAGATGCTGCAGGATATCGGACGGATGTTCGAGGTGCGGGCCGAGAGTGCCCAGTTGACCTTCAATCTGGAACTCGATCCTGAATTGGCTCGCTACATCAAGGCGGATATTGGCAAGCTTCGTCAGATTTTGATTAACCTGCTTGGCAATGCGGTGAAGTTCACCACCGAAGGCGGTTTCTCGTTACGCGCCCGTAGCCAGCCCGTCACAAATGATCTGACTATGATCATCCTGCAACTGGAGGTGAAGGACAGTGGCCCCGGCATCCCGTCGGAGGAGCTGGAACGCATCTTCGAGCCATTTGTCCAGGTGGCACAGACTTCTACCGGTCCAAAGGGGACCGGTCTGGGTCTGGCGATCACCCAATCGTTCGTCAATCTGCTGGGGGGCAAGATCAACGTGGAGAGCACGCCTGGCAGAGGCTCGATCTTCTATGTCGAGCTGCCGGTAGCTCTGGCTGAGGAGTCGGAGGCGGCCGGAGTCGAGGTAATGGAGCCCGGGGTGATCGGGCTTGAAGCAGATCAGTCTGCATGGCGTATCCTGGTGGTGGAGGATAGTGAAGAGAACCGAGTGCTGCTGAGCAGCTTACTGGCTCAGGTCGGTTTCGAGGTTCGCGAGGCTGAGAACGGCGAAGAGGGTGTCGCTCTCTTTGAACATTGGAAGCCGCACTTCATCTGGATGGATATGCGTATGCCGGTGATGGATGGCTATGAGGCCACAGCAAAAATCCGTGAACTGCCCGGTGGCGATGCGGTGAAGATCGTTGCCATCACTGCCAGCGTATTTGGGGAGCAGCATCAGAAGATACTTGATGTAGGTTGCGACGAGGTTGTGCACAAGCCATTTCGTGCCCAGGAGATATTCGGCACCATGCAGCAGCATCTGGGAGTGCGCTATATCTACGAAGAGAAGGTTGATTCGGCATCATCCACAGCAGAACAGGTGATCGATATTGCAAAAGCAAAAGAGATGGCGGCCTCCCTGCCTGAGAAACTGTTTGATGAGCTGAAGCAGGCTGCCATCGCCCTTGACCTGGAGGAGTCATATGAGGTTCTTGATCGCGTCGCTGAGACAGAGCCGGAACTTTCCAACATGTTGAGGGTGTGTGTGAATGAAATGAATTTCAGTACAATTCAAAAGGTTTTAAAGCATGAATAACGAAAACCGCTCAGGGCTTCCTGCCGATATTCTGGTTGTGGATGATATTTCCGAAAATATCAAACTGCTCAAAGCTCTATTGACCCGATCAGGATATAAGGTTCGCCCTGCATCCAATGGGGCTCAAGCACTTGCCGCGGTGAATGTAAAAAAACCTGACTTAATTCTTCTCGATATCAAGATGCCTGGCATGGATGGCTTTGAGGTTTGCCAGCATTTACAGAATGATGATCGGACAAAAGATATACCAATCATTTTTGTTACAGCTTCTACTGATATGAAAGGGTTAACTAAAGGATTTCATCTAGGAGCAGTCGATTACATCACTAAGCCATTCCGTGAAGAGGAGGTGCTGGCTCGGGTGGCAACTCATTTGGAGTTGGCCAGTATGCGAAAGAATCTTGAAGGGTTGGTTTCTGAGCGCACCCAACAACTAAATAGTGCGCTTCAGTCGGTAATTCAGGTTGCAGCGAAGATTGTGGAGCAACGCGACCCTTATACCGCAGGACATCAGAAAAGGGTGGCAGAGCTGGCCTGCGCAATCGCCAGAGAGATGGGGCTTGATGAAAATACTATTGAGGGTATCAAATTCGGTGGACTAATTCATGATATTGGTAAGATCCATATCCCAGTAGAATTCCTCACCAAGACCACCCCTCTTTCCGATTCTGAATTCCGGATTATTCAGAGTCATTCTGAAGTGGGGTATTCTATTGTCAGAGATATTGAATTCCCGTGGCCCGTGGCCGATATCATTCATCAGCACCATGAACGGCTGGATGGGAGCGGTTACCCGCAGGGGCTCAAGGATGATGACATCATTCAGGAGGCGCAAATCCTGGCGGTAGCCGATGTGGTCGAAGCAATGAGCTCAAATCGCCCTTATCGGCTGGGTCTAGGCATTGAAAAAGCACTGGAAGAGATTGAGCGAGGAAGCAATAAAATATATGACTCTAATACTGTAAATGCTTGTTTGAGACTGTTCCATGATAAGAGGTTTGAATTCGAGCCCTAGCCCTGCCAATTGGCGCCAAAATTTGACCCGCTTTGGCAACTAAAATCGACCCACTGTCACCCACTAATTCCAGTTAATTCAATTATTTGAATACAACTAGCTGAAAATAAATTGTGCAAAAGTGGGTCAAAGTTGCATGCCCCATACACCTTGTTGATTGGCCTAGCCCAAGCACTACATGCAGCCTGGCTGAATTACCTGTTTTTTCGTGTAAATGCGAACCTACGGAGACAATATCCGCCAATTATCGATTCATTCAGAGGTTCCTTAGGGCTCAATTTCCCGTTTGGCTCAGCCCTACCTCGAATTTCGAGAATACCGTCTGGTTAATGACCCGTTTAGAGAGTGTCGAATTATACCCCCCCCCTCCAATGCCGTTATAGCAGGTCACGTGGCCATACAGAAGCAATAACCAGGATTGAAATGCCGGCATCATGGTCTTCTTATAGGACCCGGCGGCTCTTGGCTTGCCGTTGCTCTCCCATGCTTTGATGGCGAACTCAACTTCGGGCGTAAGAATGGACATAAATCGGTCGAACAGGAAAGAAGGAACGCGATCATGTTTCTTGAACAGTCGCATGCCGATCTGCTCCTCCACTCTATTCATTCCGCCGCCCTCTGTGCGTAACCGGCTGTCCATGGCTCGGTATATCCACTGGTCATAGCCCTTCATCGCTTCAGAGTGTGATTTAGAGAGGCCAATAGACGACTCCAGTCCCGAAGTAATTATTGTCTTGCTCAATTTCAGACCGGACCTGAATGCCCCCAGGGAGTTAAAAGATACCCTGCTTCCCTTAACAAATTTGGCAAACATCTTGTCGCTGCGATCGAAGTTCAGTCGGTATTTCGCTCTTCCAGCCCGATTACCGCAGCCACGATAGGTGGCAGACATTTTCACGCAATAGGCGGCCTTTGGCAGTTCGCCGATGAACAGGCTATGTATTTTTAGGGCGCGCCGGTTGCTGACTCTTGATTTGAATTCCTGCATGCATGAAAAAGCAATGCATTTAAGAGCGGCTTGTTTGGTAAATTCATATGTATTGGTTTCACTTTTCTTCTTCGCCTCAGCCATGTGTCCCAGCCAGAAAAACACAACAGCATTCCTCATTGCCCGAGATGCAATAAAATCCTGTATCGACGACATGGAATTTCCCCAGGAACACTGATGACTTGTTCTACCATAACAATATTCCGGACAAATTTAGTGGACAATGACCCGAAAGGGATAGGAATTTGCTTTCAGCAGATGCGGCGCCTTGGGCCATCAGCATACCCAAAAGCCCGGCAACGTTCCTTTTGACATAAGCCCGATTATGGTTCCAGGCCGTATATTCCACAATTTTTCGTACGCATACAAGCAACTACGTCCTATACAAGCAACAGATACCCAGCCTAACATTCTTAACAATTTCTCAGGCTATATCCGGGACCGGATATAGATAAGGGGGATCTGGCCGTTATCCGGCCGCTCCTCTTCTTCACCGGGCGGTAAGCCCCGCTCAACAGTGCGGCGACGATCTGGCATAATGCGACCAGACGATGACGCCGGTGGAAATGAGGCCGAAGCAGTTTGGGCAGGGTGAAGACATACTGCCGGTGTGGAATGGGATGCAGAACCTCGTCTTCCACCCACTCGCTGTAGGCCAGCATGCGTTTCTGATGGCGGCAACGATACAGAACCTAAAGAAGCCGGCACAATTACGCTATAAACCGCCTGGTGTTTGTATGGCTGCACCTGCATGACATGAAATAGAAAATCGGGCATCCCTGCCCTCTTCATGCGGTTTTAAAATGAATTGAGGAGCTTGTTCACTTTCTTGCGCTTTTTCTCGACTACCTTTAGTTCATTTTCCAACTGCTTTATTTTTCCCTTATTGCTCTCGCCATCCAGACCACTCTCCAGCTTCGTCTGATACTTCTTGAGCTTGCCAAGAAGCAATCTTAGCTCTTTTTCCCGTTTCTTCTGTTTACTTCTTTTCTCGTCAAAAATATCACTAATGGCGCTGAATATTTTACTACCAGTCATTTTTCTCTCCCACTCAATTTCCTTTGATCGATTCCCCATCCAGGCATCTGCCGGACCTAGGATGAATCAACTACAATCCTAGCAGGCTTCCATTAATATAGCGCTGCATAAGTATAAGTCACCGCGAAGTCAAGGCAGATTGGGTCAGGTGCGCATCTCACTGATGTCTCAGTCTAAGCGCACACCGTAACCCAACATGCCCCTCCATCGCTACTGCCGCGCTAGGCTCCGGATTCAGCAGGTAAGCACAAATCGTCGTCGCCGATGCCTAGCTCGCACTCCTCTCCTGCGAACAGCACTATGCCCATCCGCACCAGATTCGATGCCACATTGTAGGCAAATGTTGCATCATTCATCAGGGAGGTGGCCATCGCAACGGTGATTTTGTCTTCACGAATGAGCTGATGGAGCCTCTCATGCACCTCCCGATCGTGCTCCTGCATCTCATCCGATACGGCCTCCAAAGGAATTGTATCCGTCACATCGCCGGGGCTCTTTCTCAGGACATCCAGTCGCCTCAGCACCGAAGCCAGTCCGATACGGATGATGTTGTACTCTGCCTGGATGTACTGATTATCCGATGTCAGGTAGAGGTTCAGGTTGTCGTGAAGATGTTTTGTAGCCTTGATGGCCTCAACGATATCACGCCCGACTGCCCGCACTCGGAACAGGTCATTGGCCTGTTCCGGGGTCATAATAGGATGGGCTTTGCTGATAAACGCGACGATTTCACCGTACAGGCCTTTGACGCCTAGTTCGTACTCTTCCTGGATATTGATATCCATCGGCTTTCCTTTATCGAGCGCGAGGGTTTCCAGGTCTTTCTCCGACTCAATATCGTGACGATGCAGACTCAACCCATGCGAGATAATCTCATAGGCATTGTCGTACAGATGGATCGTCTCCTTGCGCACCGCATCGACAGCAACATCCGATATATCCATGGAGGAGTCGCTCAGATGCTTCGGTTCCGCCTTCTTGTACACCTTTTCCGGCATGACCCGCATCAGGAAATTCACCAGTTTGCTCATGAAGGGGAGCATTGCAACGATACCGATGGTGTTGAAGATAGTGTGGAACACGGCCAGTTTCAGCGTGTAATTATCCTCGGCGATACCCAGGAAGGCGCTAAAGATATCAACTGCCGTAACCAACTGAAAGATAAAGGCAATGGCAATAATGGCTGTGACCATATTGAAGATCAGGTGTGCAAGGGCCAATCGTTTACCCTGCACATTGGAACTCATGGAGCCGATAATTGCCGTGATAGTGGTACCGATATTGGCGCCGATAGCAAGCGCCAGCCCGTTCTCGTAGGTGATCTGACTTACCGACAGTGCGGTGATAATGATCACCAGTGTCGCATGGCTCGATTGCATGATTACGGTGGCGGCAGCTCCGAGCAGGGCAAACAGTATGATTCCAGAATAACCGGAGACCGCGAATTGGGTCAGATCAATGGTTTCACGGAAGGCCTCAAAGCCCTCTTTCATAAAGTGGATACCGAGGAACAGGAAGCCAAGTCCGGCCAGGATATAACCCACGCCTTTGAGTGACTTGGATTTCTGGAACACCAATATGATGCCGGTCACGAGCATGGGCATGGCATAGGCGGAGATCTTCACCTTCATGCCGAAGCCGGCGATAAGCCAGGCACCGGTGGTGGTGCCCAAGTTGGCACCGAAGATGATGCCGACGCCGGCCGCCAGGTCGATCAGGCCCGCACCGAGGAATGAGATGGTGATAACAGAGACCAATGAACTGGACTGCATAAGCGTGGTGGAAACAACACCGAAGCTCAGGCTCTTCCAGGTACTGCTGGTAGTGCGCTGCAACAGCTTTTCCAGTAAACCACCGGTGAAAGCCTGGAAACCCTGCTCAAGGAACAGCATGCCAAACAGAAAGACCGCAACACCGGCGGCAATCTCCTTGAAGTCAGGGCTGACCCAGAATCCGTAGAACAGTAGTAGAAGAATAACGGGTAAAATTGTTTTCTTTAGCATTGAGTTCACTCCTCTTGTGCGGGCCTTCCGTCAACCAAGCCTGCAGAACAAGCTTGTGCCGATAAAACCCTTATGCTTTTTACTGCTTTTATTTTTTTGTTGGTCGAGACTGCTTACTGCTTTTATTTTTTTGTTGCAGGAATGCCAGACTACTTATGTGCATGTGTTGGCAGCGGACACGGTAAATGATAGCAGGAAAAATGTACAGTCTCGGCGATTATCAATTGCGGATGAGCATCGTTCGCATTGGCTTCTGAGCATTTACCATAATGATCCGGTATAAGACGATGGGAAGCTGCAAAAGAATACTTGACGTCTATGAGTTTCCCATCTGGGGTGCAATCCAAAGTGCAGACAGTAATATACTAATATAGCCGGACATTAGAAGCGGTGTTGTGTGAAACAGCGTGGGACAAAGCACACATTTCCGCAGGAGCCGACATGCCCACAAAGACTAACACCCTCGAAGAACACTTGGTTTCACACCCAGAACTGAAGCAGCATCTTTTGAAGCTGTTTGAACTCGCCGAAAGCGATATTGATAGTGCGGATCGGATTGAAGAACTGATGGTGGAGGGCATCAAGGCATTCGGTCGTCAGGCCATTCAAGATTGGGCGCCAATACCCCATGGTAACAGTGCCGGTGCCGCCGGGGCGGCGGTATCAGGATGGCGATCCGGTTAAGAAACTCCTCCGGTGTCAGCCGCAACAGAGTCTGGCCGTCATGGCGTGGTTTCGGCAGGCGGTAGATGAGCCTCTCATCCTCCTCCAGCCAACGCAGCCGTTCTCCGGCAAATATCAGCCGGGCTCGGTAGCGGAACAGACGCTGCCGCTTCGATTCTTACCTCCGCATCCAGGGAGAAACCACACCCGTTCTGCCATGCCTGCATCTATTCCGCAACATCCAGCGAGAGCAAGCCACGCCGAACGAACAAGCTTAGCACCCGCCGGAACTTACCTCGCCAGCATGTAAAACGAGGGTAGCTCAGACCGTTGACCTTACAGAATGTTTGCTGCGATTGCCCCGATGCCTGCCACGCCTGGATCTGTTCGTGCCAGTAGTTCGCTTTTGTCTCATCGTTGTTGGTGCCGGACATGGTGGTCTCCTGTGCGTGATGACAGGAGAGAGTGTTGGGCAATGGTGGGCGGAAAGATAGATGCTGATTTATTGGCGCTTACGTTTCATTAACTAAGTAATGACATCCGATAAGTCGCTGTTTCAGGACCCCCTGAATCCTCAAGCAGTACCAAAGCGGAACTCATATCATAGGGTGAACGATGGACCCATGAAATAGTGGGTCAAAGATGAAAAAGTGACTGTATGCTATCGACCTCGCTCCCTTCCACGCCACAGGCCTGGGCAATTTCAAGCCACTGCTCTCCAGCGGCTTGAACCTCATCTGCACACCGCGCAACAACACCCTTGGGCAACCCAAACACTTTCCCCAACCGGGCGGCTTCTGATGGCCTGGGTGGTAGCGGGCTATACTGAAAACCTGCGGCATGATAGGTGCCCCGTTCAACAGAGGGAATCATGTCGTAGGCCGGTGCAAAAGCGAAGCACTCGCCATCATACAACAGGCTGAAGTTTCGCTCATGGTCATCCGTATTGTTGATCATTCGATTGAACAGCATCAGTTTCAGAAGTTGTTTCAGATCTTGCTCGATCCGCCCGGAGTGTTGTTGCAGCATGCTGCAGATTTCGTCATAGCGAAAGGCTCGTCCAAAATCTCGTTGGGTGTGGGGTTCTTTCAATAACGCATTGATACTGACAATATGATTTCGTGTTCGATCCTCGTTGACATCAAAGCGCTCAACCAGCAGCACCTCTCGACCATTGATCCCGGTGCGCACCCTGGCGGCCGGCGTGACAATACCCGCCCTGTTCGCCATCGTTAAACAGGCCAGTTCAATGCGTGCATTATTGAACGGATCCTGGCTCAGCCGGTTGAACTTGGCAATAGAGGTTCGCCCTGCCTCATGTACCAGGGCCTTTGGCCTCGCCCCCCCCACGCCGGTACCATTATTCGCCAAGTACAGGAGACTCATCTCATCGACCGACACCTCCCTGAAATCGGTGGCGTCGACCTGTTGCGCTGCCGCTTCGGCTTCTTCCAGATAAGCGATATCGACGCCCAGGTCAAAAAAGGGTGACGCCCCCTGCTCTACCATGCAAATAGCGCCAATTCGGCTGTGACCAATCATTGCGAGAGCATCGATCACGCTATTGGCGTTGTACCCCTCCCGATCACGATAAAATGCCAAATGTGCGAGTACCCGCCTCCCCCAGGCATCAGGCAGGTAGTCATCGATGATGCCCGGCATGCCACCAGCACAGCTCAACTCAAAGGTACGCCCACCTAAGGGGAGTAGGTTTGGATCCAGTGAAAAAGCGCCCGGCTGCGCAAGAAATTCTTCCCGGTAGCGAAGACCGAAATCAGTCAACACCCCCTTGTCTTCAACCACCACACAATCAGCCGCCTGGATGATGCCCATCACTCCAACATTCACATAGAGATCATATTTGCGTTTAATCATCAAACAGACTCTCTTTTATCTGGAACAGGCTGTCGAAGTTCGCTTCCAAACCCAATACCTTGGCTGCGGCAAAGTACTTGCCCAGGCCCACGCTTAAATCACCCTTTTCCATCTTCTGCAGCGTGGCCCTACTGACTCCGATGCGTAAGGAAAAGTCCTTGAGAGCATCAGTGGAAAATCGCTTCTTTCGTGCCGTCCGTAACTGTGAGCCTACTGCTTCCAGATAATCCACATTAATCACCAAATACTATTTTATTGGTATATATTGATAATAATTATTATATTTACCATTATTATAGTATTTACTCCAGAATAATCTTGATTTCTCATTCAGCATGGATGAAGCCAGAGCAGTCTTTCAGCGATAAGTATTTAAAGAATGAGGTCAGACAACACTAAGGAGCCTGGATGGAATCACGGCGATAACCCGAGAGGCAGTGATTGCCCCAATCCAACCACTCCTCACATCCAATACTGAGAGGGTATCTAAAGACCACATTTTGTAGTTCGTGGTGCTGTACCCTGAACCGCCTAATGCACCGTACAGACCATGCAGCCATTTTGAAATTGGTTTTTTAAGTTATTTTTCAATTAGTTAACAAGTGAATGCAGTGCCGTGCTATTGTCCAATTCATGTGTTTACGGACCTATAAAATCAATGGCTTACATGATCATTTTGGGGAAGATCAACTGCCTTTCCGCGTAAATAATTCTCTGTGTGTCATATGGTTTCCTGATTACCCCCGAGCTTCCGCCATGCTGAGGAGGCGCTGGGGCGTGGGTGGTGTACGCACCGTAGTGTAGCCAAGATGCGGAATCGTTTCTTCCAGCTTGAATCAACGATTGAAGCTCAAGCTGGTTGAGCATGGAGTCATCGATCCCCTGCAGACTATTCAAAAAGACAATGAGGTGTTTCTGGCTGAAGAGCAGGTGGTGAATACCAAAAGCCATTTCCGCCTCGATGAAGCTACGTCATAAAATTTAGCAACGGGGAATACAATAAGGCAGTGCTTACAGCCTCCCTCACTTTGCGACTCGGCCTAATCAGTTTAGGAGACAGACACCCTCACCGGCCTCAACAATCTGGCGAGCTGCCTGAATACCCTCGGCCGTGACGGAGAGGCACAACACCTCTTTGAACAGGCACTGGCAGACCACCGCGAGTTACTCGGCGACAAGCACTCCGCGATCCTCGAAACCCGGAATCCCCATCAAATCAGGTCAGAGGATCTGTTTGATGGTGTGTCTATAACAAGACCAACACGCCCCCTCATCGAGAGAGCAACTACCATCCCTTAATTGTCAATCCCTTGCCAAGGCCAGTTCCGGCGTTTCTCTTATGCTCTTAATCAAGCCAGTGCGGTAATGACTGGTGATATCCAGAACATTGATATTCGTTTTCGACAAGGAGCAAGCCATGGAGAGTCAAGCTGTTGGTCCTTCTCTTTTCATCACCCGCAACGCACGACTGCGACTGCATCAGCGTTTCCCCGGCAGGGAGCAGGAAGTGGTTCGGCGTTGCAGGCGTTTTTACAGGGACATCTGTGATTTTCTGGGTAGCGCGGTTATCCGTTACCGGACCGATAACCTGGTGGCGGTAATTGCACATGATCGCCTGGTGACGGTCTATCCAGTCAAACAGAAGCGCCATAGAAGATACCCCCGGTTAACCAAAAAACGGTTACGTGGTTCGTTAATTGACTGGTCGCTACCACAACAGGCCCAACCAGTTGGTCAACAATTGAATCACCCTTCACAACAACGAGGATTTTCATCATGAATCAGGGCACCCCGATCCGCATTTTTTCAACCGTACTGCTGTTTCTTATCCTCTTCTCCGCTTCTGCCACTGTCAGCGCCTCGAGCGCTACCGAACACGCGGTAAGCCTGCCACCCGAGGTGGTCAAGCAGTTCTACAGTTCCCAGCAGAAGGTCAACAAGCAGCACGACGAGGCCTCCGAGGCACTCACCAATCTTGGCAGATCTACCGTACAGTTGACCAAGGCATTCAAAAACAACGGCCTGCAGGACACCACCACCCAGTCCCGGTTTGAGCAGGTCAGCCAATCCGTCA
>JBEVXU010000026.1:0-2109 GCA_040505895.1 Sedimenticola sp. | reverse complement strand
GGGGAACCTGGAGGAGCCGGGGTGAAGACACCATTACCTGGCCGGTCACAACCACCGGGAGCGGGCGCTACCGGGTCTATGCCCGCTGGCCACAACACGGCACTGCAGACAGAAAAGCGCCATACACCATACAACACAATGGAGGTGTCACCACCATCCAGGTGGACCAGCGCAACAGCGGAGGGAGCTGGGTACTACTGGGCAGCTTCGACTACAGCCAGGGCACCCAATACGACATCACCCTCAGCAACGAGACCAGCCGGTATGTGATAGGTGATGCCATCAAACTGGTACCCGAAGACGAGGTGGCCAACAGCGCCACTTGGAGGTTCACCCCCGAGCAGAGTGGCAGGCACAGCCTTTTTGTGCGCTGGCCAGCTTACCCCGACAGGGCCGCCAACGCCCACTACCGTGTCAGCGACGACAGAGGCACCCGGAGTCTTATACTCAGCCAGAGGAAATCCCCTGGGCGCTGGCTTCTATTGGGTGATTTTGAGTTCACCCAAGGTCAGGAGTATCCGATTACCCTGGCGGGTCATGGCGACGGCTATGTGGTAGCCGACGCCATCCAGGCGGTGCCGGCAGAGGCAGAACCCAACCGGGCAAGCTGGCAGGTTGATGTCCCCTACAGCGGTGCCTACCGGGTCTATGCTCGTTGGAGTGACCGCTACAGCAGTGCGAGCAATGCCCAATACCGGATCGACCATGCCGCCGGAGTGGAAACGGTCTACGCAAACCAGCGACAGAACAGAGGACGGTGGAACCTGCTGGGCACTTTCGAGTTCGGCCAGGGAATCAATCATGAGGTCAGCCTAAGCGACCGGGCGGATGGCTATCTCAATGCCGATGCCATCAAAGTATCGCCGGTGGATGCACAACCCAACCGCTTTATCTGGCACCTGGATGTACCGGTAACAGCAGAATACAAAGTGTATGCCCGCTGGACCGCTACACCAGACAGGGACAGAAATGCCACCTACGTCATCGCCCATGATGGCGGAGAGAGCCCGGTGACGGTGAACCAGCAGCTAAAAGGCGCCCGATGGAACCTGCTGGGTACCTATAGCTTCACCCATGGGGCACCCCATCACATCAGTATCACAGACCAAGAAGAAGGTGTCGTCGTGGCCGACGGTATACAGCTGATACCGGTGATCCCCGAGTAGGGGATAGGTCGGAAACGAGATGAAAGGAATGAAACGGAATAACAAAAAGGGCATCAGACGGATGTTTAAATTACGTATGAAACAGACAGTGATCATGGTGGCCTTGTTGCTGCTCTTCCTGGTAAGCGTTCAAGCATCAGCGGCTACGACGATCAACACGCCCACCAACATCGCCGGGACAGATACCACCTATGAGGGGCAGGATCTGGTGGTTGATGGCACGACCCTCAATGTGGAGGGTAGCCACAGCTTCAATAGTCTGACGTTGAAGAACAGTGCGGTGCTGTCGCATCTGGCCAGTGCTGTTGAGAAGACGGTGATCGAGGCTAAAACGATTACTGTGGATGTCAGTTCCAGGATTGATGTGAGCGGTAAAGGCAACAGTTATACCGGTCAGGTAGGTTCCTACAGTGGTGGAAGTTACGGTGGTCATGGAGGTGTTTATAGCAGCTATACAACCAATCCGGAGTATGGAAACTACTTGGCACCTCAAGAGGTTGGAACCGGAGGGCACAGTGGGAATGGTAGTAAGAGTTTAGGCGGGGGCTCAATTAAATTAAAGGCAGACACGCTGGCACTTGAAGGTGTGATTAGGGCGAATGGCAACAGTACTTCGTATATACATGGTGGTGGAGGCAGTGGTGGCTCTGTGTGGCTGGACGTTGGCACCTTGTCAGGCGGTGGTCGTATTGAGGCGAATGGGGGTTCGAGTGGGAATGGTGTAGGTGGTGGAGGTGGTGGTGGTCGTGTAGCGGTCTACTACGATGCATTATCAGGTTTTAATCTGGCAACAGTTATAGCCCAAGGTGGTGGGGGATCATCCCAGGTTGGTGGTACGGGGACGGTTTATCATCATAATCGAGCCACGGATCAAGCGGTCTTGCAGTTGATTGGTAGTAACAAATCGTCGGCGGTGACACAGTTTTCACCTGGGACACTGCCG
>JBEVXU010000025.1:0-63188 GCA_040505895.1 Sedimenticola sp. | reverse complement strand
GCTGCGGTCAACGTGGTCTTACCGTGATCAACGTGGCCAATGGTGCCTACGTTTACATGCGGTTTTGTACGTTCGAATTTTTCCTTGGACATCGACTCAATCTCCGAAAGATTTCTATACTATCCTAGATAGCTTAAAGACAAATTTACGCGCAAAAAGCACGCCATTCTACAAACAAACTGGAGCCCATGAGCAGATTCGAACTGCTGACCTCACCCTTACCAAGGGTGTGCTCTACCAACTGAGCTACATGGGCCTTAAACTTCAGGCATCGCTACCGGACCCATCTGCCAGGTTAAACCCGGCTGTCTGCCTACTAGCTATCGACCCTAATAAAAATGGAGCGGGTGATGGGGATCGAACCCACATATTCAGCTTGGAAGGCTGAGGTTCTACCATTGAACTACACCCGCAATGCCAAGCGATACTCGCTCAACGTCACTACACAGCATCAACAAGAGCGATCCTGTCGACCCAACCCCCTATATAACGTAGGGTGGTAAAAACTACCAGAATGAACTCTAAAAATTCACCCCGTAAAACCTGGTGGAGGGGGGAGGATTCGAACCTCCGAAGGCTGAGCCGTCAGATTTACAGTCTGATCCCTTTGGCCACTCGGGAACCCCTCCAGAAAGCCCGCTATTTTGGAGCAGCCCTGCCGGACTGTCAATAGCTTATATAAATTATCTGAAGCAATCTCACCACCAAACGGTGGAGCCGCGAGATACTACCACCCATTTACTGTACACAACAACCGAAAAATCGCATAAATCCCAAAAAATCCTGGCAACTCAATTGTTACACCACGACTCAACCATATAAAATCATATAAAATTCAATGGATTATATATCGCCATCTGAAACATTCTGGAATTGATCAATACCACACCGCCCATAGCCCCAGCTTCAGTGGCGGCTTGGCTTGCAAACATCGCCGGACAAACAAAAAGGCGGAGCAACTGAATCCGCCTTTTTGTCTCTCCTTATAACTCTGAACAACCGCTATTTATTAGCAAACACATACTTTGGTTTAAGCCAATAGACCAACATCGGCAATAGCATCAAAGCGGTAAATACATCAATGATAAGCGCTTCACCGATAAAGATACCCAAGCCCCAAGTATTGGCCAGATCGGTACCCAACAGAGGAATAAAGCTGCCCAGCAATACCACCACGGAGATAATCACCGCTGAACCGGTAGTATTCAGGGTATTACGCAGCGCCTGATGCCAGTTGTCGCCAGTCGACTCCATCTCCTCCCGCAGCCTTGAGATCATGTAGATCCCATAATCCACACCCAAACCCATAGCAATACTCAATGTTACCAGCAGGTGGAAGGCGAGATTGCCCGACCAGTTGCCCACCGAGGTGAAGTAGCCACCAAGTCCATACTGGGCAAAAAGAGTGATGAAAAGCGTCGAAACCAGAATACCGGCTACCATGAGGGAGCGGAACATCAGCGCCGTAATAACGAGAATGGCGAGTGCCGTCTGCAGGGGACTCAGCAGCCAGTTCTCCATTGCCACCTCGCGAGTCGCCTCGGTTGCACCAAGAAAGCCACCCAGCGCGGGACGCACATAGCCGGCACCCTCCACAGAGAGCTCATTGGTATCACCGGTAAGATCATCAACCGGCCCGGAACGCAAACCGAAGTTCACCTTGCTGAAACCGGGATCATTTTTATGATCCTCGATATATTGCTGAATATCCATGGTCACCTGGTGAGTCTCCTTCGGGTGCATGGTATTGACAAAACCAAGGATAACACCCTCATTCCAGTCAGGTGACACGAAGGAGTCCATATCCCCCGCCGAAGTCATCGTCTCCAGCAGACCGTTGTACATCTGTACTATCTCATCAGGCACACGGTCATCATCAGGATCAATGCCGGTAAGGTATTTTGTGGTTGGGACACGCAGATCCTTAACCACGGGCTTCTCACCCGGCTCTGCCGTCAGCAACATATTCACCAGACGAACATACTGGGCATAGGAGCCGGTATAGCCCACATACTCATGGGAGCGCATCCAGTTCTCCATAGACTCGATATCGGCCAGCACCTCGGCATCATTCATAATGCCCTGTGCCCCACACGCCTCCGAATCCCAACACCCCATCTCTTCCTTATGAATCGAGCACTGCTGCATACGCTCGGTATGTGATTCAATTTCGTAAACAGCGTCGGGATAGTAGTTATCCACACACTCGGGAGTCAGAGGCTCCTTACCGCGAATAGGTACACTGACGGAGATCACCCCCGGCATAATGTCATTGAGCTTTTCCAGATCCTTCCAGGTATCGGAGTTGCCTTTGAATGCGGCACGGGCATAGTTGATACCCTTCTCAACGCCCGGCATCAGATCATCTGAGTCGCCGTCGGTGATTCCGGTGTAGTGTACCGACAGGCCCATTATGATCGCGATAAAGCCTACAGGGATCCACTTGCCCGGACCCACCACCAGCTTGGAGATAAAGCCACCGGCGGCACTCTCCCATGAATGACCCTCTTTGGTGTCACACAACTCCTTGGGTGGAGGGAAGATAGTCAACAATAAAGGAATCAGTGTGGTGGTAGTTATCAGCAGGGTCAACATACCGAACATACCAAAATAGGCATACGCCTTGTAGAAAGAGATATCCACCGTGGCAAGGGTGGCAAAACCCACCATATCCGTAACTATAGAGAGCGTGGCCGGAACCATAGTGTGTGCTATGGCGATCCGCGCAGATTTCATGCAGTCGCCATGCCCGGCATGTTCGAGCAAAAATCGCCGCGTCACCTGCACCGAGTGACCGATGCCGATAGCCAGCAGCAACATAGGGGTCAACACCATCATGGTGGTCAGCTTGAACTGACTGAAGCCCATCAGACCAAGCGTCAAGGCGATGGTCATACAGACACCCAGCAGCGGGAACACAGCCCCGCGCCAATCGCGAAACTCTCCCCACAATACAATCAACACAATCACAATGGAGATAACAAAGAGCCACCACTTGTTGACCAGGTCCTGCAGCATCCAGGCGAGGAAGTAGGGCTCGCCCGCCACCAGCAGCTCAATCCGCTCATCCTCACCATACTCATCCATCATGGCGCGCACTTGACGCACCCAGGGTAGATAGACCTCTTTCACCCCATCATCATAGTCGGCGATGATAAAGGCAGCCTTGGCCACACAGCTCTCTTTATCGTAATCTTCGTAGGCACAGCGCTTACCGCTCTCATCCCACATGGCCACCAGCATGGGTGCCATCACCGGATTGTTCTTTACCCCCTCACGCAGAAAGGCGAGCTGCTTCTTTGCCTTTTCCGGGTCATCGCTGATCCCCTCGGTTGGAATAAGGCGCTTGAATACAAGACCATTATCATCAGCACCCATATATTTGATCTTCTGGGCGGCGATATCGATAAAGTTTGCCGGACGCGAGTTGGGCAATGCCTCTAATTTACGGTGAATCTCCTGCACCTTATTGATAAACCAGGGCTGCCAGATATCATCCCCCTCATTGATTTTGAGGGCGAACACCATAAGATTACCCATGCCGAAGTTGTGCTCAGCATAGAGATTGGTCGCTACATAGCGATTACTCGGCGGCAGCAGGGTATCGGGGTCGTTGCGAACATCCAGCTTGTGAATCTGTAGCGCACCCAACAGGGTGGATACAATCAAGGCAATGAATATCACAAAGCGGTAACGGATTACAAAATCCGCATAGCGTTCCGCTAGTTTTGTCTTTTTTTCTACTGTGCTCATTTAACTCAACACCTATGAATGAGTGATCCCCTTATCTCATGAGCTTCGACGCACAAAGCGGTAGAGAAACAGGGTATCAACTTGACACAGGCTGCAGGCGAGACTTTATCCAGTCACACAACCTGTTGAATAACAAAAAAAGAGAGGCGACCGTAAACACTCAGCTTACAACCGCCTCTATTCCATCACACGACTCGCTGATCGTTAATCAAAGAGATACTTTATGCCCAACTGAATGTTGGAGGACTCTTCGAACTGGCCGAAAGTGGTGTTCTCATCACCCCAGTAGGTATTCAGCTCCGCTGTACCCACCAACTGATCACTGAAGGAGTACTCCACATCGAAACGGTTCCACCAGCCACCGCCCTCTTCATAGATAGTGATATTGTTCCAACGACCGAGCTGAGATTCACCGAAGGGCTTGGAGAAGAACAGGGAGTAGAACTCTTTGTTTTCCCATCCTCTCTGCAAGCCATTGGTCAAGTGCATCGTTGCCGGATCTGCAGTGTATCGATCTGTGCCGTCAACAAAATCAAGATTTCTGAACTGAATGAACTGCCCACTCACCATTAGGTTCGTGAGTACTGTGGCATCGAGACCAATTACATACTTAAAGAAATCAGATTCTTGCGTAGTTAGGGCTGCTGTCAGGTTTCCACGTCCAAGGGCTGCTATGTCAACAATGGGCTGATGGATATCTTTTTGATAGAGAAATTCACCACGAAGCACCAAGGGTACGGATGTAGTATCGATAGCGTAGTCAAAGGAGGTGCCAAGGTTATGAGCTCTAGTCAGCTTCTCCTCGAATACCAGTATCGGGGAACCCCCGTTATTACCGGCAGTTACATCAGTGGGGCCTACACCATCAGTGTAGTATGCATCAGTAAAGGTAGCGTTCCCCCCATAGAACTGTGTACCGGCAGCGTTGCTGAGCTGAACCACGGTGGTACTACCCAAGCCGGCGATGGTGGTGTGCTCATTAACGACGAGAGTATCGCCTGCAGAGTTTTCCCAATGGATATTTACAACAGGATTGGGGTCGTATGCATAGAGGTAGTTAACGCCAAAGTTAAGGCCATTGTCCATGCTGCCACGATAACGCATACCCAGATTGGCTTTAGTATCGTCAACGTAATCGCGTTCATAGCGCGTGGACATGCCAACATAGGTATTAAAGGTGGCAAAGGTTGCGTTGGGCATATACTCCCAAGTGGAGTTAGGATTGGTGGTGTCCCAACCAGCACCTGTTGATGCATCAGCGTCAATCAGGTTGGTTACGCCATTATTTGAATAGGCACCGCCCATGCTGGGATTATCTGTGAAATTCTCCAGGCAGGCAGCACCACTAATAACCGACCCCACTGCTGCACAGGTACCATCATAAGTGCCTGCAGTGTACAAGCCAACGGTTGTCGCCTCAGCGTTAACATTGACGCTTGGGTCGGTGAAGTTGCCTCCGTAAAAGATGCTCGTCACGCCTCCCATGGCCGCTCCAATGTTGAAGAAGCCATTTACTCCACCTGTAATGGTGTCAACACCTTTGAGAATGAAAGAGTGACCAGTATCAGTGCCTGAGGTTGCACCAGTGGTTCTGGTGGCGCCATCACTGACATTTAGACCCGCTACAACATTGGGCTTGGATTGGGAGAGTACAAGCTGGACATTGCCGTTCTCTCCTACATCTCTCTCACCCTTAATCATAAAGACCGGGATTCGGGCGTCTTCCATGGTGTTCTGATTCATCTCACGGAAATCAGTGGGATTGATAATGTCGAGCAGCTTGATGCCATCCGCAGTACCCCATACTTCCTGCTGTTTGCCGATACGAAAATCCCAATCAGCAGCCGTAGTATCCAGGTAGAGCTCACGAAGCCAATCGTTCTGAGTGTAGTTTCTATGGCCCTTGTAATCGGAATTTACGCCTTTGCCATCATGAATAAGGTTGATATCGGCATGAAAAGATGACTCTTCGCCGACATCGCCATTGACAAACAGCCGAACGGAATTTTCGAACTTCATAACATCACCGACATCGTCGGCGGTGGTATCAGACGTAGTAGTAGCTTGACCGGTACGCTGGCCATCTTGAATGCGCAAGGCTGTTTCATTTTTAGCGTAGCCGGAGACTTCGATCTCAGCCATTGCTGCGACAGGCAAAACCAGTAAAGCCGCCACAGCGAGGGAAAGGGGGGTTCTTTTAAACATTATCAAAAATCCTCTAAACATATGGAGGTGCGCCACAATCCCCGGGTAAGGGCGGGCTGCACAGGCCTGTAATTAGCGCTTGATCTTTCTCAGCGTCTTCTCAGTCCACTTCTTCTCTTTGAAGTCACCGTTGGAAACGACAACCTTTGCAGGAATCACCGCCCAGGTCTCATGGCCGCTGGCTGTAGTCTTGCCGTACCAGTAGCCCCACGCCTGTGCCCGCGGATCACTCATATTCAGGCTCTTCCAGTCACGATCCAGAACCTTGACCTGCTCTCCACCTTTGAAATACTCGGTGCGGTAATCGGCAAAAGTCTTGGTATCGATGTAGCTGATACGACTGTCGTACCACCAGTTCTCAAACTTGGTTGTGCTCTTGACCTTGTACACCTCTTTGCCCTTCGGCGTACAAGCAGCCTCTGGGAGACTCTTGGTATAGCGTGAACGTTGATTTGCGGGGATATCCATGGCACCCAGGCAACCTTCGAAGGTAGCCTTACCCAGCAACTCATGGGTCTCGTTGTGCGGCTTACGCAAAACTACGTCGCCGAAGGTGAAGTCGGTGCCACCCCAGGCATCGTCGTGAGCCGGTTGTGCAAAGCGACGAATCTTGCGCAGTGCGGGCAGCCAGATCATATAGGACTGACTCTTCGCATCATCATCATAGTCGGTGATCAACATACCGGTACCCTTCAGTTTACCGGAGCGGAAGATAGCCAGATCCTTGGCACGTACCGTCGTGTCGTCCTTATAGTTATTATTGAGATAACGTTCGAGAGTGTTGGTTGAGGGCTTCTTGCCTTGGGCCTTACTCACCAGCACAGTGATATCACGCCCCTTCTTGGTGATCGCGAAGTTTTTCAACGCGTAGAAGTGATTCACATAGTAGACCTGATCGATAATCTGATCGGCGGTCACGTCACCGGTGGGGTATGGGAGATCCGGAGATACTCCGGCGGTGGAAACAGCGGGTGCGGCAAACAGTGCACAAACCAACACCTTTACGCCAAGCTTCTTATTAAACATCATCCATCCTCGTTTGATACTTCGTACGCTGATCGAAGCTTTTGCTTCGTGCGAAATCTTAATGTTTTTGTAGAAACAAACAGGCCGGAGGATAGATGCGTTTTTGGCCATTACCGACTCACAACGCATCATCCTTGCGGGTCTGTAGCTCCATGAAATTGTTGTCTCAGAAGAAACATGAGGTATGGCGATGACAGCTTTTTTGCCTTAAAAAGCCAGCCCCTGTTTTTCTTATGCCGTATTTCTAACACTTTTGGAACGATAATAGAAGTCCGAACCGGATACTTTGATTATTCAGCAAATACTAATAATTCAATAAGTTAAGCACATCTTGCAAGATATATTATGGTTATCCTTAATACTGAACTCAAGTTTTGGCGTTCGTTATCCCCATCTCCCTCAGGGAGATGCCTAAATGGATGTAGGTAGTAGAGCAACGCAGGAGCAGCTTGCCGAGGGTTGGGGTGAGGGGAGTTTTATCATTCACCGAGAACTAATTACTGCTATCGCCCCGAGTGCAACCGATGCATCACCCGCTGAAACTCACCATTAAGGAGATCGGCAACAGCGGACTCCGCTTCATCGATCGCACCGGCAATCGCATCCGCATCGTCGCGGCTCGGCCGCCCAAGGACATAGTTCACGACCTGCTTGGCGTTTCCCGGGTGATCGATACCAATACGCAGACGCCAGAAGTCCCGTCCGCCCATGGCACTCATGATGTCACGCAGACCATTATGGCCGGCATGCCCTCCACCCTGTTTCAGACGAATGACACCGGGCGCCATATCCAGCTCATCATGAGCCACCAGGATCTCCTCCAGCGGAATTTTGAAATAGTTGGCGAGGCTGGAGACTGACTGTCCACTGCGATTCATAAAGGTGGTCGGCTTCAGCAGCCGGCACTCACGCCCGCCGACATGAATACGACAGCAGTGCCCATGAAACTTGGATTCAGCTTTGAAGGTACCACCATGCCCTCGAGCCAGCTGATCAACAAACCAGAAGCCTGCATTGTGGCGTGTATCGATATACTCTGCACCCGGATTGCCCAGGCCAACGATAAGACGAATTTGGGATGACATTTTTGTGAGTGCAGCAGGCGGGGGAGAAAGCCCCCCCGCCTACTGCCGGATTGAGAAATTAGGACGCCGGCGCTTCGTCCGCTTCACCCGCCTCACCCACTACATCCGCTTCACCCACGGCCTCGTCCTCCTCATCAGAGCCAGTATGCATTACATGAACGGAGACAACAGGCACGTCGTGATCACCTTCCTGCGCCAGAGCAAGAAGCTCGACACCTGAGGGCATTGACAGGCCGGACAACAGGATATTATCTCCTATCTCCAGAGCAGACACATCAACCTCAATGAACTCAGGGAGATCAGCCGGCAGGCAACTAACATCAACATCAGTGACGTGGCGAGAGATAGCACCTCCAGCCTTCAAGCCAGGCGACACATCGTCACCTATGAAGTGCAGAGGCACACGAGTCTTGAGCTTCTCTGTAGCACTGACACGCAGGAAATCAGCGTGTACGACATAAGGCCTGGCAGGGTGGCGCTGCAGATCCTTAAGAATGACCTGCTCACTCTTACCGTCAATCTTCAAGTCGAGGATGCGGGAGTAAAACGCCTCATTATCCAGACGCCGAAGCAGGTCAGTGTGAACCACACTGATCATCTCAGGATCCTGATGAGCACCATAAACAATACCTGGGACCAGACCGGCCTGACGCAGGCGGCGGCTCGCACCCTTCCCTGTGTCGGTGCGCGGCTGCGCTTCTACTTCAAATGTATTTTCCATGATTTTCTCCAAATCATCTGTTAATAAATACACCGCCATTCCGCGACCAGAAATGGCGGTGCTGGTTTTATCCCCCCCACTGCCACTATGTGCAGTCAAGGGGAAAGAAATTGTTGCTTCACTCCATAAACAGCGAGCTGACTGACTCATCATTAGCGATACGACGCATGGTCTCGGCCAACAGTTCAGCAATGCTGATCTGGCGAATCTTATCGCACTTCTGCGCCTCAGAATGGAGCGCAATCGTATTGGAGACCACCAGCTCATCCAACACGGAACTATTGATATTTTCGACCGCAGGGCCGGAAAGCACCGGATGGGTACAGTAGGCCACCACACACTCAGCACCATGATCTTTCAGCGCTTGAGCCGCTTTACAGAGGGTGCCCGCCGTGTCGACCATATCGTCGATCAGCACACAGGTGCGCCCCTCAACATCACCAATGATGTTCATCACCTGGGAGACATTCGCCTTTGGTCGGCGCTTGTCGATAATCGCAAGATCTGCGTCATCCAGCTGTTTTGCCAGTGCTCTGGCACGGACCACGCCACCTACATCGGGCGAAACCACCATCAGGTTTGAATATTTCTGCCGCCAGACGTCTCCAAGCAGGATCGGTAGAGCGTAGACATTATCTACCGGAGTATCAAAAAAACCCTGGATCTGATCTGCATGGAGATCCACCGTCACCACGCGGTCCGCCCCTGCGGCCGCCAGCTGCTTTGCCACCAAACGAGCGGTGATCGGCACTCGAGCTGAGCGCGGCCGCCGGTCCTGACGCGCATAACCAAAGTAGGGTATGACCGCCGTGATACGACCTGCCGAGCTCCAGCGCAGGGCGTCCATTAGTACCAGCAGCTCCATCAGGTTGTCATTGGTCGGCTGTGAGGTCGACTGGATAACGTAGACATCCCGTCCCCTGACGCTCTCCTGTATTTCGGCCATCACTTCACCGTCGCTGAAACTACCAACGACCGCCCGCCCCAGAGGCAGGTTCAAGCGGCCGATAATCTCCGCCACCAGTTCTGGGTTGGCATTACCCGAAAATACCATCATTCCGCTGGCTGACACCGCAAGACCCTCAACAGACACTCAAAATATGGCTGGGCCGGCAGGATGACTCAGGGCTATGCCCTTCGCCCCTTCGGGGCCGCTGGCTTGCAGCCAACGTTCACTCCGCTACGCGGAGATGTCGAACCTCTTACGGTTCGAACCCTGCCGCCCTGAGATTGTGAATTTTTCTCTGCCGTAGCAGATTCCCAGACTCACAATCTCTTAAATATGGCTGGGGCGGCAGGATGACTCAGGGCTATGCCCTTCGCCCCTTCGGGGCCGCTGGCTTGCAGCCAACGTTCACTCCGCTACGCGGAGATGTCGAACCTCTTACGGTTCGAACCCTGCCGCCCTGAGATTGTGAATTTTTCTCTGCCGTAGCAGATTCCCAGACTCACAATCTCTTAAATATGGCTGGGGCGGCAGGATTCGAACCTGCGTATGTCGGGATCAAAACCCGATGCCTAACCTCTTGGCGACGCCCCAATAACTCTGTTCTTGCCTAGCCGCCGGCAGCCATTCTGGACTCTAGACAACCCTTGAGCGGGGAGTGGTTGACACCCCGGGCGACAAAACCCTGATAGCCGGCCGGCAACTGCTCTAACAGAGATTGCGCACTGGCTTCTGACTCAAAGGCGGCAAAAATACAAGCCCCTGTTCCCGTCAGCCGAGCTTCGGCATACTGCCCAAGCCACTCCAGCGCGGCCGCCACCTCAGGGTAGTTTTTAACCACCACATCAAGGCAGTCGTTGCGGGCACTTCCGGCAAGAAAGTCGGCTATTTTCATCCGTGGCGAGTCTCGTGTCAATTGCGGATCTGTAAAAACATCTGCAGTAGAGACGTGGCAGGGTGGAATAATCACCAAATACCAGGGTTCAGGCAGAACAAGAGTCTGCAACCGCTCCCCCACCCCCTCACCCCAGGCGGCCTCACCGCGAATGAATACAGGGACGTCCGCCCCCAGAGAGAGCCCCAACTCTGTGAGTTGGCTAAAATCCAGACCCACTTTCCACAAATGATTTAGTGCAACCAGGGTGGTGGCGGCATCAGAACTGCCACCACCAAGCCCACCTCCCATGGGGAGTCGTTTGTCCAGCAGGATATCGACACCATATCCGACACCGGCATGCTCCTGTAGCATCCGCGCCGCCCGCACCACCAAGTCATCGTTGGCCGCTACACCATGAAGCTCTCTCAGGCGAACAATTTTCCCATCATCACGCAAACGAAATCCCAGCCTGTCTCCCTTATCAAGGAACTGAAATACGGTCTGCAGCAGGTGGTAACCATCGTCACGCTGTCCAACGATCCGCAACATCAAATTCAGTTTTGCCGGTGCCGGCCAGTCGGTGCTATCCATACCACTCATGGCAGCAGACGGCGCATCACATCCAGGATATGGTGACTCTCAGGCTCTTTCTCGAGTATCTGCCGCCACACTGCCTTGGCTCTCTCCCGCTCTCCCATCACCCAAAGCACCTCTCCCAAGTGGGCGGCTATCTCCTGATCCGGCAGCTGATCGAAGGCGCGCTGGAGGTACTCTAACGCCCGGCTGTGATTGCCCAGTCGAAACTGCACCCACCCCATGCTATCGAGAATAGAGGGGGCGGCGGGCTTCAGCTTTAGCGCCTGCTGAACCAGCGCCAAAGCCTCCTGATACCTATCGGTCTTGTCGGCCAGGGTGTAGCCCAAGGCGTTAAGAGCATCGGCATGCTCCGGATTGCCGGCAATTACCTTTCTAAGATCAGCCTCAAGGATATCGACTCGCCCTTGGGTGACGGCGAAAAGCGCCCGGGCATAAAGTAGGTCCTCATTGTCCGCATACGCCTCCAGCGCTCCATCATAGAGCGCCATCACCTCGGCAAATGCATTCTGCTCACGCAGAATTTCCGCCTCTACCAGATAGAGGCGAACCGCCTGCTCCGGCATGCGGATCCGCAACCCCTGAAGCCACTCACGCCCCTCTTTCATGCGGTCACTTTCGATCAACAGGCGAACAATCCGGATCTGGGCATCATGAAAAAACTCACCCTTTTGTACCTTACGATACCAGTCGATCGCCTTATTAGGTTGTGATGCATCTTCCTCGATTCGCCCAAGAAAATAGGTAGCCACATCACTGCGTTTTCCCAAAGCGATCAGTTTCTCGAAGTAGCCCCTCGCCTCTTCGCCACGCTCCATCTCCAGGCTCAAAACACCCAGCCAGTAGTTTGCCGTCTCATTATCCGGCTCCATTTCCCACAGCTTACGGTAGTGGTAGTGTGCCGATTCCAGCTCCTTCACATCTATCAATATGCGTGCATAAGCCGCAAGCAACAGCGGCTCTTCAGGGAACCGCCCGACCGCATCGGCCAGTAGCGCCTTTGCAGCCTCCTTATCTTCCCTGGCGACATGGATACGACTTAAAACCAGGTACGCTTTGATCCAATCCGGGTGCTGATCGAGCAGTCCCTTCGCCTCGATCTCAGCGGTGTCATAATCCTTATGCATCATGGCTGTCAGCGCCAGAGCGTAGCGCCCCCAGGGATCACCCGGAAACTCAGCGACCAATCGGCGCATCAATGCAATCGACTCACCATGCCCCAGATCCCGACTAACTACGGCTGTAGCACTTAAAAAGCCGTTATCACCCTTGGCTTGACCGATCCTGACAATTGCCTTCAGATGCTCCAGCACATCCGCTTCACTATCTTGCTGCAGCAGCAACATCACCAACAGCTGCCGTGCGGAAATATCATTTGGCGCCAGCCGAACCCACTGCACCGCAGCCTTTTCAGCCAGTTCATTTTTTTTCATATGAAGGGCGGCCCGAGTGGCACGCTCTGCCGATTTGGCATCACCTGCCGCCATTGCCACTTCCATCTGATGATGGTAGGCAAGAACCAGATCTCCACGTTGGGCCGCCACCTCACCCACCAGGGTGTCAAACACAATCTGTGGCGTCAGCTCTTCAACAGGCGGGGGCGCGGGAGTGAACGGCATCACCGCCGGCTCAGCCTCAGCCGCCACACTGACCGGCGTTTTTTGCATGCTTTCGCAGCCGACAACAACTACAAAAAAAAGCAACACCACTACGAATTTGAATATCAACTGCATTAGTTTCCCTGTAACCCACTACAAACATGACGAATTGTTCATGGTAACCGAACCCATAACACCAAGGCGAGCATGCCGGATTAGTAAATAATAACCCAATAATATCAATCTGTTACAGATGGCTTCCGAACAAAATATCCAGCATAACCTGCACTCATACGACAAAAATTCTTATGGCATTGGTCGCTATAAGCCAAGTCCCCCTTGTATTTAAGCCCTTGATAATTCAAAATTTCACCTTCCTACACCGCCAGAGGTTGCAGCAAAAAGACGATACTATTCCGGAGATATTTCTTCTGACGCCGCCACTCTGGTGAAGAGGAGAACGTATTGGCCGTTACAAACGACCACTGATTCCGGCAGATATCATATTGCACGCTAAACACGACTCCTATGGCACTGCTCACTCTCGGACTCAATCACAAAACAGCCCCCATCGATGTACGTGAGCGCCTCACTTTTGGGCCTGACATCATTGTTGCCGCCCTGCGCAGTCTCGCCGAGCTACCGGGAGTGACGGAAACCACCATTCTCTCCACCTGCAACAGAACAGAGCTTTACTGCAACCTGCAGGGCGCGGAGCGGGAAGATGTCAGCAGTTGGCTAAGCCGGTTCCACGGGCTGGAACTCGAGACCATCTCACCCTATCTCTACTCTCACACAGAGCAAGAGTCTGTGCGCCATCTACTACGAGTTGCCAGCGGCCTCGACTCAATGGTGCTCGGTGAACCGCAAATTCTGGGACAGGTGAAACAGGCGTTCCAAACCGCCGGCGATGTCGGTACCACGGGCAAGCTGTTAGGCCGTATGTTCCAGCACACCTTCTCTGTAGCCAAGCAGGTACGTACCGATACCGCCATTGGCCACAGCCCGGTCTCCGTCGCCTTCTCCGCCGTCAGCCTGGCACGACAGATCTTCAGCGATCTGTCGCAGCAGACCGCGCTGCTGATCGGTGCCGGTGAAACTATCGAGCTGGCCGCCCGCCACCTTAGCCAACACGGGATACAGCGCATCATCGTTGCCAATCGCACCCTTGAGCGTGCTCATAATCTGGCCAACCAGTTTGGTGGCTACGCCATCGCTCTCACGGAAATTCCCGCCCACCTCGCCGAGGCGGATATTGTCATCTCATCTACCGCCAGCCCGCTGCCTGTAGTAGGCAAAGGCACCGTTGAGAGTGCACTGAAAAAACGCAAGCATCGCCCGATGTTCATGGTCGACATCGCCGTTCCGAGAGATATTGAAGCTGAAGTAGCAGAGCTGAGCGACATCTATCTTTATACGGTTGACGACCTGCAGGAGGTGATCGAAGAGAACATGCGCTCCCGCCAGGAGGCAGCCGAGCAGGCAACGGAGATCATCGATTTCCATGTCGAAGAGTTTATGGGCTGGCTACGCTCACTGGACGCTGTGGGTACTATTCAGGGCTATCGCCGCCAATCGGAAATCACCCGTGATGAAGTGCTGGAGCGTGCGCTGAAGCAACTTAAGAACGGAAAAAGCGCAGAAGAGGCGCTGCAATACCTCGCACACACCCTGACAAATAAACTACTGCACACCCCAAGCACACAGATCCGTCAGGCGGGTTTTGATGGCCATTCGGAACTGCTGGATGCGGCAAACACCCTGTTCAAAATCAACAAATGAAGCCATCTATTCACGGCAAGCTTGAACAGCTTGCCGAACGATTCGAAGAGATCACTGCACTACTCGCGGACCCACAGATCCAGGGGGAGCAGAATCGCTTTCGCAGCCTAAGCCGGGAGTACGCCCAACTGGAACCCGTGGTCAGCTGTTACCACCGTTACCAGTCACTGGAAGAGGAGATCGCAGGTGCTCGCGAGATGCTCGACGACCCGGAGATGGCCGATCTGGCAAAAGAGGAGATCGCGACCTCAGAGGAGGCACGCCAAGCACTGGAGCCGGAACTGCAGCTACTGCTCCTCCCCGCCGACCCCAACGACCAGCGCAACATCTTCCTTGAGATCCGTGCCGGTACCGGCGGTGCCGAGGCAGCCCTATTCACCGGCGACCTTCTGCGCATGTACCTTCGCTACGCCGAGCAGCAGGGTTGGCAGACAGAGACAATTAGCGAGAGCCAAGGCGATCAAGGGGGCTATAAGGAGATCATCAGCCGCATCATCGGTCGCAATGTCTACTCACAT
Organism: Sedimenticola sp.; assembly: GCA_040505895.1. Lineage (GTDB taxonomy): Bacteria > Pseudomonadota > Gammaproteobacteria > Chromatiales > Chromatiaceae > Vondammii. Next base: position 48,083 of record JBEVXU010000025.1, on the reverse strand, counting down.
CTCAAGTTCGAGTCGGGCACACACCGCGTTCAACGGGTTCCTGAAACTGAGTCTCAGGGGCGCATTCACACCTCCGCCTGTACCGTTGCCATCCTGCCGGAAGCTGATGCTATCGACGAAGTCGATATCAACACCAATGACCTGCGAATAGACACCTACCGCGCCTCCGGTGCCGGTGGCCAGCACGTCAATAAAACTGACTCGGCAGTCCGCATCACCCACCTCCCCACCGGTATTGTGGTGGAGTGTCAGGATGAACGCTCGCAACACAAAAATAAGGCGCGCGCACTCTCTCTGCTACAGGCAAAACTGCTCTCAGGGCTACAGCAACAGCAGCACAGCGAGCAGGCGGCGGCACGTAAACTGCAGGTCGGCAGCGGCGATCGCTCAGAGCGCATTCGTACCTACAACTACCCGCAGAATCGTATCACCGACCACCGCATCAACCTGACGATCTACAAGCTGGATGATGTGATGACGGGCGCCATGGAGCAGGTCATTACCCCGTTGACCCAGGAACATCAGGCTGAGTTGCTTGCCGACCTAGCCAACAGCAACGGCTAAGGAACCTCTGAACAAGTCATGACCGACTTCCTTGCACTCAGGAGATGCAATATCCGCGTTGAAAATCTTGCTAATAGCTTACTATTAGCTGCGATCTCCGCCTTGATCTTGCAACTCCTGAGCACAACTCAATTCGGCCAGACTTATTCAGAGGCTCCTTAAACCCGTGATAACACAGCGGCAGACCATAGCCGACACTCTCAAGCAGGCATCCATGGCACTTAGTCAGATAGCTGAAAGTGAAGCGCGACTGGAGGCGGAGCTGCTACTTGCCGAGGTACTCAAAAAAACGCGCAGCCATCTCTTTGCCTGGCCCGAGCAGGAACTGGCACCCGACCAACTGAGCCGACTCGACACACTTATCGAGCAGCGCCGGAGCGGCAAACCGATCGCCTACATCATCGGTAGGCGCGAGTTCTGGTCTCTGGAGTTAGAGGTCACACCGGAGACACTCATTCCACGCCCGGAAACAGAAACCCTGGTAGAGCGGGCACTTGAACTCATCCCGTCAGACATGGACTTTGATCTAGCCGACCTGGGTACCGGCAGTGGCGCCATCGCGGCGGCGATAGCAAGTGAACGCCCACTGTCTGAAGTTACCGCATGCGATAGTTCTGCCACAGCACTAGCGGTTGCCGAAAGTAACTTCAAACGACTCAATCTGACAAATATACTCTCAGCGGAAGGGAGCTGGTGCCAAGCACTGCCTGAGGGAGAACAGTTCCATCTGATATTGAGCAATCCTCCCTATGTCGCTGAGGGAGACCCTCATCTGGAGCTTAACGGTCTCCCCTGGGAACCGCAGAGGGCGCTTACCGCCGGCAGTGACGGCCTCAGCGATATACGCCAAATCATCAACCAGGCACCTGCACACCTCCGAGCCGGTGGCAGATTGCTACTGGAGCACGGTCTGGATCAGGGAGCTGCCGTGAGGCAACTGATGGCAGACGGTGGTTTCCTGGATATTATCACCCATCGTGATCTTGGCGAGAGAGAGCGTGTCACAGAGGGGATGAAGCCTCCAACTTAGGAGTTTGTTAAACTCAATCGGCCAGAAATAACGCCCGCTCTCATCAGCTGACAACTGACAACTGACAACTGACAACTTAATATTTTAATGAACGACGACCAACTGCTGCGCTACAGCCGCCAGATCATGCTTCCCTCCATCGGTATCGAGGGCCAAGAGCGACTGCTGCAATCCCGTGTGCTGATCATCGGCATGGGAGGGCTGGGCTCACCCATCGCAATGTACCTGGCGGCCGCAGGCATCGGTGAACTGGTGCTTGTTGACTTCGACAAGGTGGACCTAAGCAACCTGCAACGCCAGATCATCCACACCACCGACAGGATCGGTGAACTGAAGGTGGAGTCTGCCTGCAAAAGTCTGCAAGCGATCAATCCCGAGTGCCGAATAGAGACCATAAGCCGACTGATGGAAGAAGATGAGCTTGCCTCCGAAGCTGCCAAGGCCGACTTGGTGATCGATGGTACCGACAACTTCACTACCCGTTTTATGATCAACGACGCCTGCGTAGCCGCTGAAACACCGCTGGTATCAGGGGCCGCCATCAGGATGGAAGGGCAGGTCTCCGTCTTTAGCGGAAAGCCCGGTGATCCCTGCTACCGCTGCCTCTACGGCGGAAGTGGAGAACAGGAAGAGACCTGTTCTGAAAACGGCGTCCTGGCACCCGTAGTAGGAATCATCGGCAGCATCCAGGCAACAGAGGCCATCAAAGTACTTACCGGTGCCGGTGAGCCACTGACGGGGCGCCTGCTACTGCTCGATGCCCTGGATATGCAGTGGCGCAGCCTGAAGCTGAAAGCTGACCCCGCCTGCCCTACTTGCAGCGGCAGAGTCTAGGAAATAGCGACCATGCACAAGAATTCCGGAACCAAGCTTACGTGTGTTTGTAGGAGCGGTCTCTCGGACCGTGATGAATACCGCACACCCCTTGCCAAACTCCATCGCGCTTCGGGAAAGCGCTCCTTCTACAGCATGATTCTCCCTGTAGGCACGGATTTTTATCCAAAACCATCTAAGAAATTGAAACAATTCCAGGAAAAAGCATGACCGCACCCAAAATAGATCAGGCAAAACGAAACTACCTGAACAAATTGCGCCAAGATCTCGTTTTCAGCAGGGAGGCTAGAGGGCACACCCTCACTTATCACACCACCTGGGGACTCTTCTCGCCAAAAAATCTCGACGAGGGGAGCCTATTGCTGCTCGACTACCTGGAGGTCAACGAGAGCGATGACACCTTGGACCTCGGCTGCGGCTATGGCCCTCTGGGTCTGACCCTGGCAAAGCTGGCACCACAGGGGCATAGTCTTCTGGTAGACAAGGACTTCGTCGCTGTTGAGTACAGCAGGAAAAACGCCGAGTTGAATCAGATCAAGAATGCCGAGGTAATTCTTAGCAACGGCTTCTCCGAGGTGGGTGACCGGCGCTTTGATCTGGTCGTCTCCAACCTGCCGGCCAAAACCGGCAAAGAGCTCTACTATCTCTATTTTTACGATGCGCTGGAGCGCCTCAATCCTGGCGGACGATTCTACGTGGTTACTATTTCAGGTCTGAGAAAATTCGTCCAGAAAGCGTTTATAGAAGTGTTCGGCAACTACAAGAAGCTGAAACAGGGAAAAACTTACACCGTGGCAATGGCACAGATCCCGGAATAATCCCACACTCTAGGCCTGGTTTAACCGTAAGATTCTCCTTATAATCGAACGGCGATGCTCCTGCATAGTTGCTGTACAGCAGAATATAATCCCGCACCTCCCGGGAAACCGCTTGCTGCGGTAAAGGGATAATACAAGCCAGTTTCGAGATCTAACAATAATGACAGGCTATAGAATTCTTGTCGCCGATGACGACATTCTGATACTTACCACCCTGACCAAGGGCTTAAGACAGGCGGGGTACGAAGTAATAGCCGCATCCAGTGGCGAAGAGGCCGTCAGACTCGGCTGCAGTGAAGCGCCTGACCTGGCAATTCTGGATATCCGAATGCCCGGAATTCAGGGCATCGAGGCAGCCGGTATGCTGCGTGAGCAAGCCGGTGTCGATTCCATCTTTCTCAGCGCCTACTCAGACAGGGAAGTGGTGGAGGCCGCCACAAAAGAGGGTGCGCTCGGTTATCTGGTAAAGCCGGTGGATACCCACCAACTCATCCCCACCATCGAGGCTGCACTTGAGCGCTCAGCCGACCTCCAGCGCCTGCACGAGAATGAAAGCAGTCTCACCAGCGCCATCAAACGCAGCCGGGAGATCAGCGTCGCCATCGGCATCTACATGGAGCGTTCCCATGTCACCGAGCAGATGGCCTTCGAGACACTTCGCGCCTACGCACGCTCTGAACGCTGTAAGTTGGCGGAGGTAGCACGTCGTCTGGTACAAGCGACAGAGGAGAAAAATGATCTGGTCAATAAAATTCACCAGGGAGGGGAGGGGCACCCGGCATAACCTAATACCGGCTCACATCACCCGAGACCAATGACAACTGCCGGGGCACCACAAAATCCATCCCCCGATGGGCTCGGGCACCTAAACTTTCCCGGGTAATGGACGATATTGTACTAAAATCCATAGAAGACACGTAATAGTAGGAAATCCTTTGACTACCCACGATAAACAGACAGGTTCAGAACCCGATACCAATGCAGAGACACTGCGTCTAACCCTGCCGCTGATGAGCAAATATGGTATCCCCACAACCCCGGAAAACTATGCAGTCTGGTTCCACTATGCCGGCGGTGGCAAACCGGCACTGACCGAGCGCATCGACGAACTGCGCAAAACGGAGGGTTCTTTCTCCGATGCCATCAACGACACCCTCTTCAACAACTATGTCTCTGAATGCAATCTCGAGCGTCTGCAACAGATGCGCCACAAGATGCAGCAAACCCTCAACGACACATCGAGTTCACTACGCACCACCAGCGCCGACACCGACCGTTACAGCCATGTATTGGAGGAGTTCAATAACAGCTGCGGTAGCGCCAACTCACTACAGGATGTGCTTGGATTAATGAGCGCCGTACTGGATGAAACGCGCCAGATGAAAAGCTCGGTGGAGGTGATCCAGCGCGACTTCGACCATAAAAGTGAAGAGATGAGCGCCCTGCGCAAAGAGTTGGATCAGGTACGACAACAGGCCTCTACCGACCCACTGACCGGGCTGGCAAACAGGAAAGTCTTCTTCGAAACCCTGGAGGAGACCATCGCCGCGGCCACGGAAGAGGCAGGGGCTGATTTTTGCCTGGTGATGCTGGATATCGACCACTTTAAAAACGTCAACGATACCCACGGGCATCTGGTGGGTGACAAAGTGATACGTTTTGTTGCCGATACGCTGAAGAAGAATACCAAGGGCAGGGATACCGCCGCGCGCTACGGCGGGGAAGAGTTCATCCTGCTGCTGCCGCAAACACAAACAACAGGTGCAGTGGCCCTGTCGGAAAATATCCGCAACACCATTGCCGACACCAGTCTGGTTCACAGCAAGAACAAAACACCGATCGGCCAGGTCACCATCTCTGCTGGTGTGGCGCTATTTCGTACCGGTGACACCCCTACTGAATTGATCGAGCGTGCCGACAACGCCCTCTACTATGCGAAGAACCATGGCCGTAATCAAGTGGTTATCGAATCAGCCGTTGATGGCTGACAGCCTGCCGCCACTTTTACGCACCGGCACGGGCTACATTAGAAAGTACCGGAAGGGCCTCTCTACAGTTTCTCCCGCAACAGCTGATTAACCTGTTGTGGGTTGGCCTTCCCTTTCGACAATTTCATCACCTGTCCGACAAAGAAACCCAGCATCTTTGGGCGCTTCTTCTCGTCGGCACTGCGGTAGTTCTCCACCTGCTGTGCATTGGCGGCCAGCACCTCATCGACGATAGACTCAATAGCACCACTGTCGGTAATCTGCTTCAGCCCCTTGGCTTCGATGATCTCATCGGCACTACCCTCACCCTGCCACATCGCCTCGAACACCTCTTTGGCGATCTTGCCGGAGATGGTGTTGTCACTGATCCTGCACAGCATACCGCCCAGCAACTCCGCGCTTACCGGGCTCGCCTCGACATCCAGATTCTCTCTGTTGAGTGTACCGGCAAGCTCACCCATCACCCAGTTGGCCGCCAGTTTGGCATCGGCGTCAGTAGCAGCCGTCTCAAAATAATCAGCCAGGGATTTACTCGCAGTCAGCACCTCGGCATCGTAGGGCTTGAGTCCATAATCGCTGCAGAAGCGTGCCCGCTTGGCATCCGGCAACTCCGGCAGTGCCTTGGTGATGGCATCAATAAGGGTGTCATCCAGTTCCACCGGCAGCAGATCCGGATCGGGGAAATAGCGGTAGTCGTTGGCCTCCTCCTTGGAGCGCATGGAACGGGTCTCATCCTTGTTGGCATCATAGAGACGGGTCTCCTGGACCACCTTGCCACCCGATTCGATAACATCGATCTGGCGCTCCACCTCAATATTGATGGCGCGCTCAAGGAAGCGGAAAGAGTTAAGATTCTTCACCTCGGCACGGGTACCCAGCTCATCACCAGGCAGACGGACAGAGACATTGGCATCACAGCGGAAAGAGCCTTCAGCCATGTTGCCGTCACAGATACCGAGATACTGAACGATCTGATGAATCTTGCGGGCATAGGCCACTGCCTCTTTGGCAGAGCTCATATCAGGCTCTGAGACAATCTCCAGCAAGGGTGTGCCGGCGCGATTGAGATCGACACCGCTCTTGCCATGGAAATCCTCGTGCAGTGATTTTCCGGCATCCTCTTCCAGATGGGCGCGGGTGACACCAACCGTCTTGGCGTCGCCATTCTCCAGCAGAATCTCTACCTCGCCCCGGCCAACGATGGGCAACTCAAACTGGCTGATCTGGTAGCCTTTGGGCAGATCGGGATAGAAGTAGTTTTTACGGGCGAACACCGAGCGACGCCCAAGCTCCGCGCCGATGGCACAGCCGAAAGTGACCGCCATCTTCACTACTTCTTTGTTGAGCACCGGTAAGACACCGGGCATCCCAAGGTCTACATTACAGGCCTGGGTATTGGGTGCTGAGCCGAATGCGGTCGACGCACCGGAGAAGATCTTCGATTTGGTCGCCAGTTGGGCATGTATCTCAAGCCCGATTACAGTTTCCCATTGCATGTTGATGTCTATCCGAGTTTTGGTGCCCCATGATTAAATGGGGAGATTATTCACGCCTGTGCAGGCTCAGCCTTGTGGTAGTCCGTAGCTTGCTGGAAGCAATGGGCCACATTGAGTAGCTGCGCCTCCTGGAAATAGTTACCGATGACCTGCAGTCCTACCGGCTTGCCCTCAACCGGTGCCGCCGGAATGGAGATACCGGGAAGTCCCGCCAGATTTGCTGCAATGGTGTAGATGTCCGACAGATACATGGTTACCGGGTCGTCCGACTTCTCACCGATGGCAAATGCGGTGGAGGGGGTCGTCGGCCCCATGATGACGTCTACCTGTTTGAAGGCCTCTCTGAAATCGTTCGATATCAGATACCTGATCTGCTGTGCTTTCAGGTAATAGGCGTCGTAGTAACCGGCCGAGAGTACATAGGCGCCGATCATTATGCGACGCTTCACCTCAGCACCAAAACCCTCACCCCGGGAGCGTTTATAGAGATCTTCGAGATCCTTAGGTTCTTCGCATCGATGACCGAAACGCACGCCGTCAAAGCGTGACAGGTTGGATGAGCACTCCGCCGGAGCCACCACGTAATAAGTAGGTACCGCCAGCTGACTGTTGGGCAGACTGATCTCCACCACCTCCGCACCCAGTCGCTTGTACTCATCAATGGCCGCTTCGATGGAAGCTGCCACTTGGGCATCGAGCCCCTCACCAAAATACTCTTTCGGCAGACCGATCTTCAGGCCGGCAATATCATCGTTGAGGCCGGCTGAATAATCAGGCACCGGCTGATCGGCGCTGGTGGAGTCGCGCGAGTCAAAGCCTGCCATCACCTGCAGCATGGCGGCCGCATCGGCTGCACTGCGTGTCATCGGCCCGCCTTGATCGAGAGACGAGGCGAAGGCGATCATGCCGTAACGGGAGACCCGGCCATAGGTGGGCTTTAAACCGGTAATGCCACAGAGGGCGGCGGGCTGACGGATAGAACCGCCGGTATCGGTGCCGGTCGCTGCAGCGCACAGCCTCGCCGCCACTGCTGCCGCTGAACCACCGGAGGAGCCACCGGGTACTGCGTCGGTGTCCCAGGGGTTACGCACCGGGCCGTAATAACTGGTTTCGTTGGAAGAACCCATGGCGAACTCATCCATATTGGCCTTACCCAACAGGATAGTGCCTGCCTCCTTCAGCTTTGACACCACTGTGGCGTCATAGGGGGCGACAAAATTATCCAGCATGCGTGAACCGCAACTGGTTCTGATGCCGGCGGTGCAGAAGATATCCTTGTGGACGATGGGGATGCCGGTCAACGGGCCGGCTTCACCACTGCGAATTTGCACATCCGCCGCCGCCGCCTCTTCCAGGGCACTCTCCGCCGACAGGGTGATCAGACAGTTGAGCTGTTCATTCTGTTGGGCGATACGATCAAGATAGGCCTGGGTCAGCTCCACACTGGAGAAATCACCGGCACGCAGTCCTGCGGCAAGCTCGACAATACTTTTGCTATGCATTCAAATCGATCCGTTATCTAATTTCGGAAGTTTAGGCTGTTAATCAACCGACTCACTCAATCACCCTGGGCACCAGATAGAGCCCCTCTTCGGTCTCTGGGGCGATAGACTGAAACAGTTCACGCTGGTCGCCCTCGGTCACTATATCCTCGCGCAGCCTTTGCGCCATATGAAGCGGGTGTGCCATGGGCTCAACCCCGGTGGTATCCACCGCACTCATCTGCTCTACCAGACCGAGAATATTTGAGAGGTCACTGGCGACCGAATCCAGCTCGTCTTCACTTACCGCCAAACGGGCAAGGTGAGCGATCTTCTCTACATCAGACCTTTCCAACGACATATCTCCCTCGACACTAGCTCGAAAAGCACCCAAGCCCACGCCAGAGACGAATAGGCTGATTGGGTGAAAACGGGAAAATTACCACATTTAGGCCCGTGCGTCTGTCGGATTATGGGAAGCGCCTGCCGCTATCAGCCGATAATTGGCACTTATATCCCTATTTTCGGTACTCTTCCTTGCCCCACCCCCCCTGCGGTTGGTAAATTACCCTCTTCTCAGTGAGATCACCGTAAATGCACCGACTGCGGCACCTCGAGCCGGTATGATTGTCCGACCACGGAATCACGCTTTAAAAATTTAACAAGACACCTCAAGGGAATCCTATTTCGCCATGTTGTTCAGACGCATACGCGGTCTTTTTTCAAACGACCTCTCCATCGACCTCGGCACCGCAAACACCTTGATCTACGCGCGCGGCCAGGGCATCGTCCTTGATGAACCCTCAGTTGTCGCCATTCGCCAGGATCGCGGGCCGGGCGGCGGCAAGTCGGTCGCCGCCGTGGGTGAAGAGGCAAAACTGATGCTGGGACGCACACCGAGCAACATTACCGCCATCCGGCCGATGAAGGATGGCGTCATTGCCGATTTCACCGTCACCGAGAAGATGCTGCAGCACTTTATACACAAGGTGCACGAAAGCAAAATCATCCGCCCCAGTCCCAGAGTGCTGGTGTGCGTGCCCTGCGGCTCAACCCAGGTGGAGCGCCGCGCCATTCGCGAATCAGCCGCCGGCGCGGGCGCCCGCGAGGTTTACCTTATCGAGGAGCCGATGTCGGCCGCCATCGGTGCCGGCCTGCCGGTGGACGAGCCCCGCGGCTCAATGGTCTTGGATATTGGTGGCGGCACCTCCGAGGTGGCGATCATCTCCCTCAACGGCATCGTCTACTCCAACTCGGTGCGCGTCGGCGGCGACCGTTTTGATGAGGCGATTATCAACTACGTCCGTCGTAACTATGGCACCCTGATCGGTGAAGCCACTGCAGAGCGTATCAAGAAAGAGATCGGCTCCGCCTTCCCCGGCAACGAGGTCAAGGAGATGGAGATCAAGGGTCGAAATCTGGCTGAGGGCATCCCCCGCAGCTTTACCCTCAACAGTAACGAGATCCTGGAAGCACTGCAGGAGCCTCTCTCCGGCATCGTCGGCGCCGTCAAGGCGGCACTGGAGCAGACGCCACCGGAACTGGGTGCAGATGTTGCTGAGTGCGGCATTGTTCTCACCGGCGGCGGCGCCCTGCTACGTGATATCGACCGTCTGCTGCAAGAGGAGACCGGGCTGCCTGTACTCATTTCCGAGGACCCCCTCACCTGTGTCGCACGAGGCGGTGGACGTGCTTTGGAGATGCTGGATGAACGGGGCGGCGACATGCTGTTTGCTCTCGACTGATATTGGCACTCTGCTCCTGGAGCCTCTGAGCGGAGCGTGAAATCACAGCTCCATTCAGAGGCTCTCTTTGTATAGGATTCCCAAACTAAAGAGGCTGGTCAACCGATTAAACCGATCTTCACACAGGGGCCCTCCGTCACTTTCCGTGTAATTTTCGCGGTGGTGTTCTCGCTTGCCCTGATGATCATGGATCATCGGCAAAACCATCTTGAGGCTGTACGCTCGACGCTCGCCACTCTGCTGTCACCGTTACTCTATGTCGTAAATCTGCCGCGTACTGTAGGCGAGTGGGCCAACGAAACCCTTACCACCCGGGAGAGTCTGCAGAGATCAAACGAGACCCTGAGCAGAGAGAATCTGCTGCTCAAAGCTGAGCAACAGAAGATGGCCGCACTGGAATCGGAAAATACTCGCCTGCGCAATCTGCTGGACTCATCCTTCAGGATAGGTGAACGAGTACTGATCGCTGAGTTGATGGCAATTGAGCTGGATCCCTACCGCCAGCAGGTGATGATCAACAAGGGGACCAACTCCGGGGTGTTCCAGGGCCAGCCGGTGCTGGATGCCGGCGGCGTAATGGGACAGGTGGTTCATGTTCACCGATCGTCCTCATCTGTGCTGATGATCACCGATATCAGCCACGCACTGCCGGTACAGATCAACCGTAATGGGCTACGCACTATCGCCATGGGAACCGGCCGCATCAACACCCTCGATCTGCCCAATCTACCGAACAACGCAGATATCCGCGAGGGTGATCTGTTGGTCACTTCCGGACTCGGTGGCCGTTTTCCGACAGGTTATCCAGTGGCCAGGGTCACCAGGGTAGTACACAAGCCGGGAGAACCGTTCGCCGATGTCAGTGCACAACCGGTAGCTCACCTTGATCGTACCCGCGAGGCACTGCTGGTGTGGACACTGAAGCCTTACGATGAGCTTCCTGCGGCGACTGATATGAGAGAGAAGAGTGACGGGGAGACGACAAAATGAGCCTCTCCCCCCGTAGCGGCGGCACCATCATTGCCCTCACTTTTGTCCTGGCGCTGATGCTTACTATTCTCCCCCTTCCTGATTGGGCACAGATGCTCCGCCCCCAGTGGTACACCCTGGTACTCATCTACTGGATACTGGCCCTGCCTCAACGTGTGGGTGTCGGCGTCGGCTGGCTAACCGGGATTCTGGTGGATGTGATAACTGGTACTCTACTGGGCCAACACGCGCTTGCCCTCGCCCTGGTCGCCTATATTGCCCATGAGTCACATCTACGGGTAAGGCTGTTCCCGCTGTGGCAGCAATCACTCTCTGTGCTGATGTTGCTGATGATCGAGAAGGTGCTCTCTTTCTGGGTCATGGGCGCAGTCTCCCTGCCAGCACCAACAATGGGCTACTGGATTCCTCCCTTGGTGGGAATGCTGCTCTGGCCCTGGATCTACATCGTATTACGTGACCTGCGACGGAAGTTCGATGTCAGGTAAAACTGCCACCACCACAACCTTTTCTGACAGCTAGCCGAGAATATGGCCCAAAGCACACTGAAAAACTACCTGCTTGAGAGTCGCCTTTTCAAGAGCCGAGCGCTGGTGGCTGCACTTCTTATTACTTTGATGCTTCTCTTCCTGGTGCTACGTCTGGTCAAACTGCAGATCCTGGAAAACGAACACTTCGAAACACTCTCTCACGACAACCGTGTCAAAGTGACTCCGCTACCCCCAACCCGGGGCCTGATCCTTGACCGCAACGGCACCATTCTGGCCCAAAACCTACCAGCCCACAGCCTGGAAATAGTCCCGGAGCAGGTAAAAAATCTGGATCAGACACTCATCGACCTCGGCAAGGTAATCACCATTGGCGAGAGTGATTTCAAGCGGTTTGAGCGGCTGCGCAAGCAGCGCAGGCGTTTTGACAGCATCCCGATCAGAGTACGTCTCACCGAGGAGGAGGTAGCCCGGTTCGCCGTTGACCAGCACCGTTTCCCCGGCGTTGAGATCCAAGCCAAGCTGCTGCGGGACTACCCACTAAAAGCGATCACCTCCCACGTCCTCGGCTATGTCGGACGGATAAATAAACGGGAGCTTCAGGAGATCGATACCTCCAGCTACTCCGGGACCACCTATATCGGGAAAAGCGGGGTAGAGAAGGCATACGAAAATGTTCTCCACGGCAAAGTCGGACTGCAGCGGATCGAGACCAACGTTGTTGGCCGTATCATTCGCGTACTGGAAAATCAGCCACCAACCCCGGGCAGAGACCTGACACTCTCACTCGATGCCGGACTGCAACAGGTGGCGATGGAAGCCTTTGGCGAGAATAACGGCTCCGCCGTCGCCATCGACCCACAGAGTGGCGGCATTCTGGCCCTGGTAAGCAAGCCGGGATTCGACCCCAACCTGTTTGTTGAGGGGATCAGTCCAGCAAGCTATAAAGCACTGCAGCAGTCAGACGACAACCCCTTATTCAACCGTGCCCTGCGCGGTCGCTATCCACCGGGATCCACGGTCAAACCCTTTATCGGCCTTGGCGGACTGGAGGACGGCACCATCAGCTATACCCAGCAGAAATTTTGTCCCGGCTACTACCAGCTACCCAACCACTCCCATAAATACCGGGACTGGAAAAAGACCGGCCATGGGGCGGTAAGCCTGAAACAGGCAATTACCCAGTCCTGCGATGTCTACTATTACGATCTGGCTCGACAGATGGGTATTAAACGGCTGCACAGTTTTCTCAGCCGTTTCGGTTTTGGTAGCCGGACAGGCGTTGATCTCACCGGCGAAGACAGTGGCTTGCTGCCCTCAAAAGAGTGGAAAAGGCGCACCCGTCGCAAGCCTTGGTACCCGGGGGAGACACTGATCACGGGTATTGGTCAGGGTTACTTCCTGACAACACCACTACAGCTTGCCAGTGCCACCGCCACCCTCGCAGGCAGGGGAACCAGGGTTCGCCCAAATATTGTCACCCATATCACCGAGGGAGAAGAAGATGCCGGCAAAAAGATATTATTACCGGAGAGCGTCAGCCTGCCACGCAACTCGGAAAAGAACTGGGATGATATTATCCATGCCATGACCCAGGTGATCGAAGGCCTGCGCGGCACCGCCAAAAGAATCAGGAGCGACCACTACCGCATTGCGGGAAAGACCGGAACCGCTCAGGTATTCACCGTCAAACAAGAGGAGGAGTATGATGAAGAGACGGTCGCAAAAAAGATGCGTGATCACGCTCTTTTCATCGCTTTCGCCCCCGTTGAAGCTCCCCGAATAGCCATTGCCGTGGTGGTGGAAAATGGCGGCCACGGTGGCTCGGTAGCCGCTCCTATCGCCAAGAAAATGATGGATCACCACCTGCTTCCGGAGCGACCATGAGCCGCGCCTACCAACCCAGCGGCCTGCGCGAGTCCAACCCTACCCGCGCCGAGGGGCTGCTGGCCGACCTCCACCTTGACCTGCCTCTATTGACCGCACTGATTCTACTCTGTGGTTTCGGCCTGCTGATTCTATACAGTGCCAGTGATCAGGATATGGGGCAGATCCAGCGTCAGATGGTGCGTCTCGGTCTCGCCTTCTTTGCCATGGTCGCCCTCGCCCAGATCCATCCCACCCAGCTGAGACGCTGGTCTCCAGGGCTTTATGGCATCAGCCTCATATTGTTGATCGCGGTACTGGTGGCGGGAGATAAAGGCAAGGGGGCCCAGCGTTGGCTCGATATCGGTTTTCGCTTCCAGCCTTCAGAGCTGGTCAAAGTGGCGGTGCCCATGATGATCGCCTGGTTCCTTGCCGAAAAGTCCCTGCCGCCACGCTGGAGCCGACTACTGGTGGCCGCAACCCTGATCCTGGTACCGGTGTTGCTGATCGCACGCCAGCCCGACCTCGGCACCTCCCTGCTGGTCGCCGGTGCCGGCATCTTTGTACTTTTTCTGGCCGGTCTCAGCTGGCGATTTATCAGCGCCCTGGTGGTGGTCTCAATCCCGCTTGCCGCCGCGCTCTGGAAGTGGGGCATGCATGAGTACCAGCGCGATCGGGTGCTCACCTTCCTTAATCCCGAGAGCGACCCCCTCAATACCGGTTACCACATCATCCAGTCGAAGATCGCTATCGGCTCCGGCGGTCTCTACGGCAAGGGCTGGCTCAACGGCACCCAGTCCCACCTGGAGTTTCTGCCCGAGAGAACAACTGATTTCATCTTTGCAGTCGCCGCCGAAGAGCTCGGTTTCAGCGGCATTCTAGTGCTGCTCCTGATCTACCTGTTCATTATTTTTCGCGGCCTCTACATCGCCGCCCAGGCCCAGGATACCTACAGTCGACTGCTGGGCGGTTCCCTCACCCTGCTGTTTTTCCTCTACCTTTTTGTCAACACCGGCATGGTCAGCGGCATCCTTCCTGTGGTGGGTGTACCCCTGCCGCTGATCAGTTACGGCGGCACATCCTTGGTGACCATCATGGCCGGATTCGGTATCCTGATGTCCATCCATACCCACAGAAAGCTACTATCGACATAGCATGGAGTATTCAAGGACAATGGAACCGATGAACATCTTACGACTTTTCTGCCGGTCAGCAGTACTGCTGACGGCAATACTCTCCCTGCCCGCCCAAGGGGCACAGACCCCACAGCAGGGGATGGAGCAATTTGTAGACCAGATGGTCGCCCGCCACGACATGGATAAGAGTGAGCTAGGCACCCTACTTGCCAAGGGCAAGTTCCGCCAGGAGATCATCGACAGCTTCGAGAAATCGGCTGAGAGAACTTGGGCCTGGAAAAAATACCGGAAAAACTTTCTCAATGAGTCACGCATCGTCAAAGGGGTAAAGTTCTGGAATAAGCACAAAAGCCTGTTTGAAGCCGCCTCAAAGCAGTTCCATATCCCCCAGCATATTCTGGTGGCGATTGTCGGCGTCGAAACCCACTATGGCCGACGCTCAGGAAAGACCCCGGTGCTCGACTCCCTGGTCACCCAGGCATTCCACTACCCCGATCGGGCTAAATTCGGGCGTAAAGAGCTGGAGGCATTTCTACTTCTGGGGCGCGATGAGGGAATCGACCTGGAGGCGGTAAAAGGCTCATATGCAGGCGCCGTCGGTAAACCCCAGTTTATCCCCACCAGTTACCGCAACTACTCCGTAGACTTTGATGGTGACGGCAGACGTGACCTGTGGAACAGCGATGCCGATATCATTGGCAGTATCGCCAACTACTTCAAGGATCACGGCTGGCGCGAGGGGGAAGAGGTCACCACACTCTCATCCGGCAGGAAAGCTGACTATGCCGGTTTTGAAATGACCGGTCGTAAACCCAAGAAGCCCTCAATCCCCTTCAGCCGGCTGAGTGCCTCGGGAATCACGGCAGAGGCACAACCCGGCGATGACACCCTTACCACCCTGATCCAACTGGAGGGTGCCGATGGCGACGAGTACTGGCTCGGGCTGCACAACTTCTACGTTATTACCCGCTACAATCATAGTAATCTCTACGCCATGGCGGTCTATCAGCTGGGTGAAGAGCTTCTTGAGCGGTATCGGGCAGGCGACAGTCAGTGATCAGTAGTAAAACGCTTTACACCCTATTGACCGTTGCCATACTGGTGACGGCCTGCTCCATTCGCCCGCCATCTATTCCCGGCTTCTCCGACGACGACAGCGCGCCTGCACGCAAACTCGACCCGAGCACTATCTCCGACGCCGTCCCCCAGGCGGAGCGGCGCAGTCGCAGCGGTAACCCAAACTCCTACGTGGTGCTCGGCAAACGTTACCATGTCATGTCCAGCAGCGACGGCTTTAACCAGCGCGGCATCGCCTCCTGGTACGGAACCAAATTTCACGGCCGCACCACCAGCAGTGGTGAAACCTACGACATGTACGCCATGACTGCAGCCCACAAGAGCCTGCCACTACCCACCTATGTGGAGGTAACCAACCTCGACAACGGCCGTCGTACCATCGTCAAGGTGAATGATCGCGGCCCCTTCCACCAGAATCGCATTATCGACCTCTCCTATGCTGCAGCCACCAAGCTCGGCATCCTCGGCAAGGGTACCGGTCTGGTGGAGATCAGAGCAATCCGCCCAGGGCAACCGATCAACCACCGTGCTGCCGTAAAAGTGGATCAAAAACCCATAAGTCGAGGACTGTTTATCCAGGTGGGCGCCTTCAACAGTCGCCACAATGCTCACCAGCTGAGACAACGGCTGGAGATGACGCTTAATCAGTCGATTCGTATTCAACAGTCACAGCAACAGGGAGGCCCTGTATACCGGGTTCAAGTGGGCCCTCTGGCCTCGGTCACCCTAGCTGATACACTCAGTCAACAGCTCTCCCGTCTTGGGATCAATGAGACCAGAATCGTCCTCGACTAGGCGCTGTATCTACTCGCTGCTTCAGCAGCATGGCGGTTCAGGTTAGAATGAAACAGAACTTCGCCCGTTGAACAGGGTCTTCACACTCATCACCACCGACAGGAAAGCCGCCTCGTGCCAATCCATATGCATCGCCTCTCATTTTTGCTCCTTCTGCTGTTCATTCTGGTCACCTTCACCCAGGTGCAGGCGGCAAGCCCGGTTCCTGCACCACCAAAAGTGGCAGCGAATGGTCATCTGCTGATCGACTTCGACAGCGGCAAGATGATCAGCGAAGAGAATGCGGATGAGCGCCTGGAACCGGCCAGCCTGACCAAGATCATGACCGCCTACGTGGTGTTGCGTGAACTCAAGGAGGGCAATATCAAACTCGATGAGGAGGTGCTGGTAAGCAAGAAAGCGTGGCGCACCCCCGGCTCGCGGATGTTTATCGAGGTCAATAAAAAGGTCTCTCTGGAGAACCTGCTGAAGGGGATGATCATCCAATCCGGTAATGATGCCAGTGTCGCCCTGGCGGAACACATCGCCGGCAGTGAGGATAGCTTTGCCGGGCTGATGAATGAGCACGCACGACGCCTCGGCATGAGCAACACCCACTTCATCAACAGCAACGGCCTGCCGGCTGAGGATCACTACACCACCGCCCGAGATATAGCGAAGGTAGCAACTGCCACTATCCGTGAGTTCCCGGAGTACTACAAATGGTACGCTGTCAAAGATTTCACCTTTAACAAGATCAAACAGCACAACCGCAATAAATTGCTGTGGCGCGATGAAACCGTCGACGGTCTCAAAACAGGCCATACGGATGCCGCGGGCTACTGCCTTGTCGCTTCGGCCAAGCGCGACAACATGCGACTTATCTCGGTGGTTATGGGAACCAAGAGTGAAAATTCCAGAGCCAAGGAGAGCCAGGCACTGCTCAACTACGGCTTCCGCTTCTTTGAGACCCATCGCCTCTACAGCGCCGGAGACAAACTCTCCCAGGTACGCACCTGGAAAGGTGACAAAGAGCAGTTAGGGCTGGGACTGAACAGCGACCTCTTTATCACTATCCCGCGCAAACAGTACAAAAATCTCAAGGCATCCATGTCGATCAACCCGCAGATCACCGCACCCGTAGGCAAAGGGGAGGTAATGGGTAAGGTCAACGTCGCTCTCAATGGTAATAGCGTCGCCGAGGCACCTCTGATTGCATTGGAGTCTGTGGCAAAGGGTGGTATCTGGCAGCTTGCCAGAGACAGCGTCCTGCTCTGGCTTGAATAGCAGAAGAAGTGAGTTCCCTGGTCTATCTAAATGGGGTGTACCTGCCGCTTCAGGAGGCAAAAGTCTCGGTGACAGACCGCGGCTTTCTCTTTGGCGACGGCGTCTACGAGGTAATTCCTTGCTATAGCGGTCGACCGTTTCGACTCGAGCATCATCTCACGCGACTGGCAGAGAGCCTCCGCGCCCTCGGCATAAAGAAACCTCTGTCGAACGAAGCATGGAGGGGGGTTATTGACCGACTGACCCTGCAGCGTCCGGGGGAGGAGCAATCGATCTACCTTCAGATCACCCGTGGCAACAGTGGCAAACGCGATCCCGGCATACCCCGGAACCTCACACCCACAGTTTTCGCCATGTCCCAGCCGGTTGTCTACCCAGACCCTGCAACCTTCAACAGCGGAGTGACCGCCACCACCCACGACGACAGCCGTTGGCACCACTGCAACATCAAGGCGATCACCCTGCTGGCCAACATATTGCTGCGCAAGGAGGCAGTGGACCAGGGGTCGGCGGATGCCATCCTGATACGTGACGGCCACGCTACCGAGGGAGCAACAAGCAATCTGTTCATCGTCGATAAGGGTGTCATCATCACGCCGCCGGGGGGTGACCAGCTATTGCCGGGAGTCACCCGTAATCTGGTGCTGGAGTTGGCCCAGACCCATGAATTACCTTTCAGGGAGGAGGATATCCCCGTCGCCCTGTTGCACCATGCCGACGAAGTCTGGCTCACCAGCTCGACACGAGAGGTGATGGCGGTGGTCACTTTAGACGGCGAACAGGTTGGAAACGGCGCTCCCGGCCCCATCTATCAGCGCATCAGAAACTATTACACCGATTTCAAAGCAAAATTGCAGGCCGATACCACCATGTAGGAGCGGCGCCACTGCCGAACGAACACTTGGACAACCACCCCTATGAGCGATGAGAAAGAGACACTGCTGGAGTTTCCCTGCCAATTTTCAGTGAAGGCGATGGGGTATGCAGCACCCGACTTTGACGCGGTGGTACTCGGCATCGTCCGGGAGCATGTACCCAATGTCAGTGAAGGTGCGGTAAAGAGTCGCTCGAGCAAGGGCGGTAAGTACCTTGCCGTCACCATCACCTTTGAGGCCACCAGCAAGCCCCAGCTGGATGCCATATACCATGCGCTGACCGACAGTGAACGCGTCCTCATGAGCCTCTAGATCGAGTGTCACTCTCCCGATGAACCAGGGCACACTACATTGCCGTTATCTTGGCAGACGAGAGTACACCGAAGTCTGGCGGGAGATGCAGGCTTTCACTGACGGGCGCACCCCGGAGAGCGCAGATGAGATCTGGCTGGTGGAGCACACGCCGGTATTTACCCAGGGTCAGGCGGGGAAAACGGAGCACCTTCTCGATCCCGGTGGCATTCCGGTGGTTCAGAGCGACCGCGGCGGTCAAGTCACCTACCACGGCCCCGGGCAACTGGTCGCCTACCTGTTGATTGATCTGCGACGGGCCAAGCTTGGAGTGCGCCAACTGGTGTCCCTTATCGAGAAGAGTATCATCGCCCTGCTGGAAGGGTACGATATCAAAGCCAATGCCGAACCCAAGGCACCGGGGGTTTATGTTGATGGGCGTAAGATTGCTGCGCTGGGCCTGCGTGTGCGCCATGGCTGCAGCTTTCATGGTCTCAGTCTCAATGTCGACATGGACCTGGAACCCTTCTCCCGCATCAACCCCTGCGGTTATACCGGACTTGCCGTCACTCAGTTGGTGGATGAAGGGGGACCATCAGACCTGGACAGTGTAGGACGGCGGTTGGTACAACATATCCAACACGAACTCACTCTGCGCGATATGAATCAATGAGCAAAAGTAAAGACTTCACCGCTCCCTCCCGAGCCACCCCTGAGAGCCATCAGCGGGGGGGAGAGAAGCTGTCACGGATACCGGTTAAGGTCGAGCCCACCACCCAGATGCTGCGCAAGCCGAGCTGGATACGGGTTAAATATCACGGCGGCAGCGAGGTAACGCGGATCAAAAAGATCCTTCGGAAGAGCAAGCTAAGCTCTGTCTGCGAGGAGGCTGCCTGCCCCAATCTGGGCGAGTGTTTCAACCATGGCACCGCCACCTTTATGATCATGGGTGATATCTGTACCCGTCGCTGCCCCTTCTGCGATGTCGCCCACGGCAAACCCAAGCCGCTCGACCCTCAGGAGCCCGCACAGCTGGCAGAGGCGGTGAGTGCCATGCAGTTGAAGTACGTTGTCATCACCTCGGTCGACCGGGATGACCTTCGGGATGGTGGTGCCGGGCACTACGCAGAGTGTATCGTCGCACTGAGAGAGCGCAATCCCGATACCCGCATAGAGATTCTGGTACCCGACTTTCGTGGTCGTGAGGCGGTGGCGCTGGAGGCTATCGGCCAATTTCCTCCCGATGTTTTCAACCACAACCTGGAGACTATCCCCCGACTCTACCTTCAGACCCGTCCCGGTGCGGACTACCAGGACTCACTGCAACTACTGCAGCAGTTCAAACAGAGCCACCCAGAGGTACAGACAAAATCGGGGCTGATGCTCGGCCTCGGTGAGACCCTGGAAGAGGTGGAAGAGGTAATGTTGGAGCTGCGTCGGCACGGCTGCAACATGCTCACCCTCGGCCAGTACTTGCAGCCGAGCAAGGAGCACCTGCCGGTCTCCCGCTTTGTCACACCACAGGAGTTTGACCAACTCAGAGAGCGTGGTGAAGAGATGGGATTCTCAAACGTCGCCAGCGGACCTATGGTACGCTCCTCCTATCACGCCGACCTGCAGGCCAACCCACTTCTTGATCCGGGGGAGAGCTAATGGAACAGGAGATAGTCTGGACACTGAAGACGCTGGTCCTACCACCGGGGGTTCTGATCCTGGTGGGTCTCTTTGGTCTGACGATCAGACAACGCTTCTTCAGCAAACTGATCCTGCTCCTCACTCTGACAGCTTTCTACCTACTAAGCACTCACTACACCTCAAACAGGCTCCTGATGGCGCTGGAGCATATACCGGCACTGACACCGCGGCAGATTGAGACCACCGATGCAGAAGCTATCGTGGTGCTCGGCGGCGGCAGACGCCAGAACGCCCCGGAGTATGGGGGTAGTACCGTCAGCACATCGACCCTGGAGAGGGTGCGCTACGCGGCTCATCTCGCCCGCGCCACCGGCTTGGCGGTCATTCCCACAGGCGGAAGCCGCTATCCAGGAGACACACCAGAAGCGGTTCTGATGCGCAGCACTCTGGAAAAAGATTTTCAGGTCAAAGTTGCAGCCACTGAGGAGAAGAGTCGAACTACCCGCGAGAATGCTGAAATGACGGCACCACTGCTGCGCAAGATGGGTATTCGCAAAGTGCTGCTGGTCACTCACGCACTACACATGCCCCGATCACTTGAGTCCTTTGAGCGGGTAGGTGTAGATGTGGTTTCCGCACCCACCGGCTTCGAATACACCACCACCGATCTACCCCCTCTCAATGAATGGCTTCCCAGCGCCGAACAGCTACACAACAGCAGCCGTGCTGTGCATGAGTACCTGGGCCGCTGGTGGTATCGTCTTAGCCACTAGGAGCCTATCCGAGAATAGAGAACCTACTGCGGAAAAGCCCTTTTGGCCCATTTTTCCGCTCATTTTCGTTGAATAAGAGCAACTATTCGCCTCAAATGATCAAAAAATGGACTCAAAATGGTTTCCCCTCGCTACGGCTCCTATTCTCGGACAGGCTCCTAGGAGATGGCTGAGCCGGTGCAACCATGACTACAAATAGCTGTCGAACTTCTATCCATTCAATCCCAACTCCATGACATGAAAAAAATTTTCGTCTTTACCCTTCTCTTTGCCGCCTTTCTCAACATGGGAAAAATTGTCGACTACTTGACTCCCGTGCCGCAGATTACACTGAGCAGCAATAGCGAAGTGGTAATGTACGGCGCCTCCTGGTGCAGCTATTGCGCTAAGGCACGCAGGCTGTTCGACAGGCTGGGGGTGCCCTATATTGAGTACGACATCGAAAAGTCGGAAATAGCCAGAAAGGAGTACGATGCTCTGGGCGGGCGTGGTGTACCCCTGATCGTTATCAACAAAACGGTGATTAGTGGCTATGACAGACAGGAGATTCTCAGCGCATTGAAATAGCGCATGCTGGAGAGAAAACTGAACAGATCACGAGTGGCAAAGGGTCACTCATCGTCACGATGGAACTCACCCTCGATCACCCGCGGCCCATCCTGCTTCAGGTGCTCCTGCTGTCGGTGGACAGTTCCGGGTGTAGCTGCATCACGCCGGAGCTGAGGTACCTACCCTGTCACTCAAGCCTTTAGCCGGAATCAGTTTGACCCCATATTTTAAAAATAATACCCGAGTATATTATTCTAGCAATGACAGTACTTTTCGATTAGTTGAAGGATTAATAATTCGAGCTACGCTTATCTGCAGGTGCCAGACAAACGTTTAGCTGTTCTAGGGAGCCTCTGATTAAGTCTGGTTAGATTTAGGCTGAGATAAAATTGTTCTAATTTGTTTCGAAGTGAGCGGTAATAGCCACTCTATTGCTCCGATCTTCGAAGCGAATTGGGGTGATTTTAGCCAGCGTAAAGCAATCATGACTTGATCAGAGTCTCCCTAACTGGCTTTCAAATCATTGTTGTTACCATGAACCAATAATAGAGTAAAACATTGTTCTACATGCTGATTTAAGTATTTTGTGAAGGCTGCTAAACATGAATACTGGCTCTACTCGTTTCCGAACATGGTTATCTATTTTATGGCCATTGTTGATTACATTGCTTGCTGTAACGGCGACATATATTTATACCCGTGATGGGGAAGAGAAACGTCAACAATTAGAGTTTCTACGTCATACAAATGCTCTTCACGTTGCAATCAAGCAAAAACTGGAACTACATCTGGACGTAGTTCAGTCGGTGCGTAGCCTGTTTGATGCATCTGAGGAGGTTAACCAGCAGGAATTTCATGACTTTGTTCGTCTTCCTCTTGAACGCCATAGTGGAATTCAGGCTCTGTCATGGAATCCACGGATCTTTCATAAGGAAAGAGAAACCTTTGAGAGCCAGATCAGGACCCATAGCTTTACTAACTTTCAGATTAAGGAACGTAGTCCGACAGGTGTGTTAGTTCCAGCCAGTCAGCGTGATGAATATGTAACGGTTCTTTATATTGAACCACTGGAGGGAAATAAAAATGCCCTGGGATATGATGTGGCCTCAAATCCGATACGCCAAAAAGCGCTGGAACAAGCCCGTAATACAGGATCGACTGTTGCCACTGGTCGCATCAAGCTGGTTCAGGAAACTGGTAGTCAATACGGCACTTTGTTATTTGAGCCTGTCTATCAGAAGAATCGCCCTCTAAACACTCTTCAGGAACGCATCGACAACCTGACCGGATACGCGGTAGGGGTGTTGCGTATCGGTGATTTGATTGCGACGGCTCTTGCGGATCACAACACAGAAGATTTGACGTTAATCCTCAAGGATATAAATGCTCCTGTAGAGGAACAAATCCTCTTTGTGGATGATGGAGCCGATCTGTACAGCAGTGCCCAGATGGAAGTGGCTCCGGAACTGCATGGCGATAGATTACACTGGAAAGCAGAATTTCCTTTTGCAGGACGTCAGTGGCAGTTTGAAATCCTGGTCGGTGACTCCTATCTGGCCGGTCATACCCAATACGGATCTATGGTTGTTCTGATCAGTGGCGTGTTGCTCATGGGATTGTTACTGGCCTTTATTATCAGCCTGCAGGGGCGTCAGCAACGGACTGAACGACTGGTCACTGAAAAAACTCTGGAACTCCAGATAAATCAGGAGCGATTAACCCAGGCCCAGAGTATCGCCAAGCTGGGGAGCTGGAACGGCAATCTGGAGACGGATGAAATATTCTGGTCTGCTGAGTGTGCCCGCCTTTTCACCCTCAATCCATCTGCATCACCACCTTCTATAGCCGGCATACTCAACTTTGTTCACCCTCAGGACCGTGCTTCTGTAGAGCGGGCCATAGGTAGAGTACGGAAAGGAGTGCTTTCTCATTATGAACTGGAGCACCGGGTGATTCGGGATGATGACTCTGTAATTACCGTTATTCATCGTGGAGAGTTGCTCGAGGGGGATGGTGATACACCCCAGGAAATGGTGGCTACGATCAGAGATATAACCCGGGAGAAACAGACCGAAGAGAGCATGCGACTGTCAGAAAGTGTATTTGCCAACACGGCTGAAGGGATCATGATTACCGATCATAAGGCGGTGATTTTAAGAGTTAATCCAGCCTTTAGCGCCATTACTGACTATTCGATGGAAGAGGCCATAGGAGCCTCCCCAAGAATCATAAGATCAGACCGTCATGATGAGGCCTTTTACCAGAATTTCTGGGCTCAGTTAAAAGAGCGGGGAGTATGGGAGGGAGAGATCTGGAACCGTCGTAAGAGTGGTGAGGTGTTCCCTGTCTGGCAGAATATAAGTGCAGTGAAGAATCAGCAGGGCGAGGTCGTTCAATACATCAGCGTCTTTAGTGATATCAGTGAACGTAAACTTTCAGAAGAGCGAATCCGTCACCTGGCACACTACGACATCCTTACTGATCTACCTAACCGCTTACTGTTTCAGGAACGGAGTACTCATGCTCTTCAGCGGGCACACAGAGAAAAACAAAACGTCGCTATCCTTTTCTTGGATCTGGATCGTTTTAAGC
Organism: Sedimenticola sp.; assembly: GCA_040505895.1. Taxonomy (GTDB): domain Bacteria; phylum Pseudomonadota; class Gammaproteobacteria; order Chromatiales; family Chromatiaceae; genus Vondammii. Next base: position 23,797 of record JBEVXU010000025.1, on the reverse strand, counting down.
TCATTAATGACAGCATGGGTCACCCGGTTGGTGACAAACTTTTGCAAACCGTAGCAAGGCGTTTGGTTGCTCAGGTTCGCGAGGGGGACACGGTGGCCCGATTGGGGGGAGATGAATTCACCATTATACTGGAGTCCCTCACAAATCCGGAGGACGCAGCACAAGTGGCGCAAAAGATTCTCAAGGCTATGGAGGTTCCGATTGAGGTAGATGATCAGGAGTTACCTGTCAGCTTCAGTATTGGTATCAGCATCTATCCGGCAGATGGCCAGGATGTGACCACCATCATCAGGAATGCCGATGCAGCAATGTATCGAGCTAAAGAATTGGGCCGCAACCGCTACCAGTTTTATACCGATGAATTGACCGCACACGCATTGGAACGAGTGGTGTTGGAACGAGAGCTCTCCAGGGCTATCAATGAAGATCAATTAATCCTCCATTACCAACCACAGTTTTCCTTTCAGGATGGCCAGTTGATAGGAGCCGAAGCATTGGTACGCTGGAATCACCCTGAAAGGGGGATAATTTCACCGGATAAGTTCATTCCATTGGCAGAAGAGAGCGGTCTGATTATCTCCCTCGGAGAGTGGGTTTTACGTACAGCTTGTAAAGCGATGCAACGCTGGCATGTAGCTGGATATCCTCTCCAATCCATTAGTGTCAACGTGGCAGGCCAGCAGATTCAAGAGGGACATTTGGTAGAGACGGTGACGCAGGTTCTGGAGGAGACAGAGCTCGATCCCCGTTATCTGGAACTGGAGGTTACTGAAACTTTTATCATGACACAGGCAGAGCAGGGCATTCAGACCCTAAATTGTTTGAACAGATTGGGGCTTAAGCTTGCCATCGACGACTTTGGTACCGGCTACTCTTCTCTAAGTTATTTGAAACAGTTACCTGTCCATAGTCTGAAAATCGACCAGTCCTTTGTTCGAGGCATTCCCAATGATAAAGATGATTTGGCCATTGCCAAAGCGGTGATTGCTTTGGGTCGCAGCATGCAGTTGTCTATCGTTGCCGAAGGTGTGGAAACTGAAGCGCAACGAGATTTCCTTGCGGAACAGGGGTGCGATCTGGCTCAGGGGTATTTGTTCAGCAAGCCGTTGCCTGAGGAAACATTTCAAAGTCTGTTGAATAAAAATTTTAATGGAGGATAGGAATTTGCTTTTGCTAAAACCGTCGCAGTAGATGCGGACAAACCCCTTGTGCAGGTCACCTGCAGTCGATGAAACGTTCCAGCACCAGCCTTTCAATCGACCGAAGCAGTAGGTGTTGGTACCAGCGAACGCTTGGTGCGTTCAAAATATCTCCAAGCCAGATCGAGTCACTATTCAGTAATTGAATCGGCGAGAAAACTGAACAGATCACGAGTGGCAAAGGGTCACTCGTCGTGACGATGGAACTCACCTTCAATCACCCGCGGCCCATCCTGTTTCTGGTGTTCCTGCTGTCGGGAAGCCGCACCGGGTGGTGGCTGCATCACGCCAGAGCGTTTGAGAAAGCCGACCACCAGCATACGCCGGAGCTGGGGCACCAGACAGAGAAAGCCGAAGAGATCGGTGAGAAAACCGGGCAGTAGTAAAAGGATGCCACACAGTAGCAGTAACACCCCCTCCATCACCTCGATAGCCGGGGTCTCGCCCCGCTCCATCGTCTCACGCACCCGCATGGCGGTGGCAAAGCCCTGTAGACGCACCAGCATACCGCCGAGTACCGCAGTAAAAATAGTCAGGGCAATGGTGGGTATGGCACCGATCACCGAGCCCACCTCGATAAGGAAATAGAGCTCGACCAGAGGGGCGCCGACAAATATCAGTAGAAAAAGAAACAGTGGGTTCATGGCGGCAAGCTTACGCTGCAGCGCTCCATAGCTCAACAATCACCCGCAATACACTCCTCAAGCCTATCCACCAGCTCATTGACAGCCGCCTCGGGATCATAGTCGCTGTAGTGTCTACTGAAGGCGATGGCGTTATCTGAAATCACCCTGCTTTCCTGCAGTTTTTCTATCACCTGCCGGTAGTTATGGCGACTGTGATTGCGTCCGCAGGAGATTCCCAGCCCCTGCTGCTCCACACGATGGGCCAGTAACGCCTGCTCCACGTAATTGGGCAGCAGTATCGAGGCCCTTCCGAGGCGCAGCAGCTCCACCACCAGACCGTGGGGGGCATGACTGAATATGGCATCCGCCTCCTCTGCCACCAATGATATATCTACCTGTCGATCACTGATCGAGAGACTGCGTCCACTGTATCGGCTCGCATCCTGTTTACTGATACCGGGTGAAATCACCAGCGTTGGATAACCCATTTTATCGAGCTGTTTCATCAAACCTGGAAACTGGCGGAAGCCGTGGTGCTGGTAGACAAAGATCCGCGGTCCATCACCTGGGGGCCAGAGCGGCCTTGGTTTGGGCCTCCTTGACATAAAGAGGCCATAGTAGTCTACACCCTCCCTCGGTCCGTAGTGATCCAGCTCAGCAAAGGTCACCAGCCCTTTAAAACGTGCCTCCATCAAGTCAGACAATCGTGCCAAAGGCTCACCACCACAGCTCTCCAGCACCTGATTGCACCGTTCCAGCGCCTTGTCGGTACTGGCCTGCAACAGCTCATCAGAAACCTCAACCCAGGGGGTAATGGATGCAAAAGGCTCTTGCGCCTTCGGCAGCGTAAAGCCGGTACCCACCACAGCACAAGGCAGTCCCGCGACACGGGCGGCGAGCATGGCGGTGGGGGAGTGTTCGGACAGGATCAGATCAGGCTTGAGCGTTTTATAGAAAGCGAGCCAGCTCTGCACCAGGGCCGTCATGCCAACAGCGTCGATAAAGCCGATACGCAGCAGGATATCGGCATAACTCGCCACTCGGGGTAGGCCAGTGGCCTTACCAGTCCAGAAAGGAGCAGGAAAGAGCGTTACCGGGAGATCACCCAGAAGGCTCCGAGTCTTAAGTAGATCCCTGGTAATAAAAACAACCTGGTGACTGCGCTCAAGCAGTACGCTGATCACAGGAGCAAGCTTGTGGAGGTGCCCCGTCCCCCCACCCAGCTCCCAGGTGATGACTATTCTGGCCAAAACAGACGTACCGTCAGGAGTGTAGGTCAGAGGTGGTGACTGAACTCACCACGCTCCGCCGGTGCCATCAGTTCGTGGAACTGCTCACCGCTCATCCGCAACAGACTCTGATGATCACCCGCTTCAAAGAAGATCTCATTGAGTTTGCCAAGGCTGGATTTCGGATCCCATACCGTCTTTATCCCGTAGGCCATGCCAACCGGGGGCACTGCACCCAATTCACAGTCACTAAAGACCTCCCCCAGAGTAGCTTCATCCACCATCGCCACCTCCTGCTGCAGCAACTTGTGCAGGGACTCAAGCTCAATGTGGTAGTCGGCAGGCACAACCACCAACAGGTAGCCGTCGTCATCCTTTACCAATACCCCCTTGGCCAGGGCATCACCGTGAACATGGGCCTTCGCGGCCGTCTCCATGCTGTATTCACTGTGAGGATGAGCCACCACTTGGTACTCAACCTCCCGCTGTTGCAGATATTTTTCCAATTGTGATGCTATTGCCATGATATCCCCCTGATTCCACCTACTCTTCTACATTGAGATTAGACGGCGAGATGGCGTTGGGCAACCCATAACTATCCAACCAGCCCACCCTCAAGACTCATCTCCCGCATCCGGTACTTCTGCAGCTTGCCGGTCACCGTCATAGGAAACTCATCAACAAAGTGGATGTAACGGGGGATTTTGAAGTGGGCAAGACGCTCCTTACAGAAATCGCGTACCTCCTGCTCGGTTGCCGACTGCCCCTGGTGCAGCTGAACCCACGCCATAATCTCTTCGCCGTAGTAATCACCGGGCACACCGAATACGGCAACCGCGGCAATCTTTGGATGGGTGAAGAGCAGCTCCTCGATTTCGCGGGGATAGATATTCTCACCACCACGAATGATCATATCCTTGAGCCGCCCGGTGATCTGCAGATAACCCTCTTCATCCATGACACCCAGATCGCCGGAGTGGAGCCAACGGTTGCTATCGATGGCCTTCTCAGTAGCCGACCTGCCACCGTAGTAGCCACACATGATGTGGTAGCCACGAAAGCAGATCTCCCCCGCCTCACCTATGGGCTGAGTGGCGCCACTCTCAACATCGATCACCTTCACCTCCTGGTGAGGCATATTGCGACCGACGCTCTCGGTACGGCGTACCATTGAGTCCTCCCGGGTGGTGAGGTGGGTCAGGGGGGATGCCTCGGTCTGGCCGTAGCCGATAAGAATTTCCCGGCAGTGCAGCTCCTCCATCACCTGCTTCATCAGCACCGCCGGGCAAGGCGCACCTGCCATGATGCCGGTGCGCAGACTGGTGAGGTCGAAGCCGGAGAAGCCAGGATGCTCCAGCAAAGCGATGAACATGGTGGGTACGCCGTGGAGGGCGCTACAGCGCTCCTTGGCCACGGCCTGTAACACAGCCTGAGGATCAAAGTGCTCACAGGGGATCACCAGACAGGCACCCACCGTCATGCACAGCAGGTTGGAGAGCACCATGCCAAAGCAGTGGTAAAAGGGCACCGGCACGCAGAGCCGGCCTTTCTCTGTAAAGTGCATCTCATGGGCGGCAAACCAGGCGTTATTGAGGATGTTGTGATGGGTCAGAAGCACCGCCTTGGGAAAACCGGTGGTACCGGAGGTGTACTGGATATTGATCGGCTCATCCATATCGAGAGAGTCGCTGATCTGCTGCAGCAGCTTGCCGCCAATCCCCTCCCCTGCCTGCAGCATCTCCTGCCAAGTGATAAACCCAGAGTCGGGGCGGGTGGTCAATTCAGGCACTTCGGGATCGTAAACCACCACCGATCTCAGCTGGGGAAAATCGTCATTATCGAGGGTGCGCTTAAGAGGCAGGGACAACTCCGGCAGCAATGCCTGCAGCATCGCAATATAGTCGCTGTGCCGAAATGCCGGGATGACGAACAACCCCTGTACCTGGGAGCGCTGCAGGGCATAGGCCAGCTCCTTGGGGCGGTAGGCTGGGTTGATATTGACCAGCACCACACCGATGCGTGCCGTCGCCATCTGTAGCAGCAACCATTCGATATTGTTAGTGGACCAGATGCCGATACGCTCACCTTTAACAAAGCCCATCCCCACCAATCCATGAGCCACCTGGTCAACAGCCTCGGCCAGTTGGCGATAGGTGAGGCGCCGCTGTTGAGGCAGGGAGACCACCGCCTCCCTGTCGGGATAGCGGCTAACCACCTCGGCAAAGTGCTCGGGGATAGTGGCACCGAGTAGGGCTGTCTCGCCACCACGATGAAAATAGCTTTTTTTCATCCCCCCTCCACCGCCGCCCAGTAGTCATCAACCTGTTTCTGGATCTCTGCCAGTAGCACTTCGTTGCGCCGGGGTTTGAAGAGATGGGCAAAGCGCCCCTGAGTCTCCAGGTAGCGCTCCACCGGCACCCGACGCCGAGGTACTTTGGTGTGAACCACCCTGCCGTCGACATACTCCTTGAGGGGCCAGACGCCACTCTTTACCGCCAGCTTGCCGATATTTACCGACTCTTTGGGATCGAAGTCCCAGCCGGTGGGACAGGGTGAGAGGGCGATAATCAGGCGCGGCCCTTTCATCGCCTTCGCCTTCTCGATCTTGCGCGCCAGATCCAGGGGCTCGGCACCAATCACCGTCGCCACATAGGCCGGTCTGTGGGCCGCCCAGATATCGAACAGTGGCTTCTTGTCACCGCTGAAGCCCATTTGACTGGTGGAGGTCCTGGCACCATGGGGGGTGGCGCCGGAGTACTGCTGGCCGGTGTTGCCGTAGCCCTCGTTGTCGTAACAGATGTAGAGGAAGTCGAGGTTGCGTTCGATAGCCCCGGAGGTGGCAGAAAGACCGATACCGTTGGCGGCGCCGTCACCGGTGAGGGTCACCACCTGAAGATCCTCCTCCGCTGTGATTTCACCTTTTTGACGCAGGATATCCAGGGCATCCCTGACACCCTGAGCACCGGCAGGGGCCGAGCCCATAGCGGCGTAGAGCCAGGAGCCGCGAAATGGTGTAAACGGGTAGATCGCCAGCAGGGTCATACAACCTGCGGCATTGACGAAGACGCTCTTCTCGCCAAGGATGTCATAGATACCGTGCAGCGCCTCCAGCCCACCGCAACCGGCACACATGGGGGTGCCGGTGCCGAGCAGATGGCTGGATGGGAGCTGCTTTACGCTCTTGAAACGGGTTTCGTTTTTGAGAAGATCCCCGCTCATGACTCACCTCCCTCGCCACCATGCAGGGTATGGCGTTCCACCCGAGCGATATCCTGGAGTTTTCGGGTCTCGCGCAGCTCAGCCTCGGTAAAGAGCAGTCGTGGTGGTGGGGTAACACCCTCCTCCACCGCCTGTTGGACCACCCGGGCGATTTCGAAAAACTCCTCTGGGGGAATATCACGTCCACCCAGTCCACCGATAAAACTCGCCACCACCTGCGGGGCATCAACCGCACCGAATAGTGCCGCTGTCAGTTCAGTATGGAGTACACCCCCGGCACCCACCGGCAGATTCTGGTCGATCACTGCCACACCACGCTTACCAGCCAGCTGTTGGCGAAACTGCTCAGCGGGGAACGGTCTCAGCAGCCGGGGGCGCAGCAGGCCGATCTTCCAGCCCGCTTCACGCAAGCGATCCACCGCCTCTCGCGCCTTGGTGGCGAAAGAACCCATCATCACAAACAGAAATTCGGCATCATCACAGCGGTAGCACTCCATTATCGGCTGGTAACGGCCGAACATCTCGGCGAACTGTTCGGCAACCTCTTGATAAACCGACAGGGCGTTCTGGGCTGCGAGTTGAGTCTGGTAACGGAAATAGGAGTAGGGAGCCCCACCCAGCACCGCCACTGCCTGGCTCTCCGGTGCACTGGCGCGAAAACGGACACTCCCCGCCTCGAAAGGGGGAAGAAATGCAGCCACCCTCGACCCATCGGGGAGCGTTACCGGCTCACGGGTAAAGGAGAGGTAGAAACCATCCATGTTGACCAGCACCGGCAGGCGCACCCGCGAATCCTCGCCCAAGCGGTACGCTATAAGGATGCTATCGAGCAGTTCCTGGCAACCACTGCAGTGAATCTGCAGGAAGCCAGAGTCTCGCGCCGCCAAGATATCGTTGTGGTCCGGCTCCAGGGTGATCGGGGTAGCAAGCCCCCGGGAGACGTTGACCAGCACAAAGGGGGCACGCCAGCCGGCGACGGTATAGAGCATCTCCATGGCGTAGAGCAGCCCTTGGCTGGAGGTTGCACTGAAGACCCGCACTCCGGTGGCGGCGGCTGCCCCGGCGGCCGTCACCATGGAGTGCTCGGAGTCGAGGGTGGTGAGACGCCCCACCATCTCGCCACTGTCGATCCAGGCCGCCAGGGATTCAATGATCTCGGTCTGGGGAGTGATGGGGAAGGCGGGAACATAGTCTACACCGGCGAGGCGGGCACCCCAGGCGGCGGCAGCATTTCCGGTGAGTAGCCGGCGGCTCATGACTCATCTCCTTCGGTCTCGGCCTGCTGGGCCAGATATTCGGCAATGGCGGTGATTGCGTGGGGTGGGCACTGGGCGACGCAGATCAGGCACCCCTTGCAGTGGTCATAGTCGATGTGTGGGTATCTCTCCTCATCCACAGTGATAGCACCATCGGGGCAGAAGCTGCTGCAGACCCACCAGCAACGGTTACACAGATCGTACTCCACCTGGGGCCGCATGGTACGCCACAGGCCTGTCTTCAGCTGTTCGCTGTTGGCAGGGTTGTGGATGGTAGGGGCGGAGAGCTCCACACACTCAAACGGCAGGTCGATCCACGCCGGTGCAGTACAGCTCTCCGCATCAAGCGTTTCCTGCTGGGTCACCCTCCCTCGGTGCTCCTCCATCCGCCAGTATGCAGCCAATGCCATGGCGAGGTTCTTCTCCACCACTTCACCACCGAGGTGTTCCAGCTCATCGCGAATCCCACGCTCCAGGGCATCGCTGCCTATGCCCAGCAGGCAGGCCGCCGCCCCAGCACAGGTGACGCCGATATAGGGGAGTGAGGCGCGGTCCTCTGTCGCTTCCAAAGCCGGTAGAATAAGCACAGGACCAGCCAGGTTGAGACGTTCCTGCCAAGTGGCTGCGGGAAGATGACTGTTGATCAGCAGAACAGTGTGGCCATCCATCCCCGCCAACACCCCGGCGGCGGGGACCGGCACCAGGGTGTCATCAGCCACCACCACCAGGTCGGCCTGGGGGATAATGCCGCGCTCATTGATGGGTTTGTGATCAGCACGGACAAAGGCAAAGATAGGCGCACCACGCCGCTCGGCACCATAGCGCGGTGCATCCTGCACCTCGTAGCCTTCAAGAAAGAAGGCAGTACCGAGAATACGGCTGGCGGTCTTCATACCCTGACCGCCACGGCCGTGAAAACGTATGCGGTACATCCTTTGCTCCTTTCATTTACGACACCCTCATATGCTTAGAAGGTAGACCAGCGCCGTAACGCCATGGCCCGGCGCACCCGCTCCGTTGCCAGGGCCACTGCTGCATCCCGGGGTAGAATGTTATCCGCCTTTGCCGTCTCCAGTATTCGCGCAGTATTGGCCCGCACCTTCTCTTCGACCACCTGCATCGCCAGCGCCTGGCCGGCGTGCTGATATTCCATGGCGGCACAGATCACCCCACCGGCGTTGGCAATCACATCGGGAATGGAGAGAACACCGCGCTCATGGAGGATCTTCTCGGCACCGTAGGTAATGGGAATATTAGCCCCCTCCACCACCAGCCGTGTGTTAAGGCGGTGGACATTGTCTTCGTGTATGACATCGGGGCGTGCCGCCGGAATCCAGATTTCACACTCAATATCGATCACCTCATCACGTTTCATCTTGTGACCATGGTTGTAATCGATAACGCTGCTGCCCTTGCGCTTTAGCTCCGTGAGGCCATCTATATCCAACCCATCGGCATGATAGATGGTGCCCCGTGAGTCTGCGGCACCCACCAGCAGCGCCCCCCTGGCGGCAAGAAAACGGGCCGCATTCCGCCCCACAGCACCGAAACCCTGCACCACCACCCGGGCACCGGCCAAGTCAAAATCACAGTAGGACAGCGCCACATCCACCGCCTGACTCACCCCCCAGCCGGTGGCACCGATCTCATCGAGGGGGATACCCCCCAGCTCTCTGGGCAATCCCACCGAGCGGCCGATCTCATCATTGACCCAGGCCATGCACTCCTCATTGGTGCCCATATCGGGGCCGAAGATATACTCATCAATATTGCCAAGGGCACAAGCCAGCTCTCTAACCAGCTTCTCCTTATCCTCTCTGGGCATACGCGGGTCGCCAAAAATCACCGATTTGGCACCCCCATGAGGAATTTCCGCCAGTGCATTCTTCAGTGTCATTGCCCTTGCCAGACGAGCACACTCACGGGTGCTGACATCGGGGGCCATGCGCAGGCCGCCAATCGCCGGACCGGCAGCAACATTGTCGACCACCAGCACCGCTTTCAGGCCATGGCTCGGCTCATGGATATGGATAATCTTGGTCGGCCCCATCTCATCGACATAATCAAATATCTCCCCCATGGGGCTACCCTCCTTCTGTAACTCTTTTTACTACCCTAATTAAAGCAGGTATCGGAAAATTCGTTGAAAATATCCTGGGGGGCCGGAGAACGGGCCGTCAACTCGCCCAACCTCGTCATATACCACCAAAACAATAACTCAATCCATTGATTAAAAAGGAATTTAATTGCCCATGCCATGTCCATACGGAGAGTGATTTTCACCCTATACTTAGAATGAAGGAAGAGAGTAGCGGGCAGCAGGGAGAGGCGGCCAAATCGAACAGAGGTGAACCATGAATCCCAATTGGATCGTAGTAGCAGACAACAGTCGAGCAAGAATATTTTCCGCAGACACCCCCAACAGCCCACTGACAGAAATCGCAACACTGGCCCACCCGGAAGCCAGACTACATGAAGGGGATCTGGTCTCCGACCAACCCGGCCGTGAGCACAACCCGGTCTCCATGAGTCACGATCTGGGCAGTGAATCAGACGCCAAACATGAAGAGGCGGTACGCTTTGCCGGACAGGTGTGCCAGACATTGGAACATGCCCGCAATGACGGTCGTTTCGACAAACTCTACATCATCGCCGCCCCTGCATTTCTCGGCATCATGAGAAAACATGAGCCCAGCCCCCTCAAACAGCGGGTTGCTGGTGAGGTGGCAAAAAACATGGCAGGACATAGTGTTGCCGATATCCGCAAGTGCCTGCCGGCACGCCTGTAATCAGTAAACCATAAAGGGACAGGCAGATGATCAAACCCCTGGCGTCCTCGCAGCTCTACCACCCCTGTGATCTGGAGCAACTCAACTTTGACTCCGCCGCAGATTTGGCCCACCTGTCGGAGAGCATAGGTCAGGAGCGCGCTCTGGGCGCCATCGAATTTGGCGTCGGCATGCCTCACGAGGGGTTCAACCTCTACGTTATGGGCTCTACCGGCCTGGGACGCCACACACTGGTACGAGATGCCCTAAGCAAGGAGCGGGAGACAGCAAAAGAGATCAACGACTGGTGCTATGTTGCCAACTTTCAGCAACCCCACACACCTCATGTACTTACCCTACCGGCAGGAGCTGCCCGTCAGTTGCACCACGACATGCGACAACTGGTAGAAGACCTTCTGGATGCCATCCCCGCTGCCTTTGAGGGAGATGAGTACCGCCGCCGGGCCAAGGAGTCCACCGACAACTTCAAGGAGAAGGAGGACGAGGCGGCAACCCGCCTGGGTCAAAAAGCGGCACAAAAAAGTATTGTCCTGCTACGCGGCCCCACCGGCTTCACCCTCACCCCTGAGAAGGAGGGAAAAGTCCTCTCAGGTGACGACTTTGAACAGCTCCCCGGGGAGGAGCAGCGGCAACTGGGAGAGGCGATGAAGGAGATTAAGGATGATCTCAAGGAGAGCATGAGCCAACTTCCTCTCTGGCAGCAAGAGATGCACCGCAGTCTGAAGTTACTGGATCGGGAAACAATGGAACTGACAGTATCCCAATTCATCTCCAAGATGGAACTGCAGTACAGCCGGTATCCTAAAGTGGTGGAGTACCTGGGAGAAGTGAAGAGGGATATTATCGAAAACAGCGAACTTTTCCGTCGTCAGGAGAGTGCAGAGGAGAGCGCCCCCACCGCCGATGACCCAGAGTTCAACCGTTACACCGTCAATACCCTGGTGGATAATGCCGAGACCCAGGGCCCGCCAATGATCTTTGAGGATCACCCCACCTATCAGAACCTGATAGGACGGATCGAACACCTGTCACACCACGGCACCCTGCAAACCAACTTCACCCTGATCAAGGCGGGGGCCTTACACCGCGCCAACGGCGGTTACCTTATACTCGATGCCGAAAAATTGCTTACCAATCCTTTTGCCTGGGATGGACTAAAGCGCGCACTCAAGAGCCGTGAAATTCGTATCGAATCACTGGAACGACAACTGAGCCTGGTCAGTACCATCTCCCTTGAGCCCCAGCCTATCCCGATCAATCTTAAGGTGATCTTGATCGGCAGCCGCTATCTCTACTACATGCTGAAGGAGTACGACCCGGAGTTTGGCCTGCTGTTCAAAGTGACCGCCGACTTCACCGAACAGCTTTCTCGTGAAGGTGGGAATGAACTACTTTTTGCACGACTAATCGCCACCCTGCAACACAGGGAAGGGCTGAGGGATATCAGCCGTGACGGTATTGCCAGGATTATCGAACACAGCTCAAGAGAGGCGTGGGACGGAGAGAAACTGTCGCTGCACATGGCCAGCCTGATCAACCTGCTGCAAGAAGCCGACTACTGCGCAGGAGAGGCGAAGAGTGACCAGATTCGACTGGAGGATGTACAGGCCGGCATAGATGCCCAAGAGTATCGCAGCAACCAGTTGCAGGAACAGATCCGTGAGCAGGTGCTGCGAGGCACCCTCTCCATCGATACCAGCGGCTCACAATTGGCACAAGTCAACGGCCTCTCGGTATTGCAACTGGGGGATCACAGCTTTGGCGCCCCCACTCGTATCAGTGCCACCGCACGCATCGGTGGTGGTGAGATGATCGACATCTCCCGCGAAACCGAGCAGGGCGGCCCCATCCACTCCAAGGGGGTGCTGATTCTCACCTCTTACCTTGGCGAGCGTTACGCCAAACATCAGCCCCTCTCCGTCTCCGCCAGCCTGGTGTTCGAACAGACCTATGGCCAGATCGAGGGCGACAGCGCCTCCGCCGCCGAGCTTTGCGCCCTCCTCTCCGCCCTCGGTGACCTGCCAATAAAGCAGTCGATGGCAATCACCGGCTCAATCAACCAGCATGGTCAGGTACAGGCCATCGGTGGGGTGTGTGAAAAGATCGAAGGCTTTTTTGAGATCTGCAAAGCACGGGGACTCAGCGGCAAACAGGGCGTCATCATCCCCGAGACAAACGTCAAGGATCTGATGCTGAAACGGGAGGTGATTGAGGCAGCAGAACAGGGCCTATTCAACATCTACGCAATAAAGCATGTGGAGGAGGCGATGGAACTCCTCACCGGACTGCAAGCCGGTGTTCCCAACGCACAGGGTATCTATCCCGAGGGGAGCATCAATTACCGCATCCAACTGCGTCTCGCTGAGTGGATCGCTCTACGTCAGCACTATGCCGGACAGATGCAGATGGAGGTTGCGGAGAGTCAGGGGGAAGAGAAGTAAAAGAGAAAGCGGCTTGCTTGTAGTAATTCGGCTGGATCTGGATTGCTGCAGCTGTGCAGTTGCTTGTGTGTGAGCTTATAAAACAGTGGGGTACATAAACACCCACCGTCTGCTCACTTCATTGCAGTCAGGAGCATGGCCGCCACTTCATGGTGACTCCGGGCCACTGCCCATTGGCTTGCAGTCTTACCCTTGAGATCGGCCACCTGGGGTGAGGCGCCCTGTTCCAGCAGCACCCGGACTGTCTCAAGGTGGCCTTGTCGGGCAGCCCAGATCAGGGCGGTGAACCCTTCCGTCCTCTCCACTGCATCCAGGTCTGCACCCTGTTCGGCCAACAACCTGACGATACCCGCATGATTATTTGAGGCGGCCAGCATCATTGCAGTGTAGTGCCCCTTATCGAACAGGTCCAAACGGGCCTTTTCCTGCAGCAGCCGCTCCACTACCGGCTCATGGCCGTTGAGTGCCGCCTTCATCAGCGGTGTCCAACGGCAGAAATCGCGACTGTTAACTTCGGCCTGCTGGGAGAGTAGTTTGTCGATCCGTGGCAAGTCACCCCGTTCAGCCGCCGCCACAATAGCGGGAACAGGCTCTACCATTTCAGGCGCAGGCTCGCGCAGTGCCAGCCAAGCCGTAACCGGGGGAATTAACAAGAAAAGGAAAGTGTATTTCATACGGTTATTAGGCCCCGGCAAAGTATCTTTATGCATTGAAAATTGTCATGTGAATCTGGTACTGAAACATGAGGTGTTCAAAGCAGCGGAACTCGGCCTATTCCACATCTACGCAGTGAAGCGTGTGGGGGGGGGGGTGATGGAACTACGCACCGATAGGCATACCGGTGTCATCAACGCAGAAGGGATCTATCCCCGGGGAGTACAAACTACCTCATCCTGCTTTATCTCGGACCAGGAAACTACTCGATAAGTCACATCAACCTCCAAAAAACCTGAATTTCAACAAGTTACAGCTGCTAGGAATAATAAATTAGTATTTTTGAAACTCTTTGTGACAGCGCTGCGTATATACCAGTAAGAACGGCAAAAACAGGGCATGTTCTTCCAGTTTAACTGGTAAACCAAAACCTATTTCGGAGTTAAGATTATGAAAAAACAGATTATTACTATAGCCGCAGCTATTTTTGCAACCTCAACCTACGCAGCCAGCGACCAGGAGTTGACCTCCATTCTTAACAGTCAAGGCGAGGATCCTCAAGTCACATTTAGTAGCATCAACAGCTCAAGCAATCCTGTAGTCGGTGACGAAGTACTCACCCACATTCTTAACAGTCAAGGTGAAAGCCCCCATGTTGTTTTCACACCGGACATGAGAGACACATCCAAACTACCCTCAGACCAATACGCTATTGGCTATGGTAAAGACAGCGACTTTCTTGCTGAGTTTGGTATCCTTAAATAACATGACCAAAACCACAGATATATAAGATCTCAACTATGGGGTCGTATATGATCGGACAATTACAAAGGTCACACCTCAGGGTGGTTGGCCTTTTCTTTTTTGTTGGCATGCTAACCACCGCTTGCCACTCACAACTCATTATCCCTTCAAAAATATCTTCACTCAGTAGTGACTACAAACTGCTACAGCAACAGGCAAGTGCGCACATTCGTGAGCAGATAGACCAACATAACTTACACGCCATCAGTATCTCTTTGATACATGACCAAGAGGTCATTTGGGCTGAGGGCTTTGGTCTGGCTGACAAAACGACAAACCGTGTTGCATCCGGTGACACCATCTATCAAGTAGGATCAATTAGTAAACCTCTAACCGCCTTGGCAATCATGCAATTGGCAGAGCGGCATGAGATCGACATAGATCAATCCCTACAAACCTACATTCCAGGCTTTACCATCCGCAACCGGTTCAGACCCGGCAATGCATTTTATTCACCACTTGAAGATAGTAACGGGAAGCCCATCATATCGATGGGGGATGGGAATTCGATAACACTGCGCAGCATGCTGTCACATCATTCAGGTTTACCAACTGATCTGAATAAAGGCATGTACAGCAAGACCTCACTGAGCGAATTCAGCAATGCGTTGACGGATGAATATGTCGCATACCCACCCAATCTGGTCTATAGCTATTCAAATGTCGCATACTCACTGCTTGGTCATGCTCTCGAGAAGATCAGTAAGCAATCCTATGACCAATATATGCAGCAAGCCTTGCTGCAACCATTGAACATGCAGCACTCTACATTTACTGCAGAGGAAATCTTAAAATCTAACCTGGCAACGGGCTACTCCAGTGAGAAAATAATTACACCCTTGCCCATTAGAGATTTGCCGGCACAAGGGCTTTATAGCAGCGCACAAGACCTCGCCCAGATCGTGAAAATGGTATTTGCCGGTGGCGTATATAGAGATAAACGCCTGATCATGCATGGAACACTTGAGAATATGTTTGAATTGCAGAATGCAGCCACCTCTCTAGACTTCAACATACACAACGCCCTCGGCTGGTTTCTTGAAGATAGCGGTATTGAGGGTGAACACGTCATCGTCAGACACGGCGGCACAACCATGCTGCATAATAGCGAAATGGCACTATTTCCAGAGTATAAACTCGGTGTAATAGTACTTTCGAACGACGCAACCAGTCGGCGAATTATCAAAAGAATTGCCCAAAATATATTAAAAATTTCCTTAGATGCCCTGAGACCAGAGCACTCACATGAAGGAATTTTGGTCGATACTATTCCCTCGGCTGTTAATCATTCCGGTCCTAACGATATGAATGGAAACTACTGCACACAATTCGGTATGGTGAAGTTGAGTGGGAATAACAGCCGCATCTTAATTGAGGGGGTTAATCGATCTTTCAAGCTGATTCGCCATCCGGATCACTGGTTCAGCCTCCACCCCGATGCCGTGAATAATCTGCCCGACACCTTAAAGCCGCTTTGCCAAGTCCAACTCTCAACCAAAACAATAAATCGGCGGCATGTGATGTTGGCAAAAAAAGGTGAAAAAAAATTACTCCTTGGCGAGCTGGCACCTTCCGGACCTATACCGAAAAAGTGGCTTGATAGGATGGGAAAATACAGCGTCATCAACCCCGATGATAACTTTCCACTAAGTGACCTTGAACTCAGGGAATACAACAAACACCTCTGGTTAAGTTACCGCTTACCGCGGCTATCAAAAACAAAGGTCAATGTACCTTTAGTGATCCTAAACGATACTGAGGCGGTGATACAGGGTTTGGGTCGCACCCGTGGAGAGACAGTACGCATACAGACTATCGATGGTAAGGAGCATCTGCGCCACTCTGGCTTTATCGGAAAGAGGGTTGATTGAATAAGATAAAGGGCTCTTCCCCTGATCGGGTGGGTAGATTAACGTAATCCCCTATGAGAGATAAAGACCTATAAGCCCAGATTCTGGGCATCAAGAGTCCCTGGCAGGTTACCAGTGTAGAGCTAGAACTGTCAGAGGGAGAAGTAACGGTACACGTTAAGCAGGATGATGTGGCAGATCCGGTTCCGGAATTCGAGTATGACCAGATAGTGAACTGGTAGCTCTCTGCTTCCACTATGAGTCTGCAAATTCGCAGGCGTGGTTAAGGCCTGTGTCAGGCCTTCTTGTACTGCTTTCCATGGTTGGTGGGTTATTGGGGCAGATAAACCCCGCTCTTTGGTGTCTGACGGGGTAGCAACCGCATCACTCTCGCTAAAACCCATGGGGCTGGTACGTGATCCCCTCGCTGGGTATCGTGACTTTGATTGATTTTATGGGCTGAAATTCCTATCCTTTAAACTTCTACCCCTTTATAATAACCTTTCATACTATACCTTATATTAGGAGCATTTTTTGGACAGGATCAGCCACTTTAGCAACCAGTGCGGAGGTAACGACAGTACCCGGAAAGATTTTCCTGCCGCACTGACCGACAATGCAGCAGCCGGCAACACAAGCACTATTAAGAGATTAGCTCCGGCATTGCTGATTCTTCTCGTATTCGGAATGATCGGACCCTTATGGGCGGAATCGGGATCGGCAGTGACCGAGTTGCACCCGCTAAAGCGCACATCCATCAAGGTGCAACTACTCCAGGCCCGATCACTATTGCCACCAGCAGAGAGCACCAACCCATTCGATTTCCAGGAAGTTAAAGAAGATATTGAGAATGCCCAGGCCGGCACCAGTTCGCCCGTGGCGCTCGCTGTCACCCCCTCCTTCTTAGCCGGCCCCGCGATCATTACTTCACCCCCTGCGGTATTCAACATCGATCCTACGGGTAGTCCTGCCAATAGTCTGATACTGATGAGCAGTGGGGGCTTTGATGCCACGGCAACCGCCCTTCAGGCTGCGCTGTTTGGCACGGGCACGGCCCAGTTCACGGCTGGGCCCGCCTGGGGTATCACAGGATCAAGTAACGGCACCACTGTCAGCGACACAATCTCACCAAGCTTCTATGTGCGCCGCAATAGTGGTGGCAACTACTATAAGATCCAGGTCAGCTTTATCTCGTCTATCAATCTCGAGATATCAGCCTTATCAGGGTTTAATTGCGGTTCATCCATGGTGGGGTGTTAGTGATGAATAAAATTCTATGGTTAAGCCTGTTGCTGATGTTCTCTGCAGCAAGCTCGGCAGGACAGTTCCGTCAGATTCTGCCCATTGTCAC
The DNA here is from genome assembly GCA_040505895.1 of Sedimenticola sp. GTDB lineage: Bacteria > Pseudomonadota > Gammaproteobacteria > Chromatiales > Chromatiaceae > Vondammii. Next base: position 6,379 of record JBEVXU010000025.1, on the reverse strand, counting down.
GCCTGAACAGATGGGGGATGAGGAGCGCCTCAATCTGGCTCGCTATTCCCTGCTCCCAATTTTTGATCGTAACGATATCACCGAAGCAGTTCACCAGATCGCGGTGGCTTGGGGTACGGGTGAACTGGGGGATTGGTTGAGTAACGATTTCCCGAACCGGCAGCGACTGCTCTCAACCTTGACTCTGGATGTACCCCATGATGCCCGTATACGAATTTTGGGTATACGAGGTCAACGGGTAAGCGCACAGCAGGTAAAGCCCAGTGACGATGGTATTTTGCGTACAACCGTCGCCATTGCTTTAGTTCAAACACAAATTGAGTTTACTGACCCAAGCCAGGGGTTTCAGCGCCTGACAGCTGATTTAGAGCTGGCGCTGCAGTTTGTGGAGCGGTTTGAATGAGGTTGCGCAAAAATATTGCAGTCACCTGCCTGACCCTTGCGCTGCCTGCTTTGGCATCGGGAGAGGCTGCGCAAACCCATATAAGCGGTTCCAATACCCTGCGTTTGGACCATTACGGTGCGGGGGGTGACCCGGCGGTTTCATCCTATGTAAATACCGGATACCACTGGTACGATGACCTAGACCTCACGGCCAGCCATTACGAATCTGATTTCAATAAGTTTGAATTCCGTCTGAACGCCACCAACAACCAGTCGACCTATCACGCTCCCGATCTCGGCACCACAGTGAATAGCGGCTCCATTCAATGGGAGCGAGGCGATACCGCCTTACCCTTTCGCGCTCAGGCAGGTGATTTTTTTGCTTACCTGTCACCCCGGACCCTGCAGCGCAACCTGAAAGGAGCTATGTTAGAGATCCAGCCTGAAACAAAGGGGGAGGTGAACCACTCGCTGCAACTCTTTAGTGGACGTTCTGCCGCCGACTACCGCGACATTGATCTGGACAATGATGACTTTTACGGTCTGTCATGGGTGATTGAAGGGACAAAGGCCGGAGACTTCTCCTTCGTTGGCGTACAACTGACGAGTGACACAGAAACAAGTTTCACCCCTCGCCAAGAAGTCTACGGCCTTGCCTGGTCAAAGGGACTTCAACTGACCTCGCAAAACCTGAAGTTTGAGGCTGAAATAGCAAAATCAAATAGCGACATCTGGAATTACACCAGTGGCCAATACAATCCCGAGGCCGGCTTTGGTTATTTTACCGGCATCACCGGGCAGTTGAATGAAACACAGTTCAGCTATGGCTTGACCCATGAACGCTACAGCGAGCATTTCAGACCGGCGGGAGGATCGGTCAGTAGCAATCAGGAGCAGCAAAATACCTTCGTCAACTGGGGGCGAGACACTGGGGAGCAATACGACCTCCGGTTCAATCGCATGGTGTCTGAACTGGAGTCCAGTAATCCGACTACTACACTGTTGTGGCAGGGCTCTTACAGTCGGCCGCTGGAGGTCGTGGCGAGCGGTGCAAATCTCTCCCTGAACTTTACCCATCAAACATACGGCGATCAGGACCAGACCTACGATGAGCGAAGCATAGATGGTAGCGTGGGGCTGAGTCTGCCGCTATCAGATCTGTTGTCCGCCCGCGGCGAGCTTGGTAAGCGCAAAACCAGTGACCGCATCACCAACGACGAATCCTCCGTTCGTCATGCAACCCTGGGGCTTGACTGGAGCCTGGCCTTGGGTAGTTTTCAGGGCAGTGTGAGCCCAGGCATCACCATGCGGGGCAACGACAGAAATGGCGATCGAAGTGATGATTATAATGGGTCGCTCGTACTCAACTTAAGCAATGCCAGACACTCTATCTACCTTAGCTACAACGGCTCTCGCCAACTGGGCAGGTATGTGGGTTCCATGGATATGGAGGATGATCGCTTCGGCCTGGAATACAGCTACCGGAAAGATGAGCACCAATTGGGCCTCTCGGCAGAATATGGCGAGCGCAGACCTACACCGGGGCTTGAGAGCTATGACTCCAGGGTCGGCCTGTTCTGGACCTGGAGTTTTGATAGCAGCAACGATGATGGAAGTGGCTACTCCAGCCGGTCCGCCTCACCCGTCTATTTCAGCAACAGCCGCAGACCTCCTCCATTAAATGTTCCCGGATTACGTCTCGACTTACGCCGACTTCAGCCGGGTATGACCAGGGAAGAGGCAGAGAAACTGCTTGCGGCCAACCAAATCACCAATCCGTTGGTACAGGGGGAGCGTGCCACCTATAACGTTCGCTTGCTCCCTGGCATAGCCCAGCGCCAACAGTTGATCCTTGATTTTGACGGTCCCTGGTTGAAACGCTCCGGCCTGGCGGTCAACTTCAGCAATCCCGCAGACCCCGTGCGCAGTGAGCAGGAGTACCAAAAGCTGCAACAGCAGTTGATCGGCCTTTACGGCGCCCCCGACACCGTGCTCGAACGTGGCCGTTTTGACGGCGCCGATGGGCAACTGTTGCGGCGAGAAATAGAGTGGGCTACTGCCGACACAAAGATCAGGCTGGGCATCCCCCGCAGAATGGGTGGCGAACGGCGGATGGAGTGGGTCATTGCCGAAGAGCTGCCCACACTGGTTTATAACGGCTGGGGAATAGGGCCTCGGTAACTTCATCCCCTAAGTAACCGATACGGTAAAGGCACTTTGGGTAATAAATCAAGACAACTGGCGAAGCGTTACCAACCAGTAGCAGCGGTCGTGGGTACTTCAAGAGAGTATTGCCATGATTTCTGTTGATTTGGGCGAGCAATACAGTATCTTGAAATTTGGCTCCAGAAAGCTTCAAACACATAACCAGGATAGCCGTCCGTTCAGCTAACGTTCAGGTTGGATTGATTATGATAGCCCGCAAGTGCAGAGAACATAATAATACTAAGAAAGAAAAAAGGGAGATTTACATGGAAATCAAATCGATAGCATCAACAGCCGGTTATACACTGTGCATTTTTGGATCGATGGCTATGATGACGGAAGCAAGCGCGACTGATGTCACGAACACATTAAAGGCTGAATGTTCAAAATTTAATCAACTAAGTGTCGATTTCAGTCGACAGCTACCGCCTGGACAGTTACCGCCTGGATGGAGAGCTACTAAGGACACAAAAATAGGGCTAAAACTACGCTCTTCACAACCAGTCGGTAAAAAATTCAATTGTACGTATTCAGTCTACTACGGAAAAATAGGTATGGCGGCCGGCCATAATATTTTGAATAGCAATAATAGTGGCGGCAATCCCCGTGACACCACGGATATGTCATGTCCACGTGGCATCACTTTACAGGGAGTCCAGGTCAAAAGGTACCTGCCTAGGGGTTGGCAAGCAGCAAATTCTCTTTTGATAGAGGGTAATCTTTTTAAGGAGACAAGAGGAAACGGCTTGACGGAGTGCCAATATAAATCATCTGGTGCGTCGACCCAACAGTTGACGATGACCAAAATAATAACACCATCCCAGCCGCTGACGCCCAACCAACAGCCGCAGATGCCCAACCAACAACAGCAACTACCCCCACTCAACCTCTGAGCTACCCTATGGATCGGAGGTAGCTAATGGGTGTCCCAAATGCCCGCTAGACTAACGCTTATTGAAAAATAACATGGATATTAAAATGAAACGCCACGGAACTATATTTTTTACTTTTATACTTGCACTATCCTTGACCTCGGTCTCTGCTCATGCAGCCGATCCAAGGCTGCAAATGGCACCGAGCCCTCTGTCGAATGGGGCCCAACCCCTACAGGTTCAGCCAAGATCCTCAACGAATCCACGCCAAAATATACAGAGAACACCGAGAACCGTAGCGGGTACAGTGCAAGCGGGTAATGGTAACCCACGCAGCGTAAAGCCCCTCACAGTGCCTATCAGGCTGACACCAGTATTTCGCAGGCAAGCCACGATAATGGGGCGGATGTATATACTCGTAAAAAGAAGTGAACTGGAAGAACTGTTTGACGCTTTGGATGGGGCGGCTGGCAGCTATGAAAAGGGTATAGACACGGTGGCAAAGATCCAAAAGCATTGTGCGGAAAAGTCATATAGCATTCCTGATCAAACCGCCGCAGGATGTCATGGTAATGAGACACTTGACCAATGCATGGAGAAACTCGTCCACCATTGTTTGGAAACCTACAGGCCTTCACTTCCTAGTAGGGATCAAAATTTTGCTCCCGGGCATTCGAGAGCACCTCGAACTCTCGAAGAATCTCGCAATGCAGCAAGGGAAACGGCAACCAAAGCAAAGGCACTCAGTGAGAAGCTGGCCGACTATGCACGTCAGGCAGAGCAGCATGCAAATGCCTGGAAGTAAAGCCGTTGGTCTGCTGGGAGTCTGTCAGGGTTAGCTGTTTGAATGCAAAGAGTGTTAAATCTGACAGGCGCCCTGTGTACGGAAATAAAAAATTGGAATAGGAATCAAAGTATGAAATATCTCAGCGCCTCTCTTGCGTTAGCTCTTCCCCTTTTATCCCTCTGTTTGCAGCCAGTATCTGCTGATACTGCAAAGCAGCTAGCGAAACCAGTGGGCAACAACGAATACCCTGGCGTCGAGTGGAAACCCAAGCCAGGGGAAAACAATGCCTATCCGGGTGTGGAGTGGAAACCAAAGCCCGAAACAAATAATGCCTATCCGGGTGTCGAGTGGAAACCAAAACCCGAAACGAACAATGCCTATCCGGGTGTCGAGTGGAAGCCAAAGCCCGAAACAAATAATGCCTATCCGGGTGTCGAGTGGAAACCAAAACCCGAAACGAACAATGCCTATCCGGGTGTCGAGTGGAAGCCAAAGCCTACGGATGCACTTAATCAGCCCAATAACAGAAATCAATAATCGGAGTTACCTCCTTTTGCTTGGTGTTACTGATCCCGAAGCCCTTTACTGCCAATAGCAGTCAAGTCTTGCGTTTTGCCACACGAAAGGCAAATAACAAGACCTGGCGCTGTTTGCTGTTTAAGATAAAAACGTAAAATTGATATTAACAAGGAAAGTGTTATGTGGATTAGTAATAATTATCTGTTGAAATTAAGATTTCTGATTACTCTTTTTTTATGCATGCTGTTTACAGCAGGGATAACTCATGCTGCATCACCTCGCGAGAAGTTAAGCTCCAAAATAATTCAAAACTCAGGCATTGTAAGTACTGCGGTAACATTAAAGCCTGATCTGGTGGTCACTAGAGTTACAATGAGCAAGGATTGTCGAATCCAGTTCACACTTAAAAATACAAGTAAAGGCGGGCTTGCAGATAAATTTCATCGCCAAGGCTCAGTAAAAATAAGAGTGACTGGTAAAACTTCTAAAAATTATATAATTCCTTTTAGAATAGTTGACACAAGAGGGCTCTTGAAAAAGGCTGGCGGGAGTGTAACTTATGTCTCTGCTATTAACATATCAAAGACAGCTTATGTAAAAGTTGATGTGGATCCAGGAAATAAAATCCCGGAACTCAATGAAACTAACAACTCCAGAAGAATACAATTACGACCAAAGTGCTCAACAACGAAAAATAAGCCACAAAGTAGAGTCTATCTTAAGCCTGATCTGGTGGTTACTAAAGTTACAATGAGCAAGGATTGTCGGATCCAGTTTACACTTAAAAATACAAGTAAAGGCAGGCTTGCAGATAAATTTCACCGCCAAGGCTCAGTGAAAATAAGAGTGTCTGGCAAAGATCCTAAAAATCATCTAATTCCCTTTAGAATAGTTGATACAAAAGGCCTTTTGAAAAAGGCTGGCGGAAGTGTTCCTTATGTCTCTGCTATTAACATACCCAAGACAGCTTATGTAAAAATTGATGTGGATCCAGGAAATAAAATTCCGGAACTCAATGAAACCAACAACTCCAGAAGAATACAATTACGACCAAAGTGTTCAACAGCGGAAAACAAACCACAAAGTAGAGAGTATCTTAAGCCTGATCTGATAATAGACAGCTTCATAAATGCTACAGAGAATCCCACAGTAACAGATGATAATGTTATTACAGTGAGCGTGAGGAACCAGGGGCCTGCCAGTTCAACAGCAAGTAAGCTTGAATTAAAGGTTGGCGGTGAAGCTACTCCTCCAAAATATGATGTTCCGGCATTGGCCTCGGGGGCAACACATACTTTAAGACGCCATATAAATCTGCCAATCGCATTGACCTATTTGAGCATTGCCAAGATTGATGCTGACAATGGTAATGTGGAGTCTGATGAGACTAACAATGAAGCAGAATTAATATTCGCAGTAAGCCCGCCCCCAAGACCTGATCTGATAATAGACAGCTTCATAAATGCTACAGAGAATCCTACAGTAACAGATGATAATGTTATTACAGTGAGTGTGAGGAACCAGGGGCCTGCCAGTTCAACAGCAAGTAAGCTTGAATTAAAGGTTGGCGGTGAAGCTACTCCTCCAAAATATGATGTTCCGGCATTGGCCT
>JBEVXU010000024.1:0-13137 GCA_040505895.1 Sedimenticola sp. | reverse complement strand
GGCCGGGGCAATAATAGGCTGTCGAAGATTGAGTGCAAAAGGGGGACTTGGATGTCCCGTTTTGCATCACGAAATCGAAGACTCGCTTAGACTCGCTTATACGCTTGTGCCTCAAGAAGGCTACGCGACCGCCACGACCAATGCGGAAGCTTTAGGCTTTGCAACCGTTGCTGCATTCGATTCCGGCAACCTGCTGAACGTAGCGAAGGATTTGCATGAGAAGTTTCCGGACAAGCCGGTTGTGGTTTTTGGTGACGATGACAGACACCTGCAACTGACCCAGGGCACGAACCCTGGAAAGATCAAGGCGCAGGAAGCGGCTAAAGCAGTCGGCGGACATGCCAACTTCCCGGTGTTTGCCCCAGGCGAAAATGAGTATCCGAAGGAGTTGGAGCCTGTCACTCCCCAGGTCTACCGGAAACACACACTGGCCGCGAAGGCACTGGCAGATACGGAGAAGGACCCGGAGGGGGCTAAGCTGACCACCGAGGACAGGAGCAAGCTCCAGGGCGATTTGCTCAGTGAGGCGCAGCAGACGGCCTTATCCAGGATGAAGCGGCACACGGATTTCAATGATCTGGATAATAACAGTACGCTTGGGCGTGATGGGGTTGAGCGCCAGGTAAGGGCGGCGGTGGGTCTGGCCATCGAGAAGACCGAGCAGAAGAGGGCGGTGCAGCAGGAAGTGAGACAGCCGCTGATCGCCAAGGAAGGCTGAAAGCCGAGGCGGTTAGTCCCGGGTAGTCGCGAGGCGATACTGGATGCCCGGCGTGCGCATAGCGCCAGAGGGAATCCAAAGATCGCATACGAACGCGACGTTAAGTCATCTCGGGAGCCAGCGACGAAGCAGTAACGAGCTTGCGATGTTATTGCGTAGTGCTGGAGACCGGGACGGCCGGGGCAATAATAGGCTGTCGAAGATTGAGTGTAAAAGGGGGACTTGGATGTCCCGTTTTACATCACGAAATCGAAGACTCGCTTAAGGAACAGACGCAGCGGCGAGCTGCGCGTATCGGGTGATGCCTTATCACCGCCGAGAGACCAGGCCGGGTAATTCCCGGCCTTTTTAGTTATAGGCTTCGGATGGCTGTCATGGGGACGAAAAGCCGCATGGGGTTATCGGTGAACGGCTCGAACAACTCAAATCGCTGGTAGAACGCTAGGGCGTCCTCGTCGAGCACATCAAGGATCAGCCCTAGGGCAGGAAGGCCGACCGTGGTCAGCTCGACCGCTTTGCGAAGTGCAGTAACCAACGTTTTGGCACCCAACTGCTGGCCCTGGTGGTCTAGGGCCACCGCCAGGCGGGCCAGCAGGACCACACCAACCTGGTAGGGCGGTAGACTCTTCTGGTATGGAATCTCGTCCTTTGCCACCGTTGAGGTGGCCAGTGTGTAGTAGACGGCAATCGGTGTCTTGGGCCGCCCTGGATCGCCGAGCACAGGCAAAACCCAGGTGCTACTAATCCCTTGTTTCGCATGATTGGCGGCATGCCGATGGAGAAATTCATCCATCGGTGGCTTTCCGCATGTGAAGATTTTGAGGTCGTGATGAGTTTTGTCTATCAGCTCAAAGGACTTTGCGAGCACCAACTAATAGCCCTCGGTATCCAGCCGTTGGGCGGCTTCCTTGATCTTCTGGCTAGGCTCAAGGTCGGCGCGTTGGCATGCGGCAATGAACTGATCAAACCGATCTGCCGCCAGACGTATTGTGGATTCCTGCTCCAGGATGCTCGGGGCATTTTCCCGGATCAGTCGAACCACGAATTCAGTGAGCGATGCGCAGCCGAGGGCAGCGGAGGCCCGTTCGGCCAACTGCTTGGTTTCTGCATCGACCCGCATTTCGATACGGGCCGGGTTTAGTGCTTGCGCCATGATTTCACCCTCTTTTTTAAGTGCGGCTATATGCCGTACAGTTATTATTGGCCAAAATAACGGACCCGTCAACACGTTTACGTGCTTACCTGTTGAATTGCATTTAATATTGACCCAGGTTTTGCATCGAAAATTGACCCACCTGAGTTAGTCCGATTATGGACTAGATTTGTGCTTTTTTTCTAGCTTTGTCCCTCTTTCTGTTGTTTGTAGATTCTTTGAATCGGTAACTGTCGTTACCGGTTTCGACGATATGACAGTGATGCGTCGGCCGATCCAATAGGGCTGTGGTTAGTTTGGCATCACCAAAGACATTGGCCCATTCCGAGAATCCAAGATTGGTCGTTATGATAATGCTGGTCGTCTCGTAGAGTTTGCTGATTAGATGGAACAGCAATGCCCCACCGACTTGACTGAAAGGCAGGTAACCCAGTTCATCCAAGATTACTAAGTCCGTATGCACTAGACGGTTAGCGATACGACCGGGCCTACCGAGCAGTTTCTCTTGCTCCAGATCGTTAACCAGCTCGATGGTGGATAGGAAGCGAACCCGGTAGCGGTGATGCTGGATGGCCTGCACACCAATGGCGGTTGCTAAGTGGGTTTTGTCCGTACCCGGGCCACCCACCAGCACCAGATTCTGAGCATCCTCCAAGAACTCACAGCGGTGCAGCGCCCGGATAAGGGCTTCATCTACCGTACTCTGATTGAAATCGAATCCGATAAGGTCACGATAGGCAGGAAACTTGGCGGCTTTCATTTGATACTTCAGTGAACGTACGTCCCGCTCGGCGACCTCTGCCTTGAGCAGTGTATCCAGCACACCTTTGAGCAGCTTGTCCTGCAAGCGTCTAAAACTCTCAGGTGGCTCGGTAAAAGGGGCGCCATCGCTGACCGCCAAGGAAGGCTGAAAGCCGAGGCGGTTAGTCCCCGGTAGTCGCGAGGCGATACTGGATGCCCGGCGTGCGCATAGCGCCCGAGGGAATCCAAAGATCGCATACGAACGCGACGTTAAGTCATCTCGGGAGCCAGCGACGAAGCAGTAACGAGCTTGCGATGTTATTGCGTAGTGCTGGAGACCGGGACGGCCGGGGCAATAATAGGCTGTCGAAGATTGAGTGCAAAAGGGGGACTTGGATGTCCCGTTTTGCATCACGAAATCGAAGACTCGCTTATGCGCAATGCCCCTGGTTTTCGCTGAACCACGGACAGGTAGTGGCGCCAGTCGTAGACCGTCTTACCCGGTGGGCTGCGGTCACGGCTAAAGATGCGGATGTGTTCAGCCACTACCTGAGCCTCGGCGACGACCACCAACTTGGCCGCATAGACCCGCAGACTGACCGCTCGATTGGCAAAGCTTGCCGGTACGCTGTAGCGATTGTTTTCAAAGGTAATCAGACAGGTCGATGAGACTCACTTGGTATGCTCAACGAAGCCATCGAACATAGCCGGTACCGGCATCAGTTGTTCCTGCTCTTCTCGTAGGTAGTCGGCGATGGTGCGTTGCTTGTCTTCTGGATGTGGCGTTTCCTGCCAGAGCTGTTGGCAGCGGATGCTCAGCCAGGTGTTCAAGTTATCCAGTGATTTGAACGCTGGGGCCTTCTGCCATAACCGGTGTCTGGCATCCCGCACGTTCTTTTCTACCTGCCCCTTCTCCCAGCCCGCTGCAGGATTGCAGAACTCCGCTTCATACAGATAGTGGCTCACCATGGCCTGGAAACGCTTATTCACCGTCCGAACCTTGCCGTGCCCCACCTTGTCTACGGTGGTCTTCATGTTGTCATAGATGCCTCGCTCTGGGATGCCGCCAAGCACCGTCAGGGCATGGTAATGGGCATCAAACAGCATCTCATGGCTTTGCAGTAGATAGGCACGTAGAACAAAGGCCCTGCTGTAGCTCAGCTTAAAATGCGCCACCTGCAGCTTGGTGTTGACTCTGTTTATCCTCACGTAGTCCTCGCTCCAGCTGAACTGGAAGGCCTCGCCTGGGGCAAACTTCAGCGGAACGAAGGTGTTCTTGTGCGCGGTGCGTTTGGTTTCCTGCTGGCTCAGTCGCCAATCGCGGGCAAAGGCGGCAACCCGATCATAGGAGCCGGTATAGCCCAGCTGAACCAGATCGGCATGTAACTGTTTAATACAACGCCGCTGCTTGCGATGGCGCTTGGCCTCTCGGAATAGCCAATTGGTCAACGTCTGACCGTAGTCGTCGAGCTTGCTGGGGCTTTGACGCTTAGGGTATTCCGGTTCTACCGTCTTGTTTGCCAGGTACTTGCGTACTGTGTTGCGGGACAACCCTGTCCGCCGGGCAATCTCTCTAATCGGCATCTCTTCTCGATAATGCCAGCGTCGAATCACACTTAATAAGGCCACGTCTATCACTCCTATTTCTCCTGCCCGAGGTCTGAGCAGGTGAGGCTATACGTGGGTCAAAATTCGATGCAAATATGGGGGGTTAGTGGGTCAATTTTAGGTGCAATTCAACAACTACATGCTCCATCTCAGCTAAGAACTTTTCCCGACGGGTCTGTTTGCATTTTCCACTATACTCGGCATCTGAGAAGCTTAATTGATCCATGTTGTTGTCCGTCTGCTTTACTGGTGCGCGAATTATTTCATATTGGGAGGCTTGTTCAGAGTTTCCCTAAGACGTCATTCGGCACTAAATCTTATTTTTTGCATAAGGTAAGATTCGCCCCTACACCCTGTCTTGCGCAGTTGAATTGTCAGTGGCCAAATCAACGTAGTCAAAACCCCTATAAAAATCAACCATCTGTCGGCAATAGGTACTTGAGTAAAGTCTTTATAATTCTGGCTTTTGGGCTATATTTGTAGTCATAAGTAGGGTTGTCTCTTTCGCTATTCTCAACAGGCCAACCAGCAGAGGGCTAAGGAACGGAATGCTCAAAAAACTTATTGTTGCCTCAGTTGTGGTGTCGGCACTGCTCTTTGCAGCGCTTGCGTGGTGGCTGTCTGCACCGAACGGGGAGGGGAGGACCAGCTTATAACGCCTAGCATCATCAGCAGGCAACGCATGGCGTGTTTTTGTGCAGTAATCGAGCGACAGCGAGCGCACAAAAAGGCGAATAGCTTTGACTGAGTGAATGCTATTGTTATGCATTTATTTCAACCATTAATTTTCTGCCACCCGATACTTTAAATTCATTTGCCTGATAAAAGCTTAGAGTCCTGTCAAATTCAGGCAGTGGTGGGGTAGTAACTTCAAGCCTACTCCAGTCCTTAGAATTAGCGAACTCCTTAACATGCTTAATCAGCTTTGCACCAATATTATTTGAGCGCCATTGTGGGCGCACATAAAGCTCAGGAATGGTGCCATAAGCACCCTCAGAATAAAGAGCAAAACTTTCATAAATTGAAACAAAGCCAACGAATTTACCTGAAGGTATTTCCTTTGCCATAAATACCCAATATTTCTTATTTTTGATTAGTTCTTTTGCTCTTTTTTCTGTTGTAAGTGCATCATAATTGAATGACTTTTTATTAATAGCATTCATAATCTCTGACAAAAGTTCACCTACCATCACAGATAAAATATGATAACTGTCATTTTCAATTGGAGTTATTTCAACATGACTCATGGTTCCCTTCTTTTTCTGTCTGCTGGATGGGCCTTGCTATGCTTAAATTTCATCAATGATCTCTATTAAATCAGTATCACCAAAATCCACACCTAACTGAGATAATAATGTTGTTACTTGCCCTCTATGATGAACCTGATGAAGGAAAAGATGACTTATTAAACTAGAAAATGGTTTATTAAATTGCACGCCCTTCATATCATAATACGAGAGTGAACTGTCAATATCACATTCTGATAGTGAATTGATCCAACGAATGATTATTCCATCAATTATTTCTCTTTCATTTCTAAGATTAGTGAATTCTGTGAACAATACTGAATTTAATGATTCTGGCCAATCTAGGATCGAAAAGTAAGATAATAAATATTGACTGGATGAATGTGAAGAAAACCTCTTTAACCATATAATATCTCCCACCAATATATGATTTAGAGTCCCGATAACTGACTTAAAAAAATGCTCCATGATCCTCATGAATCTTTTCATTAGGTAATTTTGCAACAGCCTCATATAGTCGCTGATTCATTAGCTTGTTATATTTTCCAAACATCTGGAATTGGCTTAACGCATTCACTTTTTACTTATACCTTAACTTTATAATTTAATGCCAATTCATCACAGCGAGTCTTCGATCTCGTGAAATATTTTGGGACATCCCAGCCGCCAAAATCAACTCGATCTTTGACAGCCTGTTTGCGCCCTGGCCGCCCTGCGTCCGTGCTCCTTCGCCACACCATCGCAAGCTCGGTGCAGGCTACGTGGCACTACCACAAATGGCTTGACGCGATTCTCGGATGCCTACTTTGTTTTTCCTCTGGCGCTATCGCACGACGGAAAAACAGTGCGCCCTAATCGCTACCAGGGATTAACCGCCTTCGCTTCGCCCTCCATGGCGGTCAGCGTTAGAGCCCTCTTTATCACACAGGTTGTCATAATGGTCCATTTCACACATATCACTCATGAATGTTTTGAGTAGTGATTCTGGTGTAGAGCCTTCAGCATTACACCATTCAATAAATTCTTCTGTTAAATTTAATTCGATTATTTTAGACATAGTTCTTCCTTAGGGGTGCGATCGGATTATCTCTCTCCATATTGATGAGCATATTTTGTGCCATGTCGATTTTTTACCATTCTAACTTATTGTTATTATTGAATAAATATAGATATTAAACTGAATAATACTTGATTAACTGCTCTCTTCTTTTATGGCATGATGTCATAATATATATACAGGGATTGATCTAATACCTTGCATAGTAAAGAGTAAAAAATAGATGATGTGAAAATCATTCGCTTTGTGTCGCCCTCCACGCGAGGGCGCGGATTGAAACATTCTCCCCAGAAATCCTTAAACCGCCCCGACGCCAGCTCGGTATACCAGAGTTATTGTCAAAAGTGGTGTTCAGCCACTTTTGACAATAACTCATGAAGCTACCCTACCTTTTTTATGGACAGAAATAGGGGTAACATACCACCTATGTCAATAGCCTGCAGGTAACCCAATCACTGGCGGAATACTTAATGAGTGACGACAAGGACGAAACAAAAGAGCCTGGGCCATACAAAGATAAAGCTGACGATTTCAGAACACTTACAGATGGTGAACTGCTAGAGAAATACCCTACCGGACTCAGAGATTAGAAACGCTCTTGCCGCTAAGGGCGCTGCAGCGAAATTTGCGGCACAGTCCTTTCCAGACAAAAAGAACGCTAGCCGTTTTGTTGATTCAGCTGTAGAGCGAATAGCTAAAAATATCGAGAATGGCAGAATAGAAGAGATAAAGATGAAAGAGCGCAGCAAGGAAAAAACGAGAGAGATAGCGGGTTGCACCTACGCTGCCAGCCATGGAGAGCTACGCGAGGGCGGGTAGACCCTGGTAGCCTTGAGGTCGCACTGTATACCCGCCGTGCCTTGCGCCAGAGGGGATACAAAGTAGGCATCAAACCAAGGTGTCCAGTCATATCGGGAACTGTCTCGTAGCCTGCAACCAGCGAAGCGATGCTGTGGCGTAGAGCCAGTGACCAGGATGGCCAGGGTACTATAAGCCGTCGAAGATAGAATCCCCGAGGGAGACTGGGATGTTCTGTCGGGCTTCACGAGATCGAAGACTTACTCGGTTCTGAGCTGTAGAAACTTGGACGTGATCTGACGCACAAGAATTAAGTGTCCTGATCTCACCTGACAGATTAGATGTTGCATCGACCGATTGAACCCGCAGCACTAAGCGGACATAATGGGCAACAGATCATTTGGCTGTGATCGGCCAAGAGCGGAACCTTGCGCTACCTTCAGCGGAGCAGGCCGGTTGGTGACTGCTTCCGATGAAAGAGCATATAGTGCATCATGGACTCAGAGTTTTAATGTGGCTCTTTCTGCCTGCGTTTTCCCATTGTACCCCCAAGAATCAGAAGGCACATCATCAATAACTACATAACAAGCTTCCTGAATTGCACCGATGACCTCCTTGAGCATTTTTACAGTTTTGGAGAGCATCTCCACCTTTTGCTCTGGCGTATTTGTGCCAGCTGTTACCTTGATGTCTACATATGCCTGAATAGGATCTTCAGCCGCTAGTTCAATTGCATTTGTTGCCCATTGCTGTGGATCAGATTCTTGAATATGCACTACGGTCACTTCACGCTTCTTTCCCATCACGGTATTCATCAATGTAGTTGTTTTCTCAAAGAGTTGCTCTCTTTGTCCACCCTCTAAAGCAGTACCTAGTCGTATGTTTATATATGGCATTATTATCTCCTGGTTTTAAAGAAGTTTGAGTATTTTAAAGAACCATTATTGGCCGATCACTATTTGTTACAAGTTGAGTTTCCCCCTACCGAATGACCAGCCCGCTACGTTAGAAATGGACTCCGATTTTAGGACAGCCGCTTAAGTGTATTCTGCCTCTCTGATTATGCTGCTTCCGGCAACACGATTTCCCAAAAATATGCTTGATCCGGGGTTTTACTCAGACCCTGGTGTTTCCGTTCCGAATTATAAAACTTCAAGTAGTCGCCAATTCCGAAACGTGCTTCATTCACAGACTCATAGGCCCGCATATAGACCTCTTCATATTTGACGCTACGCCAAAGCCGCTCAATGAAGACATTGTCCACCCAGCACCCCTTACCGTCCATACTGATCTTTACCCCTGACGCCTTCAGTACGCTCGTAAACGCCTCACTTGTGAATTGTGATCCTTGATCTGTGTTGAATATCTCTGGTGCACCATAACGGCTGATAGCTTCCTTCAGTGCATCAACACAAAAGTCACTATCCATCGTGTTGGAAAGACGCCAGCTCAATACTCTGCGACTATACCAGTCCATAATTGCCACCAGATAGACAAAACCTCTGGCCATCGGAATATAGGTGATGTCACTGCAGTAAACCTGACCTGGGCGATTGATCTCCAACCCCTTCAACAGGTAGGGGTAGATCTTGTGTCCCTTGCCTGGATGGCTGGTACCCTTCTTGGGATATAAAGCCGTTATCCCCATTTGACGCATCAACCGCTGTACACGCTTACGGTTGATATCGTAACCCTCTTCCCATAGCCAGTCACGAACCCGGCGGCTGCCATAGAAGGGGCGCTTCAGGTGCATCTTGTCAATGCGGTGCATCAGCTTCAGGTCTTCGTCTGACACGCCCTTGGGCTGATAGTAAACTGTTGAGCGATTTAGCGACAGTAACTGGCATTGATGAATCACGGATAAACTATTCTGCCGGTCGATCATCCTTATCCTTTTGGACCGTGAATCCTTTCCAGTCCTTGTTCTAAAAAATCCCGTTCCATAGTTAGCTGACCAATCTTGGCGTGCAGCTCTTTGATATTGTGCTCACTCTTCTCTGCCTGCTTCTCTGAACGTCCAAATACCTGATCGGCATTGCCCACCAATTGACGTCTCCACTCGGAGATCTGATTGGGATGAACATCAAACTGTTCAGCCAGTTCTGCCATAGTTTTATCATCCTTCAAGGCTGCCACAGCTACCTTGGCCTTGAAGTTTGACGAATGGTTTCTACGTTTTCTTCTCATCTTCTGCTCCTGTCTCTTAGACAATAGTCTTGCAGAAGACACTTAAACTTTCCTTATCCCTGCCCAGCTACTGGGGTCCACCTCTCTTGTTCTCTATCAAGAAAATCACTAGATCATCACTATTGTGCTTGGTGCGCTGCTGGATCTCATCAGCAATGGACCTGAAGAGTGCTTGCTTCATCTGTGTGGACCTACCAAGCTTGGCCGTAATCTGGACATATATAATCTTCTCTGTAATAGGGAATTCCCATGTATTTTTCTGGATAGATTATGTTGCCTTGATCCAGCTCTTCGATGACTTGGAAAATATCATCCTCAGGAATCCAAAAGATGCTAACGAGAGATTGGTGTATGGGTTGGCTGATCTGGTGCTTAAAGTCAGCTGTTACACCTCTCACCATAGAAATTCTTACAAAAGGCATGATGTACCTCCGCTGCTATTGGGTTCAAGATTGTCTACCAAGTGCCTATCCGTAGTGATGTGGGTTGTGGGCAACTGAAGATCATGATTAATGGATCAGGTCCAGGATTGATCAGCTGATGTGCGGTTAATGCTGGAATGATAAAGACGTCCCCTTTGCTGACCTCTACAGTTATTCCCTTACCTGGCTTCTTCATAATCTCACCCTCTCGATACTCTTTCTTCCAACGGAAGAGAATTATTGGATGAATATCGAGCACCTCAGCCACGTCCTTTGCATAAACACCGGTAAAGCGCCTAATTCTACTGCCGTTGCTTTGAACCAATCATCGTAATAATCGTACTGCGTCTTTCTGGCCATCTGCTCACCTCTAATAAATAGTTAATTAGATGTGTGCAAAACTGGGGTAGCTTTCCTTCAGGCTTCTAAGCGAGTCTTCGATTTCGTGATGCAAAACGGGACATCCAAGTCCCCCTTTTGCACTCAATCTTCGACAGCCTATTATTGCCCCGGCCGTCCCGGTCTCCAGCACTACGCAATAACATCACAAGCTCGTTACTGCTTCGTCGCTGGCTCCCGAGATGACTTAACGTCACGTTCGTATGCGATCTTGGATTCCCTCGGGCGCTATGCGCACGCCGGGCATCCAGTATCGCCTCGCGACTACCGGGGACTAATCGCCTCGGCTTTCAGCCTTCCATGGCGATCAGCGAGTGACATAATACGGAAATTTGTTATATTATTTAAATGAATAAATATGATTATATTGATCGAGACTCGTCATTAGTAGGGAATCTATGTTGAACTTGGATGAAGTAGTCACCTTTCAGGCTGTAGCGAGTATTGGGAACTTCACGATTGTAGCTGAACAATTACATGTGACTCAATCAACTATCAGTCATCAGATTAAGCGGCTGGAGGAGCAGGTTGGGCAAAAACTTTTTGTTCGTACAACTCGCTCAGTGAAATTAACGTTGGCAGGCGAGCGGTTTTTACCTCATGCTGAAAAATTGATTGCAGTGTCGAATGCTGCAGAGCTGAGTGTATCTGTGGAAAATATTACGGGTGAGGTTCGCATCGGTGTTCCAGAGGAGTTCGCCTGCAGCAAACTGCCTGAGCTGCTGACCCGATTTAGATTGCATTATCAAAAAGTTGCACTGGCCATTGAGGTAGGAGTTGGCAGCGCATTAACAGACAAAATAGAATCCGGTGGCCTGGATATTGCCATTGTAAAAGAAGTGCCAGCCTCGGCAGACTGTATTCGTAGGGAGCAACTGGTATGGGTGGGACGTAAAGAGGTGCTGGAGATAAATCCTATGCCTTTTGCATTTTTTCCGAGCCCTTGCTCATTCCGGACGGTGGCAATTGCAGCTATGGAAAGCCGGTCTATCGTTTACTCTGTGGTTCTGACTAGTGCCAGCTTGGAAGTACTTCGTATCGCGGCAGAAGCGGGTACTGTCGTTACAGTCACAGCGCACTCACAATGTCCTCCTTCGCTGTTGCTGCAATCCTGTGGTGATGGATTACCCGAACTGCCTGAGATGGGGTATCGGATTAAATGGAATCAGAAGTCTGCGCAGCCAGTAAAAATAGCAGCAGATATAATTCATGAGCTTTTGGTGAGGTAGCTCAGCTCCATAACGTAATGATATATCCCTTAAGAAAGGCATAGGGGGGGGGGTAGGGACAAACCGCAGTTTCTATCTTGGCCGAAAAAAATGAAATTCTACCAGCAGTAATATTTGCTGGCCAAAATAGCCTGCTTAGGTCGCATTCCAGACATCTGCCCAGAATCCTGTGAAGTCCGCTATTGACTAGGAAGAGTCACTAAGTTCCCAAATCCGATGGGCTGCATTCAGCTGTCGGCTCAACTGATCGATGCAACACATGCATTAAATATCTCTGCGGGCGTCTCGTAGTCTAGAGTCTTTCTAGGACGTTCATTTAGCTGGCGAGCAACAGCACTGAGTTTGGCTTGTGAGTGTACCGATAAGTCTGTGCCTTTGGGGAAATACTGTCTAAGCAAACGACTTGTGTTCTCGTTGGAGCCTCGCTGCCACGGGCTTTGAGGATCACAGAAGTAAACCTGTATATTTGTCGATAGGGTAAGCCGCTGATGATCGGCCCTCTCACTGCCTCGATCCCAGGCCAGTGACTTATACAACTCGTTCGACAGTTTCTGTTTCCTTGCCAGGGATCTTTGCCAGCATCACGTAATGGGTATGACGTTCGACCAGTGTGGCAATAAAACTATTGTTCGATCCACAGATGAGATCGCCTTCCCAGTGCCCCGGTACTGCACGGTCCTCCACTGAGGCCGGTCGTTCACGAATAGATACTGTATTGGTAACTTGTCCAAGCCCATAATTTTTGAGGCTCGTATGCCTGGATCGGCGTATAGCACGTTGACTTCTAATGTAATGCTGTAGTTCCTTTTTCAGTACACCACGCGCTTGAATAAATAGACTTCGATAGATGGTCTCGTGGGACACTTGGTGGTTCTCACTTCCGGGGTAGGTTCGTTTCAGCCGCTGCCAGCCCTGGAGAGCGAAGCGAAGGCTGTTAGACCCTGGTAGCCTTGAGGCCGCAGTGTATCCCCGCCGTGCCTTGCGCCAGAGGGGATACAAAGTAGGTATCCAATCAAGGTGTCCAGTCATATCGGGAACTGTCTCGTAGCCTGCAACCAGCGAAGCGATGCTGTGGCGTAGGGTCAGTGACCGGGACGGACAGAGTACTATAAGCCGTCGAAGATCGAGTCCCAGAGAGAGACTGGGATGTCCTGTCAGACTTCACGAGATCAAAGACTCACTCGCTGACCGCCAAGGAAGGCTGAAAGCCGAGGCGATTAGTCCCCGGTAGTCGCGAGGCGATACTGGATGCCCGGCGTGCGCATAGCGCCCGAGGGAATCCAAAGATCGCATACGAACGCGACGTTAAGTCATCTCGGGAGCCAGCGACGAAGCAGTAACGAGCTTGTGATGTTATTGCGTAGTGCTGGAGACCGGGACGGCCGGGGCAATAATAGGCTGTCGAAGATTGAGTGCAAAAGGGGGACTTGGATGTCCCGTTTTGCATCACGAAATCGAAGACTCGCTCGTCCATGTCTATCCCTCAGTCGCTGACCGCCAAGGAAGGCTGAAAGCCGAGGCGGTTAGTCCCCGGTAGTCGCGAGGCGATACTGGATGCCCGGCGTGCGCATAGCGCCC
>JBEVXU010000023.1:0-9485 GCA_040505895.1 Sedimenticola sp. | reverse complement strand
TGAAGGCGTGACCCAGCCGGGAGAGCAGATCGCCGACCTCGATCACCGCAGTGCTGTCCGTGGCGGCCCAGCGCAGCAGGGGCGGGACCAGATCGACAGCATACTCATGCCAGGAAGGGTGAGCGTTGCCGCTCTCGAGCATCCCCCTGCACAGCTGGCGTAGCCACTGGGGGTTGCGGCCCAGCTCGGCATGGTCGAGATAGTGGATGAGGAGCAGCCCCTGGCACCCCATGATCAACTGCTGATAGGGGCCGAAACGTTCGCTGGTCTCCTGAATTGCCTGTTGGAGCAGGGGCAGGGCCTGGTCGAGCTGGTCGAGAGCGAGGTGGCACTTCGCCTCATGTTGGCGGCTCTGCAGGGCTCTCAGCTGATCGGGGCGTTCTTGGTAGATCAGCAGGGCGTAGGCCTGTTGGGCATGGGGGATGGCGGCTAAGTAGTTTGAGAGACACTGGTTGTTCTTTGCCCAATCGTAGTGGGTGATAGCCGAGACTTGGTGCGTGCGACCTCTTAAATTAGTAGCGAGGGTGCCAAAGCGTAGAATACCCTCGAAGTGGTCGAGGGCATGTTGGTAGTGTTTGAGTTTAGATAGGCAAAAGCCAAGGAGCATGCGGGCTGTTAGAGTATCTTTATGCCACTCTCCATACTCTGGGTGATGTTTTAAAATCTCGTAGACCTCCTGGATATGAGGTAGGGCCTCACTATGGTCATTTAACAAACTCAGGCAGTTGGCTAGTTGCAGGCGGATTATCTGAGTTTCGGGATGGCATTCGCCATAAGCCTCGTTATTCCGTAGGCTCACGTAGGCACCTCGGTGGTGAGGCAAGGCCTCTTGATGACTCCCTAGCTCATTCATACTGGCACCCAGACTCGAGCGGATGTTGGCGGTATTGGGATGTTGTTCACCGTACTTTGGGTGATTTAGAAATCCTTCGTAGGTGGCCTGTTTATGGAGTAGGACCTCTTGGTAACAGCCCTGCGTCTGCTGGCATATTGCCAAGTTAAAGCGGGACTTGAGGGTTTCGGGGTGGAGCTCACCATAGTCTGGGTGATCCCGGAAACCTTCATAGGCTGCCTGAGTATGAGGCAAGGCCTCCTGATGATGGTCTAGGTTAATCAGGTAGCAGCTCAGGTTGTTACGGGCTTCGAGAGTGAAATAATGCTTTGGGCCTTTACTGTGTAGAAAACACCGGTAACTGCTGTCTTGTAAAGAGTATTTCTTTATCGGATCAGGCTCTAGTTCTGCCAGCTTTGACAGAGCCAAGGCTACATGACTGCTAACACTCCCATTGGCCATTGCTAAAGTACGCGCCAGGGTTCCTATTATCCGCCTTTCGAGCCTAGTATCCCCAGTTGTTTCAGCTTCTGCCGCTGCCGTAAGGAAGAGATCCAAAGTGGAAGTGACCTCCTGTACCGTCGCACTGAAGTGATTCACCTCCTCCTCGCTCAACCCTTCCAGAGAATTGAGTAGTTGGCTGATCTCCTGCTCCAGGGTGAGTGTGACCGGTTCAGGTTCTCTAAAGCTGTAGGTGACACTGCCGCTACCCCAGGGTTGCCACCCCGGCATCTTGCCGGCACCATTCCATCCCCAATCAGTCATTGAAAACACCTCCCCCCGGATTGTCGTTATTCTCTGTGACCTTCAAGGTTACTCCAATCTCGCATTTCCTTCATTTCTTCCACCCCTTTCATCTCAGGCCAATGGCACTGCCCGGCAGATTATCACTGCCGGGCAAGGTACCAGGCCGCCCGGAAGATGCCTTGATTGAAAAGCACCAGAGTAATCGCTACAGCTGCGGCCGTATGAGGGGTGGTCGAACTGTAGATCAACTGTTTGGTGAGTTGTGGCAGCGACTAATCAACTTACTGTTAACGTCAGTTGACGTATAGATATCTGCTAATTCAAAACAATGGGAATACCGGCAGCCTTCAGCTCCAGCAGGGCATTACGGATGGCGTCGAAGGTGATGCCGGTGCCGGATGGTTGCAGTCGAATACCTGCAGCCTGGGTGCGGTTGGCCAACTCGATCGCGGTCTCTACCGATATCGCCTCGCCCTGGTAAAATAGCCCGTTGTCGTTGAGTTGGAGCTGTATCTGCTTTGGCCCATTGTTCCGGTGTTGTGCCTGTTGGCTGTGGGGGTTGTATTCGGCCAGGGGTATTTCCGTTTGGGTAGTGCTGCTTCCACCGGTTGCCGTCAGGGCAATCAGCAGGAATACTTCCAGCAGGATGGCGAGTCGTTCGTAGGCGGGAGATGACATTGGTGGCCCCTGTTACCTTAGCAGTATGAGTTCTGAAACCCATGCCAGTGCCAACGCCAGCAGTGTGGAGCCTGCCGCTGAGAGCACCGCAGCCAGTATTGGCTCCCCATGAATGGAAGTAAGGACGATGGCGAAAAAGGTACAGATGGGGCCACTGGTCATGATCGCCGGTGGCAGCTTCTCTGCATGTATACGCAACTCGCTATCCGGGTGGCGGTGAACGAACAGTGCAATCAGAAGTCCGTAGATGCCGATGATCGGGATGATCGGGAACAGCGGGCTCGCAAAGTCCGACAGGATGGAGTAGATCTGGCTCGTGTGCTGCCAGTAATAGAGGCTTGCGCCATTCGTGACCAGCAGGAGCAGTAGCGCAAGAGTGAGAGTGCGTGAAGAGATGTTCATGTCATTTTTTACCTGGTTGCCTGGCTGTTGTAAGCACGCTTCTTCTCAAGGAACAGCACCTGCTCCCAAAAATCGGGCTGCTGAGGGTCCGGGTAAGAACCGCCCGGTTTGGCTTTCAAAGATGAGTCTGCGATTGAATCATGGGGGCTTTCACCCCCAGGAGTTGTTTCTCTCGAGTGGTCTGGCAGCAGTTGAATCTCTTCACCTGCATACCACTGATTCCAGGCATTGCGCACAAACTTGATTTCCGGCCACCTCTCCTCCAGCTCTGCAATGGGAGGTGTAAAGTGATAGGCTGCAACAATCAGTACAAGCAGTGTGATGGTTCTCATTTTCTGTTTCTTCTCCTCATTTAAACCCTGTTTAGATTGGAAGCCAGGCGCTCGATATGATCGATGATTGTGCTGACCTGTTTACGTACCTGGCTACTCACCGGTTTACCGTTGACACCCCGGGATGCGATGGGGATCAATACCTCTGTCCGTATGAGAACAATCAGCCGGGTGGCGGTATCGGCCCAGAGCAGTGCATACTCCGATCGGTCAAGTTCAGAATAGAGATCGGCAGTTGTGCGAGGCGTAGTGTTATCCCCAATACTCAACTGGCGAAGTTTTGCCTCAAGATTGGCCAATTGGGCCAGTGATGTGTCTGGCAGCCGACCGTATGACGAGGCTACAATCTGTGTGTATTTCTCTCTGAGGGATTGCCTCAGGGATTCTGAAAGTGCCCCGGCGCCGGCACTTCCTGCGTCGTCGGGTCTTGCGCTTTCAAGAGCTGCCCAGATGATCTCATGGTGACGCTCCGACCAGATATAGAAAGCCCTGATTTTTGTCTCTGCATCTTCAAGGGTGTGTGAAAAATTCAGAAACGCATAACGGACTCTCTGGTCCTGCAGATCGGTGTGATTGCTCTGTTTGAACAGGCGGGCTTTTGCCGCCATGTTGCTCAACTCCTTGCTGGCACTGATGCCGGCGGGGGCGAGTTTTTTTTTGGTTACCGTAATTTGTTCGATAACAGATGGCGGCAAAGAGATTGCATGCTCGGTAGCCGTCGAGCTCCGGGCAGCAGACGGTACAATCAATGTGGCCATCAGCAACCATATGGGTCCTGCTATCACATAATGGCTTTTTTTGGCTGTTGAATTTCCGGTACTTGTTTCCATCGGTATAGACCTGTGGAGTTGGATTGCCTGCTTTCCTGTCAACAGGGTAGTGCAACCCGAAGGGCCATTGACTGGCAGGCGTGTGACAATTACCCCTGCATCTGCATGGTGCCCACTTCTGTTACTTGATATGCAGTGAATGAGTGCCACCCCTTCCTTGTGCCTCAATGTGCAGAGCACCGCTCTTGACAGCGTAAGTGAGCTTGACATGGCCTGAGTCGCTGCCTGCGGCCTTGCGGGAGAGCGATTCGATCCTTTGCCAGGTCTCAGTGGGCCAGACCACCCAGACCTGTGTCGCCTTCTGTACGGCCTTGTCCCTTGGACGAATCGATGTGGCGCGCAGTTCACCGGATACGGGAATACTGCTGTCCTTGCGCCAGGTATTATTACTGCCCAGCTGCCCAACGATGTTTACACCGTTGTTTCGTGTATCCACTGCATAGACCCCCCCCCTGTGAAGGGTTAGCCACTGGAGTACATCACTGCTCTGTTGATAGTGGCCCTCGATTGAGAGTCCCTTGCCGTTGCCACTGGCAGTTGCAGCAGACTGCTTTTTAGCGGGGCTGCTCTTTCGCTTTTCGACCTTGGTCTTTGGTTCTGGCCTGGGTTTGGGTGGTTTGGGCTCACTCTTCTTGATGGTTGATGATGTTTTTGGCGAGTGCTGAATCTTGTCGAGATCCAAAGTCACGGGCTGATTTTTCTTAGGTTCCCTGGCAGCAATGGACTGCCTGTTGACAGTCGGTGGCCGGTAGTCCAGGTAGAGGTATGCCAGGTAGGGCAGTACAGTGACAGCGACTAAAAGGCTGAATACGGTTTTTTGAAAAAAGCTCATGGCAGTACACCTTTATTGATCAGGGTACTGTGAAAATATCACTCGGGATAAGGTGCTTCTTGGCAGAAGCATGTCAATTAGCCGCCATCGGCCACAGGCAGAAGGAGGCCTCATGAAACGGGCCATCCGCCAGGAGACACTTATCGTGCACCACTGGTCAATGCCATCTCTCTGAGCCACCGCAACCATATTGCACGGACTTATTTAATAGTTACATCAGTTCAAGCCAACTGCGTTTAATAGCGTGTTTTTTCGGCGAGTCGGTTGTCTGCCCGGTTTCAGCCGCGTGCTGGCCCTCATTGCCGGTGAGGCCGTTGGGCTCGGACCGGGGAGGGTGACGTTTGCCGGTGTGCAGTCGCTCACTCTCCTTACTCCTGGAGTGATCCACCTTGTGGGGCTGTTTTTCTGATGGTTGCGTTGCGCCAGATGATGAGTGTGGCGGAGGGCTTTGCGGCTTTACTGCGGTCAGCTTGCTTTTTGGCGGTGTCTTGCCTGTTTCGGCTGTTTCCACCGGGCTTTGTTGTCTGGCATCCACTGCATGGTTGTTGTCGCCAAAATGCGCCAGTCCCCAGGCTGCCCAGAAGATGCCCAGGCTGAAGAGCACCAGGGAAGCTACAAGGATGTTTATCTTGAAGGGCAGGATGTCGCTTTTTGCTATCGTGTCACTTTTCTCATTAGTCGATCTCTTTGCACACTTCACTTGTGCCTCCTCGATCACCACATCAGGATCTGGCTGGCGATCATCCCCTGTTTTGGTGATCAACTTCAGGCGATGCTTGTGGGTTTTTCTCTTATCCGGTGTATATAGCGGGAACCTGACAAGGACCGCCTTCTCACCACTGTGTACCAGCGCGGTCCCCGGTTCAGGTGGAAGATCGCCGTGACGCAGTTGGGGGTGATCGGCCACTGCGGTATGAAAATAGATCTGTGTCGCACAGTTGCGTGACACAAAAGGTGGCGTGTCGTTTAGCAACTGGGTGATATAGACGGTACTGAGCCCAAATTTACGCCCCTCCTGAAAGAGAGTGGTGAGCTGGGATTCGGCGTTGCGCACGGTGGTTGCTTCTTCGATCCAGATCCGCAGCCGTTTCTCCTTGCCTTGCCGTGTGCGCTGGTACTGATACAGACGTGAGTTGGTGAGAATGACAAACGCGGCACGGCTGCGCTTGTCCTGAAAGCTGGAGAGGTCGAAGGTGACAAGTGGGCGCCTGAGCAGTTTGTCGAGTTTGAATCCTTTCGAGCGCAGGAGCAGGAGAAAGGGACGAATCTGTGCCTGTAGACTGGCATCATCGACCGCTTCGAGCTGTTGGCGAAGTTGTTCGTTGCACCACCTCCCGGCCAGCCCGCGGGTCAGCACTTTTCGCAGTGTATCGGCCTGGATGTTGCCAATCTGAGGGTTGGAGGTGCGGATATCGTCCAGCAGGTACTCAGCCTGGATATCCATCGGCTGATCACTATTGGCATGAAGCAGAGGGAAGGGAATACCGGTGGCTGTAATGTCCACCGAAACGCCCTCCCTGGTGCTGTCGGCAAGGTCGCTGTACTCGCCATGGATGTCGTGTATTACGTGGGTACAGTGAGTGTCGGCCTCGATGGCCCGGGTGATGATCGACTTGGCGGCATTGCTCTTGCCCTCACCGGAAGCACCGACAATGACAAGGTGCTCATTGGCCAGTACCTCCGGTGTCCAGTGGAATGTCTCACCATTACGCTTTCTGCCCAGCAGGATCGACCGTGATGGCTGAGGGGGTTTCGCTATCGGTAGCAATGAAGGGGAAGCGGCCGATCGCTGCCGCTGGGGAATATCACTGCCCCGAATATCGAGATGCTCATTGGCCAGAAGCGGTACGGAGAGTTCCAGGGCATGTTCCGTAACATAGGCGTAGGGCAAACGACAGATGCCGGGCCCCTCCGGGCTATTGGCCGCCCACCGCTCACCCCAGCTGTTGAGTATGACCAGGTAGCCTCCACCCGGGTAGTGGTCGTCACGGACATAGCTCACCACCAGCATCTCGTGGTGGCCGCTGATCTTCTCGTCCAGCACAGGCAGGTTAATAAAACCGGAATCCCACGTGTAGGCGTTGTAGAAACTCTCAAACAGTGGGAGGCCGATTGGCAGTGCTCGGGGCTTGTGCCCCAGGCTGCCCGATATCATCGCCTCGATCACCGGCAAACAGAGGTTGCGTTCGTAGGTCAGGCGGCCGCTGTTGGTGCGAAAGCGCCTGGCGGAAAGTTTGCCCAATCGGGTGGGTGGGTGTTGGCACTCCGAATCATCCTGCTGAACCGGGTTGTAGGGCATCTGCTTTTCCAGGCAGCAACCGAACTCGTTGAGTGCCTGAAGTGCGATGGCGCAGTGACTGCCACTGCTTTCATTGCCCTCGATCTTTTTCATCCGGTTGTAGAGAAACTGGGGTGAGAAGTCGTGTCTGCCACCGTGCAGAACCGAAAGGGCAACGCTATGGGCGTGAGCAACACAGGTGCCGCGGTCCCCCTGGTCACGGACACCCTGTGCTGTTGACAGATCCTTGACCGAACCGCGCTCAGGGGTCTCGATATCCAGCGGCCAGTCGTCCAGGTAGATCTGCCTCGGTGCTTCATCAATGGCGCTGGTGACGAGGCCAAAGCTGATGCGTGGTGGCTGCGCCTGAAACGATGTTTTTCTCCGTACTTCCAGAAACGGGGTCAGCCGCTGATGCAGCACCGATGGCTCCAGGCCGAGCAGGGCACCAAGACGCTCGGCGCCGTTGCTCATGGCTGTGTAATCGGCCAGATGCTGGAGGTCGAAGAAGCCCAGGGAGGCAAGCTGTTTCCGTTGGGCAGGCGTGAAGAGGTCACTCTGAAGCGTCGGGTTTTTCATCATCGGTAACTCCTGGTGGTGTCAGCCCGGTGGCGCGTGGTTCAACAAAATCGTCCTGGGGTATTTGGCTTTCGGGAAGCAGGGTGTGGAGTAGCTCCTCCAGTTCGCGTGTTGAGAGTTGGAGCGTTCTGGCCAGCCGGTGGCGCTCATTGGGATTGGCTGCCAGCGCTGCCAGGTGGGCGGCTGAAAAGATGCCCAGCTCAGAAAGCGCAGCGAGTTGCTCCTCCTTGAGAATATCGATGGGTTCAGTAAAAGGCTGCTTTTCATGCATTGCCGGGTTTCCTCTCGTTCAAAGCCATATGTGGATGCAGTCCGGCGCACGTGGGACTGATTTCACCAAAGCATACAAGGGAAAAACGGCCGGATTCTGGCGGGCCGTTGACAATTACCGATCAATATACGAACCGGATAAATGACACTTTGCTGCCAGGAATGCATGACCTTCCTGTATTAGGTTCATGTCAACAGGTGCTGTTATTGCCTGTTGATCATTGTCAACAGTTGCACTGCTGGTACGGCAGATAAACAGGTCGGCTTGATCGGTCTGTCCCTGATGAGTGGCTGGAACGCGTGCACGTCACAGGAGAAGGCTCATGCATAATTTTTCACGAGGTATACAGGCGGGCCAGTTCGCCAATATGGGTTCCAGCGGCGCTCTGCCGTCTTTTGATCATCTCTGGAACTCGGCGCGGAGTTCGCTCGCCGGTATATTGATTTTTCTGATTCTGACCTTCATCGCATTGCGTCTTTCGCCGCAAAGTCTGCGCGATGCCGCCGATATGGCGGCAACATTTGTCTTTGCCTTTACCGGCGGCCTAGTGACTGCTGCCAGGGTGGGACACTATTCGCTGCTTCGCCAGGTGGCCGTGGTATTGGCCGGTGGTTTCCTGACGGCGAATGGTGGGGGTACGGCGCGCACCTTTATTTTACAGCAGCCCCAGTTTTTCTGGTTGGAGAATCCGGACTACCTGCTGGTGACATTTGCCGGTGGTGTGATCGCCTGGCTCATGGCTGCAGATATCAGGGAGGTCACGGAAAGCCACTGGGATATGGCAGACCGGATAGCCTTGGGGGTGTTTGCCGGCATGGGTGCCGAAAAGGCCGGTCTCGTCTTTATGGTGGCTACCGGTGACTGGTTTGTTACAGGCGTATTGCTGGCGACACTCACCGGTGCCGGTGGCGGGCTGATTCGTGACCTGCTTCTTCGCCGCTGGCCAACGGCACTGTTTACCAGCTATGGCCTGTGCGCTGCAGTGGGTGGCGCCTTGCATCTCCATATGGTTGTAGAAGGGGTTCCCGTAGCTTGGTTTTTCTCCACCGTTTTCACCACTGTTTTGGCCTGCTTGACCCGGAAATGGAGCTGGAGGCCAAAGAGCAGGAAACCATTTATTGAGTGATGTAACCAGTCAGCCTGGCTTCGGCCAGGCTGCAACCTGGGGCGCGTGTTATGTTATCGCAGTAACATCGGTGTGCTGTCTGCAGTAGCCGGGGATTTATCCCCACACCTGCATGGTATCGATGATCTTACCGAGCCCCCTCAGCTGGGGATCGACCCCACTTCCCATTCGGCTGCCAACCGGTCCCAGCTTCTCCAGGGTCGCTTCCGCCCATTTATTGAGAAACGCCCTGTCCTCAGCGTAATCCAGCAGCAGGGTGGCGTGCCCCTCCGTTATCTCCACCTCGAGCATCCCCCAGTGTGCCGTGCCTGCCGGTACCTCTTTGCAGATCATCGTTTCAGCCTCTCTCCGTGACAGCCGAGCCGCCCGTCGCAATACCTCTGCCAGGGCGACACGGCGTGCATTGAGCAGGTAACCCAGCACCTCTTCGCTCCACTGGCCATCGTGCAAACGCTGCCTGGCACACTCAAGCGCCCGGCGTACCCGGGCGGGACTCCAGGGCGCCTCCTGCTCCCTGAGGGCCAGGAAGAACTGGGCCGCAAACAGGTTGGCAGACCAGTCGTCGATGGGAGTGAGGG
>JBEVXU010000022.1:0-3476 GCA_040505895.1 Sedimenticola sp. | reverse complement strand
GCTTGCTAGTGTGGATGTCTTCATATACCGCGTCTCCATTTATGCAAGATGCATGTATTATAAATGGTATATTAGTTATTTCCAACTCCCTAAGAATGTAATGGTCTCTCACCACATGAAAAGGTGACAAGTCGTTAGGATTTGGATTGCGTTGCCCCGGCAGTTTTTCCACAACAGCCGGTTCCAGCCACCGCAGGAGGCTAATGGTCATCTGTTCCCAGTAGGGCGAGCCGACACCCTCCTTCAGATAAACCCCCCGGACGATACCGTCAGTCTCCAGTTCCATATGGGCATGGCCTAAACCACGGGCTACAGCAGCCAGATCAGTAAAGGGGAGAGTCTCCACCAACTGCCCGCCTAAGCCACGCTCCTCGACGACTACTGGCAAAAATACCCGCCCACTCTCTCTGACCGCCTCCACCAGCCGCTGATCCTGCTGAGGTTGACCGGGGGTCTCTTCGCTGAAAAGAATATCGAGAAAAATAGCCTTAGCACCCGCCTTGCTCAATCTTTCGACCAGATTGCCGTGAATATCCCGTGTCCAGGGCCAACGACCCAATGCATTGAGACTGGCATCATCAATAGCGACGATAACAGTATCCACCGCCGCCGGTCTCGACATAAGCGTTAGCTGAGCGTCATAGATGAGATTATCCCAGCGCTGCAGCCAGTCACTGGCGACCAGAAAAAGCGTCAGAAGCAGGGTACCCGCAACGATGGCGAGGTGATCAATGGGTGGTAGAAAGCTGCGCTTGCTCATATTAAGGGCATCAGGAGCAGAGAGAGGGCACCCCTTTGCGAATCATGGTTGGCATTGAGTGTGCAGAGCTCATTGTCCGGCAGAATATGGAAAGTTATCCTGACTCATTATGAGCTCCCGTGGGTCGGAAAAAGAGGTTTCAACACCCTCCAGCAGCAGCTTGACGCGACCAAAATAGCGGCCTGGTGTCGCCGGGGGGAAATCTACGCAGCTGCGTTCCGGTGGGAGCTTCTTGTACCATAGCCGGTGGCTGAACGCCTCATCCTTACCGACCTCAAACAGGTAGCCATTTACATCTGCCACTCCCTTCCAGCAGATGCTCCTCAAATAACCACGGGATTCCCACTGCCCCAACTCTGGTGTTGGGGGTAGCAGTGCGACGGTAAAGTTATGTTTCCCTGGAAGCCCCTGCAGACCGACCTCGTCCACACCACTAACACTCAATACATAGGTACCCAGAGGCAACTTGGCAAGTTGCAACTGTGGCACCTGCTGAACACTCTCCAGCACCACCGTTTCCGGCTGTTCTGCAGGTGAGACTCGAATACGGTAGCTCTTCGCCCCATCCAGGGTCGGCCATCGAAGGTTGTAGGGTATCGCCATTACCCTGCCGGCCAGGCTATTGAGCTGTGGTGCCGGCAGCAGAGGTCGTGGCGGCATGGGTGGCTTACCAACCTCCGCCAGGGTACCAAAGCCCGCCTTCAGCACCTCGGCAGCACCTGAGCCGCTCAACTCGGTTCTACCCTCAACTACGCTGCTACGTGTAACCGCCGGCTCGCCACTGCTGCCGAGTCGAAAATCGGTACCGCGCACAGCGGTAACCGCCGCAGGAGTAGTGATCTCATAGCGTGACCCAGGCCCCGTGAAAGGTATCACCCGGCTCTCCACCCGTCCCTGCTGCAAGCGGACACGGGTATCCGCCATGCCCGTTCCCTGGTATGAGGCAAGGGTATCCAGGCTGATCCGGCTCTTGGCCTGAACAAAAAGACGAGAACCGTCAGCAAACCTTAAAGTGACACTGCTCTCCTCTTCCGTGACCAGGGTATCCCCTATCTTGAGGAGGTCGCCCACTGCCACAGAAGCAGGCGCTGATTCCGATGGGTGCATCACATAGGATTTGCCGCGAATAAACAGCACCTCTGCCGGTGCCGGCTCCCTACTCAGCCACTCGACGGGAATACGCAGCTCTGTACCCATTGGCACATAATCGGCGACCGGGATTTTATTGTACTTGCGAAGCTTCTCTTGAAGGCTTGGGCTCTTGAGATAGGCTCTTGTGAAATTCCATAGATTATCCCCCGGGCGAAAGGTGTAGATCCAATCTCCGGCCTTTACCGGGGTCGCACACAGCAATAGAAAAAAGAGGAGTCCACCAGAGAACCAGATAGCTAATCTCAGTGGATAAATAATAGTTACTTTAGGTGGATAGCTCATAATGGAATCAATGTTGGCCTAATAATCTCAGCGGTTCAAACAGTGCCACTCTCTTCGGTAGACTCAAGACGATAACCATGCTGATAGATCGCCTTCAATCGCCAACCATTTTCCGGCACCAGTGCCAGTTTTTTACGTAGCCTTGAGATATGAATGTCTACCGTGCGGGTAGCCAAACCCGGCCCATGTCCCCAGACATTTTCCAGCATATGATCACGGGAGAAGAGTCGCCCTGGATTACTAAAGAGCAGCCAAGCGAGACGAAACTCCTTATCTGTCAGCGCTACACGGCCATCTCCTGTCGTGATCTCGCTACGCTGCCGGTCGAGAAGATAACGGCCACACTCCAGCCGTTCGCATTGCCCACCAGCCACCTCCCGGCGTCGCGCCAGCGCTTCGATACGAGCCAGGGTGATTTCACGGGAAGGGGGCTTGGTGATGTAGTCATCGGCACCCAGCTTAAGGGCTACCACGACATCACTTTCACTGTCGCGCTGGGTGATAAAGAGTACTGGAAGAGCCCACTCCAGATTTCCCCGAATCCACTGCATCACCTCAAGGCCGGAGGATTCAGGCAGTTCCCAATCCAGAATCACCAGGTCATAAGTCTCACGGTTCAGCTCCTTGGTAAAAGCGGCAGCCTCCTTGAAATGGCGGCAGCTGTGCCCTGCCTCACGGATCCACGAGGTGAGGTTCTTGGCCTGGGCCGGATCATCTTCTAAATAAGCTATGCGCATTGAATCACCTGTTATTCTGTCGGCACCCCTTCTACGAAAGTGCTCTTTATTATCCAGGACAACCGCTGCCTCAACAACGTGCGAGTTCACATCTCACGTTCAGAATAAGCAAGGGATACCTTAGACTCCGACTACTTGGCCCAGCATATTTTTATTACCCGTTTAAACCAAGGGGGCTAATGTAAAGAAATGTATCAATGCCAGGGAGCCTGTCCGAGAATAGGCGTCGTAGCGAGGGAGATCCATTTTGAGTCATTTTCTCGGTCATTTGAGGCGAATAGTTACTCTTATTCAACGAAAATGAGCGGAAAAAAGGGCCACAATGGGCTTTTCGCAGTAGACGTCCTATTCCCATGCAGGCTCCTTGTGTACTGTAATGGATAAAGGCTACGCCAGAGCCCAACAAATGGTTCAAATCAAGGCGCATTCTGCGGTTAATGGCCCCTCCCCTAACACAATGCCATTAACTTAAGAAAAAATCACTGTGTTCTCTTGTAGTTGCCGTAAAAAAAGGAACCTACCCGTTTGTGAAATATTCGGGGATA
>JBEVXU010000021.1:0-20133 GCA_040505895.1 Sedimenticola sp. | reverse complement strand
TTCTGATCGCCTACTCCTGCAAAGGGCGTAAATGCCCCTTCTAGCGACAAGGACATCGATTGACTTTGTGGGTTGAAATTCCTATCCTTTGATTAAATTGCCTAATATATGTAACACTTTTGAAGTGCCTACTATCATTACTTTTGAATTACTGAAAAGGCTGGAAGCTAGGTTTATTCTGTCTTTGGAGTAAATTTGGCTCAAAGGGAAAACAATAATTGCCAATGTCTGACTTCAAAAACATACAAGAACTAGAAAAACGTCTCTGGGCAGCAGCGGATAACCTGCGTGCTAATTCAGGGCTTACCGCACAAGAGTATTCACGACCTGTATTGGGTCTCATCTTCCTTAGATATGCTGAATACCGTTTCGAGCTGGCCAAAGCCAAGCTGGAAGCAAAGCAAACCTCTCGTCGTAGAGGCAGTTCTGATATCAAGTCCCGCATCCAGGCGGAAGGGGCGATGTACGTGCCTGATGATGCCCTCTTCTCCAATCTGCTCCAGTTACCAGAGGATGAAGACCTGGGCCAGGCCATCAACGATGCCATGAAGGCATTGGAGGCAGAGAACGAAGCGATCAAAGATGCCCTGCCCAAAACCTTCACCCGTTTTGAAAACAGCATCCTGGTCGATCTGCTGAAGAATTTTTCCAATATCCGTTTTAATATTGGCAGCGACATCTTCGGGCGCATCTATGAATACTTCCTTAATGAGTTCGCCAAGACAGAGGGGCAAGGCGGAGGAGAGTTCTTCACACCCAGCACCCTGGTACGCCTTATTGCAGAGATCATCGAACCCTACCACGGCAAGGTATTCGACCCCGCCTGTGGTTCAGGCGGCATGTTTATCCAGAGCGCCAACTTTGTAGAGGAGCATCAAAAAGTACCGGGTGATGAACTCTCCATCTTTGGACAGGAGAAGACAGAAGATACCGTCCGGCTCGCCAAGATGAATCTGGCCGTGCATGGACTGCAAGGCGATATCAAACAGGCCAACTCCTACTACGACGACATCCACCGCTGTGCTGGCCAGTTTGACTATGTGATGGCCAATCCCCCCTTCAATGTCGATGCCATCCAGAAAGATCGATTGGTAGATGATAAAGCCCGATTCCCCTACGGCATGCCCCGTAACGACAACGGCAACTACATCTGGATACAGCTCTTCCATGCCGCACTGAATAACACAGGCCGTGCCGGTTTTGTCATGGCCAACTCAGCCAGCGATGCCCGCGCCTCAGAGCTGGAGATTCGCAAACAGATCATCCAGTCCGGTGCAGTAGATGTGATGGTCGCCGTCTCCAGTAACTTCTTCTATACCGTTACCCTACCATGCTCACTCTGGTTTTTTGACAAAGGAAAACCAGAAGCGCACAAGGATAAGGTGCTGTTTATTGATGCCCGCCATATCTATCGGCAAGTGACTCGTGCTGTACGTGACTATAGTGCAGAACAGCTTAACTTTATTGCCAATATCGTGCGGCTCTATCGGGATGAGCCGATTGATAACACCTATCTTGAAAACCATACAGATGAAGATAGCAATGGTGATTGGAGTATTGAGAAGCACTTTGAGGAGAACATCTACCAAGACATTCCTGGTCTCTGCAAAGTAGCCACCCTTGAAGAGATAGAAGAGCAAGGATGGAGTCTTAATCCTGGGCGGTATGTTGGCGTGGCTCAGGGGGATGAGGAGCATGATGAGGTTTTTGCTGAGAAGCTGGAGGCGCTTCAAGAGGAGTTAGAGGTGCTGAATGCTGAGGCGCATGAGTTGGAGCAGATGATCTCTGAGAATGTGGTGAAGATTTTGGAGTCAGTTTGATGCCTGAATATCAGGAATTAAACCTGGATGAACTAGGATTTT
This sequence comes from Sedimenticola sp., assembly GCA_040505895.1. Taxonomy (GTDB): domain Bacteria; phylum Pseudomonadota; class Gammaproteobacteria; order Chromatiales; family Chromatiaceae; genus Vondammii. Next base: position 18,271 of record JBEVXU010000021.1, on the reverse strand, counting down.
TGGGAAGAGGGAAATCTAGGCATCGCCCTCGTAATGATCCTACGCTGTATGGCGGTGCATACCCCTTTATTCAAACTGGTGATGTAAAAGCAGCTGAACTTCATATTCAGGAGTATTCAGCGACCTATAATGAAATTGGCCTAGCTCAAAGCAAACTTTGGGACAAAGGTACGCTGCTAATCACGATAGCGGCTAATATTGCCGAGACAGCAGTCTTAGATGTAAAAGCCTGCTTTCCAGACAGTGTTGTTGGGTTTGTTCCAGATGAGAACAGAGTCAATGCTTACTTTGTAAAGTACTACATTGATTTCATGAAAAGAGAAATGCAGAGTATTTCTCAAGGAACGACACAGGATAACCTCAGCCTAGAAAAGCTCCGTTTGTTCAAATTCAAGGTTCCACCAAAAGAAATAGTTGATGCAATAACAAATGTCTTACTTTCCTACGACAATCTAATCGAAAACAACAACCGCCGCATAGCCATCCTCGAAGAGATGGCGCAATCCCTCTACCGGGAGTGGTTCGTCAAATTCCGCTTTCCTGGCCATCAACAAGCCAAAGTCATCGACTCACCACTGGGTAAGATACCTGAGGGGTGGGAGGTTAAGAGATTAGGTGATCTTGTTAACTTCAAGCGAAAGTCTGTAAAGAAAGGAGCGCTGCCAGAGCCAACTCCCTATATGGGACTAGAACATTTCCCAAGAAAATCACTTTCACTATCAGAATGGGATGAGGTTACAGAAGTTGGCAGCAGCAAACTTATCTTTAAGAGAGGCGACATTCTTTTTGGGAAGATTAGACCGTACTTTCACAAAGTTGGTATAGCTCAAACGGATGGCATCTGCTCATCGGATACATTTGTTCTGGAACCGATTGAAAAGAAGTATCACGCCTTAGTTGCTATGGTGACATTCTCAGATGATTTTGTGGCCCACTCAGTCCAAACATCACAAGGGACAAAGATGCCAAGGGCTAATTGGGATGTGTTAGCTGACTATCCAGTAGTGATTCCAGAGGATAGGCTGTTAACGAAGCTCAATATGGTTGTTGACCCAGCGATAGATCAACTAAGAATTCTGAGTACAAAAAATAGAAACTTGAAACAGCAGCGTAATCTTATTTTACCGAAACTTATTTCTGGGACTTTAGCTCTCTCAGCTGATTAGGGATATCGTATGGCCGATTTTGATGAGTTATTAGAAGAATTGAAAAAGCATCTATTCGATACTAATAGGCAAAACTGGCTGCTAGGTGCAGGGATAAGTTATCTCTCCAATATACCGTTGATGCATCCACTAACTGACAGGGTTGTGGAGATGGTCAATACTGCGGGAGACGCTAAGAACATTGAGATAATTGAAGCCATCAAAAGTGACCTGGATGATGTGGCCCATGTTGAGCATTATCTCAGCCATTTAGGGGACTTGATTGCACTTGCTGAGAGATCAAAAGCACATACCTCTACTGTTAATGGAAAAAACTATTCAAAGGACGAACTAGAGCAGTTACACCTAGCATTAGTTTCTGCTATTGGTGCAGTTGTGAGATATGGTTTTCGGACTGGAGAAACTCCTGGAACAGCAGAAACCCCGATTGTTGAAATTGAATATCATCTTGAATTTGTTAGAGCCCTATTTAGAGGGCGAGCTAATCTTCTGTCTCGCACTCGCTTGTCATTCTTTACTAAAAATTACGACACTTTATTAGAAGATGCTCTAGGTCTTGAGAAATATGATGTTGTGGATGGCTTTTCTGGAGGCGCAGTCGGATTCTGGAATCCAAATAAAGAACTTGCATTCGGAGGAGGTGATCCAAATCAATGCTATCTGTATAAACTGCATGGCTCTATAGATTGGCATAAATCCTCAGGCATAGGGTTGGTCAGGGCGCGGTATGGAACAAAGTATCTGTCAGATCCCGCCAATATAATGATTTATCCACAAGCCACAAAGTATGTTGAAACACAGAAAGACCCATTTGCGACTCTCTTCTCTGGATTTCGGTCAGCATTAAATTACTCAGACCAAAATGTTTTGGTCGTTTGTGGTTACAGCTTTGGTGATGAGCATATCAACTCAGAAATTGAGGCTGCACTGAATCAAAAGGGGAATAAAACAACATTACTCGCATTTGCTCAAGAAGCTCCTGGTGATGGCATAACCATCAACCACACCTTAGACAAGTGGTTACAGAGTGAGTCTTTCGGGAGTCGAGTCTATGTTGCAGGAGAAAAAGGCATCTATAACCGTTCAGTAATGGCAAAGGCTAGCCCAGGTATCGATAACCTCAATTGGTGGACATTTTCAGGATTAACCGAGTTTCTTAGGACAGGGGAAGTTTGATGGCTGATCAATTTGAAACGAGAGATGATCTACGGATTGGTAAGATTGTTGAGGTTAGTGGAAATAGTATTCGAATTGAACTTGATGGCCACATCAATGAATTAACAAGATCTATTGATGGAAGAGTTTATCCAATAGGGCAAATGGCTAGTATCATCAAAATTCACTTTGGGCGAAAGATTATTTTTGCTTATGTAAGATCACTCCGAATGCGGTCTGAAGTTCTTGCTGAAGAAGGTGAATCAACTATTCAGCCAGGTGATGATTCCAGGATGCTAGAGGCAGATTTATTTGGCCAAGGTGTCTGGAGCAAAAAGACTCAACATTTAGTATTTACACGTGGAGTAGAAGCCTATCCATTGCCTATGCAGGCTGCATTTCTCTGTCTTAATGATGAACTGGAAAGTGTGTACAAAGCAGCAGAAGTTAGTGCGGAGCAAGATACAGTAAGCCCAATGGTGCCAATTGGGCAATATGTAGGAAGTAATAATGCTGTAGCCAGAGCAAATATAGATAAAATGTTTGGTCACCACTGTGCAATATTAGGGTCTACAGGCTCAGGCAAATCTGGGACAGTTGCATCAATACTTCATTCAGTAATTGATCATTCACCCGATGGAGAAGAGTTGCATCCAAGAATTGTTATCATTGATCCTCATGGAGAGTATGCCAGCGTATTTAGTGAAAAAGCTATTCTCTACAGAGCCTACGCAGATGCTGCTGTTGCCCAAGATGATTTCCGCTCTCTATCATTGCCGTACTGGTTGATGACAAGTGATGAGTTTAGGTCATTTGTTATAGGGAAAACTGAATTTGAAGCGACAGCTCAAAATAATATGGTATATGAGGCTTTAACGTATGCACGAATGGTTGAGGCTGGTGTTGTTAAGAGTGTTGGTGATGATCCAGATGGTGGAGCTAAAGCTGAACTAGAAGATGGAAAAACAGAAAATGATCGGCTTAATTTTGATCGTGATAGGCCAACCCCATTCAAACTTAGCGAGTTTATAACCCATCTAGATAAAGTCCAGGGAAGAAAGAAGGACAATAAGGCTAATCTAGCCCCATCTTCTTCTGAACGAGGAAGGCTTGATGCGATCCTAAAAAAGACAAGAGTTCTACTCTCAAACCCCCAGCTATCTTTTATGATGACAGAGTGGCACGTAGACGGCCCTAGCCTTAATAGTATTCTGATGCAATTTGTAGGAAATGTTGAAGGAAAAGATCTGAGAATTATCGATATATCTGGGCTGCCGAATGAAGTGGCTGGTCCACTTACTGCGCTTATAGGGCGCCTTTTATTTCAGTACAAACTATGGCAGAACAGAGAAGAGCGAAAACTAGACCCTGTGCTATTCGTATGTGAAGAAGCACATCGTTATGTCCCTAATAAGGGTGAAGCACAATATAAGGAGGCTCAGCAGGCAATTAGAAGAATTGCCAAAGAAGGCCGAAAATATGGTCTGGGACTTTTGCTTGTTTCACAACGACCATCGGATGTTGAAGGAACAGTATTGTCCCAATGTAATTCATGGATAGTCTTGCGCCTGACGAACCCGAGTGATCAAGAACATGTGGCAAAATTCTTGCCTGATAGCTTGGCTGGTTTAACAAAGATGCTGCCTTCTCTTACTCGTAGAGAAGCAATTTTTGTTGGAGAAGCAGCGGCCTTACCTAGCCGTATAAGAATAACCAAATTACCAAAGGAAAAACTTCCTGATTCAGAAGATATATCTTTTGCTGCTGGCTGGACAAATCAAATGGTTAGTGAAGATGGATTATCTGAAATTGTAGGACGATGGTGTGGTAGCGGGGAAGATGGCTAACTACACTGAAGACGCCTTAGCCCGTAGGTTGGGGTGAGGAACGAACCCCAACATGGCTATTACAAAACACATGAATTGTTGGGGTTCACAAGTTCACCCCAACCTACAGATGGAGAGTTTGATTTAGACTAATGAATTTCTAAGCAGGCGTAAGCCTGGTTAAGAGGGGGTGATTGATTTTAAAAGGGAGAGAAGTGGAGCTTAAAGTATTCCCCTGAAAAGCAAAAAGACAAGTCAAACTTACTTTACTTTGACACTCTTTGAATATGTAATAGGACATCTAATTAATAACTTAATAATACAATGGGTTACACGAGAGATGACCTGCCCCATAGGCTGGGATGACGCAGGAACACCAAGACAACACCAATACAGTTAATGAATATGTGAAGAGGCTGCCATGCTATTAGATGAATTACATGCCAGAAAAGAGGCCATTGCCGCATTGGGCCGCCAGTTTGGCGCTCGGCATATTCGGGTGTTTGGTTCTGTCGCCAGGGGCGAAGAGCGGCCTGATAGCGATGTGGATATTTTGGTTGATTTTCCTCGTGGTTATGATCTGTTCACCCAGCGTCTGCCTCTGGCAGAACGGCTGGCGGAGTTGCTCAAACGTCGGGTAGAGCTGGTGCCGGAGCATGAGTTGAATCGACATATACGTGACCACGTTCTTGAAGAGGCCGTCGAGTTATGAGCAAATCATGGCAGCCTTATGCTCAACATATTCTCGATACGATCGACAAGATTCGGCGTATCCAGGTACGAGGTGACCTCACTCAGGATGAGGTGCTTTATGATGCTGCCTTACGAAATCTACAGACGCTATCTGAAGCCACACAACTATTACCAGAAGATAAGAAATTGGCCTGGCCGACCATTCCCTGGCGAGAAATTAGTGGTTTTCGAAATATCCTTGTACACAACTATCTGGGTGATCTTGATCCTCTGACCGTTGCTGCCGTAATCAATGATCATCTGCAACCACTCGAAGAGTGCATCCAAGCCATGTTGGTAGATGCTGGCAAAAAATAGCCTGTAGGCAATAGCAAATACAATGAGTTTTACGGAAGATGCCCTAATAGAACAACCCGCCATCAAGCTCTTCTCCGAGCTTGAGTGGGGTACCCTTGAGTGCTGGGATGAGGCATTCGGGGCAGAGAGTGATTTAGGGCGTACCAGCCGTGGTGATGTTGTCTTAATCAACCAGCTATGTCCTGCTCTTGAGCGCCTTAACCCTGATGTCCCTAAACTTGCTATCAATGAAGCGATAGATGACCTCTGCCGTGATCGCTCTTCCATGAGTTTGATTGCTGCTAATGAGGATATCTACCGGCTCATAAAGGATGGCTATAAGTACCGCGCTGCTGATGACAGTGAAGAGGATGTCACTATCCGCATCATTGATTGGCAGAATCCATCCAATAATGATTTTCTGCTCTGTTCACAGATGAGCATTACTGGCGAGATTGAGACTCGCCGCCCTGACCTGATTGGGTTCGTTAATGGCCTGCCGCTACTGTTTGTTGAGCTTAAGGCGAGTCACCGTGAATTGATTCATGCCTATAGAGATAATCTTGCTGACTATCGCAGCACCATTCCCCATCTCTTTTGCTACAACCAGATTATACTGCTCTCCAATGGTATTCAGTCTCGTATCGGTACGATCTCTAGTAGCTGGGAGCACTTTGCGGAGTGGAAGAAGATTGAGTCAGAAAAGGAGGCACGCAGAGTTAGTCTTGAAGTGGCCATTAGAGGGGCATGTGAGCGGAGCCGTTTTCTTGATCTGATAGAGAACTACTCTTTGTTTGTTCGAGCCAAAGAGACGATTCGTATCCTTGCCAGGTATCACCAATATCTCGGTGTTAATGAGGCACTGCGTGGTCTTGATGAGATTAAGGAGCGAGATGGCCAACTAGGAGTGTTCTGGCATACCCAGGGGTCTGGCAAAAGCTTCTCGATGGTCTTCTTTGCCAAGAAGGCATTTCGTAAACTACCAGGTAACTGGACATTTGTCCTCATCACCGACCGTACCGATCTGGATGACCAAATTTATAAAACCTTCAACCATGCTGGAATGATCAAGGAGGCGTGCCAAGCCGATTCAGGTGCTGAGTTGAAGCGGCTATTACAGGAGGATCACCGCTTTGTTTTTACCCTGATCCAAAAGTTTCGTGCTGAGCAGGGAGAGACCTATCCCGTTCTCTCTGAACGTGATGATGTCATTGTCATTACGGATGAGGCGCACCGAAGCCAGTATGACTCGCTGGCGATGAATATGCGTAGTGCACTGCCCAATGCCGCATTTATCGCCTTTACGGGTACACCACTACTGGCCGGTGAAGAGAAGACCCGAGAGGTGTTTGGTGATTATGTCAGCATCTACAACTTTGCAGATGCTGTTGATGACGGGGCAACCCTGCCTCTCTACTATGAGAACCGTGTACCAGAGGTGAACCTGAATCGAGATGATTTAGGTGATGCCATCATGGATCTGCTTGATGAAGCAGATCTGACCGAAGAGCAGGAGAGTAGACTCGAACAGGAGTTTGCCAAATCCTATCACATCATTACCCGAGAGGAGCGCCTGGATACCATTGCCAGGGATATTGTCGATCACTATATGGGTCGTGAATATATGGGTAAGGCGATGGTGGTCTCTATTGATAAGGCTACTGCCATACGGATGTATGACAAGGTTCAACAAGAGTGGCAACTGCGATTGGATAACCTGAAGGTTCGACTAAAGGTAGCCAGGGGGAGTCATCGACATCGGCTTAGTGGCCAACTTCAACATATGGAGACCACGGATATGGCTGTGGTTGTCTCCAGTGGTCAGAATGACTATGAGGTGATGGATAAGCGTGGACTGGATATCAAGACTCATCGAGAACGCATGAAGCGTGAAGAGCTTGATGACAAGTTCAAGGATGCTGATGATCCACTACGCATCGTCTTTGTCTGCGCTATGTGGCTGACAGGTTTCGATGCACCGAATGTATCCACCCTCTATCTGGATAAGCCATTAAAAAATCATACCCTGATGCAGACCATAGCCAGGGCTAACCGAGTCTACCCTGGTAAGCCGTGTGGACAGGTGGTGGACTACATCAATATCTTTGGTGCGCTGCAAGATGCCTTAGGCATGTATGGCGGTGCGGTTAATGAAGATGGAGCTGACTATCAGGTCGATACACCTGCCAATGAAAAAAGTGTGCTGCTAACAGAATTGGGAACAGCCTTTACAGAGGCAAAGGCGTTCCTTGGGAAACAAGGCATATCACTAGAGAAGATTATTCAGACGCCAAAAGACGATATCCAGAAGTTGAATCTACTGGATGAGGCAAGTGAGACGCTGTTAGCCCCTGACCTAAATGAACAGTTTGCTGCTTTTGTTCGGCAGATTAACCGAATCTTCAAAGCGGTACTTCCAGACACAAGAGCTGATAGCTATGTAGTAGAGCGAGTCACCCTGAATGTTATCTATCAACAGATGCGAAGGAAGTCAGGGCTTGATGTTGATGATCAGGATGTACTCGATGTGGTCAGAAACCAGGTCAGTGAACTACTTGATGAGTCGATAGAGACAGTACACATAGGCAGCAACCTACCAGACCCCATCAACATAGCTGATATCGACTTTGAAGCATTGGCAGATATGCTGGAGCGCATATCCAGCCCTAAACGATCTGATATTGAGCGTCTGAAGAACATCATCGCACGTAAGCTCAGCCCCATGGTTGAGCGCAACAGTAGCCGTATAAATCTACAAGAGAAGTTCCAGGAGCTGGTAGAACAGTACAACCTCGGAGCCTATACAGCAGAGGCATTTTTTGAAGAGCTAAAACAGTTCATCCGAGAGATGGAAGCTGAAGATCAACGAGCAGCACGTGAAGGGTTATCAGAAGGGGAGCTAGCCATATTTGATCTACTTTGCCAGGAAGTGCCCCTATCAGAATCAGAACGAAACAAAGTTAAGGATGTTGCCAAGGAACTATTGGCCAAGCTTAAAGGAGTGCTTGTCATCGACTGGCGTAAACGACAACGTACCAAGGCACGAGTGGAGAGCATGATTAAGGATGTGCTTGATGATCTACCTGATTCTTTTGATGATGATGTATGGCCTAAAGCTTGTGAGGATGTCTATCTGCATGTTTTTGATAAGTATGCTGGTGAGGGGCGGAGTGTTTATCACTGATATTAGCAATCTGACTGTAAGCGTCTGGCGAATTACATCTATTCAGCGCTTGCTGCCATCTTCATGATAACTCCAACATTCAACGATCAGTCGAGGTTGCATCATGAAGAAGAGCTTATCCAAAAGAGCGGCAAACCGCCAGCGCTGGTATGAGCGCGCCCAAACTTGGAAACAGAGCGGCCTGAGTCAAAAAGTATTTTGTGAACAGAACCATCTTGGATTGGCTTCTTTCCAGCGGTGGTGTCGAATATTTATGTCGGAAGAACAAGTAAAGGAAACACCTCCTGTCACGTTTCTGCCGGTCAACGTGATGGAGCCGAGGGCCTCCAGTTTGACTTTACGGATCAACGATCATCTTCGTATTGAGATTTCTCAAGATTTTGATCCAGTCACCCTGAAGCAGGTTCTCCAGGTACTTCAAGCCGCATGATTTCCTTTGGCTCAAATACCAAGGTCTATCTGGCTGCGGGCGCCACAGATATGAGAAAGGCGATGAATGGCCTGATGGTGCTGGTTCAGGATGCCCTGGAAGCTGATCCCTTCTCTTGCTCGAGGCATTGGAAGCGGGGCTTCCCGACTGCTCAGGCGTGGCTTTGGGCATAGACCGCCTGCTGATGCATATCACTGGTGCGGATCACATCAATCAGGTGATCGCCTTTCCACTAGAGAGAGCTTGAGCCCCCTTAGCCCTAGATTCCGCAGTTGACCGCTTCATTCTGAGGCTAACTTAATGATATGAGTACGTAACTATTCAGTTACACCATACCCACAGCCGTAGATGCGGTGCCCTCGCCGCGATGAACGCTAATCATTGACACTATCCGCCTCAGAAACCCGCTCGGCAATCTTCTCCCCCATACAGACCGTTGCACCGGGTTTCAACGGTTCCAGCCACTCAATAGCCTCTTTACCAAACAGCAGTATGACAGTGGAGCCCATATTGAAGCGTCCCATCTCCTCACCCTTCTCCAAAAATTCAGGTTCAATGGGGGCGTTGGTGTAATTCCAGCGGGTTACCTGCTGGGAGAGGGGGGTGATGGTACCCGCCCAGACAGTGTCCATGCTGGAGACGAAAATGGCACCGACCATAATCACCGCCATCGGTCCGATCTCGGTATCAAACAGATTGACCAGTCGCTCATTGCGACTGAACAGCCGGGGAACTGTTCGTGTCGTGGAGGGGCTGACACTAAAAAGCCTGCCGGGTATATGCAGCATCTTTTTCAACATCCCTGAGAGGGGCATATGGATACGGTGGTAGTCCCGAGGAGAGAGATAGAGGGTGGTGAAACACCCCTCTGCAAACCGCTCGCTCCACTCTTCATCGCCGCCGAGTAGTTCATGGAGGGAGAAGTCGTGCCCCTTGGCCTGGAAAAGCCGTCCGTTAGTAATCTTTCCCGCCTGGCTTACAGCGCCATCCACAGGGCAGATAATGGCCCCTTCTTCCCCTGCAAGGGGGCGGGCACCATCTCGTAGCTTGCGGGTGAAAAACGCATTAAAACTACCGTAGTTCAATGGATTCGGTTCGGCGGCCTGGGACATATCCACCTCGTAGAGGCGGATTGCCCACTGGATCAGCTGGTTCTTTAGTGGTTCCCAGCGACAGCGGGTCAGCCAGTGCATCCCCTGAGAGAGGAGGTGATGGGGCAGCAGATAGAGTAGTAGGGCGAAGAGGCGGTCGATCAGGGAAGGCTCTCCATCGATATTGGGGCGATAGTTGGATTTCATCACTTGTAGCTGTCCGCAAGTTGTTGGATATCAGAAGCGATACTACGGGCATCCACCCTCCCGGTAAATAGTCCAACCAATTCACCCCGGGGATTGATGAGTGCCATGCTGCTGCTGTGGTTGATGCTATAGGCACCGTTTTCTCCCCCCTCTCTCAGGTAGCTCATGCCCAGCTGAGATGCCAGTTGCCTTATCTGTTTATCCTCTCCTGTCAGGGCGATAAAGTCAGCACTGTAGTGGCTGACAAATGGGGTCAACACCTTGAGATTATCCCGTTTTGGGTCGACTGTTACCAGAATCACCGTGGTGTTGCGTTGTAGCTCTGGTTGTACCGCCAGGCGGTTGATAATGTGGGTGGCAAGTGTGAGCTGATCTCTGCTATCGCTCTTCTCGCCCGTGTAGCCGAGAAACAGCAGGCTCCAGTGACCCTTGAGGTTGGCGGCGGTAAAGGGTGTATTGGCGGGGCCGGTTAGCTCAAATGGTGTGATTTTTTGAGGCTGCTGTAGCAGGTGAATCAGCTGCAGCCCCTGATTGATAGGGATCTGCTGATTTCCCCAATAATAGCCGCCATAGATAGCTACCAGAGAGATGATAAAAAGAGAGAGCTTTCGGATCGGAGTAAGATTGGCAGACTTTTTTCGCATGATGGTGTTTATTCTACATAACTATTCAGCTATACCTGATTTTTCGGCAGGGGTCGGAATATTTACTATTCTACCCGCTATTGATCAGGGGTGTAGTTCCATCCTACGCTTCTGTAATAGCATCAATCTAAATACTCCGTTATATCCTCTCTGTTGAGTCTATAGGAGTGGAATCTGTGGGTCATCTATTGGTGTTCATTTCTGGCTATTTAGGCTTTGTCAGATAGTAGCTGAGTTTCAGATGTAATCGGGTAAGACAGATGAGTGTGACGAGGATTTTCTGATCGCCTACTCCTGCAAAGGGCGTAAATGCCCCTTCTAGCGACAAGGACATCGATTGACTTTGTGGGTTGAAATTCCTATCCTTTGGTTTCGTTTTCTTCGCTTCGCTTCGCAAAAGCAAACTCCCATCCCTTGGAAGTCCCACCCATCAGCCACAGACAGCAAAGCGTGAAAGAGGGTAAAATGCACGGCTTAATGCGCGTGGTGTTGATTGATAGCTTCATAACCGGCAAGCGGGTTTTTGTAGATACAGACGGACATACCACGGTTAATGGCCGCAACGGATCCGGAAAAACCTCTTTTCTAAAACTGCTCTCTATTTTCTATGGTGCCGAACCAAGGCAGGTTGAGAACAAGGCCGGCGGCAAGGACTCCTTTGTCGACTGGTATCTACCCCGCTCGACAAGTCTGATTATCTACGAATATGAACGCGTTGACGGCCTCTGCTGCCTCGTTCTCTATCGCCACCCGACAGCCGGTACGGCAAAACCCGCCTATCGTTTTATGAAAGGCGCATTCACCCCGGAACGATTCTCTGTCCTCGATAGCACCGGTGCCCCGGTATTCTGTAGAGGCAGAGAGTTGCGGGCGCACTGGCAATCGCAGGCATTAACGTTTAGCCGCCAGATTGAGATTGTCACCGATTTCAGGGCGATCATTCAGAATGATACCGTGTTGCTGCGCCGCTCAACCATGGCCGCAGAGAGCAAGCGGCTGGCCAGGGATTACTCTCTTGGTGATGGGTGTGGGACCATGCAGCACATTGAAAAGGTCTGCACAGCGATTCAGAATCAGCACAGCAACCTTGAACGAATGAAGGATATGCTTGCCGACATTATGTTCCGTGAAGGTGTTGTCATCCCGGAGCCGCCACGACACCCGGAGAACTTCGGGATTGCAAACAGGGTTCGCTGGCTCACCAGCTTCGACAAAGAGCTTCCAGGGATTAGAACCACACTGCTCCAGAACGGTGATCGCCGAGTACGACAACTGGCGGGAGACACGCTGGTCACGCTGTGGAGAGCTCCAGTCCCAGCTTAACGAACACAAAACAGCCATTCGTGAAACAACATCGGAGGTCGGAAAAGCACGCACGCACCACAACTCGCAGCTTGGTGCATTGGAGGGAGAGAAGCGCCGCATTGAAACACAGCTCCATCACGCCAGGGAGTTACTCACTAACATAGAGGCAAGCTTGAAGAGATTGGGGTGGTTCCGGCCAGCGTTGAGTCGGCGGCTGCCGAAGGCTCTGCTGCTCACCTGCTGAGTGAGGCCACCGATGCCATCGACCGGCATAAAAAGCAGCGGCGCAAAGTCAGCAGCGGCGTAGCCAAGGCTGAGGCGGCCATTACAGCGAGCGGTGACGATCAGATCACCCGCAGTTGGCGGCAGATGGTCGAAGAGTTGGAGTCAGCTCTGGGCAAGGAATTCAGTGAAGATCCAAATCGTTGGAGGCATCTCCCGCCATTGCTTGAGCAGTTTATTAACGATATCGTCCCCTCGAAACGGGAGGCTCTGATTCAGACCATAAGAGGTGTAGGGGGACAGTTGTCGGAGTACTTCCACGGTCTCAAACAGGCCGACAGAAGCATCCTGAAATATTCCAATATTATCAGCAAGGCCATTGTTGAAAGCCTTGATGTAGAGGCGTTATCTGAGGTCAATATCCGACTCGCCTCCAGGATCAAAGATCTCGATTTCTGGGTGCGCCTTGAGTCGTTTGTCAAGGAGTGGGATGAGTGGCGCACTCTTGAGCATGATGAGCTCCCAAGCAGTGATCTGGTGGAGGCGATGGGTGCTGCGCTGGTGATTATTGAGAAGGTGAAATCAGGAAATGACCTGCGCGCACTCTTTGGTCTCTCCCTTGAGATTCGGGAAAATGGGCGTCTCGCCATCATCAAAAGTGACAATGACTTGGCACATGCGTCAAGTCGAGGGCTGAGCTATCTGGCGTTGTGTGGCATATTTATAGGCATCACCCACTATCTCTGCCATGACAGAAAAACCGATCTCCACTGGCCTGTAGATGAGTTGGAGGTGATTGACGGTGTCAACATCAACCGGCTGTTCGGTATGCTGGATCGGGCAAATATTAAAATGGTTGCCGGGTTCCCGAGCAAAGACGCCAACCTTCTGCGACTCTTTAAGCGCCACCACGTCATCCATCTGCGCGAAGGCGTCCGTGTCATGAACCCTTCCGAGAGTGACCTGCTCTCCCAACTGAACAGAGGCAGGGCCATTAACGGAGAGGTCGGGCATCATGGATGAGTCCGGCGCACTGTTTACCATGACCGCAGAGGCCCTGCTCTCTGGAGAGATTCTCTGTGCCCACCGAACCCCTGAAATGCACACCTTTCTTGAGGAGAGCGGTAATAGAGAAGCGATGGGCGACTTCCTCAGAAAGATCGGACGCAGGCTGAGTCAAACTAACGATCACGCCTCATGGTTTGCCCTCTATCGCGACATGGAGTCGGCGGGCGTGAGAAAGGCCGTTGGGCGACAGTTTGGTGACACCATCAATAATCTCGAACCACTGGTGATCTGGCTGCAGATGTCCGGTGCCTTTGGCAATGTAGGGCGACCCATTCAATCTGGAGATACGTTGCGCACAAGCGAACTGCTTGCGGCTATCGAGTCAGCGCCGGCACTCTGTGAGGAGTTGCAGCGGCTCTCCAACACCAAGCTCTTCTCCAACACTCAGAGCACCGCAAAAGGACAGCTTGATGCAGTCCTCCGCCACCTTGTCACTGAGCAGTACCTGGTTCCCGTGGGTCGTAGCAGCTCGCAGTACATCGCTACGGGAAAGTGGTCGCGTCTCTATGATCTGCTCGAATTCATCGCCGCCCATGAGCAGCTGGATATGGAAGAAGATGATATGGACGGCGGACAGACGGAACTGGATCACCTATGAGCGCCAGTGACGATCTCGACAGACTGTTTAAGGCGCTAAAGAGCCACAAAGAGTTAATCATTGATGCACATCTTGAAGGGGATGGGTTTGTTGATGAGACCCCTGAAAATGAGAAGGCAGTCAATGAACTGATTCGTCTCGGTCTGCTCTGGCGTATGGATGATGACGCAGGTAGAGCACGACTCTCCCACTCTTTTACAGACGTGATGAATGTAGCGCGGCGGGACGAGCTGCGTCGGCATGTCAATGTAGATATCGGCGAGCGCCTAACCACCATCGAGGAGATGGTGGAGTCCTACCGTAAGGCACGACGCTACGGGACTCTCGAAGAGCAGGAGCTGGCCTACCGATCAATTGAGGAGCAGGTCTACAGCCTGAGGGAGAATCTTGCGGCGGTCTCCCGTCAACTTTGGCGGGAGGTGGAAGGTGAGTTCGGATATGTCTCCACCCTTGAACTCAAGCTACAGGAGAATCATCGCGTCATTGAACGTGTAAAACGGCTTAACGACAATCTTGCTCTGCTCGACTACCCAACACTGTCAGGTGAACGCTTTGCCGGTGAAGATCCGCGTCTGAGAAGGCTTTTTACCGGGGCGTTTGTCCGGCAAATCTCAAATATCAGAGAGGAACTGGTCGACGCACTGCATCGGCTGGACGGTATGCTATTTGTGTTTCGCAAGCAGCAGCGGCAGGGACGGGTGGTGCAGGCATTATATCGGCGCTTTCAGAAAGACCCGGGGTTTCACCCGGCAAACTATGCGACACAGACAAGGATTCCATCCCTACTCAATCAGGTTCAAGCGATACCTCTGACCGGCCACGCAGATCTTGATAACGACAGAGATGAGATCACCTTTACCCAACTTATTCAAAACCTGAGGAAGCAGCCGCCGGCAAGCGGGCAAGCGGTTGATACCCCCCGTATTCAGGTGGATGAAAACGGAGAGGCGGAGGTAGAAGAGATTGAGACCGATCCCCTTGGCGAAGCGGTTCACCGGTTCTATCTGGCGGCGGGGGACGGTGCACCAGTTAGGGCGATGGCGCACTTTGCTCTTGCTCCTGATGAATGCCCGGCGGATATTTGGCTCTTTGCCATTGCATCCAGGCACACCATGATGTCCGTAGCTGAACTGGAAAGCTTCAAAATGACCTTCCTCGATGAAACGGATCCCATTTTTGATGGACGCCATCTGGTCAATGATATCGAAGTGGCCCTGAGATGACCCATCATGTCCGTTAGTGTTACGGGAAAACAGGCCTTCAGCACTATCCAGAACGCTCTGCGCAGAGACTCTTCAGAGGTAACGCTAAACAGTATTTGGACGGCGCTGCACCAGGAGTTGGCAATTGGATCCCGGTGCGGGAACAGATTGCGGCTGTCAACGCAGGATAGAGAGAGACTGAGACGCCACATCATCAGTGAAACTCACATCGATCCCCTTACCGATGAGATCACTGGTGATCGCATGACGGTGGCCATGAGAACAGCCAATGAAAAGCTGTCACAAGAGCCGGTCTTTGGCGATGAAATCAGGGTTTGGTGCAGAGAGGGGATCCAGCTACGGTCAGGTAACGTAGTCACTCCATCGGGAACCTCTATGAACGTCAACCCGAAAGAGATCGTTATTGAGGCACTGAAGGCGGTCACTATCATCGAAAATGGAGCCGCATTCAAACAGTGGCATCGCCTCTCGGCTAACCCCGAGATAGAGCGTAGCATCGCCATTTATCGAGGGCACGACCGTGCCGCGAAAAGAGTGATCGAATTCCTTGAAACCGTTCCACCGGGAGTGAGGCGCTATGCCGCAGTGGACTTTGACCCTGCCGGTCTGGTCATTGCCAACAGCCTGAAAGTGGATGCGATTTTGGTGCCAGCGCATCTTGATACAATCGTTCTTGATAATAGAATCAACAAGGAAGCCGCCTTCAATTCTCAATACAGGCCGGAACTCAGAGACGGGCTGCCGGAATCATGGAAGACTCTTTGGGACTGGATGGTGAAACACCGGGCGGCCATCACTCAAGAGACTATGCTGGCGCACGATTGGCGTTTGCATCCACTGTTCCGTTAACCTGGATGTTTGATCAATTTGTATCCGTATCACGCAGTATATTGTCTCCACAAGACTAGGAGCCTGTCCGAGAATAGAGGAACCTACTACGGAAACCCCATTTTGGCCAGATTTCCCGATTAAATTCGTTAAATATGCCCAATATTCGCCTCATTTAATCGAAAAATCTGACTCAAAATGGAGTCTCCTCGCTACGGTCCCTATTCTCGGACAGGCTCCTAGGTGTGCAGGCACGACAATTGGCATCATGTGATGTATTATTTGATGCATAGCTAACCCGTGTGAGGCAGAGTTATGCGTACTACTTTGAATATTGACGACCAGTTACTGGCAGAGGCTCAGCGTATCTGTGGTGTGACCGAGAAAGCTGCATTGGTACGCGAAGGACTGCGAGCCCTGATTGAGCGTGAGAGCGCCCGTCGTCTAGCGCGATTGGGTGGCAGTGAGCCGCAATTGGAGGTTATTACCCGCCGACGCCCGGACACTAAATGATTCTAGTTGATACCTCGGTCTGGGTGGATCACCTGCGGTCAGGTGAAGAGAAGCTTGCTGCCTTGTTGAACGGTAGCCAGGTGTTGATGCACCCATTCGTATTGGGCAAGCTGGCTTGTGGTAACCTGCGTCGGCGGGCGGAGGTGCTGACTCTATTCAGGGATCTACCCCAAGCTATTGTGGCGAGTGATGAGGAAGTACTGTTCTTTATTGAGCGTCATGAGTTGATGGGGCGAGGCATAGGTTATGTGGATACACACCTGCTGGCTGCTGCGGCGCTGGATGGTGGGGCGCAACTGTGGACCCGTGACAAGCGTTTGTATGGGCTAGCCGAAGAATTGGGGATGGCCTATGCCCCTGCATAACGACATATACAAGTACCTCCAGCTATCACCCAATTTACCCCTGTCACCTTGCGCAGTATCGTGGCTGAGACCGCCTAGGAACCTGTCCGGGAATAGAGAACCTACTGCGGGAAAGCCCTTTTGGCCCATTTTGCCGCTTCTCCCGGAAGAACCAGAATTCGAGTATGACCAGACGGCGAGCCGGTAGCCGGCCTAGTCCATATTTGATCCATCATGGAGTATGTAAATCTGCGGGTCGCTTTGGGACCAGCAGGGTACCTCTTGTGCTGCTTACCCCTGTCAGCGTCAAGGGTCAGCGGAGTACAGAGGCTTCCAGCCCCATGTTCTTGGTGTCTGCCAGTGTGTTCACAGCATGACTACCACTAGGAGCCTGTCCGAGAATAGGAGACCTACTGCGGAAAGCCCATTTCGGCCCTTTTTGCCGCTCATTTTCGTTGAATAAGAGTAACTATTCGCCTCAAATGATCGGAAAAAATGACTCAAAATGGACTTCCCTCGCTACGGTGCCTATTCTCGGACAAGCTCCTAGGAGCCTGTCCGAGAGTTCGGTTTGTCAGGGCGTGAATTCCCCTTCTTGTGACAAGGAAATCGATTGACTTTGTGGGTTGAGATTCCTATCCTTTTATTAGTGAACAAATACGGAGAAAAGCTCGTATGTGTTCGCTATCGATATAATGAAGCACGAGGTATACGATACAAAACTGTGGAACTTGTCGAAGAGGACACTCCCTGGGAGGTCAGCAAAACAAAATCGGGTAAACCAAAGCCACCTGCCCCAACAGAGCGATTTGGGATCGGATAGGTTTCAATGAAACTGAACTCCGAGATCAGGCGAAGCAGATATCTATATGTAGATGCATTTCCGCCGCTATGGGTAGCGGATGATTATAATGTTCGGCTAGAAAATGATTCATAGAGAATCGAAACCTTGAAATGGCAAAAATTTATATTGAAACTTCTATCGTCTCGTATCTGACGGCAAGGCCGTCAAGCAATCTCATTGCTGCTGCATGGCAAAAAGAGACGATTGACTGGTGGGAGACACAAAAAGACAGATTTGAGCTGTACATTTCCGAGGTCGTGATTGAGGAAGCGGGCCGAGGAGATGGTTCTGCAGCGTCGAGACGGCTCGCCGCACTTGAGGATCTTGAAGTCCTCCAGCTAGACTAGGCGTCAATTGTGACTTGTCTAAGGCATTGATTCAAGAGGGCGGTATTCCAAAGAAAGCGCTCGATGATGCATTGCATGTGGCAATAGCTGCTGTACAGGGTATTGATTTTCTTCTCACCTGGAATTGCAGGCACATAGACAACGCGGAAATGAAAACCTCACCGCTAAAGAAAACAGACCCACCTGTACTCAGATTAACTGACCCTTCATATGCGCAGTGTTTAACAGGTACAGGCCTTGTTGCAGG
>JBEVXU010000020.1:0-218830 GCA_040505895.1 Sedimenticola sp. | reverse complement strand
CTGCCCCCTCAATGTGGCTCTGTGTTTGATTCAACTCTCAACATAACCCACGATGTTGAGGTTGGGCAGGTCAATCCATAATGTCTACAGGGATGGGAGCACGTAGGCATCAAAAAAGGCGCACGCATCACAGCGGTCACCGTCGCTTCGTCCGAACGGAAGTAGCCACCGATGTCGGCAGGCTCTCCCTGTACTGCAAGCATCTCTTCGATGATCTTCGCCTCGTTGGCCTCAAGCGCCTTAGCCAGCTTGGCGAAACGCTCCTGCAGGCCGGCATCCTTGGTTTGCGCAGCCAGCGCCAGGGCCCAGTACATCGCTATGTAGAAGTGGCTGCCACGGTTGTCCAACTCACCGCACTTACGTTTGGGTGACTTGTCGTTGTTCAACAGGTTGCCGGTGGCCTCATCCAGTGTATCGGCCATAATCTGCGCCTAGGCGTTACCGGTGAGGTTGCTCAGGTGCTCCAGGGAGGGTACCAGTGCGAGGAACTCACCGAGGGAGTCCCAACGCAGGTGGTTCTCTTTCAGTACCTGCTGGACATGCTTGGGTGCAGATCCACCGGCACCGGTCTCGGTCTATTATGTATCAGTATAATAATACTGATACATATACTTTGTGCTATTATACTCATACATTTATCTATCTATTGTAATAGTATAGGCATACTAATGGGCGTCAAAGAAACCGCAAGATTTCAATACGAGCGCATAGTTGATAGCGTAGCAGTGGGTGCGCGCAACCTTCACAGACCACGAAAAGAGGGATGGCTTCGCACCGTAAGGAAGGCGCTCGGCATGTCTGGTCAGCAGCTCGCCCGGCGCCTGGGTGTCACTAGGGCAACGGCATTACATGCCGAGCGAGCTGAGCTCGATGGGGCAATCACCATCAAGAAGATGGAGCAGATGGCTGAAGCCATGGGGTGCCGGTTTGTGTACGCTGTTGTGCCGGACAAGCCCATCAGGGAGATGCTGAGCAAACGGGCATACGATAAGGCGATGTCTCTCGCACTGAGGACTAGTGGTCACATGGCCCTGGAGGATCAAGCACTGACTGACGAGCGGTTTATGTTTGAGGTGAAGAGCCTGCAAAAAGACCTTCTTGAGAAGCGTCAATCCAGCTTATGGGATGATGCCTGAAGTGTTTGAGTATCCAGATGGCGCCACCCCACTAGATCCAGGCGCACTGGAGGGGCTCAAGTTCCCGCATGTGGAGACCAGAGGAGATCTCGACCAACTGGAGCAGGCGAATATTCAGGAAGGGCTACACTGGCTTGAGAGGCACAAAGATCCAGACATCCTCAGTGTTCACTTTGCCTGCATGCTACACGGCAAGTTATTTGGTCAAGTCTGGGACTGGGCCGGTCATATTCGCAAGAGAGAGCTAAGTATCGGTATCGACCCGCTGCAGGTAAGTCCACAATTGGCGCAGCTTCTTGGTAACGCGCAATTCTGGATCGATGAGGGCGTCTTCCCTCCCCTGGAGATAGCCTCGCGACTGCACTACCAACTTGTCTACATTCATCCTTTCTACAATGGCAATGGAAGGCATGCACGCATATATGCCGATGCTGTTCTCCAGAAGCTTTGTGGTGTAGATCCAATCGACTGGACAAAGGGCGTGAACCTGCAGAAGGAGAATGACATCAGGGCGCAATATATCCAGGCGCTCAGGGATGCTGATGCTGGGAATTATGCTCCGCTTTTTACCTTCACTGGAGCGGCTCTGGACTAATCGAAAATTGCTTTATCCAGCTTCTCTGGAATTTCAGGGCTAATGTCATTAAAGCGCAGAACACGTTTTCCTTTATGATCAGAGAGAAACTCCTTTGCATCATCCTCTGTCGCCAACGGAATTAACTCATGGCCCATCGGTCCTAAAACATCGGAGCCGATAACGTAGTAGGCTTTGCGGGCATCGATCAATTTAAGGCTGTAGTACTCTGTCACCCCGGTTAGGATGATATTTTCCGCCTTATCTCCAGGCGCCCATTTGGGCATATTGTGCAGATATTTAAAAAGATCCTTAGCACCATCAAAATGATGGGCATGGCCATCCGTGTAGAGCACCGTTGCCACCCACTCGGGATACTTTGCGACAAACATCCCACAGACCGGACAGGTATCATTTAGACCGGGCTTAGGTAGCGCAAGAGGATCTGAAAATATCGGATGAGAGAAAACGATAGCCAAAACAATCAGCGTACTTTTTATACGGTTAACCATTGTATTTATCCTGCACAGATGTGATTGCGTGCGGAGCAAAAATATTGATAACCCACATGCTTTGCTCCGCACCTTACTCTCTAACTATTTTTTCCCATCTTCATCTTCATCATCTTTTTACGCCGCTCGCCACGACGTTTTCTGATCATCATCGTATCGTTGGCCATATCCAGGTATGACGTACGCAGGGCATCGTCAAAAGTGGCCGGCTCACCACCGTTTGCTGCCTGTTCCTGTTTTGCAGCATCCGCTGATGAAAATGCCATTTTGCTCTTCTTGGTCATGGTACCTTTCAGCTTTGAGCCGATCAGGTAGGTTGCCTTATCAACTTCCACCAGCGGTTTTATTTTCTTGGCAGAACCAAAATCAGCGGCGTAGATGGCTTTGGGAATACGATCAAGATTCAGCGACAAGCTAATTGCCAGACAGTGGATAGAGCAGGTACCGTCGGCCAATCCATCTTCGTAGTGAACAAGGTGACGACTATGATGCCACTTGGTACGGCTCATTCCGCAATAGGGGCAGCGAGGATACTTGGTAAGTTCATCCTCAAGCGGATTGCTATCCGGACCTGTTTTCGGGATGAACTGCAGAGGTGTGCCATCACCTTCACACTTTTGCCCGGTCGACTTAACCCAGCCTTTACCTGGAATCATCGCGCCAATATTTGAACTTGCAGATGTTACACCAGCAAATCCACCTAAGCCGACAGCTGCAAGCATTTTCATCATCTTTCTACGATCAATGTTGTTTTCTTCACTCATGTGAGTTTACTCCTTGTTTCGAGGTACTATTTTTGAAGCGTAAATACAATAACTGACTCTGCACCAAAATCCTGAAAACAACTTCGATAGAAATAAAGTTGCATTTGTAGGAGCGAACTTGTTCGCGATTGACTCCGGGGCCTGTTCTTCGCGAACAAGTTCGCTCCTACAGTCGACTTCAGGATTTTTGTGCAGAACCACAACATAAAATTACTCTCCACCTAAATTTTCGTGCCGCTGTTTTCACAATGTCACAACAATGATGTGACAATATCTTCGAGAATCTCCGCTGACACTTCTCCGATTATTCTCATGTGTAACTCCCCCTTCCTGTTGATAATGAAGGCGGAGGGTAAAGATGAGACTGAGTAGGCTTTTGCAGTCTCGCCACTCTTGTCCAGCAAAATATTGTATGAGAGATTGAGATCCCTGATGAAGTCGACAGCGACTTCCCGATCTTGCTTGATATTAATGGCAACAATCCTGAGGCCCTCCTCACCATACTGATTAAAGAGGTTTTCGAAATCACGCATCTCATGTTTACAACTCGGGCACCAGTCAGCCCAGAAGCTGATGAGTACCACCTGCTGTTGATAGCGCTCCGGATAGTGGATTTCATTTCCTTCAATATCAGGCAGGACAAAACTCGGGACTGGATCCCCCTTTCCCATTAGGGGAGTGTTATCGCTGCAGGCGGTTAGCAGGCTTACCATCACAAGCAGGGTAAGTAAGAAAATGCTTTTTCTAAGTGCCGTTTCAACTACCACCAGACACTCCCCATCGTCAGGTTTGACTGCCAAACCACCCATGCAGATAGAGCATAAAACACGGTGAACATAACGAGTGCACTGAAGGCCAGCCTGGGAAGATCCGCTTCTACTGCGCGAGTGAGGCTTGGCACTCCTTTCCACACCGATACAACACTAGCCGCCAGTGACAGTGCGGTAGCTAAAAAAAGAGGGATATATAAAGCATACCCGGCGTAGCCGTGCCCGGACTTGAGAATACAGAATGGACAATGGTGGTGAGGATGTTCGTAGATGTAGAGGGAGAGGTAGGAGACGATAGAGACCAGCGCACCGATAAATGCACCAGCACTCGCTAACGCAAATAGGAACCCGCCGCTTTTTCGGATCAGTGTCCAGCTACCGCTGACCATCACCACCAACCCTGAACCATAGAGTACGAGGACAGCTTGCTTGGGTGACAGGCTGGATACCTCTGCAGCTACGCCCTCCGCATCAACTGAAAAAAGCGAACCGCAGCAAGAAGTGATGACATCCGGATCCATCTCAAGAAAATAGTTCAGTTGTAGATAGAACTCCGCCACCACCATCGGCGCCATCAGTAGTAGTAAGGTGTATTTAATTTTCACCAGTGGATAATCAATACCTTTGTTATCCAGGTAATTGAGCGCAAGCCAGATGGTGCCACTGAAAAATATGGCTATCTTCAGGAACAGTGTCGGCCATCCCCAGATGTTGACATTCAGAACGCCGGTCGCACACATCGCCCCGACGAATTGACCGGACATCGATTCAGCATTGTAGACAAACAGAAGAAGAGAGATAAGCTCAGAGGATAGTGCCCAGAAAAGGAGGGTGGAGATCAGGTAGGTACGCCTCTCCATGCGCAGCTGCCTCTCACTTCCACTTGTTATGTCCCACGCCATTAAGAGTTGAATGGCAAAGGCAGATACCAACAGCATCATCAGTCCAATGACAGCTGAGACCAGGATCAGGGCAAGTATGGCGGGATTAAGCAACATACCTATCCCTTCTGTATCTGTCCGTCACGCATATCAACAATCCTGTCTACCACGGGAGAGTTAAAGACGAGTGGGTCATGACTGGTAATCAGGATCGTCTTACCCGTTGATTTCAACTCTTCCAGGTAGCCCATAAACTCCTGAGAGAGCCGACTATCTAGATTTGCTGTAGGTTCATCAGCGATAAGTATCTTCGGCCTGTTTATTAGCGCCCGGCAAATTGCCACTCGTTGTGACTCTCCCCCTGATAACCATTCCACCGGGTTATCCATGACACGCTCCAAACCAAAGTGCGCAATCAGCTTCTGTGCAGACGTCTTTAGTGTCTTGTGGTCAACGCCGAGAGGATAGGCCGGCAGCATGATATTTTCCAACACGCTGAGCCCTTGAATCAGATTGAATTTTTGGAAGATAAATCCAAATGTATGCCGCCGTATATCCGTCAGAAACCTTTCAGGAAGACCTGACAATAGCTGTCCATCGAGGGTAATACGGCCGGAGGTTGGGCGTGAAAGGCAACCGATCATCGATAACAGGGTTGTTTTTCCGGAACCACTAGCCCCCTTAAGACATGTCACCCTCTCCGGCTCCAGGGAGAGGGTGAGATCACGGATCGCCCGGAACTCGTTATGTCGCCCCTGGTTGAACACCTTGTTTATGTCACTCAATACGATTGTCATGATTTTCAGCGCATGATCGCATCGGGATCTGTCACCGATGCTTTCCAGATCGGAATGATAGTGGCCACCACATAGGGAAAAATGGTGAAGAAAAAGAGAGTGGCAACCTGGAGACCATCGATAAACGGTACCAGCCTGAATTGCGGGTAGAGAGTTGCCCAACCTTTTAACACCGGTTCAAACAGCACCGCAGAGCTGTAGAACACATGGAGATATGCGGCCACATAGCCGAGGATAAATGCACTGAGAGAGATGATCGCCCCCTCCCAGAATTTCATGCGCAAGACATCGCCTGTTTCCCAGCCTACCGCTTTCAAAATACCTATTTCGCGCTTCTCTTCAGCACTCAATCCTGAGGCCTTATCCCAGGCAAATATAATAAAGGCCAAAACTGCGCCGGCCAGCAGTACAAAAACAATCCCCTGGCGCCATGAAAAGATACTGCCGTAGGTGCGTAGAATCTCTTCCCGTAAAATCGGGCGGGTATCAGGCAGCTTCTGTACCAGCTTTTCGGCCACTTTCCTCACTTCCCGTGGGTTTCGCACCGATAGGACGATATCGGTAAACTGCCCCTCAGGCACACCGGTCATCACCCGATAGGCTTTCTCAGCCATCAACACCATATCTGTAGTGACCAGTTCCGACGCTTCATCCAGTAGCGCTTTTACCTGGAATGAATAGGTATTGCCGTTGTCAGCACGAAAGGAGAAGTAATCGCCGATACCGATACCTTGAGTACGTGCGATACCGGCACCGATCACCACCTCTGCTGTTGTCAGCTGCAGCTCCTCTTTGGCCATGACGGTGTAGTTCGCCTTAACAGTGGGATCATAAAAGTATCCCCACAGACGCCCTTTTTTGCTGACGACCCCGCGTATCTCTCCTATTTTATCCAGATAGTCTGAAGGTATCAGGGCATGACGGCCCGCTACCGTACGCTGAACAATTATTTCAGGCGACTGCTGCAGAATAGTTTCTGCTTCCTGGCGCAGTGCATGGGTGAACAGCATGACGGAAGCCAGCATAAACACGATCATGGCATAGACCAGTAGCAAGCCAAGGTTCTTGCCCTTGCGCCGCAGTAGGGAAGAGACGGTGTAGTCCACCAGATACGCCTGTTTCCGAATAAATACCATCATCGCAACAGCCCCGCGGGTGGTGAAATCAGCGAGCCGGATGGGAAATGGTCAAGTGAAGTGGGATGATCCTGAAAAGCGGCATGCCTGTCGGCCTGGGTGACATGGCGTGTATATCGCGCCTCGGTGAAGAGCGCGAGATCGCTGATCCCCAGCCGCCCCACCAGTGCGGTGCGCGCCTGCAGAGGTTGGATCGCTGAATGTTGTTGATCAACTGCATCCACGGCAGTCAAAGCTATCGACAGGCAGCCGATGCTTAGGAACAGCAAGAAAAGAGTGGATTTGCGCATGCCTGATTTGAGTGAGATAGGTCACAAAAAGCTTAACGATGCGTCATAAACTAGATGCCTCCCCCAAGGCCCGCATTGAGCATTCTCAAGGGAATGATTACTAACCGATATTCCTGGGTATTATCTATTAAAAAATAGGCCATATGCCTCATTGGCAAGTTAAATGGCACAGATAAAACACTCAGGTTATTAGGGCCTGTTAACACTATGCGAATATCCATCGCCATTCTGAAAATAATGGTCGCACCCTGCGCATGTGGCCTGTTGACTGTCACTTCGCAGTTCACGAGCAGCAGTCAATAAAATCGTCCTGCTTGGCGCTTGCAGGCATCTGGTGTCATGCGGTTTTTCAGCTGCAGTTCCTCTCTTCTCCCCAACACTCTATAATTGGTGGTTTTTTCAACGCCGGATCACCTCCCATGACCACCATCGATCGCACCGAACAACTCAAATCCCTGCTGCAGGAGCGTATCCTGATCCTGGATGGTGCCATGGGGACCATGATCCAGCGTCACAAGCTGGATGAGGCGGCCTATCGTGGTGAGCGTTTTGCCGACTGGCCATCTGACCTGAAGGGCAACAACGACCTACTGGTACTGACCCAGCCCACCATTATCCAGGGCATCCATGAGGAGTATCTGGCGGCCGGTGCGGATATCATCGAGACCAATACATTTGGCGCCAACCGCGTCTCCATGGCCGACTACGGCATGGAGGAGTTGGCCTACGAGATGAATGTGGCGGCGGCACGGCTGGTACGCAGCGCCGTGGACAAGTACACCACGGACGACAAGCCACGTTTTGTCGCCGGCGGTCTCGGACCGACCAACCGCACCGCCTCCCTGTCACCGGACGTCAATGACGCCAGTGCCCGCAACATCACCTTCGACCAGTTGGTGGATGCCTATAAGGAGGCGACTCGCGGGCTGATCGAGGGCGGTGTGGATCTGCTGCTGATCGAGACCATCTTTGACACCCTCAACGCCAAGGCGGCAGTCTTCGCCTGCGAGCAGGTGTTTGAGGAAGACAACCTGCACCTGCCAGTCATCATCTCCGGCACCATTACAGATCAGTCCGGGCGCACCCTCTCCGGCCAGACCACCGAGGCGTTCTACAACAGCCTGCGCCACGCCAAGCCGCTGGCCATGGGTCTAAACTGCGCCCTTGGGCCGGATCTACTACGTCAGTACCTGGAGGAGATGAGCCGGGTCTGTGAGACCTATGTATCGGTCTACCCCAACGCCGGTCTGCCCAACGAGTTTGGCGAGTATGACCTGGACGCCCTGCATATGGCCGAGTATATCGGCGAGTGGGCCGACAGCGGCTTTCTCAATATCGTCGGCGGCTGCTGCGGCACCTCCCCGGCCCATATCAAGGCGGTGGCTGAAGCCGTCTCAGGCAAACCTCCTCGCAAGCTGCCTGATATCGAATCCGAGTGCCGCCTCTCCGGTCTTGAGCCACAGAACATCAGCGAAGAGTCACTCTTCGTCAACGTCGGCGAGCGCGCCAACGTCACCGGCTCAGCCAAGTTCAAACGGCTGATCCTCAACGAGGAGTACGACGAGGCGCTGGAGATCTGCCGCAGCCAGGTGGAGAACGGTGCCCAGATCGTCGACGTCAATATGGATGAGGCGATGCTAGATGGTGTCGCCGCCATGCAGCGTTTTATCAATCTCTGTGCCGGTGAACCCGATATCACCAAGGTGCCGGTGATGATCGACTCCTCAAAGTGGGAGATTATCGAGGCGGGGCTGAAGTGCGTGCAGGGCAAGGCGGTGGTCAACTCCATCTCCATGAAGGAGGGGGAAGAGAACTTCATCCGCCAGGCGAAACTCTGCCGCCAGTATGGCGCGGCTATTATTGTTATGGCCTTCGACGAACAGGGCCAGGCAGACACCCAGGCGCGCAAAGTGGAGATCTGCCAACGTGCATACAAGCTGTTGACCGAAGAGGTGGGCTTCCCGCCGGAAGATATCATCTTCGATCCCAACATCTTTGCAGTCGCCACCGGCATCGAGGAGCACAACAACTACGGTGTCGACTTTATCAAGGCGACCCGTGAGATCAAGGCCGCCTGCCCCCACGCACTGATATCCGGCGGCGTCTCCAACGTCTCCTTCTCATTCCGTGGCAACAACCCGGTACGCGAGGCGATTCACGCGGTATTCCTCTACCATGCCATCCAGGCCGGTATGGATATGGGTATCGTCAATGCCGCACAGTTGGCGGTCTACGATGACCTGCCCAAAGAGCTACGCGATGCGGTGGAGGATGTAGTACTTAACCGCGATCCGGAGGCGGGAGAGCGGCTGGTGGAGATCGCACCCAACTATCTCGGTGACGGTAGTGCCGCCCCCAAGGTCGAGGATCAGGAGTGGCGTAGTTGGCCGGTGGGCAAGCGACTGACCCACGCCATGGTGAAGGGCATCACCGAGTACATTATCGAGGACACCGAAGAGGCGCGGCAACAGTCGAATAAAACACTGAAGGTGATCGAAGGTCCGCTAATGGACGGGATGAACCGGGTCGGTGATCTGTTTGGTGCCGGTAAGATGTTCCTGCCCCAGGTGGTAAAATCGGCGCGGGTGATGAAACGTGCCGTGGCCTACCTGGAGCCCTATCTTGAAGAAGAGAAAGCGGAGTGCGGTGCCCGGACCCGAGGGAAAATTCTACTGGCGACAGTAAAAGGCGACGTCCACGACATCGGCAAGAACATCGTTGGCGTGGTACTTCAGTGTAATAACTACGAAGTGATTGATGCCGGCGTCATGGTGCCCGCCGACACCATCCTCAAGATGGCCCAGGATGAGCAGGTGGATATCATCGGCCTCTCCGGCCTGATCACCCCCTCTCTTGATGAGATGGTGCATATCGCCAAGGAGATGACTCGCCTCGGCATGACCCAGCCCCTGCTGATCGGTGGTGCCACCACTTCCATCGCCCACACGGCGGTGAAGATCGAGCCTGAGATCAGTACGCCGGTAATCTACGTGCCCGACGCCTCCCGCGCTGTGGGCGTCGCCTCCAGCCTGCTGTCAGAGGAGTTGCGAGATGAGTTTGCCGCCAAGACCCGCGCTGAGTACGAGACGGTTCGCGAACGTCGTGCAAGCAAGAACGAGGCACGCAATCTGATTGCCATCGAAGCTGCTCGTGCCAATTCGATCACTGTCGACTGGAGTGACTACACCCCACCACTACCTCAAGAGTATGGCGTACAGACCCTCTGTGATATCTCCCTGGAGGAGATCACCCCCTATATCGACTGGACCTTCTTCTTCCACGCCTGGCAACTCAAGGGACGCTATCCAAAGATCCTCGACGATACCGCCAAGGGTGAAGAGGCACGTAAGCTCTTCGACGACGCCCAAGCGATGTTGCAGCAGGTTATCGATGAGAAGTGGCTCCAGGCCAACGCTGTCATCGGCCTCTTCCCCGCCAATGCGGTAGGTGATGATATCGAGCTGTACAAAACGAGCGAAGGTAAGGAAGTGCTTACTTCCCTTCACTTCTTGCGCAAGCAGGGCAAGCAACCTGAAGGCAAGTTCAACGACTGCCTGGCAGACTTTGTCGCACCGAAAGAGAGTGGTAAAAGTGACGCCATTGGTGGTTTCGCCTGCACCGCCGGTATCGGCATCGACAAAAAGATCGCTGAATTTGAAAAGGTGCATGACGACTACTCCAGCCTTATGTTGAAAACCCTGGCAGACCGCTTGGCCGAGGCGCTGACCGAATGGCTCCACGCCAAGGTGCGCCGTGAGCAGTGGGGCTATGCCTCTGACGAGCAGCTCAACAACAACCAGCTGATCGAAGAGGCCTACCAGGGCATCCGCCCCGCCATGGGCTACCCGGCAAGCCCGGATCACAGCGAAAAGGATCTGCTATGGGAACTGCTCGACGCCGAGAAAGCGACCGGCATCTGGCTCACCGAGTCCAAGGCGATGGTGCCCACCGCCGCCGTCAGCGGCCTCTTCTTCGCACACCCGGAGGCACGCTACTTCACTGTTGGAAAAATTGCCAAAGACCAGGTGGAAGCCTACGCCGAGCGTAAAGAGGTACCACTGGCCGAAGCGGAGAAGTGGCTATCACCCAATCTCGCCTATGAGCCCGTGGAGTAGCAGCACCCGACCTAGGAACCTCTGAACAACTCATGGCCTATTGGTGTAGGAGCGGTCTCTTGGACCGCGATCGAATACCCATCGCGCTTCGGGAAAGCGCTCCTACATAACCCCCACAAAATCTCCGGTTGACCTCCTTGCCTGGAACCAATAAATTTGCGCCATAACAAGAGAGCGCGATCCACCGAGGAGAAACCATGCTTAAACCCGGCGACAGGGCCCCCGGATTTGAACTGCCGAATGCCGACCTTGAAGTGACTCAATCGGCCGACTATATCGGCAACAAGAATCTGGTGCTCTACTTCTACCCCAAAGACGATACTCCAGGCTGCACTATGGAGGCGACCGACTTCTCTGATCTGGTGGATGGATTTAAGGCTCTGGATACCGAAGTACTCGGTGTCAGCCGCGATAACTGCCTAAGCCACGGTGAGTTTCGCGACAAACACGGACTATCCATTGATCTGCTGGCGGATATCGAAGGGATACTCTGCGAAGCCTATGATGTCTGGCGTGAGAAAGAGGCCCATGGTAAGAAGCGTATGGTGATCATGCGTTCCACCTTTATTATCGACAAAGAGGGAGCTATTCGCCACGCCCTCTACGATGTGAAACCGAAAGACCATGCCGCCGAGATATTAGAGTTGGTGCGGTCACTCTAAACCTGCGAGAAGGTGTTGTTGTGAGGTTAAGAGACAAAACCCTTAAGCTTCCACCACGCCTTGTGGTATTTTTTTATCCGCTCCAGATCCCTGTCCGTCACCGAGCTCAATCTTAGAATATTGATATTGTCTTCGATATCCGCTTTTTTGATTTTGCATGCCAGCTCATTCTCCAAAACCCGTTCAAGGTAGATCTCATAATTCTCACCCTCCCCCTTGGTGAGACTCTGTACCGCGTCAACAACGGTCGCAGGAATCCCCTCATCCAACAGATCAGCAGCCTCTAGATCGGAGTCTTCCAGTGCATCGTGGAGCAGTGCCACCGACATCTCCACCTCCGTCTCCATCTTTGCCATGATACGAAGAGGATGAAGAATATAGGCTTTACCCACTTTGTCTCTCTGTCCCGAATGGGCTTTTAGCGCTATCTCAAGTGACTTTTCGAAAAGGTTCATACACCCCTCAGTATTTGGCAGTTTTTATCATTAGAAAACAGGATCGATCTTCCAATCGATTATGACTAAAGAGAACTCTAAATACCAAAACAAGACCTATGAAAAACCCAACCGTTCTAAAAGTTTCGGCCACCCGTCATCCAGGCTGGCTTCAATGGTCAACTTTGCACCGGTATAGGGGTGACGAAAAGAGATGCTCTGCGCCATCAGCAGTAGTCGATGACTATCCAGCTGGTCCCGAAAAAGCTGGTTCTGTTTGCCGTCACCATGAGTGGTGTCACCGACGATGGGGTGAAAGATGTGCTTCATATGTTTGCGGATCTGGTGCATACGGCCGGTGAGGGGGGTGATCTCCAGCAGGGAGAAGCGGGCGGTGGTGTATCGGCCCACCGCATAAGGCAGCTCGACAGTGGCCAACCGGCGGTAGTCGGTAACGGCTTCCTGGCGCTCCTTGCCCTCCTCTTCCAGCAGAGCGTAATCGATGTGTCCCCGATCATCGGTGTAGCCACGCACCACTGCCTGATAACGCTTCTCCACCCGTCGCGCCTCAAACTCACCAACCAGTTGTCGCGCTGCTTCGGAGTTGAGGGCAAAGAGCAGCACGCCGGAGGTGGGGCGATCTAGACGATGCACCGGGTAGACCCACTGCCCGATCTGGTTGCGCAGCCGCTGCATGGCAAACTCTGTTCCATCAGATATGCGGGTACGGTGGACCAGCATACCGGCGGGCTTGTCGATGGCGATGTAGTGCTCGTCTCGATAGAGAATAGGAAGATCGGTCATGGCGCAATAATATAGGAAGCTGATAAGTTCGGGTAAGGTTTTGCGGCAAAGCCCCTCTTGGGGTAAGGTCATCCTATGAAGGCTGATCCACTCTTATCAACGTGAAACTCCGCACCCAGATTCTGCTGTTCTCTTTCCTCTTCGCTCTGACCCCGCTGCTGTTGGCGGTGCTTATCAATCTACCGCTGGTACTGGAGCGAATGGAGCGCTTCTATCATGAAGCTCACCTGCAGAATCTGCAGGCCGATTTTCGTGATCTTGATCAGCACCTGGCGAGCCGCAACGAGATGGTGCGCCTGCTTACCAAGCTGCCGGTGCCCGGCACCATGCTCGGTAGCGAGAACCCGACTGAGGATGCCATCGTTGATCTGGCCAGGGCCCAGTACATTCACTGGATAGGGCAGATACTTGCGAACCAGCTCGATATCGTGCAGATCGTTTTCTTTGATGCCACCGGGCAGGAGCGCTTCTGGCTCGACCGAGATACCGCTGACCAGGCGTGGCAGCCCACCATGCAGCGCCCCACCCGCCCACCGGAGGAGTTTATTGCCGCTGGTCTGCAGGGGGAGCCGGGGCAGGTACTGGTCAGTTCCATTAGCCTCGACCCCGAGGCAGGGGCGGTGGACCCACGCAAGTTCATGACCCTGCGACTAATCAGTCCGATTCATCAAGATGGTGAAGGTGGTCCTGTCGGTGCCGCAATGATCAGTATCGATGTCGGTGGTATGGCGCGCTACTACCGCAATACGCTCTGGGTTCACGACAACGGAAATTTTCTCACGCAGCTGGATAAAAATAGCCCTAACAGCAACGCCTTTGACCGTTTTCCCGGTCTGGAAAAGCTCTTTTCCGGCGCCAAAGCCACTCTCTGGGAAGGGGATGGGCAGCAGATTATGTGGGTGCCGATGTTTATCACTGAACAGGCGGGAGCACTCTGGGTAGGTAGACAGGTTGATCCCTCCCCTATCGCCGAATTCCGCAATGTGGTCACCCTGCGTGTACTGAGCATCGTTTTTATTCTTATTGTCGCCACTTGGGCCGCTTCCCAGTGGCTGGCGCGACGCGCCAGCCGGGTCAGCCATGAACTCACTGATGGCATTCAACATATCCTTGAGCACGAAGAGGCGGTGGCGTTCAACTGGACCAGCTCTGAAGAGCTGAAAACCCTGGGGGAGAGCCTCTCCCGTCTGGCAGCCGAACATGGTCGCAATACCCGCAACCTGCGCGCTCATGCCAGAGAGCTGGAGGAGTCGAACCGCTATAAATCTCAGTTTCTTGCCAATGTCAGCCATGAGTTACGCACACCGCTCAACTCCATCCTGCTGCTATCAAAGCTGCTGAGTGGAAAAAACAGCGGCCTCGGCCTTGAACAGCAGAAACAGGCAAAGGTAATCAATGAGGCCGGCACCGACCTGCAGACGCTAATCGACAACATCCTCGACCTCTCCCGTATCGAGGCACGCCGCACTGAGTTCAACTTAGAGAGCATTGAACTAAGCGTTACGCTAAAGGGTTTAATTGAGCTGATGCAGCCGCAATTCGATGCCAAGGGGATCGAATTGCGGCTGGAGATTTTGCCCGGCGCACCACAACGTGTGATCTCCGATCCTGACAAGGTCCGGCAGATACTAAAGAACTTTCTCTCTAACTCAGTCAAATTCGCTGACGGCGGCGATGTCTGGATAAGGCTGGCGGCGGAGGGCAAGAGCGACCTCTGTGACTGTGAGCTGCGCATCAGCGTAGAGGATGACGGCATCGGCATCGCCAAAGATAAGCATGATCAGATTTTCGAGGCATTCAAGCAAGCGGAGGGCTCCACCAACCGGCGTTACGGCGGCACCGGCCTGGGGCTTAGCATCAGCCGCCAGCTGGCCCATCTGCTAGGTGGAGAGATCACCCTGGAGAGCCAGGAGGGAGTCGGCAGCACCTTCTCTCTACTGCTGCCGCTGGAGTTTGAGCGTGGCCAACTGACAGAGCGAGCCGAGGTCCATCGTGAACAGGATAAGTTACCAGTAGTATCGAGCGAACCTCCACCCGCCAACTTCGGGGGGCAGCAGGTGCTGGTTGTAGATAACAGTGTACAGAACCTGCTTATGATTACCCCGTTGCTTGAAGGCTGGGGCCTGAGGGTAACGGCAGCAGCGGATAGCCAGGAGACACTGGAGGTGCTGGAGGATGACGGCCCCTTCTCCCTGGTATTGGTGGACATCATAATGCCCCACTCCGAAGGCTGTGATACGATCAGCTGTATAAGAGGTGAGGTACAGCACCAGCGGCTGCCCATCATTGCTCTGATCAGTGAAGCCGATGCACAGTCGCCCTGCCTCACAGCAGGTGCAGATAACATCATCACCAAGCCGATTGAGCCGAAGCTGCTGAAAGAGGCCATCGCACAACATCTACACGAAGAGGATGGAGACTAAACAACATGAATCGCTATACCGGGTTCAAACTCCTGATCGTAGACGATCACGAGCATAATCTCTTCACCCTGCGTACCCTTGTGCAACAACACATGGACGTAGCGATACTGGAAGCCACATCCGGCCAACAGACGTTGGATATCGCCCAGGCAAACCACGACATCGATCTCATCATACTCGATGTGCAGATGCCGGAGATGGATGGCTTTCAGACAGCTTCAATGCTGAAGATCCGTAAGAAAACCCGCGACATCCCCATTATCTTCCTTACCGCTGCCTTCAAGACTGAAGAGTTTCAGCAGAAAGGCTATGACGTCGGCGCGGTGGACTACCTGCTTAAACCGATCGACGACAACCAGCTGATCAACAAGATCAGTACTTACTTCCGCCTGATAGAGAAAGAGCGTGAGCTCAATCTGGTGTTGGAGCAGAAGGTCGCTGAGCGTACCGCTGAGCTGGCCCAGGCAAAACAGCACCTGGAGAACATCATCGACTACATGGGCGAAGCACTGCTGGTGCTCAGTCCGGACGGCAAGATTATCGAGGTAAATCCCGCCTGCTGTCAGATGCTGGGATACACTGAAGAGACGATGCAGGGAATGGGCATCGGTGACATTTTCGAAGAAGAGGAGGATGAACAGGCAGGTGCCTTTATGGGTATTTGGCTGGAGGCGCTGATCCGTGTCGGCGCATTAAGCAAGATTGAGGCGCGCTTCATTACCAGTGACGGCCGCAGGGTGCCGATCCTCTTTTCGCGTACCGCGATAAAAGATGAAGCCGGTGAAATCAGTGATATTATCTGCATCGCCAAAGATATGAGTGGATATATACGCCAGGAAGAGACAGCGGTGCAGTAGGAAGCGCTTGTGCGCGACCTTAGCTGGAGAGAGATTCAGGAGTAGATGATGAATGACACCACCGAACCCACTGAGGGTAATGAAGATACAACGCTAACTGCCAATGCGCTGAAAGCGATGGCCCATCCGTTGCGCTGGAAGATACTCTGTTCGCTTGGCGATGCAGAGCTCTCCGTTGGAGAGATCGTGGAGCGCACCGGCACGTCCCAGAGCAATATATCCCAGCATCTCGAGCAGCTGCGTAACAAGAATATCGTTGTCTCCCGCAAAGAGGCCAACCGTATTTACTACCGCATCCGCAACGGTCAGCTCCTTACCCTGATCGGTACGATGCGCACCGTACTCTGTCCAGCCAATCTCGATGATCGCTACCCGTTCGACGGCAGCTGACAGAAGAGAGAGCCCATGGCCTGATAGATGACCCCGGCTGATTACTATCAGGCGCAGCTGCTGCGTGGTGATATTGAGGCGGATCCATCCCAGGCGATGGTGATAGATCACCTGCAATCACTCTATGAGCGGCTGTTACAACCTCCAGCTAAAACACCTTACGGCCTGCTCACCAAACTTCTGCAGCGGGGAGCAAACATAACACCAGTGAGGGGCCTCTATATCTGGGGCGGTGTCGGCTGTGGCAAAACCTGGCTGGTGGACCTGTTCTACAACCAACTCCCTTTTGACCAGAAGCTCCGCCTCCACTTTCACCAGTTCATGCGTTACATCCACCAGGAACTGGCCTCCCTCAAGTGTACAAAAGATCCTCTTGAGGAGGTGGCGAACAGCCTCGCCAAGCGCACCCGTATCCTCTGCCTGGATGAGTTCATCGTCACCGATATTGGCGATGCTATGATTTTGGCAAAACTACTGAAAGCGCTGTTTCATCGCGGCATCAGTTTAGTCACCACCTCCAATACACCACCCCACAATCTCTACAAAGACGGCCTGCAACGCAGCGGCTTTCTACCGGCTATCGAGCTGTTGAAACAACACACCGAAGTGGTAAACCTGGACGGCGGCATCGACTACCGGTTGCGTTACCTGGAGCAGGCCACCGTCTACCACACCCCGCTGGAACCGGGGGTGGACGAAAAACTGCTCGAAGAGTTCCGACATCTGGCACCGGAGAGAACGAAGGGTGCCGAGTCGATCCACATTTTTGGACGCGACATTCCACTTATGTATATCGCTGATGATGTCATCTGGTTCGATTTTATGCAGCTATGCGGGCCGCCGCGGAGCCAAGCCGACTACCTGGAGCTGGCACGCAGTTTCCATACTGTCATCATCTCCGACATACCCTGCCTTGGACCCGCCCTGGATGATGCCACACGCCGTTTTATCTATCTGGTAGATGAGTTCTACGACCGTGGCGTTAAGTTGGTAATAAGCGCCGCCGAACCACCCGAGTCCCTCTACCAGGGAGAGCGCCTCGCCTTCGACTTCCAGCGCGCAGTCAGCCGCCTGAAAGAGATGCAGTCCACCAATTATCTAGCGCGGGAGCATCGGCCGGGTTAGCACCGTGACACCGAGGGTGTGGGAATAAAGTACAATGGGGCTCATCAGAGACAACCCCAGGCAGAATTTTCCAGTGCAAGACGATATCATCGACCTACAGACCCGGCTGGCCTTCCAGGAGGACGCCCTGCAAGAACTGACCCTCACTACCACCCACCAGCAGAATCTGATCGACATGCTGCAGCGAAAAGTGCTTAACCTGGAAGAGCAGCTCCGCTCACTCGAGCCCCAAGAGGGGATGGATACAATCAATGAGAGGCCGCCTCATTACTGAGGCAAGTAAATCCACAAACAGTCTGGTCAGAGATACTTTAAAAAATGAAAAACACACTCTGCATTTACAGATTAAAAGATATCTTTATTGCCACCCTGTTATGCCTCTCTCTGACGCCGATCCATTCAGTACAGGCCTGTGGCTGGTGGGGTGATGGGGAAGTCACCCGGCACAATGATTTACTGTTTGCCACCGCCGGTGGCTCTTCATTACCACAGACCGTTACCTATAAAACATCTAAATTGCCTGGCAGGATGGGATTCGGTATCGCCGTTTCAAGCCCGGACCTGGCCATTCCCTATTTACAGGCTACCCGAGGCCAACAGATCAATCGGATAGCTGAGTTAAATGCTTTTGGATTTAAAACCGTGATTGATCTGGGAACCAAGGAGAAAACGGCACAGTTACATCGACAGGAAACTGAGACTTTAGGGATGCGTTACATCAGCATTCCTGTTGATAGTGCCATTCCAAATCAACAACAGATTGATGAGTTCACACAGAAAGTTATTGATAGCAGCAGCGACATGCTGCTGGTCTACGCACCCGATTCTGCTTTGCTGGGTACCATGTGGGCGGCTCATCGAATAAACCTGGGGGCACCTGTAGAGATTGCTATCAAGCAAGGCACACAATTAGGTATGCAAACTGAACAGATGCTGGTTCTTCGGAGTCGTTCAGCAGCAACAAAAAAATAATCCCGGTAATACCTCACCCAGTGGTCTGAGAGGGGTATTGCCAGGATTATAAGAGAGGCCCTGATTTTCCGCTTCATCCATGAGGCGGATTATTATTCACTTCATGCAGCTGTATCGGTTGCAATACTCTGCCGTTCAAACTCCATATAATTATTGGTCAATTCGGCCATGGCCCGGTAGAAGGGAAGTTCTGCCTGATCCAGGATGGCATCGCAGAGTTGTGGTATCCAACATAGCAGATGTTCACCAAGGAACATCCGTTGCACGGAGAGACAATACTCCGCGCTCTTGCGATCCTCCTGAATCCACTTGTCAGCTTCCCACTCTGCCAGCTTCTGCATGAACTCAAGTTCAACGCTAACGTGATCAGGAATACCGGTGAAACCTGCCTCATAATCGAGACCTGCTGTCTCGATAAACTTTTTCACTTCAACGGTCTTTGCCCCCCATAGACCACCAGCACCACTATCCACCTCAACAAAGATAGACTCGTGGGCTGATATATGACGACCGGGACCAATAAACAATCGGGTAAATTCCAGTACCAATGCATCCCTTACTTCAGGTTCCGGGTCGCTATAGAATGAATCACCCAGATCTACTTCCATCTCTGAGAAGGCCCCCGACAGGCGGGGCCCCCTCAGCTCCTTGATGAAGGCCTCGGTGGGCTCCTCCCGAAAAACCCTGGTCAATAGTCCATAGATTTCACTTCTTGATTTGGCGCTATCGGCCAGCTCTTTCCAGTTAGTTCCCATTTAAGATCTCCTGTTACGCTTAGAACTACGCTTAGAACTACGCTTTCGCGACTCTAACTACGGTATCCATCCACCGTTGCCCGCCACTGATCGGATCCGAACTGTTCGGAATAATCGAGTTGGGATGAGCCCCGTGTTTGTCCCACCGCATGTTCTTGGCATCCGGATCAGTTGCTGCATCTACAGTAGTGGGCGATTTTTTACCCGACCCATAGATACCGGAGTGCTGACGCCCCAAGTGATGTGAAATAGCAATGATGCCGGGGATGATGCCTTCGGTAACATGAGCCGTAGTGGTTATCTCACCGAGATCACTGGCCACCTTGATGCGGTCACCATCCTTGATGCCCCGAGCAGCAGCGGTCTTGCTGTTGATCCACGCAGGATTGTCATGCTTAATCTCAGACAGCCACTTGCAATGGGATGTACGAGAGTGCGTATGAACGGCTACCTTGTAGGTGGTCAGGTGCAAGTCATCCTTACCCATCTTCTGATGCTCAGGTATTGGCGTGTAGGTCGGGAATGCGGGGAAACCCTTGGCCGCAAAGTTATCTGAGTAGAAGTCCAGCAGACCTGACTTGGTGAACGAGGTGTTCGGTGGGTAGGCCTTACGTGGTGTTCCATCAATATCCTGAGCTACATAGGCTGACTTGGCGCCCTCGACACCCAGATAGCCTTTGCTCTTGGCATCAGCTTCACTGACTCCGGCCTTCTTATAGTTCCAGTAGACACCGGTTTTTTCGTCGAGAATGACGCCGTCACCGGAAACGTCTGCTTTGGCTTCATAGAAACCGAAGTTGGGCTTGGCGTTCTTGTCGTGCCAAACGCCATGCTTCTTCATGTACTCGAAGCCACCGGCTTCCCTGACACCTGGAGTCATCTCGCAGGATTGGCGAACGTACTCCTCCTTGGTCTTATAGACCAGCTCAATCCCCAACCGTTGAGCCAAACCGTAGAATATCTCACCCTGATCCTTTGACTCACCCAATGGTTTGATGAGCGGTTGACGAATGTAGTACTCGGCAACCCCGGTCGGAGAGACCATATCCTCATAATCCCAGCGTTCCAGGTAGGTAACGTCAGGCAGAATGAGGTCGGCGTATTGTGACGATTCGTCATAGACGATGTTGGATGAGATAGAGAAAGGAATGAGGCTCTCATCTTTCAGTACCGCTTCCGCTTCCTTGTTGTTTCCGTTGATAAAGGCCTGGTTGTTGCAACTGGACCAATAGACTTTGGGTCGACCATTTTGGCCATCCTTGATCATCGGAAGATTCTGCTGGCTGCATTGATGGGTTGGGAATGCCGCTTCACCAGGGAACCCGTTGACGATATCGAGACCCTTTTGTACTTTGGCTTTCGGTGAGTGAGGATGTTTCCAACCGGCGCCAACACCCATGACTCGACCACCTTTTCTATCCAGGTTGTTGGTGATGGCCGCCAGCAACATTGCTGCACGTTCCTGATCTGCGCCATGATAATGCATAACGGTGCCA
Organism: Sedimenticola sp.; assembly: GCA_040505895.1. Classification (GTDB taxonomy): domain Bacteria; phylum Pseudomonadota; class Gammaproteobacteria; order Chromatiales; family Chromatiaceae; genus Vondammii. The sequence continues at coordinate 197,937 of JBEVXU010000020.1, read as the reverse complement.
CGATAGCTAATCAGACAGGCCGAGTTTGCCTTGGCATATCCGCGTGCAACCATCTTGATCTTGGCTGCAGGTACGCCACTCTCCTTTTCGGCAAATTCCGGTGTGAACTTAGCCACATGCTCTTTGATCGCAGCGATTTTCTCATCATCCGATGCATGATAATCCGGTGACACCCGCATGTATTTCAGGTGATCCTTGCGGAACAGTCCTTCATTCATGATGACGTTAACCATCGAGAGCATTACCAGACCATCCATGCCTACTTTGATGGGAACCCACTCAGTAGACTTTGCGGCGGTATTGGAGAGACGTACATCGAAGGTGTAGAGCGGGACGTTACGCTCAACCATTGCCCGGATCAGACGTTGTGATGTAGGGATATGGTTGGTGTGGGTCTCGAACTGGTTCGATCCAAAATTGACCACGAAATCGGTATTGTCGTAGTCCCAGTTATCATACATTCCTCCCCACAGGCTCTCCTGGCCGACCCATTTAGGTCCCTCACACACTGATGTGTGGGTGCCGATGGTATGGGAGCCGAAGGCGTCCATAAAGTCGTGCATGATTGAGGATTGGCTACCCTTATGGCGCCCGTACTGATACATGAACAGTTCAGGTGTTCCTGCATCAAGCAGAGGTTTGAGCTTGGATGCCATAAGATCCAGGGCATCGTCCCAGGAGACCCTCTTCCACTTATGTTCACCTCGTTTGCCCACGCGCTGCATCGGATAAAGTATACGATCCGGGAAATAGACCTGGTTAACACCGGCCTGCCCCTTGGCGCAGAGCTTTCCTAAAGTGCGGATAGATTCAGGATGCCCCTCAAGCTTTACCAGACGGCCATCTTCGACAAAGCCGATCATGGCGTCACGGGTCACACACTGCCAACAGGCGGAAGGAATAGCTTGGCGCTCCTTCTTCGTGGTCGGCGAAAAGTCACGGCCACCCGCCTGCAACTTGATCGACCCCGCAAGCGCGCTCTGGCTACTTCCCAAGCCTACAGCCAGCGCACAGCCACTGCCTGCAGACAACTTCATAAAATTACGACGATTTAGCTTTTTCATATTAATTCCTCTCTTTATACAAGCTGTCGGGGTTTATGGAATCTCGTCCACATAGTGGTCGAGTTTGCCCTTCTTCCGCTGTGTATAGAGGGTCTTCAACATGTTGTCCGGATCGATATAGAACACATGCGGATTGGTTCCTTCCTCTGCCAGCAGTACATTGTTGTCTGTGGCCAGATTGTGCTCTTTAACCAGCTTAGACACATCACTATTAGGATCATTGAGATCACCATAGATACGTGCACGACCCTGACATGTGTTGACACAAGATGGCTCAACACCATTATCGACACGATGAGCACACATATCACATTTGTCAGCAGCCTGTTTGGTCGGGTCGCCACCCGCCTTAACGAAAGGATTGAATGAGCGTACACCATAGGGGCAGGCGTCGATGCACTTACCACAGCCGATGCACTGCTCGTTATCGATCAGAATCATGCCATCAGGCCGCTTGTAGGTACCCCCGCTACGGAAACGGATGGTCTTCCCATTAGTACCCGTAAACTTAGCGCGTTTGCCGGGGAACTGTGGGCAAATTTTCACACAGGGAGGTACACCGTCTTTTTCGTTGCCTTCACAGTGATTACACATCAGAGGCAGGAAGGCTTTCTTGGTGTTAGGGAAGGTCCCGGTGGTCTTCTCTTGGATAACCGCTCTGAAACGACCAAGAGAGACATTATTTTCAGATTTGCACGCCACGGTACAGGCCCTGCAGCCTATACAACGGCGAAGGTCCATAACCATCGCCCAGCGGGGTGCGTTCTTTTGGGCGGCCTGAAGATTTACTCCAGGGGTCACCATTGCAGCAGCACCAACTGCTGCTGTTCCGACGCCGCTTAAAAAATTGCGGCGGCTAATTTCCGGTGTTTTCTTGTCACTCATATTGCATTCTCCTGATCATTTCCTCATCCTCCACAATTATTGTTAGCGCTATAAATCTATAGGAATTTCTGACTCAATCTATCCTTTGACTCGTCAGGGCAATAAAACGGAGAAATCAATTTCTCCGCTCCGTTCATCTCCAATGACCTACTGGTAACTGGAAATGCCTGCACATCCGTGTGCAGCAGGAAGCACCGAATAATTCAGTACCTACCTAATTAATCAATTGGCTGTTTTTGTACTTTCGAGTAGCTCAATGGTCTCTTCGAAATTACCGAAGGCACCATCAAGAATGGTGATCGCATACTTCTTGTTGTGAACACCATTACCGACGCGGACAATATTAAGCAGCTCGGATCCCTTGGTGATCAGTCCCTTAGCTGCACTCAATTTCTCTTTGCTTAGATCGGCCTTCACTTCAGCAAGGAGCTCAAGAACTTCGCTCTCCAGTTCCTCTGCACCGGCGACCTCATCTGTCAGTAGCTTCTTCCAGTCGTCGAGCATTTTTCTATGCTGCTCTGTATGGCAAGCTGCACAGGTATCACCTGAGGCGGTTCTCACATCGTGCCCCCCACTCAGCGTCTTTTTCAGATGACAGGCCATGCAGTTGGTGTTGACCTCGTACATCAGGTGCGGCGCACCCGAGGTCTCTTCATCAACGGGGGTACCAGCAAGCAGAATTTTCTGATATTTGTGCTGATCAACATGACAGAGCTGGCAATCTTCCCGCACAAAATCGAGATGATCGGTTCTGTTCTTGTGTTCCACTACCGTGTGACAATCGAAGCAGTCGGCGGTATTGGGTACATGTTTGTCATGCATCAAGTCACGGTCACCAGCAGCGGCCAACAGCGTTTGACTTGTGTTGTGACACCTGAGGCACCCGTTAGAAACCACATTACCGGTCTCGATCTCACCTTGACCCTTCACCACCTCGAAGTGGCAACTCTCACAGGCCACGCCGGATTCCTGAATCGTTTGATGCGTAATCGGTTGTTTGGTGTTCGACGGATCGCCTACCGTCAACTGAGCTTGTAGAGACCGGGTGGGAATGGTGTGGCAGATGTCGCAGCGGGAGGCCCCTTCATTGAAACTGATGGATGGCCTGTTATCGAAACTGATCTGTTTGACTGATCCATCACCATTGGCCATCTTCGCTTTATCAAGCGTCGGTTTTTCAAGTTTTAGGTGGCACAGAAAGCAGATATCCTTGGGTACTTCAAAATGCTTACCTTCCGTTGTCTTGAAGTGGCAGGTATCGCAGGTGATTTTGTGGCCATCAAGGGCCTTATCGGTGAAGTGAATCTCGTGTTTAAAACGCACCTTCTCGGTAAACTGTATCTCCTTCTGCGCCACTGTTTCACGCTGGTGACAACCGGACTGCAGACAGGAGCCATCTTTGATTACCGGACGTATCGGCAGTGGCGCTTTCGGATCATATAGATAGGCGGCAAGGTGACGCAGCCCTTCATATTTTGCTTTGAGTGAACGTTTTTCGCCCGGCAAAAAGTGACAATCGATACACTCCGCCTGTTTTCCATCGGGATTATTGCTCTTGTGGTGGGTATTGCTCTTCCAGGCGTCATACTGCTCTGTCATTGTGTGGCAGCTTCCACCGCAAAATGAGGATTGTGAGGTGTAATACTCGACGCCAAAAAAAGAGACAATTAGAAATAGAAAGAGTCCGATAAGAGCAGATATAAGGCACCGACGTCTAAATATTCTTTTAGCTTCATTGTCACTAAGGCTGGCTTCACTCCCATTACTCATTGGCCTATTCCCCTTTATGAATATTGATAATTTTTTATAAAATATTATTTATTGGTCATACGAAGAAGCAAAAGATATGCCAGGCGCTTATCTGCCTGAAATAACACGAGTAAAAAATATAGTGGGGAAAATATCTGTAGATATGTCACCGATTGGTAACGTTTTAATCAAATCCGTAACCTGACCTATTTTTTAGATTGGTTTCATAATGTTACGAAAAAAAAACTCGGCGGCTGGTTACCAAAAGGTAACAAAATGGAAATTGGGGGAATATAAATTGAAAGTACACTTCACTCTTTCTCCAAAAAAGAGTAGAAATAGCATCATTGGATGTGCATAAATCACTTACGCCAAAATAATTAGACAACAGCATCCAGGGCAAGCAATGGATTTTCCATTCTTGCAAAATAAGTATTTTTAAACCTACAAGTAAGGTGTCGCCGAGGATGTTCGTTGTACTCCACAGAGAGTACTGATGTCGCAATGCAGGTACTGTGACATAACTTAGCAGTAACACTGAGAAGTTAGTTTATTGAGGAGCCCAAGTGCGATTAATTTATCTGTTACTTATCTTATGTGTTACGCCATGTAACGCCGCCAATGCAGAACCTCCTATACGCTTTGGTTTAACCGCAGTGGTGCTCACCGAAAATCTTAGATTTCTAGATCAGTGGAGCCACTATCTCGAGTCTAAAACCGGCCGTAAGGTAGAATTCGTTCAGCGGAAGTCCTATCGAGAGGTGATGGATCTATTGGAATCAGGTGGGATCGAATTTGCCTGGATATGCGGCTATCCCTACATTCAAAAAAGGACCCCCGAATCTCTGCAACTTCTGACTGTGCCTATCTATCGCGGAGCACCACGTTACCACTCCTATATCATTGTTCACCACAACAGTCCCTATAATCGCTTTAGTGATCTGAAAGGAAAGGTCTTTGCCTTCTCCGATCCGGATTCAAATTCAGGTTTCCTCTACCCACTGGCCTACATGATGAAACAAGGTGAAAAGCCAGAGCACTTTTTTCGCCAGACCTTTTTCACCTTTAATCATGCAGAGACAGTACAAGCGGTTTCTGAACAGGTCGCTGACGGTGGTGCCGTCGACTCCTACATCTGGGAATACCTTGCTATCTTCAGACCGGATATTACAGAGAGGACACGCATAATAAAGCGATCACCAAGCTTTGGCTTTCCACCTATCGTTTCCCGGATTGGGGTAAACCCAGACACTATCAAACTGATGAAAATAACGCTCGAAAACATGGATGATGATTTACTGGGCAAAGAGCTTCTAGCACAACTTAAGCTCGATGGTTTTGGTAATTATTCTGATTCACTTTTCAATGAAATACGAGCCATGGCCAACACAATCCAAAGAGTCAGTCCAATGACGTCCATGCTACCTGCTCACTAATTGCAGAAAACAGATGCCTATAATCAATCCAAGATCATGGCCACTGGCAGTAAAGCTATCACTCACAATCACAACGGTTGTTGCAGGTGTCGGCTTTATGATCGGTGCAGTGATGGTGGTACAGGATTGGAAGTTGTTTCATGATGCTTTAGGTGAGAAAGCACTGCTGCTCTCTGAATCCGTCGCTATCACAACACCCAAAGCGATGCTGCGCAAAGATCACTGGTCACTCTATGTGAGCTTGAAAAACATGGCGACCAGAACGCCTGGAACATCCGGTAGGCACGAGGTGATAACGGCGATGATACTGGACGCGGAAGGCAGGGTTCAGGCTCATCTGGATCCTGCCAATAATCCGATGGGCCTTCCCTTCTCACCGAGAAATGAAATTGAAGACAGACTATTCCAAGAAGCGATAAATACTAGAAAGCCTATTGTTATAAGCAATGGAGGTTTTTCCAAAAACGGCTTTCAAGAGGGTGTTGTTCCCATCTTTTCTGATCAAAAATATATGGGGGTCATTCGTGTTCGGCTCTCTGTTGCCCAACTATATCAAAAGGCCAGACATACAGCGGTTATCGTACTCGCTTTGATCTTCTGTTTCGTCATTATTGGCAGTGCTCTGGGCACCCTTGTTTCACGACGCATGGTCAGGCCGCTAACGGCCGTCACCCAGGGGCTGGAAGCGGTCGGTCGGAGTGAAATGACTGATTTCGATCCCATTCCGGTGAGAACAATGGATGAGATCGGTCGCCTCAGCCTTACCTTCAACCAGATCATGGTGGAGTTGGCCGAGAAAAAAATGCTGGAAGAGGAGATCGCAATGAGTGAAAAACTGGTTGCCCTCGGCCGCATCACTGCGGGTGTCGCCCATGAAGTGAACAACCCCCTTGCCGGCCTTCTGAACTGTATCGATACATTGCGTAAACACCCTAACGACAAGGAACTTATTGATCGTTACCTTCCGGTTATCGATCAGGGTCTACACAGAATAAAAGAGATCGTTCGTAATCTGCTTGTGGATCTGAAAACTGAGGAGCGCGAACAAACGGTAAGCGTTGAACAGGTCGATAAACTTTACGACTTGATAACAGCTGAAGTGGGGGATGGGAACATCGATATCATCTGGCAAAATAGTGCAGGTAAAGATCTTCAGATTCCCGGTAAGACGGAGCAGATCATCTGCAATCTTCTTAAAAATGCGGTGGAGATACTTCCCGATAACGGCAAGGTTATTTTCAACATGTATCAAAATGGCCCACACCTGGTCATTGAGGTGAGCGACAACGGACCAGGAATTCCAACTCACATTAGAAATCAACTTTTTGATCCTTTCTTTACTACCAAGAGCAATGGTACTGGATTGGGACTCTGGATAGTCTACCGCCTAGTCCAGAGCTTGGAGGGGATCATTGAGGTGACTAGTGAAGAGGGCCAAGGCACAACATTCCATGTCGCAGTACCCGTTATAAATACCAAGGCGGCCTGATGCCAAATAAGTTAGAACAAATGTCAGATAGCGATGGCTTTGGCAACTACTGTGTCCTCCTGATTGAGGACGATGAAATCATGCGCCTATCACTGGAAGACAGGCTTCGGCTCGAAAAGATCCCTGTACGTGCCGTAGCTGACATCACCTGTGCAAGAAATGAACTTGAGAAAGGTGATATCGACCTTGTTGTCACCGACATCCGTCTACCGGATGGTACGGGAATCGAGCTCTTTACCGATATGTCCCAGCACTTTCCCGGCATCCCGGTAATCCTGATGACCGCCTACGGTGATGTCTCCGATGCGGTAACTTTAGTTAAAGCCGGTGCACTCGACTACCTGACCAAACCTTTCGACATCAGTGACTTCATCACAAAAGTGGAGCACCACCTCTCCTGTATTGCGGACACTCGCCTGACACTGGGCAACTCAGATGATGACACAAACTTCAAACCGGGTAGTGGACGTCTTGGAAAAAGTTCGGCAATGCGCAAAATCGAGCGGCTGGTGGCACGTCTTCGTGAGAGTGACAGTTCGGTTCTAATCACCGGCGAATCCGGTGTAGGCAAGGAGGTGGTTGCCTCCCTGATCCATAACAACAGCCTCCGCTCCCAAGAGCCGCTTATCAAGGTCAACTGTGCTGCCCTCTCCGCCGGCCTGATCGAAAGTGAACTATTTGGTCATGAGAAGGGTGCATTCACCGGTGCGATGCAGCAGCGCATAGGGCGCTTTGAGCAGGCCCAGGGGGGCACCATCTTTCTCGACGAGATTGCCGAGGTTTCACCAGACATTCAGGTAAAACTACTACGCGTCCTGCAGGAGCGTGAGATTGAGCGTGTCGGCGGTGTGGAGTCTATCCCCCTGGATGTGAGAGTGATTGCAGCAACTCAAGTGGTTCTGGATGAATCGATGAAAAAAAATGAGTTTCGGAGGGATCTCTATTGGCGCATCAATGTCATCCATGTGGATATTCCTCCATTACGGGAACGCCGGGAAGATATCGTCTATCTTGCCAGATTGTTCGTCAGTGAACTGGCCAAAAAAGCGGGCAATTCCATTAAAGGACTGGCACGAGAGGCGGAGCTACAGCTTCTAACCATGCCATTTTCGGGCAACGTCCGTGAACTTAAGAATATTATTGAGCGAGCGGTCGCCCTGAGTGACGGCCCCTGGATTGGAGCCAATGACCTGCTTACACCTGACAGCAGCATGCATGACATTGGTACGGCCACATTAAGAGAGTCTATAGAGGAGGCCGAGCGTAGCGCTATCAATAAGGCACTGGCTGAAAATAGCGGCAAAATAAACCAGGCGGCAGACGCCTTAGGCATCTCCCGCAAAAATCTATGGGAGAAGATGAAACGCCTCAGAATTGAGAAATAGTCATAAACAGTTACCTCCCGGATAACCTGATTATGACTAGCTCCGTGGTCTCTTAAGGAGCCTGCTTCAGCCCCGGCTCAGCTCATGCACAGCTTCAACCAGAGCAGCAGCATGTTCCGGATTCACATCGGGGTGGATGCCGTGACCCAGGTTAAAGACATGGCCCGGGCCATCACCATAACTTTCCAGCACTCGCTTCACCTCGTCGCGAATACGCTCCGGTGAGGAGTAGAGAACACAGGGATCTATGTTGCCTTGAAGCGCCACACGGTCACCCACCATCGCGCGGGCATCAGACAGATCAGTGGTCCAGTCCACACCCAGTGCATCGCAGCCGGTGTTGGCCATGCGGTCAAGCCACTGGCCACCGTTTTTGGTGAAGAGGATCACCGGTACCTTACGACCATCGCTCTCACGGTTAAGGCCTTTGACGATACGGCTCATGTAGTCGAGGGAGAAGAGCTGGTAGTCTCGGGGACTCAGCACGCCACCCCAAGTATCGAAGATCATCACCGCCTGCGCGCCCGCGGCAATCTGGGCATTGAGATAGCTGGTGACTGAATCGGCCACCTTGCTCAGTAGCTGATGCATCAGCTCGGGACGCTCAAACATCATGCCCTTCACTTGGGCGAAATTCTTGGTACCACTCCCCTCCACCATATAGGTGGCGAGGGTCCAGGGGCTACCGGAGAAGCCGATCAGCGGTACCCGGCCATCCAGTTCACGGCGAATGGTGCGTACCGCATCCATCACATAACCCAGCTCCTGCTCAGGATCGGGCACACCCAACGCCTTTACCGCCGCCTCGTCACGAATCGGGCGCTCAAACTTTGGCCCCTCACCTTCGGTGAAGTAGAGGCCCAAGCCCATGGCATCGGGGATGGTGAGAATATCGGAGAAAAGAATCGCAGCATCCAGAGGAAAACGTTCCAGAGGCTGAAGGGTGACCTCGCACGCCAGCTCAGGATTTTTGCACAGATCCATAAAGCTGCCGGCCTTGGCGCGGGTGGCACGATACTCGGGAAGGTAGCGACCGGCCTGGCGCATCATCCATACCGGTGTCATATCCACAGGCTCACGGAGCAGGGCGCGCAAAAAACGATCATTCTTCAAACTGGACACGGGCGATTCCTTCTAGGCTATACAAAGAGGCCGACGGGCAAAGAGGGGAAGTTTACACTGAAGCGGGCTGCGAATCAGTCGCAACTTCCAGAGATCCCTCCCTCGGTAAGCCAACGTCGAATCAATTCTAAAATTTATGTAAAAAAAGGTGCCATCCAGGCACCTTTTTCCTTTTCTTTTTATTATTACTCTGCCAACCAAGCGGCAAAACTTCAACTAAGGAGACTCTGATCAAGTCATGATTGCTTTACGCTGGCTAAAATTGCCCCAATTCGTTCCGAAGATCGCAGCAATAGAGTGGCTATTACCGCTCACTTCGCAACGAATTGGAACAATTTTATCTCAGCCTAAATCTAACCAGACTTAATCAGAGGCTCCTTAACGCGGTAGTTCTGATGATCCCATCAGGTATTCATCCACTGCACGGGCACACTGGCGACCTTCACGGATCGCCCAAACTACCAGGGACTGACCACGTCGCGTGTCACCGGCAGCAAAGACACCACCCAGTGAGGTCTGGTAGGCATCCGCCCCTTCGGTCTCACCCTTGACGTTACCGCGGGCATCAAGTTCAACGCCCAACTCGTCCAGCATACCTTCGTGGACCGGGTGAACAAAACCCATAGCCAGTGTGACGAGATCAGCCTTGAGTTCAAACTCACTACCCTCGACTTCGTTCATTCCCCACTCACCGGATTCACTCTGATTCCACTCCACCTTGACGCACTTGACCGCCTTGACGTTACCGTTACCGTCATCGACAAACTCTTTGGTAGCCACCGACCACATGCGCTCACACCCCTCCTCCTGGGAGGTGGAGGTGCGCATCTTGTTTGGCCAGTAAGGCCAGACGGTACCCTTGTCTTCCTTCTCTGGAGGCTGGGGCATAATCTCGATCTGAGTAACCGAAACTGCACCGTGCCGGTTGGAGGTACCGATGCAATCCGATCCGGTATCACCGCCGCCAATCACCACTACGTACTTACCTTCAGCAGAGATGAACAGGTTCTCCGGGATGTCGTCACCCTGTACACGATGGCTGTTGGTACGGAGAAAATCCATGGCAAAATGAACGCCTTCAAGGTCGCGACCGGGTACCGGCAGATCGCGGGGCTTCTCAGAACCGGCAGTAAGCACCAATGCATCAAACCCGTCGACCAGCTTCTTTGCAGGAAGATCGACACCAATATGGCTGTTGGTGTGAAAACGTACTCCCTCGGCCTGCATCTGGCCCATGCGACGGTCGATCACCTTCTTGTCCAGCTTGAAGTCCGGGATACCGTAACGCAGCAGACCGCCGATTCGGTTCTCTTTCTCGTAGACATGTACCAGATGGCCTGCACGGGCCAACTGCTGGGCACAGGCCATACCCGATGGGCCGGAACCGACAACCGCCACCCGCTTGCCACTCTTGTGACGGGGGATCTGTGGCTGGATCAGTCCATCTTCCCACCCCTTCTCAACGATGGAGAGCTCAATGGTCTTGATGGTGACCGGTTCATCATCCAGATTAAGAGTACACGCCTCCTGGCAGGGCGCAGGACAGATGCGCCCAGTGAACTCGGGAAAGTTGTTGGTGGAGTGCAGGGTATCGATGGCGGACTGCCAGGCACCATGATAGACCAGATCATTCCAGTCCGGGATGATGTTGTTAACCGGGCAGCCCTGATGGCAGAAGGGGATACCGCAATCCATGCAGCGGGCACCCTGGTTTTTCAACTCATCTTCACTCAGATCAATAGCAAACTCATTAAAGTGCGTAATGCGGTCGGCGACCGGCGCGTAGCTACGGTCCTGACGTGGATACTCCATAAAACCTGTTGGCTTACCCATGATTAGTTGCTCCCCTTAACTGCTTCGCCGGTGTTGGTCTGGACCTGCTGTGCCTGCATCTCTTGCAAGGCGCGTCGGTAATCCACCGGCATCACCTTAACGAATTTCGCCAGATGTTCGCTCCAGTTATCGAGTATCCGCTTGGCAACATCACTGCTGGTGTAGTGCAGGTGATTCTCGATCAACTGCTTGAGGCGGATAGCATCAAAACGGGTCATGTCATGGCTCACATCCACCCGGCCCTTGGTCTCCAGATCACCCCCCTGGTGCTCCAGGGCCTCCAGCGCATCGTCCTCCTCTTGAATCGGCTCCAAATCGACCATGGAGAGGTTACAGTGCTGCTCAAAGGTGCCCTCTTCATCGAGGACATAGGCAACACCGCCGGACATACCGGCAGCAAAGTTACGCCCAGTGGTACCAAGACAGACAACGATACCCCCCGTCATATATTCACAACCGTGATCGCCGACGCCTTCAACAACAGCAGTTGCCCCGGAGTTACGGACACAGAAGCGCTCACCAGCCACACCACGGAAATAGGCCTCACCGGTAATCGCACCGTAAAGTACGGTATTACCGACGATGATATTATCTTCCGCTCTGTCGATAGCTGACTCACTGGGCGGATAGATCACCAGTCGCCCACCAGAGAGTCCCTTACCGACGTAGTCGTTACCCTCACCTGCCAGTTCAAGGGTGACACCCTTGGCAGTCCAGGCACCGAACGATTGTCCCGCAGTTCCTTTCACCTTGATGTAGATGGTGTCATCAGGCAAGCCGGCAAGACCGTATTTCTCCGCTACGCGACCGGAGAGCATGGTGCCGAAGGTACGGTTGCAGTTCTGAATATCGATAGGAATCTTAACCGCTTCGCCCCTCTCCAGGGCCGGCTCGGCCTGGTCTATCAGATGTAGATCGATGGCCTGGTCCAAACCGTGATCCTGGGCCTCATTGTGGTGAGTGGCGACGCCCTTGGCAGCCTTCGGCTTGGTCAGTACACGGCTGAAGTCGAGACCCTTGGCCTTCCAGTGGTTCACCGCCTTACGCATATCGAGTCGCTCGCTCTGTCCAACCATCTCGTTGATGGTACGGAAGCCAAGTTTCGCCATCAGCTGGCGTACCTCTTCAGCGACGAAGAAGAGATAGTTGATCAGATGCTCCGGCTTGCCGGTGAAGCGCTTGCGCAACTCGGGGTCCTGAGTGGCCACACCCACCGGGCAGGTGTTGAGGTGACACTTACGCATCATGATGCAACCGCTGACGATCAATGGTGCTGTGGCAAAACCAAATTCGTCAGCACCCAGCAGGGCCCCTATCACCACATCGCGACCGGTGCGCAGACCACCATCCACCTGTACGGCAATACGACCACGCAGCTTGTTCATCACCAGTGTCTGGTGAGTCTCAGCCAGACCGATCTCCCAAGGAGAGCCGGCATGCTTGATTGAGGTCATCGGCGAAGCGCCGGTGCCGCCATCGTAGCCGGAGATAGTAACGTGATCGGCATGGGCTTTTGATACACCGGCAGCTACCGTGCCTACACCAACTTCAGAGACCAGCTTCACCGAAATCCGCGCTCTCGGGTTGACGTTCTTCAGGTCGTGGATCAGCTGTGCCAGATCCTCAATTGAGTAGATGTCGTGATGGGGTGGTGGCGAGATCAGGCCGACACCCGGAGTAGAGTGACGCACCCGCGCAATCTGAGCATTCACTTTATGGCCGGGCAGTTGCCCACCTTCACCGGGCTTGGCACCCTGAGCCATCTTGATCTGAATATCGTCGGCGTTAACCAGATACTCAACGGTGACGCCAAAACGGCCGGAAGCCACCTGCTTGATGGCGGAGCGCTCTGGATTGCTCGCACCGTCAGGCAGCGGATTGAAGCGCTCGGGCTCCTCACCACCCTCACCGGTGTTCGACTTACCGCCGATTCGGTTCATGGCAACCGCCATGGTGGAGTGGGCCTCATAGGAGATGGAGCCAAAAGACATGGCGCCGGTGGCGAAACGCTTTACGATCTCAGCAGCGGGCTCAACCTCTTCCAGAGGTACTTGCTCATCAGCCCAGTTGAAATCGAATAAGCCACGCAAAGTGACCAGCCGTTCCTCCTGTTCATTAATCGCCTTGGCGAACTCGTCGTAGCTCTTCCAGTCATTGGCGCGAGAGGCATGTTGCAGCTTGGCAATGGTGTCCGGAGTCCAGATATGGTCCTCACCACGTACGCGATAGGCGTAATCACCACCCACATCAAGGTGCTTTCTGTAGAGCGGATTGTTGCCATAGGCGTTGTGGTGCCAGCGTACCGTCTCTTCCGAGACCTCATCGATACCAATGCCCTCGATGGTGGTGGCGGTACCGGTGAAGTAGGCATCCACAAAGGTTGTAGATAGACCCACGGCATCAAAAATTTGCGCGCCACAATAGGACTGGTAAGTGGAGATCCCCATCTTGGACATCACCTTGTTGAGCCCTTTTCCTACCGCTTTGATGTAACGTTTCTGAGCCTCGTCGAAGGTCAGTCTCTCCGGCAGGTTCGGCAACATCGACTGGATGGTATCAAACGCGACATAGGGATTGATCGCCTCGGCACCGAAACCGGCGAGAGTGGCAAAATGGTGTACTTCAAGCGCTGCACCTGTCTCAACGACCAGGCCTGATTCGGTACGCAGACCCTTGCGAATCAGGTGATGGTGCACCGCCGATGTAGCCAGCAACGCCGGGATGGCAACACGGTCGGCATCGACCCAACGATCAGAGAGGGTGAGAATATTGTACCCTTTCAACACCGCTTTCTCAGCCGCCTGGCAGAGGGCTCCCAGTGCCGGTTTGAGGTCTGCCGCACCCTTATCCGCCGCAAAACAGATATCGAGTGTCTTTGTACGGAAGGCGCCGTTGGTGGTGTCCTCAATATTGCGGATACGCTCCAGGTCTGAGTTGGTCAAGATCGGCTGGGCCACCTCGAGGCGCATGGCCAGGTCATTCCGCCCCATGCCCAGAAGGTTGGGACGTGGACCGATAAGGGTGACCAGAGACATCACCACCTCTTCCCTAATCGGGTCGATCGGCGGATTGGTTACCTGGGCAAAATTCTGCTTAAAATAGTTTGAAAGATGCTTAGAGCGGTTGGAGAGCACCGCGGGTGGGCTATCTGTGCCCATGGAGCCCGTCGCCTCCTGGCCGGTCATCACCATCGGTGTAAGCAGAAACTTGATATCCTCCTGGGAGTAACCAAAGGTCTGCTGAAAATTGAGCAAGGTCGCCGCATCCGGCGACATGGCACCGACAACCTCCGGCAGTTGGTCGAGATGGATCTGGGTCTTTTCCAGCCAATCCTGGTAGGGGTGACTGGTGGAGAGCTGCTCTTTCAGCTCAGCATCGTCGATGATACGCCCCTCATCCATATCGATGAGGAACATCTTGCCCGGCTGCAGCCGCCACTTCTTGACGATTTTCTCTTCCGGGATATCCAGCACACCCATCTCCGATGCCATCACCACCAGATCATCCTCGGTGATCAGGTAGCGCGCAGGGCGCAGACCGTTGCGGTCGAGGGTGGCGCCGATCTGGCGACCGTCGGTAAAGGCGACGGCGGCGGGGCCATCCCAAGGCTCCATCAGAGCAGCGTGGTACTCGTAGAAGGCGCGGCGATTGTCATCCATCAGGGGATTACCGGACCAAGCCTCAGGAATCAGCATCATCATGGCATGAGCCAGAGAGTAGCCACCCTGCACCAGCAGTTCGAGGGCATTATCGAAGCAGGCGGAGTCTGACTGCCCCTCGGGAATCAGCGGCCACACTTTCTCCAGGTCATCGCCAAGGATTTCTGAGGCCATAGAGTTCCTGCGGGCCGCCATCCAGTTGACGTTGCCGCGCATGGTGTTGATCTCGCCATTGTGGGCGATCATACGAAAGGGGTGTGCCAGATCCCAGGTAGGAAAGGTGTTGGTGGAGAAGCGCTGATGTACAAGCGCCATCGCGGAGCTCATGCGCTCATCCAGCAGGTCAGGGAAATACTCACCCACCTGATCGGACAAAAGCATACCCTTATAGGTAATGGTACGAGATGAGAGTGAAGTGAAGTAGAACTCATCCCCTCCTTTCAGGGAGGTATCACGAATGACATTCTCAATCTGTTTACGGATAACAAACAGCTTGCGTTCAAATGCATCCTGATCGCCACAATTTTCACCTTTGGTGATAAATATCTGGCGAACCACCGGCTCCGTCGGCTTGACGCTGTGGCCCAGGCCCTTGTTGTCCACAGGCACATCACGCCAACCGGCAATCACCTGTCCTTCTGCTTCCACAAGACGGGAGATGATCCTCTCCGCCTCACTGCGGGCGGACTTACCCTGAGGCAGGAACAGTAGACCAACAGCATACGCACCCGCTTCGGGTAGATCGAAATCGACTACGTCACGAAAAAAAGCATCGGGGATCTGAATCAGTATACCGGCGCCGTCGCCCGCACGCGGGTCAGAGCCGACGGCACCACGATGGGTCAGGCGTTCAAGAATCTCCAGCCCCTGTGCGACAATCTTATGGCTTTTCCGCCCCTTTATATTGGCGACAAAACCGACACCACAGGCGTCGTGTTCATTACGGGGGTCATATAACCCCTGTTTCGCTGGCAAAGCCCCTTGGCTCATCGTTAACCTCACTTCTTCGGGGCAAAAGAGACCACTGTAGCTCTCCCCACCCATAGTAAATTTAGTCGGAAGCAGTCGCGAGGGTTCACCACACGCCGCACCAGAACAGCCGAGATTCCCCATGATTATGGGAATTCGGCCAAAAAGAACTCTGTAGGGTAATGGAGAATTGTTGCACAGGCCAGTTATTTAAGCCCGTAATTCCACCATGGAATATATAATTCCTTAAATATCAATATGTTAGTTATTAACGATTGCCTGCTGAATAGAGGCAAAACTCCTAGGCCAGACAGCACCACTCCGCACTCCTGCGGGGAGCCCCCCCCGAGCGGCAACCGCCGCATCCCTATCCGCATACACACCATGAACCACCGAGAACCAGGGCTTTCCTTCCCGCTCAGTTTTGAAAATTGCACTCACCTGCTCAATCTTGAGCCGCGCTGTAAAAGCATAGGCGGCCTGCTCACTCTGAACTCCAATCAATTGCAAAGTATAGGAACCGGGATTCTGTACCTGCAGCCAGGCTTCACGTCGTTCAGCCGTGGGTGGCGGTGGTTTCTGCTGCGGCTCCTCCTTTGCTACAACCACTGATTGCGACTTGGTCTCCTTGCGATCCACCGGTGTATTGTCAGGTGCAGCTTGCACCTCCGCCAGGGGTGTTACAACCGGCATCGGCTGAGGCGCGAGTGTAATTTCTACCCGAGGCTCTACTACACCCTCTTGCCCCCTACCTTGATCATCGCGAACACCTGCATCATCCACAGTAGCCGCAGGTGGGTTCACGATACCTTCCACTGCTGTCCCCTCTTTCTCAGGCAGCGGTTCCTGAGCGATCTTCTGAGTATTAACTGGAGCAGCTACAACCTCTGCAAGCTCAACCATTACCGGCTCGGCCTCTGGAGGCGGTTCAACCTCAACAGGCGCCGTCACTACCGGCAAGGTATCCGTAAGTGTTGCCTTTGGCGGCTCGTTTGCAGGCTCAGGAAGTTTCAGCTCAATCTCAGGCATCGCCTGCTGTGGCTTATTATCGCCCTCAAACAGCCTATTGATCCCATCCTGGAAAAGCAGCACAAGAATAACCAGCACACCCACAACCGCCCCGGCCAGCAACGCCGGAGTCGAAAGACGCAGTGAAGTTGACTGCCCGGTGTCGTCGCCCCTCTCGGCAGCAGCACTCACCCGCAGGGCAGCCATCACCTGCTCCTCTATAGTGCCTGCAACACCACCGCTGACCTTGGCGATCCGCTCCACCTCGGCCTCATCAAACGCGCTGCCGGCCTTCAAACCCGCACCGCTGATGAAAGCGATGAAGGCTCTGGTTTGCTCTGTGGAAAAGACCGGCAACTCAAGCATCTGCAGCATCTGCAGATTCATTGCCTGTATTTGAGGCGTTTGCAGCAAATCATCAATCTGCGGAAGCGCAAAGAGGACAATACGTACAAGTGCACGCTCTCCCAGCCGCCGCTCAAACAAGCGCAGAAGCGCAATAATAGTTGAGAGAGGCAGCAGGTGAGCGTCATCAACTACAATGACCGGGGCCCTACCCTCCTCCTGCAAATTTTCGAACCGCTCCAACAGCAGATCCACGCTCTCATCACCATCTCCCGCAACACCAAAGCAATGGCCTAGCAGTGAGAATAGCTGCTCCGGGTGAAGCATTGGATTTGAGATCACCGGGCAGAGCACCCACTCATCTCGGGCGGCCTGCTGATAACGCTGGAAAAGGGTGGTTTTTCCCGAGCCGGGTCCACCCTTGAGAACCACTATACGTTCACTGTTATCGGTAAGGTGTCGCAGCAGATCTAGTCGCTGCATAATCTCAGGCGTGGAAAAGAACTGCTGCTCCTGAGAGGCAGTATCGGCCACGCTACCCGATGTCACCTCTATATCAGGCATTGGCTCTTCCAAATTCATCCAGTGTCTCTTTAAGTTTCTCGGCTGCAAAATCTTCGGTAACCACTGCACTCCCCAGGCGCGACATAAGCACCAGGCGAATCTTTCCGGTCACCACTTTTTTATCCACCGACATCAACTCAAGAAAATACTCTGTACTGAGATCTGAGGGTGGGGCCACCGGCAGGTTAGCCCTTCGCGTCAGCGCGACCACCCTCTCTACATCCGCCTCTGGCAACCAGCCGAGACGCCGGGAAAGGTCTGCCGCCATGCACATACCGGCCGCAACCGCCTCACCATGAAGCCAGATTCCATATCCCATGCCCGTTTCTATGGCGTGGCCAAAAGTATGCCCCAGATTGAGCGTGGCCCGTCTGCCGACCTCAAGCTCATCTGCGGCAACCACCTCTGCCTTATCCCGACATGACCGTTCAATCACATGAGCCAATACCTCAGGGTCGCGGGCAAGCAGCTGCTCCATCTGCTGTTCCAGCCAAGAGAAAAAATCGATGTCGTTGATCAGTCCGTACTTGATAACCTCTGCCACCCCTGCAGAGAGCTGCCTATCATCCAGGGTATCAAGCGTTGCCGTATCGGCAATGACACATTTTGGCTGGTAGAAGGCCCCTACCATATTTTTTCCGAGAGGATGGTTAACACCGGTCTTGCCGCCTACCGATGAGTCAACCTGAGAAAGCAGCGTTGTCGGCACTTGAATGAAGGGTACACCGCGCTGATAACAGGCAGCGGCGAAACCTGCCATATCACCAATCACACCGCCGCCAAGCGCCACGACCGTGCACTGACGATTAAAGCGGCGCTTCAGCATGGCATCGAATATTGTCTGCCACACCTCAAGGGTCTTGAACTTTTCACCGTCGGGAAGCACTACCGTATCGACATCAAATGAGGCAAGCGCACCCAGCACTCTGTCAAGATAGAGTGGCGCCACCGTCTCATTGGTCACCACCATCACTTGGCGGCCGCTTATGTGGCGCCCGTAAATCGCCGGGTCATCAACCAGACCTCTGCCTATGTAGATAGGATATGAACGTACTCCTAATTCGACCTGCAGTGTTCTCATCTCTGGCTTCATAAATACTACCGATTGTTCAATACATGAGACAGCTTCCAGTGCCGCTCATTGGGAAAAGAGACTCCATTATTTGGACTCAAATTGGCTGATAATTTCCCTCGCAACAGCCGATGCTCCACGCTTCTCTGTGGTCACTACTATATCGGCCGTCTGGCGATAGAGCGGATCTCTCAACTCCAGCAAATTTTGTAATTGCAGCAACGGATCGTCAGTCTGCAATAACGGTCGGTTGCGGTCACGCAGGGTGCGCTCATACTGCTGCTCAGGACTGCAGTAAAGATAGACCACAAACCCTCTACTACTGAGATTACGGCGATTATCCGGGTCCAGAACTGCTCCGCCGCCTGTTGCCAACACATAACCATCCTGCTGGGTAAGATCATCGATTACCGCTTTTTCGCGTTTACGAAAACCATCCTCCCCCTCAAAATCAAAAATCGTCGGAATATCTACACCGGTTCTATGCTGGATCTCATGATCACTGTCACTAAACTCCAATCCCAGGAGGCCGGCCACCTGACGCCCTATGGTTGTCTTGCCCGCCCCCATGGGGCCGACCAGAAAGATGTTCTTTAACTTACTCATTTTCCCGGGAAGTGCCCATAACAACCCTCGCCCCCCCGGCGGGCAAGTAGTGAAGCATGATTTTCATTCATATTGAAGCCTTACTCTAGTCTGAACTCTATTAACCACTCTTTTCAGGACCATACAGATATGCCAGATTTATCCCTTGCAAGCAAGAGGGGCTTGCCATCAGACAAGCCCCTCCCGTTACAGCCTTGTTTGGATAGGTGGTTAACGAACGCCGAGACTCTCCTTTAGAATCTTCGGGGTGATGAAGATCAGCAGCTCCTGATTATTATCCGTACGCAACTCCTGCTTGAACATGAAGCCGACATAAGGGAGATCACCAAAGAATGGGATGCGCTCCCTACTGGACGTCTCCGTTCTTTCAAAAACGCCACCAAGTACCACCGTTTCGCCATTATCCACCAAGACCGATGTTTCGATCTCTTTGGTGTCGACCGGCGGCACACCGAGGACGGCACGGGAGAAATCCGGATCATCCTTGTTGATGGAGAGATCCATGATCACCCGATCATCCGGCGTGATGTGAGGGGTTACCTCAAGTTTCAGCACCGCTTCCTTGAAGGCTACGGTGGTGGCACCACTGGATGACGCCTCCTGGTAAGGAATCTCGGTACCTGTTTTGATAATCGCAGTGTGTTGATCGGAGGTGATCACCCGTGGACTGGAGATGACCTCACCCGTGCCCTCTTGCTGCATTGCGCTCAGCTCAAGCTGCAGAAGATAAGAGCCCAGTTTGCCGATCACAAAGTTGGCTGCACCGCCGCGGCTACCTCCCAAGGTGGTAGGAAGATTGACCAACAGCGCCTCTTGATCTGAACCGGCTGGATTCTCAATCGTATCAAATGTACCACCAAGATGGCCGGGGCGACCACCGCCGGCGAGAAGGAAGTTGCCACCAATAACGTTACTATCCTCTATATTTGCACCAAACCGGACACCGATATCCCTGCTGAAGTTATCGTTTGCCACCACTACGCGTGATTCAATCAGAACCTGGCGGACGGCAACATCCAACTTTGCGATGAGACGTCGAATATCCTCAAGCTTGGCGATCGTATCCCTCACCAACAGGGTGTTGGTGCGCTCATCCACCGTCACATTGCCGCGATCCGGGGTGAGCATTTGATTATCCTTTGCCTTCAGCAGGGCCTGAATATCCTTCGCCTTGGCGTAGTTAAGCTGAATAAACTCGGAATGCAGGGGGGCCAGCTCTTCGATCTGTAGCTGTGATTCCAACTCCAGTTTCTCTCTTGCCGCTATCTCTTCAGTCGGCGCCACCAAAATAACATTACCGCTCTTCCGCATGGAGAGACCACGGGTCTTCAAAATAATATCCAGTGCTTGGTCCCAGGGCACATTCTTCAACCGTAGGGTGATATTTCCACCCACAGTATCCGAAGTCACCAGATTAAGTCCGGTAAAGTCGGCTAGTAGCTGTAGTACCGCACGAACTTCGATATCCTGGAAATTCAAGGAGAGGCGTTCACCGGTAAACGTCTTCTTACGACGCTGTATCTCCTCTTTCTCAGCCTTGGTCAGCCCTCTGAACTCGACAGTGAAAAAGTTATTCGCCTGGTAGGCCAGATGCTCGTACTCACCGGAGGTTTCAATCACCACCTGGACATTTCCATCCCGAGGCAGAACCTCAAACATCTTCACCGGCGTAGCGAAATCAGCTACATCAAACTTGCGGATCAACTGCTCAGGCACTGATACATCCATAATGTCGAGGACGATCCTGCCACCCTCCTCGCGCATATCGACGATGGCGGAAGCATCGCTAAGCTCCATCATCACCCGGCCTTCACCTTGCTCACCACGCCTGAAGTCAACGCTGGTAACTGAACGGCCACTAGTAGTAGAAACTACTGAAGAGGATGCAGGTGATGTCATTGTTGATGACGCTGACTGGGCAACACCACCCTGACCACCTTCAATAGTGACCAGCACCTTATTTCCGTCCACTGCAACAGCGTGCCCGGCAGACGCAACCAAATTGACCACTACACGGGTACGCCCACCGGCCTCAATGGCGGTGACGCTTCGCGCCATGCCAATGCCGATGGATTGACTTTTACGGGCCAGGCCATTAGTCAGACCAAAGAAGTCCATGGCGATACGCGCCGGGTTATCAGTGGTAAACGTCCGTGGAGCCTCGATCGGCTGATCTGCCGTCAAGGTAATCCGCACACTGCCTCCAGGCAGCGCGGAGTAACTAATCTCCTGCAGGGTAGCCCCCGCAGCATAGGCCGGAACAGCACCCGTCATCATTACAAGCAGCAGCACCGAAGCGAAGACAGCCGACAGATGAGGGACGAACGACGCACCTCTAAACATCCTCTCCCCCTGTTTAAGGTCAAGTAGTTTGTTGTTCATGTAGTTACACCCCAATTTATTCTGCCAAAGCCAAAGAGGCCTGCCGCTCACGATAACCTCCTTGTGAATCCGCCACGATCTCTGTAAGTTCGACCTGGTTCTCGGTTATGCGGGTAATCTGACCATGGTTCATTCCCATGTAGTTACCATTTTTCACCCTGAAGATCGTCCGCTCCTGGTTTCGCACTAAGGCCCAGGCGGTACCCTCCTGCTCCAGTAATCCCACCATCCGCAATGAGTCCAGAGCATAACTCTCAAGCTCCTCTTTGCGACGATTGAAGTCAGGCGACAGCCCATTGGCCACATTCACCGACTCAGCATCTCTCTCCTCGACAGCGGAAGCAAAAGGATCCCGCCGCCCTTCGCTTACGTAGGTAAAAGTTTCAATCTGTTTAATCTCCGGCAATGGCTCGATATGCCCCGCCTTACGGGACTTCACCTCGGCAACAAACTGCTTCAGGTCACCCATGTTCTTCTCAGCGCAACCGCCAAGCAACAGGGTAGAGATTAGAATCGGCCAAAGAACCCGCCGAACAGGCATTTGCCCACTCATTTCCCCGCCTCCTCATCAAGATATCTGTAGGTTTTCGCCGTTGCCGTCATGAGCAGCACTGTTTCGGCTTGGGCGTCCGCACCTTTTTTCCCCGCCTTGCTCTTAGGGGCGCTGACAATGACGTCGTGAACGGTAACAATCCGTGGCAACGCCGCAATACCACTGATAAATTCACCAAACTCATGATAGCCGCCGCGGACCTTGATCTTGATTGGCAATTCAGCGTAGAACTCGCGCTGCACCTCCACCTGAGGGTCGAAGAGCTCAAACTCGAGACCTGCCGCCAGACCGGTCTGTGAGACATCGACCAGCAGGTCGGCCACTTCGGTTTTGTTCGGCAGCTGTCGCAACATAGTACCGAATGACTGCTTCATCTCCTCGAGCTGCTTTTTGTACTTTTCAAGATTGACCGCCTTCGCCTGCTTTGCTGTAAATTGGCTGCGCAGGCCGGCCTCATCTCTCTCTACCTTCTCAAACCTTGCCAGCTGAGCCTCTGTATCCCAGTAGTACCAGCCAACACCGACAGCGATGCAGAGCAGCAAAACGATGATCGCTTTTACAGGTGCAGGCCATACTCCAATATTGCTGAAGTCAAGATCATTGAGTTCCTCAAGATTCACTTGACCACCCCCTTGGCTGCTGCCTGTTTGGCAGTGAGAGTAAACTGGCTCCACACCATACCCGTCTGATCCTTACTCTTAACCACCTGCAAAGAGGGAGCTTTCAGCCACTGAGAGGCCTCGATATTTCGCATATAGGCGGAGACCCGTGCATTCGATTGTGCCCGCCCATCCAGCGTAATATTGCCACCCTGCTGCTTAAGGGTGCTGAGGTGCGCTCCCTCAGGCATAGTCGAGACCAACTCATCAAACAGATGAACAATCTGTGGACGGCTACCCTGCAGCGACTGGATAACATTCATTCGCGCAATCAGCTTTGCCTTGATCTTCTCCAGCTCTTTGATCTCCCTGATTCTCTTATCAACCAAGGTGATCTCATGCTTGAGGTAGTTATTTCGTGCCTGCTGATGGGAAATCATATCTTCAATATACAGGTGCACACCGCCACAGAGCGCCCCCGTAATGATCACGGCAAGCAGCGTTGCCGAACCAAAATCTCTCTGCCGTTTCCTGCGAAGACTTTCGCGCCAGGGTAGAAGGTTAATCCGAGCCATCTTAATCGAAGCTCCTCAAGGCCAGCCCGCAAGCGATCATCAATGACGGTGCATCATTGCTCAGCCCCTGCGGTTTCACATTGGTTGACACCGACATACTGGCAAACGGATTGGCCACAATTGTCGGTATCCCCAGCTTCTCTTCAATCAACTCATCCACACCGGGAATTGAGGAGCTGCCCCCGGCCAATACGATATGGTCGATACTGCTGTAGGAGCTTGATGAGAAAAAGAACTGCAACGAGCGACTGACCTGCTGGGCCATTGCCTCCTTGAACGGCTCCAGTACTTCAGGAACATAGTTGTCGGGGAGCCCCCCCTGCCGTTTCGCCATCCCCGCCTCTTCGACGGAGAGACCGTACCGGCGCTGAATCTCCTCGGTCAGCTGACGCCCGCCAAAGTTCTGCTCACGAGTGTAGATAATCTTACCGTTGTGCAGCACATTCAGTGTAGTGGTGGTAGCGCCGATATCAGCAACAGCGATGGTCTGATCCTCACCACCTGATGAGAACTGATCGGCAACCTGGGTAAATGCATTCTCCATGGCGTAGGCTTCGACATCGACCACCTCGGCAGTCAGACCGGCGATCTCAAGCGCTGCCACACGATCATCGACATTTTCGCTACGGGACGCCGCCAGGAGCACATCCATCATCTCCGGATTTTTCTCTGATACGCCGAGAATCTCGAAATCGATATTTACCTCTTCCAGGGGATAGGGGATGTACTGATCTGCTTCGAGTTGAATTTGAGTCTCCATCTCGGAATCTGACAGAGAGGCCGGCATAGTGATAATTTTGGTGATCACCGCCGAACCGGAGACAGCGACGGAGGCGTGCTTGAGTTTGCTGCCGGAGCGCCGTACCACGTTATGCACCGCCTGACCTACGGCATCCACATCGGCAATATTTTTCTCCACCACAGCATTGGCCGGCAGAGGCTCCACAGCATAAGACTCTACACGATACTGGGCTCCAGAGCGGCCGGATGACTTGCTCAGCTCGAGCAGCTTAACTGCAGTAGAGCTGATATCAAGCCCGAGCAGAGCGCTCTTCTTGGATCCAAAAAGAGAGAACATCTTGTATCCTTCTCATCAATGTAAGGGCAGTGTACACGAAAACCCGCAGGTTTTCCTTTAACAACAATAGTTAACTATATAGCAGTAAATGATTTTCTTGTGAAGCATTTTTTCTCTGTTCTGTCGATTTATACTGATACTTGTTACTATAGCAGCTCTATCAGAAAACTCATTTTGAATCCCCTTAGCCGATAAAACAGTGAACTAGCGCATGAAGTGGTTAATTAAATTTCTCAAAATCGGCCTTTGGCTGGGAATCGTCGGAGGGATAGCCGCTGTTTTGACCATCGGCTCGCTCTATTTATACCTTGAACCCACCCTTCCCTCAACCGATAGCCTGAAAAATGTACGCTTTCAGGTACCCCTTCACGTTTACACCCGAGATGCCAAGCTAATCGCCGAATTTGGTGAAAAACGACGCATCCCTCTCAGCTACAACCAGCTGCCTGAGCAAATGATCCAGGCATTCCTCTCAGCTGAGGATGACCGCTTCTTCGAACATCCGGGTGTAGACTATCAGGGATTGCTGCGTGCCGCCTATCAACTGCTGCTGACCGGTAAGAAACGTCAGGGTGGCAGTACCATCACCATGCAGGTGGCGCGTAACTTCTACCTCTCCCGGGAAAAAACCTTCCTGCGAAAGATTAATGAGATATTCCTCTCTTTCCAGATCGAGCACGACCTCTCCAAGGAGGAGATTTTGGAGCTCTATCTCAACAAAATATATATGGGAAAAAGGGCCTATGGCGTTGGTGCGGCAGCTCAGGTCTACTACAACAAAAAGGTGGATGAGCTGACCCTGGCGCAGATAGCGATGATCGCAGGCCTTCCCAAAGCACCTTCAAAATACAACCCACTGGCAAATCCGGTACGCGCAGTTGAACGGCGGGATTATGTACTTGATCGTTTGGCCCAGCTCGGCTACATCAACGAAAGCGAGAAAGTGAGTGCCATTGCCGAGCCGGTCACTGCCGCTCTGTACAAAACCCAAAATGAAGTTGAAGCACCCTATATTGCCGAGATGGTACGATCGGAAATGGTAGAGCGGTTTGGCGCGGGGGCCTATACCAACGGCTATACCGTCCACACCACCGTCGATAGCCGCCTTCAGGCCGCTGCCAACGGTGCTGTACGCATGGCGCTGCAAGCCTACGATAAGCGGCACGGTTATCGTGGCATCAGCGGGCGCCTTGATATAAGCGGCGCTGAAAGCAATGAAGAGTTGAACGCTCTACTCAAGGATCACCGCCCCGTCGGAGACCTGCTACCGGGCGTCGTTACAGCCACAGACGAGAAGAGCGTCCAGGCCTATCTTGAGAGTGAAGGACTGGTGACTCTCGACTGGGAAGCACTGAGCTGGGCAAAAGTCTATATCGATGAAAACCGGCGAGATGCCGCCCCTAAAACAGCTGGAGAAATCCTCAAACCCGGGGATCTGATCCGCGTGGTCGCAGAGACCAGAGGTGGCGAGCCCGCCTGGCGCCTGGCACAGATACCCGCAGTCGAAGGTGCCTTGATTGCCCTTAATCCGGATGATGGCGCTATTGTCTCACTGGTTGGCGGCTATGACTTCTACCACAGCAAATTCAACCGCGCCATCCAGGCAAAACGCCAACCCGGCTCCGGTTTCAAGGCGATCATCTACTCAGCTGCGCTGGAGGCCGGCTATACCGCCGCCAGCTTAATCAACGACGCCCCCGTGGTATTTGATGACCCCAGCCTGGAAGGGGCATGGCGCCCGGAAAATTACAGCGGCAAATTCTTCGGGCCGACACGCCTACGCTACGCATTGACCAAATCACGTAATCTCGTCTCCATTCGTCTGCTGCGGTCGATCGGCGTACAAAAAGCACTGCAACACGCCGAGCGTTTCGGTTTCAATCCCGATGATCTGCCCAGCAATCTTTCGCTGGCCCTTGGCAGCGGCGCAGTAGCACCCATTCAGATGGCCTCCGCCTACGCCATCCTGGCGAACGGCGGCTACCGCACGGAGCCCTACCTGATCACGCAGATAGAGGATGACCAGCAGCAGATTCTGTTTCAGGCCAATCCCCTGCAGGTATGTGAGGGTTGTGAGCCGTCGACTACCGAAACTGCTGACGCCTCCGATGTCGTACCGGCCTCAGACGACACTCAAACCAAAGAGAAACCGCGTATCGCCGAGCGCGCTATCAGTGCTCAAAACCACTACTTGATGAACTCGATGATGCGCGATGTCATCACCCGCGGTACCGGTCGCCGGGCACGCTCGCTGGGACGCAACGATCTGGCAGGAAAAACCGGCACCACCAATGACCAGCGTGACGCCTGGTTCAACGGCTTCAACCGCTCCTTGGTCGCCATTGCCTGGGTTGGATTCGACTCCTCAGCCCCCTTGGGTAAGGGCGAGGTGGGAGGAACTGCAGCGCTCCCAGCCTGGATTGCCTTCATGAAAGAGGCGCTAAAGGACGTGCAAGAGATACCGTTAAAGATGCCCTCCGACATGGTTACCGTGCGCATCGACCCTGAAACCGGTAAACGAGCCAGCGTTGATCAGGATAACGCTATCTTCGAGGTGTTCCGTAATCAAAATGCCCCTAAGGAGAGCGTCACGCTACAACCACCGGTCACCCGCACCAGTGATGGGGCAGCCGACAACAACCCAGACGAAGGGGATCTGTTCTGAGAAAAGGGCATAAACAAGTATCCGATACCCGCCGCCATATCGCTGAGGAGGCCGCACGCATCCTTGCCGAGCAGAGTTATCTCTCAATTGACGAGGCGAGACGAAAGGCCGCAGAACGCATCGGCGGCAGTAATCGAGGCAGGCTTCCAGATAACTTAGAAATCGAGGCCGCACTCAAGGCATACCAGCTGGTGTTTCACCGTGGTCAGGCAGAGGTGCTGTTGCGCTTGAGAAAGGTAGCCCGGGATGCAATGAAATCACTGGCCATATTCCAGCCACAACTGACAGGCTCGGTATTGAATGGTACCGCCGATAGCCACAGCTGCATCACTCTGGTGTTATTTGCAGAGACGACAGAGGAGGTGATTCTGCGGCTGCTCGAACTGAAAATACCCTGGAGAGAAGAGGCGCCGATGCTTCGCTACTGTAACGGAAGCACCCAACGGCGCCCACTACTCTCTTTTGTTGCCGGCGAGACGGCGATTGAGCTACTGATACTAACACCAGGTGAGCGCCGTAACCCTCCTCTCGATCCAGCCGATGGCCGGCCGCTAAAAGGGGCTGGTCTTAGCCGCCTTGATCAACTCATGGTCAGGGACTAAAGAGCGGGCAGGTGGAACCCGGGACAAAAAAAAGCACCCGAAGCGGGTGCTTTTTTGCTTACCGTGCAAGGCACGGCAAGGATGAATTAACCGTTGCGGCTGTAACGCTTGCGGAACTTGTCCACACGCCCGGCGGTATCCATAATCTTCTGCTTACCAGTGAAGAAAGGATGGCAAGCGGAGCAAACCTCCACGTGCAAGTCCTCGCCCAGCGTAGAGCTGGTTTTGAACTCGTTTCCGCAGCTGCAAGCCACATTGATCTCGCCGTAATTCGGGTGAATGTCCGCTTTCATGTTCGCCTCTACAAAACATTGAATCTTTGTTCCGTCCACTATGGACGGGAGAACGCGGCATTATAGTGAAGCGTTCAACCCAGCGCAACCCCTTCCAGCGACTAAATATCACCGTCCCATCAACCGTCATCATCACAAAACTGCGATAGCAGATCGTCGAGGAATTGCGCCCCTAGAGCAGTTGGAGTAATCCTTCCTCCCTTAACAACCACCAGGCCCCGTTGAACCGGCCCCTCCATTTGGGAGAGCAGCAGTTCAGAACACAACCCGGTTCTCTCGCTGAACAGCCCAGAATCAAATCCCTCCGTGAGCCTTAGAGCATTCATCAAGAATTCCAGAATCAAGTCGCTTCTCCTCAGCTCTCGGCTGCCGGCAATCGCTGCTCCTCCTCCCGCATGGGCGATAAAATCGGCAGGACTGCGCAAACGCCAACGCCGCTCCACCCGGCCATTCCCAGGGTGGGTGACCTTGCCGTGCGCACCGGCGCCGATCCCAAGATAGTCGCCAAAATGCCAGTAGTTGAGATTGTGTCGGCAACGCCTGTTGGTCTGTGCGTATGCCGATACCTCGTACTGGTGGTAACCTGCATCCTGCAGCAGCGCCTGTCCGGCAACCTGAATATTCCACAGCAGCTCATCCTCCGGCAGTATGGGGGGATCTCTATAGAATGGGGTATTCGGCTCCAGTGTGAGCTGATAGTAGGAGATATGGGTCGGCGCCAGCCCAATGACCCTCTCAAGATCGATCTGTGCCTGCTCGACTGTCTGTTCCGGCAGCCCAAACATCAGATCGAGGTTGAAGTTGTCAAAACCAGCCGATTCAGCTGATTCAACCGCAGCCACCGCCTCTTCCGGCCCATGTATACGGCCGAGACGAACCAACGCATCTGCATCAAAGCTCTGCACCCCGAGAGAGAGGCGATTGACACCAGCCTCACGATAGCCGGCATAACGGCCCGTCTCCAGGGTGCCTGGATTGGCCTCCAGCGTTATCTCAGCATCTGCCACCAAAGAGAGGCGATCTTGGACACCATCAAGCAGTCGCCTTATCCCATTGGCAGAGAAGAGACTGGGGGTGCCGCCACCGATGAAAATTGACTCCACCTCACGCTTTGGCAGCTGGGTCAGCTCATAATCAAGATCAGCCAACAAGGCCGAGACATAGCCTACCTCATCCAACTCACCCTTTACGGCGTGAGAGTTGAAGTCACAATAGGGGCACTTTTGAATACACCAAGGAATATGGAAATAGAGTGCCAGTGGGATATTGCTCATCATTTTATTGGCGATCTCACACTAGCTAATTGCTCTAAGGAGCCTCTGAATAAGTCTGGCCGAATTGAATTGTGCTCAGGAGGCGAAATATCAAGGCGAAGATCGCAGCTGATAGCTGGCTATTAGCAAGATTTTCAACACGAAAGCATAGCTTTCGGTGATGGTATTCAGCATAGCTGAATCCCTTCGATCGATTTCTCCTGAGTGCAAGGCAATCGGTCATGACTTGTTCAGAGGCTCCCTTAGTAACCTGGATAAAGTATATAGCTGATGACTTTCGTGAGTGATTGTACTGACTTACCTCATCCTATTTTCCACTTATTCTGGTATCTAGCCCTGGAGTGCACCTCTGATACATGAAGATACTCCGCCAAAGAAAGCTCTGAACGGTGCAAGCAGATTCCAGCACAGATCAGTTCAACCTTTTCAGCAAAAACCACCCCCTACCCACACTCCTGCGTCACTCTAAAAACAAGTGACAGGTGCATACTTACCGTCAACGAGCATACTTGTAAACATTTGTATCTTCTGCTGTTTTTCCCTTACCAGAAAACCATGCCTGATTTACAGTACCACCATGGAGTCAGCGGCTAAGGGAGCTCATTTATCTGAAGTGAAAGCCTGGGGTGATAGTGAAACATCTCTACTGACCTCCATAATAAAACTACCCGGGCAAAAGATCATGTCAGATAACTTAGCAAAAGATTTTCCACTTCCCAGCCAACAGCAGCCCTCTAGCGGCTCCTTCGACTTAGCGCCCCGCCCCTTCAGAAGATGGATTAGCATGTTACCTTTAGGTGACTCCGGAAAGGCGGCAAAGCAAGTCTTTAGCGTATTGCATGAGACCAATCGCCTGGCGCTGGATCAAAGGAAAAGAGTGCTCGTTCTCGATAAATTGGCAGCCCTTGGTTATGAACTGCTGGAGGATTTGCACAAGCAGCTCACCAATACCCCCACCACTAGTAGCCAAAACTCACAACGCCTGGCCGAACTCATTGTCCGCTTCCACTATGAGTTTGCCCTGGCTTATCGCTGCCTGTCGGCTGGAAAAAACAGACGCCATTGGTATGGCCCTCAGCGGAGAAAGTTGGAAGCTAAAACCCTGCAACACTCACTTTTTCACTTGAATGGAATGTTGAGAACCGCCTGCCAGGCACGTCAGGTGACACGCAGTGACATCTGGAGAATGGCTTATGCCCTCTATTCCCAGGCCACACGACTGGGGGTTCAGAGTGTGGCGGTATCCTGTGTAGACGATAACTGTACCCGTACGGTGGAAGAGACCTTTAAGGGGATGCTCCTGCTGGGCTTCAGCTCACCTATGGCCCTACACAGCTGCCAGCTTAGCCAACTCACCCAAGCCTTGCCGGCTCTCGCGGAGCATGTGTACCTTCTCTCCAGTAAAAAGTCGGCGGAAGAGAAAAACCTATTTTTCATGACGCTAGAGAGCCATGAAACACCATTTCAGTTACACAGAGGTACGTCATATATCCAAGATACCGGCAACAGCCTTCTACTCGACACCCGTCCGCTGGTGAAACACCTCATGGAGAGGCTCAACCCTGATCAAAAGCGAGAGGAGTTGGTTTGTACAAAGGGGGCGCTGAGCCAGGCAACCATGGAGATTCTACTACGTAATTTTGACTCCTGCGCCGAACGCTATGCTCCCAGAGTTATGACGCAACGGCCATCGGAGATTCTCCTGGGATTCAGCAGCGTCCGCTCGGCCATCGGCAGGGAGAATACACCGGCGATCCTATCTAAAAAAGTAGTGGGTAGCGCTCTCCAAGAGCCCATGCCGACCATAGAAAATCTCAGTACCATGATGTCGCTGGATGAGTTGATGCTGTCAGACACGAGCCAAGTGGACATGGAGCTGTCCATAAGAGATACCCACTGGAAGCAGCGCGTACCCAAACCACTGGAGAGAAGAATTTCCGGTCTGGTGTTAAATGAAAGTGATCAGGGATTCTGCCTTTCACTGCCATGGAGAGAGGGCGCTTGGGTACACGTGGGTGAGCTTGTCGCGGTTCAGTCTCCATCATCCCGTAGAGGATGGTGCATAGGCTCTATTGCCTGGTCGCAGATTACCCGGGGCGAGTTAGTTCTGGGCGTGCAAATTTTTACCACCAATGGTCTGGCGAACTCCGGCCGAGCGGAAGTTGAAGATGAGAGAAAATCCAGCTTCGATTGCATTCTACTCCCAAAGCAACAGAGCGGACCCGCCCCCTCTCGCCTGCTGGCAGAGCCGATGAAAAACCAAGGTGTTGATCAGATTATTGTACAGCAGGGAGAAGAGAGACTAGCCATGTCCATACTCGGTGTAATCTCCAGAACCAATAGCTATGTGGAGTACCATGTGGAGCATCGACCTGATGTAGAGAGCGCCCCACAGCAGGAGATCAACGAAACAGCCGAGCATAGAGGGAAGCCGGAGTCCCATCACTGGTGGGATGTAGTCTCTAGAACCGGCTGTTACGCATAGTGCTGCGTGCAATATTCTCCGGCAATATAGAATTCCACAAAGCTGGAGCTATCTCTCAGAAGCCGGATTCAGGTCGGCGCCTCCCAAAGGGAGCGTCAGTGTAAACCAGGCTCCTCCCTCAGGCCCGTTCCGAACCTGGATATCTCCTCCGTGTTTTTCCACCACCGCTTTCACTTGGGCCAGCCCCAGACCGGTACCCGCCCTTTTTTTTGCCATGGTACGGTTACCCTGGATATAGGGCGTAAAAATGCTCTCATACTCCTCGGTGGAGATACCTGGGCCCTGATCGAGAACTTCACACTGAAAACCGGCCTGGGTCCGGCCAACA
The DNA here is from genome assembly GCA_040505895.1 of Sedimenticola sp. GTDB lineage: Bacteria > Pseudomonadota > Gammaproteobacteria > Chromatiales > Chromatiaceae > Vondammii. The sequence continues at coordinate 165,917 of JBEVXU010000020.1, read as the reverse complement.
CGAAAGGTGACAGAGGTCTCTTGGGGACTGAATTTCACGGCATTCCCCAGCAGGTTGATAAAAGCCCTCTCCAGCAAGCTGGCATCGGCACATAGCCACGCCTCTTCCGGTTCAAATTTACGCTGAATAGTGATCTGCTTTGCACGCGCCCGACTGTAAATCTCATCAACCGCATTGTGGGCCACACTGATCAAATCGATGTCACTGAAATTATCGGCATCAGCATTTTCGGCCCGGGCCAGATTCAGGAAGTCATCAGCCAGATTGAGTGTTTTACGCGCATAAGTCTCGATCTCCATCAGACCCGCCCTATCCATCGGACTCTTGCCGGAGTCGAGCAGCGCAAGCAGTGAAGTGATAGGTGAGCGCAAGTCATGAGAGAGGAAGCCGAGTGCCTGGGAGCGCTGTCGCTCACTACGCTTCAAAAGGGTTACATCCGAGAAGTTGATGATCATGCCACGCCCTGTCTGATCGTGAAGCACTAGGGGGTCCAGCTGGATATAGAGGGTCATACCGGTAGTGCAGCTTGCCTCCAACTGCACAGAGTCACCTTTAACCAAAACCGCCCTAAGGATCTTAGTCCAGCTGTCACCCGAGTGGATTTGCAGCTGACTGAGCAAAGGTAGCAGAGGCCTGCCGCGAAGATCACCAGACTCATCCCCAGCCAGGAATTTAGCAGCTCGCGGGTTGACCATAATGACCAGGCCAATCGCACTGGTAACTACCAGTCCCTCTTCCATTTGACCCAGCGTGTCATTGATCAGACGGCGGATATTGCGCAGTTGGTCCGAGGCACTCTGTACCTGTTGAATACGGCGCGCAATCAACTCTCTGGTGTTACGGGCACGACCACTTCCTGAAACAAACGAGACGCGAAGCTGAGCAAGGAAGTTATTCAGAATTTCCCACTCGTTAATAGTCGGGTCATTTTCACCCCCCCACTCCAAGCCCAGCAAAAGGCTGCTGGTGGTGGTAACCTGAGCCCAGAGGCTACCGCCCTCACCGGTCCATACCCATGATGATAGCGGGGTGTCAGGTAGCCGAGGCTCAGCTCCTTGTTGCGAAACCATGGCACCATCCGATTCCTGGATACGCCAACCATCGATGGGCAGGATCTGACTGAGAAACTCCAGCCCCTCCCCCAACTCGGGAGATTGACCAAAATACTCCACCAAGCGAGGTTCAGCCTGTAAATTCTCCAGCTCTCCATTGAGATAGCCCATGGTATTTTCCAACCGCCGCCAGCTCCACAGGGGATAGCTCAACATGATCCCTACAAGTGCCGAAATCGGCGGAAACCAGAGCTGTTGCAAAAGTAGTAGACCGCTAAGCAGCAGAGTGCCCAACAACAGGCCAAGGGCAGCGGCCAGTACGGCACGGGGGCTTAAACGGGGGAAAAGAAGAAATGGAATCAGAACCAGAAGAGCTGAACCGAACATCAGCCAGCGCCTGTCCAGGCGGGTGATAGTGAGACCACGTCGCAGACCATCGAGCAGTTGAGCATTGATCTCCACCCCTGACATAGGCCTGTAGCGACCCGATAGGGGAGTGGGTAACAGATCACCCAGCCCGGTGGCTGTGGCGCCCACCAGGACAATCCGCCCCCGAACATCCTCTTCTCTGAACTGTCCCTGAAGCACTTGCGCATAGGAGAGCCTCGGCACATGGCCCGGCGGCCCCGAGTAGGGGATAAGAGTGTAGTGATCTCTCACCACATGAAACGGCGACAAGCCGCTAGGATTTGGATTGCGTTGCCCCGGCAGTTTTTCCACAACAGCCGGTTCCAGCCACCGCAGGAGGCTAATGGTAATCTGTTCCCAGTAGGGCGAGCCGACACCCTCCTTCAGATAAACCCCCCGGACGATACCGTCAGTCTCCAGTTCCATATGGACATGGCCTAAACCACGGGCTACAGCAGCCAGATCAGCAAAGGGGAGAGACTCCACCAACTGCCCGCCTAAGCCGCGCTCCTCGACCACTACTGGCAAAAATACCCGCCCGCTCTCTCTGACCGCCTCCACCAATCTCTGGTCCTGCAGAGGTTGGCCGGGGGTCTCTTCGCTAAAAAGAATATCAAGAAAAATAGCCTCGGCACCCGCCTTGCTCAGGCTTTCGACCAGATCACCGTGAATATCCCGTGTCCAGGGCCAACGACCCAATACCTTGAGACTGGCATCATCAATAGCGACGATAACAATATCCACCGCCGCCGGTCTCGACATAAGAGTTAGCTGGGCGTCATATATGAGATTGTCCCAGCGCTGCAGCCAGTCACTGGCGACCAGAAACAGTGTCAGGAGCAGGGTACCCGCAACAATAGCGAGGTGATCAATGGGCGGTAGAAAACTGTGCTTGCTCATATTGAGGGCATCAGAAGCAGAGAGAGGGCACCTCTATGCAAATCATGGCTGGCATTAAGTGCACAGAGCTCATTGTCCGGCTGGAGATGGAAAATCATATGGGCTCATTATGAGCTCCCTTGGGTCGGAGAAAGAGGTTTCAACGCCCTCCAGCAGCAGCTTGACGCGGCCGAAATAGCGGCCTGGAATGGCTGGGGGAAAGTCTACACAATTGTGTTCAGGCGGGAGTTTTATATACCATAGAGTACGGTTAAACTCCCCATCTGTTCCGACCTCAAACAGGTAGCCATTTACATCCGCTATCCGCTTCCAGCAGATGGTCCGTAAATAGCCATGGGATGCCCACTGCCCCAGCTCTGGTATTGAAGGTGGCGGTGCGACAGTAAAGTCATGCCTCCCTGGAAGCCCCTGCAGACCGACCTCGTCCACACCACTAACACTCAACACATAGGCACCCAGAGGCAACTTGGAAAGCTGAAGCTGTGGCATCTGCTGAGCGCTCTCCAGCACCACCGTTTCCGACTGCTCTGCGGGTGAAACTCGAATACGGTAGCTCTTCGCCCCATCCAGGATGGGCCACTGAAGATTGTAGGGCATAGCCATTACCCTGCCGGCTAAACTTTTGAGCTGTGGTGCCGGCAGCAGAGGTCGTGGCGGCATGGGTGGCTTACCAACCTCCGCCAGGGTACCAAAGCCCGCCTTCAGCACCTCGGCAGCGCCTGAGCCGCTCAACTCGGTTCTACCCTCAACTACGCTGCTACGTGTAACCGCCGGCTCGCCACTGCTGCCGAGACGAAAGTCGGTTCCGCGCACAGCGGTAACCGCCGCAGGAGTAGTGATCTCATAGCGTGACCCAGGCCCGGTGAAAGGAATCACCCGGCTCTCCACCCGCCCCTGCTGCAAGCGGACACGGGTATCCGCCATGCCTGTTCCCTTGTAAGAGGCGAGTGTATCCAGGGTGACCTGACTCTCGGCTTGGACAAAAAGACGAGAACCATCCGCGAATCTTAAGGTGACGTTACTCTCCTCTTCCGTAACCAGGGTATCCCCTACCTTGAGAAGATCACCCACTGCCACAGAAGCAGGCGCTGATTCCGATGGGTGCATCACATAGGATTTTCCACGAATAAACAGCACCTCTGCCGGTGCCGGCTCCCTTCTCAGCCACTCAACAGGAATACGCAGCTCTGTTCCCATTGGCACGTAATCGGCGACCGGAATTTTATTGTACTTGCGCAGCTTCTCTTGAAGGCCTGGGCTCGTGAGATAGGCTCTTGTGAAATTCCACAGATTATCCCCCGGACGAAAAGTGTAGATCCAATCTCCGGCCTTTACCGGGGTAGCGCACAGAGATAAAAAAAAGAGGAGTCCAGCAGATAACCAGGTGGCTGATCTCAGTGGATAAATAACGCTTACTTTGGATAAATAACTCATAATGGAGACAATGTTGGACTAATAAGCCCAGCGGTTCAAACAGTACCACTCTCTTCTGTAGACTCAAGACGATAGCCATGCTGGTAGATCGCCTTCAACCGCCAACCATTTTCCGGCACCAGAGCCAGTTTTTTACGTAGCCTTGAGATATGAATGTCTACCGTGCGGGTAGCTAGGCCCGGGCCGTGCCCCCAGACATTTTCCAGCATATGATCACGGGAGAAGAGCCGCCCTGGATTACTGAACAGCAGCCAAGCGAGACGAAACTCCTTATCCGTCAGCGCTACACGGCCATCGCCCATTGTGATCTCCCCACACTGCCGATCGAGAAGATAACGGCCGCACTCCAGCTGGTCACATTGTCCGCCGGCCATCTCCCGGCGCCGCGCCAGCGCTTCGATACGAGCGAGGGTGATTCCACGAGAAGGGGGTTTGGTGATGTAGTCATCGGCACCCAGGTTGAGGGCTGCGACGATATCACTTTCACTGTCGCGCTGAGTGATAAAGAGCACAGGAGGAGCCCACTCCAGATTTTCCCGAACCCACTGCAGCACCTCAAGGCCGGAGGATTCAGGCAGTTCCCAATCCAGGATCACCAGGTCATAAGTCTCACGGTTCAGCTCTTTGGTAAAAGAGGCTGCCTCCTTGAAATGGCTGCAGTTGTGCCCTGCTTCACGAATCCACGAGGTGAGACTCTTGGCCTGGGCCGGATCATCCTCTAAATAAGCTATGCGCATTGAATCACCCGTTATCCTGTCAGCACCCCTTCTACGAAAGTGCTCTTTAATTGCCCAAGACAACCTCCGCCTCAACTCGCGAGTTCACATCTCACGTTCAGCATAAGCAAGGGATGCCTTAGACTCCGACTACCTGACCCAGCATATTTTTATTACCCGTTTAAACCAAGGGGGCCAATGTAAAGAAATGTATCAATACTAGGGAGCCTCTGATTAAGTCTGGTTAGATTTAGGCTGAGATAAAATTGTTCCAATTTGTTTCGAAGTGAGCGGTAATAGCCATTCTATTGCTGCGATCTTCGGAACGAATTGGGGCAATTTTAGCCTGCGTAAAGCAATCATGACTTGATCAGAGTCTCCCTAATAAGCCAATTCACAACGGTTGAAGATTGGCGTAGGCCACCACCAACCACTTGGCCCCGACATCAGCAAAATTGACCTGCACCCTGGCACCGCCGCCCGACCCCTCTGCATTGAGTACCACGCCCTCGCCAAATTTGGCATGGCTCACCCGCTGGCCGAGTTGGAAAACACCCTCATTAGCAACAAAAGCGGTGGGCGATGAAGCGTAGAGCGGACGACTCACCAGGGGCCGGGCACGCACCTCCTGTATCAACTCCGGGGGGATCTCACGCAGAAAACGCGATGGCGAGGGGTAGCTCTCACTACCGTGGAGACGGCGACTCTCGGCATAAGTGAGATAGAGCTGCTCCATGGCGCGTGTCATACCGACGTAGCAGAGACGCCGCTCCTCCTCCAGCCGCTCAGGGTCTTCGCTCGACATGCTGTGGGGAAAGAGCTTCTCTTCCAGGCCGGTAATAAAGACCAGGGGAAACTCCAGCCCCTTGGCGGAGTGCAGCGTCATCAACTGCACGCACTCTTCGTAAGCATCTCCCTGAGCTTCTCCCGCCTCCAGGGCGGCGTGGGCGAGAAAGGCGGTAAGGTCATCCATCTCCGGCGCGTCGCTCTCCTCTCCCATGACCAGTGCCTCTTGGGAGAACTGCCGTGTCGCCTCGACCAGTTCCTCCAGGTTTTCGATACGGTCCAGCCCCTTGCCATCCCGGCTCTTCTTGAAGTGTGCCTCAAGACCGGCGACTGAGATCACCTGATCTGCCATCTCGTGCAGCGCCAACCCCTCGGTATCCACCCGCTGCTCATCGATCAGGTCAAGAAAACCACTTAGGGCTGTCGAGGCCCGCTTGGTCATGCCGCCACCCGCCACCAGCTCGCGAGCAGCGCGCCACAAAGAGCAGCCGAAGTCCCGGGCGTGGGCTCGCACCGCATCCATAGTACGGGCACCTATGCCCCGAGGGGGCATGTTCACCGAGCGCTCGAAAGAGGGATCGTCTTCCGGGCTGGCGACCATTCTCAGGTAGGCAAGGGCATCCTTGATCTCCGCCCGCTCAAAGAAGCGCTGGCCGCCATAGACACGATAGGGAATCTGGGCCTGAATCAGCGCCTCCTCAAAGAGGCGTGACTGGGCGTTGGAGCGATAGAGAATAGCCACTTCCGAGCGGACGTGTCCATCATTGATAAAACTGCGTAGACGATCTACAACAAAACGCGCCTCATCCACCTCGTTGAAGGCGGCGTAGAGGCTGATCGGCTCGCCCTCACTGCCGGCGGTCCAGAGCTCCTTGCCAAGGCGGGAGGGGTTACGGGCAATCACCGCATTGGAGGCCTTAAGGATGGTACCGGTGGAGCGATAGTTCTGTTCCAGCTTCACCAGGGGAGCAGTGGGGTAGTCTTTCTGGAAATCACGAATATTCTCCACCCGGGCGCCACGCCAGCCGTAGATCGACTGATCATCGTCACCAACTGCAAAAAGGTTGTTGCGAGGACCAGCGAGTAGCCGCAGCCATGCGTACTGTATGGCGTTGGTGTCCTGAAACTCATCCACCAGAATATGCTGAAACCGCTCCTGATAGTGCTGAAGAATATCTGGCCTATCCCGCAACAGCTCATGGGCCCGCAGCAGCAGTTCTGCGAAATCCACCGCACCGGTACGGTCACACCCCTCCTGATACTCACGGTAGAGGCGTATCATCTGACGCTGAAAAGGATCACCACCGTCATCCAGATGCTGGGGTCGCCGCCCCTCATCCTTCTGGCCGTTGATAAACCACTGTACCTGCCGTGGCGGCCAACGCGTCTCGTCCAAATCGAGTGCCTTCATCAGCCGCTTGATCATACGAAACTGATCATCACTGTCGAGAATCTGGAAACTCTGGGGAAGCTTAGCCTCCTGCCAGTGGGCGCGCAGCAGACGGTGAGCAAGGCCGTGAAAGGTGCCGACCCACATGCCCCCCGTCGGGTGGCCCAGCAGCTCTTCGATGCGCCCTTTCATCTCCCGCGCCGCCTTATTGGTAAAGGTGACCGCGAGAATGTTCCAGGGCGAAGCCCCCACCACCTGGATCAACCAGGCGATACGGTGTACCAGCACCCGTGTTTTACCACTACCCGCACCGGCCAGTACCAGCGCACCCCCAGGCGGTGCCGAGACGGCATCACGCTGGGCATCATTGAGATCATCGAGAATATGAGAGACATCCATCAGGCCATTCTACCAGCGGATGGATACCTTCTCGACCCTGGAGATAGGATCACAGAGAACACGGAGAAGCGCAGAGGGCACAAAGGTATTTGCTGCCTACCATCTCACCCACTGCTCACTCCCACGCAAAGTATGACGCCATGTAGAGCACTCCCTGCTTAACCAGCCTTTCTCTGTGTCGCTCTGCGCCCTCTGCGTTCCACTATTCGCTTTATCTATTTGGCATACTTCTCTCGCAGTTTCGGCTTCTCGATTTTGCCGGTGGCATTGCGTGGCACCTGATCAAAGTGGATCACCCGGGGGCGTTTGTAGCGGGGTAGCCCTTCTGCAAACCGGCACACCTCCTCTTCACTCAGCACCTGCCCACCCTTGGCCTGGATAACCGCGGTGACCTGCTCTCCCAAGCGCACATCAGGTGTACCGATAACGCCGATATCATGCACCTTGGGATGAGCCATAAAGAAGTGCTCAATCTCAACCGGCGAGATATTCTCGCCACCGCTGATGATCAGGTCTTTCTTGCGATCCACTAGCCAGAGGAACCCATCAGCGTCCCGCTTGGCGATATCACCGGTATGGAGCCAGCCGTCATGCAGGGTCTCAAGGGTCGCTTCCGGGTTTCTGTAATAATCCTTCATCACCCCCGGCCCCTTCACCAACAGCTCACCCGCCTCGCCGTCCGGCAGATCCTTGCAATCAAAATCAACAATACGGCACTCCCAGTCAAATCCAGGCACCCCAATAGCTCCAATCTTGTGGCTGTTTTCAATACCGAGGTGGACACAGCCAGGCCCTGTACTCTCAGTCAGGCCGTAGTTGGTATCGTATTCATGGTGTGGAAAGTGCCGCTTCCACTCCTTGATCAGAGTCGGCGGCACCGGCTGTGCACCGATATGCATCAAGCGCCAGTGGGAGAGCCGGTACCGGCTGATGTCGATTTCACCACTGTCAATAGCGGCAAGGATATCGAGGGCCCAGGGAACCAACAGCCAGACTACCGTAGCCCGCTCTTCTGATACCGCCTGCAGAATCCACTCCGGCTTCACCCCCTTGAGGATAACCCCACGGGCAGCGACAATGAAGTGGCCAAACCAGTGCATCTTTGCACCGGTATGGTAGAGGGGCGGGATACAGAGAAAGGTATCTTCGTGAGTCTGGTTGTGGTGACGGTTTTCGACATAACAGGCGTGCTCCAGGTTGCGGTGGCTAAGCCGCACACCCTTAGGCAAGCCGGTGGTACCTGAGGTAAAGTAGAGGGCGGCATCATCGGTAATCTGCAGGGATACAGCAGGCACGACTGTTTCGGCCTTGGCGACAAAATCAGCATATCGCACCGCATAGTGAGGGCAAGCTTCATCCCGCCCGACAAACAGGTAATGCTGAACACACTTATCCAACACCCCCTTGATCGCAGTGATACGTTCGACAAACTCTTCGCCGAAAAGAACGGCCCGTGCTCCGGCCAGTTCACTACAGGCCTGTATCACCTCCGCTTCGAAACGGAAATTGAGAGGCACCGCCCATGCGCCACTGCGCAGAATACCGAAGTAGGTGGGCAACCACTCCAGAGAGTTCATCATCAGATGCACCACCCGATCACCCTTCTTCACTCCATGGGCAATCAGGGCGCTGGCAAACCGGCTGGCCTCGCAGTCGAACTCTCTCCAGGTGATCTCACGACGCCCGCCGACCGCCGGTTCGCGCTCCACCAGAGCGATCTCATCTCCATACATCCTGGCATTGCGTGCCAGTATCTCGGTAATCAGCATTCAAGGCCCTTGGAGTCGTCCACCATTGGTGCCGATTATACTAATTGGCGCACATCTAGACAGGCACTCATTACGCCCCTCAGAGATAGGGTTTAATCTTGTCCGCCAGCACTTGTGCTGAGATCCCATGGGCGAATTTTGCCAGAAATTTTCCATCCGGCCCCATCAGGTAGACCGAAGCAGTATGGTCCATCCAGTAGCGATCAGGACTATCCCCTTCGTTGACCACCTTCTCGTAGCGCACCTTGTAGTTGCGGGCGGCACGCTCCACAAACTCAAGAGAACCGGTCAGTCCGATAATCCTGGGATGGAAATAGCCTACATACTTCTCCAACACCACCGCCGTGTCCCGCTTGGGATCTACGGTGACAAACAGGGGCTGGATCCGCTTGCTCGCGTCACCCAGAATATCCATGGTGGTAGAGATTACTGCCAGGGAGGTCGGGCAGATATCGGGACAGTGAGTATAGCCGAAGGCGATCAACTGAAAACTGCCGCGAAAATCCTCATCAGTCACCGCCTGACCATGGTGATTCATCAACAGATAACGGCCATCAATAACGGCATCGTCTATCACCACCGCCTCTGCAGTCTCCTTCTGCCCGGCGAACTCCGCTTGCAGTCCCTCAATCGCCTTGCCGACCTGCCGTTTGAACTGACTCTTTAGCGGGCAGAGCTCCCCTCCCTGTGAGAGGGAGAGAAAGCGCTCATGTGACGCCTGATCAAAGAGATCACCCAACGCCTTAATCTTCGGCAGATACTCCACCATTGCCCGCTTCATGCGCCGGGTCTGCTCAATATGGCGGCAACCCAGGGCAACCCCATTAAGTTCACCGAGTTGCCTGACAACACGGTACTGGGCATGAGTCGATGCCGTTGAGATGCCCAACTGCGGCAACAGCAGGGTAAACAGTAATAGCTGAAATAGGTACTTCATCGATTTTCACTCTGCGTGTAGAGGAGCATGATCATAGTCCATTCAGACCGGATACCGTTTGACGAAACTCAACTCACTTCCAGTCAAAGCTGTGACAAAGATCGATGATGTGCATTTTCATAGACTATATTCTTGGGGCAATCCTTTTAAATTCAGGCACCCAAACGATGAAATATGAGAAGCTAGTTACTTTTGCAATAATCTGCACAGTTTCCCTTGCAGGCTGTACTCAGGACGACTCCCACCGGCGCACCAAGATCGGCGCGGCCACAGGTGCTGTCGCCGGTGCCGTCATCGGCCATCAGGTCAGTCACGATAAAGGAAAATGGGTAGGTGCCGTGGTCGGCGCCCTCGCCGGTGGCGCTGTCGGTAACTATATGGACAACCAGCAGCAGGAGTTTGAGTCCTCCCTGGCACAGGAACAAGCCAACCACGAGCTGGAGATTGAGCGGATGCGTGATGATACGCTGAAGCTGACTCTTGACTCAGAGGTCTCCTTTGATTTCAACAGGGCACAGATAAAACCCTCTTTCCGATCCTCCCTGGATAAGCTGGCACGGGTCATCGTCAAGTATGACCGTACTGTTATACATATCATCGGCCACACCGACAGTATCGGTTCTGATCGATATAACCAACAGCTTTCAGAGCAGCGTGCCGGAAACACCGCAAACTATCTGGCAGCCCGAGGGGTACCCGATGATCGTCTTCGCACTGAGGGCAGAGGGGAGAGTGAGCCGCGGGCCACCAATGCCACCGAGGCGGGCCGCCAGCTCAACCGTCGCGTTGAGATCTTCCTCAAACCAATTATCCAGGGGAACGAGCGCAGAGCCTATCAACCACCGCGCTACTAGGGAGCCTCCGATTAAGTCTGGTTAGATTTAGGCTGAGATAAAATTGCTCCAATTTGTTTCGAAGTGAGCGGTAATAGCCACTCTATTGCTGCGATCTTTGAAGCGAATTGGGGCAATTTTAGCCAGCGTAAAGCAATCGTGACTTGATCAGAGTCTCCCTGGAAATCTCCAGGTGGAGCCGGTGGTCGGCTCCGCACCCCCCTCCTCCCTTATCTCATCGATTAAATGCTTGGCCTTCCTTAACCACTCCCAATATACTTGGATCACACACTTATAGCAGTGATCCGCCATGACCGATATCACCACGCTTGAAAGCATCCCACTCTTTTCTGAGACCCCTCACGATGTGCTTGAGGAGCTATCCCGTCACCTCGTTGAAGAGAATTTCGAGGCGGGGCGATGTCTGTTCAAAGAGGGTGATAACGCAACAGCACTCTACATCCTGCTTGAAGGGGTAGTAAAGCTAACCGTGAATAATACAGGTGACCAGCAGACGGTGGTCGAAATGCTGCATCCGGGAGACACATTCCTTATGGCGGCCGTACTGACGGGCAAACCCTATCTGATGTCGGCTCAGACCATGACCGACTGCCACCTCCTCAGTATTCCATCTCAACTGCTACTCGACCTGATTCGCCAGGAGGGAGATTTCTCTCTGCACCTGCTCGCCGCCCTCTCTAACCAGTTCCGCACTATGGTGCGTCAGATAAAGGATCTGCGCCTGCGCAGCACAGCGCAGCGGCTGGCAGCCTATCTGCTGGAGCTCTCCGTCGAGGGGGGGGGAAGAAACCGTATCACACTACCCTACTCAAAACGCCTGATGGCATCCTGGCTGGGAATGACCCCCGAAAGACTGTCACGTAGTTTTGCCGCTCTCAGGGATCAGGGGGTGGAGGTGAGCGGTCGCCAAATACACATCACCTCGCTGGCAAAACTGCGTAACTACTGCGGTTTCAATGAGAAACTGGACCTGTCTGAGCGAACTGTCGATGAACTGCTGGAGAGAGAGTAACCGGCAAAATGCCCTACTCCACCGTTACCGACTTCGCCAGATTTCTTGGCTGATCCACATCCGTTCCCTTCAATACTGCGACATGGTATGCCAATAACTGCAGCGGGATGCTGTAGACAATAGGGGCGGTGCCGGGATGGATATCTGACAGGGTCAGATTGTGGAAGTGATCCAGTTGAATGTTCACCGAGTGGTCACTAAAGAGGAAGAGCTCACCACCACGTGCTCTCACCTCCTGCAGATTTGATAACACCTTCTCCAGCAGGGGGTCATCAGGCAGGGCGCAGATCACCGGCATCTTGGAATCCACCAGCGCCAGCGGACCATGTTTCAGCTCACCTGCAGGGTAGGCCTCGGCATGGATATAGGAGATCTCCTTCAGTTTCAGCGCCCCCTCCATGGCGACGGGATAGAAGGGACCACGACCAAGAAACAGCGCGTGCTGTTTGGCACCAAAGGCATCCGCCATCTTCTGGATGGCATCGGAGAGTTGTAACACCACCTCTACCTGGCGAGGCAGGGAGTGCAGCTCATTCACCAGCTCAGTCTCCCGCGCCACACTCATCCCCCGATGCTTGGCCAAGGCCAGGGTCAGCAGTCGCAGTACCACCAGCTGGGTGGTGAATGCCTTAGTGGAAGCGACACCGATTTCCGGTCCGGCACGGGTCATCAGGCAGGCATCCGACTCACGTACCAGAGAGCTCTCCGGCACATTGCAGATGCAGAGAGAGCCGATATAATCCTTTCCAACGGTACCGCGCAGGGCGGCAAGGGTGTCGGCCGTCTCGCCGGACTGTGAGATGGTAACGAACAGGGTATTTTCCTGTACCACGCTCTTGCGGTAGCGAAACTCACTTGCGACCTCAACAGCACAAGGGATACCAGCCTCCTCCAACCAGTACCTGGCCACCAGACCGGCATGGTAACTGGTGCCGCAGGCGATAATCTGCACCTGCCGGGTACGGTCGAGCAGCGCCTTGATCTCATGTCCAAAGCTATCTTCCAACAGCCGCCCTTTATGGATACGTCCCTCCAGAGTCTCAGAGATTACACCGGGCTGTTCAAAGATCTCTTTCAGCATGTAGTGGCGGTAGGGCCCCTTGTCGACATTGGTCGAGCAGGCCATGGAGCGCTTCACCGGGCGTTCAGCCAACTTGCCGGCGGCGTCGTAGATGGTGATGGCATCGCGCCGGATCTCGGCAATATCACCCTCTTCCAGAAAGATGAAGTCACGGGTCTCCGACAGCAGTGCAGCGACATCAGAAGCGATAAAGTTCTCACCCTCACCGAGGCCGATCACCAGGGGGCTCCCTTCGCGGGTGACGACAATACGGTCTGCATCCTCCGGGCTTGACACTGCCAGGGCATATGCGCCGCTCATCTCCTGGCTCGCTTCCTGTACGGCGCTGAAGAGATCCTTTCCGGCCTCCAGCTTATGGGCAAGCAAATGGGCCACCACTTCGGTATCCGTCTCCGAGGTAAAACTGTAACCCTGCGCCTTCAGTTGATCCCGCAGACTGTTGTGATTTTCGATAATACCGTTGTGAACCACGGCGACTCTGACACCACTCATCTGGGGATGGGCATTCTGCTCCGAGGGGGCGCCGTGGGTGGCCCAGCGGGTATGGGCGATGCCGAGTTTGCCGGTGACGTGGGAGGCCTCTACCAGATCACGCAATACGCCCACTTTGCCGAGAGAGCGGAAGCGCTTCATCTCACCACTCTCTTCCCTGATAGCAACCCCGGCAGAGTCGTAGCCACGGTACTCCAGCCGCTGCAGGCCATCCATCAGCAGAGGCAGTACATTACGGTCTGAGATGGCCCCTACAATACCGCACATAAGCTACTCCTTACTTTTCTTCGTTGGTCGTGTCCAGGATTTAAGGCTGAACTGTTTAGCCCGACTCAGAGTGAGGGTATCAGCCGGTGTGTCACGGGTGATGGTGGAGCCGGCACCGATGGTCGCACCCTCCCCCACCTCAACCGGTGCCACCAGTTGGCTGTCCGAGCCGATAAAGGCGTTATCGCCGATCACCGTCCTAAACTTGTTGGCGCCGTCATAGTTGCAGGTGATCGTCCCAGCGCCAATATTGACCGTGCGGCCCACCGTGGTGTCGCCGACATAGCTGAGATGGTTGATCTTACTCCCTTCGTCGACGGTGGATTTCTTGATCTCGACAAAGTTACCGACGTGAACCCGAGCGGCCAGTTCTGTCTCCGGGCGCAACCGGGAGAAGGGACCTATGATCGACTCCTCTCCCACCTGGGCATCCTCGATAACACAATTCTCCTTGATAACAACGCCGGCAGCGATACGGCTGTTGCGTATCACCGTATTGGCGCCGATTCGTACACCATCACCGAGGAATACATTACCCTCAATCAGCACATTGACATCGATCTCCACATCCCTGCCGGTTGTGAGTTCGCCACGCAGATCAAAACGGGAGGGATCACGCAGAGTGACTCCTGAGCGCATCAGTTTCTCTGCCTGAGTGCGCCGGTGGTGTCGCTCCAGCACTGCGAGCTGGACACGGTCGTTGACACCCATCACCTCATACTCGTCCGCCGTCTGCAGCGAATGCACCTCGACCCCATCAGCCACCGCCATCCCGACGATATCGGTAAGATAGAATTCGCCTTGAGCATTACCGCTGTCAAGCTTTGACAACCAGCTATCCAGCCGTTTCCGATCCGCCACCAGGATACCGGTGTTGACCTCATCGACGGCCAGCTCTTCAGTGGTGGCATCCTTCTGCTCAACGATACTGCATACCGCTCCAGCCTTATTGCGAATGATACGACCGTAGCCGGTGGGATTCTCCAGGGTGACGGTAAGCAACACCAGATCACTCTCTGCCGTCTTTTGAATCAGATTTTGGAGGGTTTCAGGTGAGGTAAGCGGCACATCGCCGTAAAGCACCAACACACGATCCATCTCACTCATGGCAGGCATCGCCTGCTCCACAGCATGACCGGTACCCAGCTGCTCGGTCTGCTCTACCCAGACCAGACTGCTATCGCCTATCGCTGAACGTACCTGGTCGCCGCCATGACCATAGACCACTGCAATCTGTTCAGATCCCAGCTTGTGCGCCAAGGTAACGACATGCCCGAGCAGCGGTTTATCCGCCAGAGGATGGAGTACCTTCGGCAGGGCGGACTTCATCCGCGTTCCCTGGCCGGCAGCGAGAATAACAACACCTAGTTTCATACCTTTACCCACTGATCCATTTTGCCGTCTTTTTTCTAGCCCTAGGAGCCTGTCCGAGAATAGGCACCGTAGCGAGGGGAGTCCATTTTGAGTCATTTTTTCCGGTCATTTGAGACGAATAGTTACTCTTATTCAACGAAAATGAGCGGGGAAAAGGGCCAAAATGGGGTTTCCGCAGTAGGTGTCCTATTCTCGGACAGGCTCCTAGCGTCTGCCGTTATCAGTTAATACTGCAGCTGCCCGATGCGGGCTGCATATCCTCTGGGGTGGCATCACGTACTTCCAGTACTGTGACCCGCACCTTGAGGCGCTTGCCGGCGAGGGGGTGGTTGCCATCGACCGTCAACTTGCCATCTTCAATCTTGGTGACATAGAAGTTCTTGGTCTCCCCCTCAGGACCCTGCATCTGCACCTCGGCGCCGATCTGCCGAAACTGTGGGGGAACATTATCCAGATCATCGGTAAAAGTGAGATCCGGGTCATGGGGACCAAAACCATTCTCAGCCGCAACCATCACTTCAACGGTGGCACCGACACCCTTGCCTGCAATCGCCCGATCCATATCGCCAATCAACTCGGTCTCGCCACCGTGTACGTAGCTGACTGGAATATCGTTCTGCTCCATCATATTGTCATCCTCATCGGCTATGGTGTAGGTGAGGGAGACAAACTTTCCCGGTTTGATCACTTCTTTGCTCATCGGCTTAACTGCTCCCGCGATCTATCAATCGCGCTCATATGAAATTTGACCGCGCATTGTAACAATTTGTGGCCGAACGTGCTGATTGGGAGACAATTCCCCCAAAATCGGGTTCTTGATGATTATTTGCACACAATACCCCCCGTTCTTTATCCCCGAAGGGCAAATCAAGCGCCATATATGCGTTCATTTACGGCTCAATTTCAGGGGTTCCTAGCTAACATGAATCTGCCCGCACTGCGGCCAAGGCGGTCATATTAAGCAGGCCCCGCACCGTCGTATTGGCAGTGACGATATGCACCGACTTGGCGGTGCCTACCAGGATCGGGCCGATAGCAATGCCATCCGCCAGGTGCCTGGCCATGTTAAAGGAGATGTTGGCCGCGTCCAGATTAGGCATCACCAGTAGATTGGCGGATCCCTTGAGCATGCTGTCCGGGAAGCGCTTTCTGAGTTTCTTAATCGAGAGCGCCAGGCTCGCGCTCATCTCACCCTCAATCTCCAGCTCGGGCTGCGCCTGCCGAATCAACTGATGGGCTCTGTGCATCTTTTTCGCAGAGGGAGTGTCGCGGGTACCAAAACTTGACTGGGAGAGCAGGCCCACTCTGGGCTCCTCACCAAACCAGCGCACTTCCCGGGAACAGAGATGCACAATCTCTGCAATATCCTCTGCAGAAGGCTCGTCCTGCACATAGGTATCGGCCATGAACAGGGTGCCGCTGCTCATTACCAGGGCATTCATGGCCGCCAGCTTGTTGACCCCCGGCGCCTTACCGATGACCTCCTCAATATGCTGCAGATGCTGGGTATAGCGCCCACGGGTACCACAGATCATTGCATCCGCCCGTCCTTCACGCACCATCAAAGCGCCCAGTACAGTGGAGTTGGTACGCAGAAAATAGCGTGCTTCAATGGGTGAGTAGCCTTTACGTGCAACCTGCTTGTAGTAGGCCTCGGCATAGCTGAAATAGCTGTCGTGATTATGGGGATCGACAAGGTCGAAGTCCTCATCGACCTCCACACCCAGGCCCAACTTCTTCAGCCGCTGTTCAATCACTGTTCGCCGGCCAATAACAATGGGGCGGGCAATACCCTGATCCACAATCTGCGGCAATACCTGCAGTACCTTCTCCTCCTCACCTTCAGCAAACACCACGCGTTTGGCCTTTTCCCGGGCAAGATCAAAGACCGGCTTCATTACCATGCCGGTACGGAACACCCTATTGGTCAGCCCCTCACTGTAGGCTCGGATATCAGCCAATGGGCGCTGTGCCACACCGCTCTCCATCGCCGCCTTGGCCACAGCCGGGGCGACGTAGCCCATCAGTCGCGGATCGAAGGGCTTTGGGATCAGATAGTCCGGGCCAAACTGCAACTCTTGGCCACCGTAGGCAGAGCGCACAATATCGGAGGCTTCTTCCATGGCCAAATCGGCAATGGCACGTACCGCCGCCATCTTCATACTCTCGTTGATCTCCGTCGCACCTACATCAAGGGCGCCACGAAAAAGAAAGGGGAAGCAGAGGACATTATTCACCTGGTTGGGGAAATCTGAACGGCCGGTGGCGATAATGGCATCGGGCCTCGCTTCCATGGCTGGCTCCGGCATGATTTCCGGCGTCGGATTGGCCAGCGCCATAATCAGGGGCCGCTCCGCCATCTCCTTTAGGTAGTCGGGTTTCAGTACCCCGGCAGCCGACAGGCCGAGGAAAATATCGGCACCGGGCAGCACCTCCTGCAAAGTACGCTTATCGGTCTTCACTGCGTAGCGGGCCTTGTAGGGGTCCATCTCTTCCATCCGCCCCTCATACACCACGCCGGCAATATCGGTCACTGTGATGTTTTCCCTTCTCAGCCCCAGCTCGACCAGCAGATCGAGACAGGCGAGGGCGGCGGCACCCGCACCGGAGGCAACCAGCTTTACTTCTTCGATTTTCTTCTCGACCACCCGCAAGCCGTTATAGATCGCCGCTGCAACGACAATCGCTGTGCCGTGCTGGTCATCATGAAAGACCGGGATACTCATCCGCTCTTTCAGCCCCTTTTCAATAATAAAACACTCTGGGGATTTGATATCTTCAAGGTTGATACCGCCGAAGGTCGGCTCCAACCGTGCGACGGTATCGATGAATTTTTCCGGATCAAGTTCATCAACCTCAATATCGAAGACATCGATATCGGCAAACTCCTTGAATAGAACCGCCTTGCCCTCCATTACCGGTTTTGATGCAAGGCTGCCAATGGCGCCGAGACCCAGCACGGCAGTACCGTTAGTGATCACCGCGACCAGATTACTGCGTGCCGTATAGTCAGCCGCCTTCAGGGGATCCTCTGCAATCTCACTACAGGCGTAGGCAACACCCGGCGAGTAGGCGAGAGCAAGATCGTGGGAGTTGGCCAGAGGCTTGGTTGCTTTTATCTCCAGCTTTCCCGGACGGGGATAACGATGGTAGTTGAGAGCGCTTTTTTTCAAGTCCTCGGACATGGGGATTTACCTTGTACTGAAGTGTATGTCGGCCGGAAAGGCTTTAATGGCGGGCCATTCTATAAAGATTACAGATGGTTTGCATAGAAATATTTAATGCAAAAAACCTCGCAATAAATGCCCATAACTGCAACTTCATTTGAACCTTGCCACTGGCTGGCCGAAGGCAACAAAGGAGCGCGGCGAATTGCACTTACTTAGGATAAAAAATTTTCGCGCAAAGACGCTAAGGCGCAAAGGGAAACATCCTCAATAACGTATTAAGGAGCCTCTGATTAAGTCTGGTTAGATTTAGGCTGAGATAAAATTGTTCCAATTTGTTTCGAAGTGAGCGGTAATAACCATTCTATTGCTGCGATCTTCGGAGCGAATTGAGGCAATTTTAGCCAGCGTAAAGCAATCATGACTTGACCAGAGTCTCCTTAGGGGATTTCCAATCAAAAGAACATACTGCTCTGTCTGATAAATCGGTCTGTTTTTTTGCGCCTTTGCGTCTTTGCGCGAAACGAGGCTGAACAGCCCCCTACTTCACGCTGCGGCCTTACCACCAAACAGTTTTTTCACTCTGCCCACCCAGATACCACTGAGCATCCAGGAGTAAGCCCAGGTACCAAGAATGATCAGGATAAACGCCTTGACGATATCCATGGAGGAACCATCGAGGGAGAAGGCCGGCACATAGCCAAAGAGGAATGGCCCCAGATAGAGGAACTTGGCGAACTTGAAGGCGGAGAAAGCCGTTTTCCACATATTCGCCTTAGCAATAGTGGCCCCGGCAAAGGCGGCGATACAGACTGGCGGCGTGATATTCGAGTCCTGTGAGAGCCAGTAGACGATCATATGGGCGGCAATCATATTGACACCCAGGTGGGTCAGGGCAGGTACCGCCACTACCGCCGTAATCAGATATGCGGCGGTGACCGGCACGCCCATGCCCAGGATCAGGGAAGCGAGGGCGATAAAAAGGATCGTCAGAATCAGGGAGCCATCGGCCAGTTCGATAACGATATCGGCAAAGGTGAGTATCAGGCCACTAAAGGTGAGTACACCGATAATAATACCGATAACGCCAACGGTGGCACCGATCTTGAGGCTGCTCTCAGCACCATCCCGTGCTGCCTCCAAAAACTCTTTGGGACCAATTCTCGTCTCCTTGCGTACCCAACTCACGACAATACAGGAGACGATGCCAAGAATTGCCGCGTAACCCGGAGAGTAGCCGTAAAGCATAAAGATAGTAATCACCACCAACGGCGTAATGTAGTACCACTCACGCTTGAAAATCTCCATGGCACTCCGCTCAGACCTCTCACCCACGAGGTTATATTTTTTTGCTTCGTAGTGAACCATGACATAGACGCTAAAGAAGTACATCATCGCCGGGAAGATGGCCACTAGCATAATCTGGGAGTAAGGTACCCCGGTGAGCTCGGCCATGATAAAGCCGCCGGCACCCATGATCGGCGGCATAAACATGCCACCAATGGAGGCAGCAGGCTCGATGCCACCGGCAATATGTGGCTTAAAGCCGGCCTTCTTCATCATTGGAATGGTGAATGAGCCAGTGGAGACAACATTGGCAATGGCGCTACCGGAGATGGAGCCAAACAGGCCGGAGGCGATAACCGCTACTTTACCGGGGCCGCCTATCTTGTGACCCACCGCCGCCAGCGGAAAGTCGACAAAGAACTTCTGGGCACCACACTTATTGAGAAAGGCGCCAAAAAAAACAAACAGCAGGATATAAGTGGCCAGTACATTGGCCATGATTCCGAAGACACCATCACTCTTGTAGAAGATCGAGGTGCATAGCTGGGGAAAGGTATCTCCCGCATGGGAGATAAGATCCGGCATTGCGTCGCCATAGACCCCGTAGAGCAGCAGTACCCCACCGATAATCACAAAAATGATACCGACCACCCTCCGGGCCAACTCGATGCCGATGAGCACACCCACCACTGCCACCGCCATATCGAGGTCTGTTTCGGCACCGGTACGATAGTTGATCACCTCGAAATTATACATCCAGTAGCCAATAGTCAGCGTCGAGAGAACCATCAGCAGGTAGTCCACCACTCGCATGATATTCGACTTGGACCGGTAGATCAGAAATACCAGGATATAGGTGGCAATCACATAGATGCCACGATGAAACTGGGTTGCCGCAGGTGCAACCACAGATGAATAGGAGTAGAAGAGCAGCAGAGCTACCGCGCTTATGTCAAAGAAGATCTTCTCTATTTTATGAAGCTTCTGATACATTCCGGACTCCCGATAAAGTGGACGGTTGAGCGTGGTTTTATTATTAAAAGACTAGAAATTAAAAGGAAATTAAAAGAGCAATAAAAGGGGTCAGTACCCTTTAATCAAGCTGCTGCTCATATCAATGTAAACCGTAGGATAATAATTAAAGGGTACTGACCCCTTTTCACATTTTTTCACATTATTCTATAAAAATAAGCCATCCACCCGTCCCGGCAACTAATCCAGGAAAGGTGAATGACCCAGCAATCAGGCGCTCACTATCAGAGCAGGCCCTTCTCTTTCCAGAACTTTTCGGCACCCGGATGGAGCGGAGTCACTACACCCACAACACCCTTTGCCACACTCATCGCCTTGAAGGTCTTCTTCTGGCTGACCATATGAGCCAGACCTTCATCGGTGTAGATGGTAGATAGCAGTTTGTAGACCACATCAGCAGGGACATCGGCATTGGCAACCCAGAGAGCGGAGTCCTGGAAGGAGCCTGTCTCAGTATCTACACCCTTATAGGTGCCCGCAGGTACGCTCAGCTGTCCGAAGTAGGGGTACTTGTCATAGAAACCGGAGGCCTTGGCATCCGCATCCACATTGACCATGGCAATCTCGTTGGTCTGTGCGGCTTGAATCACAGCACCGGAGGGGAAAGCGGTGAAGAGCCAGAAGGCATCAAGTTGGTTGTTGCCGAAAGCTGCCGCCGCATCATTATAGCCCATAGCGTTACGCTCGATCTTGTCCCAGACACCCATGTGGGTAAAGAACATCTCGCAGTTGGCAAAGGCGCCGGAGCCGGCATTACCCACGCCCACTTTCTTACCCACCAGATCCTTGACCGATTTAATACCTGAGTCTTTACGGGTAACCAGCTGTGCAGGAGCGCCATAGAGGAAGCCGACCGCCATCACCTTGTCATACTTCTTGGGGTCATTCTTCATCTTGCCGTTACGTCCCAGATAGACGTGCCCGGAATAGACCACACCAAAGTCGGAACGACCGGAGTTGACCTTGCGCAGGTTCTCAACCGAACCGGCTGAAGACTGCGCCTTGACGGTAAAATCATCAATCGCCTTTACCGGCTTATAGGTTTGAATGGCATTGGCCACAACCTGGAAGGTACCGCCCGCCGGGCCGCCGCCAAAAACGATACGTTTCTTCGCAAACGCCTGGCCGGCGGGGATCATGGCCATTGCCATGGTCATACAGAGTGATGCCGCTAATACAGTCCTTCTTTTCATATGAATATCCTCCACGGATTATGAGTAGTTATTTGCATAGCCGATCAGGAACAAAACTACGCCCATCGGCGGGGGGGTGTCAATTGAGGCAGATCACCACCCTGTTTCAAGCCCGAAGCAACAGAGATAGTTAAAACTGTCCATCAGAGTAGCTCTGACACAGAGGCTAGTGAACTATATTGGGAGCAATTAGTGCGCCAGACCCGGGAAATATGCTATTTCGCACCCTACGGGCGCAGAAAAGGAGTGGGAGCGAAAAAAATGTGTGGAATCCCGCCGATTAGGCCGGTTGGTGTGGAGGTGATCCTGCCTGTTTCAGACTATTTATAGTTACTTTTGTCGAGACAAAATTTTTGCATCTTGTCGTAAAGTGTCTTACGCGGCACGCCCAAGGCCTCCATAGTCGCCTTGATATTGCCACTGTGGCTTTTCAGTGACTGCTCGATCACACTCTTTTCAAAACACTCAACCTGTTGCGGCAGAGTAAGAGCCGCCTCCCCCTCACTTCCGTGCATCAGCTGCTCCAGGTCATAACCACAGTTCTCACCCAGCAGCACATAGCGCTCAGCCACATTACGCAGCTCACGAATATTTCCCGGCCAATCATGGGTTAACAGGGTACGCAGCTGGTCACCATTTGGTGAGGCCGCCTCCTGCTGATAGCGGGCGTTGGCGACTAGCAAAAAGTGCTGAAACAGCAGAGGGATATCCTCCCGGCGCTGGCTTAAAGGGGGGATGTCTATAATCACTACATTGAGTCGATAGTAGAGGTCTTCACGAAACTCACCGGCGGCAACGGCCTCTTTGAGATCCACTTTCGATGCCGCCACCACGCACAGCTCCAGAGGGATCTGATGGTTGGAGCCGACAGGTTCCACCACCCGCTCCTGCAGCACCCGCAGTAGATGCACCTGTACAGACATCGGCATGCTCTCGATTTCATCGAGAAAGAGTGTACCGCCGTTAGCATGCTCAAACTTTCCAACTCGCCGCTCCCGTGCACCGGTAAAGGCACCCGCTTCATGGCCGAAGAGCTCGCTCTCGATAAGGCTTTCCGGCACGGCGCCACAGTTGATTGCAACAAAGTTGCCACCACGGCGCGAGGACTGTTCATGCAGTGAACGGGCAACCAGCTCCTTGCCGGTGCCGGTCTCACCCATGATCAGTACATCGGCACCCGCTGTAGCGATACGCGCAATAGTTGCTCTCAAGCGCTGTATTGCCGGCGTGTTGCCTATAATCCTGGGTCCCGGCGTGCTCTGCACCTCCAACTCCTGGCGCAGTTGGCGGTTTTCAAGTGTCAGCAATCGTTTGTCCAGTGCACGACGCACCGTTTCAATCAGCTCCTCGGCGGCAAATGGCTTCTCCAGAAAATCGTAGGCGCCGTCACGTATAGCACCTACTGCCATAGAGATATCTCCATGACCGCTCACCAGGATCACCGGCAGATCCCTATCCACACTCTTAACCTTCTCCAGAAAGGTGAGTCCGTCCATCCCAGGCATTTTGATGTCACACACCAGCACACCCCGCCACGCCGGCGAAAGCATGGGCAGCACCTTCTCGGCACTACTGAAGGTCTGCACATCAAAGCCCGCCAGATCCAGGGTCTGCTGGTTGGCTATACGGATATGTTTTTCATCATCGATAAAGATGACTTTTGCTTCACCACTCATTTATCAATTCCCCTCCGGGGCTGCAGCCAACGGCATCTCCAGTATAAACACCGCACCACCCTCAGGATGATTCTTCGCCTCCAGGGTACCACCCATTCCCTCCACAATCCTGTGAGAGATTGAGAGACCGAGTCCCAGCCCACTGCTCTCCGACTTAGTGGTAAAAAAGGGATCAAACAGTCGCTTCAGGTGAGCCTCTTCAATACCACAGCCACTATCTCGTATCGCCACATGAAAAAGGTGCTTTCTCTGTGATCCACTGATCTCGATTATACGCCGCTCACCCTCCTCCACCGCATGCAGCGCATTGCTTATCAGATTAACGAAAACCTGCTCCAGCTGGACCATGTCAGCCTGGAGAAAAATCTCCTGCTGCGGCAGCTGCAGCCTCACCTCCGCTGACACCTCTTTTATTCTCGGCGCGAGAATTTTCAGTGAATAGTCTATCGCTGCAGGCAAGGATACACTCACAAGCTGCCCGGAGGTCTTGCGGGCAAACAGTTTCAGCTGTGAACTGATGGTCGCCATGCGCTCGGTCAGTTGGGAGATCTGCTGCAGATTCCAGCAGGCCTCCTCCTTGCGTTCGCGCTGTAACAGGGCGCGGGAGTTATCCGCATAGGAGCGAATGGCCGCCAGCGGCTGATTCAGCTCGTGGCTGATACCCGTGGCCATCTGCCCCACTACCGCCATTTTTGCCGCTTGAATCAGCTCATCCTGGGTCTGCTGCAGCGCCTTTTCCGTCTGCCTGTGCTCCTCGATCTCCGAACTCAGACGGGTATTCGATTCCATCAGCTCCTGAGTTCTCTCACGTACACGCAACTCCAGATCACGTTTTGCACGTCTGGCAAACTCCGCACGCTCCAGCAGGCGTCTTCTGCGCTGATTCAGATAGAGTGCCAGCAGCAGAAGCACAGTAAATAGACTCAGGACCAGCAACAGACTACGCCTCATCTGACCTGAGACAGGCGTGTAAGAGGTGAGTATATGGACTTTCCAACCCGCCTCAGGCATCTCATGCTCCAGCATCAGGAAGCGCCCGCCCTCTTCCGGACCAAGTTCGACAATCCGAATTGCCGTTCCAATTGATTCAACGGTAGAGAGAGCAAGCGGCTCAATCTTGGTATCGACGTAGCGGCGGCCCTTCCTGATCCGATCCCTCACATGAGTCGACAGCGGCTGCAGAGATTTGAAGCGCCAGCCTCCCTCTGTGGTGATAAAGATCACTCCATCGGGATCGGTGACGAGAAAACGGTCGTCAGAGAGACTCCAGTCCTGCTCAATCTGGGAAATATCGAGCTTAACGACAACTACACCAAGAATCTGCTGCTGGTGACGCACCGGATAGGCAAAGTAGTAGCCGCGTCGCTGGGAGGTGGAGCCCAAGGCAAAATAGCGGCCAAGGCGCCCCTCCATCGCCTCCCTGAAGTAGGGTCGGTAGGAGAAGTTACGGCCGACAAAGGGGCGCTCTGACTGCCAGTTTGAGGCGGCAACAGTAAGTCCACGACTGTTCATCAGATAGGTATCTGCCGCGCCACTGATCTGGTTGATCTTCTCCAGATCACGGCTCAACGCTTCTGCCCCCTCCCTGTCTTGGGGGTGCTGGAGCTGATATGCCAGACGCTTATTGGTGGCCAGCAGTTCGGGGAGCGACTCAAACTTCTCCAGCCGGCCCTGCAGGTGAGAGATATAGAGGCTCAGCTGATGTCGCCCCTCCTGCTCAAGCTCTGCCAGGGCATTCTCTTTACTTAGCCGGGCAGTCTGCCACAGCGCAGACAACAAGATCAGCAGTGTAAGAAATACCTTAATTAGGGTCAGAGTAAAATTATTTTTCATGCCGATGACATGCCCTTGGGCGACCTGCTTTTTTCGGCCTTACCCTTCTATCGAGGTTAAACTCAATTTCATCTTTGAATCGATCATTGCCTATGGCCATGCCCTTATTGGTAGCCTGCCGGATATCGGAAATGAGCTTCTCCTCGAGAAGCTCTTGAAACAAGCTGCGATATACCTCGCAACGGTGTTCCGGCGAACTTCCCAATGCGATGTACTCCAGATGCGGACTATGCAAGTCGGACTCAACTCCCAAGGCGCTGCTGTGATAACTCGACCAGCGATATGCTGCTGGGTCATTTACCATACATGCACGCACAGGATTCAGCTCAATATATCGTGAACAGAGAAGAAGGTAGTTATCCGATTGGACAAGTGATGACTTGAAGCGCCCTTCCCACAGCGTGCCGGTGCGTCTGTACTCACGATTATAGTAACGCACATAGAGTCTCCCGAGTGCCTGCATCATGTTGGATACGGCGTTATCCGCCAGTGGGGTTGCCAATAAGTGAACATGGTTGGTCATAAACACCCAGGCATGAATCAGCACACGATAGCGCTCGGCATACTCTTTCAGCCAGTTGGCATATGCTGCAAAATCCTGCTCGCTGGAAAAGC
This sequence comes from Sedimenticola sp., assembly GCA_040505895.1. GTDB lineage: Bacteria > Pseudomonadota > Gammaproteobacteria > Chromatiales > Chromatiaceae > Vondammii. The sequence continues at coordinate 140,243 of JBEVXU010000020.1, read as the reverse complement.
AGGCCTGGCGGTTGTTACCCCGCTGAATGATGTGCTGCGGGATTCCGATTGGGCTGAGTCGTGGCAGACGTGCCATAGATCCTCCATGATCATCAATACGTTGAGCTGACAGTATAATTCAGCGCTGAAAATTTTACTCTGACCCCAATTTCCCTAAATTTCCCCATAAAAAAACCCCGCCACTTGGCGAGGTTTTATTCGGCAACCAGGTTTTGGGGTTGCCTGAGCGATCCTAGATCACCCTATGCAGTTCAGGCGGCGATACCTTTTCTGCGGCGACTGATGAAGCCGAATGCCATAACGGCGGAGCCGAAGAGGATGGCGGCACCGGGTACGGGTACGGAAGAAACTTCAATATTAAACTGGTAGTCTTCAGCCAGAACAATATCGTTATTTGCACTGCCCCAAATATATACACTCAATGCGGGGCTGGCGGGGCCTACAATGATTGGAAGAGAAAAATCTGTATCCGTCCCGCTTAGAACAACACCATTGCCATCGGTGAGGCGTATAGCGCCGCTCCCATAGTCCCAGAACATATCCTTGTAAGACACTGTGTCACCGCCAACACTTTGGCCGCCCACAAAGATAACACCGTCGATACGAACATCCTGATCGAGCGTATTTTCGAAATGGTATACATGTTTGAAGGGTGACTCATCTACCCTACCGGTGTTATCCGACTGGCCGAGGAAAAGCTCATACGTGTTCCCATTGACTAAAGCAGCATTAGCCCCAGCAGTACCCAGCAGCAACAAACCCGCCGCCAACAACTTACCTATTACTTTCATCATATCCATTAGTCTCCAAAATTATTCTTAAAGTATCGATACTCGCGCGGTGAAGATTCTATCCTCACGCGGTCCATCGCCTCACCGCATTTTTCCAGCCAACCGTCGTCAGCTTCGTGAAACTTACCATAAAAATGTGAACCAGCACAAACTTTCCCACAAAAAAGCCCTGACGAGCAGAGCTTTTTTCTAAAACCGTGACCGATTATCAGCCGGAGCGCCTGCGCAGCTTATCGATAGTACGCAGTTGAGCAACAGCCTCTATCAGCTCTGACTGTGCTTTGGCGTGGTCGTAGTCGGCCTGCTGGCCGGCGAGTGCGTCTTCGGCCTGGCGCTTGGCTTCAAGGGCGGCGGCCTCATCGAGATCAGCGGCACGGATGGCGGTATCAGCCAACACGGTGACAACGTGAGGCTGCACCTCGAGGATGCCACCGGAGACGTAGAAGTGCTTCTGCTCTTTACCCGTCTCCACCCGAACTTCACCGGGTTTGAGTCGCGTCACCATCGGTGTATGGCGAGGTGCAATACCCACATCACCCATAACCGCAGGAGCGTAGACCATCTCGGCCAGGCCGGAGTGGATCTCGCCTTCGGCGCTCACTATATCCACATGGATTGTCATGGCCATAAGTTATCTCCTACTGCTTAGTCGCCGGCGCCCTGGGCAGCCGCTTCGTCGACACCACCCACCATATAGAAAGCCTGCTCTGGCAGGTGATCATACTCACCGGCAAGAATCGCCTTGAAACCGGCAACGGTATCTTTCAGGGAGACGTACTTACCGGGTGAACCAGTGAACACCTCCGCAACGAAGAAGGGCTGCGAAAGGAAACGCTGCATCTTACGGGCACGGGCCACGGTCTGCTTATCCTCTTCGGACAACTCGTCCATACCGAGGATGGCGATAATATCCTTCAGCTCCTTGTAGCGCTGCAGGGTACCCTGTACGCCACGAGCCACTTCATAGTGCTCCTGGCCGACCACATGGGGATCGAGGATACGACTGGTTGAATCGAGAGGATCAACTGCCGGGTAGATACCCAGCTCAGCGATCTGACGCGACAGTACCAGGGTTGCATCCAAGTGAGCGAAGGTGGTCGCAGGGGAGGGATCGGTCAAATCGTCCGCCGGTACGTATACCGCCTGGAACGAGGTGATCGAGCCGGTCTTGGTGGAGGTGATACGCTCCTGTAGGGTGCCCATCTCTTCCGCCAGGGTCGGCTGATAGCCCACCGCTGAAGGCATACGACCGAGCAGTGCAGAAACCTCGGTTCCCGCCAGGGTGTAACGGTAGATGTTATCAACGAACAGCAGTACGTCACGACCCTCGTCACGGAAGTTCTCCGCAATGGTGAGACCTGTGAGCGCTACGCGCAGGCGGTTGCCTGGAGGCTCATTCATCTGACCATAAACCAGTGCCACCTTATCGAGTACGCCACCTTCCGCCATCTCGTGATAGAAGTCGTTACCCTCACGGGTACGCTCACCGACACCGGCGAATACCGAGAAACCCGAGTGCTCAACCGCGATATTACGAATCAGCTCCATCAGGGTAACGGTTTTGCCGACGCCGGCACCACCGAACAACCCGACCTTACCGCCCTTGACAATAGGCATAACCAGATCAATTACCTTGATACCGGTTTCAAGAACATCGGTAGTGCTGGCCTGCTCATCAAATTTTGGTGGCAGTCTATGGATCGGCATCAGTGCTTCGGAATCTACCGGCCCCTTCTCGTCGATGGGACGACCGAGAACATCCATGATACGGCCCAGGGTCTTCTGGCCCACCGGTACGGTGATCGGCGCGCCGGTAGGGGTAACCTCGACATTACGACGCAGACCGTCAGTTGAGCCCATGGCGATGGTACGTGCCACGCCGTCACCCAACTGCTGCTGCACCTCGAGGGTCAAATCAACCTCTTCGATCCGCAGTGCTTCGTAGACCTTCGGCATATCGCCCATGGGGAACTGGACGTCCACCACAGCGCCAATGATTTCTACCACTTTACCCGAACTCATTTCTGGTTCCCCTCGTCGCCAAAGCGACTATTCGATATTTCTAAAATTAAATTCGTTAACTGCCCGGTTAGCCAACTGCCGCAGCGCCGCTCACGATCTCAGAGATCTCCTGAGTGATGGCCGCCTGACGCGCCTTGTTGTAGACCAGTTGCAGTTCATTGATCAGATCGCCGGCGTTGTCGGTAGCGGATTTCATTGCCACCATTCTTGCAGACTGCTCACAGGCTGCGTTGTCGACTACCGCCTGGTAGATCAGTGATTCGATATAGCGCACCATCAACCCATCAACTACATCCTTGGAGTCTGGCTCGTAGATGTAGTCCCAGTGGTGCTTCAAATCCTCGTTGGGCTCTGATGCGATAGGTACCAACTGATCTATCGTCGGATCCTGGGTCATGGTGTTTACAAAGTTGTTATACACCACATAGATACGATCCAGATCACCGTTTTCAAAAGCATCCAGCATCACTTTGATCGGTCCGATCAGGTTATCTATATGCACCGCATCACCGAGGTGGCTGGCCTGGGAAATTACTCTGCCACCAAAGCGGCGAAAATGGCCTAGGGCCTTACTGCCAATAGTGCAAAAATCAACCTCTATACCTTCACTCTGCTGCTCAGCAATCTTCCTGGTGAGCTTGCGAAACAGGTTGCTATTGAGGCCGCCGCATAGCCCACGGTCAGAGGAGACCACGATGTAGCCTACACGTTTGACCTCGCGATCGAGGGTGAATACGTGACGATACTCCGGGTGCGCATGATAAAGATGACCTATCACTTTCTTCATCTTATCCGCGTAGGGGCGGGTAGCCGCCATACGCTCCTGCGCTTTTCGCATTTTGGCCGCCGCCACCATCTCCATTGCAGAGGTGATCTTCTGCGTATTTTTGATACTGACTATCTGGGTACGTATCTCTTTTGAGCCTGCCATGTCTAACCTCGCTCTCTCAGCTCACAACTCACCGGTTTCTGCCATTACCAAGTGTGGTTGGCCTTGAAATCCTTGAGTGCCTCATGGAGAGAGTTGGCGATCTCATCGTTGAAGTCACCGCTCTCGTTGATCTGCTCAGACATCTCCTTCTGATTGCTCTTCATATAAGCGTGAAGTGCAGCTTCAAAATCAACAACCTTGTTGGTGTCGACATCATCCAGATAGCCCTCATTGGCAGCAAACAGTGAGGCCGCCATCTCAGCAATGCTAAGGGGCGAGTACTGCAGCTGTTTCATCAGCTCTGTAACTCGTTCACCACGTGAAAGCTGTGCCCGGGTCGCCTCATCAAGATCAGAAGCAAACTGGGAGAATGCCGCCAGTTCACGGTACTGAGCCAGTGCCAGGCGTACACCACCACCGAGCTTTTTAATGATCTTGGTCTGTGCGGCACCGCCAACTCGTGAGACCGATAGACCGGCGTTAATAGCCGGGCGGATACCGGCGTTGAACAGGTCTGCCTCGAGGAAGATCTGGCCATCGGTAATAGAGATCACGTTGGTCGGTACGAAGGCCGATACGTCACCTGCCTGGGTTTCGATGATCGGGAAAGCGGTCAGTGAACCGGTCTGGCCCTTCACCTCACCATTGGTTATCTTCTCGACGTAGTCGGCGTTGACTCGTGCGGAGCGCTCCAGCAGGCGTGAGTGCAGGTAGAAAACATCACCCGGATAGGCCTCACGACCAGGAGGACGACGCAACAGCAGTGAGACCTGACGGTAGGCCCATGCCTGCTTGGTGAGATCATCATAAACGATCATGGCATCTTCGCCGCGATCGCGGAAGTACTCACCCATGGTGCAACCGGAGTAGGGGGCGATGAACTGCAGTGCTGCAGATTCTGCGGCGGGAGCAGCAACGATAATCGTATGCTCCATGGCGCCGTGCTCTTCAAGCTTGCGTACAACCTGAGCAATGGTCGAGTTCTTCTGACCAACAGCGACGTAGATACATTTTACACCGGTGCCCTTCTGATTGATGATGGCATCGATAGCGACGGCAGACTTACCGGTCTGGCGGTCACCAATGATCAGCTCACGCTGGCCACGTCCCACCGGCACCATGGCATCGATAGCCTTCAGTCCGGTCTGTACCGGCTGGTCTACCGACTTACGCTCGATTACGCCCGGAGCCACCCTCTCGATAGGGGAGCTGGTGGTTGACTCAATCGCGCCCTTACCATCAATCGGATTACCCAGCGCATCAACCACTCGGCCCAACATCGCTTCGCCTGTTGGAACCTCCAGTACACGACCGGTGCACTTTACAGCGTCGCCTTCAGAGAGATGTGTATAGTCACCCAGTACCACGGCACCAACTGAATCGCGCTCAAGGTTGAGCACCAGACCGAAAGTGTTGCCGGGTAGCTCCAGCATCTCATAGGACATAGCGTCCTCAAGACCGTGGATACGGGCAATACCGTCAGTCAGGCTGATGATAGTGCCTTCGTTGCGGGCTTCGGTTTTAAGATCGAAGTTTTCGATCTTACTTTTGATCAGATCGCTGATCTCGGATGGATTGAGTTGCATGATGGCTTCTCGCTTAGATTCCTAATTCGTTCGCCAGTTGCTGGAGCTGGCCGCTGACGGATCCGTCTATCACCATATCGCCGGCGCGGATATGAAGACCACCGATCAGATCGGCGTCCTCCTCGCTGGTGATGGTGATATCGCGCCCCAATTTGGCTTTAAGGGCGGCAGCGATCTTATTCTCCTCGGCGGGTTTGAGGGCGTATGCGGTACGTACATGGACATTGAGCACTCGTTGGCTCTCTGCCTTTAGTTGTTCATACACACCGACAATCTCCGGCACTATCGGGAGTCGCCCGTTTTGCACCAGCAGTTTGACAAGATTTTGGCCCTCTTCGTTAAGATGGCCGCCACCTATATCCAGCATCAGCTGGGTCAGGTGCTCCTTATCAAACATCGGATCGGCAATGATGCCGGCGGCAGCCGGCTCTTCCACGACCTGCGCAAGTAGTGCCAGCATCTCAGACCAGAGGTCGAGCTTGTCGCTCGCCTCCGCCCGTGCGAACACCGCTTCTGCGTAGGGGCGGGCAATTGTGATAGCTTCTCCTGCCATTGCGGCGCCCTATATCTCTGCCGCCAGTGTATCGACGATCTCTTGATGAGCACCTGCATCGATCTCTTTGCGGAGGATTTTCTCTGCACCGACGATAGCGAGCGCTGCGACTTTTTCACGCAGATGCTCACGGGCGCGGGTACTCTCCTGCTCGATCTCAGCCTGTGCACCACTGATCAGTCGTTCACCTTCAGCGCGTGCGTTTTCTTTTGCTTCGTCAACAATCTCGCTGGCACGTTTCTGCGCCTGAGAGACGATCTCAGCAGCTTGTGATTTGGCATCAAGGAGCACGTCTTTAGCGCGTGCCTGAGCCAATTCCTGTTCATGCTGTCCGCGCTCGGCGGCAGCAAGTCCGTCTGCGATCTCCTTTCGACGCACATCAAGGGCACCCATTATCGGTGTCCAGACGTACTTCATCGTGAGCATCACGAATATTACAAAAGAGATCAGCTGACCTATAAGAGTCAGATTGATATTCATCCCGAATTTACCTCGTTGTTAGGCGAGATGAGATTCAATTCGCCGGAATAACTCAAAGAGTTACGCTACAGCGAACAGCACATACATAGCCAGACCGACAGCGATCATGGGCACAGCGTCAACCAGGCCCATAACGATGAAGAACTGGGTACGCAGCATAGGAATCAGCTCAGGCTGACGAGCGGCACCTTCGAGAAAGCGGCCGCCAAGGACGCCGATACCGACTGCGGCACCCAGGGCGCCGAGGCCCATCATGATTGCGCCGGCAATGTACAGCAATGCTTGTTCCATTTTGGTCTCCCGTTATATCAATTTGGAATAAGTTTAGATAAAGAGTAAATCAGTGCTCGCTATGAGCCATATCCATATAAACGATGGTCAGGGTCATAAAGATGAACGCCTGCAGCGTAATAATAAGGATATGAAAGAGCGCCCAGCCCAGCTGTAAAACACCACCGAACAGGCCGAGAACAATGCCGGCGTTGTACATAATAGCGATGAGGATAAAGATCATCTCACCTGCATACATGTTACCGAACAGTCGTAACGCCAGAGAGATCGGCTTGGCGATCAGGCTGACAAATTCAAGCAAAAAGTTGATTGGGATAAACAGCGCCTTGACAATCGGATTTTCCGAGGAGAAGGGCTGTAGGGTCAGCTCACCGGCAAAGCCGCCAATACCCTTGATCTTGATGCTGTAGTAGAGCATCAGTATGAAGACGCCGATGGCCATACCAAAGGTAGCATTGGGGTCGGTTGACGGAACCACTTTCATGAAGTGGATACCCATGGCACTGGTAATAAGGGGGATCACATCGACCGGAACAAGATCCATCAGGTTCTGCAGGAATATCCAGACAAAGATAGTCAGCGCCAGTGGGGCGACCATATCATTTTTGGCGCTAAAGGAGCCACGTACACTGGTGTCGATGAACTCGACAATCCACTCGGCAAAGTTCTGCAGTTTACCGGGAATATCCGAGGTGGCCTGATCCGCCGCTTTCTTGAAGAAGAAGATGAAAACAAAGCCAAGGAGGAGGGACCAGAACATGGTATCGACATGGATAGCGTTAAAACCCATGGCAGAGGCGGCTTCACCACACTCGGCCATCGTCCAGCCCTCTTCAGCTACGACCTGTTTACCCTCACAGTAGCCACCGGCCGGCAATTTGCCATAGGTTAGATTGGTGAGGTGATGCTTGATGTAAGCACTAGAGGTTATAGTTTCGCCAGACATTGTGATCCTAACCAAATTATAGTTATTTAAAAAACAAAGCGTGCCGCCAACATGGGTACAAACTGTACCAGCAGAAACACACCAAACAGGGCAGCGGCACTGAGAGGGTTAATCCAAATAACCGCCCCGGCAAAAAGCACTGCCGTCACTACCAACTTCTCCAGCTCTGCGGTGTAGAAGCGTGCCAACAACCTGCCAGGGTCTTGGGCCTTGTAGTGAACAAAAATTCTCCGCGAAAACCAGGCACTGCCCAGCACCGCGATCGCTCCACCGGCAAATCCAGAGTAGGCGTCTGTCCAACCGAAAAAAAGCAGCAGGAGCAGAGAAGTGGCAAGAGTGGCTCCAAACTGTGCTGCAACCGCACGAATGGCTTGGTTTTTATCCGTTAGCCGCAACCTTGTCGCCCCTTAGACACCACACCATTACAGTTGTGGAGCGGGCGAAGTATAAGCGCTGACGAATATAAGGTCAAACGATGGGCGAATAATTTATATTATCTACCACTTTAGTGGTAATAACCCCAAAATATAGGGGCTTTTTGTTACGATTCGACACAATCTTGCCCTTCAAAGTACCAAGTACCCGATAAAACGCTGCAAAGCTACACACGCTTATGGAGCCATCTAGATAATCAACGGATATGATCGAGAATCCCTTCCAACTCATCCAGATTATTGTAGCTCACCACCAGCTTACCCTTACCACCAACACCCTGCTGCACTTTGACACGGGCACCGAGTTTCTCGGTCAGGCTATTTTCCAGACTACGGATATTGGGGTCTTCCTTTACCGGCGGCTTGCTCTTGGCCGTCCCCGGCTCCTCCCCCTGAAGGCGCCGTACCAGTTTTTCGGTCTCACGAACCGAGAGCCCCTGTGAGACTACACGGCGGGCGGCATCGCTCTGAAACTCACCCTTGAGGCCGAGCAGTGCCCTGGCGTGGCCCATCTCCAGGCTGCGCTCTTCAATACAGCGCTTAACATCTGCGTTGAGATCGAGCAGGCGCAGTAGATTGGTCACGGTGGTACGTGACTTGCCCACCGCCTTGGCGATCTCCTGATGGGTCAGTTCAAACTCGTTGAGCAGGCGGTGAAGAGCCCCGGCCTCTTCCAAGGGGTTGAGGTCGTCACGCTGAATATTTTCGATCAGACCCATGGCCATGGCCACCTGGTCATTCACATCACGAACCACCACGGGTATTTCACTCAGCCCCGCCTGCTGGCTGGCACGCCAGCGGCGCTCACCGGCAATGATCTCGTAACGCCCGCCATCGACCGGGCGGACCACAATGGGCTGTACCACCCCTTGGGCGGCAATTGAGTCAGCCAGCTCCTGCAGGCGCTCAGGATTGAAATCACGGCGCGGCTGGAACCTGCCACGCTGAATCAGATCGACCGCAAGCGAGGAGACACTGCCCGTGGTTGCCCCTGTGCCGGCGGGAGTACTGTCATCCTGCCCGCTGCCACCGCCTAACAGGGCATCCAATCCTCTTCCTAGACCACGTTTTTTTGCTGCCATCTGCTATTCCGAATTTAGCGCCCAATCAATGGGTGCACTCTGTGTCAAATCAGGGGAAAGGGGGCTGGACCAAAGACCGAATTACCGGCAAATCACCCGGTAGCCGAAGCAGCGCGCCGCTCTTGTCGACGTAGAAACTCACTCGCCAGTGCCAGATAACTGACCGCCCCACGGGAACTCTTATCATACATCAAAATCGGCAGACCGTGACTCGGTGCCTCGGCTACACGAACATTACGGGGAATTATCGTATTGTAGACCTGATCTGAGAAGTGGCTGATCAGCTGCGCAGAGACATCATTTGCCAGATTATTGCGTGGATCGTGCATGGTACGGACGATCCCCTCTATCTCCAGCTTGGCGTTACGATTACCCTGGATCTGGCGGATAGTGCCAATCAAGGAGGAGAGCCCTTCAAGGGCATAGTATTCACACTGCAAAGGAATCAGTACACCATCCGCCGCCACCAGCGCATTGACCGTCAGCATATTGAGAGAGGGTGGGCAATCGATAATGATGTACTGATAGCGCTCTTTCGGTCCGGCGAGGGCCAGGCTGAGCCGTTTTTCCCGTAGGGTGGCGCTCATCAACCCGACCTCAGCGGCAGTCAGGTCACTATTGGCGGGGAGTACATCAAATCCCGCTTCCGGTGAGGTGATCACCGCTTCAGCAAACTGGGCATCACCCAACAGCACATCACAACTGGATTGCTCCAGATTGTACTTATCGACACCACTCCCCATGGTGGCATTTCCCTGGGGATCGAGATCTACCAGCAGCACCTTTTTTTTAAGTGAGGCGAGTGAGGCGGCCAGATTGACCGCCGTAGTGGTTTTACCGACACCACCCTTCTGATTGGCAACGCAGACAATTCTACCCATGGATGAGATTCCGCTTTAGTTCAATTACCCACCACCTTCAAACACCTTGTCCAATGAAACATATAGGTTTGGCGGCAGGACAGAATAGCAGAAACCGATGAGAATTGACGATTCCTATTGTGGCCTGCCACGGATGCGCTCAGACGAGGAAATTTAAAAGAGTGCCAGCTCGGGATTCAGCTCTTACCGAAAAGCTCCTCTGCCACCGCCAGCAACTCGTTGGTAGCGGTGCTTTCCCCCGCCACCCCATCCATAGTCGCCTCGAAATAGGCACAGAAATTTGCCCGCTCCTTATCCACCACCCGTTCAGCCACCGGCTCCTTGCACTCATTGGCGTAGCTCGGTGCATACCAGCGGCAATTTCTGCATACACGGGTGGGTTTGCCACAACCGAGGCAGAGCGTCTCACGGCCAAAGTCATGACTTTCGAGCTCACGCCCACAACTCCAGCACTTCCCAATAACCGTCTTCGACATAGCAACCTCTGGTGAAAACATAATCCTAGAATCCTCAGTTAATCGCTCCATTCTACGGGCAAGGCATTGATTTTAATTGCATAGACTGCGATTGCCTATGCCACCCCCCGGGTGAATTACGCTACAGGGCGGATAGCACACTTGCGGTGGCGCATTACGGCGTTACAACTCCTTGGAATAGAATAACTATTCCGCGTCGTTGTGCCTTGTACTGCACCACCGCAAATGCACTCTCCACCCCGTCCAACTGAGGACTCTAGGATAATTGAGCCCAATCATCGGACAAACGGCAGGTTATTTAAAGTCCTCATCACTTCTCCAGTGAACTACCATTACAGATAGTCACTCAGTTCAGAAAAGATGGTAACAGACGACATAATACGGGAAATGGATAATGTATAAGACGCTGGAAGAGATGGGTGTACATGATATTCATCGGATAGAAAAGTACAGCCTGAGGCAGGAGGGTGATGAAGATATTCTGAAGATCTACTTCAAGAGGAAAAGGGGCTCGCTATTTCCCTCCAGTATGAAATTCCGCCATGGGCGTTCAAAAAAGATGGTTCCGACAGAGAGAAATCGCAATGAATTCCGGGAGATCAGCGAGATATCACCGACTATGATCAAAGCGGCTCAGGAGCTGGAGCAGATCGTCGATCACGAAGAGAACATCGAAGATTTCAAGAAGCGTATCCTCAGCGACATCGATCACCTGGAAAACGTAGTACAGCGCAAGTTGGATCAGCTGCGCAGCGATGTTGATCAGCTTGAAGACTAGCTGGTGTGAGAGACCAGAAGCCGATCTAACTGGTTGGCAAAAGCTTGTCGATCTGCTTGGCTGAAGGAGGGCGGGCCACCGGTATCTACACCACTTCCCCGTAACTCATCCATAAAGTTACGCATGGTCAGGCGCTGAGCAATATTCTCCTCACTGTAGAGTTCCCCTCTGGGATTGAGAGCGCGTCCACCTTTGGCGATAACATCTGCAGCCAGCGGGATATCGGCGGTGATCACCAGGTCTCCCGCCGCCATCAGTTCCACGATTCTGTTATCAGCCACATCAAAACCGTGGCCCACCTGTATCGACTGAATCAGGCGGGAAGGAGGAGTGCGTAGTGGCTGATTGGCGACCAGAGTGAGATGAACGCCCACCCTTTCTGCGGCGCGATATAGAATCTCCTTGATGACCCCGGGACAGGCGTCAGCATCAACCCAGATTTTCATCAGTGAATTTGTCTCCAGCTGCCTTTGTGTTCCAAACTTAACCCTAGATTAAAGTAAATTTGCCGAAAAATAGCAAGGAATTTATAGGCAAACACCTTGATTTTTATCATTATTCTTAGCGAAGAAGAGCGATGGCAGAAGTAGGAGGGCCCCTCCTTTGAGGGTCGTTGAATCTAGCCACAGATAGAGATGCTCCGGTGAAAAAATCTGTCGATACACAATGTTAGAATATGCCTTATTCCTACCGTCAAATTTTCGTTGAAATACCCTTCCATAACGATACAAGCCCACGGCTTGAAAGGAGAAATCACCACATCAGGTCATCGGGCACCTTGAAATCTGCATACTCATCATCAACTTCATCACCCTGCTGCTCACTGTTCAACACCAACACAACACTGCTATCCCGTAGAATTATCTTCTCCGCCACCGCTGCCGGGACCACTCCGTAGCCGTCATTCGCCCTGACAATGGCAAGCCTGCCGTTGGTCACCTGCTGATGCATATGCACAGGTAGATAGAGGCGCTTGAGCTTATTTCCATCACTGAAATTGTAGGGTTCCTCTCCCCCTTCGGTAGACTGCCGGTTCATCTCCACCAGCTGTTTTATCTGGGCTGCTACCGCCCTTTTTTCCGCTTCAGCCAGTCTTTCCCTGTTGAGACGACGATCCCTTTCGGCACTCTTCTCCTGTGCCTCCCGCAGCTGCTGCCCGTTATCAGCCTCTACCTTGCCCCCCTTACGACTCTGCTTTGCCTTTTTTCTTTTCTCTTTGGACGTCTGATTGGCCTTGCCTTTATCAACAAGACCCATCTTGAGAAATTGATCCTGTAGCGAATTGCCCACTCTCTCTATCTCCTCACACTCACTCTGTTCACAGAAGGCTGTAAAAATAACAGTTCCGACACTAGGGAACCTCTGACGCTGGCTAAAACTGCCCCAATTTGCTCCGAAGATCGCAGCAATAGAATGGCTATTACCGCTCACTTCGAATCAAATTGGAACAATTTTATCTCAGCCTAAATCTAACCAGACTTATTCAGAGGCTCCCTAGTATAACTTGAAGCTGTTTCATGGGTGATACTCAGGCTATCCTTAAGCAATGACACTCCCGTGCCGCTAACAGACCTGCAGACGGGAAGTGCCGGAAGAGATGATTACAACAGCGGACGGAGCAAATGGGACGGAAGAAATTCTTTGGTGAGTACCTGATCGAAAAAGGTCTGATAGCTGATGCCGATGTTCTCGAAGCACTCACCGCCCAACGCAATGAGACCGTATCATTTGAAAAAATGGTCTGTGATCTCGGCATCATGGATATGTCCCAGGCATTCAAAGTGCTGACCCTACAAGCCGAGACTGATCTCAACTTTATGGAGGTTGCCCTAAGACACGGGGTGATCGACGATGCCCAAGCTGAACTGATCCTCGCCTGTATAGCTTCAGAAAAACCGGCAGTAGGTGAAGTGCTGGTAAGACAGGGGAAGCTGGATAAAGAGACGATGGAGAGGGAACTTGCACTGTTCGAACGTTCTGTGCAGTTCTATGAAGACGTCAAGGGGCTTCTCCAGCAGATTAAACTATTCAAAGATCTGGATGATGTAGCGCTGCGCTCCCTGGCCAACATCACTTCGGTATCTGAATATGATGCAGACGAGTATGTGGTCAGAGAGGGAGAGCCGGCAAATGAGCTGTACGCCGTATACTCTGGCTCCTTGATGATTACCAAAGATAATTCAGGTAGTGAGCTGGACTCAGTCTATGTCGGTAACATCAAAGAGCATGAGCTATTTGGGGAGTCGGCAGTATTTGAGGAGGGTCTACGTACCGCCAATGTTGTCACCTGCGGCAAAACCATGCTGCTAGAGATAGAACGGCAGGAGTTTCAGAAATTTCTCAGTGACTACCCGGCAAAGACCCAGGCAATCTTGCTCTACCTGGTCAACCAGCTGGTGGGGAAGCTGAGCAGCTCAAATCATGAACTGGTACTGGTTCGTAATCAGCTCTATGCGATACAAGACCTGCGTAACGAATCAGAGTAATTCCACTCGTTTCTAATCACTCTTCCCAAGCATTTTTTTCAGATCACCAAATGGATTGTGGGTGGTCGCGGCCTGCTCCCCGTCATCAGATACCGCACTACCGTATTCACCGTCCAACAAGCGTGAGTGCTCGTTGTCGTGGCAATAGACGCAGAGCAGCTCCCAGTTGCTACCATCGGGAGGATTGCTGTCATGATTGTGATCCCGATGATGGACTGTCAGCTCCCGCAGATTTTCCCGTGTAAACTCACGGCTGCAGCGGCCACACACCCAAGGGTACATCTTCAGAGCCCGCTCTCTATAGCCTTTTTCGCGGGCATCCCGATTACGCCGTGCATCGGCCACCACCTGATCAAGTTTATCGCTACTCATAGTCCCACCCTTTTTTCACCCTTATCTCCCATGTCTCAGCTAATCACAACCGCATGGCGTTCACCCGTGGTCTCGGGCACGAACAGTGTGACCCGCTCAACCTTCATCTCTTCTAGTCCCAGCTGACCAAGCTCTTCAACAGGATCTATACCCTTCATCGCTAAATACTGCCCCCCGTCCGCCAGCAGATGAGAGGTAAGTTGCACCATCTTTGGCAAAGAGGCAAAGGCTCGGGAGGTAATAGTGTCATAACCCTGCTGTGGATGAAAAGCCTCCACCCTGGCCTGTATCACCTCAACATTTCTCAGCCCAAGTGTACCGATGGACTGCTGTACAAACCGGGTCTTCTTGCCGTTAGAGTCGAGCAGGGTAAACCAGACGCCAGGCAGCACGATAGCAAGAGGGATACCCGGCAGTCCCGGGCCAGTGCCCACATCCAGTACCCGCGAACCCTGGACCAGATGCAGGATCGACAGGGCATCAAGTAACTGCCGTGAGACCATCTCCTTGGGATCACGAATCGCCGTCAGGTTGAAGGCACGATTCCACTTTACCAGCAGGGCGAGGTAGTTCAGCAGCTTCTGATGCTGTTCTTCGCTCAACTCAATGCCCATCGCTTTCAGACCGGCAGTCAGCTGACCCTGCCACAGTTTCTCATGCCCACTCATACCGTTGGCGCTCTCTTATGCTTCAAGTGGATCAACAGTAATGAGATCGCTGCCGGCGTCATACCGGGAATGCGGCCCGCCTGACCGATGGTTACCGGGCGACTTCTGGTTAACTTTTCACGGGCCTCTGAGGAGAGACCCCGCACCTGCTCATAATCGAGGCTCCCAGGCAGTTTCACCGCCTCCTTCGAGCGTTGACGGTCGATCTCCTGCTGCTGGCGCTGGATATAGCCGGCATATTTTGCCTGTATCTCCAACTGCTCGGCCACTTTTGGATCGACCACCGCCGGACCCACCCCCTCCAGGCCGGTAAGGGCGGCATAACTCACCTCCGGTCGTGAAAGCATATCCAGGGCACGGGTTTCCTTGGAGATCGCACTGCTCAGCTCAGCCTCCGCCTGTTGTGCCACCGGGCTATTGGGTTGCAGCCAGATACCTCGCAAGCGCTCGCGCTCCTGTTCAATAGCCTCCCGCTTCTCATTGAACAGACGCCAGCGCTGTTCCGGCACCAGCCCAAGCTGGTGGCCCTGCTCAGTCAGACGCAGGTCGGCATTATCTTCGCGTAGCAGCAGACGATACTCCGCCCGGCTGGTGAACATGCGATAGGGCTCACGGGTACCCTGGGTAATCAGATCATCCACCAGCACACCAAGATAGGCCTCATCCCGCCGTGGACACCAAGCCTCCTCGCCACGTATCTTCAATACCGCATTGAGGCCCGCCAGGAGCCCCTGGGCGGCGGCCTCCTCGTAGCCGGTGGTACCGTTGATCTGACCGGCAAAGTAGAGGCCGCTGATAAAACGGGTCTCAAGGCTGGGACGCAGATCCTGCGGATTGAAAAAGTCGTACTCGATAGCGTAGCCGGGGCGGGTGATATGAGCATTCTCAAATCCCGCCATGGAGCGCACCAGCGCGTACTGAACATCGAAGGGGAGTGAAGTCGAGATGCCGTTGGGATAGATCTCGTTACTGGTAAGTCCCTCGGGCTCGATAAAGATCTGGTGTGCCGGGTTGTCGGCAAAGCGCACCACCTTGTCCTCAATGGAGGGGCAGTAACGCGGCCCTACCCCCTCAATCACCCCGGTATACATCGGCGAGCGAGACATCCCTCCACGGATAATCTCGTGGGTGCGCTCATTGGTGTGAGTAATATGGCAGTTCACCTGCTGCGGATGCTGCTCCACCGAGCCGATAAAGGAGAAAACCGGCAGCGGCTCATCCCCCGGCTGGGCCTGGAGGTGGGTGTAGTCGATTGTGCGGCTGTCGATGCGTGGCGGCGTTCCGGTCTTCAGCCGCTCAACATTGAACGGCAGCTCACGTAAGCGCTCGGCCAGGGCATTGGCGGGTGGATCACCGGCACGTCCTCCCGGGTAGTTGCTGAGGCCGATATGAATGCGTCCGCCGAGGAAGGTGCCAACGGTGAGCACCACCGCAGGCGCACTAAAACACAGGCCCATCTGGGTCACCACCCCGGTGACCCGCTCTCCCTCCACCACCAGATCATCCACCGCCTGCTGGAACAGATCGAGGTTGGGTTGATTCTCCAGGGCGCGGCGCACCGCCGCCCTATAGAGCTGACGATCCGCCTGGGCACGGGTGGCGCGTACCGCCGGCCCCTTGCGGGAGTTGAGGGTACGGAACTGTATACCGCCAAGATCAGCGGCGTGGGCCATTATCCCACCCAGGGCATCCACCTCTTTCACCAGATGCCCCTTGCCGATACCGCCGATAGCGGGGTTGCAGCTCATCTGCCCCAGGGTATCGATATTGTGGGTCAACAGCAGGGTGCGAGCACCCATGCGCGCCGCCGCAAGCGCCGCCTCGGTACCGGCGTGGCCGCCCCCCACAACAATCACATCGTAGCTATCGGTATGAAACATTTTTCCAGTCAACTTGTTATCAAGCAGGTCATTTTACACCTTATCCTGTCCTATTCAGCACAACCTTAACAACGCAGGCTTTAGCCAAACGAGGATCACAGAGAACGCAGAGGAGCACAAAGAACACAGAGTGGTGATGAAAGCTACAAGTCCAGCTGAATATCAACTAATGTTTGTATGTCGTGAAACCAGGATTTGGAGTGGTAATGAAGGAAAAACTTGAGCAGATCGTTACCGAGGCAGGCCGCATCATTCTCGGCAAGGAGCAGCCGGTGCGCCTCGCCATCGCCTGCCTGCTGGCACGAGGCCATCTGCTGATCGAGGATCTGCCCGGCGTCGGCAAGACCACCCTGGCCCACCTGCTCGCCAAACTGCTGGGGCTGGAGTACCAACGCATTCAGTTCACCAGCGACCTGCTGCCGGCGGATATTATCGGTGGCTCCATCTATGATCGGGACGAGGCCCTGTTCCGCTTTCATCCCGGGCCGGTCTTCTCCCAAATGGTGCTGGCAGATGAGATCAACCGTGCCACCCCCAAGGCCCAGAGCGCCCTGCTGGAGGCGATGGAGGAGCGCCAGGTGACTACCGAGGGGGAGACCCGACGGCTACCCGAGCCCTTTTTTGTTATCGCCACCCAGAACCCAGCCCATCAGATTGGCACCTTCCCCCTCCCCGAATCACAACTCGACCGTTTTCTTATGCGCATCCATCTGGGCTACCCCGATCCCCAGGCAGAGCGTGCACTGTTGGCCGGCAGGGATAGGCGCGAGATGATCGACCAGGTAGCACCCTGTTTAGCGGTGGGAGAGTTACAAGCCATCCAGCAGCAGGTGAGCCTGGTGCATGTAGCGGATGCGCTGCTCGACTATATTCAGGACCTGCTCGCTTTCAGCCGCAGCCATACCCGCTTCAACCACGGTCTCTCCCCCCGCGCCGGGCTGGCGATACTCAACAGCGCCCGCGCCTGGGCACTGCTTCAGGGGCGAGAACAGGTGATACCTGAAGATGTGCAGGCAATACTGCCGTCCACGGTGAGCCATCGCCTTCACTCCAGTGCCGATACCGGCGTTGACGAAGGACGAGAGCTCTCCCGCCTGCTTCTTGAGTCCGTACCACTAACCTGAGTAGTGACTGACCAGAAACAAAAAAGCGGGACGGGAGAACACAGAGGAGATACAGAGGACGCGGAGAAACACCTTGATTTTAAGTCACTATTCAGCACACTCGCTGTGTTTGGCAGTGAGTACTTATCATCAGGCAGTTGCGGAAGGAATATCTTTGGCATGGATGCCAAAGCAAGCTTCATGGATGAATTTATGCGATTCCTGGAGCAGCTGCCTGATGATAAGTACGGTGGTTAATATTGTGCTGAATGGTTACGACTTTAAACAGCCAATCTTTGCGTTCACCGCTTCCCTTTGCGACCGTTGGGCCCAACGGGTGCTGTTTCTGGACGGAGACCAAGTAGGATGAGATTCAGCCCACCCAGCCGTTTTCTCCGTCTCGCCGCCGTCGATCGCCAGGGGCGAGCGGAAGTCGGCTATCGCAAAATCTATATCCTGCCGACTGGCTATGGCCTCGGTTACGCCCTGCTGTTGCTGCTGATGCTGCTGGGCTCCATCAACTACGCCAATAACCTCGGTTTTCTACTCACTTTTCTGCTGGCTGGACTGGGGTTGGTAGTGATGCTGCACACCTGGCGGAACCTTCTTGGCCTGCAACTGCAGCAGGGCAAAAGCGATCCGGTATTTGCCGGAGAGAAGGCAGTTTTCGTGATTCGTCTGATCAACCCCCACGGCAGAGAGCACCCAGGTATCACACTACGATTCGCCAAGGGTGAGGAGAGTAACGGCGATATCGCAGCTTCGTCATCAGAGGGCCGCAAACTCACTCTGGATACCCACAGGCGCGGACGATTACAGCTACCCAGACTGACACTCTCCACCCGCTTCCCCAGCAGCTTGTTACAGGCCTGGTGTTATATCGACCTGCCGGGGGAGTGCCTGGTCTACCCTCATCCCGGGCCTCGTCTGCCTCCCTCCGGTGGAGCTGATTATCTGCATAGCAGCGAGGGGGATCGCGGCGTTGGGGTCGATGATTTTGTCGGCATACGTCCCTACCACAATGGAGACTCCCCCAGGCATATCAACTGGAAGGCGCTGGCCCGGGAGCAGGCGCTGCAGACCAAGCAGTTTGGTGGTGATCGTGCCGAGCGGCGTTGGCTAGATTGGAATGAGATGGACGAGGAGGATATCGAGAAGCGACTCAGCCGCCTCTGCCGTGGTGTCATCGATGCTTGCGAACAACAGCTGGAGTTTGGCCTACGCCTCCCCTCGCTTGAGATCACTCCTGGCCGGGGTCAGAAGCACCGCCAGGCCTGCCTCACCGCACTGGCGCTGTTTGGAGAGAAGCAGTGAAAGGCCCGAGGCACCTTTCACTCCCCACCGGCATTTTCACTTGGCTGGTGATCCTCACCGGCTTAGCTGCAGCACCTCACTTTGCGCATCTTGATCTCTCCCTTGCCCTCTTTTTCACCGTCACTCTCAGTGTGCGCCTTCTCACCATCTATCGTCCTGACCTGCAACCCGGCCGTATCCTGCTGTTTCTCTTTACCCTGGCCGGATTCTCTCTGATCCTCTACCACTATCCACTACTCTTCGGACGCCGTGCCGGTGTCGCCATGCTAACGGTGATGCTTGGGCTGAAGCTGCTTGAGCTGCGCAAACCACGGGATCTCTACCTGGTGGTATTTCTCGGATTCTTCACTCTTACCACCCAGTTTCTCTTCAACCAGCAGATACTACTGTTGGGCTATAGCCTGCTGGTGACAATGGGGTTGGTGGTTATACTGGTCGAGCACAGCCGCAGCCAACCCAGCCCATCGCCTTTCGGATCACTCAAACTCTCCCTCTCCCTGCTGCTCCAGGCAGCACCGATTATGGTTGTGCTGTTTCTCTTCTTCCCCCGCCTCTCCGGCCCACTGTGGAACCTGGGCCTCAGCGACAGTAGTGCCACTACCGGTCTCAGCGACAGCATCACTCCTGGCAGCATCAGTGAGTTGATCCAGTCGCGGGCGGTCGCATTTCGTGTAGATTTCAACGGGCCAGTGCCGCCACCACAACAGCGCTACTGGCGCGGACCCGTGCTCTGGGACAGTGACGGTTGGCGTTGGGAGATGGGTAATCGACTGGCACACGGCTTGAAACCACTCACTGTCGAGGGTGAGCGACTCGACTACAGCGTCACCCTGGAACCCTCTTCCAATCCCTGGATCTACGCTCTCGACCTACCGACAAAAATTCCGCCAAAGTCGCGGCTACTGCCTGACTTTCATCTTGTCACCGCGCAGCGGGACAACCGGCGTTACCGCTACGACATCAGCTCACAGCTAAGCTATAACACCGGCCCGATCACTCCAGAGCAGCACCACCGTGGTCTGCAACTACCGAACAATATCACCCCCAGGATGAGGAAATTGGTCGCACAGTGGCGGCAGCAGAGCAGCAACAATCGCGAACTGGTCAACCTCTCCCTAAACCACTACCGTCAGCAGCCCTTCTACTACACCCTCTATCCACCACTGGTGGAGGAGAATCCGGTGGATCAGTTCCTCTTCGATAGCCGCCGCGGTTTTTGCGAACACTACGCCACCAGCTTTGTCACCCTGATGCGCCTTGCCGGCATACCGGCACGAGTGGTCACCGGCTACCAGGGGGGTGAAGTCAATCCCATGGGAGACTACCTGATTGTGCGACAGTCAGACGCCCACGCCTGGGCGGAGGTGTGGCTCAACGGCCTCGGCTGGGTACGCACCGACCCCACCGCTGCGGTAGCACCTGAGCGTGTCGAGCGGCCATTCGATTTTGCCCTTGGCGGCGATACCACCATCGGTATTCCGGTCAACTTCGGCACTGTTGATTCGGATCTTCTGCGCCGTGCAATCAAGCGCCTACGCCTCAGCCTGGATGCAGTCAACGCCTCCTGGCACCGCTGGGTACTCGGCTACTCCGACCAGCGACAAGGCGATCTGATGAGGCGACTGGGTCTGGAGTTTCTCAAGGGCGCCAGACTGGCCGCCGGCATGATCGTCAGCACCAGCCTGTTGCTGCTGCTGGTCGCCCTGCTGCTGTGGTACCGCAGCCGGGAGAGACTCGACCCGCTGCAGGCCGACTACCAGCGCTTCTGCAAACGGCTGCAAAAAAAGGGTATTCAACGCAGAAGTTATGAGGGGCCGAAAGACTACAGCAAGCGCGTCATCCGCCGCCGACCCGACCTGCAAACTGAGGTTGGCGCAATCATCAAACTCTATATCGAGCTGCGTTACGGCGAGGCTGATACAAAACCTGCACGACACCAGTTCCATCGGCTGGTGAGGAATTTTCATCCCTAACCCTAATGCCACTTACTTGGGAACGCAGAGCACACAGAGAACCACAGAGTACGCAGAGAAAAACTTTTTACGGCACATAGCTATGCGCCTTAGTGGTAACTTCTCAATAATCCCGTGCAGATAGATAGCTCCCGAGGGGGGGCAGTGGCTTCTTTTTAGGACGTACAGCAGCAGGGATGCTGCTGTGAGCGTACAGGGACGTATTTACAGCGTGTCCTGAAAAGGAGTCACTGCACCCCTACTGGCACGGATTTTTGAGCAGTTACCCTTAGTGATGCCTCCGGTTTCGCAAGCTCAACCCGAGCTACGCCCTGTCATCCAGGAGTGATTACGAACAACTTTCCAGGTTACTATTGGCCGCTATGCGAAAAACCCTACACATCATCACACTGGCGCTGCTTTTTATGCTGCTTGCATGGAGCGGCTGGAAGGTGTGGGAACAGGCCGCCGCTTATGAGGCCGAGACCCTCTACATCATCAATCAACTGGAAGCGGAAACCCAGTTGGAAAATAGTGGCCGCCAGCTTCTTGAAGCGATCAGCTTTGGTCTCTATGAGGGTTATTCGGAGATACTGGAAGAGATCAACCAACACAAGGCGCTGCAAGCGGCCTATTACCAATCGGTACGCATACTCACCGGCCTCTTCTTCGCCATCGCAGCCGCTATCGCTATCGCCTCCTGGTCACTGCGCCGCCTGCTAATGGATCTAGGTTACGGCGTGATTGGCGTCGCTTTTATTACGCTGGCGGTTGGCCTGACCACACCCATTCTCTCTCTCGAGGCAAGCAAGGAGCTGCCGCTGCTGGGTGAAACGGTATTTCAGTTTCAGTCAAAGGGGATCCTGACCACCATCACCTCTTTGTGGCAGCACAACAACGCCTGGCTTGCCGCCCTCCTCTTTCTCTTCAGCGTCATCATCCCGCTGGCAAAAACATTGACCACCTGGCTCACCCTTTTCAGCCGTACCCACTACTTCTCACTCCACGGCCTGCATCTGAGCCGTCACCTCGGCAAGTGGTCTATGGCTGACGTTTTTGTCGTCGCCATACTGGTGGTCTTCTTCTCTGCCGCCGGTGAGGGGAGTATGACCCAGGCGGAAGTTCAGGCCGGTCTCTGGTTTTTTGCCGCCTATGTGCTGCTGTCGCTGGTTGGTACCCAACTGATAGCCCACGGCAGAGAGAAGGAGCGGAAATGAAGTTTCCTGGCTTTTCAGCTGCGGAGTGAAGCCGAGCCTATGGGCCTATCCCAGTGGATCGGCACCCAGAGTACCAACCAGGCTCTTGCGGTAGTCGCTGCTCTGTACATAGCCGAGTCGCTGTCGGGCTGAGTCAAGTCTCTCCTGTATACCCAGCTTCTCAGCTGCATCTGAATACCCCGGGCGTTCGAGGAAGGTCTGGAGATAGTCACAGTGGCGCTGCCACAGCAGGGTCTCCCGCTGCTGCTTGATCTCCAGGCGCTGAGCGTACCAGTCGGAGGCAAGCAGATAATCACGGGTGAACATGGCGCGGATCTCAGGGTGGTGCACATCCTTACCTTCGTACCCACCGGTGGCCATGATGTGGAGCAGCGCTTTAAGCGGTGGGCAGGCGGCATTAATACTGCCGTCATCCAGGTACTGCTGTGCAACACGCTGCTGCGCCTCGACGATGTTGTCGACACCATCGGCAAAGACGTCGAGATCCTGGGTCTCCGGCTTAAGAATCGCCTCGGTAAATACTGCATTAGGTGTATCAAAAATCTTGCCTAGGAAACCGTGAACAAAGCGGTCGGTGATACGGTAGCCGAGTCGGCTTGCCAGTACCTTGTCACCTTTGTACTGAAAATCCTCCACCGGCTCGAGGAAACCATTTTCAATCAGGAACTGCGGATCACGCTCCTCCTTATCCAGCCGTGCCCACACCTCGGGAATCAGTAGGCTGATGTCGTGATCGACACGAACATCCGGGCCGATAAAGCCAGCCGAACTGGAGAAACCGGCGTAACCAGTAATGATGTAGGAGACCAGCGCGTTGTTTAGATCAGCTGTGGCACGGAGGGCATTGAAGGGCCCCTTGGTCAGTGCACCTTCACTCCCCGCACCGGTGGTAGAGGGTGACTTGCCGGTAAGACTGCAGACAAAGTCCATAAAGAGTTCCGGCAACTCCTGATAGTGGATTGGGTTGTAGACCGCCAATGCACGAATACCCGGCTCAGGTGGATTGTTGCGTCGACCGGTCAGTACCGCATCCACCGGGTGACAAACCGGCTGTGACAACGCCAACTTTCGATGCATACGGGTGCTCATATCTGCGACATATTTACTCCTGGGGTTGGCCAGGTCGGGCCGCGTCTGCAGATAACGGGGATTCTTACTCGGTTTGCCATCCACCAGGCGCGGGTGGGCGGAGGAGACGACGTAGCCCTCCTTTCCATCGTAGGCGCTCTGCAGCAGTTGCGACATTGGTGGTGTGAAGTCGCCAAAGGTGAGCACATCCTCTACCACCGATTCCAGTTTTTCACCTGACAGCGGCTCGAAGTTGGCAATAAAATTACCCGGCTGGGCCATCTCATGCTCGGTCTGTTTATCAAAGCCGGGATGAATCGCATCGTCCGGTCGTTGAAAGAGGCGGTTCTCACAATTTTTAACCAGCTTGACGCTGTAGCCGTCTCTGTGACAGTTGCAGCCATCACGCAGATAGTCGGTGGAGACCACCACCGAGGCGCTGATGTCATCCTCCATCTGAATCTTCTCAGATGAGATGAAATCCTGACGTACTTTGAAGGTGCGCCACTTACCCTCTTCATCGAAACCTACACGTAGATAAGAACCGACGATTCTGCGACCGAACAACTTGAGCTCGTGACCGGCACTGCCGTCGATCACATCCACCGAGACATACTTGCGCCAGCTGTCACCCCACGACTCCCTGTAGAAACGTTTGATAATAAATGCCAGGGCCTGAATACGGTTGGGCAGATTCTCCAGCCACCGGTTATATTCATCGGTATAGCTGGGAGAGGGGGTCAACAGTTTGATAAACGAGCCGAGGCTGCGGTCGGGACTGAGGGGCTTGCGGCTCGCATCATAATCCTCCTGCTCAAAACCGGGCCTGATGTGGCCGCTGTAGTCACGATCAAAGATCTCCTGTACCAGGTCAAGATCGCTTTTCAGGTCATCGATAAAGAACGGATGATAGAGCACTGCATCATCCATCGATTTTGAGATCTCCGATTTACCACCGCCGGATACCGTACTCGGTTTGTGGCAGAAGGTACCTTCCGGCTCGGTGCCAACGAGACGCCAGGAACCGGTATGGGGGTGTCTCTCCATCTCCACCTTGTAGCCGTTTGGCTGGATATAGGTCTGCTCCGGCTGCAGGCGTATAGTGTGCTCATCACCATCCCGCCGCCATGTAATGGTCTGCTTCTGCAGATCCATACGCAGATCCTGGGGTACATAGATCACCTCGGGAAAGCGTTTATCGATACCGTGCCCTTCGGGCTGCAGCTCCATCAAATCACCGTAACGCTCAACCATCTCCTGAAAAGAGTAGCCCTGTTCGCGGGTGATGCTATCTACGCCAAACTCGAAACCGTGACTTACCCGGGGAAAGGCGAGGGCGCCACCGGCGTGCTCCTCTTCGGCAAGACCAAATAGATTGGCGGCAAAGCCGATCTGGGTCTTCACCTCCTTTTTGCAGTAACCGTAGTAGTTATCAGCGAGCAGGGTAACGATAACGCCACTCTCATCACGAGCAGTCAGCTTGAATGCTTCCCCATCATTGTAGAGTTCATCTTCCTGCCGCCAGCACATCCCTTCAGCGCGTTGGCGATCCCCGGCCTGGTCATAGTGGGGAAGACCCAGGGCCTTTTTCGTCATCCGAACAAGATGAGGGGCGAGAATGACGCAGCCGGTGTGGCCGCTCCAGTGATCAACGTCGAGCCCGGCATCAAAGACGGGGAGGGTGGGGTTACCGCCATTGCCGAAAATACTCTCTACAAAATCGAGGTTGCTCACCAGATTGCCCGGGGCAAAAAAGCGGATCTCCATCCGCTTCTCCGCGTCACGGCCTGGAACCTCCGGGCAGATGATCGGGCGCAGCAGCAGGGAGACGAACATCTCCGCCTTCTCCGACTGGTTGGCAGTAAAGGGTAGCTGCAGCAGTTCTTTTGGAGGATTGAATGCCTCTTTCAACAACGCGGCAAAGACAGTGCTCGGTACCGCTTTCTTATCACCAGGAATCGGCAGGCCGCCTTCAGCAATATGGAACGAGCCTTTGGTTGTGCGCCGGTCACTGGCCGGGTTGTGCAGTACACCCTGTTTAACCCGGTAACTGGAGACGATAGCAGAGTGAAACTCATCCTCACCCAAGGGAAGGGAGAGCTCCCTGGCGACACCGTGACGGTCAAGAATAAAGGTTATCGACGGAAATGTGGGAACCTCTGCGGCGGGCAACTCTTTAAGATAACGCTGGAGAAAATCCTGAATCCGCTGATCGGCGGGGCAGAGATAGTCGGTGAGCAGGCGATTTTTTTCACGGTAGCTTTTCAGCAAATCATGGGTGATATCGAGATACTCCGCCTCCATACCGGTGACACAGGTGGGCTGGCCCGATGAGGCCAGGGTAAGGTTGATATAGAGCTGCAGCTTTCTGCGCTCCTCGACCAAATTGACTGAGTCCTCATTGATACCCAGGGAACGTTGAACATCCATAACCACTCCAGTACTACCAGTGAAATCCACCTACATCCGCCCATGGCTGACGGATTCAGTTTGAAAGAGAGTAATTCGGTGGCTACAGCCACCGACATCGTTCTATGATATTCCCATCAATATTATTAATAACAATATTAATAACAACAGATTATCAATTATTTTTATAATCATCGGACAATTACTAACAAATAACAATCCAAATTACTGAGAAAAGGGGGTGTAATTTGCCGGGCACCCGAAAAGCGGACCGCAGAGAGCTCAGAGGAGCATGAGGTCACAGAGAAAAACTTTGATTTTCAATGGACAACCCCTGTCTCCTCCGGATAATCCTATGATAATTAAAGAGGATATTTTCGAACAGAGATGCTTAGCAGTGAATAACTGTTCTGTTTATTTGCCGATACAGAAGCTGCCAAAGATCCTGCCCAGTAGATCATCTGCGGTAAATTCCCCGGTGATTTCACCAAGCGCCTGCTGGGCCTGTCGCAGATCTTCCGCAAGCAACTCACCCGATCCTGTGTTCTCAAGGGCGTCCTTACCGGTGGCAAGGTGCCCACCTGCCCGCTCAAGGGCATCGAGATGGCGGCGGCGGGCGATAAACTCCCCCTCCTGTTGACCACTGTAGCCCATGCTCTCTTTGAGATGACTGCGCAGCAAATCAATCCCATCGCCCGTTTTGGCGGAGAGCGCAATCTCCATACCCAGGCTGCTCTCAGCGATAGCTGCAGCTCTGCCTGTGGCATCGATCTTGTTGCGGATCAAAGTAAGGGGAACATCTGCAGGCAGGGAGTCACGATCAAGGGCGTCGTGCTCCGGGTCAGCGCGGTCATCGAAGATCCAGAGGATACGGTCGGCGTTGGCAATCTCTTCACGGGCACGGCGAATCCCCTCCTGCTCTACACGGTCACTGCTCTCACGCAGGCCAGCGGTATCGACCAGATGCAAAGGCATACCATCGATCTGGATCTGCTCCCGCAACAGGTCCCGGGTGGTGCCGGGAACCTCCGTCACTATCGCTGATTCACGACCGGCTAGAGCGTTAAGCAGGCTCGACTTGCCCGCATTGGGGCGTCCGGCAATGACCAGAACCATGCCATCTCGCAACAGTCGACCAATTTGTGCACTTTTTTGTACTACCCTTATAGAATCTTGCACAGAGAGTAAGTCAGTACTTACTTTTCCATCTGAAAGGAAGTCGATTTCCTCCTCTGGAAAATCGATAGCGGCTTCGACGTAGATACGCAGCTGGGTCAGCTGATCGACCAGCTGATGGATCCGCTGGGAGAAGGCCCCCTCCAGCGAACGCACCGCCAGGCGGGCGGCGGCGGCGGTTCCACTCTCGATCAGATCGGCAATCGCCTCTGCCTGGGTTAGATCGAGCTTGTCGTTGAGGAAGGCACGCTGACTGAACTCACCGGCATGGGCAAGCCGGGCACCGCAGGCGAGTACCCGCTGCAGCAGCAGATCCATCACCACCGGACCCCCGTGGCCCTGGAGCTCGAGAACATCTTCGCCGGTAAATGAGTGTGGTGCGGTGAAATAGAGCGCAATCCCTTCATCGATCACGCCATCATCGGCATCACGAAAGCGGCAGAAGTGAGCTTGCCTGGGGGAGGGGAGTCGGCCTATGAGCGCTTCGGCAATCGCCGTCAAATCCTTGCCGGAGATGCGGATGATGCCCACCCCGCCCATTCCGGGCGGGGTGGCGATAGCTGCAATTATCTCCTGTGTATTCACAGGTTGGACAGTAGGGGTATTAACCCCGTCAGGTCGCCTCGATCTGGCGGGTGATATGCCACTGCTGGGCAATCGAGAGAACGTTATTGGTCACCCAGTAGAGCACCAGTCCCGCCGGGAAGAAGGCGAAAAAGAAGGTGAAGACAAAGGGCAGACTCATCATGATCTTGGCCTGCATGGGATCAGGAGGTGTCGGGTTAAGCTTCTGCTGAATAAACATGGAAATACCCATGATCACAGGCAGTACAAAATAGGGGTCCTTGGTCGACATATCCTCAATCCAGAAGATAAACGGCGCCTGACGCAGTTCGACACTCTCCAGAAGTACCCAGTAGAGGGCGATAAAGACCGGAATCTGGACCACGATCGGAAGACAACCACCCAGAGGATTGATCTTCTCTTTCTTGTACATCTCCATCGTCGCTTTATTCATGCGCTGCTTGTCATCGCCGTAGCGATCTTTAAGCGCCTGGATACGTGGCGTCATCTTGCGCATATTTGCCATTGAGCGATAGCTGGTTTCAGAGAGCTTGAAAAATGCCAGCTTAATCAGCAGGGTCAGAAGAATAATCGACCAGCCCCAGTTACCCACCACCCCCTGGATAGCCTTCAGCAGCCAGAAGATCGGCTGTGCCAGCACGGTCAGCCAACCATAATCGACACTGAGCTCGAGACCTTTAGAGATCACCTCCAACTTGTCCTGCAGTTTTGGGCCGGCTACAAAGCCGCTTGAGAAGGTGTGGCTGCCGCCGTCCGCCACGTTAACCCCGGGGGTATAAGCACCGAGCACATAACGTGATCCAGCAAATACGTTGGTGTAATAGTGATCTGTCTCGTCCACAGGAGGCACCCAGGCACCCAGAAAGTAGTGTTGCAGCATGGCAATCCAGCCACCCTTCACCTCACGAGAGAGCGCTTTATCCTTCATATCACTAAAGGAGATCTTCTCGTATTTTTCTGCCTCGCTGTAGATCGCACCACCGGTATAGGTGTAAACAAACTGAGAGTTGCCGTCATCTATGGGCTCAGTTCTCACCAGTTCGCGATACTCACGACCGGTCCAGGCGCTGCCGGAGCCATTTTCTACGATATGTTGAACGGTAACCAGATAACTACCACGGGTGAAGATAAACCGCTTAGTCACCTTTACACCATCGTCTCCGCTCCAATTGAGGTCAACCTGAAGACTCTCATCATCAGGCCCCATCTGATAGCTGCTTTTTTCAGCCTGATAGGGGCTCTCATGGTTCGGTGCAATAACCCCTTCACCACCGATCAGGCCCGAGCGGGCAATAAATAGATCAGGCTCAACCGGATTTAGCAGTTGGAATTTATTTTCAGTATCTTCGAGCGTCTCAGGATAGTCATTGAGAAAGACTTTGAGAATATTGCCCCCCAGCGTATCGATCTCCATAGTGTAGAGATCAGATTTGGCAACTATCTTCTGAGAGTCTATCGACTGTGCTGCTGTGGCTATTGAAACCGAAGAGGTTGGCTGAGGTATCGCTGCCGGTACTTCGCTGCCAACAGCAGGCACCGTACCATTAACAGTGGCCGTCGGCACCGGGGGTACCTGAGTGGTTTCAACCACCGCCGCTGTCTCACCCGTCAACTCCTGCTTTCCTTGGAGAAAGACATTCCAACTCTCCCATATCATCAAGACGATGAAGGCCAGGCCAAAAAACATTATCAGGCGGAGATTGTTGTCCATCGACTTACTCTATGTAGGATAGTTAGGAGAGATTAGTTCCACATTATGAATTGAAATGATCATAATATGGAGAGAAATTCAGCTTTGGTCAGTGATTCTTTCCGGTTGAGTTGCCACCAGTTTCCCGATCAGCCTCTCAAGGGAGCTTTTCAACAAGGTTTTATTGCTGGTCGGCAACCCTCTTTTACACATCACCACCAGATCAAAGCCGGACAAGCCGGAGCGGTTGAGGCGGAACTCCTCCCTCACCAGCCGCTTTACCAAATTACGGTCTACAGCACGTTTAAGGTTTTTCTTCGCAATCGCCATACCCAGACGCGGGTGAGCAAGAGCATTAGGGCGATATAGGATAGTAAAGTAGCGGTCTGAGCATCTCTCAGACCGCTGAAACACCTGCTTAAATTCAGCAGGCGTCAATAGCCGGAGAGTGCGGTCGAATCCTGCTCCACCTGTCTTCAATTGCGAAACGACAGAGCTAACCGCAGACCCTAAGGGATCAGACGATCACGGCCCTTGGCACGACGTGCGTTGATCACTTTGCGTCCGCCGCGAGTTGCCATACGGGCACGAAAACCGTGAGTGCGAACACGCTTCAGGTTGCTGGGTTGAAAAGTTCTTTTCATGACGTCACCGGTAAACTTAAATAAATTTGACCTTCCCTCATTGCGCAAGGAGAGAAAAGCCGTTGAAAAAAGGCGCGCAGAATAACCCGTACCCCCCTGTATGTCAACAGAAAGCTAAAGCGGAAAGCCCTTGTAAGTAAAGCTCCAGCCGTTTAAAAACGGGCGTAAATGCCTGTGGATAAGTCATTGGATGCGGAGTAGACTCTAGCTGATTAAGGGAGTCATCGACAGCCCTATGCAGCCACGCCGGTTAAAGCGGGCCGCACCCCCAATACAATGTGTTGTCCGGTAACTAAACCGCACCGGCCGTATAATATATATTTCCGTATACTTCGTGCCGAGACAATAGGCATACCGGATCTTTTTACTTTTTCAGAGTGTATATAGTGAATTTTTGGAGCGAGTGCGTAGGGCGTCTTGAGGGAGATCTCTCTCCACAACAGTTCAATACCTGGATCCGTCCTCTACAGATTATTGAAGAGCAGCAGTGCATAAGATTATTGGCGCCCAATCAATTTGTTCTTAACTGGGTGCGTGATCACTATCTCACGGATATCAACACCTTCCTTAAAGAGTCTGCCGGTACAGGTGCTCCCAGCGTCTCACTGGAAATCGGCAGTAAAAAGCAGCCTGAGCGGAAGCAGTCATCCAATCTAGGGGAGCAGGTTATCAAGCGAAGGGTGGAAGCCGTCTCCAACGCAGGGGGCAAACATGAGCCGCTGCCCAGCAATCTCAACACCTCATTTACCTTTGACACCTTTGTTGAGGGTAAATCAAATCAACTGGCACGCGCCGCCTCCATGCAGATCGGAAAAAATCCGGGTACGGCCTACAACCCACTTTTTATCTATGGTGGAGTTGGACTTGGTAAAACCCACCTGATGCATGCCGTCGGCAACACGATACTTGATAACAATCCTTCTGCTCGGGTCGTCTACGTCCATTCGGAAGGCTTTGTCTCACAGATGGTCAAGGCACTCCAACATAACAAAATGGACGAATTTAAGCGCAGATTCCGTTCAGTCAATGCGCTACTCATTGATGATGTGCAATTTTTTGCCGGCAAAGAGCGCTCCCAGGAGGAATTTTTTCACACTTTCAACGCACTGTTTGAATCAAAACAGCAAATAATTCTCTCCAGTGACCGTTTTGCAAAAGAGGTCAACGGACTTGAAGAGCGTCTGAAGTCTCGCTTTGGCTGGGGCCTTACTGTGGCCATAGAGCCCCCCGATCTTGAAACCCGTGTCGCCATTCTGAAGACAAAGGCTGATCAACTGTGGGGTATTAATCTACCCAACGAGGTTGCCTTCTTCATTGGCAAGCGTATGCGCTCAAATATTCGTGAGCTGGAAGGCGCTTTACGGCGAGTTATCGCAAATGCACAGTTTACCGGTGAGCCGATCACTCATGATCTCGCTAAAGATGCACTGCGGGATATGTTGGCAATGCAAGACCGAATGGTCACCATAGAAAACATTCAGAAGACCGTTGCAGAATACTACAAGATTCGAGTCTCTGACCTGCTGTCGGCAAAACGCAACCGTACTATTGCGCGACCCCGACAAATAGCAATGACTTTGGCCAAGGAGTTAACAAATCATAGTCTGCCGGAGATGGGCGAGGCCTTCGGAGGTCGTGACCACACGACAGTACTCTATGCCACACGAAAAATTGCTGAGCTTAGAGATAGCGACCATCGAATTGCCGAAGACTATGTAAACCTGTTAAGAACCCTAACAAACTAATGTGGATAACCTGTTGATGTTTTTAGTAGAAAAAAGCAAGCTGTAGTTATCAACAAGTGGCTAACAGTGTTTATCTATACTAAATAACAGGTAACAAATAGTGAATAGTCTTGTAACTTATTGAAATATAAATAAATATATAAGTTATCCACTGATATAAGGCTGCCTAATAACAACAATAATCTATATAAATATACTTTAATATTATTTAAGAGAGCATCACCATGAAGATCGTTAGCCAAAGGGATAATCTACTTAAACCACTACAACAAGTTAGTGGTGTAGTGGAAAGGAGACAAACACTACCCATACTCGCCAATGTGCTGATACATGCTGACAATGGTGAAATATCTATAACGGCAACAGATCTCGAAGTAGAGATGAAAACAACTTCGCCTGTAGAGTGTGATGACACATTCGACTTCACACTTCCTGCAAGAAAATTACTCGATATATGCAAAGCGCTACCTGAGGGAGCAAATATTCAACTTGAAGTTAAGGGCGAAAAAGCACTCCTCAGGTCAGGTAGAAGTCGATTCACATTAGGCGTTCTACCCGCACAGGATTATCCATCGATTGAACCAACAGCCAGCAGCCACCGTTTTAGTGTTCCTCAAAAGGAGCTTAAACAGCTCATAGAGAAAACACAGTTTGCAATGGCGCAACAGGATGTCCGCTATTACCTTAATGGAATGTTGTTAGAGGTAAAGCAGGGCGTAGTAAGAACTGTTGCAACAGATGGTCATCGTCTTGCATTGAGCGAATCTGATTGTCAGATTGAGAGTGATGTTGAACTCCAAGTGATCTTACCGAGAAAAGCAGTAATTGAACTCTCAAGACTACTCTCAGAAAGTGACGAAACAGTAGATATAGATGTCAGCAGTAATCACATAAGAATAAAAATGGCTGATACAACCTTCACCTCAAAACTGATTGACGGTAAGTTTCCTGACTACCAGAAAGTTATACCAAGCACTACAGACAAAGAGGTCACTGCTGATAAGGAAGAACTTCGCCTTGCTTTGCAAAGGACATCCATTCTCTCAAATGAAAAGTACAGGGGTATCAGGTTCCAGTTTAACACCGGTACATTGCAACTCATGGCACACAACCCTGAGCAGGAAGAGGCCGAAGAGGAGATGGAGATCTCCTATGATGGGGAGCAACTGGTAATAGGGTTCAATGTCGGCTACCTGATCGAGGTACTCAACGTTATAGACAGTGATAAGGTCAAGCTCTTACTGAGTGACGCAAACAGCAGCTGCTTGATTCAAAACTTTGATAATCAGGCCAGCAACTACGTAATCATGCCTATGCGGCTCTAGGACAAAAGCTCCAGGATGGTAAAGTAATGCCTCATGGGGCTTCTTAAAAAATACAACGCTATCGATAATCACAAAGTCATCAAGGCCAGGCCATGGCCATATCCCTTCTAAAAATAGAAAATCTCCGCAATATACGGGATCTCACACTTCATCCGTATCCATATCTCAATATGATATGGGGCGATAATGGTTCGGGAAAAACAACCATTCTTGAGGCAATCTACACAATCGCCAGAGGAAGGTCTTTTCGTGGAAGAGGGGCTGGCTCTCTCATCTCAAGAGGCGAACAGTCACTGACGGTATTTTCAATGATTGAAAGTGCCGGACAAAGAAACCAGGTTGGTGTAAGAAAAACCAGTAGAGAGACGGAAGTCCGTCATAACGGACAAAGTGTCAATAAGCTCTCAGCATTAGCACAACTCACTCCCTTACAAATTATTACTCCAAATAGTCATGAACTCCTGGAAAGAGGCCCGGAATATAGAAGACGCTTTCTTGAATGGGGTGTGTTCCACGTGGAACATGAATATAAAAAATGCCATAGAGAGTACATAAAGGCATTACTTAATAGAAATGCAGCATTGCGAGATGGCAGATCACAACTTAGCACATGGGATAAAACTCTAGGAGACTATGGCGAGAGATTGGAGAAAATGAGAAATAGCTACTTTAATCTTTTTAAAGAGGTAGCTGTTGAAGAGATAAAACTATTTCTACCTAACATTCCAGTTGAATTAATCTGGAAAAAGGGATGGAAAGAAAAAGAGAGTTTGATTGAATCACTATCGAAATCTAGAGAAAAAGATATCGAGAGAGGATTTACACAAATTGGTCCACACCGAGCAGATCTCAGCATAAAATTCACAGGGAGAAGCGCAAAAAACTCTGCATCTCGCGGCCAGCAAAAATTAATAATTATCGCAATGCATTTAGCACAAGCGACGATAAGTCAAAGAGCAAACAATATATCCCCAATTATCTTGATTGACGATCTGGCAGCAGAACTGGACAGCAAAAACAGAGTGCTCTTATTAAACAGGTTGAGTGAGCTGAAATCACAAGTATTCCTTACGGGAACAGATCCAATAACTACAGATGGTCTTAAATTGTTCCACGTGGAACATGGAACAATCAGATAATCAGTCAGCACCTGTTCCCACATCAGGTGTATAATGCCTGCTAGTGAAATCAGGAGCAGTGTATGAGTTACGACTCTTCAAATATCAAAGTGTTAAAAGGGCTGGATGCGGTACGTAAGCGCCCCGGTATGTACATTGGTGATACCGATGATGGTACGGGTCTGCATCACATGGTGTTTGAGGTTGTTGATAATTCTATCGACGAAGCTCTCGCAGGCTACTGCAGCGAGATCAAAGTAATTATTCTGGAAGACGGATCAGTTTCAGTCTCTGATAATGGTCGTGGTATTCCTGTTGATATCCATTCTGAAGAGGGTCGTTCTGCTGCTGAAGTGATTATGACTATTCTCCACGCGGGTGGAAAATTCGATGATAATTCCTATAAGGTCTCGGGTGGCTTGCACGGTGTCGGTGTTTCTGTGGTCAATGCGCTCTCTGAATATATCAAGCTGGAGATATTCCGTAATGGAAAGTCTCATATGCAGGAGTATGCCTACGGTGTACCCCAGGCACCTCTTGCAGTAGTAGGAGAGACAGATAAGACCGGTACTATTATTACTTTCAAGCCGAGCAAAAAGACCTTTACCAATACTGAGTACCACTACGATATCCTTGCCAAACGACTGCGTGAACTCTCATTTCTAAATTCGGGTGTTCGTATTGTTCTTCACGATGATAGAACGGATAAAGAGGACATTTTTGAGTATGAGGGTGGAATCAGGGCTTTTGTTGAACACCTGAATAGAAATAAGACACCCCTTCATGAGAAAGTTTTCCACTTTACCCTGGAAAAGAGCGATGTGGTGGTAGAGGTTGCGATGCAGTGGAATGAGTCCTATCAGGAGAACATATTCTGCTACACCAATAATATTCCCCAACGTGATGGTGGTACTCATCTGGCCGGCTTTCGTGGTGGACTGACCAGAACACTTAACCAATATATCGAACAGGCAGGTCTTGCGAGGAAACAGAAGGTTAATACCTCTGGGGATGATGCCCGCGAAGGCCTGACGGCTGTTCTCTCGGTTAAAGTTCCCGATCCAAAATTTTCCTCTCAGACAAAAGATAAGCTGGTTTCATCTGAGGTAAAGGGTATTGTTGAAGCAGCATTATCAGAGAAACTCTCTGAGTTTTTGATGGAGTGTCCAGCAGAAGCGAAGGTCATTGCCGGTAAAATGGTAGAGGCGGCGAGAGCGCGTGAGGCTGCCCGCAAGGCCCGAGAGATGACACGCCGAAAAGGTGTACTTGATATTGCCGGTCTTCCTGGAAAATTGGCAGACTGCCAGGAGAAGGATCCATCCCAGTCTGAAATATACTTGGTGGAGGGTGATTCAGCCGGTGGATCGGCTAAGCAGGGTAGGGATAGAAGAACTCAGGCAATTCTTCCGCTGAAAGGCAAGATTCTTAATGTCGAGAAGGCCCGCTTTGATAAGATGCTCTCTTCTCAGGAGGTGGGTACCCTGATTACAGCTTTGGGCTGTGGTATTGGTCGAGAGGAGTTCAACCCAGATAAACTCCGCTATCACCGCATCATTATCATGACTGATGCCGACGTTGACGGTGCTCATATCCGCACACTGCTGCTAACCTTCTTCTATCGTCAGATGCTGGAGCTGGTGGAACGTGGTCATATTTACATCGCACAGCCACCACTCTACAAGGTAAAGAAGGGTAAGCAGGAGCAGTACCTGAAGGATGATGCTGATCTCAATGAATACCTGCTGCAGGCCGCACTGGATAACTCCGAGCTCCATGTCAATGGGGATGCACCGCCACTCTCAGGCAGTGCACTGGAAGATATATCTAAGCAGTACCTCTCGGTGGGCGGCATGGTGAACAGGCTGTCCAAGCGCTACGACAAGGAGGCGCTTGAGCAGATCATCCATATGGAAAAAATAGATGAGGCCTCTTTTTCTGATCGTGACTTTATGGCCGAGTGGATAGTGGAGCTCAGTGGTCGTCTGAACGCGGAGCAGAGCCTATCAAACCGCTTTGAAGTCTCTCTTACCAATGAAACTCAAGACCAGGAACAGATTATTGTTGTCTCTCGCATGGTACACGGTATTGGTACTGACTATCATTTTCCCAGGTCATTCTTCAGGAGTAGTGAATATAGAAAGCTGACCAATCTTGGACAGAAGCTGGATGGTTTGTTGGGTGAAGGTGCCTATGTAAAACGCGGAGAAAAACGGAAAGATGCCAACAGTTTTGGTCAGGCCTTGGAGTGGCTTATGGAGGAGGCAAAGCGGGGGCAACATATCCAACGCTATAAGGGGTTGGGAGAGATGAATCCTGAACAGTTGTGGGAGACGACGATGGACCCTGAAGTGCGCAGATTGCTACGTGTAAATATCGAAGATGCAGTGGGTGCCGATGAGGTGTTTACCACGTTGATGGGGGATCAGGTGGAGCCGCGCCGAGAGTTTATCGAACA
Organism: Sedimenticola sp.; assembly: GCA_040505895.1. GTDB lineage: Bacteria > Pseudomonadota > Gammaproteobacteria > Chromatiales > Chromatiaceae > Vondammii. The sequence goes on along the minus strand of JBEVXU010000020.1, from coordinate 103,785 downwards.
GAATGCACTGACTGTAGAGAACCTTGATGTCTAACTCGATTCAATAAGGAATCCATGAAAAAGCAGCCATTGGCTGCTTTTTTTGTTAGAGCGCTAACTATTCAGTACATATAGTAGATCTGATTCTAGGAACTGTTTCTTAAGCCACGATCAGTGATCCATTGCGGCTTTGGAAAACAGCCTAGTTGAGACTATAGATATATCGCCCTCGTAACTCTATGGAGGAGGCTGAATAGGTGGGAAGGGTTAGTAAGTGAACGCTTACTTATCTTTTGTGCCATTGCTTTGTGATGATCGTGCTACCACCATCGAGAAGGGTTCTTCGCAAATAGGTTTGCTCCTATACCAGATAATAGGATTGGATAGCACAATGTAAGTGAGTACTCACTTATCTTCTAGCCACATTAGCTTGTGGGAGTTGAGCAACAGTGGACTCTATCCACTCTTCTACCTGGCGATTGATTTCTGCTGCACTCAGCCCTTCAGGCTCAATCGTCGGACCGACGACTACCTGAACGGTCCCAGGATATTTTTTGATGTCTCTCCGGCGCCAGAAGATACCGGCATTGTGGGCGATGGGTATAATCGGGAAACCAGATTTTTCCGCCAGCAGGGCGCCACCTATGCCGTAGCGTTTGCGCTCACCAGGTGCGACACGGGTACCTTCGGGGAAAATTACTACCAGCCGTCCCTGTTGAAGCCGCATTGTGCCGGTTTCAATCACCTGACGAACGGCTTTTCTGCCGCTCTTCCGGTCAATCATGATTGGTTGAACCAATGCCATTGCCCAACCAAAGATGGGGACCCACAATAGTTCACGCTTTGCCACCCAGGCCTGTTCAGGTGGCAGCAGGTAGCGCAGAGCCAGGGTTTCCCAGGCTGACTGGTGTTTGGCCAGTATGATGGCGCCGCCCTCAGGAATCCGCTCAAGTCCACTGATCTCATAATTGAGCCCGCAGATACCTCCTAATAGTTTGATATTGAGACCGCCCCAGAAATTGGCTACTTTGCAGCGCCAGCGGTAGGGGAGGAGTATGCCGATAATTGACAGTGGTCCGGCAACAAAGACGATGGTGAGAACCATAAAAAAGAAAAAAATCAGGGATCTAAGCAGGATCATCAGTTGTATCTAACTCATTGGGTAAACGCAGTAGTGATGACACCGCTGCTTCCAGGTTATCAAACACCGGCCAGTCAGGGTTAAAACCGGGATGTAGTTCTGTGGCGGCACCTTTACCTGTGCGTAGAAGGATGGGTTTGGCACCTACCGCTTCGGCAGGCTCCAGGTCACGGAGACTGTCACCTATGACATAAACTTCTCTGAGATCACAGCGCAGCCGCTCACCAATCTCCAGCAACATGCCCGGCTTTGGTTTTCGGCAATCACATCCATCGGATGGACCATGAGGGCAGAAGAAAACGGCATCGATATGACCACCGACCCGTTCCAATTCCCGGTACATTTTCTGATGAATGGCATTAAGGGTATCGATATCAAACAGCCCCCTGGCGATACCAGACTGGTTGCTGGCAACTACGATATGGTAGCCGGCGTGGTTGAGTGCAGCGATTGCTTCCAGGCTCCCTGCTATTGGTTGCCACTCATCCGGATGTTTGATGTACTCATCCGAATCAACATTGATCACTCCATCTCTATCAAGAATTATGAGTTTCATTATTTCGGTATGAAAGATCTTTAATTACAGGGGTTAAAATGTAAGTGAACGCTTACTTATCGACGCCGCGGAACTCCGAAACCCGGATACGACCATTCACCATCCTGGATTCCCGCTGCATCAGTTTCTCCATCTTCTTCCAGAAGGCCTGGTTGAGATCAAAGTCACCGGCAATGGCGGTGCCGAGCACCAGGATGAGCAGATCGGCTACCTCTTCCGACAACTCATCCTTATCCTTGCCTTTGGTGATGCAGGAGGAGATCTCACCTAGCTCTTCCGCCATCAGGGAGATGCGGTAGGTCATCTCCTCGCCACCAGTCTCCCTGAAGCGGTGTTTGTCGTGAAAAGCCTGTACGCTCTCCATCATCACCTGCCAGGAGTCATCTCTATCACTGCTATTCATCGTAGTATTGGTCCTGACAGGTGGCTTACTGGAGCCGTGAAATATCGGCGACACCGAGGAAGAGTTCACTCAGCCTGTTGAGCAGCGCCAGGCGGTTGGCACGCACCGCTTGATCGTCCGCCATCACCATCACTTTATCGAAAAAGTGATCAACTGGCTCTCGCAGTTCTGCCAGTGCCAAAAGTGTCGCCTCGTAATCGTACTGCTGGAGAAGAGGGTTTACTTGTTCGCTCAGGGTGTTGATCTGGGTAAAGAGACGCTGCTCCTCCTCCTGCTCAAAGAGACCCTCTTCAATAGTATCTGGTATCTGCTCCTCTGATTTTCTCAAGATATTGCGGATACGTTTGTTAGCCGCTGCCAGCGCTTCCGCCTCTGGGAGCTTCTCAAACGTAGCAACCGCTTCAATTCGGCGATCAAAGTCTGCAACCGAGTCAGGCTTAACAGCAGCAACGGCATCGTAGAATCCTACACTGATACCATGCTCCAGGTAGATTCCCTTGAGGCGCTCAAGCATGAAGTCATACACCTGATCTACCAGATCAGACGGTAGCTCTTGAACTGTCTGTGCCTCTACAGCGGCCTGCAGCAGTGAGCGTAGATTCAGGGGTAGGGCGTGGTCACCCATGATGCGTAGGGCGCCCAGAGCGGCACGACGCAGAGCGAAGGGGTCTTTGTCTCCCGTCGGCTTCATACCGATACCAAAGATACCCACCAGTGTGTCGATTCTTTCTGCCAGCGAGATGGCGATGCCTGTAGGGGTCTGAGGTAACTGGTCGCCGGAGTAACGAGGCATATAGAATTCGTTCATCGCTTCGGCAACTTCATCAGATTCACCATCACGACGGGCCTGATAGCTGCCCATGATGCCCTGCATATCAGCGAACTCAAAGACCATCTCGGTCATCAGATCACAACGGCTGAGCTGTCCCGCCCTTTTGGCAAGCCCAACATCACCCCCGGTCTCGCCCGCAATAATGGCGGCAAGTTTTGAAACCCGCTGAGACTTCTCATACATAGAGCCGAGCTTCTGTTGGAAGACCACCTTTTTAAGGGATTCGATATGGTCTTCCAGGCGTTTTTTTCCATCTTGGCGCCAGAAGAACATGGCGTCGCTGAGCCGTGGCCTGATGACCCGCTCATTACCCTCTTTAATCAGCTCCGGCTTGGGGCTGTCGATATTGGCGAGGGTAATGAAGTGATTCATCAAATTTCCCTGCTTATCGAGCAGATGGAAGTATTTCTGATTCTTCTTCATGGTTAGAATCAGTGCCTCATGAGGCACTTCGAGGAAACTCTCTTCAAAGCCGGCGGCAATAGGTGCCGGCCACTCCACCAGGCTGGTTACCTCGTCGAGTAGCTCCTGGTCAAAATCGACTTGGCCGCCAATGCTTTCAGCAACGCGACTAACCTGACTCTTTATCTTTGCCTGCCGTGCACTGAAGTCGGCTATGACATAACCCTTGTGCTCTAGCAGCTCAGCATACTCTTGCGGTGAGCTGATCTCGATTGCTGCGGGGTGATGGAAGCGGTGGCCCCGGGTGGAGCGACCGGCCTCTGCATTGAGTATATTGCACTTCACCACCTGATCTCCGTGGAGAAACAGCAGCCAGTGTACCGGTCTCACAAACTGGGTCTCCAGATCACCCCAGCGCATACGTTTGGGTATCGGCAGTTTGTTGAGCGCCTCTTCGGCGATTACCGGAAGCAGTTGAGCCGCTGGTTTTCCCACCTCCTTAATCTGGTACATAAGCCACTCACCCTTATCGGTTTTAAGCCGATCGAGGTTGGCAACTTCAGTACCACAGGAGCGGGCAAAGCCCTCGGCTGCCTTGGTGGCGTTACCCTCTTTGTCAAAAGCCGCCTGTATTGCCGGGCCACGCCGTTCCACATCACGGTCTGGTTGGCCCAGGCTACAGTTCTCAACAAGCAGCCCCAAACGGCGGGGGGCGGCGTAGGCCTTGACCGCACCGTGGCCAAGATTAGCTTTTTCCAGGCCGGCTACAAAGGAGGCGGTAAGAGCATCGGAGAGCTTTTTCAGTGCAACCGGAGGCAACTCTTCGGTGCCGAGTTCAAACAAAAGATCAGCTGACTCAGTCATGGGCCTTCTCCTTGCGGTCATTCAGCATGGGGAAGCCAAGCTTTTCACGGGCATCATAGTAGCCTTGGGCAATGGCACGAGAGAGGGTGCGTATGCGCAGGATATAGCGTTGACGCTCGGTCACAGAGATTGCGTGGCGGGCATCGAGGATATTAAAGGTATGGGAGGCTTTCAGCATCTGCTCGTAGGCCGGTAGAGGCAGTCCCAGCTCAATCATGCGGCTGCTCTCCTTCTCGCACTGGTCGAAGAGTTGGAACATGAAATCGACATCGGCGTGTTCAAAGTTATAGGCCGACTGCTCCACCTCGTTTTGATGGAAGACATCGCCGTAGGTGATGGCTCCTTGTGGGCCGTTGGTCCAGACCAGATCGAAGACGCTCTCTACGTTCTGGATATACATGGCCAACCGCTCTATGCCATAGGTGATTTCACCGGTGACCGGGCGGCAGTCGAGCCCGCCTACCTGCTGGAAGTAGGTAAACTGAGTCACCTCCATACCGTTAAGCCAAACTTCCCAGCCGAGACCCCAGGCACCGAGGGTGGGTGACTCCCAGTTATCCTCGACGAAGCGGACATCATGTATCAGGGTGTCTATGCCCATCATATCGAGAGAGCCGAGATAGAGCTCTTGAATATTGAGAGGTGACGGCTTCATTGCCACCTGGAACTGGTAGTAGTGCTGGAGACGGTTAGGATTCTCGCCATAGCGTCCGTCGGCGGGGCGGCGTGAGGGTTGTACGTAGGCGGCATTCCAAGGTTCAGGACCGATGGAGCGGAGGAAAGTGGCGGTATGGAAAGTACCGGCACCCATCTCCATATCGTACGGCTGTAGAATCACACACCCCTGTTCCGCCCAGTAGCGTTCCAAGGCAAAGATCAGGCCCTGGAATGTAGAAACATCCGGGCTGCTGTTGCTGGTCGTCATGGTCAATATCCAGACACTAAGTCATCAATAGAGAAGTTAATCGGCCGATTATATCTTTTCCTGCCTATTCAATGAAGCTTCATGTCAACGAGCCATTTAGCCTCGTGAAGAAAATTTCTCGCGCAAAGGCGCAAAGGCGCAAAGAAAAAATAAACATCCGCTATACCCCTTAGCGTCTTTGCGCGAAACAAAAAGTTTTTGGCGAACCAGGCTCAGTTTGAGTCAGCACCCTTTTGGCAGGGATCTAACGAATGGCGTATAATCCGCAACCCGATAACCTTCAACGGTTTAAGTACTGAAATGACCAAACAGCGCAAGGCCGTAGCCTTGATTTCCGGCGGCCTCGACTCTCTGCTGGCGGCCCGGGTGATGCAAGAGCAGGGTATTCATGTGGAAGGCATCAACTTCTTCACCGGCTTCTGTGTGGAGGGGCATACCCATGCGATCCGCAAGAAGGATCGGGCAAAACCTAAGCGTAATAACGCTCTGTGGGTTGCCGAGCAATTGGGCATCAAGCTCCATATCGTTGATATCGTTGAAGAGTACAAGGACGTCGTCTTTAATCCCAAGCATGGCTATGGCGCCAACCTCAACCCTTGTCTCGACTGTAAGATCTTTATGGTGAAGAAGGCTCAGCAGTGGATTGAAGAGAACGGCTTTGATTTTATTATTACCGGTGAGGTGGTCGGTCAGCGCCCTATGTCCCAGCGTAAGGACACCATGCCGGTGGTGGCTCGGGACTCGGGGGCTAACGATCTGCTGCTACGCCCACTCTGCGCGAAAAATCTTCCTGAAACAAAACCGGAACGTGAAGGGTGGGTGGACCGTGATGGTCTCTATGGCTTCAATGGCCGCAGCCGCAAACCACAGATGGCGCTGGCGAAGGCGTTTGAATTTGAGGATTATGCCCAGCCTGCCGGTGGCTGCTGCTTCCTGACTGATGCCCAGTACTCGGTTAAGCTGGCCGATCTATGGCAGGCTCAGGGGCACAAGGCGTATGAGATGGATGACATCATGTTGCTGAAGGTGGGTCGTCATCTGCGCCCTCGTCCCAACTTCAAGATTATCATCTCCCGCGAGGAGGGTGAGGGCAACTTCCTCCAGGGTTACCGCAAGCAGTTCGTCAGTCTCAAGACCACCAGTCACGCCGGCCCCCTGGCGCTGATCGATGGAGAGGCGAGTGATGATGACCTGGAACTGGCCGCCCGTATTGTCGCCCGTTACAGCCAAGGTAAAAACTGTGACCAGGTAGAGTTGGAGCTGACGGACCTTGAAGGTAACAGCCGACCGCTGACAGTGGCTCCGCTTGGGTCCCATGAGATACCGGAGGGGTGGCACATCTGATGCCGGATCAAGAGAAGGTGATCCTCGATGCCAGAAGGCTACTCTGCCCGATGCCGGTGATTCGTGTTCAGGACAAGGTCAAGGAGCTGTCACCGGGAACCCGGCTGGAGGCGATCTGCAGCGACCCGGGAGTTCTCAACGATATTCCCGCATGGAGCCGAATCAATGGGCACAAGCTGATTGAGACACGGGAGGAGAAGGGGGAGTATATTGTCGTTATCGAGGTGGTTGCTGAGGAGTAGAGATGAGCGAAAAAGGTGACGAGAGAGAGAGACGTAAGCGTATCACTCAGCAAGTGACTCTGGTAGGCGCACTGGTCAATGCGCTGCTGGCGGTGGTGAAGATAGTGGTGGGCCTGGTCGCCCAGTCGCAGTCCCTGGTGGCGGATGGTATTCACTCGGTCTCTGATCTTCTGTCGGATGTGCTGGTCTATGTTGCCGCTCACCATGCCGGCCAGGCCCCCGACCTCGACCATCCCTACGGTCACGGCCGCTTCGAGACGGCGGCAACCCTTGGTCTCGGTATTTTACTGGTGCTGATCGCAGTAGGAGTCAGCTGGGATGCAATTGAACGGCTCTTTACTCCCGATCAACTGCTTCACCCCGGTCCCATGGCGCTTTACGCCGCCGCCTTCTCAATAGTGGCTAACGAAGCGCTCTACCACTACACCATTCACGCCGCCCGTAAGATCAAATCGAGTATGCTGCAGGCCAACGCCTGGCACCACCGCTCTGATGCGGTCTCTTCGATTGTGGTATTGGTGGGTGTTGCCGGTACCATGGCGGGCCTTCCCTATCTTGATGCTATCGCTGCTGTTGCTGTGGGTCTGATGGTGGCCAAGATAGGCTGGGATCTTGGCTGGCCCGCCTTTCAGGAGCTGATGGATGAGGGGCTGGATGAAGCGCGGCTTGAGCATATTCGTGAGACCATTCTCTCGGTCGGCGGTGTCGACTCCATCCACATGCTGCGTACCCGCAAGATGGGTGGAGAGGCATCAGCGGATGTTCATGTGCTGGTAGCACCCTGGATCAGTGTTTCCGAGGGGCACATGATCAGCCAGCTTGTCACTGATCAGCTGCTGGTGAAAGTGGAAGAACTCACCGATGTCACTGTTCACATCGACCCGGAGGATGATGAGATTGCCATCCCCTGCCAAGGTCTGCCACTACGGCCGGAAGCTGAAATGATGCTGGGGCGGCAGTGGCGGGAGGTCCCCGGGGCATCTGCAAGGGAGCGGCTGGTGCTACACTATCTGGCCGGGAAAATTGATGTGGATATCTACTTTCCCCTGGAAGTACTTCCAGAGGGCGAGAAATTGGGTCAATTTCACTCGGCGTTACGCCAGGCGGTTGAAGCCCTACCTGAATTTGGTCGGGTGGAGGTTTACTACGGTTAAGCACCAATTTGGTGCATATAGCCATATTGAGCACCAACTTGGTGCATCTGTTTTTTGATGACCGATAGCTCCGTTACAGCGCTCTACTCCAACGCTCTGCATCTGCACCGTTAGAGATAGGCTATACCATTGTTTAAAAAGCGTTATTAAACAGATTAGGCAGAATAGCCTGTTGCAGTTTAAAATCGTGCGATTGCTTTCAAGGTTTCTTGCTGTTGGCACATATTGTGCTATAAGTAATGGACAGAAATTTTAACGCCAAAAGGCCACTGGCCGACGGCTCAACTAATACAGCTGGAGAACATCATGGCTTCAAAAGTCCTTGAGATGATTAAAGAGAGAGAGGTAAAGTTTGTCGATCTGCGCTTTACCGATACCCATGGTAAAGAGCAGCACGTCAGCATGCCCTCCACCATGATCAGCGAGGATGACTTCACCGACGGCAAGATGTTCGACGGCTCCTCCATCGCCGGCTGGAAAGGAATCAACGAATCCGACATGGTGCTGATGCCGGATGCCTCCACTGCAGTACTCGATCCGTTCACCGATGAGACCACCATCAACATCACCTGTGACATCCTCGAGCCCTCCACCATGGAAGGTTACGAGCGTGATCCCCGTTCCGTTGCCAAGCGTGCCGAGGCCTACCTGCAGTCCACCGGTATCGGTGATACCGCATTCTTCGGTCCCGAGCCTGAGTTCTTCATCCTTGACGACGTTCGTTGGGGCGCTGATATGAGCGGTGCTTTCTACAAGGTTGACTCTGAAGAGGCCGAGTGGAACTCTGAGCGTGTCTACCAGGATGGCAACATCGGTCACCGTCCTGGCCTGAAGGGCGGCTACTTCCCCGTTCCTCCGGTTGACTCACTGAACGATATCCGTGCTGCCATGTGTCTGGCGATGGAAGAGATGGGCGTTACCGTTGAGGTGCATCACCACGAGGTGGCTACCGCCGGCCAGTGTGAGATCGGTACCCAGTTTGATACGCTGGTGAAACGTGCCGACCAGAACCAGGTGATGAAGTATGTCATCCAGAACGTCGCCCACGCCTACGGCAAGACCGCTACCTTCATGCCCAAGCCGCTGGTAGGTGATAACGGTTCCGGTATGCACGTACACATGTCCCTTGCTAAGAACGGCGATAACCTGTTTGCCGGCAACGAGTACGGCGGCCTCTCCGAGACCGCCCTCTACTACATCGGCGGTGTCATCAAGCATGCACGTGCGCTGAACGCCTTCACCAACTCCTCCACCAACTCCTACAAGCGTCTGGTGCCTGGCTTCGAAGCACCGGTTATGCTGGCTTACTCCGCCCGTAACCGTTCTGCTTCTATCCGTATCCCATTCGTATCCAACCCCAAGGGCCGTCGTGTCGAGGTGCGTTTCCCGGATCCTACCGCCAATCCTTACCTCTGCTTCTCAGCACTGCTGATGGCGGGCCTGGACGGTATCCAGAACAAGATCCACCCGGGTGAAGCAATGGACAAGGATCTCTACGACCTGCCAGCCGAAGAAGCTCAGGCTATTCCTACCGTCTGCCACAGCCTGGATCAGGCGCTGGAAGCCGTGGATGCCGATCGTGACTTCCTCACCGCTGGTGGCGTCTTCACCGACGATCTGATCGATGCCTTCATTGCACTGAAAATGGAAGAGGTAACCCGTCTGCGTATGACCACCCATCCGGTGGAGTTCGATATGTACTTCAGCCTCTAAGTCTGAGCGCTGCAGTAGTCATGAAAACGCCCCTTAGGGGGCGTTTTTTTTGGCAGGAATTTATTACCGGAAATACACGCAAATTAACGCGAATGCAGCTCTGGGCCACAGTCTTGTAAAAGTCACTGCACCCCTCGGGAAGTTACTTACCTGCACTTTCCGGCGTTTCAATTTGCGTTAATATGCGTTTATTTGTGGCTAAATTTCACTCATTGGCTGAGTGACGGAGGCGTGGTTTTATGAAACCTTCTCTTATATTGAGTGGCTCCCTGAGCTATGCTGGTGGTTATGCACCGACTGTTGATACTTCTGCTGCTGATCTATTGCTCCACACTACCTGCCGCTGTCTATAAGTGGGTGGATGAGGCAGGGCGTGTTAACTACTCCGATCAACCTGCACCGGGGGCTGAAGAGATCAAGTTGCAGGAACCTTCCGTCTATACTCCGCGCAGTGCCGGCGGCATTGGTGGCATGGCGGGTGCCAAGGGTAAGAAGAGAGGTATATATCAGAGCTTCGGCATCACCTCCCCGGCTGATCAGGCGACTTTCCGTGCCGAAGAGGCCCGGGTTACAGCCAAGTTCTCCATCACCCCGAGACTGCGTCCGGGACACGCCATCCGGCTGACAATGAACGGTCGGGTGGTGAGCCAACGCCTGACAAGTCTGCAGCTGGATCTGGGTACGGTGAGCAGGGGAAGTCACCAACTCCGGGCAACCATCATCGATAAAAAGGATCGGGAGATGATCAGTGCCACGCCAGTACAGTTTTTTGTACACGTTGATGCCGGTGACGCACCAGAGGCGGCGGACTCCGGCAGTAGCGAGGAGGAGGGTGTTGATGCACCCCAGTTTGAGCCCGACGATCCTGCTAATTTCAGCAATGGTGCCGACTATATGGAAGGCCGAGATGCTTCAGACTTCGGTAATGATTTAGATTACACGAAAGGTCGGGATGCTTCTGACTTCCAGACACCCGTCAATCCCAGCTATGCCCCTCAAACACCGGGTACCCGCAATCCGGCGTTTACCCCCTCTTATTAATCCTACCGCCTGTTAATTCTCTCCTGTACGCACTATATTGGTGCATACGACTTTGGTTTAGCGGCAGGGTGTAGCGTACCTCCCAATTCACACGCGCTTGTCACCAACTCCCTTGTGAGTGCTCTGTTGGGTTATAGAGTCTCTCTGCCGTGCCACTGGTCAGCCCTTCACTCCGACTTGGTGTGTTTATTGCCTTTAATGGCTGTGCACAATAATCCGGGAACCGGGTGTAGGAGCGAAGTTGTTCGCGAAGAACATGCCCGGTCGCCTGATCGCGAATAAATTCGCTCCTACAGATGCACTTTTTTCTATGAAGATAGTGCTTCAGGACTATTGTGCATAGCCACTTTGCTATTTTACGGTGTAATGGAAATCAGCGACTCATCAACACAACAGAAACAGCGGATACTGGACAACCTTAACAGTGCTGTCCTGCTGTTCGATGGTGAACTCAGATTGCAGTACATGAATCCTGCAGCAGAGGTAGTGCTTGCGGTCAGTAATCAGCATGTGGCGGGTCTAAAGGTGGATCAGTTGATCCACTGTCCCGACGACAACGGGCCCTCCCATCTGCAACGGGCGATTGAGACCGGCCGTACGTTTACCGAGCGGGAGTTGAACCTGTCGCTACCCGGTAGGCGAAGGATCACTATTAACTGCACGGTGATCCCGGTCACCGATAGTGAGGGAGAGGTTGGTATTCTGCTGGATATACAGCAGATGGACCGTCAGCTGCGCATCAGTCAGGAAGAGCACCTCCTCTCCCAACATCAGGCGGCAAGAGAGCTGGTGCGGGGCCTGGCTCACGAAATCAAGAATCCCCTTGGCGGTTTGCGCGGTGCGGCACAACTGCTGGAGAGAGAGCTGGGAGATCCCTCCCTCTGTGAATATACCCAGATCATTATCGACGAAGCGGATCGCCTGCAGGCGCTGGTCAACCGTATGCTGGGACCGAATCGATTACCGCAGCTGAAGAGAGTGGATATCCACCGGCTGTTGGAGCGGGTACGCAACCTGGTGGAGGTGGAGTCCGGCGAGCTGTTGCGGATAGAACGTGACTATGACCCGAGTATTCCCGAGGTTACGGTCGACAGTGACACTATTATACAGGCGCTTCTGAATATCCTGCGCAATGCCGCCAAGGCAATAAGTGACAGGGAAGATGGTCACATCATCCTGAGGAGCCGTATCCTTCGCCAGTTCACCATCGGTGGCCGGCGCCACCGCCTGGTGACGCAGATTGGTATCGAAGACAACGGCCCCGGTATTCCAGAGCATATCCGGGACAACCTCTTCTACCCCATGGTTACCGCCGGCGAGGGAGGCATGGGTCTTGGGCTCTCTATTGCCCAGTCGTTGATCAATCAGCACGGCGGACTGGTGGAGTGCACCAGCGAACCGGGCAAGACCCTTTTCAACGTACTGATACCGGTGGTAAAGGAGCCTCTGAACAAGTCATGAACGATTGCCTTGTACTCAGAAGACGCAATACCAGCGTTGAAAATCTTACTAATAGCCAGCTATCAGCTGCGATTTTCGCCTTGCTCTTGCGCCTCCTGAGCACAATTCAATTCGTACAGACTCATTCAGAGACTCCTAAATGAAAATGCCAGTAGTTAATAGTGTCTGGGTCATCGATGACGACCGTTCAATCCGCTGGGTACTGGAGAAGGCGTTTGAAAAGGCGGGTATGGATGTCACCTGCTTTCCCAGTGCAGACGGTGTCCTTGAGGTGCTTCTGCACAAACAGCCGGATGTAGTGGTCTCTGATGTACGTATGCCGGGGATGGATGGACTCTCCCTGTTACAGCGCATCAACGAGAGCTATCCTGAGTTGCCGGTGATTATCATGACCGCCCACTCCGATCTCGATAGTGCGGTAGCCGCCTTTCACAGTGGCGCCTTTGAGTACCTGCCCAAGCCCTTCGATGTCGATGAGGCGGTGGAGCAGGTACAGCGTGCCTGCCGCAAGAGTGGTGCCGGTGCTCAGGATGTTGAGAGTGAGGTGCTTGAGCAGACAGAAATCATCGGTGAAGCGCCGGCGATGCAGGAGGTGTTTCGCGCCATCGGGCGGCTGGCACGCTCTAATATCACTGTGTTGATCAACGGTGAGTCGGGCACCGGCAAGGAGTTGGTCGCCCAGGCCCTGCACCGTCACAGTCCGCGTTCGGAGCAACCGTTTATCGCCCTCAATATGGCGGCGATACCAAAAGATCTGATGGAGTCTGAACTGTTTGGCCATGAGCGTGGGGCGTTTACCGGTGCCCAGGGTCGGCGGGTTGGTCGTTTTGAACAGGCTGATGGTGGCACACTCTTTCTCGATGAGATTGGTGATATGCCGGCGGAGTTACAGACGCGCCTGCTGCGGGTGTTGGCGGACGGTGAGTTCTACCGGGTGGGTGGCCACGAACCGGTAAAGGTGGATGTGCGGATCATCGCAGCCACCCATCAAAATCTGGAGCAGCTGGTTAGTCAGGGGCACTTCCGCGAGGATCTGTTTCACCGTCTCAATGTCATCCGTATCCATATCCCTTCCCTGCATGAACGACGTGAGGATATCGCTCTGCTGATGCGCCACTTTCTTAGTCAGGCGGCGGCTGAACTTGGCGTTGAGAGTAAAATCGCTCTGCCCGAAACCCTGGAAGAGTTGGCGCGTTTCTCCTGGCCCGGCAATGTACGACAACTGGAGAACACCGCTCGCTGGCTTACTGTCATGGCTTCAAGCAGGGAGATCCATGTGGAGGATCTGCCGCCGGAACTGCAAGAGACCGGTACTGTGGTGGAGCAGGGCGATGACTGGCAGGGTGCTCTGCGTAACTGGGCCAGACAGCGGCTACAGCAAGGAGAGCAGGGTCTGTTGGAGACAGCGCTACCGGCTTTTGAGACGGTGATGATCGAAATAGCACTTGAGCAAACCGGTGGCAGAAAGCAGGATGCAGCCAAGCTCTTGGGGTGGGGTAGAAACACCCTGACCAGAAAACTCAAGGAACTCGGCTTGGAACATGGAGGAAGCGGTTGAAAAGTCATATCGAACGGCTGGACGATGCTTGGCTACAATTTAAGGGGGTGTAACTGCTACCGCTCACTACAGTAGTGAGCGGAAAGCGTACAGAGTTGAAATGTTGAATTTTGTCGATAAAATCCGTCGTCATGCAGCCGTTGCCAAGGGCAACTTCAGCAGCATGTTCGGAGAGATTGAGATACCGCCATTACCAGCGACGGTATCCCGGCTGGTGACTGAAATCGGCAAGGAAGAGCCGGATATGCAGCAGCTCGGCCAAATGGTGGCAGCGACGCCTGAGATCTCCATGAAAATCCTACAGACGGTCAACTCTGCACTCTTTTTTCTACCCAATCCGGTTAACAGCGTCACCCATGCGGTTACTCTGCTGGGACTTAAGCGCATCCGCCCCCTGATCCTCTCCTTCGCCACGGCCCACTCCCTGCCGACACCACCGGGCGAGTTGTTTGAGCAGCAGGTGTTCTGGTCCGATTCACTGCTTAAGGCACTTATCGCACGCGCTTTTGCCGATAGCCACTGCCCGGATGATCGGGAGGATGCTTTTACCGCCATGCTGCTGGCCGATATAGCACTGCCGGTTCTTCTCACCTCCTGGAGCGAGTATTACCAACCGGTAGTGAGCCGTTGGCGGGGGGCGGGTGAACGCCTCTCCCGGTTGGAGCGAGACAGCTTCCAGTGGGATCATGCCCAGGCAGGAGCCTGGATTCTCCAGGACTGGGGCTTTCCCGAGGAGCTGGTCTGCTTTGTCGGACTACACAATGCAGATGGTGATACTGTAAGGGAGTTTGAACTGCAGGAGAGTGCTGCCTTGCCGGTAGCTGTTGCGGCAATGGCACCCGGTTGTCTCAATCCTGACCCTGTGCGGGCGCGGGCAATGTTGGAGGCTGCAGCGAGAGAGTTTCAGCTGACAGGGGCAAGGCTTCAGGAGAAAGTCTTGGAGATTCGTATGAGTTTTGGTGAGATCTGTAGCCTTTTCGATATTACCCGGGGCGAGGGGGGCGCCACACTGGATCTACTGGATAGGGTACTGCTGGAGATGGTGGAGGAGGCATGAGGGAAAAGCAACAGGCCCCGGATAAAGCATATGACGGACAGCCACAGAGGAGCCGGCTGTTTCGCTTTGTCTCATTTATTACCCATATCCAGTTGGGCTATCTGCTCCAGGATGGGCGACATCCGAAAATGGCGGTCAGGTTGTTTGTCTTTATCGAGGCCGTCTCCGCTCTGGCTATCATCAGTACTACCGCTTATCTGATTGATCTACCTCTGCTGTTTCCACCGCTGGGTCCCTCGGCTTTCATTCTCTTTTTTACCCCGCTGGCGAGAACAGCCGCTCCACGCTCGGTACTTCTTGCCCACAGTATGGGGTTGTTTGTCGGTCTGGCAATGGTCGGGCTTTTTTCTCTGCTCTTTCCCGATGCCGCTCTGTCGCCAGGTGACAGCCTCAACTGGGCACGCATTGCCACCCTCTCGTTGGCGATGGGAGTAGCCAGTCTGGGGATGATCCTTTTCCATTGTGAGCATCCCCCGGCCGCAGCCACTACACTGATTGCCGCTATGGGCTTTATCGACAGTCATACGCAGGTGTTCGGTTATCTGGTGGCGGTGTTACTGTTGATTCTACAGGCGGTACTTTTCAACCGCTTGATGGGTGGGCTTCCCTTCCCGCTTTGGAATTTTTCACCTGAGGCGGCGCGCCAGTACCCGGATCTTGCCGGTCTGAGTGATCGTGAGATCACTAGTCGAGACAAGATACAGGAGCGAATTTTTCGGCGTCAGAAGTGATAAACCCTCTGCTGTAGAGGGCTGCTTTAGCCTGGCGACAGGGTATAATCATCCACCGCTTTTTTATTGAACAACCGTAGGCAAAACAGAGATGGACAGCAGCAGTATTGAACTTAACGGCTCAGAGGTGGAGAGCATCCAGGTTGATGACGGCAGGGTAGTCCTGCGTCTCTCCCGCGCCATCATCATAAAAACTATCAGTGGCTCCACCGAAAGTACCCGCTGGTGGCAGGCCGGTGAGCTGATCTTTGAAGGAGCAGAAGTGGAGGGAGAGCTGCCTGAATGCCCCACAGTCTGTGCCGGTGGTGACGTGGGTGAAAACGTCTACACCTATCGTGACATGATCCCCGTCCCGCTTGAGAGCCGGGGTCACGCCCACTGTGATCTACGTTTTGAGGGCAGTGACGTACATCTTCTGGTTACGGGGGAGGGAGTTAAATTGAAAATGGATGACCGGCCTCGATATATCGATCATATTCGCTCGTAAGCAGTATCCATCAAGGGGGGGGTGGAAACAGAGCGGTGCTCACATCCCCAGTGCGCGGATCGGTACCAACAGCCGGGGATCATCCCACTCCCGTCGACCCATGGCAATGTAGTTGATATGCCCCTCTGGATCGATGACAAAAGTGGCGGGATAGCTGTAGACGCCCCAATCGACGGCGGTGGCCGCGTCCCGGTCTAGAAGTACCGGAAAACCGACCGGCGCTTTATCGAGGTAGCGGGCAACCCGCTCACGCTTTTCACCCACATTGATTGAGATCAGGCGGCCATCGAACCGTTCAAGCCACTTTGCCGCCCGTTCCAGGGAGGGCATTTCCTCGCGGCAGGGACCACACCAGGTGGCCCAGAAGTTGATCACCAGCACTTTACCTCGGAAGTCAGAGAGGTTGACCTCTTCACCGCTCATCTCCTGCAGTGAGAAGGGCGGCGCCAAGGGTTGTTCATTCACCGGCATCAGCGACTGTTGTGCTGTGGCAGGGAGAGTGAATAGCAGAAGTAGGGGGAGAAGGCGGGCTCGTAGGCGGTGGAGTTGTCGTATGCAAATAGACATCAGAAGTTAAGTAAAGCCTCTTTCTGTGTGATTTTATCGTCGGCCTGTTCCAAAATTCCCAGGCTCATCTGTGGCGTCAAGCCACCCAATTTCAGTCGCCGCAGGGCAGGTATTTGGTCGATGGCGGGGAGAGAGAGTGCCCGATCAGTTCCAACCATGCTGTGCAGTTGTGCAACGACCACCAGATCGCAATAGTCCGGCTCAGGCCCCTTGTTACGCATCCACTCTTCAGCCTCCAGAGCGGTAACGATAAAGTCAGTTGCGAACCCCCACTTACGCAGGATCATTCCGCCGGTCTGGGCTCGCAGGCTGTCAATTGCGTGGTCAACTGTTGCTGGTTGCAGCTCTTCAGAATGGTAACCCTCTATGTAATTGAGTATAGCGACGATACCGATATCATGCATTAGCCCGGCGAGCATGGCGTGCTCGGGGTCGAAGCGCTTGGTGAATTCAGCTAAAACACTACAGATGGCGGCAACATGGGTGCTGTGTTTCCACAGCGCTTTCATGCGCTTCTGCAATAGTATTGAGCGAGACTTGAAGAGGTCACGTAGGGTATAGGTGAGCACCAGCTTATGAGTGAGGTCGTTGCCAAGTCGTACCACGGCACCAACACAGCTCTCCACCGGTGTGTGGCTGCCATAGAGGGCGCTGTTGGCCGCTTTGATCAGTTTAGCGGTGATCACCGGATCACTTTGTATCAGAGCGGCGATATGGTCTGCATCGTTAAGCTCGTCATTGACGGCTTGACCGATTCGCATTGCCACCTCGGGTAGGCTTGGCAGGGTGACCTCATCGTTTTCCAAATCTTCGAGGAAACGGCTGGTCAGTTCATTCTCATACTCCGTTGCCTCTTCCGTGGCATTTCCACTCACTTCATAGCCTGTGTCTGTGGGAGCGGGTACATCCAGTAGCAGAGCGTTATCGATGCGCAGAATACGAATATTTGTTCGAGCACGGACCTCGTAGCGCCGGGGTCGCAGTCGGGCAATGGGGTTGATGGCTGAAGGACCACCAGCGCTGATATGGTTTTTCTTACCATCCGCCGCCGTCAGCTCAAGTTCGCCCTCCAGCAGTAACAGCGTGTAGTCGTCATTACTGCCGCGTTGCATGATGGTGGTGCCGGCATCTACAGATTCGATATTAATGGTGCGCGCAAGCTCAAGCAGCTGCTTCTGGTCGAGGGCCTGCAGCGGTTGAAAAATTAGTAACTGTTCAATATCCGGGTTGTTAGAGTTGGTATCCATCTTCGACTAGTGGTTGATCCTTTCCTGAATTTAAGCGCTACTGGACAAGTTTAGCTGCAAACTGGCAATTGGTCAGCCCATTGGAGAAATTAGCAACTAACATGGTTATTTGATAAATCAGCAGCCACAGCGCGGCAGCTTCGGTGTATTCAACTGCAGGCTGCCGGTGAGTTGCATGACAGACTGAAGCTGATGGCGCTCCAGGTAGTCATTGATTCCCTGATTAATTTTTGTACAGACCAGTGGGTCGTAGAAGAGAGCCGTACCCACGCCAACGGCACTGGCGCCGGCAATGATGAACTCAAGAGCATCCTCGGCACAGGTGACACCACCCTGACCAATGATGGGAATGCCGTGGTCGCGGCACACCTGATAGACCTGGTGTACCTTTAGCAGGGCGACGGGCTTGATCGCAGGCCCCGAGAGCCCCCCCTGATTATTACCGATAATCGGTGAACGGCTGTCGATATCGATGGCCATACCCATCAGTGTGTTAATCACGGAAAAGGCATCACTGCCCGCCTCGATACACCCTTTGGCATTGGCGGCGATATCGGTCTGATTGGGGGAGAGCTTAGTGATCAGCGGTTTGTTGGTGGCGCGGCGACAGGCTTCGACCACTCGGGCGGACATTGCCGGGTCGTTACCGAAGGCAACTCCGCCCTCCTTGACGTTTGGACAGGAGATATTGATCTCGATGGCGTCGATAGGCGAGTCGTCAAAACGTCGCGTTACCTCCTCATACTCCTCGACACTGGAGCCGGAGACATTGGCGATAAAGCGGGTCTCAGAAAAATCGAGAGAGGGGAGGATGTCATTCACCACCTTGGTTACTCCCGGATTCTGCAGGCCGATGGCGTTGAGCATACCCTCCGGGGTTTCATAGACGCGGTGTGGCTGATTACCGAGGCGTGGCTCCAGGGTGGTGCCCTTGAGACAGACGGCGCCGGCATCACGATTGGAAAAACCCTTTACTCGGGTATACTCTTCGCCGAAGCCGACGCAGCCGGAGAGCAGTACCAGCGGTGTGGCGAAATTGAGTCCGCAGAAGTCAACGGCGAGAGGTGAGTCAGTGGAAGTTGTCATCGAGTGTTTCCATCATCATGTTTAATGTTGTCCTGTATCAGCCAGAGATTCCGCCCAATACCGGTAATATCATACGCCTCTGCGCCAACAGTGGCAGCACGCTTCATCTAATCCACCCGCTTGGTTTTCAGCTGGAGGATAAGCAACTGCGCCGGGCCGGACTCGACTATCATGACCTTGCCTGTGTCAGGGAGCACCAAAGCCTGGAAGAGGTGACCGCTGAGGCGAAAGCTGGGCGTCTCTTTGCCTGCTCCACCCGCGGCGGCTGCAGTTATGCAGAGGTCGCCTATCAGCCGGGAGATCTTCTGCTGTTTGGCCCCGAAACACGTGGCTTGCCACAGGCGCTATTGGATAGTCTGCCGCCACAGCAGCGGATACGTATACCGATGACCGCGGGCAACCGTAGTCTCAATCTATCCAACGCCGTCGCAGTGGTGCTCTATGAAGCGTGGCGGCAGCAGGGTTTTGCCGAAGCAACCGCCTTCCCGGGAAAACGGTCTTAGCCCGCTTCCGCTTTGATCTCACGGCCAAGCAGGGCGTGTACCGCCATATTTGGATCGAGCCCCCGATATAGTACTTGGTAAATCTGCTCAGTGATCGGCATATCCACCCCCAGCTGCCGTGCTTTATTGTAGATCTCCTGGGTGGTTCCTATACCCTCCACCTCCTGCCCAATCTCCGCTTTTGCCTGGTCGATGGTCAAACCGCGTGCAAGGGCCAGCCCCATGCGGCGATTGCGTGACTGATTATCGGTACAGGTGAGCACCAGGTCGCCCATGCCACCGAGTCCCATAAAGGTCTCCGGCTTACCACCGAGGATCAGTCCGAGGCGGGTAATCTCCGCCAGGCCACGGGTGATCAGTGCGGCGCGGGCGTTGGCGCCAAAGCCGAGGCCGTCAGCAATGCCGGCACCTATGGCCATCACGTTCTTGGCGGCGCCGCCGACCTCAAGGCCGATGACGTCATCGCTGGTGTAGGTGCGAAAGGTCTCACAATGGAGCAGATCGGCGACTCGCTTGGCGTGATCGAGGGATGAGGAGGCAACAGTAACGGCGGTGGGCCGGCCGTCTGCCACTTCACCGGCAAAACTGGGGCCGGAGATTACTGCCACCGGGCGTTCACCGAGAACCTCCGTCGCCACTTCATGGAGCAGTCGCCCACTTCGGGGATCGAGCCCCTTGGTTGCCCAGCAGAGGGAGGTACCGTCGGCCAGCAGGGGTTTGACATGGGTGAGTACGGCGCGGAAGGCGTGGCTGGGCACCACCACCAGCACCTCATCCGCCGCTGCCACCGCCGCCGCAAGGTCGGTTGTCGGGGTAAGGCCGGGAGGGAAGGGGCGGCCGGGGAGGAAGGTGCTGTTCTCCCCATCTTCGAGAAGCTTGTCTATCTCCTCCGTGAGGTGCCCCCACAGCATAACCTTAGCCCCATTGCGGGCCAACAGCATAGCCAGGGCGGTACCCCAGGAGCCGCAACCGAGTACAGCAACATTGGGTTGTGAGTCGCTCATGACCTGATCAGAGGCTCCTTAACAGGCCCGGGTGTTAGGCGGGTTGCTCGTTACCGGCCTCTGCCTGCTGCATCTGCTGAGCATAAAGGGCCTCAAAATTGTATGGCTGTAGCAACAGCGGAGGAAAGCCTCCCTTGCCGATCAGGTCGGAGACGGTTTGACGCACGTAGGGGTAGATAATATTGGGGCAGTGGGCGCGGGTAAGAGGGCCCAGGTCCTGCTCATCGAAACCGCTCAAAAAGAAGATACCAGCTTGCTTCACCTCGACCAGATAGGCGGTCTTGTCGCCCACCTTAGTGGTGATGGTGGCTGTGAGCACCACCTCTTTGTGTTGCTCATCCAGGGCATTCACTTCAGTATTGAAGTTGACCGAGGTCTCGGGGTTGGCTTCAGCCATCTGAGTGAAAATGTGGGGTGAGTTTGGGGTCTCGAAAGAGACATCCTTGAGGTAGAGGTGCTGCAGGTTGAACTGTGGCTGGTTATTTTCACTCATGATGGCGCTCTCGATTATCTGGTTTGCCCCGGATTCTCGAGGCGCTGGAAGTTAATGGGCTAATTTTTGCGGCTTATCGGCAGGTTGGCGCTGCTCCACGCCATCATACCGCCTTTCAGGTTGTAGACATTTTCAAAGCCGGCGCTACTGAGCTGCTTGCAGGCCCCTGCAGACTGGGAACCGGAGCGGCAGGCAACAATTACCGGCTTCTGTTTCTGCTTCTCAAGTTGCCCCAGCTGATTTTTCAGGCTGCCGAGAGGGATATTCAGAGCGCCGATGACATGGCCCTGGCTGAAATCGTTGATTGGCCGCACGTCCACGACTACTGCATCTTCGCGGTTGATCATTTCCGTAGCCGCAATGGGCTCGACGTTGTTCTTGGCCCCGCCGGTGAGCAGGTTTTGGATCAACAAGGCGCTTATCGCCAGCAGTGAAGCGAAGAGCATCCACTCCTGCTTGATGAATTCAATATAGAGTTCCATAGTATTGTTTGTATCTGTTTTCTTAAAAGATTCAAAGAGCCGAACGGAGTTTACTCAAGCTTAAAACAGCCACCACTCCAGCCTACACCGGAATCACGAGGTGTATATTAAATGGGTGTATTTCGCTTAAGCAATTGCCATTCGGTAAAGGGCTATTCTACCCTAGCCGACGAAAAACAGAACGGGAAACTTGTGTTTCCCATTATCTGATGCCGATTAGGAGCTCGTAGTGCAGGAGTTATCGGCTAATGGGTACAGAAAACATTGCGCATCATTCCGATTAGCTGCAGGGTGCGTGAGTCGCTAACTCGGTAGAAAACTCGGTTGGCATCTTTCCTGGAAGAGAGAATACCCTTGTCACGTAGTATGGCAAGGTGCTGAGAGATATTGCTCTGAGAGGTGCCTACCTGCTCGACGATCTCCTGCACGCTCACCTCCTGATCACTTAGAGTACAGAGGATCTTCAATCGAAGGGGGTGTGACATCGCCTTGAGCGAGCGGGAGGCGCGCTCAATATCGTTGTCGTCCACCATCAGATTAAAATCACCAGCCTCCAAAACAGGCATTTTCGGAATTCCGAACTTGTTTTCCATGCGGCATGGCCTTGGTTATTGCGGCTGTACGTGGCGGCGTCTAGCCACCGAATATTAGCGTACAACTGCTTTTTAATACGGTAATAATCTGTTTTACTTAAATTTTGTACGTTTTTCAATCCCCTGAACCATATAATCCTTAATACATAATCTTTTATAGGCGGGTAATAGATAAACTTTACATACAATATTGATTTTTTTTCAATGAGTTAGCCCATTTTTACGCTAGAATACGGCACAGATTTTAATTATTAGAAAACTGACCCTGCAGGAGCCGACAGAGCCGATGTCCACCGCTAGAATAAAACCCGCTGTGCTGCTGATACTCGATGGCTGGGGATACAGTGAGGAAGATCGTTTCAATGCAATCAGAGGAGCAGACACCCCCGTCTGGGAGCAGTTGTGGAACGAATATCCCCATACCCTGATTCGTACCTCGGGCGCCGAAGTGGGTTTACCTACCGGACAGATGGGTAATTCTGAAGTGGGGCATCTCAATATGGGTGCAGGGCGTGTGGTTCACCAGGAGTTTACCCGCGTCAGTCAGGCGGTGCAGACGGGCTCATTTTTTACTAACCCCGCCCTCACCGGTGCCGTTGATGTTGCGGTGGAGGGTGGCAAGGCAGTGCATATTCTCGGCCTGCTCTCACCGGGGGGGGTACACAGCCATGAAGAGCATATTCATGCCATGGTCAAACTGGCGGTGGAGCGTGGCGCCGGGCAGGTCTACGTTCATGCCTTTCTTGATGGGCGCGACATGCCACCGAAGAGCGCCGCCCCCTCTCTGGAGTTGATGGAGCAGAAGTTTGAAGAGATTGGTGGTGGGCGTATCGCCGGTATCGTCGGTCGCTTCTACGCTATGGACCGCGACAATCGCTGGGAGCGCGTGGAAGAGGCGTACAATCTGTTAACTCTGGGAGAGAGCGAATACCAGGCGGAGAGTGCCGCGACCGCCCTGCAGATGGCTTATGATCGCGATGAGAGTGATGAGTTTGTAAAGGCGACAACGATTTGCCCGGCGGGAAGCTCCCCGGTGAAGGTAGAGGATGGAGATGCGGTAGTATTTCTTAACTACCGCTCCGACCGGGTGCGTGAACTTACCCGCACTTTTATCGAAGCTGATTTTGACGGTTTCCAGCGTAAAGCGGTACGTCAGCTGAGCCGTGTCGTCAGCCTGACCTCATACAATGAGACATTTGATATTCCCGTCGCCTTCCCTCCTGAACAGTTGGAAAATGTCTTGGGCGAGTACTTATCAAAGCTTGGCCTGCAGCAGTTACGGCTTGCCGAAACCGAGAAGTATGCGCATGTCACCTTTTTCTTTAATGGTGGAAGAGAGGAGCCCTTCGAGGGAGAGGATCGCATGCTGGTGCCTTCGCCCAAGGTAGCCACCTATGACCTGCAACCGGAGATGAGTGCGTTGGAGGTGACGGAGAAGCTGGAGGAGGCGATCGAGAGTGGTCGCTATGATGCCATCATCTGCAACTATGCAAACTCCGATATGGTGGGTCATACAGGCGACTACCAGGCGGCGGTACAGGCAGTTGAGACTATCGACCAGTGTCTTGGCCGCGTTATCGCCACACTCCACCGTGCCGGAGGAGAGCTGTTGGTGACGGCGGATCACGGCAACGCCGAGCTGATGCGGGATGAGAAGAACAACCAGCCCCATACTGCACATACTGAAAATCCGGTACCCCTGGTCTACGTTGGTAGAAGCGCCGAGCTGATGGAGGAGGGTGCACTTTGTGATATCGCCCCCAGTCTGTTGCATATCATGGGTCTGGAGATACCATCAGAGATGCTTGGCCGCACGCTGATACAGTTTTCTACCGGGGATAGCGGTTGATTGGGCGCTATCTTCACCGGGTGGGCCGCCGCGGGCTGCTTCTACTCTCCCTGTCCCTGTCCCTGACCCTGTCGCTGCAGGTTCCGGCACAGGCCGAAGAGCCGAGCCTTAGCCGGAAAGACAGTGAGCTGAAGCAGCTGCGTGAGCAGATCAGTGACTTGCAACACACCCTTAACGAGCGTGAAGGCGAACAGCAGAGGCTGCAGGCGGAATTGCAGGTGTCAGAGCGCCAGATTGGAGAGGCGGCCCGTCGTCTGCGGGTGCTGGGTGGTAGTCTGGAGCGTCAGCGTCAGCGCATTGGGCAACTGCAGGTGGAGCAGCGACGGCAGCAGGACGAGTTGGTGGGCCATCAGCAAGTTCTTGCCGGTCAAGTGAGGGCAGCTTATGCCATGGGTCGGCAGGAGCGGCTGAAAATCCTTCTCAATCAGCAGGATCCGGCAGTGGTCAGCCGCATGCTTGTATACTACGATTACTTCAACCGTACCCGTACCGAGCGGATGAAGCAGATTGGAGAGATGCTGGAGACCCTGCACAAGACCGAGCTTGCACTTACCCTGGAGGAGCTGCGGCTGGTCGAACTGCAGAGTAGTGAAATAGAGGCCAAGCGGCAGCTGGATCTGGCCCAGGGGGAGCGGCGCCAGGTAGTGGCGGCACTGAATCGGGACCTTCGCAGCAAGGGGCAGCGGCTGAAGGGATTACAACAGGATGAAACGCAGCTTCAGAATCTGCTGTCGAAGTTGCAGGAAGAGTTGATTGCACAGCCCCTTGGAAAGCTTGAGCGCAAGCTCTTTAAGCGCCACAAGGGTAAGCTCAATTGGCCGTCAAAGGGCCGTCTGACGGCAAAATTTGGTACTAGGCGGGCGGGTAATCTGACCTGGGATGGTGTCGTGATCTCCGCTCCCGAAGGGAGAGAGGTGAGGGCAATTCACCATGGCCGCGTTGCCTTTGCCGACTGGCTGCGTGGTTTTGGGTTGCTGCTGATTGTTGATCATGGTGACGGATATATGAGCCTCTACGGACACAACCAGAGTCTCTTCAAGGAGACCGGTGAGTGGGTTGAGGCGGGAGAGCCGGTGGCGCTGGTGGGTAGCAGTGGCGGCCAGAATAACCCCGGTGTCTACTTTGGCATCCGCTACAAGGGGCGGCCAGTCAACCCCAAGATTTGGTGTCGACGTTCAAGAAACAACAGGGTAGGCGGCCTGATTAATCCCGCCGACCAAGACTACCCCAGGGCTGTACATGAGGTAGTGATGAAGATGGCGGTTGAGAAAAAGTATGAAGCATAAGCTTGGCTTATCGTTAACACTCTCTTTGGGAATCGCTATTGGCGGTGCCCTCTCTTTTAGTACTCGGGCAGAGGCCCAGGCTGAACCGTTACCGGTGCAGGAGCTACGGGCTTTTGCTGAGATTTTTGGCCGCGTTAAACAGGACTATGTTGAGCCGGTTGAGGATCGAAAGCTGCTCGAAGATGCGATCCGCGGCATGCTCTCCGGCCTCGACCCCCACTCCTCCTACTTGGGAAAAGAGGAGTATAAAGAGCTTAAAGTCGGCACTCAGGGTGAGTTTGGCGGCCTCGGTATCGAAGTTGGGATGGAGGATGGTTTTATCCGCGTTATCTCCCCTATCGATGACACTCCGGCTCAACGTGCCGGCATTCAGGCCGGGGATCTGATCATTCGCCTTGATGAGAAGCCGGTAAAAGGGATGAGCCTGGATGAGGCAATCAACGAGATGCGGGGTGAGCCCGGCACGGAACTGAATCTCACCATTATTCGCGAGGGTAAAGAGAAGCCGGTCAAACTCACCATTGTCCGCGCCATTATCAAGGTTGCGAGTGTCAAGGGACGGGTGCTGGAAGAGGGCTACGGCTATCTTCGTATCTCCCATTTTCAGTCACGCACCACCGAGGATATGTTGAAGCGGCTCAGTGAATTGAAGGCGGAGTCGGAAGAGGGTCTGCGTGGCATGGTGCTTGATCTGCGTAACAACCCGGGGGGCATACTCAGTGGTGCGGTGTCGGTGAGTGACGCCTTTCTTACCGACGGGGTGATTGTCTACACCCAGGGACGTGAAGAGACGTCACGGATGGACTTCAACGCCGCCCCTGATGATGTACTCGAAGGGCTGCCGATAGTGGTACTGGTCAATGGCGGCTCCGCCTCCGCTTCCGAGATTGTTGCCGGGGCGCTGCAGGACCATAAGCGGGCGATTATTATGGGCAGCAAGACCTTCGGCAAGGGGTCGGTACAGACCATTGTTCCGATCACTGAAGATACAGCGGTCAAACTGACCACCGCCCGTTACTTCACACCGAATGGTCGCTCCATCCAAGCTGAAGGGATCAAGCCCGATATTGAGATAGAGAATATCAAGGTGGCTGAGACCGACGATGCTGATGAGAGCCAGGTAAAAGAGTCTGATCTGAACAGGCATCTGGCCAACGGTAACGGCAAGAAAACGGTCGAGGATAAGGAGGGCGAAGCAAAAAAAGAGGGAAAGGAAAAGAGTCTGGTGCAGAAAGACTTTATTCTTAACGAGGCGCTGAACCTGCTGAAAGGACTTTATATTCTTAGAGGGCAAGGCTGAAAGATGTGGCCGCTGTCAACCATGAGAAGCGTCGCTGCAGGCCTGCTCCTGTTGCCGATGCTGCTGTTTCCCCTCCCCTCGGTAGCTGAAGAGCTACCTGTTATCACCATTATAATTGACGATATGGGTAACCATGAGGGTTGGGGGATTGGCGCGCTGGATATGCCAGGTCCGGTTACCTACGCTTTTTTACCCCATACCCAATATGCTCGCAGCCTAGCAGAAAAGGCTCATCTGGCCGGTAAGGAGGTGATGCTGCATCTGCCGATGGAGTCTCACAGCGGCAACCGCCTGGGTCCCGGCGGGCTTACCCTGCATATGACAGAAAAGAGATTTCAGCACACCTTGGCGGAAGATATCGCGTCTATTCCCCACGTTAAGGGGGTGAACAACCATATGGGTAGTCTACTGACACAGCACCCGGGGGCGATGGGGTGGCTGATGCAGGGGCTGGGAGCTCATGGTGAGCTCTTTTTCATCGACAGCAGAACCTCCGAGCAAACTGTTGCCAGACAGGTAGCGGAAGAGCACCGGATACCCAATACCCGGCGTGATGTCTTCCTCGATAATAACCGTGACCCGGCGGCGATTCGCGCCCAGTTCAGACAACTTATCAAGCAGGCAAAGCGTAGCGGCTATGCTGTAGGCATAGGTCACCCCTACCCGGAGACCGCTCGGGCGCTAAAGCCGCTACTTGCAGAGACCGCCTCACTGGGTGTCAGGTTGATCCCTGCATCCGAGATAATCAATGCTCAAGGGAGGAACAAACCGTGGCAAGAACCCTCATCCCCCTCGCTCAAGGTTGCGAAGAACTCGAAGCAGTCACCCTCATCGACCTGCTGCGACGAGCCGGTATTGAAGTAGTAACCGCCGGCCTGATGGAGGGGCCGGTAGTGGCCAGCCGCGGCGTCACCCTGATACCGGACACCAGCTTGGCGGAGGTACTCGATCAATCCTTCGATATGATCATCCTCCCCGGTGGCTTGCCGGGCGCCGACTATCTCGACCGTGACCCCCGTATTCATGAGCTGCTGGAACGCAGCAACTACGTTGCCGCCATCTGCGCCGCCCCCAAGGTGCTGGCCCGGTCCGGCCTGCTGAAAGGGCGTCGTGCCACCAGTTATCCCGGTGTTCTCGACGGTATGAATCTGCCCCAGGTGGAGGTGGATCTGAAATCGGCGGTGATTCGTGACGGCAATGTGATTACCTCCCGTGGTCCGGGCACCGCTATGGACTTTGCACTGGAGCTGATCGAAGTACTGGTGGGGCGGGAGAAACGGGATGAGGTGGAAGCGGGATTGATGCGGTAGCTCTTCTCGAAAGGGTACCAACCCGAATGGCACTTACTTAGGCCCACTATTGCCATCCACACACCTTTTATCTCGCGCAAAGACGCAAGCTTAAAAGGGGTCAGCTTTTCAACTCCCCTCACCCCAACCCTCTCCCTGAGGGAGAGGGGGCTAATGAACCCCGAAACTTGAGTTAAGAACCTCGCCTGAGGCGCAGCTGTTGGCGGTTTTGGTAGCAGAAGAGGCGGGCCTGACGCTGCATGGGTGTTGCTATCTGCTTTCCCAGGATTTCTGCCTGGTGGATAAACTGTTTCTGCTGGATCTTGGGTAAACCGCTGTCAAAGGCGAAGGCGACACAGTTGCCGTCGGGGATATCAACGGTGAGTGTCTGCTGGTCGAACACCTCTTGCAGTGAGTGGTTGAGGGCGAAGCTGGTGGCGCCGGCGCCGAGCCAGAAATTGGCTACCAGCACCCCTCCCGGTTTCAATGCCGAACGGCAGGCGGCGAGGTAGCTCTGCTGAGCCTGCTGCTTATCCATACCGCCGGCGAGATAGAGGTCGGTGAAGAGGAGGTCGGTCGCCGGTGGATTATTGAGAAGGTAGTCACCGGCATCGGCAATATGGATATTGAGCCGTTTATCCCGGGGTAGGTCGAACCACTGGTGGGCCGCCTCGGCGACTATCGCACGCTGCTCAACGGCATCAATATGGCAGTGGGGCAATAGATGGAAGAGGGTGCGTGCCAGGCTGCCGCCGCCAAGACCAAGGAGAGTGCAGTGGTGTGGTCTGTCGACAAACAGATAGCCGAGTAGCATCAGCTGGGTGTAGCGGTGGTAGAGGTGCAGCGGCTGTTGGATGTCGTAGGCGCTCTGCTCTATCTCGTTACCAAAAGTAAGCACTCGCTTACCGGCATCCTCAATAACGCTAACGATCCCAAGCTCATCATAGGCACGGTAGAGCTCTTTTCCCGGTGGCTTCATGGATTACTGAGGGGCGTACGGAGCGAACTTGTTCACGATCGGCTCCTGGGCAGGTTCGTCGCGAACAAGTTTGCTCCTACAGCGTGTTATGGGATTTGTGTGCGGCACCATAACGCATAATCAGTACACTAGCTGCGCAGCAAGGTGTTAACCAGCACCAATCCACCAGTCACGGCCAGACCGATACCGGCGACAGTCACTATGGTTGCAGGCAGCAGCACGCTCGGCCCCAGAGTCAGCATCAGGCAGCCGGAAATAAGCATGGCGCCACCGCTGATGGAGGCTACGGTCTGCTGCCTGCTCTGTAGCAGGTCCCTGCGCAGCTTCTCCAGTTCATCCGATTGCCACTTCAGCTCCAGTCGGCCGTTGGCGGCGTCACTCAGTACCTTGTGGGCAAGCAGCGGCATGTCTGCGGCGTGCTCGGTCATCTGCGGTAGGTTCTTCTTTAGCTTGCGGGCGAATGCCTTGGGGCCGACCTGCTCCTTCATCCATCGCTCCAAAAACGGCTTGGCGGTGGACCAGAGGTCAAGCTCGGGGTAGAGCTGACGACCAAGCCCCTCGATATAGAGCAGGGTTTTCTGCAACAGCACCAGCTGAGGCTGAACCTCCATGTCGAAACGGCGGGCGGTCTGAAACAGGTTGAGCAGGAAGTGACCAAAGGAGATCTCACTCAGAGGCCTGTTGAAGATCGGTTCGCAGACGGAGCGAATCGCCGACTCGAACTCCTCCACCCGTGTGCCCCTGGGTACCCATGCAGACTCCACATGCAGCTCAGCCACTCGCCGGTAGTCGCGGTTGAAAAAGGCGAGCAGGTTCTCTGCCAGATAGCGTTGATCTTCGCTGGTGAGGGCGCCGACGATACCAAAATCGACGGCAATATAGCGACCACTGGGCTCGACAAAAATATTGCCGGGATGCATATCGGCGTGGAAGAAGTTATCGCGAAACACCTGAGTGAAGAAGATCTCGACCCCCTGTTCGCCAAGCTGCTTCATGCTGATGTTCTGGGCCTTGAGGGCGGCAAGATCACCCACCGGGGTGCCATGAATGCGCTCCATCACCAGTACATTCTTATGCGTATAGTCCCAGTAAATCTCCGGCACATAGAGGATGTCACTCCCCTCCCAGTTACGTCGTAACTGAGAGGCGTTGGCGGCTTCGCGCTGGAGATCGAGCTCATCGAAAATGGTCTTTTCGTAATCGGCGACCACTTGTAGGGGGTGCAGCCGTTTGGCCTCTTTCCAGTAGCGGTTGGCGAGGCCGGCGATGAGATAGAGCAGGCCGACATCGCGGCGGATTATCTTCTCGATATTGGGCCGTAGTACCTTCACCACCACCTGCTTGCCATTTTTCAGCCGTGCGGTGTGAACCTGGGCGATAGAGGCGGAGGCCAACGGTATTTCGTCGAACTCATCCAGCACATCCTCAATGGGGTGGCCAAACGCCTTTTCGACAATCCGGCGCGCCTCAATACCGGAGAAGGGGGACACAGCATCCTGCAGCTGAGCCAGTTCTTCGGCAATATCATCAGGGAGCAGGTCACGGCGAGTGGAGAGAATCTGGCCAAACTTGACAAAGATGGGACCGAGATCCTCCAGTGTACGGCGCATCCGCACCGGGTAGGCGGGAAGACTGTTGCGCCGCAGCCAATACCAGGGAGAGAGATAGAGTATAAAGCGGACCGGACGGAACAGATGGGTGACGAGGATCACCTCATCCAATCCATGGCGCAGCAGTACCCAGTTGATATGCAGAAGGCGCAGGGCGTCTCTAGGGCGGATCACTTGGATTCTCCTCTATGTTTTAGGCGCTCAATGCGTGCCTGCAGTCGCTCGACGTCATTTCGCAAGGTATCGACCTGATTCAGAAAGCTGTCGGTCTCCGGCTTCATCGGCAGCAGTTGCAGCTCCTCCTGGAGATACTCCTGCAAGTCGAGGCCGAGAGTGTCAAGGCTGCGTCTGCCCCAGTGGCTGACACCACGGAACAGGTTGCCCACCTCATGGGCGACGATATCGCCGGTATAGCGAGAGAGCTGCTCCTCCCAGTCGATATCGACGGCGGCAAGAATTTTGCCGAAGCTGTGAGCCAGATCGGTATCGCCACTAATCTCCACGGTGCCGTCAAACAGCTGATCGGAGCTCGCCCGCTGATCAGTCATACGAAAGAGCGCAAAGGGTGTACCACGTAGGCGACAATCCGGCTCTCCCTCATATTTGGAGAGCAGCTGCAACCGGGCCGGGCCGGGTATGAAATAGAGTGTCTGACCCAGTCCGGTCATTTCAAAGGCGATGACCCGGCCATGATACTGCCGTAGCTGTTCAACGGCATGAGGGTCCAGGGCGAGGTAGCGGTTGATCGCCTCCTCTAGCCCGGCATAGGTAAGATCGTGGATGGTCATTGTCTGTTTTCACTTCAGCCGAATATGCCTATGAAATAATTACTCCGTCACCACGGCTTACATTGGGATGACGGATTTTTTGATACTCCAGTAGGAGCGAACTTGTTCGCGATGAATTGGGCACTGAGCCAATCGCGAACAAGTTCGCTCCTACGAAGACTATTATTTAGAGTTTAAATCCCCGGTGTACCGCAACGATACCGCCGGTCAGGTTGTGGTAGTCGCAACGCTCCAGTCCGGCCTTTTCCATCATCTCCTTCAAGGTCTCCTGATCGGGGTGCATACGGATCGACTCCGCAAGGTAGCGGTAGCTCTCTTCATCATCCGCCACCATCTTGCCGATCTTCGGCAGCAGGTTGAATGAGTAGATGTCGTAGACACTCTTCAGTGCGGCACCCTGGGGGTGTGAGAACTCCAGTACCAACACCCGGCCACCGGGTTTAAGTACCCGCTGCATCTCATTCAGCGCACGCTGCTTGTCGGTGACGTTGCGCAGACCGAAGGCGATTGTAATGCAGTCGAAGCTGTTGTCCGGAAAGGGGATCGCCTCGGCATTCACCTGGGTGTAGCCGATATTGCCCACCAGGCCGTTATCGGTCATGCGGATGCGCCCCTGCTCCAGCATGGCGGCGTTGATATCGGTCATCACCACCATACCCTCCGGCCCGACCAGTCCAGCAAAACGGGCGGCCAGATCACCGGTGCCTGATGCGAGGTCGAGGACCTTGTGGCCGCGGCGAATGCCGGCCAGCTCCACGGCGAAGCGTTTCCACAGGCGGTGTATACCGAACGACATCAGGTCGTTCATGATGTCGTAGCGTGAGGCCACCGAGTCGAATACCTCGCGCACACGGCTGGCTTTCTCGCCTTCCTGCACCGTTTCATAGCCGAAATGGGTGGCGCCTTTATCTGTCATGGGACACTTCTCGTCTGTCGATCTGAATTGCTTATGTGCTGTTGGGCACGGATTTGGCGTAGATTCTACTTGTTTTTGCTGCAGTGAGGTAGGTGCTGTGGGAGCCCTGCGCTTGAGGGGTGGAGTTTGGTAGTGATTGTGCGGTGTTCATCGCGGTCCGAGAGACCGCTTCTACAGAAACATGTGGACTGTATGTGGTGGCTTGATTGTAGGAGCGCTTTCTCGAAGCGCGATGGAATTTGGCAGAGATTGTGTGGTGACCATCGTGGTGTAGTTTAAAACTCCATCATCAGCAGCTCCGTCAGATCGGGTTGCCAGCAAAACTCCCCCATCTTCACACGGTTATTGAGTACCACCACACCCTCTTCCTGGAGGAGCCCCTTCTGGAGCACTGCCTTGTTTGAGCCGATGGGGAAAGCTATCTGACCGTTACTACGAAGGACTCTATACCAGGGGAGGGACATCTCGTCAGGTGCCTGTCCCAGCGCACTGCCCACCATTCTTGCCCTGCCGGGCAACCCGGCCAGATCCGCCACCTGGCCATAGCCGGCAACCCGTCCCCGGGGGATGAGTTGAACCGTCTGCCAGATGCGCTGGTGGTGATTCATCGGGTATTGAGCCGGTGCAATGCACTGCGCTTGTTGCATCCTAAAGTACGAGGGCGGTAGTCGCCTGTAGGGTGTAATAAGCGCAGTGCATTACACCACAAAAGCTCAATTTGGCTCTTTACGCTTATGCCCCGCCGCCTCAAGACGTGCCAGGTAACTCTTCCAGTTCTGCTCCTGGTTGGCGCCGAGGTCGTAGAGGGTGTCCCAGGCGTAGATGCCGGTGTTGTGCTCGTCATCGAAATGGAAACAGACGGCATAGTTACCCACCGGATCGATATGGGCGATGTTCACATCCTCCTTGCCTAACTGCAGGGTCTCCTGGCCGGGGCCGTGACCCTGAACCTCGGCAGAGGGGGAGAATACCCGCAGATACTCGCACGGCAGATTAAAGTGGGCGCCGTCATCGAAGGTGATTTCGAGCACCCGGGACTGGCGGTGCAGGTTCAGCTCTGTTGCTACATGCTTGGACATGGTGTAACTCCTGAAATGAATTTGTCTAAAAACCGCAAGGTCTCTGTAGGCGCGAACTCGTTCGCGACCGGCTCCGGGGTGCGTTCTTCGCGAACAGGTTCGCACTTACACCGCGTTACAGGGCTATTGTGCATAGACCGCTACAGAATAAACCGGCTCAGATCATCGTCTGCCGCCAGCTCCTTGAGGTTGTTGTCTACGTAGACCTCATCGATAGTGACGGTGGAACCGGGCACCTCGGAAGCGGTGTAGGAGATGCTCTCCAACAGTCGCTCCATCACAGTGTGCAAGCGGCGGGCACCGATATTCTCGGTGTGCTCATTTACCTGCCAGGCGATCTCTGCAATACGGGAGATTCCCTTTTCGCTAAACTCCAGTGTCACCTTTTCGGTGGCCATCAGTGCAGTGTACTGGTCGGTCAACGAGGCATCGGGCTCGGTGAGAATACGGGTAAAGTCATCACTGGTCAGCGCCTGCAGTTCGACGCGAATCGGAAGACGTCCCTGCAGTTCGGGGATCAGGTCCGACGGCTTTGACAGGTGAAAAGCACCGGAGGCGATAAAGAGGATGTGGTCGGTCTTGATCATGCCCGCCTTGGTCGAGACAGTGCAGCCCTCCACCAGTGGCAGCAGATCACGTTGTACTCCCTCGCGGGAGACATCCGGGCCGCCGTACTCGGAGCGGCTGGCCACCTTGTCGAGCTCGTCGAGGAAGACGATGCCGTTCTGCTCCACCATCTCCTGGGCTTTCAGCTTGAGGTCATCATCGTTGATGCGCTTGGCCGCCTCTTCGTCCTGAAGGATCTTCAGGGCATCCTTGATGCGCAGTTTGCGCTTGCGGCTACGGCCGCTGCCGAGATTCTGGAACATCCCCTGGAGCTGGTTGGTCATCTCCTCCATACCGGGAGGGGCCATGATCTCCACGCCCATAGGGGACTCGGAGACGTCTATCTCGATCTCCTTCTCATCCATCTCGCCGTTACGGATCTTGATACGAAATTTGTCGCGGGTAGAGGTAGCGAGGGGGGCGGGCTTGTCGTCGCCTTCCCAGCTGCTGCTTGTGGGGCCCGGCAGCAGTGCATCCAGCACCCGCTCCTCGGCGGCGTCGGCAGCCTGATCCTGTACTTTTTCGATGGCCTGTTCACGCACCATCTTTATCGCTGAATCAGCAAGATCGCGGATGATCGACTCAACATCACGGCCAACATAGCCAACTTCGGTAAACTTGGTCGCCTCAATCTTGATGAATGGGGCATTGGCCAGCTTTGCCAGACGGCGGGCGATCTCGGTCTTGCCGACGCCGGTCGGCCCGATCATCAGAATATTCTTGGGGGTAATCTCGTTACGCAGCTCGTCGCCCACCTGGCCACGCCGCCAGCGGTTACGCAGGGCGATGGCAACAGAGCGTTTGGCATCGGACTGGCCGATGATGTGTTTGTCCAGTTCGCGGACAATCTCTTGGGGGGTAATTTCAGACATAATTATTAAAGGTGCTCAGGACTCGCAGTCCAGCTCCTCGATAGTGAGATTATGATTGGTATAGACGCAGATGTCGGCGGCAATGCCGAGGCCCTTCTCAACGATAGATCGGGCGTCCAGTTCAGTATTCTGCAGCAGGGCACGGGCCGCCGCTTGGGCAAAAGGCCCGCCGGAGCCGATGGACATCAGGCTCTCCTCGGGCTCGATCACATCGCCGGTACCGGTAATGATCAGTGAGGCGGTCTTGTCAGCCACCACCAGCAGCGCTTCAAGGCGGCGCAGGGCGCGGTCGGTGCGCCAATCCTTTGCCAGTTCCACTGCTGCGCGGGTGAGGTGGCCGTGGTGCTTCTCCAGCTTGCCCTCAAAGCGCTCGAAGAGGGTAAAGGCATCGGCGGTGGCACCGGCAAAACCGGCCAGTACCTGATTCTTGTAGAGTCGGCGCACCTTGCGGGCGTTACCCTTCATTATCGTATTACCCATGGAGACCTGGCCGTCACCACCGATCACCACCTTGCCATTACGCCGGATGGAGAGAATTGTTGTGCCTCTAAGTGGCTCCACGCTGTATGTCCTCGAAAAATCAGGGGGGAACTTATTGTAACTGATCAAGATGGGGCGAAAACAAGGGAATTCAAGGGGCGAGGGTCTATTCAGAACTTCTATATAAGGTATAGCCCCACCAGATCTCCCAGCCCCCAAACGGCAGTGCCTACAATCAAAAGATAGAAGCCGTGGGCCTCTTTTTGCCAGATCACCTCATTGCTGTAGCGGCGATCAAGCAGCCCGCGCTTGCCACTGCCTTTGGCCCAGTCGTGGTTGGCAAGAGGGGTGCCTTCCGGGTTCCGGACAGGCCGATGGTGGGCGAGTGTCTCTATGTGCTCATAGATCTGCTGGGAGGTGAGGGCCAGGCCGACGATGACCACCAGTGAACCGCTGCGAGAGAACCAGCTCCAGTCACCAGCACTGAGGCTGACAAAAATACCCAGCAACAAAAAAAGTGAGGCAAAAACGTAGGCGATCCAGGTCTGGACCGATAGGTGGCTGACAGTAGCCAGTAACAATGAAGTGGGAGAAAACCTGTCCTTCATACCCACGTGGTGACTCCTGAAACAGAAGTAGCCAAAGCGGCTTTGACCTAAGAATAGCAGAACATCAGGTACCCAAGGCATCCAGTGGGCTGGCAACTCCCTGCCCACCTTTTTTAGTGACATGGGTATAGATCATGGTGGTGGCTACATCGGAGTGGCCCAATAGTTCCTGGACAGTGCGGATGTCCGCTCCGGACTCAAGTAGATGTGTTGCGAAGGAGTGGCGCAGAGTATGGCTGGTGACACGCTTGGGTATATGTGAGTCTACCGCCGCCCGGCGTACGGTACGCTGAATAGCGCTCTGGTGGATGTGATGCCTGCGAGTTTCACCAGTGCGTGGATCCACCGCTAGTTTGGTAGCGGGGAACAGGTACTGCCAAATAAACTCTATTGGGTGCGTTAGGATACTTGCGTGACAGGGCATCCGGCAGGAAGACAGATCCGTGGCCCTGCTCCAGATCAACCTGATGCTGTCTCCTTACCTTCTCTACCTGGTCACGAAGCTCTGGTTTCAAAATCTCCGGCAAGGGAACAACCCGATCTTTCTTTCCTTTACTGATCTTGATTGTAATCTGTGAGTACTCGAAATCGAGATCCTGTACTCTGAGGCGAGTACACTCCATCAGTCGCATACCCGTGCCGTACATCAAACGGGTCATCAACCCGGTCATCCCTTTCGTATGCGAAAGGAGGAGGCTAACTTCCCGTTTTGCCAATACAGTAGGGACCCGTGCCGGTTGTTTGGGGCGCCTGAAAGGGCCAATCTCTCCCAAAGGGCGTTCCAGTACCCGTGCAAAAAAGAAAACCAGAGAATTCATTGCAAGGGCCTGGGTTGCCCCGGCAACCTTGCGTTTCACCGCAAGATGCTCTAAAAATGAAGCTACATCTGGTTCAGACCAGCTTTCAGGAAGGGAGTCCGAGTGAAAATACAAGAAGCGGTTAATCCACCCAAGGTAGCTCTTCTCAGTGCTTGTTGCGTAGTCGGGAATGCGACATGCCGCAACAAACTTGCGGTAAAGCTCAGGAAAGAGTCTCTCCAAACCTTTAGGCACAGTTTTGCTGCAGGATGGCATCTGCTCATAGTCACGGGCCACTGTGCGGTGCGAACTCGAGAGCTGCCGGCTACCTTCAAGCCAGAGATCCCAATCAAAGCGACCAGCCCAAGGAAGCCTCAGGAAATGGCAAAAGAGGAGGCGCAGCGCGTCAACCTGTTGCCGGTACCGCCAAGCAGGGGACAGCGTATTGCGGCCCAACTCTCCAAGCCAGTCATCAACCTGCTCAGCCGTCTGTTCTCGCAACCGCGTACCAGGATGCTTGTCGATAAAAGCCTGCACATGCTTTCTGTACCACGGAAGCGCCTTATCCGGGACTCTAAATTTTTTCAGCACCAGCAGATAATTTTTCCAAAAAGCCTCAATACGGGCATCAGATATTTTGGTACTCGCTGGCATAAGTCAGAACCTCAATGTGTCTCGACAGTACACATGAAATATAGAACATATTTAGAACTATTGCAATAGTATTGGATTCCCTGCGCGTGTCGCTTTATCCAATACCTGCTACAGTTGCAGAATTAAATGTTAGGCGCGCATCAATCAGTCATTGTGATTTGTAACAAACATTGCGTATAAAACCGAGATAATAAGTGAAATGAAAATAAAATATATTGCTTTAATAATGTTAATCCTACTT
Organism: Sedimenticola sp.; assembly: GCA_040505895.1. Classification (GTDB taxonomy): domain Bacteria; phylum Pseudomonadota; class Gammaproteobacteria; order Chromatiales; family Chromatiaceae; genus Vondammii. Next base: position 66,566 of record JBEVXU010000020.1, on the reverse strand, counting down.
CTTGTTGGCTGTCAGCGTGGCATGGTTAGGCCAAACATTGAAGCAAAAACAAATACCCCAATCTATGCTAAGCACTTTTCACCGAGCGCGTGGAATATGCCAATGGGTTCTGTTATTCCTGAAGGGTCTAACCTAGTTATTAGAAAACGTCCTTCTTCATCTGGTGGCATGATGATAGGTATGCTATTTGGGCCGCTAGGAGTAGCAGTCACAAATGAAAGCATGAAATCAACTACCAATGAAGTTGCTCCAACACTTGATGCTTTAAAAAACTTTAACTCAGCAAATGAAGTTAATGAATTAATAAAATCTAAAGTTAAGAACAATAGCCTTGGTCAGCAACTTAAATTTATTGGTACATCAATTGAAAATAACCATTATGAAATTAGTCCTTACAATTATCTAGCAATTGGTTCAAAGGACAAAGTTCAAATTTCAGTTGTATTAAAAGTTAGCGAGTATGACAAAGAAGGTACTGATATTTGGTCTGGTCAATATGTTCGTCATATTCCAACTTTATATTTATTAGAGAGCATCAGAGATAGTACAAATGGTGCATCTCCAAGTGAAATCATTAAAGAGGTGCGCGATGCAACTAATATTGCATTGAATGTACTAATAAATGACCTAAACCATAATCTGGGTCAAGAGCGTAAAGCTACTCTATCATTTACTGATGTTTTACCTTTTAGTGGTATTGAGCTTAGTGGTAATTATTTACTTGATAAAAACGCTGAGTATCACTTATTCAGGTCCCCTGCCGCTTCCGCCGCACCTATTTGGTTTGGACTCCATATTTTTGATGCAAACCAAATAAAAATAATTACAGAGGGTTAAATGCGCCTAACAAAACAAATCAAGTGGACTTGCTACTGTGGTGCATAAATTGAACAACCGTGTAATCAATAAGCTCCGTGTTTACCGTGGTTAAAATCCGCAAGCAACTTATTTGTAACGTTAGGTGTGCGAATGAAATCCATATTAATAATATTGGTCAGCATTTATCCACTGATGGGATATGCGCAAGTTAATTGCATGAACACTGAAAGTGCGGATGCTTCCTATCACCGTTATGCACAACTAGCTATGGAACCAATCATGGAAAATGGAGAGCTAGTAGGGTATCTCCTAAAAGAGACTACCAAAATACAGAAGGCAGAAGCATTAGAATGTTTAAAGGCATCTGTTAGATTAGGGGGTTGGAAAGCTGCAAGAACACTTGCCAATCTATATGAAGTAGGAGTTGAGGAATTAAATATTCAAAAAAGTGAAGAATTATCTAAGGAGTATGAACGCAAATACAGGGAGCTATGGAGAGCGCAATGAAAGCACCTAACCAGCACATTAAATACGCTCCCTACGGTCGCCCGACGCTCGCAAGCTCGCGCGGTTTATGTGAGCGTTATATTTAAAATATACTCACGGAAGAACCTATGCAAATATTCCAAAAGTTCATATTTCTCTCAACGCTTAGCTTCCTAATTCCGGGCTGTGTAACCAATCCATCAAGTTCCTCCATCAACACAATAGATTGTTCACCTGAGCACCTGTCAGCTAACATAATTAAAAGCATTATCGCTAGGCATGTGGAAGAAGCAAAACCTCATCCCGGCTATTTAAAAGTCCCATTAAGCGTAAAACATGGAAATCTAATCCCTGTTCAAATAAGTCTGAAGGAGCCTCTTATAAATGGCAATACTCTCCAGGTATACGTCAATAAAACAAAAAATCTCGCATACACCGTCACCCCCTCGAAAAATGCGAAAATATATTCATTCTCAGGAAGAGTGAGATCCAATGACGGTCACGTAACAGTCGTTATCAATAGTGAAGAGAATCCATATACAAAAACAAAAATTGTCACTGTCGATAAACCTGTCAACATCCCAAAAACGGGGCGAAGTACCAACGAAGTTAAGTGCTTATCTATTGGCAACGTTTTTAAAATCGAATTCCGGCAAATTATGGCCTTGGATAGCTACCTTAAATCAATAACTCTCTCTTACGATGAAGGCACTATCGAAATCAGAATGACGCCACATGTAACTGGGCCTTATGGAGAAGGTAGGCCTCATGGCTATGCTGAGGTCATAACTAAAAAGAAGTTAAATAATCTAAGAATACAAATTCAATGAATATAACAAGCACGTTAAAATCGACGCTCGTACCTCGCGCGCTTTACGTGGGCGTTATACGAAAAAAGAATGAGAATACTCTACACATCAAGTGACGTTCATAAGGCGATCAAAACGGTGTTCGATAAAAAGCACCAGCGACGCATCGCGATTGTTGCGTATCTAGGTGAAAATGCGGAGTCGTTTTTGCCTTCACCAAAAGGCATAAAGATTATATGCTGTCCTGAACCAGGAGCCACAAGCCCTTCTTCTGTCCGCTCACTGATTAGTAGAGGTGCAGAACTACAATTTTCGGATGATTTACATGCAAAAGTATATTGGTCAGAAGGCGGGTGTGTTATTACATCAGCAAATATTTCCCACCGCGCGCTAGGAAGAACAAATCAAAAAGAAACGGGTGTTCTCATTGATAGTGATAATTTTGATATAGATAGACTTATTAATGAGATTGAACCATACAGCATTTCGCAAAAAGCCATGGATCGCCTCGAAAAACAGGATAAAAAGTTAAAAAGAGCTATTGAAAGAAGGCAGAAGAAGAAAACAGTAAAGCATTTTAACGATTGGTATAAATCGCCGTACAAAGAACCATGGAAAATAGGTTGGTGGTCTGAATCTGATTTATTAACCGCTAAATCTGCAATAGAAAAAACAAAGCTGGAGTACAGTGTTGCTGAACCAGTTGGTATACTGAATGTCTCTAAATCTCAGGTCACCAGAAATGACTGGCTATTATGTTTTGAAATTTCTGGCAGCAACACAAGAAAGATAGAATGGATGTACGTTGACTTTGTCGTGCCTGTGGAAGCAAAAGACATAGGCGCATATGAAGAAGATTATCCTTTTCAAGCAATTCAAGTTCACAAATTGAGTCAGTATCCTGAGCCACCATTCGTCCTTGAAAAGGAGTTTCGAGCAGCCTTCAAAAAAGCAGCTAAAGAATACGGAACAAACAAAATAGAAAATAGCAAAAGACTGGTCGTCCCGAAGTCCCTGATTAATAAGGTGGCTGACTATCTTAAGTAAACGGAAATCGTATAACAATCACATTCACTCGGACAGCAAAAAGCGCCGCTCGTTCCTCGCTCTGCTTTTTGCTGCCGGTGATGTGAAGCGTTATGTTTAAAAAGGAATTCGAGCAATGAGTCTTGAACTGGAAAGCGCGTACAAATTGAAGGACGTGTTCTACGTTGTTGGTATTGCTCTGACGTTCGTCATTGGCTTAGCTAATATTCTCTATAACATTCATATAAATAGGCGCACTACTTACATCAATTCGGTTACGGCTGAACGCGTCAAATGGATTAACGCACTGCGTGAGAATGTATCGAAGTACATTGGCCTCACTTACCACTGGGTCATGACCGACCTCAATGAAGAGAGTGATGAATCCAAAGAAATAATCAAAGAAATTGATCAGGTTCGCATACTGATTCAACTACAGGTTAATCCTGGTGAGCCGCTCGGCGAAAAAATTATTTCATGGATAGATCAGGTCTCAAAGCATACTCACGAAAGCCAGAAGGAAGAGCTTAAAAAGGTTCTTCAAGGAATGGTGGCAGATGTCCAAAAGCTTCTGAAAGAAGAATGGGATAAGGTTAAAGATGAGGCAGAGAAGGGGCGTTTGCCCAAGAAATCAAAAACATAACAAGAGGCTACAGGCGACCCCAAAAACGCTGGCGCGTTTTCGGGCCGCCTGAGCCCAAGCGTTAGGCCCATCAAAAAAGGATATCGGAATGAATGCCAGAAAGAAGGAAACTACGGGTGTAGAACTGAAGGCACTTATGGCATATAGAGCAAGAATATTGGCTCTAATTTGTGTGGGGATGGTCAGCTCTGGTTGTGTATCAATGGTTAGCATTGAGGAAATGGAGCCAGTGCTGGAAAGATACGTTGGGCAAAGATTACCTGAATTTCAACATCCTGAGGAATGGTCTTTTAAAAGACGTAAAATAGATGAAGAAACTTTTGAACTAGTGAGCATCAGGCCTGATAAATGTAATTATGTGCTTGTCGTAAACAAAGAGGATCTTATTGTTAAGCGTTGGTACTATGTTGAAAATCGTCCACCAACAGATTGTACGTTTCAATCGGTTAGGCAACTCATGTGAAAGGCCTAACAAGAAACATCACGCCGACATATTACAACTACAGCCGAAAAAGACCGGCTGTAGTTGTAATATGCTCGTGTGTTAAACGTTATGTGATTAGGAAATGAAATACCTCAGAACAACACTAGCAACCGATTGGGATGAAGGGGATAGCCTTTCTCAAAGAGTTCTTAAAACTGTTTTGTTCTTTGTTCCAAAAGCAAATCCGGGATATGAAAATAAAATGCATCTAGTAAAAGAGTGGGTGCTTGAATTTGATGAAGAAAATTTACCATTTCGTGAAATTGCTCTAGACGATACAGGGCATCCGGTATTTGCTGGTCCTAGTGAAGAGAATTATGGGTTTTGGTTAGATACAAATATGACCTATTCTGATTTTGAAGGTAGTGAGGTTGATTCATCTGAATTTGAAAAATTATGGGTTGAGTCTGGTGTTCAGGTCATCACATAACAATCAGCTGCACAGGACTCGCTCCCTTCGGTCGCTCTCCTGTGAGCTGGGGCGTTATGGTGCTAAACATGCCACAAGGTATATTTAATGAGACTTGATCAAGCAGAGGATTTGTCTAAGTTTGTTGACGAACTGAAACGAGAAACTGACAGAGGCTTGCCATTGGTTGGTGCTGCCTTAATTGACGAAAAATTATTAGAAACATTGCAATCATTCTTCTGCAATGAAAAGGCATCAGAAAAATTACTAAATGATGGTAGCTCTCCATTAGGCACATTCTCTTCACGCATAGAGCTGTGTTTTGCACTAGGGCTAATTGATGAATTTGAATACAGAGAGATTTCATTACTAAGGAAAGTAAGAAATGCATTTGCCCATGCTAAGCATGGAACATCATTTCAAACTGAAAAAATTAAAGGATTTTGCTCTACATTAAAATCTGACTTACCAGAAGGTGAAGACTATCCAACGAATGACCCAAGATTTAGGCTTACAAATGCAATAGTCTGTCTAGCATTGCGTCTTTACTATCGACCCGATTGGGTACTAAAAGAACGTAGGGAACCAAAAACATGGGTAACCGTTGACGAAGTTAGTTGGCGGCGCATGAAAGATGAAAAACCACCTAAAGGCACACCTGTTTTGGTTATGGCAAAGCCATCTAAGGAATGAGCATGCCAAGTACCAACACACACCATAACAAGACGCTGCACCGGAATTTTGCTACGCTGCGCTTCGCAAAATCCCGTGAGCTGGGTCGTTATGTTTGTAAGGAGTTAATACTTTGCCGACTGAAAAAGTGGAAAATATAGCATTATTAATTGATGCTGATAATTCACCATCGAAATCTATTCAACAAATTTTGAATGAATTAGCTAAATATGGAAAAGTTAATATACGTAGAGCTTATGGTAATTGGGTATCAAATAATTTAAATGGTTGGCAAACCATACTCCATGATCATGCTATTCAACCTATACAGCAATTTGATCTGACAAAAGGAAAAAATGCAACAGATATAGCTCTTACAATTGATGCTATGGATATTTTATATACAAAAAACACTGATGCTTTTTGTATTGTCACATCTGATTGTGACTTTACGCCATTAGTTACAAGGATCTTGTCAGAAGGAATTTTTGTTATAGGATTCGGACAAAGAAAAACTCCTTCTGCATTTGTCAATGCTTGTTCTACCTTCTTGTTTCTTGATGAAGAAGGTGAAAAAGGTGAAAAAGAAAAAACCAATGAATTAAAAAATAATCTATTAAAGGAAAAATTAAAGATAGTTAAACTGTTAAGGAATGCTATTAAAACAACAGAGCAAGAAGATGGATGGCCAAGTCTTTCACGTGTAGGCACATTGATTTCTAATCATGCATCATTTGATTCAAGAAATTATGGTTATTCACGTTTGAGTCAATTAGTTGAATCAATAGATATGTTTGAGCTAAAACGTGATGATAATAAGCATTTTAAAGTAAGAGTAAGAAAATAAACATAACAAGAAAATGCATGGGAGGCAAAAAGACGCCCCCATGATTTTGACGTTAGCTCAATAAGTGCAATCAATGTATTTCTGCAGTATGGAAAATAATTTATGACGGATTTAATGAAAGATTTAGAAGCTTGGTTTAAAGACCGTCCCATGTGGCTTCAAGATGCTGCAAGTAGATTGCTTGATAATGGTATATTAGATGAGCAGGATTATAATGATTTGCTTAAGATATGCGGAGCACAAGCTGGTATCGAATTTGAAGGGAGTGAAATTCCAAAAGCCAAGAGCGTCCCTGCTGTAGCATTTGCTAAAGAAGCACATGTTCAAAAAATTGAAATATCTTCTATCTCTAAAGTGGTTGGTGTAAATGCACTAAATCCTCGTACACCTTTAAAAATGTCTGACCGATTCACTATAATTTATGGTCAGAATGGAACAGGGAAATCTGGATATACTAGATTATTGAAACAAATATGTGGTGCAAAAAATCTTGGGCAGTTACATCCCAATGCATTTAAAGGTAAACCATATAGTCAATCGTGTGAAATCACATATAAAGTTAATGGTACTGACCATCAGTTATTATGGGATGCTAATCAAGGTGTAAATGAACATCTAGCTGCTATTGAATTATATGATTCTGCTTGCGGATCTGTTTATGTCGTTAACGAAAATCAATTGGCGTATGAGCCTGAAATATTAAAGCTGTTTTCTGCATTAACAGCAGCCAGTGATAATTTATCCAACAAATTCGATGGGATGGCAAATACATTAGTTTCAGCTAAGCCACAATTGCCTAGTGAGTATTTTAAAACTAATCATTCTCAGTGGTATAACTCTATCTCTGCCAACACTACAGATGCAGTGGTTGAAAAACAATGTAGCTGGACTAATGAGGATCAAAAATTATTAGATTTATTAACTATTAGGCTAAAGGAGCCAGATCCTAAAGCTAAAGCAACCAAAATTAGAAAATCAAAAAAAGAGGTGGATAAACTTGTTGCAGGATTTCGTAGCTGGGAGGAAAAATTAAGTGATGAAGCGTGCTTAAAGTATCATAAATTAGGTAAAGATAGCGTTAATAAACAGCTTGCGGCATCTACGTATGCTAAGAGTGTTTTTGAAAACAGTCCGTTAAAAGGTATTGGTGAGGTAGCATGGAGTTTGCTTTGGGAATCTGCTCGCTCATACTCTCAAACTATTGCCTATCCAGAGATGGAATTTCCAAATACTGAAAACGAGGCTGCATGTGTTCTGTGTCAACAGCCACTTGATGATGATGCAAAGAAAAGATTATTTGATTTTGAAGAGTTTATTAAGGGTAAACTAGAGTCAGCCGCAAAAGAGTCAAAAACGATATTTGAGGATACAAAGAAAACGCTCATCAAACCTCCTGACGAAGAACTCATAATTAGTATGATTACAGCGGCAGGAATAAATGAGTCAATGTCACAGAAAATTCTTGAACTACGTACAAAGATTGCAGCTAGTTCAAGAGAGTTGGTTAATACCGACGTGAATAGCCAATTTATTGCTAAAGTAGACTTTTCTATTATTAAAAACCTCCTTGAGTTGAGAGGAGAAATGGAAGTTACAGCAACACAACTAGAAGAAGACTCAAAAAAAGATAATAAGCCGTTAATTCGGCAGAATATTCTTGAGTTAGATGCAAAAAAATGGGTTGCTAGTCAAATAAAATCCATTTCTGCAGAAATAGTATTACTTAAAAAACGTACAAAGATTAAGAAAGCAAAATCACTTGTTAGTACTATTTCTATTACCAAAAAGAAGTCCGCTCTCGTGGAGCAACTTATCACTGCTGAGTATATTGAACGGTTTAATAAAGAGGTTGTGAAACTTGGCGCAGGAAGAATTGAAGTAAACCTTGAAAAAACCCGATCCAATAAAGGGAAAGTATTCTTTCAGATAAAGCTAAAAGGAAACAGGCTTAGACTTCCTGTAGATAAAATATTAAGTGAAGGTGAATTTAGAATTATATCACTAGCAGCATTTTTGGCAGATGTTGAGGGGCACACAGATAAATCAACATTTGTATTCGATGATCCAATTTCGTCACTAGATCAGGATTATGAAGAAAAAGTAGCCGAAAGATTGGTAGAGTTATCTAAAACACGACAAGTAATCGTCTTTACTCATCGCCTTTCTCTGATGGCATTGCTAGATGAAGCTTTAAAGAAACAGGGGCTAACACAAGAAACTATTGGTCTTTACAAGGAAACATGGGGTACTGGTGAACCTGGATTGCCTCCAATCCATGCGCAAAAAACGAAAGCAGCTATTAACACATTAATATCTAAGATAGCAGAAGGCAGAAAAATTCTAGATGAGCAAGGTTCTGAGATGTATTCTTGGTGGGCAAAAGGTGTTTGTAGCAATACACGCATAACCATTGAAAAGGTAATAGAGTTTGATTTGTTGGCGGATGTAGTTCAAAGGTTCCGACGACCTATAACCACTCAAGGAAAGCTTCATAAGGTTGCGAAAGTCACCCCAGAGGACTGTGCTTACATTGATGAACTTATGTCCAAATATTCTCGTTATGAACATTCTCAGCCGACCGAGTCACCTGTTCAAACTCCTGACCCTGATGAACTAGAAGCGGATCTTAATAAACTAAAGAAGTGGCGAGATGATTTCACAAAGAGCTAACAAAAGCATACACGCGGACTTCCAAAAGTGGCGCGGCTTTCGCTACGCTACAGCCACACCACTTTTGGAAGCCGGTGATGCTAGGCGTTAGATGCATATATGAAATTTGTATTTATAACAATCTTAGCTGTCATCTTCTGGGTGCCTTTCACTAATGCCGACGCCCAGTATCGAGACCTCGATCCAGAAATAGCTAAAGAGATTGCAAAAAAGGATTTACCTGCTGGTAGGAGTGTGTATTTTTACCAACCTTTTTCCAGGCATCTTTTTAAGGATTTGTTAAAAAAAGAGAAAATCCCGTTTGAGGCGAAAATCCGAAATAATGATGAATGGATAGTTTGGAATGAAAATGATGCATCCAGGGTTGAAATAATTGAGGAAAAAGTTGAAAAAGAAACCAAGGCTTATATGATTAAGCAGTTTGAAGAGAAAAAGAAAAATGCATCTAACAAGGCAAATTAATCCGGATCGCAAATTCAGCTGCGCTTCATTTGCGCCCGTTTATTTGCGACGTTAGGGCCCAAATAAGGACATGAAATGAGTGAAGTTTCACTGAATGAATTCATCAGCAATACACTAGTGGAAATTGCTAAAGGCATTAAATAAGCCAATGATGCACTAACAGATACCGAAAATAATATTTACCAAGTCTATGAGCTTCGGCATACGGTGGGCGATAGTAAGAAAACGCTGGGCGTGAAATTTGATGTTGCGCTATCAGCATCACAAGGCCAGAAAGATAAAGCGGGCTTTGTTGTAGCACTGGCCAGTATTGGTGGTGGAGCAAATACAGAAAAACAAAACGATAATGAAAAGCAACACCGAATTCAATTCGAAGTCGGTGTAAAACAAGAGTATTACTGAGGGTGGTGGTTTAATGATGGTACTGCTATGCACTGCAGCCCTAACCAAGCCTTCCAGCGGACACAGTCGCTAACGCGCCTGCTCTGCTGAAGGCAACGTTAGCTGTAGAAGAACAATGAAAGAACTGATCAAAAAACATCTCTCTCAGTTTAGCTTTCGCCGTATTTATGGATTTAGTAGTGTTGGAAAATATAAACAATTTATAAATTACGTAGAAGAAAGGCTAGAGCAGACAATTGATAAAGAAACAAACTTATCTGAACTGTCCTTTTCAAATAGCTGGAAAGACCAGGGGGGAAATATACACGTATCAATACGTGGAAAGATTACCAGAAGAAATGAAAATGCAGATATTGGTGCAGAAATTGTTTTGTTAAAAAGACTTAAAACATTTCGTGGTACTTTTTGGTCTCATTTGAATCCAAAATCTGATTCAGAGATTTACAGTGAGGCAAAAACATATTTTCATGCTGGTAAGTATGCTGAATTCTTGTCATTGTCCCGGTATATAAGGTCAGCATATTCATCAAATCGTGTATTCAATAAAATGTCAGCAATAGCAGAGCGTCGTGTGTGAAAAATACAGCTAACAATAGCATCCAGCTGACAGTCCAAGCTACGCGCCTTTTTGTGCACTCGCTGACGCTCGATTGTTGCACAAAAACACGCTACGCTTGGCCTGACAGCTGATGCTAGGCGTTATACATTTTATAGAAAGTAGATGGCATGGAAAGTTTTAAATTAATTTCAGGTTATATTCCAGGTGTAATTGGTCGCGTCGCAGAATTGCATGCCTTATATTATTTTGAGCACTGGAATTTTGGGAAGTTTTTCGAGACAAAAGTCACCACTGAATTATCTCAGTTCCTAAACAATTTTAATGAGGAAAAGGATCGAATATTTTCACTATCTATTGATGGAAGGATTGAAGGTTCAATTTCAATTGATGGTTCATCAGAAAATGAAAATATTGCTCATCTACGTTGGTTCATTATATCTGATAAACTCAGGGGGAAAGGTGCTGGAAACGAATTAATGCAGCAAGCAATGAAATTTTGTGAACAAAATTTGTACGATAGTGTCTACCTTTGGACATTTCAGGGGTTGGGTTCAGCGAGGCACCTTTATGAAAAATATGGTTTCAGCTTGTCAGAGGAGAGAACTGGTGAGCAATGGGGTTCCATTGTCACTGAACAACGTTTTGATAGGGTCATTTAAGTTCAAAAATGATGTATAACAATTGAAATTCACACGGAAACAGCAAAATTGGCACGCCATTTTGCTGTCGCAAAAGCCCTTCCAATTTCGCTGTTCCGGTGATTTTGGCGTTATGTAATTAAAAGAGGCTGAGTATTTTGCTTGATAACATTGCAGGTTATATTTGGTTTTTAATTGGTATCGCTGCAATTATATTCTTGCGTAGTGTTATTAGTGCTGCAGGTAAAGATGCATGGTCATGGTTAAAAGGTAAAATCAATACAGCCACTCCAGAACCTATAGAGGTATCAAGTAATTTTGCTGAGTCTATAACTGAACAAGGGAAACGCGCCTGGATTAGGAGTACTGAAATAATTGATAGAGAGTCAAAAGGATTCACTTATTTCCCTCACCCAACCAATAGCGCAAAATGCTTTAGAAAAACTAACTCAGGCAATAAACAATATATTGAGTATTTGATGACAAAACCACAATAATATGGAGGCCGAAAATGGGAGGTATTTTTTATCTAGTTGGTATCGTGCTGTCAGCTTACGCTGGTTATAGTGGCTTGCAGTGGTACTTCATATTTATTTCATCTCTAATTATGGCTATTGGTTATTTCATAATTAGGGCGCCAACCATGCACGGCATAGCATCTAGAGACGGTGCTATAGCAATCCCTAAATTACTAATAATTCAATTAACTATGTATTCAATCGTTACAGCACCAATATACTTTATTGCTGGCATATTTAATTAAAGTCATTGTGGATACAAAAAAATACATAACAAGTCGTTTGTTCGGAGCTGCGCAAAAAACGCTCCGCCCGCACAACTCTGACGTTAGCACTCCGAGTTACCCACAATTAGTAGACACCTTCTATAGTTAGATTTATCTATGAGGAGGTGCTCACATGGCACGCAAGAAGACACAAGCATATACAGAGGAGTTTCGCAGGGAGGCGGTTAAAAGAGCTGACAAGGAAGGTAACACTGCTGCCTCAGTAGCCAGGGAGCTTGGTATACATCCAGGCCAGATATATAACTGGCGCCGCCAGTTCAATCGACTCTCAGAGAAGCAGTTTAATACCCTGGATGGGGTTGATTACTCAAAGAAAGAGAGCGAAGAGATACGCAAGCTCAAGCGTGAGAAAGCAGCCCTTGCGAAGGAGCTTGAATTCGTAAAAAAGGCAGCTGCGTACTTCGCGAACAGCCAAGAGTGAAGTACGCATTGATCAGAGAACACAAGGAGTAGTACACAATCACCATGATGTGTCGTGTGTTGGACGTATCACGCTCCGGCTATTATCGCTGGAAGGATCGCCCGAAGAGCGCAAGGGATATCCGCCGTGAGGAGATGGAGCGGCAGGTGGTCGATACCTACGCAACCTTTAAAGCACGCTATGGTGCTCCACGTATTGCCGAAGAGTTGAATGCACTGAATATTCCTTGTTCGACCAACTATATAGCGGACATACTGAGAAAACAGGGGTTAAAGGCCAGAAATGGAAAAGCGTTCAATTACGGTAGTCATGCGCTAACGATGCATAACGTATCGGACAATCTGCTCAGGCGTAAGTTTGAGGCCAGCAAGACAAATGAAAAGTGGACCACGGATATCACCTATATATGGGTAGAAGAGCAATGGATCTATCTTGCTACGGTGATGGACCTCTATTCGCGGAACATCGTTGGATGGTCTTTAGATACCTCAATGACTGAGCAGCTTATAACGGATGCGCTATTGATGGCTTTTGAGCGGCGAAATATCAAGCCTGGCTTGATCATACATTCGGACCGTGGTGTTCAGTATCGCTCACAGAAATACATCGACTTTATGAAAAGTAAGGGGTGTGTACCCAGCATGAGTCGTAAAGGGAACTGTTGGGATAATGCTCCGATGGAGTCATTTTTCAGCCGGCTGAAGGTCGAACTTATCTATGCTGAACAATTTGATTCGATAAGTGAGGCGAAATCCGGTATTTTTGAATACATCGAAGTGTTCTATAACCGCCTACGCAGGCACTCAGCTATTGGCTATGTCAGTCCAGCTGAGTTTGAGAGGAACGCAGCAATTGCTGCATAGTTAGGGTGTCTACTTTTTGTGGGCAGGACCACACTGAAAAGGAAAGCTTGGGGCACTTGACAGGCTAATCCAATGGATTACTATTAAGGCATGGAAACCATAGTCGAGTTACCAGAATTCAGTCGAAGAGCGGCTTCCTTGATTTCAGAAAGTGAAAAGCAAGGAATAATCAATTACTTAGCTGCGCATCCCCATGCTGGTGCCATCATGCAAGGCACAGGGGGTATCAGAAAGTTTCGCTGGGCTTCTGGCAATAAAGGGAAAAGTGGTGGCGCGAGAGTAATTTATTACTACCACAACGATACGATGCCACTATTCCTTCTCTCACTATTTGGTAAGAGTGAAAAGGCCAATCTGACCAAGTCAGAACGTAATGAATTGGCCAAGTTCACTGATCTTTTGGTCAGGAATTATGGTGAGTCAAATGTCTGATATGTTCAAAAGTATAAAGCAGGGCCTAGGAGAAGCAGTCGATTATTCCAAAGGTAAATGTCCACAAGCTGTAGTGCACGAGTTCTCATCTGTAGATGTAAAGAATATTCGTTCCAAAATGGGTATGAGCCAAACTGAATTTGCATCAGCGTTTGGTATCAGCGTAAGTACACTGAGACATTGGGAGCGGGGTGATCGTGTGCCACATGGCCCAGCTCTTGTGCTTCTAAATGTTGTTGAGCGAGAACCACAAGCAGTCCTCAAAGCATTGGCTGGGTAAAATTGTGCTAACAAGTCGCACCAGCCGACGCCAAAAACCGGCGCGGCAGTGCTCAAACGTTAGCTAAAAAAATGAAGACATTATCAATATTTATTATAATTTCTGCCTTATTAGGCGGCTGCGTTTCTACTGCGCCACTTGAAAATGCTCCTTTCTCAAATGTATCAAGTATTGATGAGCTAGTAGGTCGTTACAGCAATGAGGGAGATGGTGGTCCAGAGGCACAGTCAAGTCTGTACTTGTCGAGAATTCTATGGCCAAAAGATAAATCGATAGTTCATGAGAGGATAGAATTTATCAATGTTGAAAAAGCTTCTGAAGATTCTTTAGTGGTAAATGGATTGGGAGGAGGAAAGCTAATTAAGAAGTCTATTTTTACTCTTGGGATAAATTTCGAAATAGATAATGGGGTTATCATCCTTTCCAGTGAGGTTGGAATTGCTGGATTGAAGTCCGGTGAACCTATGGTAGGTGTATATGCCGGAGGAAGTAAGATCGGCCTTGATGTAAATGGACATGGGAAATTTCATTCTAGCGGAACCGCTGCGGGGTTAGTATTTTTATTTTTACCTATGGCAGTAGGTGGTTCACAAGACGTACGTTTCAATCGTATAGAATGATAGCTAACAAGAAAATCATGTCGCTCACTATCGTTCGCTGGGACGCCCTCGCTACCGCTCGGCCACCCCATATTTAAGCGTTAAGTGTTCAAAGGAGTGAAACAATACATGTCAGTATCTTTACAGAATTTTAAGTTCGCTATCAGTGATGCCGAAGAGCTAATGAATTGTTATGACTCTATGAATCAATCAGAGTCTGAATCAGCCCCAGAAGTACTCAAGCGAGCTACATTGATAATGGCATTAACAGCCTGGGAGACATACGTTGAAGACATTGCAGAAGAGCTTTTTAAGAATAAGTTTGGTGCACTTAAAGGCTCACATGTTGGTAATTATATGGAAGAGCAGTTTTCTATAAAGTTGAAAACATTTAATAACCCTGACTCTATAAAAACAAAAAAGATTTTTCATGAATTCTTTGGAGTGGATGTGACCGAGAAGTGGATATGGAATAACTATCAACATCCGGACCAAGTCAGAAGCACTCTAAATAAATGGATCAAAAAAAGAGGTGAAGCCGTTCACCGTGCCAAAATAGATTTATCTAAGCCTCATATTGTTAAAAGAGAGGAGCTTGAAAAATGCTTACGTTTCTTTTCAGAGTTAGCCTCTACTACTGACAAGGCATTACTTGAGGTATAAACACTTAACAAATAGCTGTAGCGGTCCGTCGCTGCGCTCCTCCCACTAAGCTAAGCGTTATGCATGAAAAGGACGGTAAATGCTTTTAGTTAGAATTGTCTTAATTATTTCTTTTTTTCTGTTCTATACAACTGCTGTAATCGCAGAGCCTAATGCGCGTGTTGTGTATAAAAAAACCATAAATGAGATCGAAGCCGGAATACAAAAACATCTAATGTCATCTGCTGTCATTAGTTCCGCAATCACTCTTATCAACGAAAATTATTATCTGCCAAAGAATCTTGATTTCATTATCGGTGGTGAGGATGGTCCTTTATATGATGCTGAAAAAAACGAGATCTCTATTCCATACACCTTTGTCCATGAGGTAAGGAGCCGGTTTTTAAAAGCGAAGTATAAAGAAACAGGAGTGAGTGCGGATGAAGCGACGTTGGACGCCTTGATGCACACTTTGTTTCATGAGCTTGCCCATGCCCTTATATCGATATATGAATTACCTGTTATTGGAAAAGAAGAGGATGCTGCGGATGGCCTTGCTTCCGTATTGCTGATTGAGTTTTTTGAGGATGGTCAAGAGATCGCTATAAGCGCAGCGGATTTGTTCGATTTAGAGAGTGATGACAAGGAAATATTTGAAGATGATTTCTGGAATGAGCATAGCTTGGATGCTCAACGATTTTACAGTACGCTATGTCACGTGTACGGAAGCGAGCCAGAAAAATACGGATACCTTGTGGAACAAAGTGCTTTCTCGGAAGAAAGAGCAGAACTTTGTATTGAAGAGTATGAGATCCTATCAAGTAGCTGGTTTGGTTTACTAAAGCCGTATATTAAGCATAACAAAGCCTTACAACGGAAGCAGTCGCTAACGCGTCTGCCCCGCTGAAGGCGACGTTATACGTAAGAATCGTATGTATATTAGCCAAGAGTAAATTAATAATAGAAATCTAGATAAATTAACTAAAGGTTTCAATGCGGGTGTTATATAGCAATTGTTAATGTGTGAGTAATGATAATAGGTAGCCTCAGTTGTGATTGTTGTGACATAGGAACTCTTGTTAACCCAAACTCTGGGAATAGGATTTGTATAGAGTGTGGCGCTATAAACCTCGGTAAGGCCGAACTATGTTATGAGTGTAGATGTAGTAAATTGAGAGATATATTATCGTTAAGCTATGGTGATGAAATTGATCCTTGTCCTTACTGCAGCAAGGGAAAGCTTATTTATGATATTTAGTCGAAAAGTTAATTACGATGAGTGGTTTAAATTAAAAGCGTATAATAAAACATTTCAGCGGACGAACCGCTGAATACGGCGTTAAGCACATATAGAAGCGAAAATGATGATACATGTTTAGATTATTCATAATAATTTGCGCGTTTATTGGAAGTGCTGTTCTGGCTGCGGAGAAGCATGAAACTGTACCAACACCTTTTCATGGTAATTGGGCATCAAACTTAAAGTATTGTGGAACTGCTCATATTAATAATTTAAATATTTCTCCTAACCATATTGAGTTTTTGGAAAGTGATGGCCCTATACTATCTATAGTAACAAGAGGTAATAATGAGCTTGCGCTTATTACAGAACTTTTTGGTGGATGTGATGAATGGTTGGCGTTCTATTATTATCGTCTCTCTTCTGATAGAAACAAATTAACTGATATAACTGATCTGTACTCAAAAGAACAGCTTGTCAGATACCGGTGTCCGAGTAAATAATGCCTAACAATGCAAATCCATACGGATAGCTCGCTGTCGCTAGCAACCGGTGATTTGCGGCGTTATGTATTACAAAAATGATTCTCGTAAATTAACCACATTGAAGAACGTCAACTGTCGTGCCAAATAAAAATACCGTATACATTGTTAGTAAATTGGGGTCAGAGTAAAATTATCAATGAATAGCCAATCTCACACCTTGTGAGTGAAATTTTACTCTGACCCCAATTTTACTAGTGAAATTTTACTCTGACCCCAATTTTTCTAATTTCTATATAATTCACACCTTAATAGTACAGAGTGAGATTACGTATCCACAACCTGAGGGCACTTATGACCGATACAACTACTACAAATACTATCGACCCCTACACTACGGAGTACGAAGTCGGCCAGGACAATCTCGAAATGTTCGGGATGGATCTCCACAATCCGGTTTTTTTCATCAGCGCCAGCCTTATTCTCTTATTCGTTATCGGCACCTTGATGTTCCCCGCCGACGCAAAATCCATACTCGACAGCGCAAAAGATTGGTCCATAGGAAATTTCGACTGGTTGTTCATCTGGGCCGCCAACCTGTTCGTGGTATTTTGTATTGCCTTGGTCTTTCTTCCAGTGGGTAATATCCGCATCGGTGGTGAAAATGCAGTCCCGGAGTTCTCCACCATGTCCTGGCTCGCTATGCTATTTGCCGCTGGCATGGGTATCGGCCTCATGTTCTGGAGTGTGGCCGAGCCTGTGGCCTATTACACTGATTGGTATGGCACACCGCTCAATGCGCCGCCACACACGCAGGAAGGTGCACGTGCGGCCATGGGCGCAACCATGTTTCACTGGGGCCTGCACCCATGGGCTATTTATGCAGTGGTAGCGCTGTCCCTTGCCTTCTTTTCCTACAATAAAGGCATGCCACTGACCATACGTTCAGCCTTTTACCCGATTCTTGGAGAAGCTTGCTGGGGCTGGGCCGGTCACATCATCGATCTGCTGGCGGTGTTGGCTACGATTTTCGGTTTGGCGACCTCGTTGGGGCTGGGTGCCCAGCAAGCCGCCGGTGGTCTGCAGCATCTATTCGGTATCTCCAACACCATCAATACCCAGATTGCGATTATTGTGGGCGTAACCAGCGTGGCCATTTTCTCAGTGGTGCGTGGAATCGATGGTGGGGTGAAGTTGCTTAGCAATGTGAACATAGTACTGGCTGCCTGCCTGTTACTGTTTGTGATGGTACTGGGTCAAGGCCTTAACATTTTCAGCAGCCTTGCTGATACGACAGGGGCATACCTGGAAAACATTCTGCCGCTGAGCAACTCCTTTGGCCGTGAAGATGACACCTGGTTTCATGGCTGGACTGTGTTCTACTGGGCTTGGTGGATCTCCTGGTCGCCTTTTGTCGGTATGTTTATTGCCCGCATTTCCAAAGGACGCACTGTCCGCCAGTTTATAACCGCAGTGCTGCTGGTGCCGACATTGGTCACCATCGTCTGGATGACTACCTTCGGTGGAACTGGTCTGGAGCAGGCTATCAATGGTGTGGGGCAGTTGGCCAACGGTATATCGGACGTCTCACTTGCAATGTTCTATATGCTGGAGAATATGCCTTTATCACAGATCACTTCATTTCTTGGTATAGCTCTGGTGTTAATATTTTTTGTTACCTCATCGGATTCCGGTTCGCTGGTAATCGACAGCATCACCGCCGGTGGAAAGGTGGATGCCCCGGTTCCGCAACGCATCTTCTGGGCTACGATGGAAGGAGTGATCGCAGGCACTCTGCTTTATGGCGGCGGTGCGGAGGCTCTCAAAGCACTGCAGGCGGGAGCCATTACCGTCGGCCTTCCATTCACTATTGTGTTGATATTTATGTGTGTAAGCCTTTACAAAGGCCTTGCAATGGAGAGAAAACAAATTGATTCCAAGGTCTAGTTAGCAACAGAAACAGGGGACAGACCAGAATGGCACTAAGTTAAGCCTGCTTTGCAGTATATCGGCTGCGATGTGGGATCTCGATCATTTCATGCCGTGGAGCTGTTAAAAGTGCATAGGGCTTTGCTCTTCGTTTGATGCACCTCGGCTCTCGCCTACCTGGACGAGAGGTGATGACATTGGCGGCAATGGCTTGAGTTAATGCGACAATCAAGCGGCGTCTTTCCCTGTCATTTATATCTGTCCTATTGAACAAGGGTTCCCATTGCCTCAGGGCCTGGATCGTGGCTTTGAAACTGATCTGTCTTGGTCGTTGATCGACTGCACCAGCAGCATCGAGCATCAACAGTCGGATGGCATTGTAGGCTATCAGGTGCATGAGGATTTCTTTATGTACCATAGCCGGGGTACGGCAGCGCAGGATATCCATCCCCATAGTAGTTTTTATGTCTCGAAAAAAGAGTTCTACATCCCAGCGCTTGTAGTACAGATCGGCTAATTCTGCAGCGCTGTACTTCGATACATCTGTCAACGTGGTGACAAGATAAAAGGACTTAACGCGAAAACCTGGTGTATCAACAGTAATCTTAATTTGCCGAAGAATAAGCTGCTCAGGCAGCGCCTGCCATTGCTCTTTGCTGTAGCTTAGTACCTTGTTCCAACGGGGTTTGGGCCACTGGATAAGCAAATCATCAGCGCCTAAAACTTTAATGGCTGATGAGGCCTCGACCGGTGTGCGGCGTGCCAGAGTGAGTATCGAGTCAATCCCACCCTGCTGGAACTTCCAGACATCGTAGTAACTGCAAAACCCCTTGTCTCCGAGAAAGATGTCACCGGGCTCAAAGGTTTCCATCTGCTGGCGTAGCAGCGGTAGTTCCTGCTGCTTCCTGTTCCCAATGCGATAACTCAGCAAAGCACCTGTTTGTAGACAAAAGCAGGCACATACACGTGCCTGTGGAAAGCCACAACCAGGCTTTTGTATGGCCTGCTGTGGCCACGTTGTTGTAGGCCCTCCGCAGTATGGGAGAGGATCGACTCCAGGCAGTCTTGCTCAAGTTTGGCACGTGCCTGACAATAGGCAGATGTCGAAGCCAAGGGGGTTGGCATGGAGCGGGCTGCGGCGAATGCTTGGATCTTACGAACGACTTCCTGGCAGCCGCCATCCGCATCAATAACTTGAGAGAAAAAGGCCCAGAAGGTATTCGCTTTGCTGAACAAACGGCGGCGACTGAATACGCCTCTTGCATCCGATTCCAATACTGTAGATGGCAATATTCTTGAAAACAGATCGCCCAATTGTCTCATTCTGGGCATAAGGCAGCACTCAATAATTCGTGCGGATTTAGCTTAACTTAGTGCCATTCCAGTCTGTCACCTATTGTTCTTTGGCAGCCGCTCTATATCGGTACCACGGATATCCAGCCAGCCGCCAACCACCAGCTTATTTGGTAGTTTTTTTATGGTGGTTCCAGACAGGTTCAACCAGGAACCTACCCTTAACTTTTTGGGTAAGCTACTGACCATTGTTCCCGATAAATCTAGACCACCTTTGATTGTCATCTGTTTGGGTAATTTGACGATAAGGCTGCTCACCAAGTAGAGATCGCCACCAACATCCAGTTTCTTTGGCAGTTCCTGAATGCTGGTGCCTGAAAGATCCAGGTCTCCACCTACCTTCAAGGCGTTGGGCAGTTTTTCAATTGCGGTGGCTCGCAGATCGAGATTTCCACCTACACGGAGTCCCTTGGGGAGTTTGGTGATCAGGGTGCCGATAAGATTCAAATTTCCGGGAATATGCAGGTTTTCCGGTAACTGTTCGATATCGGATAGTGAGAGATCCAGGTCTCCGCCTATTCGTATGTCCTTCGGCAGTCGTGAAATAGGGGTTCCCGAAAGATCGAGGCTTCCAGTCACCCTGAATTTCTTGGGCAGTTTTTTAATCTGTGTCTGTTTTAGGTTCAGGTTGCCGTCGATACAAGTTCCGGCACCGAAGCGAGTGTTCGATGCTGTTTTATCACCAGATAGCGTGACGTCATGTTTCTGTTTCATGTGGGTTTTTGAAGTAAATTCAATCTAATAGATTTGATTTGCCGGTGTAGCTGAGGGTATCAGCAAAGCTTAGGTGGAACAAAATATTCTTTCATTGCAAAAGAGGGGAGGGTCAAATAGTGATTTTGCGAGAGTTCTGCACCCGATTGAGCACTACCATCTGACCGATGAGCAGATTGATGACAAATGCCTTCAGTCCATTACCGTACTGAAGGAAAAAAACACAAGGACAGCCATCACTAACAGTCAAAAGGGATATCTAGATCGTGATATACCGATTCAATCCTATGATCGACTGGTTGCAGGTTTTCTGAAAAGAGGGTAACTTACTGAATTTATGGATTTAATTCTTTTATCATTGATTTAACCGAGGGGTGATCATAGGACAGGGGATATATGGAACTAGTCCTATGAATAAACTTTATGCTTAAAAGTCAAAAACAAGGGTGGCGGAGAAAATACAGTTTCTAATGGGTTTAAGTTCAGAAGTATTGATAGTCGCTGCACTTATATTCTTTTTTGCAGCCTTTATTCATGGAAGCATCGGATTTGGATTTCCGATGGTAGCAACACCCTTGTTGGCACTTGTTACTGATATTCAGACAGCAATTATATTAACATTAATCCCAACACTTCTAGTCAATCTGGCTAGCATAGCAAGTGAGGGGAATATACTTTATGCCTTACGTTGCCACCTCTCACTGGCATTATTGGCAATGGCCGGAAGTGCTATAGGGACTCTGATATTAATATTTACTAATTCTCATATATTTGAAGCTCTTCTTGGTTTAGTAATTATCGCATATTTACTCTCTGAAAGAATAAAAATAGACCTTTCATGGATTCATATGTATCCACGTCTATCGAAGGTTGTCTTTGGAATTTCAGCGGGAATACTGGGTGGGCTTACTAATGTTATGGCTCCAATTCTTGTTATATATTCACTGGAATCGAAACATACAAAAAGTGAAATAATTCAGGCGTCAAACTTCAGCTTTATGTTTGGAAAAACTGTTCAGTTAGTGTTATTTTCTATCCACGGTAAATACAATCTAAGCGAGCTTTCGACTTCTTTGGTAATGCTTATCACCGTTTCACTTGCATTGTATCTTGGTATCAACATAAAAAAGAAGATTAATGTAAATACCTATAAAAGAGTTCTAAGAGCATTTCTATCTGTCTTGGCAATGACTTTAATTATTAAGGTAGCATATATTTCAGGCATAACAATCGCATCCAATTGACCTCCGCTTCGCTGCGGCAATTGATGCAAGACGTTATAAGTAATATCTCGCATGGTGCCAAGATATAGAAATATGAAATGTTCTGTATATATAGCAACAAGTGCCGATGGCTATATTGCAACACCTGATGGTGGTGTTGATTGGCTTTATACATCGGGTAACTTGGAAGCAGACATGGGTTCTGAAGATATGGGATTTAAGGTTTTTATGGATTCCATAGATTGTATGATTATGGGGCGTAAGTGCATGGAAATGATTTCCAGCATGAACTTAACCCCTGAGCAATGGCCTTACGGTGATATTCGCATTATTGTGTTAAGTAATACAGTAAACGAGCCGCCCGAAAATCTACATGGAAAAGTAGAAATGTACTCAGGTGATATTCAAGATTTAATACTCAAGTTAGAGGGCAGCGGATTTAAACATGCGTATATCGATGGAGGCTCAACCACCACATCATTTATTAACCTTCAACTCATTAATGACATGATAATTACAAAAGTTCCTGTGCTTTTAGGTGAGGGTATTCCACTTTTTGGAAAAATAAATCGGAGAGTAAAACTTGAAAATGCTAAGGCTACAGCATTTCAAAATGAATTCGTCCAGGTCAAATACAGTGTTAATTACTTATAACAAGGCGCTGCTGTCGGACAAGTTTTCTACCGCTACGCGGCTTGCGCCCCACAGCTCTAACGTTAGATGCTGAAAAACCAAATAAATAGGAAATGCTATGCCATTCGTAAATATTAAAATAACAAAAGAGGGTGCCACTGCAGAGCAGAAAGCGGAACTTATAAAAGGGACCACAGATTTACTCGTAAAAGTCCTTGGAAAAAATCCAAAGACAACAGTAGTAGTCATTGAAGAAGTAGAAACAGATAATTGGGGAATAGGTGGAGAATCGGTCACAATGCTTCGCAAACAAAAGAATAAACTCTGAATTTTAAACCTCCACTTCGTCTGGTTTAAAATAAGGTTATTCTAACGCTAGCAAGCCAAAATATTAGCACTAAGAATCTTAAGGAATTAACATTGCAAATTAGAAAAGCAATAGAATCAGATCGAAAAGAAATACTGAATGTTCATAATCAAGCTTTTGGTAAAGAGAAAGGCCCTGAAATTGCCAAGCTCGTAGATGACTTACTTAATGACAAAACAGCAATGCCTATTCTGTCGTTAGTTGCGTTAGCGAACGAGAGGATAATTGGACACATTCTCTATACTAAGGTAATAATTGCTCAAACCGAGTTAGCAATATCAGCTCATATACTTGCACCGCTAGCAATACTCCCTGAAGAGCAGAAAAAAGGCATTGGCGAAAAGCTAATCAACGAAGGTATAAGGCAATTAAAAGAACTTGGAACAGAGTTAGTATTCGTTCTTGGACATCCAAGCTATTATCCTCGTTGTGGTTTTTTACCCGCTGGAGAAAAAGGCTTTGAAGCCCCATATCCAATCCCAGAAGAACATGCAGATGCATGGATGGTTCAATCTCTGAATGGCAATGCTTTAGAAACAGAAAATGGTAAAGTTCAATGCTCAAACGTTCTAAATGAACCTCAATACTGGAGAGAATGATTTTGCTAACAAGTGGCTGCAATGGACGTTGAAGGTAGCGTTAGGCATACACAATGATCAAGTTTCTTCGCAAGATATTTAGTAAAAGAGTCCATGCATCAGAACAAATTGTGCCCGCCTCCCAGAACATGGTATCCCCTATACGTGTCACCTTCGATGAGGCGGGGGTTTCACTTTTCTACCAAGGTGAGCGGAAGAATCATATTAAATGGTGTGAAATTGATCTTATTGCTATATGTATCGAAGATGATTTTCTTCCCTCCCCATACTGGTATGTCGGTCATGAAGATAATTTACTTCGAATTCCTAATGATGCTGAAAACGGTAGCGAACTGTTCTTTGATGGATTTAAGCAATACATTGATGGGTACGGCTCTGATGACAATTTTAAAACAATTATTGAAGCACAAGGTGCAATGGAAGGCTCGTTTGTCATTTGGAAGGCTGATGGCGTAGAA
Source organism: Sedimenticola sp. (assembly GCA_040505895.1). Classification (GTDB taxonomy): domain Bacteria; phylum Pseudomonadota; class Gammaproteobacteria; order Chromatiales; family Chromatiaceae; genus Vondammii. The sequence goes on along the minus strand of JBEVXU010000020.1, from coordinate 42,600 downwards.
ACAGCCTAAAAAGTTGGTGCACTGGAGCGCTAAAGCTGCGTTTGTATTTTATGCATTCCGCGGCCGCTCCATTAACATAAAATACAACTACGCTTCGTTGCTCAGTAACCAAGGCGTTAGCCACAAAAAGGCCAATATGCGTACCAAAGGAAAAATATCATCTTGGAATGATGAAAAAGGGTATGGCTTCATCGATCCTATCGGTGGGGGTAAGCGCGTGTTCGTACATATAAAGGCCTTCGGCAACCGAAGTCGCAGACCTGAGTTGGGTCAAGTTATTACCTATGCTGTATCCACTGATAGGCAAGGAAGGCCTTGTGCTGTAAACGCGACACTGGCAGGAGACCGTCTATCCCAAAAAACGAAGAAACCGGAAGGTGTGCTGTCAATCACCGGCGCGGCTATTTTCCTCGTTATTGTTGGTATCGCTGTAATCACGTCGAAAGTACCGCCTGTGATATTTTCCATCTATCTGGTCTCAAGTCTAATTACCTTCGTTGTGTATGCCATGGATAAGTCAGCGGCGAGGAAGGGCGGTTGGCGCACACAGGAAAGCACGCTGCATATTCTTTCTCTTATAGGCGGTTGGCCCGGCGCACTTGTAGCCCAGCAGAAGTTACGTCATAAATCTAAGAAGCGATCTTTCCGAGCGGTTTTTTGGGTAACCGTTATTGCGAATTGCGGAGCATTTGTGTGGGCGTTAACTCCAAGCGGTGCAATCACCCTTAGGTCTATGCTCACAGGAGTGGTGTGATGGCTAACAAATAGGTATACCACCTACTGCGGTGCGTAATTCAAGGCAGTCACGTTTGTTCAAGGCCGGTGCTGCGCCAAGGTCAGTACCACTCCCGATCGTGCTCCGGTTACCAAAACGTTAAGTCCTAAAGCAATAATCCCTCACCATTTAGCTTGACAATGTAACTCATGGGGTTACAATTTGGATTATGATAAGCAGTTCCATACATAAAGGTTTAGAGAAATTTTATAGGAAAGGTACTACATCTGGTATCCAAGATAACCATAGCAAACGATTGAGACTAATTCTTTCAAACCTTGACCAAGCGGAAAGCCCAAATGACATGGATTTACCAGGCCTACGATTGCATGAACTAAAGGGTAGTCGGAAAGGTATATGGTCAGTCACTGTTAGTGGTAATTGGAGAGTCACATTCCGATTTGTAGGCCGTGATTCTGAAATAGTTAATTATGAGGATTATCACTAATGAATATGCATAATCCGGCTCATCCTGGAGAGATTCTTAAAGAATTAGTAATAGAACCATTGGGTGTTACCATTACTAATGTCTCTAAGCACCTAAATATTAGCCGAAAAACATTATCAAAAGTTTTGAATGGCAGAGGTTCTATTACCCCTGAAATGGCTTTGCGTTTGGAGTTGGCTTTTAAAAAGCCATCAGCAGATCATTGGCTCAGGCTTCAAAATGCCTATGATCTTTGGTTATCCCGTCAAAATATGGCTGAACTACATGTTCAGCCATATAAAATCGCATCATAAAAGACTTGAGGAAGCCCTGAACAAGTCATGACCGATTGCCTTGCACTCAGTAGACGCAATATCTGTGTTGAAAATCTTGCTAATAGCCTGCTATTAGCCGCGACCTTCGCCTTGATCTTGCGCCTCCTGAGCACAATTCAATTCGGCCAGACTTATTCAGAGCTTCCTTAACCAGAAAATCCAGTGGATGCAAAAAGACGCACCATTGATTTAGGCGTTAAGCAGATAAAAGTATTTATCGAGTTTATTGATATTTAGAAGGTATTCTGATGCGTAAGAGAATTATCAACCCAGTTCATAAGCAAAACGTATATTCTGATCAGAACTGGTTGGATATCGAGAAACTTGCGGTAGCTGAGGTCACCTCAGAGGACGATGCTTATCCAATCGAGTCGGCATTACTGCCTGGCAACGATTCTGGGTGGCGCGCCTCAAGTCCGGGAGAGCAGATGATAAGGCTTCTTTTCGACAATCCTCAGAGGCTCCAGTGGATCAGACTGAACTTCGAAGAGTTAGATATTGAACGTACGCAAGAATATGTTTTACGTTGGTCTCCGGACGGCGGACATTCGTATCAGGAAATTATACGTCAGCAATGGAACTTCAGTCCCGAAGGTGCAACCAATGAAATCGAGAATTATCAAGTAGAACTCCCGGCAGTTACTGTTCTTGAGTTGAGCATCAATCCAGACATAAGTGAGAAAGGTGTATTTGCGTCTTTAGCGGAGTTGCAGCTTGCCTAACCAGACTTAATCAGAGGCTCCATAAGGAACCTCTGACCGAGTTATGATCGATTGCCTTGCACTCAGGAGAAATTGATCGAATCTTGCTAATAGCCTGCTATCAGCTGCGATCTTCGCCTTGATATTACGCCTCCTGAGCACAATTCAATTCAGCCAGACTTATTCAGAGGCTCCTTAATAGTCATTTAGCATCTGTTCCTGAACTTCGAGCCAGAGCTTATTATAGGCGGATCCCGATTTACTCAAAGGCGCAAAATCTCCAACCGGTGCACGCTCATGGCCCATTAGTTCCACATTTTTTGCGTAGGGGATGGCGGTGCGCAGGATTTCGTTGAACTCCCGGGGAAGTGTTTTCACCACGTCCCTATGCAACGATCTGCTTTTATCGTACATGGAGAAGAAGGGAAGTAGTTTTAGGTGTTTTGAGGGTGCTTTTCTGAAGTGCTTGAGCAACTGATTGTAGGTGCGGACAGAAAAGGGGGTAGGAATCAGCGGAATAAGAAGGGCATCGGCCGCATAGAAAATGTTTTCAGCAATCAGGGATATGCTGGGGGCACAGTCGATAAAAAGTATGTCATACTCACGAGCCATGGGAAAAATCAGTTTGAGTAGTTGTTTTTCCGGTTTTTTAGCATCGCCGAACACCTGGTCGAAGTTACGAAAGGAGAAGTCGGCAGGTATCAGGTCCAGCCCCTCGTAGTCGGTAGCCTTAACGGCCTTGTCGAGTATGTTTTTGCGCCGCCTGATGGCCTGTACCCCTCCTTTGACCTTTGGCTTGATGCGAAAGCAGAAGCTGGCAGCTCCCTGAGGGTCAAGATCCCACAAAAGTGTCCGGTAACCCTCTTTTGCGGCAAGATAAGCGAGGTTGACTGCAGTGGATGTCTTTCCGACTCCTCCCTTGATGTTGTAGGTAGCGAGTATTTTCATCGGCCGGATCCTCTTTTCTTGTCCTTTTCGGAAAACAGGGTGAGGAACTGTTTGCGTACCTTTTTTTGTGAAAGTCGTTCAAACTGAGCGAGAAACTTTTTCCGTGCTTTTCTCTTCTCCCTTGCCAGCTTTGCATCCAACTGATCGATCTTCTCCAGCCATAACGGTATGGTTTTCTGCTCCTCCTTCACCCTTTTCTGGTAGTCAGCCAGCGATCCTTGCTGCAGATCGAGATTGCAAAATGTAGTGAGAGACTCCTTTGCCGGTTTCAGTGCATCAATTACAGACGCTAACTTCTTCTTCGGATAGAGACTTTGAAAGATCTCCAGCTGATAACCAAGCCGTTTATACTCCTTGTGGAGTTCGTACAGCTGTTCAGAATTGCTTTCCGGGGTGATCGCGCGCCCTTTGTTGATTATCTCCTGGTATATATTGAGAAGCGATCCACTGGCAGATTCCAGGATGGGTTGGTCTGCAGCCGGAGGGAGGTCCTTCGAAGGCGGCTTCTGCTCCAGAAATGATTTCCAGTTATCCATGAGCCGGATATAGCGAGTGCTTCCAAGCGCGATACGCATAGACCGCTGTTTCTTCTGTTTCTCACTTTTCAGGAACTTAAGCAGCGGCTTCAATGCAGCACGCTGTTCAGGGTCTACGCGGGTGGTTAAATCATCAATCAGACCAAAATAAATATCCAAGTCGCGGACGGGTGTTGCAGCCTCTTCGATCCACTTGAAATCCTGCTTGATCAAGTTTATCTGCTGGGGTGGAAATATGGCCGAAAAGCGGCTCAACAGGTACAGGGTACGCCCTGTCGAAAGCAGCAGGTCATGTAGGAATTCTGGGTCATCCTCATTCCGGACACCCTCTATGTTGTCTGCAATGGAGCGATGAGAATCATTCAGTACTGTTGCCAGCGCCTGAAATGATGATTGTTTCGGGGAGAGCTTGGTTATTGACCTGATGCCTTGCGTTTCCGGAACGATTCCGAGAAGGTTTAGTGCGTTGGTAAGAGGATCTTTCCCAATCGGTTTTAGTCGCCCCTTTGCGGTAAGCCGGTTTAGCTTTTTTTGGTAGATAGTCTCGTAACCACGATAGGGGAACAGGTAGACACAAGCAGGGAGGGACAGATCCACCGAGCTGTGAGGAATGTAGGGGCGATCCTGTCGCAGCTCAACACGCATAAGGGTTTTCTCCTCGCTATTGAGGAGGTGCAGTTCACGGGTGCTGCTTCGCACGAAGAGTTGACGCATCAAGGTGCGCTCACCCAGCACCTCTTTCAGCCGATGCCGCAGGCCCGCCCCGATGAAGTCATTGGCGTTATGCGGAACCTTCTTCAGCGTTCTGCTGGTGAGGATCTCACCACTTTTCAATTTCCGCCAAGTCAAAAAGTGATGTCGATCTCGAGTAGCCACCTCCAGGACACTGCCCGATTTGAACAGTCTCCAGTCAACGGTATCAAGGTAGACCCTGGAAACGGTTTCTTCTGGTTCTACACGAATGGCCTGGTCGTCAGCCAGCCAGGACTTTAATTTTTTCAGTGATAACTCTTCTGAGGTGCTGTAGATCATCTTTCTTCCCACTAGGTATCGGTTAAGTTTAACCTTTTTGAGCAAAAAACTTACTGAGGTTGATCAAAATAAGTTTAATGGCTGTGTACAATAGTTGTGGAACCGGGTGTAGGAGTGAACTTGTTCGCGAAGAAGATGCTCCGGAGCTTGATCGCGAATAAATTCGCTCCTACAGGCGCACTTTTCTTAATGAAAATGGTGTTTCATGATTATTGTGCATAGCCACTATAAGTTTTATTGCCTCCTATCGATTTACAGCCAAGCAGCATTAAATCCGGCGTACTCCCAGTTAAAGTCTCTTGTTCGAGAAGATATGGTTTATTATGAATACCAGCTCTACCCATCAATGATCTGAAAAATGAGATCACAAATAAAACAGGCAGGAAATTAGAGAAATGGCAAAAAGTAAGAAGTACGACATCAGGGTAGTAGAGGCCAAAGGCTCATGGAGTGCAGAGATTGTAAGAAAAGTAACTTCGAAGGAGACGGTGGTTTCAAAGAGTCAGGATGGATTCGCAACAGAAGCTGAGGCCCGGGAGTGGGGGGGGAAAGAGTTAACCTCATTCATGAAGAGCCTTGGTGAGCGAAACAAGCGGCGCAATGAGCGGCGTGAGAAGTAGTCTGAGAAGAGATAGTGTTTCGCTGTGGCATGAGTGCTCCGCTGAACAGTTACTTTTTTCGGTTTTTTCTCTTCTTTGCCCGCGGGTGGGCGCTGTCATAGACCTGGGCCAGGTGTTGAAAGTCAAGGTGGGTATAGATCTGGGTGGTGCTGATGTCGGCATGCCCCAGCAGTTCCTGCACTGCCCGCAAATCGCCGGAGGATTCAAGCAGGTGTCCGGCAAAGGAGTGGCGCAACATGTGTGGGTGGATGTTCTGGATGGCGCCTTGCTTTAGCGCCCACTGTTTCAGCCGTTGCTGAACGGTACGCGGGCTGATGCGCTTGCCGCGTTTGCTGACAAAGAGGGCCGCTTCATCTGGCTGCGCCAACTCACCACGCACCTGCTCCCAGGCGGCGACCGCCTGTAGTGCTTTGTTACCCACCGGCAGTTGCCGGCTCTTGCGCCCCTTGCCCGTCACGATCAGGCTGGCATCTGCACGGTCGATTTGGCCGATGTCGATGGAGACCAGCTCAGCCAGTCGCAGGCCGGAGGAGTAGAGTAGCTCCATTATCGCCAGGTCGCGCAGTTCCAGTGGATCACTGCTCGCTACATCAAGCAGACTACCAATTTGGTCGGCATCCAGTGACGGGGGAAGCTTGCGGCCACTCTTGGGTGCCCGCACCCCCGTGGCGGGGTTGTTCTCCACCTCTCCTTCGCGCAGCAAATACCGGAAGAGGCTACGCAGAGCCGAGAGTTCACGCTGCAGGGTCTTTCCGGCGATACCGTGACGGTAGCGCTGGGCGATATAGGCACGAATCTGGTGTGTGTTGAGCTGATGCCACTCATCAATGACTTGCTCTTCACACCAGGCTTCGATGCGATGCAGGTCACGTGCGTAGTTGCTCAGGGTGTGGGGTGAGAGGTTGCGCTCGTAGCGCATATGTTGGAGAAGCCGGTCGATCCAGGGTGCCAGCCGGTTGCTCTTTTCGGCGCTCATCAGAAGCCCGGTTCAGACACCACCTCAAGGGTTTTGCTGACAATCTCTCCCAGACGTGCAAGGTAGTCGGTTCCCATACCTGGGTGAAAACGGTGCTCACTCTGGCTGCCGATGGCAAGGACACCGAGTATGCCTTTCTCTTCTATCGGTATCAGAGCAGTGGATTTGATATCTTCGGCCTGGGGACCAAAAAGATAGGTAAGCGGCTCCATCGGCAGTGGACCACACTCCGGCCTGCCGTTATCGAGTAAGTCGCGAAAGCCGTCAAGATCCGGGTTGCTCTCTCTGTCTGCCTCGTCGGAGAAGAAGAGGTGCAGTTCAACCGCCTCGGCACGAAAATCTTCATGCAGTCTATCTTGAAGCGCATTGACCACCTCTTCAAAGTCGAGACAATCGAGGAGGGTGAGGGTGAGCTTATGCAGGCGGTTGTTGAGTCCCTCGTTCTCTCTGGCGACGGTGATTAGGTCTTCGAGCTGCTGTTTGTACTGACCCGCCTGTTCGCGCAGGTTGCTTACCTGACGTTCAATCAGGGAGACGGCATTGCCACTCTGGTGGGGGAGCTCCATCTCCCGTAGCAGTTCGGGATGGCGACTGAAAAAGTCGCGGTTGTCACGAAGGTAATCGCAGATGGTCTGCTCCAGCGCTTCTACTGATGGAGAGGTATCTTGTTGGGAGCTCATAGTTCAATGGTTCCTTGGTAGACAGTTGCGGTGGGTCCGCTCATCCATACAGGCATATCGTCGCCTGCCCACTCGATTACAAGTTTGCCGCCGGTGAGTGAGACTTCCACCCGCTCATCCAGCAAACCCTGGGTCCGCCCGGAGACAACGGCGGCGCAAGCACCTGACCCGCAAGCCATGGTTTCACCTGTGCCACGCTCAAAAACACGCAGGTTTATCTGGCTGCGGGAGCAGATCTCCATAAAGCCGACATTGGCCTTTTGTGGAAACCGGCTATGTTTTTCCAGTAGTGCTCCCAGTGATGATACGGGGGCCGAGGCTACATTTTCAACTATTAAAATTGCGTGAGGGTTGCCCATGGAGACGGCGCCGATGGTCAGCGTCTCCTCCTCAATTGTGAATGGGTAGCTATCGGCGCGCCGGTCGGCGATAAAGGGAATCTGCTCGGGCTCCAGCCGTGGAGCACCCATATTGACCCTTACCAGCCCACTCTTTTCGATAAACAGCCGCAGGTTGCCGTTACAGGTGCCGACATCGATCTCCGTTTTGTCGGTCAACCCCTGTTGCTGAACGAAGTGGGCAAAGCAGCGTGCGCCGTTGCCGCACTGCTCCACTTCACTGCCGTCGGAATTAAAGATGCGGTAGTAAAAATCTGTATTATTATCGCGCGGGGGTTCGATCACAAGAATCTGGTCACAGCCGATGCCGGTGTGACGGTGGGCGATAAAGCGGCACTGCTCCGGGGTAAGTTTTACTGCCTGGTCGATGGCGTTGAACATAACAAAGTCATTGCCGAGACCGTGCATTTTTGTGAAGTGGAGCTCCATGGCAGGTCAGCTCTTCTTCTTTTCCTGCTGTTCGCCGCTCTCATCGGGAAGGTAGAGATCCCCCTTTTGACCGCAGGCGGTGAGTAGAATGGTGCCCAGCAGGATGGCGGCAAGCAGGCTTAGGGTTGAGTACCGATGCTGCATTAAAGTGCTCCTGTAAATTCAATCGGACCAATGCAGTATACCGTAAGCGGTGGAAATCTATAAGTTGTTGAGGGTATGGCGGATTGGCGAGCCGGTTCAATTCTGCGCCAGCTGTTGCAGGGCGCGGTTGAGCTTCCCTTCCAGACGTTTTTTGAAGTTGAGCAGGGTGATGGTTGACCACTTGCCTTCGGCAAAGGCGCCGGTGATCTCCAGACCGGTGAGGTAGATGGGGTAGGCCTCACGGTTTGCCCGTTTTGAGAGGATATATTCGGCGACGGCGGTGTAGATATAGTCACCGTGTTCCAGCGAGTTGAACTCCTGGTCGCTGCATACCAGTAGGTAGGGCGAGAAGTTGAGATCGAGGGTGTCACTGACAAGATGCAGCTCCATATAGCTGGAGAGGAGCCGTATCGTGGGCGGGGTGCGCTGCTCTATATGGTATTCGCCCTTGCGATCGCGGTTGATCTGGTAAAACTCGGTGCCGTCCTGCAGCAGCTGGAATGAGGGGGCATCGGAGCGGATATTACGCAGTAGTTGAATGCCGTTGAGGAAACGCTGCTGCTGTACCAGGAGATACTGTTCATCTGTTCCCTGGACCTGTTGATGAAAGAGTGAGCCGTTCTCATCAACGATGTAGAGGTCGGTATGGTTTTTGTTGTTGTAGTAATAGAGTTGTATCGCCCCGGATTGATCATTCTCGAACACCTTTGCCAGCGGTGTATCGAAGAGTGCCATAGGATCGACGGTCAGTTTACGGTAGTGCTCCTGGGGTTCTCCAAGTACCTCCAGAAGCTCCCCCCAGGATTTCACCGGAAAGAAGGAGAAGAGCTCCTTCTGTTGCTGAATCAGGTAGTAGTCGTTGTCTGCCTGGAGCAGGTAGAGGGCTTCCCGGTCGCCATTAGTGCCGGCAAAGCTGTGGTAGACGTCATTGAACAGAGACCCTACTCGTTTGGCGATGCTACCACCGCGCACCGATGAGAAGCAGTGGGCGGTGGCATTCGGCGGTGTGTTGCCTCCACCTTCAAGCAGGGTGAGACGGAGATAGTGGCAGAGGCTGTCGAGCAGGCCGGTGGTGCCCCAGTGGCGTACCACCAGTGTCTCTCCCCAGCTGGTGGTGGTGAGCTGCTCGATACTGTCGATGAGCGAACTGTGGGCGGAACCAAAGCTCAGCGGATCGTCGCGGTTGCTGGTGATCTGTTTGCCCGCCTTGGCAAGACGTGACAGGGGATCTGAGCCGGTGTTGATGAACAGTGCACATGAGGTGGCCCGTGGTGGTGAAGCGAGCTGCTCAATGGGAGGCTCATGATGTTTTGTAGCGGGGTGCAGTTCACGCAGAGATGCGATTAGTGATTGCAGTTCTGAAGTGCTGACCGGGTTTTTTTTGGGGTAGAGAGTGACCACGGTGCCTTTGCCCAGTAGTTGATTGTGCTGACACCAGGTGAGAACTTCGATCAGCCCCTGAGATGTTTTTACCGGCCGTGACATCGATGCGCTCTTTTCGTCCACATTGCCAAGAAAGAGGAACCAGGCGTAGTTGCTGCCGCGCGTTTTTGCGTAGTGTAGGGAGAGACGGTGTTCCACCAGGTTTTTTGCGATACCGGGATTGATATGGTCGATCTTTCCGGGCCGTCGCTCCAGGGCGGTGTAGAGTTTGCGTCCCAGCAGGCTTAGTTCGCGGGGATCAATAGTGCTGCCGGCAGCGTAGGCTTTGGCAAAATCTGTGAGTAGACGATAGCTGTGGGTCAGCTCTCGCACCAGGGTGTTGCGCTCCTCCATCACCTGGTCGATTTTCCAGCTATTGCGACCGTCGAGCTTCTTCAGGTAGGTGCTGTGCCAGTCCCATGAGGCCACTAGCTCTTCCATCAACTCACGCTTCCATAGTTTCTGGGTCGATGAGTGTTTGTTGCTTAGGTTCTGCTCGGTTTTGAAGTAGAAGCAGCGCCGGGCCAGCTCCAGGCGTTGCAGCTCGTCTCGTTCGATCAGGTACTTTTCTACTTGGCGGTACATCAGAACGTAGGGGTCGAGTTCGTTCATGTCGATGTCGCCGGCGTAGATCGACGTCTTGGCTCCCTGGCAGAGCCAGTTGATGTCAGGGTAGCTCTGGGCGTAGGACTCGGTAAGCAGCAGTTTGAGTATCGATTTATAGGGGGAGTCGATACCTTTGTAGAGCTGCCAATGGGCGGCACCAAGAAACTCTCCGGTGGGGAGGGAACTGAGGCCGCCGAAGTCGATGCAGTCGATGGGATCGACAAAACGTTTGTGGAACAGCATCTCTATGTAGCTGCTGTAGTTTGCCTCCTCTTCCGGGGGCACCAACCACCAGGCGGGGTAACGGCCAGCCGCTAGTACCCCGGTACGGTAGAACTCCTCAAGCAGCAGATGGGGCTGGGCTGTTCCGCTGCTTTCGTGTGAGAGGCTGTCGAGGCGGCCTTTACGGAATGCGTCGACATCCATGATGAAAAAGTGGACCTCGAGAGAGATCTCCTCTGCCCACTGTTCGATTCTGCTCGCCTTCTCCCTTAGCTGCTCCAGCTCCTCGCTCTTTAGCGCTGAGTCGTGGCAGACCCAGATATCAAGGTCACTACCACTGGCGTGGGCAATGCTACCGATGCTGCCCATAAGGTAGATGCCATGAATCTGGTAGCGGCGTCTGGCGCGCTTTTTATAAGAGAAGCTGCGGCTGATTTTGCCGGCGGCATTGAGAGCACCTTGCCCTGGGCTGTAGTCAGCAATGCCGGCCGGTGTTTTGCTGTTGACGAAGCCGGGTAGGGTGGGATGGTTGATGTGGAACATGAGCGGTAGAAGGTCGATAACCCCCCGCTGGTTCGGGCGTAGCTCTCCGGCTATGCGGCGCAAACGCTCGCGGTGGATACTCTGAAACCGCCTGAGTATCGTTTTGAGTTCTTTGCGCCCGATGCCGTTTTTATATGATATCGCGTCGGACATGATTTGTGGTTAGGTGTTTTCCGTTTCCGCTTTTAAACAGCAGTTGCCTGATTTCGATATTCCTTTATGAAGCCTGCTCCATCTGCTCCTGTTCTCCGGTGAGCGCCGAGGCGGCACGGCGCATCAACATGCGGGTGTCATACCCTTTTTCCCACTCAGCGAGGCCAAAGCGGAGTGCCAACGCCTCACCCTGCACAGGTTCCGACAGCTGTGCCTGGGGAAACTCCTCCTGGATTTTACTGATCAGGGTGTAACCGTCACTATGCAGTGTTTCCGGCAGGATGATAACAAATTGGTTATGCCCCCAGCGGGCGATAACATCAACCCAGCGCAGCCGGTCACGTAGATAGCGACTGGTGGCGATGATCAGCTCATCCGGAAGAGTCTGCTCCGACTCGTTTGCGTCGACCACCTCCATCATCGCCAAGCTTAGTGGATTGCCGTAGCGGCGACTGCGGGTGACTTGTGTATTGAGTGCACGGCTCAGCTCCAGTTGATTAGCCAGACCGGTTAGTTCATCGGTAAGGGTAAGCTGTTTCACCTGTTGGCGGAGGCGCTCATTCTCTTCCTGTAGGGTGACTTGTTCTGTAACTTCAACAAAGAACTTTATTACTCCGCCCTGGCCACTCTTGTGGACAGTGCAATGCAGCCACTGCTCCTGCCCGACTCCCGGACCTATCAGGTGCATCTCTCCTTCACCTTTGAACAGGCCCTTGAGTGTGCCGAAGGGAAGGGTATCGTAGTCATGACCGATCAACTGCTCGGGGGGCTGGCCGACCAGTTCGCTCAATGCCTGATTGAGGTTGGAGATTTTTCCATCTCCGTCGAGTACCAATATGCCACAAGGGCTGTTGCTGAAAACAGTTCCTGTGGGGTCGTTATGTTCTTTCAAAGCCGAAATCCCCCGTGTAGATCAAGCTTCACCATCAAGGAATAGAGCGTCTATTGTAGCTAAAACTTTAGGTAAATTGTCACATTTCCGGTGGGGTCAGCAATGCTGACAGCGCCGGTTGTGGGGTCTATAGTGATGTTTGTAGGCGCTATAAAGCCGCTTTGGTTTCCGGAGGGAAGCTGTTATATGGGAAATAAAACCCTAACGCCCGATGGCGTGATGCTCCATGGTGGCCCGCTACGGGAGCGGGTGCCTACACACGACAGTGAGGGTAGACCTCTCGGTGATTTCATGATGCTGATTCCCCGCTTTTCCCGCTGGCCAACGGTACGTCGGGAGCGGGCGCTTCAGAGTCTGCAGCAGGTGTTTCAGCAACATCGGGAGCTGGTGGTGTTCGCCGATCTGAATATGAAACTCAACCTGCTGTGGGTAAGCCTGAAAGTGCACCAGGGCGGATGTTGGGAGCTTGTTGGCGCAGTGCGTGAAGAGATTCCCGAAGCACTATTGGTTGCGAGCCATGCCGAGGTGCTGCAGGGGATGGCGAAGCAGAAGCGTAAGCGACGTTTCCGTTTCAGGTTGCCATTTATGGCATAGGGCTCAGTACTCCGATGCCCGGCGGGCATCCCCCTTGACCTGTTGTGCCGGATAGCGCTGCTCATTGATGGCGATCTTGCGGTTGGCGGCATCCAGCATGTCGATATCCATTCGTTCAGCGAAGCGCACCAGATAGATCAAGATATCCGCCAGCTCCAGCGCTACCTCCTCCTTCTTCCCTTCGGAAAGCGCCATGCTCTGCTCTTCGCTAAGCCATTGAAAGTGCTCCACCAGTTCGGCACACTCGGCAATCAGTGCCATCGATAGGTTTTTTGGTGAGTGGAACTGCTCCCAGTCACGTTCGCGGGCAAACTCGAGAAGCCGCTGATTGAGCTGCTGCAGGGAATCAGGATTCATATTTTCCTTCCTTGTTGATTATTTTGCGCAGGCGTGTGATCAGGTTTTTGGCGGTCTCTGCACCGTAGGGTTCGGCGTTGCCGCATCCCCATACCGGTCCGGGCCAGCAGGGATCTTCTTTGCTTCTGGCCACCAGATGCCAGTGAAATTGCGCTACCAGATTACCGAGAGCAGCGACATTGAGTTTGTCTATGGCACCGGTCTCTGTAAGCGCATGGGATATATCGCTGCTCTCTTGCAGCAGCTTAATCTGGTCTGTTGAGCTCAGTTGGTGAAGCTCGGTGATCTCCTCCCGCTGTGGCACCAGGATCAGCCAGGTGAAGCGGCGGTCGTTCATTAGCCGCACTTCACACAGCGGCAGGGTGACGACGGCGAAGGTGTCGGCGGCGAGGCGGGGGTGAAGGGTGAACATGGAAGATTTATCTCGGTGGTCTCTTGTCAGCTGATGATAACCCAACTTAGCGACCTGCTGCACAGGAGTACGGCCAGGTTTGTCCGCACACGTTGGAGCGGCTGTTGCGGGAGTGATCTCTCGGATCGAGATGGTACGGGCACACAGGTGGAAATATTCATCTCCCCGCGAGAAATCGCCCCTACGATATGGCGGTATTTGCCAATATTCCAGATGAGGGCAATTGTCTATCCTCAACCGCTAGAGATAGTAATGGAGATATCGGTTGTTTCGTAAACTCATCATAGCCACTCTTCTCATCATCCTGTGCCCACTGGCTCAGGCCGAGGAGTCGCAGATCATCACCCTGGCGGAGGGTGATGAAATTCCCATTCAGCGTTACGGCGATGGTGTTGACCGTATTCTCTGGTTGCCGTCTGAGTTTGGCTTTCGCGGCCGGCGTGAGGGTACTCTTGCCACCGGCTTGTCGGTTGAGGGATTTGAGGTGTGGCTGGCCGACCTCCATGACATCTATTTCCTGCCACCGGGACGTAGCAGCCTCACCGAGGTGCCGGTTGAGGATATTGCGGAGTTGATCGAGCAGAGCCAACCCGATAAAGGGCGCCTGTTTATTATGAGTACCGGTCGCGGGGCGGCGTTGACCTTGATGGCGGTGCGCCAGTGGCAGCAGCGCTACGCTGATCGTAAGCCCCTTGGCGGCCTGCTGCTGTTTCATCCCAGTCTGTTAGCTGAAGTACCCAGGCCGGGCGCCCGGCCGGACTATCTGCCGATTGCCGACCAGACCAACCAGAATATTCTGCTGATTCAGCCCGGGGGATCGGCCAGGCTCTGGTACCTGGATGAGATAGCGAGCCACCTTCGCCGCGGTGGCAGCACGCTCTATACCTGGGTGATTCCCCGTGTCTCCGATGGTTTCCACATGCGCCCTACCGCCTCAGAGGAGGAGCTGCGGCGGAGTGTTGAGCTGCCGCCGATGCTGGCACGTTCTGCACGGCTGCTTGCGACCATGAATAGAGAAGTCCGCCCCCCGGTTGCGGGCAAGGTGGCGGAGAGAAGGTGGGATACCGGCGCCTTTGGTGGCGCACTCCAGCCCTATACGGGTGATCCCACGCCACCGGCGTTGTCGCTCATGGATATTGCCGGCAAGCGCTACAGCCTGGATAAGTACAAAGGTGAGGTGGTGCTGCTCAACTTCTGGGCCACCTGGTGCCCTCCCTGCGTCAAGGAGATCCCCTCGCTGGGCCGCCTGAAAAAGAAAATGGCGGGACGTGGCGTGGAGGTGCTGAGTGTCGATGTGGGTGAGCCGGTGGAGACAGTGCGTGCCTTTCTTAAAAGGATTCCCGCCGCTTTCCCTGTGCTGCTGGACGGTGCGGGAAAGACGGTCTCTCCCTGGCAGATACGGGCATTTCCCACCACCTATCTGATTGACCGTCAGGGGCTGATTCGTTACGCCTATTTTGGTGGTCTGGAGTGGGATGCACCGGAGGTGGTGCAGGTGATCGAGTCACTGCTGTGACCTCTATTCACCGCCATTCTCCAGCAGCTGTCACAAATGTCCCCTCTCTCCACCGGGGAGAGGGTTAGGGTGAGTGGGCTTTAGCTCGATAGCCTCTCTTTCGCACGGGCAATGGCTGCACGTACCTGGTTCGGTGCGGTGCCACCGATATGATTCCGTGCCGCCACCGAGCCTTCGAGGGTAAGTACTTCAAAGACATCTTCAGTGATTTCAGCGGAGAAGGATTGCAGCTCGGTCAGTGAGAGATCAGCCAGGTCACAGTCACGCTCGACACCCAGGACGACAGCTTTACCCACTACCTCGTGGGCATCACGGAAGGGGATGCCCTTGCGCACCAGATAGTCGGCCAGATCGGTGGCGGTAGCGAAGCCCTTCATCGCCGCCTGGCGCATGTTGTCGTGACGACAGGTTACAGCAGGCATCATGTCGGCGAAGACCTTGAGGGAGCCTTTGACGTTATCGATGGTATCGAACAGTGGCTCCTTGTCCTCCTGGTTATCCTTGTTGTAGGCGAGGGGTTGTCCCTTCATCAGGGTGAGCAGTGCCATCAGGTGGCCGAAGATACGACCGCTCTTGCCACGTACCAGCTCTGGTACATCCGGGTTTTTCTTCTGCGGCATGATGGAGGAGCCGGTACAGAAGCTGTCGGAGAGTTCGATAAAGCCGAACTGGGCCGAAGACCAGATGATCAGCTCTTCGGACATACGCGAGAGGTGCATCATCACCAGGGCGGCGGCGGCACTGAATTCGATGGCGAAATCGCGGTCGCTGACCGAGTCGAGAGAGTTCTCGCTGGGGCGCTCGAAGCCGAGCAACTCCGCCGTATAGTGGCGGTCGATGGGGTAGGTGGTGCCGGCTAGAGCGGCAGCTCCCAAAGGCATGATGTTGACTCGTTTGTTGCAGTCCGCCAGACGCTCACGGTCACGCTCCAGCATCTCAAACCAGGCCATCATATGGTGGCCGAAGGTGATCGGCTGGGCTGTCTGCAGGTGGGTGAAGCCGGGGAGAATAGTATCGGCTTCACGCTCCGCCACCGTCAGCAGCGCCTGCTGCAGGCGCAGAACCTCGTTGCGGATAATCTCGATCTCATCACGCAGGTAGAGTCTGATATCAGTGGCGACCTGGTCGTTGCGTGAACGACCGGTGTGGAGTTTTTTGCCGGCGTCGCCAATTGCTCCGGTGAGGGCCGACTCGATATTCATATGGACATCTTCAAGCTCCACCGACCAGTTGAACTCTCCCGCTTCGATCTGCTGCTGGATTGTCTCCAGGCCGCTGATGATGCGGTCGCGCTCGGTTTCGGTGAGAATGCCCGCCTTGGTCAGCATGGTGGCGTGCGCGATGGAGCCCTGGATATCGTACCGGTAGAGGCGCTGATCAAACTCCACTGACGCGGTAAAGGCCTCGACAAAGGCGTCTGTGGGCTCGTTAAATCGTCCTGACCAGAGTTTTTTGTCACTCATCGCTGCAAATTCCTGTTATTCGCTCTAATATCGTTGTAACCGAGTATCTGTTGAGAAAGAGATCTCTTCGTCAAAATATATCGTCCCGGTACACGTCGGGGTCCGGTCTATTTGATGGCATACTCAATTGGCGGGATTGTATCAGGATTAGGCATAAGAGGGTGGCAGACGGGGCGCTGATGTCAGGTAAAGTGGAAAAGAGAGACGGGCTGGAGTCGTTTTTACCAGATTTTTGCCGTATCCGTATGGTGTTTGTGGTGGTTGTGACCGCTGAACTGTTGGCGATAGTGCTGGCCCTGACAACCACCCAATCGGTGCAGCAATTTACCGATGATCTTAGCCTGCGGTCGCTGTTTGTTCAGTGGATAGCTCTGACCGGCTGTGCGTTGCTCTGTACGCTGCGGCGTCATCTTGGTCGCTATGGTAATCGTGTAGCGGGACTCTCCGCCTGGCTGATTTTGATGCTGCTCACCTTGCTGGTGAGCGGCTTTGCAATCAAGGTGCTGGCTATCAGCTCTAGCGGTCTGTTTCTGCTGAAGAGTCTCGCTATCAGTGCCATCGTATCGGCCCTGATGTTGCGTTATCTCTATTTTCAACACATCTGGCGTCTGCAGGTGGAGGCGGAGTCGCAGGCACGTTTTCAGGCGCTGCAGTCGCGTATTCGTCCCCACTTTCTGTTTAACAGCATGAACACCATCGCCAGCCTTACCCGTTCTGATCCAAAGTTGGCGGAGGAGGTGGTACATGATCTCTCCGATCTGTTTCGTGCCAGCCTTTCGGATGCGCGTGATCAGAACACCCTTGGAGATGAGCTGGAGCTGGCACGGGGTTACCTCCGTATCGAACATCAACGCCTGGGTGAGCGGCTGCGTGTGGAGTGGGATCTTGAAGCGCTGCCGGAGAGTGCCGTTCTGCCGGCGCTGATACTGCAGCCGTTGCTGGAGAATGCGGTCTACCACGGCATTGAACCGGCGGCGGAGCCGGGGGTGATAGAGATTAGTGGACGTTACCGGCAGAAACGGGTCAACCTCAGCATCCGCAACAGTCGCCCGGCGGAGGGAACGACGAAGCATCGGAAAGGGAACAGTATGGCGTTGGAGAATACCCGTCAGCGCCTGGAAGGTTTTTTTGATGGAGAGGCAAGTCTGTCCCTGTCAGAAGTGGATGGTGACCACCAGGTACGGGTGGTATTCCCCTACCCCTATCGGCCCCGGTAACTATCTGATGAATATATTGATTGCAGATGATGAACTTCATGCGCGGGCAAGGCTGCGTAGCCTGATCGAAGAGATTGGCCCCCCTTACAGGGTAGTGGACGAAGTGATTACCGGCATTGAGGTGGTTGCCGCCTGTGATGCCCAGATGATTGATCTGGTGCTGCTCGATATCAGTATGCCGGGTATGGACGGGCTGGAGGCGGCGTCGCACTTGGCGGCGCAGGCGGCGCCACCGGCGGTGATTTTTGTCACCGCCTATGAGGAGCACGCCCTGGCGGCGTTTGAGAAGAGTGCTGTCGATTATCTGCTGAAGCCGATCCGCCGAGAACGGCTGGAGAAAGCCTTGAAGAAGGCGCAGCAGCTGACCCGGCCTCAACTAAAGGCGCTGGAGGATCTGCAGCAGGGAGAGAGTGAAGAGTACATCAGTGTCAGCTTTCGTGGTGGTCTGGAGCGTATCCCGGTGGCGGATGTCATTTTCTTTCTGGCTGATCAGAAGTATGTCACCGTCAGGCATAGCGGTGGTGAAGCGTTGTTGGAGGAGTCGTTGAAATCCCTGGAGGAGCGGCTGGGTGACCACTTTATCCGTATCCACCGTAATGCCCTGGTCTCCAGATCCAGAGTGACGGGTGTGCGGAGAGGGGAGGAGGGTCAGAGCTTGGTGAGTCTTCAGGGCAGCGACCTGTTGCTGGAGGTGAGTCGTCGCCATCTACCGGAAGTGCGCCACCTTTTGAAGTCGTGACCACGCTATAAATTCTTTATATTAAGTCGTCCAGACTTGTTCAGAGGTTGCTCAAGCTATA
Source organism: Sedimenticola sp. (assembly GCA_040505895.1). Taxonomy (GTDB): domain Bacteria; phylum Pseudomonadota; class Gammaproteobacteria; order Chromatiales; family Chromatiaceae; genus Vondammii. The sequence continues at coordinate 24,402 of JBEVXU010000020.1, read as the reverse complement.
GCATTCCCCTTAATCCAATAATTGCGAGATCCCGTTCCATGTCACAGACCCTGCGAATCGCTACCCGAAAGTCCCCCCTTGCCATGTGGCAGGCGGAGCACGTCTCCCTCAAATTGCGCCAGGCCCACCCTGGTCTGGAGATCGAGCTGGTCGGTATGAGTACCCAGGGGGACAAGATCCTGGATACGCCGCTGGCAAAGATTGGCGGCAAGGGGCTGTTCGTCAAGGAGTTGGAGCAGGGGATGCTGGAGGGTCGTGCCGACATCGCCGTCCATTCGATGAAAGATGTACCGGTGGAGTTACCCGAAGGGCTGCACTTGGCGGTGATCCTGGAGCGGGAAGATCCGCGCGACGCCTTTGTCTCCAATAGCTATAAACACCTTGAAGAGCTGCCGGAGGGGGCCGTGGTGGGGACTGCCAGTCTGCGCCGTGAGTGTCAGATCATGGAGCGGCGGCCGGATTTGAAGATTGCTCCCCTGCGCGGCAACGTCAACACCCGTCTGCGTAAGCTGGATGAGGGGGAGTTCGACGCCATTATCCTTGCTTCGGCCGGACTCAAGCGCTTGGGCTTCGATGATCGGATTACCGATTTTATTGATCCCGCTGATAGCCTGCCGGCGATCGGTCAGGGTGCGATTGGTATAGAGTGTCGCAGTGATGATGCCAAGGTCAATGGGCTGTTGCAGTGTCTGCATGACGAAGAGACGGCGCTCTGTGTGGTCGCCGAGCGGGCGATGAACCAGCGACTGATGGGAGGGTGTCAGGTGCCGATTGGCGGTTACGCGATACTCAACCACGACAAGCTTTATATGCGTGGCCTGGTCGGTGAGCCCGATGGTACTCATATTATGCGTGCCGAAATGACCCAGCCGGCAGACGAGGCCGAGGCACTGGGCATTGCCATCGCAGAGGAACTTTTGGGGCAGGGTGCGGATCAGGTGCTGATGCATCTCTACGAGGGTGAGAACGCACCTGAGTGATGGCGACCTCTGCCCATCCGTGCGATCTGTCGGGGGCTGGTGTGCTGGTGACCCGGGCCGCCCATCAGGCGGAGCCGTTGTGTAATATAATTACCCGTCTGGGTGGTGTGCCGCTGCACTTTCCGGTGGTTCAGATCAATGGCCCGGAGTCACCTGAGCGGATAGCGCAACAGCAGGTGGATTGTGGTGCTTGGGATCTGCTGATCTTTGTCAGCCCCAATGCGGTTGAGTGGGGGCTGAAGCTATTCCCTCAGGGGTTTCCACAGCAAGCATCTGTGGCTGCTGTAGGTGGTCGTACCGCCGGGCTGTTGCAGCGGGCCGGCATTGAGGTGTCTATCGTTCCAGCGGGGCGCAGCGACAGTGAAGCATTGCTGGCTATGGAGCCGCTGCAGCAGGTATCCGGTCGGCGGGTGGCAATCTTTCGTGGCAATGGCGGCCGCCCCCTGCTGGGAGAGACACTGGAGGCGCGAGGAGCTCAGGTGGAGTATGTTGAAGTTTACCGCCGCTCTCAGCCTCAGGGTGATGTTGCCGCACTGATTGCAGCCTGGCCACGACAGGTGGATCTGGTCACAGTCACCAGCAACGATCTGCTGGACAACCTTTTCTCGATGCTTGGCTCCGCCGGCCGGGCACAGCTTTGCAACACGCCTATGGTTGTGATCAGTGAGCGGATGCTGCATCACGCCCAAACCCTTGGCTGTAAACAGTTGATCCAGGCGGCGGGCGCTGATCTTGGCTCGCTGCAGCAGGCGATTTGCGGGTGGAAAAACAAATCAATGTAAGCTAAAACGGGAAGCGCAGTGGTTCCCCAGGGTAGGCGCATTTGATAATCTATCGTTACACACCAGATATTCGGAAGCATCAATGAATAAAACACGAAATAACCCGACAGGTCAGAGTGGCCCTTCTGCGGAGGCTGACGCCGATGCGGAGATCGTTGATGCTGAAATTCTTGAGTCGACCCCCTCCCCACGGGCGGGCGCCCCGGGCGGCGGCAGTGTGCCGCGGGTGGCGATGGCGCTTTCATTGATCGCCGTTGTTGCTGTGGTCGCCGGGCTTGGTTACGGCTACCAACGCTGGAACGGCATGCAGGCATCATTGCTGCAGATGGATAAGAGCATTGCCGATGCCGCCCGGCAGGCGACGGAATTGCAGTCACGTCTCGATCAGACCCACCAGGCATTTGAGAGCCAGAAAGCGGAGATGGAGAAGCAGAACAGCCGACTCTCTGAACAGGACGGCAAGCTGGCGACGGAGCGACAGGCGCTGGATAAAAAAGCCGGCCAGATTGAAGAGACCCTGGAGAGGGTTTACCGCCGGGTAGGTCGCAACAGCAGCGCATGGATGGCGGCAGAGGCGGAGTACCTGATGCAGGTGGCGAACCACCGGTTGCAGTTGGAAGACGATGTCGCTACAGCGATAAGTGCACTGCAGGCGGCCGATCAGCGGCTGCTCGAAACCGGCGATCCGGGGTGGACCGCCACCCGCGAGTTGCTGGCGAGTGAGATTGCTGCGCTCAAAAGTGCCGGTGTGATTGATCAGGTGGGCCTTTCAGCCAAACTGGCGGGTATGGCCGGGCAGATAAAATCACTAAAGATGGTCGGCCTGCGTCCCTCCGTGGCGTCAGGTCAGCCACTCGAATCGAGGCCCGTGGAGGCATCGGAGCGCAATCTTAATACTCTGCTAAAAGATGGTTGGGAGGGGTTCAAATCGGTGATGGTGGTGCGTCATCACGACAAGCCGGTTACTGCCATGCTACCGCCGGAGCAGTACTATTTTGTCTATCGTAATCTTGAGTTGCAGCTGGAGTCGGCTCGTCTGTCGCTGCTGCAACGGAATCAGGCGCTCTACGACGGCAGCCTGGAGACTGCTGAGCACTGGCTGCGGGAGTTTTTCGATGCTGAGGCGTCAGGCACGGCAGCAATGCTGCAGCAGTTAAATGAGATGCAGAGGGTGCGTGTGAAACCTGAACTGCCCGATATCACCCGTGCTTTGGAGCGTCTGCGTCAGCGGCTGCAGCAGGGGAGTGAGGAGGCCGCTCGGCAATGAAGACACTGATCCTTGCTCTGCTCGCCTTTGGTGCCGCCGTTCTTATTACGCTGGCGGTAATGAATGACAACGGCTATATGCTGCTGGGCTACGGTGAGTGGACAGTGGAGGGCAGCCTGGCCTTTTTCCTACTACTCAACCTGGCCGCTTTTGCCCTGCTCTACTTTGTCCTGCGTACCATTGCGCGTATCTGGGCAGTGCCTCAGCAGGTTCGTGGTTGGCGGCAGCTGCGTGGCGCCAAACGTTCACGCAAGTTCCTGACTCAGGGTTTGGTGGAGCTTTCTGAAGGTAACTGGCAGCAGGCGGAGAAGGATCTGATCCGTTTTGCAGGCAAGTCCGAGACGCCGATGCTTAACTACCTGGCGGCGGCCCGTTCGGCACAACAGCAGGGTGCTCATGACCGGCGCGATCAATATCTTCAGCTGGCTCATGAGAGTATGCCATCGGCCGATGTTGCAGTCGGTCTGACTCAGGCGGAGCTCCAGCTGGATCATGCGCAGCTGGAGCAGGCACTGGCGACCCTCAAACATCTACAGACCATAGCCCCCAAGCATGCTCATGTGCTGAAACTTCTGAAGGAGCTGTACGAGCGCCTCGATGACTGGGGGGAACTCAATCGGTTGTTACCGGATCTCAAAAAACGCAAAGTGATTGAGCCGGAGGAGCAGCAGAAGCTGGAGTTTAATATTTTCCACAACCTGCTTACCCAGGCTGCTCAGGACACCAATCCAGAGGAGTTGGAGAGTGTCTGGAAAAAGATCCCCAAGTCGGTGCGGGAGAGTGAGGAGATGGTCACAGTATTTGTTAATTACCTGATCAATCGTGGCAGTAATGACCGTGTTGAAGGGTTGCTGCAGGAGTTTATCGATCGGCACTGGAGTGATGACCTTGTAGAGCTTTATGGCCGGGTGGAGATAGAGGATAGTGCCCGCCAGTTGAATGTCGCTGAGTTCTGGCTACAGTCCCACCCTCAGGATTCCGTATTACTTTTGACTCTGGGCCGCCTCTGCCTGCGCCACAAACTGTGGGGTAAGGCGCGCAGCTATTTTGAAGCGAGTATCGGAGCGGCGCCGTCAACTCCGGCCTATCGTGAATTGGGTGTGTTGCTGGAGAGTATGGGCGAGCAGACAAAGGCTCTCGACAGTTTCAAATCGGGGCTGAAGTTGTCTTCCGATACGCCATTACCCGAATTGCCGGCGTTGCTGCACCCCGTCGGCGCACGGTTGGACGCTCATGGACTAGAGAGTGTTCCTACCGATATCAACCCGCCGCCAAAGCTTGAGGTGATTGAGTCGAAGTAGTTTCGACCCCTTTTCTGTAATCCTACTCTTTATCAGGATTATCCTGAGCCCACTCAAATACATCGGAGTACATGTTGTCTTCTGACATGCCGGCTTCGATAAAGGCACGCTTACCGGCAAAAACCATCGGAGGGGGGCCGCTCATGTAGAGGTCGAAGGCACTCATGTCGGGGTGGTCCGCTATAACTGCTTCATGGACCCAGCCGGTTTTACCTTCCCAGCCCTCTTCAGGTTCTGACAATACAGGCGTATAGCTGAAATCCTTAAGGCTGTCGGCCCAGCTTTGAGCGAGCTCATCGAGATAGAGATCGCTCTCCGCACGAACACCCCAGTAGAGGTGGACAGGACGATTGAGGCCCACATGGATAGCATGCTCAATGATCGCCTTCAGTGGAGCGAAGCCGGTACCACCGGCCATGAAGATCAGTGGACGTTCGGATTCTTCACGCAAGTAGAAACCGCCCATCGGTGCCTGGATGGTCTGGATATCGCCCACTTTCATGCTGTTGAAGACATGATCAGTAAACTCGCCGCCTTCTACGTGTCGGATGTGCAGTTCAATGGCGCTGTCATTGTGAGGGGCGTTGGCGATGGAGAAGGCGCGACGTCGGCTATCTTCCATAATGAAGTCGAGATACTGTCCGGCAAGAAACTGCATACGTTGACCTTCCGGGATGGAGAGATAGACGCGCATCACATCGTCGGCGAGCCGGTCAAGCTTCTCCACTCTTGTGGGTAGGGTCCTGACTTCGATCTCTTTGCTGCTTTCGACCTCGTGGAGGTGAATGACGATGTCGCTGATGGCGCTGGCCTGGCAGGTGAGGCAGCTCCCTCCAGCTTCTTCGATTGGTGCAACCTCTTCCTCCGGGTAGGTGATCCCACCGGAGATCAGCTGACCGGAACAGCTGCCACAGGCACCGTTACGGCAGCCGTAGGGCAGGGTAATACCTTGGCGTTCGGCTGCATCGAGGATGGCCTCATTTGGTTCGGCGCTGAATTCGTGGCCACTGGGTTCAACTTTTACTGTGAAACTCATAGGATCCTCTGTATGCGGGTGTCAGTCTGTATTGTGATTAATTCTCTACTATTTTACTGCGGAATAAAAGCTTGTTATGAATAGGTTAATTGTCGGCTGTGGATATCTGGGTCAGAAAGTGGTGCTGGAGCTGCAGAAACAGGGGCTTAGCGCCATTGGCCTGGTGCGTAGTGAGGAGAGTGTTAAGGCGCTGGAGCAGCAGGGAATCGTGGCGGTACAGGCCAATCTTGATGATGTTGATCCACCCCCTCTGCCACTGGCCGGTGCCGAACTCTTCTACTTTGCCCCACCACCCCGTAGAGGTGTCGAGGATAGCCGTGTGGCTCACCTGTTGGCGGCTTGTGACCGCCAAGGTGCACCACGCCGTATCGTCTATCTCAGCACCACCGGTGTCTATGGTGACTGTGGTGGTGACTGGGTAGATGAGACCCGACCGGTCCACCCCGTGGTGGAGAGGGCGCTACGGCGCCGGGATGCGGAGCAGCGGTTTCACCAATGGTGTCAAACACGGCCGACGGAGCTGGTCATTTTGCGGGTGGCCGGCATCTATGGGCCGGGAAAGCTGCCGCTGGAACGGTTGCGCAAGGGGTTGCCGATGGTACGGGAGGAGGAGGCACCCTACACCAACCGGATCCATATCGATGATCTGGTACAGATCTGCCTTGCCGCCATGGTGCGGGGTGGCAGTGGTGAGATCTACAATGTCAGCGACGGTCACCCTGGGAATATGACCGACTACTTCAATCGTATCGCTGATCGGGCGGGGCTACCGAGGCCGCCGTTGATTTCGTTGGCGGATGGAAGCGGTCGGCTCTCGGCCGGTATGATGTCCTATATGTGTGAATCGAGGCGTTTGGATAATCGCAAGATGCTGAGAGAGCTGGGAGTTGTCCTGCGTCATGAGAGCCTTGAAAGTGGGCTGGATTTCCTTGACTCGGCGTTGTGACGAGGGCAGGCTGACCGTGCTGTTTCGCAATGCCGCGAAGTGGTGGAAAAGACGTACTCAAAGGAGTTAATAGATGACAAAACTACGCCCGGTTACACTCTCCGCCGCCATGTTGGCGGCACTGACGCTGTCAGGTTGTTCCGACCCCGAGTGGGTGTCGGTCTACGAGAATTGCACATCGCAGATGGTGGCGCAGTCAGAGAAGATCAAAGCCTCCGATTCGGGTGGCAACGCGATGGCCAAGTCCATGGGTGATATGGCGCTCTCTCTCGGCATAGCGGCGTGTGAGACGATCAAAACCACCTGTGAAGCAGATGCTGATAGCAAGGGCTGCAAGGCGATGGTCGATAGCTACTCCAGGGAGCAGAAGTAGTTAGTAGCCTGGGTTGATCTCACGAAACCAGGCATAAAAGGGGTCAGAGGCCTTTTATCAGAGCATTGCACATATCAACATAACACATCGATTATCTTAAAGGGCTCTGACCCCTTTTAATACTCTCTAGCCGTTCTTACCAAGCCAATCGAAGATAGGATCCCACAGCGCTACATCCTGCCACACCATGGAGGGGGCGAGCTCAAACAGCCCCAGTCCGCGCTCGGCGGAGCGGATGTAGTTCTGGCTCTCTCGCAAGTGAGTGAGAAAGGGGATGTCGAGGTGGCCGAGGTAGTTCTCCAGCTCATGATAGATGAGGGTGTTTTCACGGCTGCGGTTGGCGACTATGGCCAGCCTGGTCTGTTGTCGTGATACCCTGCCGCTGGAGAGCAGTTCCTGAAGGAAGCGGTTACAGGCACGCATGTCGATGGGTGAGGGGAGTACCGGAATGATCAGACTGTCGACCCGCCGCAGCATGACGTTGATCTCTTTACCATGGGTGCCGGCGGGGGCATCCATAATCAGGTAGTCGGTGCCCCGGGGTACTTTGACGGCGCCCTGGGTAGCATCGATTCCGGTGATGTTGGGGACACCGTCATAGCCCTCTCTTGCCTCCAGCCAGTCCAGAGATGAACCCTGGGGATCGAAGTCGGCCAGCGCCACTTTGGCGCCATCATCTGCAAACCAGGTGGCGATGTTGGTGGCGATGGTAGTCTTGCCACAGCCGCCTTTAGCATTCATCGTCATTATGGTGCGCATGTTTTTCTCCGAGTGTCAGTACGAAAATGATTATAGGCCAAACTGAGTAGTTACAAAATTCCCAGCTCTTCCCAGATCTCATCCACCCGCTGTTTAACTTCACTGCTCATCTCAATGGGGCGCCCCCACTCTCGTTGGGTTTCACCGGGCCATTTGTTGGTAGCATCAAGGCCCATCTTTGAGCCGAGACCGGAGACCGGTGAGGCGAAGTCGAGATAGTCGATTGGGGTGTTTTCCACCAGAGTGGTGTCCCGGGCCGGATCCATGCGTGTCGTCATGGCCCAGATCACGTCGTTCCAATCGCGCACATTGATATCATCATCGGTGACGATAACGAATTTTGTGTACATAAACTGGCGAAGAAATGACCAGACGCCCATCATCACCCGCTTTGCGTGTCCCGGGTACTGCTTTTTCATAGAGACTACCGCCATGCGGTAGGAGCAGCCTTCGGGAGGCAGGTAGAAGTCAACGATCTCAGGGAACTGCTTCTGCAGTATCGGCACGAAGACCTCATTGAGGGCAACACCAAGGATCGCCGGCTCATCCGGAGGTCGGCCGGTGTAGGTGCTGTGGTAGATCGGATCGCGGCGCCGGCTGATGCGTTCGATGGTAAAGACAGGGAATCTATCCACTTCGTTGTAGTAGCCGGTGTGATCGCCAAAGGGACCCTCGGGGGCCATGTCATCGGGGTGGATCACCCCTTCGAGGACAAACTCGGCGGCGGCGGGTACCTGGAGGTCGTTGCCGATGGATTTTGCCACTTCACTGCGGCTACCACGCAGCAGCCCGGCAAAGGCGTACTCGGAGAGGGAGTCCGGCACCGGAGTGACGGCGCTGAGGATGGTGGCCGGGTCTGCGCCTAGGGCGACGGAGACGGGGAAGGATTCTCCCGGATGAGCCTGTTGCCACTCGCGGAAATCGAGGGCGCCGCCACGGTGGGAGAGCCAGCGCATGATCACCCGGTTTTTCCCAAGCACCTGCATGCGGTAGATGCCGACGTTCTGTCGCGCCTTCTCCGGTCCTCGGGTTACTACCAGCCCCCAGGTGATCAGTGGGCCGGCATCATCAGGCCAACAGGTCTGTATCGGGAGTTCGGCAAGATCGACCTCATCTCCCTCGACCACCACCTCCTGACAGGGGGGGCGCTTGATCTCTTTCGGCGCCATGTCGAGCACCTTGCGATATACCGGGATCTTCGCCCAGGCATCCTTCATCCCCTTGGGGGGCTCGGGCTCCTTTAAAGTTGCCAGCAGCTTGCCTACTTCCCGTAGCGCCTCCACCGACTCCTCGCCCATCCCGAGGGCAACGCGGCGGGGGGTACCAAAGAGGTTGGCCAATATCGGGTAGCGTGATCCTTTTACCTGTTCGAACAGCAGGGCGGGGCCGCCGGCACGAAGAGTGCGGTCGCAGATCTCGGTTATCTCCAGGTAGGGGTCCACCTCAAGGGAGATCCGTTTCAGCTCACCCTGGGATTCGAGCTGTTTGATAAAGTCGCGAAGGTCTGAATAGTCCATAATCTTATATCCTGAAGCCGCCGTAGCGTTTGGAGAGACGGTGGTTTCTGAAGATGATGCCGCCGATGAAGCTGAGCATCAGAAGGAGGGCGATTGCAGCAAGATAGTACCAGAGGGTAAGTGTCGGCAGATTGGAACTGAACTGCTGTTGCGTCTCTTCTTCTGGATGCTTTTGTTGCTCTGCGGCGGCGGCCAGGCGCTCCTTCAGCGCTTCGATTTCACCCTCTGCTTTGGCGGCTTCAGCATGGGCATTCTGCAGCTGTTGCTTAAGTGTCTGCGCTTTACTGTGAACGTCTGAGAGCTTCTGCTTAAGCCCGGCAATCTCTGAATCGACTTTCTTTTGGGGGGGGTGTTTGCCGGTAACCTCGGCACCATCCTCCTTGAGCTTGGCCTCAGCGGCCAGCAGTTGATTCTGTAGATCGCTGTTTTTTGCCTGTAGCTCCAGCAGCATTACCCGTGCAGGCTTCTCTTCGGTGATGTAACGGTTCTCAACCCAGCCCTCTGTGTTGTCACCGAGGCGTACTTTAGAAAAGGCTTTTTTGTGCTCTACGATTTGTAGAGGTGTGCCGCTTGTCAGTGCCTTGATTGGGTCGCCGGTAATATCGGGTTCACTATAGAGGCCGGCAACCAGGCGGTCGGTGATGTGGGAACTCCAACCGGCTGTGGCATACAGCAGCAGGATGCAAAACAGGCTGATGGTGGGACGGAGCTGTCTCATGGGTCGATTCCGCTGTGGCGCAATAGCGCATCAATTTGCGGCTCACGGCCGCGAAAGGCAACAAACAGCTCCATAGCGTCTTTAGAGCCACCAGCTTCCAGGATGTTGTGGAGAAAGGAGTCGCCGGTTGCGCGGTCGAAGACGCCGTGCTCTTCAAACAGCGAGAAGGCATCGGCTGAGAGTACCTCCGCCCACTTATAGCTGTAGTAGCCGGCGGCGTAACCACCGGCAAAGATGTGGGAGAATCCGTGGGCGAAGCGGTTGAAGGCGGGGGTAGGTACCACCGCCACCTGTTGGCGCACTTCGTCGAGTATTGGGTAGATGCGCCCCCCCTTGGTGGGTTCGTACTCCTGATGGATGCGGAAGTCGAAGAGGCTGAACTCCAGCTGCCGCACCATCTGCATACCGGATTGGAAGTTCTTCGCCGCCAGCATCTTGTTATACATCGTTTCCGGCAGAGGCTCACCGCTCTCATAGTGGCCACTGATAAGGTTCAACGATTCCCGCTCCCAGCACCAGTTCTCCATGATTTGGCTCGGCAGTTCCACCGCATCCCAAGCGACGCCGCTGATGCCGGAGACCTCGGAGTAGTCTATGCGGGTGAGCAGGTGGTGAAGGCCATGGCCGAATTCATGGAACAGGGTCTCTACTTCGTCATGGGTGAAGAGCGCTGGTTTGTTACCCACTGGGGGTGAGAAGTTGCAGGTGAGATAAGCCACCGGGATCTGATCACAGCGGCTGTTGAACATGCGGCCGATACACTCATCCATCCAGGCGCCGCCGCGCTTGTTTTGGCGGGCGTAGAGGTCGAGGTAGAACTGGCCGCGGATTTCACCCTCTTCGCTGCGGATCTCGTAGAAGCGGACATCGGGATGCCAGCTGTCGACCCCCTCCACCTCGGTGATATCGATACCATAGAGGCGTTTGACCACAGCGAACATGCCGGTAACCAGGCGGGTCTCCGGGAAGTAGGGTTTCACCTCTTCCTGGGTGATGGCGTAGCGGTGCAGACGCAGTTTCTCAGCGTAGTAGCTGATATCCCACGCCTCCAACTCCGCCGTCCCGTGCTGTTCCTCAGCGAATGCCTTGAGTTCATCAAGCTCACGTTGTGCCTGGTTGTGGGAGCGCCCCGCCAAGTCTTGGAGAAAATTGATGACATGGTCACAGGTGGGTGCCATTTTTTTCGCCAGGGAGCGCTCTGCGTAGTTGCTGAAGCTGAGTAGCTCTGCTTTTTCATGACGCAGGGCAAGGATCTGCTCCATCAACTCGCTGTTGTCCCAGCGGCCACCATGGGGCCCTTGGTCGGAGGCGCGTGTGGAGAAGGCTTCGTACATCTCGCGTCGCAGCTCCCGGTTATCGGCGTAGGTCATTACCGGAATGTAGGAGGGGTATTCCAGGGTCAGCAGCCAGCCATTCTTATCGCGTTGCTCAGCCGTTTGCCGGGCTAGGCCGAGTGCTGATTCCGGCAGTCCCTTCAGCTCGGTCACGTCGCTGATCAGTTTGCTCCAGGCGTTGGTGGCATCCAGGATATTCTCACCGTAGCGGCTGGTGAGAGAGGAGAGTGCCTGGCTGATCTTTTTAAAGCGCGCCTTCTCTTCGGTCGCTAAATCGACGCCGGAGAGGTGGAAATCGTGCAGTGCGTTTTCCAGCACCTTATGTTGCACACTGTTGAGCCCATCATCGTTATCCGCCACCGCCTGGTAGGCGGCATAGAGCTGTCGGTTCTGCCCCATCTCAGTGCCGTACTCGCTCAGTTTTGGCAGGCAGGCGTTATAGGCGAGTCGTAGTTGTTCGCCGTTAACTACTGAATTCATATGGCTTACCGGCGACCAGGTGCGGCTGATACGGTCATCCATGATCTCAAGCGGCTCAATCAAATTGTCCCAGGTATAGGGATCACCGGAGGCGAGCAGCTGCTCGGTCAGCTTGCGGCTTTCAGCCAGGAGTTGGTCAATTGCCGGCTCCACATGTTCGGGCTTGATGCGGGAAAATGGAGGCAGGCCCTCCAGGTTGAGCAGGGGATTTGTCATATGTATCGAAAACCGTGGGATGTCTGAAAGAGGGTATTCTGCCACAGATTTCCAATAAGTAACTATGTCAGTACGGGTTGAACCACTCAGCCTGATTCAGGGAAAAGGATGCAGAAGGGGGTTAATAATTTTTTCTCCCTCAAGCCGTTCATGTAGCCGCTGAGTTCCAAGGCAGCGATATTCAAGTCCAAAGCTCATAGGCTGCAACTCAGGGCAGAGCACCCTTACTACACGAAAACCAAACGGCTTCATGTCATCAGGTGTGAGGTCAATCATATAAAGGTTCAGGTCACGCTCAAAAAATAGGCTATTTATCTGATCAATATTTCCCGTTGATATACCAGCGTATGCGTCACGCCACTCATCAGCACTCACTTTTATTGCTGAGTGGGCAATAAATCGCATGTCGTCATCTTTAATCTGTGAAGCCGCAAACCACAAATGCGTATGCTGGCGCAGTGATGGTGCCGGCTCATCTCGGGGCAACATGTCGGATATAATGGCAAGCGCCTGGGCATGTTCTGCCAAACAGGCAGCCAGAGCAGCATCAGGGCTCAGACGACAGGCAGATGAAGCAACCCAGCGCGGCCATTTTCCATTTCGTTCACGGCTTAGACAGACGATACAGGGTAGAGGAATATTCTGTGTAACATCCAGCAGTAAGAACTCTCGATCAAGGTTATTGAACGCTGCCAATTGATCGAGAATTGTCGCATCCGGAGTAATTAATCTTGCAGGAGTATGGGTCATCCAGGTCAGCATGGTGGCATCCCGTTCAACCACCTCACACAATGCTGATATATAGGCGCTCTCTCTATCGCTATGGGCCGCCAACCCAGTAGATCCGGGATAAAGGATCTCCGGCTTGTCATTGTGCAGGACAATTAGGTCACGGGGTGCCGGCCGGACCGCCTCCGTCTTTTGCTCAATGACCTCCACCCAGCTTATTTCTGAATCAGCAGTGGGTTTCGAGAGAGTCAATTCACCCTGTTGATATTGAGTGGCAGAGTAGTAGCGCAGCTTGTCGGCTGTGAACCTGTCTGCTCCGGCCGTGGCGATGGTTGCCTGGTAGGTTTTTAGGGGAAACGTCAGTGCACAGTAGCGCTCTACGGCTTCTCCAATCGCTGACATGGCGGCACAGCCATCATCCAGTCCGGCCCCCAAATATGCAGATGCGCGATAGTTGACGCCGGCTCGTGCAGAAAAGTTGTAGGGCGTTACCATGGTGTAGTTGTAGTCTGGCCAATGGTCTGGTCGCTCAATGCGTACCACATCACTGATCAAAGGATGCTCTGACTCAAGCAGTCGCAGGAAAGGAGGCGTTAGTCCCTCAGGAAGCGGCATTACACTGCTCTGCAAGCTCAGGGAGGGAAGCAGCTTGCATATTCAGCAAGGCTGTCGCTATCTCAAACACGCTGTCATGACAGGTATGGCGACTGCAAAATTCAGCTTCCAGCCGCTCAATCGCATCCCCCACAGGCACACCCGCCATAAGCGTATCAAATACATGCTTGCCCAGCCGGTCCACGGCAAAGCCCTCGTTGGTGGATGCAATAAGTTCGCCTTCGGATTCGTCCTCCTCACTTGGCCGGTAATGCCACTGAATATCGGCTTTTGCCAACAGATGGCTATGGAGGGTCAACACGCCTGAATTCACCTCGATAGGGGTGACTTCCGTTGTCAGGTTGGCATCACTTACCGCTGCAGACAAACGATCAAAGCGCTCCTGTTCAAACTCCCGGCTTTTATCCCGGTACTCTTTGGCGATGGTATCAACACAGCTGCGCAAGTGTGACATGGAATGCGGCAGGTCAAGCTTGACCGTATGGCTCAGGGGGGCGATGTGGCGAGCGTAGAGGCGCGAGACCGGATCAATTCTCGTCGGGTGTACCGTAAAGCTTGCCTGATCAGCTGTCTTCTGTTGCTGCAGCCGGAATAGCAAGGCTTCAGCTCCCTGACGCGTCTGCTCAAACTCATGCTCACTCATTCCTGGATAGTTTGAAAAGAGATTTATACTCACAGGTAGACCGCCTGCCAGTGCTTCCTCAACGGCGGTGGCCGGTGTCTGTTTGTTTTTATAACCTTTACCCATGCGCAGACAGGTCTTCACGTCTGTTGACTCTAATCCCATATTTAAATGGACAAAACCGGCCTTTTTCATCAGGGTGATAGCCTGTGAGGAGAGCTTGTCCGCTCTGATATGGGCGAAACGGAACTGGAACTGCCTACCGGAAGCCAATAGGTGTTCACACAGCTCCTCAAGCCAGCCTGCCTCACTATTTAATGTAGGGTCGCAAAATCCAAAAATACCGTATTGAAAGGTACCTGCCTGTGCAGTGATCTCTGCTGCAACTTGAGAGGCCTCACGACGCAGATAGAATGAGGTGCCCGAGTCATAGCAGAATTCACAGCTGTAGCGGCAGCCAAATGAGCCGGTTACAGGCAAAAACTGCTTTGTAGGCAGAGCGACAGACCAGTAGCTTCTGAACTCCAGACCGGGAGCTGGGAAGCCGAGTGGGCTAGGTAGTAAACGGTTTTCTGCAATCATTCTCTGCAGATCCTCGGCACTCAACCCTTTTGGCTGGAAATGCTCAGTCACAGAGGAGAGCCCCTGAAAGCCGTCTCCGGTGACAACGTCATCGATTAGAGCCAAGGCCTCTATCCATTGCGCTACTGCAGGATGACTTACACCGGGGCCACCGAAAATAACCTGCCCATTAAACCCTTTATCTCTTAGCGTCCGTACAAGCAGTAGTGCAAACCAAAGATTCCTGTTTATCACCGGAAACATAAGACGCCCCAGAGAGTGGCTCAATATCTCATCGGACCAGCGCTGAATAAAGGGCTGCAACTCGGTGAATAGTTGGAGCTCATAGCCTGACAAATGTTGTTGAGGCTTGAAGTCTTCAGCAGAACATAAGGTCTTGATCTGAAGTTCAAGGCGGGAGACAAAGTCAACGCTATATGAGGGATTAAGATCGTATGACTGAAAGGTGCGACTCAAAAGCCGAAGGGTTTCCGGTTGATCGCGGGCAAGAAAATATTCCAGATCGATGCAGACCGGGTGGGCACCGAAACTGCGAAGCAATGAGTTAATGTAGTAGGCGGCCAGTGTATGTTCATAACAGGGTGTTATGATCAGGCCATCTCTCATAAAGACCTCAGAAAATGGAAATCAGCCTTAGATAACCATTGATTTATCTAAGGCTGACGTCAAAGCATAAACAGAGAGACGCCAGCCCGGTGACAATCAGCACTTATTTGTTTGGTTTGTCGCTCTGACTTGGAAAGGCATCATATGTGCCTATTGCCACCATTACCTTCTTATCCGTCTCCTTCAAAAGACGCTGCAAGGAGTCCGACGCCAACACCTGCTCAACATCCTTAACATTCGGCGCATACGCATCGTAAGTGCCGATCGCAATAACCAGCGTATTGTCAGCGCTTTCCGCCAACTTGCCTATGCTACCGGATGAAACTTTGCGAAATTTTGCTTTCCCTTCTTTGTTCGCCATCTTTCACTCTCCATCTATGTGTTAGGATTTAACCACACTGCGATTTTATGGGCTCGACTCTACACTGTAAAGCGTAGTTTCACTGCAAACATAGATCTAAATCAATTTATCATCACTGTAAAAAACAGAGAGAAACCAACCATTCTTTGCACGTTCTATAGAGTTATACAATTGCTGGCCATAAAGTCATGAGTAAACAGTTAACAGGCTTACGTATATTGATCACAGGTGGCAATAGAGGCATCGGACTTGCGCTGGCCAAAAAACTCTTGAGCCATGGCAATAGAGTCTGTGTAGCATCACGCTCAGCCAGTCTCGCGGCTGAGCTTCACGATCAACAGCAGCAGAATTTACTCATCCTTGATTGCGATATTAGTTGTGAAGATAAAGTCAAAGAGATGGTTGCATCCCTGGTGGACAATTGGGGGGGGATCGACCTGCTGATCAATAATGCCGCACAGCTTCATCAGGAGCCTGTGGTCTCTGCCGATACCGCACAGTGGATGAAAGAGATTGAGGTCAACCTTATGGGGCCGCTCTATCTGAGTAAATACCTGCTTCCGCAGATGGCGTCACAAAAAGAGGGAGTTATTGTCAATATGGCATCCATGGAAGCGGTGAACTGCACACCAGGGTTAGGTGCCTATGCCTCATCCAAGGCCGCGCTCATCGCGCTCACCCGCAGTTGTGCGAGGGAGATGGCCTACTATCCCAATATCATCATCGCAGGCTTTGTGCCCGGAGATATAAATACGGAAATGAATCTCACTGGAAGTGAATCTACTGAGCTGGCTGCACAGCGCTTTGTTGATTTTTTTCAACAGTTGCAACCACAACATTCTGGACTGACGTATATGCAGGGCGAATTTATGCAAACAGTATTTTCTACAGTAGGGGTCAAATAACCAATGCTTTACGAAAGTAGAAGGGATGATCACCTCTTACTGGTCAATCCGCTCAACGGGCACTGGTGGGTAGGTCCACAAGACGAAGAAGATGAGGGTCGCCAGGAGATACAGACACTGAGTGCCGTAGCAGATACTCAGGCTCCTCCAGATTATCCGATGATGATAGTGGCCATTAAAAATAGGGACTGCAATATCGACTGTACTTACTGCTTTGCCGAAGCGGACAAGGAACACAGCTATTTGACAAAGGATGAGTTGATACTGGTTCTGCGGAAGGTGCTCGACAGCTTTCCTCATAAGATGATCAATTTTTTGTTTACAGGCGGCGAGCCTTTTCTGCACTTTCCGGTAATCAGTGAAGCCATAAGGGTGTTTCATGGCTCACTCGATGAAGCAGAGCGTAGTCGATGTAGGTTCTCCTTCATGAGCAATGGAACTGCATTCAAGAAGTCTATGCTGCCTTTTCTTAAAGACTATGAGATCAATTTGGGTATCAGCCTGGATGGTCCCGCAGATATACATGACCGCAATCGCCCATACCGGGGAGGCCAGGGCTCTTTCAAAAACGTAATGACAGGTATCTCACTACTGCAGAATGCCGGTATCGCATATAGCACTGTTACTACAATAACGGCTCCAGAGGATGTGAATAAATGCTTTGATTTTATGCTGGAAAAAGAAATTTACCGGATGTTTTTCCGTCCCCTGCGGATGCAGGGGCAAGAGTTAAATCAGCTGAAAAACAGGCACTACGATATTGTTGACCGTAATAACTATGAGCAAGATATGGCCGAAGCCATGCTGGCTATAGCCGATCGGATCGTCGCCATAAACAGGGTCGGTAATATAAAATTGGTCGAGATGACATTAGCACTCCATACACTGCATCTTCTGCGTCGAGACAACCCTTACATGTGTTTGCGAAGCCCCTGCGGTGCTGCCACCATGAGTAAATTGGGTGTGGACTGGGAGGGTAACTTCTTCCCCTGCGATACTATGGTGGAGTTTCGTGACCTGAAAATGTTTGGGCTTGATGAACTGGTTCAGGGTCAAGATATCGAATCATTGATCAGAACGTCAGGGTCTCATCAGAAGCTATGCCAACGCACCACGGCAAATATTAGCGAGTGCCAAAACTGCCTGGCACGACAATTCTGTGGCGGTGGCTGTTCCGCCTCCTCTTACGATTTTTTTGGTGACCTGCAATCACCGGGGGATCGCTGCCATTATGAGAGAGCCCTATTCGAAGGACTGCTATGGCGTACAGCAGAAACGCCGGAATTCCCTGAACAACTGATCCAACACATGGCTTGATGCCCGGTGACTACGCCCAATTGTGATAGTTTGAAAATCATCCTGCTGAATGTTGTTGGGCAGGCACTGAGCACCCGTGGTGATTCCAACCTGGAAAATGCTTCACTGGCCTATCTGGGGGGAGCCCTGAAAGCGGCTGGATTTGAATTCAGCGTAGTAGATAATGTCCTGGATGGACGCAGTCCAGAGGCATTGGTAGCTGAATTGCCTGAAAGTGACAATATTCTGCTCGCTGTCCACCTTATGGGACGCAATTGGGTGGATGGATTGAATAGCTTCCTCAGAGCGGTGGAGGAGCAAAAACACGCTGTACGCTATCTGGTGGTAGGAGGACAGTATGCCTCCCTGTACGCGGATGAAATTCTTGCTGACTGTCCTGCCATAGATATGCTGGTGCGAGGAGAGGGGGAGGAGATTCTGCTGCGAATAGCCACGCTTATGGCAAGTGGTGAATTTGATGCGCTTTCTCAACTGGACGATAAATTATTTTACCAGGCAGATCTCGCTGCCATACCTAATCCATACCACTATAGTCTGGCTATGGAGGTGCCTCCCAGTATCACCATCTGGACATCACGGGGTTGTATCGGTAAGTGCGCATTCTGCATGACACCTGAATTTCACCGACATTTTGACCAGTATATGCGGCGTAGACCCTGTACCAGGGTCGCCGAAGAGATTGTTTCCCTCCATGACGCAACGGGGCGCACTTTTTTTCAGTTTGGCGATGACAATTTTGTGCCCCTCGATAAACAGGAACAGCAGTCGATCACAGACATGCTTGAGGGCATTAAGGCCCGGATTCCTGAATTTACCTTCTCCATCTACGCTAAACCTGATCTGGTGGATCTGCAGCTTTTTTCCCACTGGAAGACATTGGGGCTCAAGCACACCTTCCTCGGCATAGAGTCATTTAACGATACCTTCCTGCGCTATCTGGGCAAAACCAACCGCTGCACTGACAACCTGAAAGCGCTGGAGATTCACAACCAACTCTCTCTCAGGTACACCATAGGCTATATAATGGTTTCACCTTTCTTCGAAATCGAAGATATTCAGGGTGAACTCCAGATGTTGCAGCAGCATGTGCTCGACACCCCCGTCATTCCCGCCTCTCTCTTCAACGCACCATCGAACTGCCTGCTGGTCTACAACAAGACCCGTTTATATAGGAAGCTAAAAGCGGAGGGGGTAATCAGTGCTGAAGGCTACGACCATTTTTACGATATCTATCCTTACCGCATCAATCCTACGGTCAGCATCTATCTTCAGGCGATAAAGCAGTACACATCAGAAGTGACAGGCTCTATAGATATGGAGGCGGCCCAGCAGGCGCTATTTATTGCTCAGGACCTGGCGGAGGCGGCACCGCTACATCTTATGGCCGCACAAGAGAGATAACTCAGGGGATCCTCTGGGTGACAACGGCTCAGACGAATCAATCTTGGCTCAAATCCAAATTCCTTAAGTTGTTTTAGGAGTGTTTGCCAATGCTCGAGATAACGGGTGGGGAACCAGCGTTTTCCCTCTATTATTACCGTATCTACAGGATTGCAATCATCGGGTGCCGGATGATAAACCCGATTGTTTTTCAGTAAGCCATATTTTTGTCGAAATAGTTTTCCCAGTACAGGGCGAGCCATGGTCATCAGCACCAGACATCCACCCTCACGCACCACTCGTGCATTTTCCTGTAAGAAACGGATACGATCTGTTTCAGATACCAGGCAGTGTAAACACTGACCATCCAGTGACAGGTCGATGCTTTGGTCATCAATGCAGGACAACTGGGTCACATCCCCCTCGATAAAATGAATAGAGCTCCCCTCTGACTGCTCCTGCGCCATGGCAATGGCCGTTGGGCTGGTGTCTATACCGGTAACCTGCCATTCGCGATCGCTTAACCAGCGACTTAACGGCCCCGTTCCACACCCTAGTTCAAGCGCGGTACCCGTTTTGGGAATCCAGCTTTGCTCCAGCACGTCGAGCAGAAATCGCTCAACCCCCGGTTCCACATCAGGTAAATTGGCTGAGGCATTCCAACTACTCAAGCCCTGTTTATGCAGTCGTCTGTATGCTGCCTCTTGAGCGGAGTGTAGTATTTCCATCTTGCATCCTGTTCTGAATACTTTCGATTGAGTAGTGGGTGTAAATGCCCACTACTGCCAAGCAACCATAATTCAGTGTATGTTATTCGTTACAGTACACCGGTAGTTCTTGATTTGGAAAAGGGTGTATTTCAGCTCACGCCTATAATACGGGTGGTAAGGTGTTCGTGCACTAGCAGCCAGCCCCCGTTCGTATTTCAAAAAGAGGGATTAGCGCTCCCGAAAGGCATCGCCGGTAGAGGCGAGGAAGGGTGTCAGCAGGTACTCCAGCACACTGCGTTCACCGGTACGGATACTGGCCGATACCTGCATGCCGGGGAAGAGGTTGTAGCGCATGGTTCCTCTGCTGAAGTGGTCTGCTTCGGTGGCGATACGTATCTTGTAGTAGACCTGGCCGTCATCCTGGTCGGTGTAGGTGTCGGGGCTGATGGCGATCACTTCGCCTTCGATGTTGCCAAAACGCAAGGCGTCTGATGAAGCCAGTTTAATAAATGCAGGCTGGCCGATCATGACGAAGCCGATATCCTGGGGGGGGAGCCGAGACTCGATGATCAGTTGATCTCCGGCGGGTACGATATTGGCCACGGTCTGTCCTGCTTTGACCACGCCGCCAATGGTGTAGACGTAGAGAGTCTTCACTACCCCATCCACCGGTGAGCGCAGCACTGTGCGCCGTAGACTGTCCTCGAACTTACGGATACGCTGGCTGTGCTCTTGTAGCTCACGACGCGCCTTCTCCAGTCGCACCTGTGCTTTCTGCTGTACGCCCTGAGTCACCCGCTTGCGCTCGTTTTCCGCCTCTTTAAGTGCCGCTTTTGCACCTCCGAGAGCAGCACCCGCCTCTTCGATATCACTGCGCAGACTACCGGCCTCACGCAACAGAGTGAGATGGTTGTATCTGTTGGTCAGCTGGTCTTTCAGCAGATCTTCACTGATTTTGATCTGTTCATCGATCAGCTTCAGGTTTTTACGGCTGTTTCTCAATTTGACGCTGATCTCACGAATGTCCTGCTTGCGCTGGGCGATAAGCTCAGACTGGGTCTGTAGGTCACCGAGATATTTTCTGCGGTTGATCTTGAATAGACTTTTGGCCTGGCGCTTAAGCTCCGGGCGGTCAACGGCCAAAGTTTCAGAGAAGATCAGCTTCTCTTTCACTTCAGACTCGGCACTAAGACGGGCAATCTCCACCTTCAGCGCATCCATGCGCACCTGTATCTCATCCACATCGGCGCCACTGGAGATCGCCTCAAGGACGATCAGCTCCTGACCCTTGGTGACCCGCTCACCCTCTTTTATCAGCAGCTCCTTGATCACCCCGCCCTCAAGATGCTGGATGCTCTTAATTTGAGAGCTGGGGACCACGGCACCAGTGGTTTGACTCACCACATCGAGTTTACCGAAGTGAGCCCATGTTCCAAAGGCGCCACACAGCAGCAGGAACAGCAGCAGGAATAGATAGGTGGAGAGCTCGATCGGTTGCGGTGTGACCATCTGGTCTGTGCGTGCCTTGCTCATTTGCTCTCCTCCTTCACTTCTTTCTTGGCACTCTTTGCTTGTCGCACCGTCAATCCGGGTATCGGCTTTTGACTCAGATTGAGGTAGAGATGGGCACCCTTGAGGAGGTTTTTATCGTGGGAGAAGAGAATGATGGTGCGCTTCTCTTCAACCATCTGATTGAGCACCCGGTAGATCATGGCGCTGCCCTCAATGTCCATGCCCTCGGTGGGTTCATCGAAGATCACCAGACGGCCGTTCTTCAGTAGCGCCCGTGCGAGTGCCAAACGCCGGCGTACCCCTAGGGAGAGCTGTTGTCCTGTTTCGCTGATATTGGTATCCAAGCCATCGGGTTTCTGATCCAGAAAGGTCTTGAGACCGGCGGTTTCCAGCGCCTGACTGATAGTTTCATCGCTGATATCTTCACGTCCCAGCAGCAGATTGTCGTGTAGTGTGCCGGCAATAAATTTTGGTTCCTGAGGGAGGTAGATCAACTGCTCACGCCACCAGGGAGCGGCCAGTTGTCGCAGGTCGACGCCATCCGCCAGTATCTGTCCCCGGGTGGGTGACAGCAGGCCGACAAAAAGCCGTGCCAGGGTGGTTTTTCCCGAACCATTGCTGCCGTTGACCGCTAACACCATTCCTGGATTGAGCCGCAAATTGACTGATTCAAACAGGGGAGTGTTGTTGCCGGGATGGCTAAAGGCAAGGTCCTCCAAGGCGATACCCCCCTGGTATTTTTTAAGTGCGGTGCCCGACTGTCGCTCCATCGGTAAACGGGAGAAATCGGAGTAGGCTTTCATTGCCTGGGACGCCTTGGCCAGCTGTTCATGCATCAAGGCGAATCGGCTGATCGGTCCCATCGCCTTCCCGGCAAGTATATTGGCACCGATCAGAACACCGACATCGAGCTCGCCGGCCACCACCAGCGTCGCGCCAACGCCGACGATAGCAATGGTCATCAAACCGCTGCCCGCCTGGATGAATGAGTGCATTTTGGCTTGGCGACCTGCGATGTGGTGAGCATAGTTAAAGCTGGTATGAACGAAATTACGCCAGCGCTGCAGTAGAAACGGTGCGGTATTGAAGCCGCGCACGGTATCTTCCGCCTCGACAACCGCTGCCACCAGCCGCTCCCGGTGGGTGGCGGCACCGGCCAGCTCCCGTGTTGGTGCGGCCAGCTGTATTCCGGTAACCACGCCTACCAGGAAAACCAGGGCCATCATGCTCGCGGCAATGGAGGCGAGGGTAGGGCTGAGAAGATAGAGGACACCGATAAACAGCAGAGCAAATGGCAGGTCGAGTACAGCATTGATATTGGCTGCACTGTAGGCGGCACGTATGGTGTCCGCTCCCAGTACCATGCTTCGCTTGCGACCTTTTGGTATGGTTGCCAGCGCCCCGACCGAGGCGGTTGAGAGTACATCGTATCCCGCCAGGGAGAGGCGTTCATCCTGGTGGGCGCTGAAGCCGTTTGCCATACGCATACGCACCCGGCGGAAGCCCATTTCCAGCAATATCGCGATAACTGCACCGACGGCCAGAGTGGTGAGTGTGGCATCCACCCCATGGGCCAGATAGCGGTTCAGTACCTGGATGACAAAGAGAGAGGGAGCGAGTGCAAGAAGGTTGGAAAAGAGTGCAGCCAGGACCAACAAAATGGCCAACCCCGGTCTGGAAAACAGGCGTCTAAGCAATTCCTTCATGGGTCGTCCCTTTATTTTTATTTTGCGCCTGCTCAGCCGAGTCCTGAAAAGGCCCCGCAGAATAGCCGCGTACACTCTCTATATCGTGCTTTTGAGCAAAATCTTGAACTGTGGCAAGCCGATAAAAAAGGCCGCATAGAGCGGCCTTAATGTTTCGATTTGTCAGGTTATACCTATATGGCCTTCCTTCAGTCTAGCCTATTCCATCCGTTTCGAAGTTGGAGGCATCGAGCCCATCGGTAAAGGCATCAACAGCGGCTTGATCTGCAAAGCCTGTGATTTGAGCCAGCTGTGCTACCTGGACATCGTCTTCGCCACCTGCGTTGGACATTACGCCGACACCGACCGAGAGGCCTGCTTCACCCATCTCGCCCATCTCCCATACGACGACCCGCGCATTTTCTGCACCTGTGTCAAAAGCACTGGCATCAAGTGCGCCTTTCAGTGCATTGGCATCGCCATAGGATTGATCGGTGAGGACGACTACGCCTTGATCGGCCAGAGCTCCAAGACCACCTGCACCTGTGCTGAGTACTGATTCAGTGCCATCGAGCATATTATTCAGTGCACTGAAATCGAGCGTATCCTGATTCACATCGAAGTTTTGGATTCCAAACCCCCCACCCGGATCCATATCGTCCGGTTGGAAATCGAAGGTATCAGGACCCTCGGTACCTTGCTCTATTGGAGGAGGGCCCTCACCCTCAGGAGGCGGAGGAGGCGGAGGAGGTGGCCCCTCACCCTCGGGAGGTGGAGGAGGTGGTCCCTCACCCTCAGGAGGAGGCGGAGGTGGCCCTTCACCCTCGGGAGGTGGGGGAGCATTAGGATCGAATCCGCCAGGAGGTGGTGGAGCATTTGGGTCATGAGGCTGGTTTGGATCAAATCCATCCTTTGCCGGATCATACCCACCAGGGCCGGGGCCTGGGCCGTAGGGGTCAAACCCACCAGGGCCGGGGCCTGGACCGTAGGGGTCATACCCACCGGGGCCGGGACCGTAAGGATCAAATCCACCGGGACCACCCGGACCGCCAGGACCATAGGGGTCAGGGCCGAAGCCGCCGGGGCCGTATGGATCGGGGCTGAAGCCACCGGGTCCGCCGGGACCATAAGGATCAGGGCCGAAGCCACCGGGACCACCCGGGCCGCCGGGACCGTAAGGATCAGGGCCGAAGCCACCGGGACCACCCGGGCCGCCGGGGCCATAAGGATCAGGACCGAAGCCACCGGGACCGCCCGGTCCGCCGGGACCGTAAGGATCAGGGCCGAAGCCACCGGGACCGCCTGGTCCGCCGGGGCCATAAGGATCAGGACCGAAGCCACCGGGACCGCCCGGGCCACCAGGACCGTAGGGATCAGGGCCGAAGCCACCGGGACCAAAATCATCTTTGCCGCCGGGTCCGAAGTTACCAGGTCCGCCTGGGCCGAAGCCGCCGGGTCCGAAGTCACCGGGACCGCCCGGACCGAAGCCGCCGGGTCCGAAGTCACCAGGTCCACCCGGACCAAAGTTTCCAGGTCCGCCTGGTCCGAAATCACCGGGACCACCGGGACCGAAGCCGCCGGGTCCGAAGTCACCAGGTCCACCCGGACCAAAGTTTCCAGGTCCGCCCGGTCCGAAATCACCGGGACCACCGGGACCGAAGCCACCGGG
>JBEVXU010000019.1:0-200952 GCA_040505895.1 Sedimenticola sp. | reverse complement strand
GTAAGCTTGAATTAAAGGTTGGCGGTGAAGCTACTCCTCCAAAATATGATGTTCCGGCATTGGCCTCGGGGGCAACACATACTTTAAGACGTCATATAAATCTACCAAACGCATTGAGATATTTGAGCATTGCCAAGATTGATTCTGACAATGGAAATGTGGAGTCTGATGAGACTAACAATGAAGCAGAATTAATATTCGCAGTAAGCCCACCTCCAAGACCTGATCTGATAATAGACAGCTTCATAAATGCTACAGAGAATCCAACAGTAACAGATGATAATGTTATTACAGTGAGTGTGAGGAACCAGGGGCCTGCCAGCTCAACAGCCAGTAAGCTTGAATTAAAGGTTGGTGGTGAAGCTGCTCCCCCAAAATATGATGTCCCGGCATTGGCCTCAGGGGCAACACATACTTTAAGACGCCATATAAATCTACCAAACGCATTGAGATATTTGAGTATTGCAAAAATTGATGCAGACAATGGAAATGTGGAGTCTGATGAGACTAACAATGAAGCAGAATTAATATTCGCAGTAAGCCCACCTCCAAGACCTGATCTGATAATAGACAGCTTCATAAATGCTACAGAGAATCCAACAGTAGCAGATGATAATGTTATCACAGTGAGTGTGAGGAACCAGGGGCCTGCCAGTTCAACAGCCAGTAAGCTTGAATTAAAGGTTGGCGGTGAAGCTGCCCCTCCAAAATATGATATTCCGGCATTGGCCTCGGGGGCAACCTATACTTTAAGGCGCCATATAAATCTACCAAACGCATTGAGATATTTGAGTATTGCCAAGATTGATGCTGACAATGGTAATGTGGAGTCTGATGAGACTAACAATGAAGAACAATTAATATTCACAGTAAGCCCGCCTCTGCGGATCAGAGGGGTTAGACACAAATAACAAACAACAAACAACAAACAAAAGTAATAGGGAAAGAAATGAGAAAAAAAAGCAAAACTCAAAGATCAAGATTAGGTGCCACCTTTGGGCGGACAATAATAGCCATAGGGTTATTGGTGACGTTCACAGCAGCAGTGGCAGAACTACACAAGGGGGTAACAAGCCCTTCAACGGCAATAAAAAACTTACCCGTCAAGAAGTCCTTTGGACAGATGCCTGCAAAAAAGATATGCGCCGGCGTAATCGAGGGCAGGATCACCGCCTCATTATACGGTAGTACCAAGGGATTGCAGGTTGGCCTGAAACTGAGCGCTGCTGGTACACAAGTTCGTAGAAGTGCTGTCAGTGGGGCGAACGGTGATTTTAAATTTGCGGCCCTCTGCGCTGCCAACTACACCATTACAGCCGACACCAACAATCGCCAGGAAATTGAACCGCTGAATTATCGCGGCCTCCGCCTACCGGGTGCGGGAGTACTCGTTACACTGGGGGAGAATCAGAGAAAGAGACAAAATATTCATATTCACCCGGCACCAGCACATAACAAAACCATCAAAGTCACACTTTCTGAAACGACTGCTAACAATAGGTATCTCCCACGGCGAGATGCTCCTGTCTCGATCACCCATCGTGCCGTATCGGGTAATAGTATCCATAAACTGGACGGTACTACCAATACCCGAGGCGAGGCAGAATTCAATGTTATATGCTGCGGTAATTATGATATCGAGGTAACTGGTGTCGGCCGTAAGACTAGTGCTGATGTGGATGAGATAGATCCAGCTCGCCCGGTCATCTGGGAGGGTACCTCTCCCTGGAGAGTCAGTTCACTGACCACGCAGTCCGGTGGAGCCCAAAAGGATATACATTTCAAACGCCAGATAAGAGTACCGCCTTTGACCACAGGAGCCACCATTCAAGAGGTCTTTCTTACTCTTAGAAATAGTGGTTTTACGACGACCCCACGCGTGAGACTGCGTCCAACTGATGATTTAAACCTACACGACGTTGTTTTTGCTCAACGTAGTGCTCCTTACGCAACTTTTGATCAGCAAATTGAATTGGAGGTTTTCCAAACTACAACTCAAGCGCGAGTCAATTCCGTCATGAATTCCATCATTGGTATGCACTATAAGGAAGCAGGCCGCCTTCTCCGTGAAAAACACATGATTCCAAAGATAGTCGACCGTGAATTCTATGGAACGGGCAAAAGAAATTGCGGAAGTCAAAGAGATAAAGGGAAGGTCTACTCCGCCACACGGTCTAGAAACACCCATAACGGTCAACCGTTGGTTGATATAATCGTGTGTGGAGATAGTACTATCTTTAACCCTCAAGAGGGGGTCTACTAGCGAGAGGAGGGGTCGGAGAGGAGGGGTCGGAGTCGTTACCGATTTCGACCCCGGAGGAAGATGAAGTCGATAGCGATTTCGTGCAGGCGGCCCGCAGTGCCTGGGGCGCCTGATCTATATTTCAGGCGCTGTCTTGCTGGGCTGCTCATTTGGTCATATGAAATCTTCTGGGCGCTGAATTATTAGCAGGATTATTGCCGGATCTCCGCCCATTAGTACCCGTAGGTGGCTGACTGCTGCAATTGCCGTTGATGCGGATATTCAGGCTATAGCGGTTGTTGTTCTCATTGCCTTCCTGAACTGTATTCCTTGGATCGATGTTAAGCGATAGTATGTTCATCCCTGATTGCAGCTGGAGCGAGCTCTTCAATGAGTGGTGTGAACCCGCATTCAGTCCGGCAAACTGACGACGGAGCAATGGACGGCGACTGCCTTGGCGGGTCCATTCAACGGAGAAGCCCGGGCTCTTGTCCGTACCCTGATTTTTAACACCGTAGAGTACATCAACCCGGCACCCTGCCGGGGCTTGCGCCACGGTTACGGTACGCCCCCAGGCAGTTCGTTGATTGGCGGCACCGACAGAATTCCAAGCCAGGAGATCCGGGCCATTTTTCATAACCTTGCTCTGCAATCCCCGCTTGGGTTTAATCCGGGAAGCTGTACTTCCGGCAAATCCGGTAGCGCCTCCAGGGGCCGGTTTGGCCGTATCGGGCTGCCGACTGGGAAGCCCGTCTCTCTGCACCTTCGACCGCCCAAAACCCGTTGCCCTGTTTGAGGCAGAGCCCGTGCCTGGTATGACGATTTTCTTCTCCCTTGATGGTAGCGTGACCTTCTTGTCCGACAGATCGATGGCGTAAAGACCTGCGTAGCAGATGACGTCGGAACCGTCACGATTGGGATCCGGCAAACAGGTTGGCAGGGAGACGCCGGGCATACGCTCAGGGAGTTCATAGAGAACCTTAGAGTCTTCGCATTGCAGCGCCAGGTCATCCCAGGTTCGGGTGCAGTTATTACTGAGGATCATCTGTCCCGGTATCTGATTCAGTGCATTGAGTATATCTCCGGCCTGTTTTCTCGCCTTTTTGAAACCGGCCTTCTCGTTATAGACACACTGTAAACTTGATTGCGCCTGATGCTGGCTCAGGGTGCCATCCAGTATTTGCTGACAAAGATCCCTTTTCCATGAGCGTGTGCAGCTGATAAGACGCCCCCCAAAGGTGCAGCGTTTACCCAGGAGCGGCGCCATTTTTTCACCCAACGACTGGTCTGCCGCCATCTGATCGGTCTCACAATAGGGCTTCCGGTAACCCTGGAATTCTCTCTCGCAGACGCCGCGGCCGCCATGGCTGTTACAGCGCAAAACAGCTCTGCCCCAGCTATTGGGATTTTTCAGCTCACAGCCCGAGGCCTTCATCCTTGGCAGCACCTCTATCTGTAGACGCACGCGCTCCGCCGCCAGCGCCTTTGAAAACAGTTTACCCACCGCCTCAAAACAGACCCAGTCCCAGGCGGTGGGAGGGCCAAGTTTTTTCACCATGGCGTTCGGTTTGATGGGGAAGGTGCTTTCCACCTCCTGGCGACAGGCCAGATAGAGATCTCTGAAGTCTGAGGTGGAACCGTGCATATAGCCCCTGCCCCGGCGTTCTTCACGGGGCAGAGTGTCGACGAAGGTGAGATAGTCACCGATGGCGTCCCCACTGTATTTTTCGCCCGCCATATCCCGAACCAGGGGGGCGAGATGGGCATCAAAATAGGGCTGTGGAATCGTTGTCACCACATCTACCAGTGGTACAACCTTGTTGTGCAGGCGCTTGCTGAGGTCGTCACAGGTCTTTCTGGCGGTATCCCTGGCCTGCTCATGCTTGTCAAAATAGTCTACGCAAGTGTTCCACTGACCATTGTCCATGCCGAGAAAATTTCTGTTGTAGGCGAGACGCTCCACCACACGGCTGTGTATCGAATAGGCGATATAGCGATTGAAATACGCATCGTAGGACATATGGGGCGACTGACCATCCACCGCCTCGTAGGCTGAAGTGGCGAGGTCGCCCACCGCATCCACTGCATCGCCCGCCAGTTCGCCCACCTTGGCGATGACCTGCCCGAGGGTACCGCATAACTGTGATCCGCCGGGAACGGAATCCGGGATGATCTCGCAGGCAAGGTTCGGGCCTATCAGCGCGATAGCCTTGAGCCATTCATCCAGGGAATCGCTTTTGAAGGCAACCAATACCTGGCGAAGTACCGGCTTTCCCTTGGCCGCCACCTGCTGGAACAGGCCGCCGCAGACGAATTTTTTCAGCGGGCCGGTGGCGCTGAGTCCCGCCTTGCAGACGAACTGGAACAGCACATCGGTTCCGGTGATCTCCAGCACCTTGACCCAATCCTTGTCGTTGGCCGCCAATATCACCTCTACCACGCCCTTGACTGCCGGGTCGTCGATGCTCTTCTCCTGAGCCTCTGCCTGGTTGATGCAGTTGGTGGGATTGGAACGGTTGTTTACCAGACAGATGATGAGATTGCGTGCATCATTGACTGCCGGATCGACCACGCCGGTCTGTACCAGGATATTCAGCAACTTATCGACAGTGGATGAACTGATGGCATAAGAGTTGGCTGAAACGGTAAGCAGAAACAGCGTGGAGCAGATCAGCAGGAGGTGCCGGAATTCTTTCATGGAGAGGCTCGCTTATGGAGAGTGGCAGCGGAATTTACTTCAGGATATCTACAATAAATCCCGTGCTCCGCATGTGTCAACCAGCGTCCATAAACGACTTTGGGCAGTTTGAAGCAGAAAAAGGGGGCAGGCCTTTGTCGTTTGCCTGGCTGAGAGGATAGGTTATTTATTGAACAGTTCGCGGCAATAGCCCTTTGCCGTCATGTCGGCGCTGATGGGATTTTCGCCTTGTCCCTCATGTTCGGCACGAGCACCAATGCGAGCAATGGGGTCAAGTCTTGTGTTTTGCTACACGAAAGGCAAATAGCAAGACCTGATATTGCTACATTCTCTATTCAGAGTTCGCTTCTGACCAGTTTGAGACATTGTGATTGTGAGATGACGTCAAGACTAGACTTCGAAATCTGTCTGTTCACGTCCAGATTTTTACATTTTAGATAGCCACCCAGTTACCTCGGGATACTACTCGACCGGAGGGTTTGCTATTTTTCTTGTTTATATTCTCAATGGTAATAAGCAGTTCGGTGTCGTGAGATAACATCTTCTTTCCATCAGTCAGGCCAATATCAATCGTTCCATGCGCTGGTAGCTTACTCAGCGAGTAGGTCTTGCCATCCGCTGTTTTGGCCCACAAATGGCAATATTCGCCATCTGCCATATTGCGCACATTGACCGCCTCAATAGCTATGGTATTTTGTTTGTTGGCTGCAGCACGCATTATCCATTCTGTCTGGCTATTACCCTGCACGACATAGACCATTCCGGACGAACCGGATGGCGTATTCAATGTAAGGGTCATAGCTAAAGCCATTGCCATTAAACTGGCCGACACACCAAAACCGCGCCAGAAATTTAGGCTTTGCCATATCGACGGCACTAGCGTTGACTTTGCCGCACTATCGCCGATATTCAGTTCCTGCTGCACCCCCTGCCACACCGAAGCAGGTGGATTTAACTCAGAAATCGCATCAACCATAGGCTGAAATTGCTCCAGCTGAATATACACCAACTTAGAAAATGCTGGTTCAATACGCATTAGGTCTTCAGCCTTTTTATGCTCGTTGTCATCCAGCACACCAAGCGCATAGGCCTCAGCCAACTGATGCCACTCTTGCTGTTGTATTTCACTACTGCTCATTGCAGACACTCCCGCAAGTTGGCCATTCCACGATGTATCCAGGTCTTGATTGTTCCCACCGGTGTATCCATACGACCGGCAATTTCCGGATAGGATAGACCTTGATAAAATCCCATCATGATGCACCTATGTTGGTTTTCATTAAGTTGCTCAACACAGTCCATGAGCTGCCCTGACATCTGACCTGCATTAACGTCGGAAAAAACATCTGTATGCTCATCCACAGGCTCAGCTTGATTGCCAAAGTCATCCTGATTGGCCTCACGCCGCATCTTGCGTAGCTGGTCATACGCGCAATATCTGGCAATAGTGCTCATCCATGTCATTGGCGCCGCCACTCCTTCCCGATAATCGCCGGCATTGTTCCAGATTTTCACATAGGCCTGCTGCAAACAATCCTGCGCCAGCTCCTCTTGCTTTAATATACGTACCAGCAAGCCAAACAGTTTCGAAGAAGTTTCTTCATACAGCTGCGTAAAAGCTTTTTGATCACGCATGGCACTCCTCGCCAATAGATCGATATAGATGGATTTATCAGCCATAACTTGTCCACTCCTCTGTCACACGCCATGGGTATCTCACGTGTCACTCAAATCTAATGCTGTACGCCTGAACAAAGCGCTTTTCTGGCATATAAGACCAGGAAATAGGGCGAAACATTTCAATACTACGTTTCTACCATGGATAAATACTGGCGGTTGCCGGCATACCACATAGATTGAAAAACCGATGGCCACCAATAGGTTGACTGTCATTTCGTAAACCATTCTGCCGAAAACGGTTCGTTTTTACGCCCTGAGTCGCTCTATCCAAAATTGCCGGAAACAGATTTAACAGACCACCCATTAATTCATATAAACCCCTACAGCACCTCTGGATTCCATCTTTTGCACCGGACAAAACGATCCTGTATCTTTCTGCCGATGACTGCTGAAGCTCTTTTGGTCTACTGCACCTGCCCTGATCGCGAAACAGCCACGACAATTGCCGGCCGGTTGATCGACGAGAGGCTTGCCGCCTGTGTCACAATCAGCACACCGGTTACCTCGGTCTACCACTGGCAGGGCGCTTGTGAAACAGCGGAAGAGTTGCAACTACTGATTAAGACGACACGGCCACGCTATCCGGAACTGGAGCGGAGGATTCAAACACTCCACCCCTATGAACTTCCAGAGATTGTTGCGGTCACTGTAGAACGCGGCCTTCCGGGCTATCTCAACTGGGTCAACCAATGCACAGAAGAATAAAACCAAGCAAGCTCACCCTGCTCTTTCTCTCACTGTTTCTGCTACTGAGCACCGGCATCACAGCGGCCCAGTCAGATGAGGAGTTTCTGCGTCCGGATGTCGCCTTCAAGTTCTCGGCCAAAGCGGATGGGGCCGATGCGGTTGTCGCCGAGTGGGCTATTGTCAAGGGTTACTATCTCTACAGGAGCAAGTTCAAATTCACATCAGAGAGTGATGGGATCACACTTGGTGAGGCGGAGATCCCCCCGGGCAAAATAAAACATGATGAAAATTTTGGTGATGTAGCGATTCTCCGTGGCAAGGTTTCGATTCGCATCCCGATCACCCGCCAGACGGGAGCAGCTGACGCCCTTGACCTAACCGCCAAATTCCAGGGCTGTGCCGATGCAGGTCTCTGTTACCCACCCCAACGTAAAAAGGCGAGTATCTCCTTGCCGGCGGCCCCGACACAACAGGCATCGGAGAGCGCCCTCTCAGCACTGAGCAACTTTGGCGAGAGCATCGATCCCGAGGATGAAGAGGAGGTAGTCATTCTGCCGGTGAACGAGGCATTCCGTTTCACCGCAGAGGTGGCGGCTCCCGATCAGCTGCGGCTACTATGGCAGATCGCCGACGGCACCTATCTCTATCAAGATAAGATTAAGCTTGCCGTCATGGGTAACGGCATCGCCCTCGGCGAATACCAACTACCGGAAGCCGAGATCAAAAAGAACGCTCTGCGGCCAGATGGCACAACCGGTGATCTGGCGGTCTACCATCACCAGATCGATCTGCTGCTACCGCTTAAACGTAGCCCCGGTGAGGCCATGGAGATCACCCTGAGGGCAGTCTACCAAGGCTGTGCCGAGGCCGGGGTATGCTATCCACCGCAACGACCTGAGGTTAAGCTGACCTTACCGCCGATGACGGCTGTTGCGGCAACCTCTGCCACCTCTGCGGCAGAGAGAGTAACGACACCAGAAGCACCAGCCACTGCAGTTGAAGAGACTCAGATTTCGGAGCTGGACGAGATAACCAATACTCTGGCTGGTGGTAACACTTGGCTGATTGTAATCACCTTCTTCGGTTTTGGCCTGTTACTCTCCCTCACCCCTTGTATCTTCCCGATGATTCCCATCCTCTCGGGAATCATTGCCGGTCACGGCACCAGTATCACTACGAGCAAAGCATTTACTCTCTCTTTGGTCTACGTGCTTGCCATGTCTCTCACCTACACCGGTGCCGGCGTATTGGCGGGACTATTCGGGCAAAACCTGCAGGCGGCATTCCAGGACCCGTGGATTCTCAGCTCCTTTGCCGTTGTCTTTGTCCTACTAGCTCTCTCTATGTTTGGTTTCTACGAGTTGCAACTGCCAAGTAGTTGGCAGAGTCGACTGAGCAATACCAGTAACCGCCAGAAGGGAGGCAGTCTCACCGGTGTCGCCGTTATGGGTCTGCTCTCAGCTCTTATCGTCGGCCCCTGTGTTGCCCCACCTCTGGCCGGTGCATTGATCTTTATCGGCCAGACCGGTGATGCAATGCTTGGCGGCCTTGCTCTATTTGCGCTCTCCATGGGTATGGGGGCACCGCTGATCGCCATCGGCACTTCCGCCGGTAAGCTGTTACCCCGGGCGGGAGCCTGGATGGACACGGTTAAGGCGGTATTTGGTGTCGGGATGTTGGCTGTCGCTATCATCATGCTGGAACGTATCATTCCACCCGCAGTTGCCATGGTGCTATGGGGCGTACTGCTGATTGCCAGTGCGATTTATATGGGTGCCATGCAGTCACTGGCGGTTGAAGCCTCTGGATGGGATCGCCTGTGGAAGGGATTGGGTATGGTGATGCTGGTTTACGGCAGCCTGATGCTGGTGGGTGCTGCCGCCGGCGGCAAAGATACCGTTCAACCCCTTCGCGGCATCGGTGCCTTCGCCGGAAGTGGAGGTGAGGCCACCCACCTCCAGTTCAAACGCATCAAGAGTGTCGACGATCTACAGCGCGAAGTCACCGCTGCCGGCAAAGTCGGCAAACCGGTGATGCTCGACTTTTATGCCGACTGGTGTGTCTCCTGCAAAGAGATGGAGCGCTACACATTCTCCGATCCGGAGGTAATCACCGCTCTCAGCAACTTTGTGCTGCTACAGGCGGATGTGACCGCCAATGATGAGGTCGACCAGGCCCTGATTCATGGCCACTTCGGCCTGCCCGGACCACCAAGCATCATGTTCTACGGCAGTGATGGTGTGGAGCGAAAGAATCGCCGGGTAGTGGGCTTTATGGCTGCAGGGGACTTTGCCGATCATGTCAGGAGCACGGTAAAATGAAGTCCGTCTCCGCTCTTGCGGCCCTGCTGCTAATAGCCGTCCTCAATCTCACCGGTTGTGACGGCGTCAGCGAAGCGGCGTACAACGGCCCCGGGGCAAAAAGCCTGCCCCAGTTCAGTTTTGTCGATCTTGAGGGCGTCAAACGCAACAGCCGCGAGTGGCAGAATAAACTGCTGGTCATCAACTTCTGGGCCACTTGGTGCCCACCCTGTCGCCGTGAGATGCCGCTGTTCATCGAAACCCAGGATAAGTATGCCGCCAAGGGCGTGCAATTTATCGGCATCGCCGTCGACAATCCGCAGATGGTGGTGGAATTTTCCGAAGTCTACGGCATCAACTTTCCAGTCCTGCTCGGTGACATCAAGGCGATGGAGCTGGCCGAGCAGATGGGCAACAGCTTCAACTCCCTGCCATTTACCGCCATCTACGACCGTGATGGCAATACCCGTTATGTACAGGCGGGCATGATCTCCGAGGATACCCTCCAACAGAAATTGCTTCCTCTGCTGTAGTGGACATCCGTCCCTAGCTGTTTTTTTCCATTTAATCCCACCTCAAATAACGGTATTTACCACGGTTTGGCAGATAAACTGTCGCGATCTTGAAGGGAAATGGTCTAAAATCTGGACAAGCTCGCCCTATTGAGCGAAAATTGCCCAGATAAGCCACTGACTCTTATCACGCACTGTAAAACCCATCGGAACAGTAATAAATGTCAACTATCCTGGTCATGAACGGCCCCAATTTAAACCTGCTGGGCAACCGTGAGCCCGAGGTCTATGGCCATGACACCCTGGAAGCCGCAGTGGCCCGCATTGACACCCAACGAAGTACCTAAACATACAAATTTTCCAGAGAAGAGACATCATGGACATCAGAAAAGTAAAAAAACTGATCGAACTGGTTGAAGAATCTGACATCGCCGAAATTGAGATTCACGAAGGCGAAGAGTCCGTACGCATCAGCCGCAACAGCCCCGCAGTCCCTGTCGCATACGCTGCACCTGCACCCGTTGCCGCTGCAGCACCCGCTCCAGCTGCAGCCGCTCCCGCAGAGGAAGCTGCAGAGGTAATCAGTGGCCATCAGATCAAATCCCCTATGGTCGGCACCTACTACGCCGCTGCCACTCCCGGCGCCAAACCGTTTATCACCGAAGGCCAGAGTGTCAGCGCCGGGGACACCCTCTGTATCATCGAAGCGATGAAGATCCTCAATCAGATAGAGAGTGACAAGAGCGGTGTGGTTAAGAAGATCCTGGTGGAGAACGGTCAGCCCGTTGAGTACAACGAGCCGATGTTCATCATCGAATAAGGCAGTAGCATATGATTGAAAAAATTGTCATCGCCAATCGCGGCGAGATCGCACTGCGTATCCTGCGTGCCTGCAAAGAGCTGGGCATCAAGAGCGTGGCAGTTCACTCCGAGGCCGACCGGGACCTGAAGCATGTCCGCTTGGCGGATGAGACCGTCTGTATCGGCCCTCCACCCTCCTCTGAAAGCTATCTGCAGATTCCAACCTTGATAAGCGCTGCAGAGGTGACCGACGCCAACGCCATCCATCCCGGCTACGGTTTTCTGTCTGAGAATGCCGACTTTGCTGAGCGGGTGGAGGAGAGCGGATTCATCTTTATCGGCCCCAGGCCGGAGA
The DNA here is from genome assembly GCA_040505895.1 of Sedimenticola sp. GTDB lineage: Bacteria > Pseudomonadota > Gammaproteobacteria > Chromatiales > Chromatiaceae > Vondammii. Next base: position 189,677 of record JBEVXU010000019.1, on the reverse strand, counting down.
CCATCCGCACCATGGGCGATAAGATCACCGCTATCGAGGCGATGAAGAGCGCGGGCGTACCCTGTGTTCCCGGCTCAGACGGTCCGATTACTGATGACAACAAAAACACGCTGGAGATGGCCCGTAAAATCGGCTACCCGGTCATCATCAAGGCCTCCGGTGGTGGCGGTGGCCGCGGCATGCGGGTGGTGCACTCCGAAGCGCACCTTCTCAATGCCATCTCCCTGACCAAGAGTGAAGCCGCCGCCGCCTTCGGCAACGATGTCGTCTACATGGAGAAGTTCCTGGAGAATCCGCGCCATGTCGAATTCCAGGTACTTGCCGATACCCATGGTGATGCTATCCATCTGTGTGAACGCGACTGCTCCATGCAGCGACGCCACCAGAAGGTGGTGGAAGAAGCACCAGCACCCGGCATTACCGAAGAGATGCGCCAACGCATCGGTGAGCGCTGTGCCGAGGCTTGCCGTCAAATCGGCTACCGCGGTGCCGGTACCTTCGAGTTCCTATATGAGAATGGCGAATTCTACTTTATCGAAATGAACACCCGCGTCCAGGTGGAACATCCGGTAACCGAGATGATCACAGGTGTTGATATCGTCAAGGAGCAGTTGCTCATCGCCTCCGGCGAAAGGCTATCCTACAAACAGGAAGATATCAGCATCAACGGCCATGCCATCGAGTGCCGGATCAACGCTGAAGACCCCGATAATTTCATGCCCAGCCCCGGTGACATCACCCACCTGCATATCCCCGGTGGCCCCGGTATCCGTGTGGATACCCATATCTACCATGGCTACAGAGTCCCCCCTTACTACGACTCAATGATCGGTAAGTTGATCGCTCATGGTGAGACCCGTGCGTCCGCCATAGCGCGTATGCGTACAGCACTTGATGAGATGGTCATCGAGGGAATCAAGAGCAATATTCCTCTGCAGGAACGGATCATGCGGGACGGCGCATTTGCCGCCGGCGGAGCCAATATTCACTATCTTGAGAAGATGCTGGAACTCTAAGCAATCCAAGCGCTGGAGCTCGAATGACACACGAGGTTGGGGCTTCGCTGAAAACTCCGGTTCCCTCTCCCTACCGGGGGAGATGCCTACATGGATGTAGGTAGTAGAGCAACGCAGGAGCAGCTTGCCGAGGGTGAGGGGGATCAATAGGTAACCTATTGATTTAATACACCCTCATCCTAACCTTCTCCCTCGCAGGGAGAAGGGACTGGTGCTTTTACGACACCCTCATCATAGGGAAAGGGAGTCAATGAACTCCAAAACTTGAGTAATTAAGCCGACCTGTCATGCCCTGGATTCAAGCACACCTAATAACCGGCAAAGAACAAGCACCACTGATGGAACTGCTGTTCGAAAATCTGGGGGCACTCTCCACAACCCTGGGTGATGCCGAGGATGAGCCGCTCCTCGAACCCAAACCCGGTGAGTTGCCGTTGTGGCGGAGCACCCGGGTCACCGGGCTGTTCACCGGCGACACCAATCCGGACCAGTTGCGCAGTGCCATCAATCGGGTACTCAACAGGGACGTCAGCCAACGGCTGGAGCTGGAGGTGCTGGAGGACCGGGAGTGGGAACGCGTCTGGATGGAAAACTTCCACCCGATGTCTTTTGGCCAACGCCTGTGGATTTGCCCGACAGGACAGACACCACCGGATTCAGACGCCACCGTGGTTGAACTGGACCCGGGGCTCGCCTTTGGTACCGGCACTCACCCCACCACCGCACTCTGCCTACAGTGGCTGGATGGTCAGGCACTGGATGGCAAGCAGGTTATCGATTTCGGTTGCGGCTCCGGCATACTCGCCATTGCCGCGCTACGGCTTGGAGCCACCACCGTCACCGCCATCGATCACGATCCTCAGGCGCTGGAGGCGACCACCGCCAATGCCGAGAAAAACGGGGTCAGTGACCACCTGACGCTTCTTGGCAGTGATGACCCACTACCTCAGCCCGCCGACATCATGTTGGCCAACATCCTCGCCGGCACACTGATCGCTTTAAAACAGCAGCTTGCCGAACTAACACTGCCAGGAGGCAAAATCGTTCTCTCCGGCATACTGGCAGAGCAGGCCAAAGAGGTGAGTGACGGTTTTGCCCCGGCATTTGAAATGCAGCCTCCAAAACAGCTGGATGATTGGATTCTGCTTGAAGGCCGCCGCAAGTCACCGGAGGAGGCGTAGCCATGCATACCCGCTGCCCTCACTGCCTCACACTATTCCGAATTAGCGACGTGCAGCTGAAAGCCGCCGACGGCAAAGTTCACTGCTGCCGCTGTCATCAGGTATTCGATGCCCTCGATAACCTTGAAGAGGGCATTGAACTACCGCAGCCGGATCCTGTTTCGATACTAGAGGAGCTAGTAGCAGAGGCAGAGGCAGAGGAAGAGGTAGAGGTAGAGGTAGAGGTAGAGGTAGAGGTAGAGGCCAGTAACTTACCCACTGGAGGCGGCATGGAAAATGCCGCGATGGAGGAGATGACCGACGTTCACTCCACACCTCCACAGGAAGCCAATGACACCGTCACTCCAGCCACAGATAGTGCCGATGAAAACAGTGAGTTAAAACGCGTTGATCTGCAACAGTTCCTCTCCAATACCGGAGGTACCATTCCAGAGATAGAGCCGAGCAAATCAGCCCTGGAGAATGAGAACAATCTCCCCTTCAAAATACCCAGTGATCTGCCCGAGATTGATGCTATCGAGGAGAAAACAATCTCCAGCGATGAGATATACACCGGACAACAGACATCAAACCGGGGCACCCTGGCATGGTCACTGTTAATCACTCTTTTTCTGCTGCTTACCTTGGGACAACTCAGCTGGTTTGGTAGAAAGCATCTGATACAGTACCCGGAGGGACGCCAACTGCTCGAACTGGCTTGCCGCCATGTCGGATGCCAACTACCCCTACGGAAGGCGATGGATGAGATCGCCATCACCGACCGTTCCATCGGTATCCACCCCGATAACGACAACGCACTGCTGGTGGTAATCAGTTTTACCAACAAGGCCGGCCACCCACAGCCCTATCCTGCTCTGCAACTCTCCTTCTACGGCAGTAACGAACAGCTTGCCGCCCAGCGGGTGTTTCAACCTGCCGAATACCTGCAACGCCCGGCGGACCGAAAGGGTCTATTTTTGCCTGGAGCACATGTTCAAGTTCAGCTTGAATTGGAAGATCCGGGGGAAGAGAACACCGGCTTTAAATTTGATTTTCTTTAAAGCACTGAGCATAAAACCAGAAAATCAAAGAGTTACCCAGCACACCTCATTTTAATCCGAAACATGCAGCTAAATACGGGGTTTGCCCGCCATCCATTTCGGCGTAACATATCATCCCCTCTCGGAAAAACTCCGGGACCGTACTGCTTCACAGAAGATGAATACACCCTTCTGCCTAAATAATAAGAGAATTATCTGAGACCTTGAGCGACATGCGTATCGGCCCCTATCAACTCGACAACAACCTGATAGTTGCACCCATGGCAGGCGTCACTGATCGTCCGTTCCGCATGCTCTGTCGCAAACTCGGTGCAGGCATGGCGGTGTCGGAGATGATAGCTTCAAACTCCGCACTCTGGGGAACACCCAAGACGATGCGGCGTCTCGACTTCACCGGTGAATCTGGTCCCGTATCAGTACAGATACTCGGCGCCGACCCGGAGATGATGGCACAGGCAGCACAACTCAATGTTGAGCGTGGCGCTCAGATCATCGATATAAATATGGGCTGCCCTGCGAAGAAAGTGTGCAAGGTGGCCGCCGGCTCCGCCCTGATGAAGGCACCGCAACAGGTAGAGAGGATACTGCAGGCTGTGGTACAGGCAGTCGATGTACCAGTGACACTGAAGATTCGCACCGGCTGGAGCCGCGATGAGAGGAATGCCCTGGAAATCGCCCACATTGCTGAGGCATCCGGCATTCAGGCACTTGCAATCCACGGCCGTACCCGCAGCTGTGGCTTTTCAGGTGAAGCTGAGTACGACACCATCAGAGAGATAAAACAGAACATCACTATTCCAGTTATCGCAAATGGCGATATCACCACCCCGAAAAAAGCCAAACAGGTGCTGCAACTAACGGGTGCTGATGGTTTGATGATTGGCCGTGCTGCTCAAGGCAGACCATGGATTTTTCGCGAGATATCCCACTACCTGAAAACCGGAGAGCTCCTCGATACCCCCTCCCCGGCATGGATAAGCGAGGTTCTGGCCGAGCACCTGGAGAATCTTTACAGTTTCTATGGTGAGCGGAGCGGTGTAAAAGTGGCTCGTAAGCACATTGCCTGGTACAGCAAGACTCAGCCCGGCGGCCACGCTTTCAGAAAAATGATAAACCAGAGCAGCAGCGCCGCACAGCAGCTGTCTCTAATCAAGGATTTTTTTAGCCGCCTGACTACCACCGGAGAGTTAGCGGCATGACATGGAGTGATTCAACTGTGGGAATTCCAGCTGATGACGTTTAGCAGCCGAAAGAAAAAGGAAAACGAGCCACTGCGTGAGTGTGTTCGCCAAGCACTCACAAGCTATTTTGAGCAGCTCGACGGCCACAGTGCCGTCAATGTCTACCACATGGTGCTGGCCGAAACGGAACAACCTATGCTGGAGACGGTGATGATACATACCGAGGGCAATCAGACTCGCGCATCGGAGATCCTCGGCATCAGCCGCAGTACCCTGCGTAAAAAACTGGCCCACTACAAACTCGACTGAAACAGACAGAATACGTCTCGGCCTGGAACACCAGGCCGCCCCTTATCTAAAGCATGACTCACAAAGGCAGAAACATGGCAGCCATAACCAGAGCCCTCATCAGCGTATCCGACAAAACAGGCATCGTTGATTTTGCCCGCGAACTCCAGCAGCGCGGTGTCGATATCCTATCCACTGGCGGCACAGCCCGTCTCCTCACCGAAAACCAGGTGCCGGTCACCGAAGTATCCGAACATACCGGCTTCCCAGAGATGATGGACGGCCGTGTAAAAACACTCCACCCAATAATTCACGGTGGCATTCTCGGTCGCCGCGGCACCGATGATCAGGTAATGGCTGACAACGGCATCGCTCCTATCGATATCATTGTGGTCAACCTCTACCCCTTTGAGCAGACCGTGGCCAACCCGGATTGTGACCTGCCCACCGCTATTGAGAACATCGATATCGGTGGCCCCACCATGCTGCGTGCGGCAGCAAAGAACCATGCAGATGTCGCTGTGGTTGTGGACGCAGCAGACTACCCCCGCGTACTGCAGGAGATGGATGAGAACAGTGGCGCCGTCACCGATGCCACCCGCTTCGACTTAGCGGTAAAGACCTTTGAGCACACCTCCAACTACGATGGTGCTATCGCCAACTACCTGGGTACACGTCTAGGAGAGGAAGCCAGCAACTTCCCCCGCACCATCAACCTGCAGTTCCAGCAGGTACAGACCATGCGTTACGGCGAGAACCCGCACCAAAAAGCGGCATTCTTTGTCGAACGCGATCAGCCGGAAGCGTGCATCTCCACCGCCACACAGTTGCAGGGCAAGGAGCTATCCTACAACAACATTGGTGATACCGATGCCGCACTGGAGTGTGTCAAACAGTTTAACGAGGGCCCAGCCTGCGTCATCGTCAAGCACGCCAACCCCTGTGGCGTAGCCATAGGATCATCACTACTCGATGCCTATGATCGTGCATTCAGCACCGATCCCGAGTCCGCTTTTGGCGGTATTATCGCCATCAACCAGGAGCTCGACGCAGAGACCGCACAGGCGATCATTGACCGTCAGTTTGTCGAAGTCATCATCGCCCCCAGCGTATCCGCAGAAGCCGGTGAAGTACTCAGTGCCAAGAAAAATGTACGCCTGCTCACCTGTGGCGAGTGGAGCAGCGAAGCGATACACCGCCTCGATTTCAAACGAGTCAATGGCGGCCTGCTGGTACAGGATGCCGACCTGCAACTCTCCAACGATATCCGCGTAGTGACCAAACGTACCCCCACCGAACAGGAGATGAAGGATCTGCTCTTCACCTGGCAGGTGGCCAAGTTCGTTAAGTCCAACGCCATTGTCTACGGCAAAAACAACATGACCATCGGTGTCGGTGCCGGCCAGATGAGCCGAATCAACTCCGCCCGTATCGCCGGCTTCAAGGCGGAACACGCTGGACTCGAAGTACCGGGTTCGGTAATGGCCTCTGATGCCTTTTTCCCCTTCCGCGACGGCCTCGACAGTGCCGCTGAGGCGGGTATCCGCGCCGTTATCCAGCCAGGCGGCTCAATGCGTGACGAAGAGGTGATCGCCGCTGCTGACGAGCACGATATCGCCATGGTATTCACCGGCATGCGCCACTTCCGCCACTAAATACGAGAGCAATAATAAGGGAACACAGGGAACCGCAGAGAGCACGGAGAAAAGTACTTTTTCGTACGCTTGCCTCTGCGCTCTCTGTGACTCTTTGCGTTCTCTGTGATCCTGGCTTCAGTCTGAATCAAATACCACTACTCTTTACAGCACCATGAGCAGAATCCATCCGACAGCCATCATCGAAGCTGGGGCCAATATCCATGAGTCAGTGGAGATCGGCCCCTATTCCATCATCGAGAGCGGTGTGACCATTGGTGAAGGCTGTCGCATCGACAGCAGTGTACGCATCTTCAGCGGCACTCGTCTGGGGCGCAATAACCGTGTCTACCACGGTACCGTTCTCGGCTGCGAACCTCACGACCTTGGCTTTACCCCGGAGCTGAGCAAGCCCCTTACCATTGGTGATGACAATCACTTCAAGGAGGGGGTCAACATCAGCCGTGGCGTCAAAACCGATGAAGGAACCATTATCGGTGACGGCAACTATTTCATGTGCGGCTTCCATGCCGGACACGATTGCCGATTCGGCAACCAAAGTGTCTATGGTCCCAACAGTGTTGTGGCCGGTCACGTGGAGATTGGCCACTACGCCTTCCTCTCCGGCGTGGTGGCTATCCACCAGTTCTGTTTTATCGGTGACTACGCCATGATCGCCGGCTGTGCCAAGGTGGTGAAGGACATCCCCCCTTACTCCACAGGTGATGGCAACCCGGCAAGAGTTATCGGCCTCAACAGTGTCGGTATGCGGCGTGCGGGGATGGATGCAGCAACACGTTCGGCGATCAAACAGGCTTACAAAACCATCTACCGCTCAGGCCTCAATACCCGACAGGCGATGGAACAGTTACGACAGGAGGAGCAGATAGAAGAGGTTGAGAATATTATCCGCTTCTTTGAAAACAGTAGCAGAGGTGTCACTGACCACCGTTAGACTGTTATTCAAAACTGGCTTGATGAAAATATTGAATACGGTATTTACTCAAACTTAAAACAGATAACTGCCTATGTACGATAATTCTGAAGCCACCCAGGAGCCTGTAGGAGCGAACTCGTTCGCGATCAGCTCCGGGGCCGGTTCTTCGCGAACAAGTTCGCTCCTACTTCAGGTGGCGGAACTTTTGTGCATAGCCACTAGAAATTTAGCTTAGGCAAAAAGGCGTAACCAATATGAAGATCCTTATCATCGGCGGTGGCGGACGTGAACACGCCCTCGGCTGGAAAGCGGCACAGTCCCCCCTCGCAGAGATAGTTTTCGTTGCCCCGGGCAATGCAGGCACCGCCAGAGAGAGAGGGCTGGAGAATGTCGATATCGCAGTTGACGATACCGAAGCGCTGGTCGCTTTTGCCAAAGAGAAGGGTATCGGCCTGACCATCGTTGGCCCGGAAGTTCCCCTGGTGATCGGTGTTGTAGACGCCTTCACAGCAGCGGGGCTCAAGTGTTTCGGCCCTACCCAAGGGGCGGCACAGCTGGAGGGTTCCAAAGCCTTCACCAAAGACTTCCTCGCCCGCCACAACATTCCCACTGCCGCTTACGGCAATTTCACTGACCGTGACGAGGCGCTGGCCTATCTGCACCAGGTCGGTGTACCCATTGTTATCAAGGCCGACGGACTAGCCGCCGGCAAGGGTGTCATCCTCGCCGATGACATGGCCATCGCCGAGGAGACCGTCAAGGATATGCTCGCCGGCAACAGCTTTGGTGAGGCCGGCCACCGGGTGGTGATAGAGGAGTTTCTTTTGGGTGAAGAGGCGAGCTTTATTGTCATGGCAGACGGTAAGAATATTCTGCCGATGGCCAGCTCACAGGACCACAAGGCGCGGGACAATGGCGACCAAGGCCCCAACACCGGCGGTATGGGTGCCTACTCACCTGCGCCTGTGGTGACGCCTGAGATGCATCAACGGATTATGGATGAGGTGATCCGACCCACCGTCGACGGTATGGCGGCAGAAGGACTCTCCTACACCGGTTTCCTCTATGCCGGTGTCATGATCAATGCAGACGGTGTTCCCAAAGTGCTGGAGTACAACTGCCGCTTCGGCGATCCCGAAACCCAGCCGATTATGTTGCGTATGCGCTCCGATCTGGTTGCCCACTGTCTGGCAGCCATCGCCGGCCGTTTGGATGAAGAGCAGACCGAGTGGGATGAGCGCGCCTCACTTGGCGTGGTGCTGGCTGCTGGTGGCTACCCAGCCGACTACGACAAAGGTGATGTAATTAGTGGCCTGCCGGAGAACGGCAACAGCGATGCCAAAGTATTTCATGCCGGCACAGCCGAGAAAAACGGTGAAGTGGTCACCGCCGGCGGCCGGGTGCTCTGTGCCACCGCTCTGGGGGAGAGTGTCGCCGAAGCTCAGGCCAACGCCTACGCCCTGGCACGCCAAGTCACATGGGACGGTGTCTATTTTCGTACCGATATCGGCTACCGCGCGGTAGCCAGAGAGCAGAGCTAAAAAAACATAGGGTGTAATAAGCACAGCGCATTACACCAGAACAGCACACCGTAGCGTCGCAATGCGCTACGCTTATTGCGCCCTACACCCTATGACTCCATTCACCCTCATCCTATCCTTCTCCCTCGTAGGGAGAAGGGACTTGGGCTTTACATCACCCTCTAGTCAGATCCATCAAGCGCCGGCAACACCCGCTCCTCTATCAAGCCGCCAAGAAACGACAACTCAGGATAGTCCGCCGCCACCTCAACGATATAGCCGAGGGTGCGGGGGATGTCCGCCAGATAGCCGGGCTTACCATCACGGATATTGAGCCGGGCGAAGATACCGGCGGCTTTGAGATGTCGCTGTACCCCCATCAGATCGAACCAACGCAGAAACAGCGCTTCATGTTCACCACGCAAAATTCCAGACTGAAGCGCCAACTCAAAATAACCCATGGCCCAACCTCTTACCCGCTCCAGCGGCCAACTGATGTAGCAGTCACGCAACAGGGAGGCGAGATCATAGGTCACAGGCCCCACCACTGCATCCTGAAAATCGATAATGCCGGGATTGGGAGAGTGGGTCAGCAGCAGGTTGCGGGAGTGATAGTCGCGATGAACACAGACCTGTGGCTGAGCCAGTGCATTCTCAGTCAGTAATTGAAAGGTATCTCCCAACTGCTCCAGCTCACTTTCATTCAGCAAGATCTCCAACTGCTGCTGAAGCAGCCATTCAGGAAACAGTGCCATCTCCCGCTGCAGCATCGCCGCGTCATAGGAGGGCAGCTCTTGCTGTGGACCACACGCCTGGATCACCGCCAAGGCGCCCAGAGCATCGGCATAGAGCCGATCTGCACTGTTACCGTCAAGCCTGTCCAAATAGTGGGTGGAACCCAGATCCTCCAGCAGCAGAAAGCCCTGCTCAAGATCGGCGGCATCTATTTTCGGTACATGCAGCCCCAAGCCCGAGAAGGTGTCGGCGATGGCGACAAACGGATGACAATCCTCTTTCTCCGGGGGGGCATCCATGGCGATAAAGGTGCGTGTGTCAGCCAAAGTGACACGAAAATAGCGCCGAAAGCTGGCATCACCTGATGCCGCTTCGATGGTAAAATCACCCAGACCGAGCGTTTCACCGATCCAGGTCTTGAGTGCTGCCAGACGTTCAGGCATAGAGTTGTTCCTGTTTTGAGCAATTAATATGAGGTGCCGGGAACCCCTGTTAGCCTCATAGTCATTGAAGAAAAGGCGATTCTATGCGATTTTATGCCGCGCTTGCTATAAAAAAGCAGAAACGGTAGATAGAGGCTGAGTTAATCACTCTCAAGGGGACGGTAGCGATCCAGGGCTGCTTTCACGGAACAACAACATAGGATCGATCCAAGCGGAGCAGATCCTTCAAAAAAGCCAGAGAAACCCAGTGCTAGGAAAACAACGGATACTACCTCTTGTCATCAGCACACTATTGATGACACCCGCCATCGAGGCGGAAGCTACTTGGGATTGCCGGGCAACAGCCGAAGGCGGCTGGAGCTGTTCAAAAGACGGCGTGCCGGTACCCGACCTGATCGCCACTCCCCCGGCAGCCACAACCAGTGGCGTGGATAAAACCACACCAAAGGTTGAGCCTAGGCCTCAACCTGAGCCTGAGCCTGAGCCTGAGCCTGAGTTACGTCCCGAGCCAAAACCCCAACCAAAGCCAGAGCCGAAGTCCGAGCCTAAGCCTCAACTAAAACCCGAACGGAGGCCTGAGCCGAAGCCCGAGCCAACGCCTCAACCAAAACCAAAACCAGAACAGAGGCCAGAGCCGAAACCTGAAATAAAAGCTGCAACGGTATCAGAGAGCACGGGCAACACATCCACAATCAAGCACCAACCTGTGGCGGTGCTAGCTTCAAGCTCCCGCATCGACCGGGGCATCGACTGGTCCCGATGCTACCTGCCACAATCGGCAACCACCAGTGCAGCTGCTGACCTGCCTGATGGGGTAATTCATATCGAGGCCGATGGCGCCGAGCTGCTGCACAGTGAGCAGATTGCCCTCTTCAACGGTAACGTTCAGGTTCAACAGGAGGGTGACCTGCTGGAGGCACAAACTGTTCGCTACAACAGGGAGACCGATGATATCGACGCCCAGGGCGGAGGCTACCTGGAGCAGAAGGGCATCCGCTTTGCCGGACCAACCATCCACTACAACCTCGATTCCCGCACAGGCCATGCTGAGCAGGCCGACTTCCGCCTGCTTGACCGCACCGCCAGGGGTAGCGCCGAAGAGGCGGTGTTCGATGGTCCCGGCCTCTCCCACTACAAGAAAGTCACCTACAGCACCTGCCGTCCCGGTAAGGATGACTGGATCATCAAGGCCGACGAGTTGGAGCTCGATCAATCAACAGGTGTCGGTGTCGCACGCAACGCCACCCTCGCCTTCAAGGGGGTCCCTTTTCTCTATACCCCCTATTTCACGTTCCCGATAGATGATCGTCGCAAGTCAGGTTTTCTGGTGCCCTCTATCGGCTCCAGTGACAACACCGGCTTTGACCTGTCAGTGCCCTACTATTTCAATATCGCCCCCAATATGGACGCCACCTTCACCCCCAGGGTGATGACCAAGCGCGGCCTGCTGCTGGGTGGCGAGGTGCGCTACCTGGCCGAGAGTTTCCAGGGACAGATACAGGCTGAGCTTCTCCCCAGCGACAGCGCCAGAGGGGCGGGAGAAAACAGCACCCGCGGTGCTTATCAATTGAGAGTGGGGGGTACCCCTGCACCACGCTGGAGCTATGACGTCGAGGCTGACTATGTCTCTGACAGCGACTACCTGGACGACCTGGGCAACAGCCTGGCAGCGACCAGCGCACAACACCAAGAGCGTCGCGCTGACCTGAACTACCACGGTGATGGCTGGAACTTCTTAGGCCGCGTACAGCACTATCAGACTGTAGACAACAGTATCGCCCTCGACAGCCGGCCCTATAGCCGCATGCCGCAGCTGACGCTGGACTTCAGCCGGCCGGATCAGCACTATGGGCTCGATTACCACCTCTACTCAGAGTATGTGCGCTTCGATCACCCGTCCAGCACCAAGGTAAAGGCTCAGCGTATCGACCTCAAGCCGAGCATCAGCCTGCCCCTGGAGCGTAGCTGGGGCTATCTGAGGCCAAAACTCACCCTACGCCACACACAGTACAATCTGACTGACCAGAGTGTCGGTGTCGACTCCAGCCAGAACCGCACTCTGCCCACGCTGAGCATCGACAGCGGTCTCTTTTTTGATCGTGAGACAAACTGGTTTGGTGAGAAGATAGACCAGACCCTTGAGCCCAGGCTCTATTACCTCTACACCCCCTACGAGGACCAGAGTAGCCTGCCGGTTTTCGATACCTCCAGTCACGGCCTGAGCTTCGGTAACTTATTCCTGGAGAACCGTTTCTCCGGTGCCGACCGTGTGGGCGATGCCAACCAATTGACCGCAGCACTCACCAGCCGCAGCCTCAATGGCGAAAGCGGCAGAGAGATATTGCGAGCCAGTATTGGCCAGACCTTCTATTTCCGTGACCGTGACGTCCAACTGCCTGGCGTTGTCGTTGCCGATGACAGCAGCTCCGCTACCTTTGCAGAACTGGCGGTGAACCTGGGTGACAACTGGCGTGTGTCAGGAGACCTGCAGTGGAATCCGCACGATGATGCCGGTATCGAAAAATCCGCCCTATCATTGAACTACCTGGATGATCAGCAGCGCATCCTCAACCTCTCATACCGTTTCACCGATAATAGTATCGAGCAGGTCGATCTCTCCGGGCGCTGGCCGGTCAACCATCAGCTGAGCCTGGTGGGCCGTTGGTACCACTCTCTCAGAGATGAGCAGATGATGGAGGCCTTTGCCGGCCTGGAGTATGACAGCTGCTGCTGGACCACCCGACTTGTGGCGCGCCAGTACCGCACAAGCGCCACTGCAGAGGCGACAGCATCGATATTTCTTCAGCTTGAGCTGAAGGGGCTAAGCAGTATCGGCGACAAAGTCGATCAATTTTTAGAGAAGGGTATTCTCGGCTACAGCACAGAGCAGTAAGCGACTCCCATAACCATCGGGCAACAACAGACTTCATGACAACCAAGATGATATTTAAACAGTTTTTCAGAAACACCCTGCTGGGGGCTCTCCTTCTCAGTAGCGCACTCTCCACCGCAATCGCTGCGACGGAAGGAATCGATAATATCGTCGCCATCATTGATGATGATGTGGTGGTGCGCAGCGAACTTGAGAATGATATTCGCACCATTGTTACCCAGCTGAGGCAGAGTGGAAAACAGCTGCCACCCCGTTCGGTTGTTGAGAAGCAGGTACTCGACCGCCTGATCATGAAAAAGCTGCAGATCAGTGCAGCTGAACGGGCCGGTATCAGTGTCGGCCAGGAGCTCGTGGCCCAGGCACTGAGCAATATCGCCCGCAAAAATAACCTGACGCTCTCTCAATTCAGGCAAGCACTGGAAGCGGAGGGACTTAGCTATGCCTCTTTCCGCGATAGTATCCGTGACCAGATCCTGCTACAGCGCATGCGTGAGCAGCAGATACGCAGGCATATCCGCGTTACCGACCAGGAGGTGGCGGCCCTCATTTCTCGTCAGTCTGGATCATCCAGCGGGCGATCTGCCTACCATCTGCGGCACATTCTCGTCAGTACGCCGGAAGCGGCATCACCCGAAGCACTGAGCGCCGCCGAAAAGAGAGCAAAAGAGATCGTTAAGAGGTTGCGCGGTGGTGCCGATTTCCACACCATCGCCCTGACCCACTCCGAAGGGGGCAAGGCGCTTGAGGGTGGTGATCTGGGCTGGCGCCCCGCCGAGCAACTCCCCTCCCTGTTTATCGACCGGGTTGAGAAGATGGAACGCGGCGAGATCAGCGACCCCATTCACACCCCCAGTGGCTACCACATCGTCAAGCTCGCCGACTATAAGGGTGGAGAGCGTCACATCATCACCCAGACCCATACCCGCCATATCCTGATCCACACCAACGAAGTGACATCGGACGATGATGCCAGAGGCCGCCTGGGGCGGCTGAAACAGCGTATAGAAGGCGGTGATGACTTTGCACTGCTGGCCCGATCCCACTCCGACGACAAAGGCTCCGCCATCAAGGGCGGCGATCTCGGCTGGGTCAACCCGGGCGACCTGCTGCCCCGTTATGACGAGGAGATGGGCAAACTCGAAAAGGATCAATTGAGTGAGCCTTTCCGTACGGAGTTTGGCTGGCACCTGATTCAGGTACTGGGACAGCGCCAACACGACAGCACCGAGGATCTACTCAAATCAAAGGCCCGTGAAGCAGTGCGCAAAAGAAAGACCAAGGAACAGACTGAGCTCTTCCTGCGACGGCTAAAGGATGAGGCCTATATCGAAATTCGCCTCAACCAGAACTGATTCCGGCAAACAGCCACCTCGAACAGGCGACAAATAGATGCTGCACGCCCCTCTCGCCCTGACACCCGGCGATCCCGCCGGTATTGGCCCCGATCTCTGCGTTACCCTGGCCCAGCAGCACCGTGACTACCCACTGGTCGCTGTTTGTGATCCCGACCTGCTCTACGCCAGAGCCGCCACACTCGGCCTGCCGCTGAAGATAGAGCTCTATGACGAGGAGCGCACGCCGCCCCTGGAGGCGGGGCAGATAGGGGTTCTGCCGGTGACCATGCTCGAACCAGCGGATGCCGGGGTGCTCAATGCCGCCAACGCCCCCTACGTCCTGGCGACGCTGCAGCAAGCGGCCGGCGGCTGTCTCGCCGGGAAATTCACTGCCCTGGTGACAGGCCCGGTCCACAAAGGCATCATCAACGAGGCCGGTATCCCCTTCTCCGGGCACACCGAGTTTCTTGCCGACATCACCGGAGGAACACCGGTAATGATGCTCGCTTGCCCCGAACTACGAGTCGCCCTGGCCACCACCCACCTACCGCTGAAGGATATCAGCGCCGCCATCACCCAGGAGTCACTGGAACAGGTAGCGCGTATCCTCCACCAGGATCTGGTCAAGCGTTTCGCTATCGACAATCCACGCATACTGGTGTGTGGGCTTAATCCTCATGCCGGAGAAGGTGGACATATGGGGATGGAAGAGATTGAAACCATCACCCCCGTGCTGGAGAAACTGCGACAGGAAGGCATGGCACTGGAAGGCCCCCTACCCGCCGACACCCTCTTCACCCCCCGCTACCTGGAGCATGCAGACGCTGTATTGGCGATGTATCACGACCAGGGGCTACCGGTACTCAAACATCTCGGATTTGGGCGCGCCGTCAACATCACTCTCGGGCTCCCCATCATCCGCACCTCAGTAGACCATGGCACCGCCCTCGAGCTGGCGGGAAGTGGCAAAGCTGAAATAGGCAGTCTCCATGCCGCAATCGCCTGCGCTTGTGAGATGGCTGCAGAATAGGGAGCAGACCGCAGGCGGCCAGTGACAACCAGGCTAGAGCCTATAGGTCACTACCCAGCCACAAGCGGTCATTTGTGACACCAGGTTTCTCACTGCCTGATTCTCTGTTAGTCTACTGATAACAAGGAATATTATTCTCTAGCAGGATGCTGATCTCCCCCCCCATCTCTGCTCACTGAGATATTCCATAGATAAACTTGAATGGGAAATTTAGCGGCCTATGTCAACGGACGTGCCAGCGGCCTATGTCAGAAAACGTGCCGGCAACTTAACTCAGCTGTTATGTTAATTGAATAAGAGGTGCTTACTTGGGTTTCAATACATGGAAAGATTTCGAGAACTTTGAAAAGAATGTCAAATATCAAAGTAGATATGTGCATTCGGATGAAGTAAATGAATTCTTGCTTAATATAAAAAATCACTCCCAGCACGAGTAAGTAGCCTTGCAGAAGGCACTATCTTGTGTCGAGCTCAAATCGGATATGATGAGCATGAGGAAGAAGGTGAGTTACTAATCAGTGGATACTCACCAAGCAGGATGAAACCAATACCATTTAAATGCTGTGAAGGAAGGGCAAATCCAAAAGGTATTTCATACTTGTATCTATCAAATGGTGAAAATACTAGTATGGCGGAACTTAGGCCTCATATTGGTGAAAATATCTCATTTGCTCAGTTCAAAGTTTCAAAAAATCTAAAAGTAATTGACTGTTATTCTGTTCAAAAACACTACAGCTATGTACATTGCATTTTTGACCCACCTATTTCGCAAGAAGATATAGGATGTGCAATTTGGTCAATGATTAATAACGCATTTACAAAGCCAATCAGTAATGATGATTCGAGTTCTGATTATGTTCCTACTCAAATTCTAGCAGAGCTTTTCAAAGCAGAGGGCTATGATGAAATATGCTTTAAAAGCAGCCTAGGAAAAGATTATAATTATGTATTATTTGATCTTAATACGGCTGATTTAATTAATTGCACAGTAATGGAAACAGAGGCCGTGTCTTATAAATTCACTGAATGCACAAATCGATACTATGTGAAAAATCAACATAACGAATAAGGTTAGATCGCGCGATAGCCGCGATCTGAACCGTTTGTTGGACTAACAATAGGGGACAGACCACGTTTTCTGCTATTCTCGTAATGTCGAAGTTAGCATAGGATTGCCTTTTATGCGCAGATGCCCAAGACTCAAGTTCGCAGGTATATCTATCCACTTGATCCAGCGTGGTGACAATCTTTCGGACACCCATAAAAATATCTCAACATTTCCATAACTTTGCAAATAAAAAATGGATGCCCTCATAAATCTTGTGTATCCCAGAGTAATTTGGCATAACGTTCCATCGGAATGTTCATTTCCTCTTGCAACCATTTACCTTTAGTAAGTAGTTCTTTTCTTTTTATCGAAGGGATGTCGTTTTTGAATGCGAGTATGATCGTGTTTCCACTTTCTACTTCGAAACTGAGTAGTCGGTTTTTAAATTCGAGCGCGAGTAATTCATCTAACTCTTCTCGTAATTTAAGTGCCGTATGCCAGATATTGAGCACGAGGACACCTTGTTTGTTGAGTGCATTTTTACAATCACGCAAGTAGGATGGTTGTACTTGTTTCGGTTCCATGCCTTCCGAGTTGTATAGATCTGAAAAAATAATATCGCTTTTCATGTCGGTGTGTTTCATGTAGTTCGCAGCATCGTCTATATGAATGAAGAGGCGATCAGTGTCGGGTAAGTAAAAATATTTTTTTGCAGTCTTCACCACTGCTTCACGGTATTCAATCGCGTGTACGTCCAACTCGGAAAAACTACTGAGAAGGTTCTTTGCCATTGAGCCTGCGCCCAACCCCATGATGGTGGCTGTTTTTACTATGGGGATAAAAAATAAACCCGCCATCATGGCCTGAGTGTAGCCGAGATCTAATCCATTAATGTTATTTAGTTTCATGCAACTTTGGTAGATTTTCCCATCAAAGCTGAGAATCCGGCTGGTCCTTGTTTGGTAAACATAAATTGGGCCGTGCTCATCTGTTGTTGATGAGATACAGGTTCCTTTGATATCCATGGTATTTTTAATACCTCTTAAATACGGGTATATAACTGGCAGGGCATTATAACGGAAAAAATGGGTCAGCGGAAAATAGGGGCAGGTCTTTCTTCTTGCTTTTTTCTGGTTTAATAAATAAAACAATTTAACGGACACACACTTTTATTTCTTACGCTTTCCCGTTACGGAGTACGATCCTTGGGTCGGAATAATCTCTCGTTAACAAAGAAATTATTTTCTATGAACCCACGAAAATCAACCATATATTTAATAAAAATTATGGGCGTCTGCTAAATCTTAATTGACGAAGCACAACGAAAAGGATTAACTATATGGGCAATCGGCGATTGAAGAACAAACACCTAATAAGTAGGTCAAGTGGGCTTTTAAAAAAGTGCGCGTTTTGTGTGTTGCTCTGAAAATTTTCACACAAAACACCCTCGGTTTTAAAAGCCACTTACCTAAGCATTAGATGCACGAAGTACAATTACAGTTTGAACCATATTTTGAACAAATCAAAAACAATTATAACCTATTAAGTAGAGGGGTAAAGTAATGAAATCTAGACTAGATAAAAACAAACGAAATGCAATTTCATTTTATGAAATGGCATATGAAGGAGAGCCAAGTAAGGCCTGCGCTCAGTTTGTCGGAGACGAATATATTCAGCACAACCCTCTTGTTGGAGATGGCACTAAACCATTAATTATCTATTTTGAAAAAATGGCAAAAGAATACCCAAATAAAAGTATTGAGTTTGTCCGTTCAATTGCTGAAGGTGATTTAGTTGCACTTCATACCCACCAAAAATGGCCTGGTGGTGATGAGTACGTCACGATGGATTTTTTTAGATTTGATGAGAACGGCAAGATAGTTGAGCATTGGGATGCTATGCAAAATATTCCTGAAAAATCTGAAAACAACAATACAATGTATTAGCAGCACCTAACAAGCGACTGTGGCGTCAATCCCTATCTGATAATAATTAATAAGCCCATGCAACTTGGTCCCTCACCATAGCATTTAGCATGGTTATGAACTTGCGAATACAAGCAGTAAGAGCGATCTTTTTATGTTTTCCTTGCTCAACGAGTTGCCTATAAAAGGCCTTGATAATCGGGTTACACTGGGTAGCACTCAGCGTTGCCATATACAGAGTTGTTCGTACACCGGCTCTACCGCCCTGGATGCGCCGTTTGCCTATTAACCTCCCACTATCTCGGTTAATAGGCGCTACACCCACGAGCGAAGCAACTTGTTTATTGTTGAGAGTGCCACGTAAATTGGGGCGTTATGACAAAAAACACTAAATCCATCACTGTATCCAAAAATGGGGTAGTGAGTTAACCATAGGTCAAGTTCCAAATGGAATTGCCCTCTGTACACGACAAACTGTCGATGTTCAGGCGAACTTGAAGGGTATAGTTATGCCTAGGCGTTTAACTCAGACAAAGCACAAACACACCAAGCACTTAAAAATACATCATTTGAAAGCATGGTTGTAAGCTGGTTAATGCAAGATGGTTGGGAGGTGTTTTTACCAGTCCTAGATCATGGCCATCAAACTGATATATTGATTTCTGATGGGCCGAACTACTTCCGTATACAGGTTAAAACAGTGGGAGCCTCTGGCGATGATCATGAAGTACATAATCAGAGGAAGGAGAGTAATGTAAATTGTGTCGTTTTTTCGCTAGGAATTCAAACCGGGGCTATGTCACCCCAGCCTTTGAAGAAGAAAAGCGACCGCTTAACCATGCTTCTCATGTGAAGTTTTAGCAGGGGAAAAAGGACTTCCTCAAGGCTTTCCACAAAATTGAAGTGTAAATGTCATAACCAGGCCTTCCAGCGAATGCAGTCTCTAACGCGCCAGCTCCGCTGAAGGCAACATTATGTGTCTGAGGGGCGGTGAATATCTGCTATCGATCCAGCACCCTCTCGTAACCGTGGATATTGTCGATACTATGAGGAGCGCAATTGGTTGGAAAATATCGTATTCTATAGGCTCCAATCCTAGAGTTATGTAGAGGAGAATACGAGTGGCTAAGCCCAATTACGCTTACGAAAAGCGCCAGAAAGAGATAGCCAAAAAGAAAAAGAAGGAAGAGAAACGCTTGCAAAAAGCAGGGGTAGTCGATAGCCAGCCCCAGGACGTTCAACCTATATCAGGAAACGACGATAAAGCGGTTACAACCGGCGATACATAGCAAGTTAGTCGAAGTAAACGAATATTAAATACACACAGGAAAGCACAGCATGAGTACAGGTACAGTAAAGTGGTTCAATGCAGACAAAGGTTTCGGCTTCATTACTCCAGATGATGGTGGCAAAGATCTATTTGTTCATCATTCGGAAATCCAAAGTGGCGGTGGATATGCAAGTCTCAATGACGGTCAGAAAGTAGAATTTGAAGTTGGGCAAGGCCAGAAAGGGCCGTGTGCTAATAAGGTTGCGCCTCTCTAACTCTCCCGATTAAACTGGTTGGATATCGAGAAACTTGCGGTAGCTGAGGTCACCTCTGACCCCATTTTTCTCGCTTCGGGCCAGCCCATAAGCCTCGTTGACTGTGTTGCGCTCACTTGAATTGGCTACGGCCAATCCAGCGCTCGCGCGTCTTGCCAACGCGGCTTATGGAATGGCTGTGGGTTACCGAACTTTCCGCATGGCCCACTAGCCCAGCATCTCCTCCAACGTCGAATAGAGCTTCCCGCACTCCTCTTCCGTACCCACGGTAATACGCAGGAACTGATCGATACGGGGCTTTTTGAAATAGCGCACGATAATCCTCTTCTCGCGCAACTGCAGAGCCAGTGCTTCAGCGTCTTGCTCTGGATGGCGGACAAAGAGAAAGTTGGCTGCTGAAGGCAACACCTGAAAACCGAGACCGTTCAATCTCTCTGCTAAACCGTCACGGGAGTCGATGATTCGTCGGCGGCACTGGTCGAAGTAGTCCCGATCTTCCATCGCAGCAACGCCACCGGCTAGAGCAAAGCGATCCAGGGGGTAGGAGTTGAAGCTGTTTTTTACCCGCTCCAACGCCTCGATCAACGCCTCATCACCGATAGCAAAGCCGACCCGTAGCCCGGCCAGGGAGCGCGACTTCGAGAGTGTCTGAATCACCAATAGATTGGGGTAACGGGAGACCAGGGTGGCCGCACTGTCGCCGCCAAAGTCGATATAGGCTTCATCGACCACCACCACAGAATCTGGATTCGCCTCAAGCATCGACTCAATGGCCGTAAGCGGTAGCAGGCAGCCGGTGGGCGCATTGGGATTGGGGAAGATGATGCCGCCGTTGGGCTGCCGGTAATCCGCCGGGTCTATCTCAAAACTGTCAGTAAGAGGCACTGTCTGGTAGGCAACATCATAGAGACCGCAATAGACCGGGTAGAAGCTGTAGGTGATATCCGGAAAGAGAATCGGCTGTGGCTGCTTGAGCAGCGCCTGAAAGGTGTGGGCAAGCACCTCATCGGAGCCATTGCCGACAAACACCTGGCGGGGTGAGACACTGTAGAAGTCTGCCACCGCCCCTTTGAGGCGATCACCGTTGGGATCGGGATAGAGGCGCAGGCTCTCCGCCGCTTCCTCCTTAAGTGCCGCCAGTACCTTGGGTGAAGGAGCGTAGGGATTCTCATTGGTATTGAGTTTGGTTAGATCCGTCCCCTTGGGCTGTTCGCCCGGTACATAGGGGGTCAGTTTATCTACCAACTCGCTCCAGAAACGGCTCATGGAAAACTCCAGATGATCAAGTTCAACATTCTATTCACACTTAAGTTTCGGTGTTCAAATGACATAACAAAGCTTGATTAGACCGTCCCTTCTCCCTACGAGGGAGAAGGCTAGGATGAGGGTGTATTAAATCAATAAGTTACCTATTGATCCCCCTCACCCTAACCCTCTCCCCGGTGGGGAGAGGGGACTTTTGCGGCACCCTCAACGGGGGAGAGGGGGCAGATAGGCGGCTGCAATATCAACTAGTTGGGTTCATTTACATTCATTCGCAGCCTATCTATTCCCGCACAAACTCAAACCTCAGCCACCAACTCACAAACGCGGCTCACCTGCTCGGCGGTCATCACAGGGAAAATTGGCAGTGAGAGGGTCTCATTGCAGAGACCATCCACCACCGGCAGATCACCTGCTTTGTAGCCCAGACCCTGATAGATCGCCTGAAGGTGCAGCCCCAGGGGGTAGCACTGGCTATTGCCCACCTTGTTCTCATTAAGATGAGCCCGCAGGGCATCCCGGTGTGGGTGACGAATAGTGTAGAGGTTAAAGGCGTGACGGCCACCTGCCGGGCGTGCCGGGGTGACCAGATCAAGGCCTGCCAAGTGACGGTCATAGAGGTCTGCTATCCGGTTACGGGCGGCAACATCATCCTTCAGCTTGCGCAGCTTGATGCGAAGCAGTGCCGCCTGCACCTCATCCAGACGACTGTTGTAACCCAGCTCATCGTGAGTGAAGGGGGCACTGGCGCCATGGTTACGCAGCTTCAGCAGTCGCGCCTTCACTTCGTCACTGTTGGTGGTAATCAGACCGCCGTCGCCGTAGCAGCCGAGTACCTTGGTGGGGTAGAAGCTAAAGCAACCGGTATCGCCGAGACTGCCTACGGTCGCCTCGCCATGACGGGCACCGAACGCCTGAGCACCATCCTCAATCACCCGCAGGCCATGCTCTTGGGCCACTGCGTTGATGGCACTCATATCCGCCGGATTACCGAAGATATGTACCGGCAATATCGCCTTGGTGCGCTCCGTCACTTTGGCAGCGACACTGGCCGGATCGAGATTAAAACTACCCTCCTCGATATCGGCAAACACCGGGGTCGCCCCGACTACCGAGATCGCCTCGGCGGTGGCAAAAAAGGTGAAGGGTGTAGTAATCACCTCATCGCCTGGACCGATATCCAGCGCCCGCAACGACAGTACCAGCGCATCAGTACCGTTGGCGACGGCGACAGCATGTTGGGTGCCGACATAGGCTGCCGCCTCCTCCTCAAATGCCCGTACATTCGGGCCGAGAATAAAGGCGCCGGTGGCACCCGCCCCCTCGATGGCACTGAACCACTCATCCTTAAGTCCGCTGAACTCCTGCTGGAGTGAGAGGTAGGGAACGCCCTGTGGAGCTGCTTGGTCTGTCATTACAATTTCCGGCTAAGTTACAAAATTTAGTGTCTCTGTCGATCAGTCAGTGGAAGACTCAAGGCGCCCCATGATCTGCTCCTTGACCATCATCGCCACTTCCAGCGCCTCTTGTCCCACCTCACCATCGACTAATGGTGCCCGCTTGAAGCTGACGCAGTCGACAAATGCCGCCAGCTCCGCATCCAGTGGCTTGACCGGTTCTATATCGATCTGCTCGGCCACCACCTCCGGCCACTCCTCGTTCGGACGCGGCCGTGGGAAAGCGGTTTCGATCCGCTGTTCGATAAAGTCGAGGGATTCGTAGCGGTTCTCTTCGAACACGCGGATACGCCGCATCTTCTTCTCCGATACCCGGCTGGCTATAACGTTGGCAACGGTGCCGTTGGCAAACTCCAGGCGGGCATTGGCGATATCGACGTGCGAGGTGAGTACTGGCGTACCCACTGCAGATATAGAGGTAATCTCCGACTTCACCAGTGAGAGGATAATATCGATATCGTGGATCATCAGATCAGACACCACATCCACATCGGTCGCCCGTGCAACAAATCCACCCATACGGTGGGCTTCGATAAAGCGCGGCTTGTTGATACGATCGGCCAGAGCCATGACCCCGGCATTGAATCTCTCCAGGTGGCCGATCTGCAGAATCGCCCCGTTCTGTCTGGCCAGATCAACAATCTCCCGCCCATTCTCGACGGTGGAGGCGATCGGCTTCTCCAGCAGCATATGTATGCCCTGTTCGAGGAATGGCCGCGACTCTTCGAGATGGAGAGAGGTCGGTACCACGATGCTCACCGCATCGATATGCCCAATCATATCCTCACCCCGCTGAAACACCTTACAGCCGGCCTCCCCTGCCACCCGGACAGCGGTCTCGCTGTTGCTGTCGACCACACCGACCAACTCCACATTGTCCATGCGGGAGTAAATCAGGGCATGAAACCGCCCGAGATAACCGACGCCAACTACGCCAACACGTAATTTTTCGTTCATGAGATACCTAAAAATCTGCCAAATCGCCGCCGAAGCTGGAAGCTACCGGCCAAATAGAGAGGGATTTTAAACTATTCCCGGCCTGGGGTGATATGTTGTCCGGGAAATAATTCAATTTGAGTGGAGGATGCCACAGGTTTAGCCAGCCTATTCTCACTTAAATAGAGTCAAAGAGAAGCGGGACGCTTCTCTATCTCACCTTGATCTCTTTGCGACTTTTCACGAAAAGCACCATATAGGGGAAGCGGTGAGAGTGACCACTTCTTCTACTCAGCACCTCCCTCCACGGCACCCGACTCCAGCAACAGCTGCCTAATTGCCTCATATTTACCGAGTGCTGCACGCTTCAGAGCGTCGAAACCGGCCGCATTTTTGAGGTTAACATCAGCACCCGCCATGATCAGGGCCGCTACCGCATCCTTGTGACCAAAAGCCGCCGCCTCCATCACTGCGCTATTGCCTACACCATCAACGGCGTTAACGTCTGCACCGGCACCGATAAGCACTCGCAGAGTACGCACATTACCGTTAAACGCCGCCAGCACCAGAACGGGACGACCGGCGGCATTTTTGGTGTTGGCATCCGCTCCCTGCGAGATCAAATCCTGTACGCGCTGCACCTGACCCAAACCGGCGGCAGCCAGCAGAGATGCATTGTTATCAGCGGCCAATCCAGCAGTGGTCACAAGCAGCAAAACAGACAAGATCAGCGATTTCATCTTTCCCCCATCGAAAAAACAGGACAGCCAAGGACTCATACACTATAAATTCCCATCGGCCGATCATCAACAAACTTAACCCGGATGTTTCACCCGGGTTAAACACCATGAAAACAATTCAGATCATCCAGACTTTTCACAGCCTCCCTGAATATCCAACATAGCCGATTGATCAAGCAATAACCATTTCCATCTTGCTTTTCCCTGTCACTGCCGATAACGTGCATCCACATTTACGGAAGTATAGTTGGAATGATGTCGAGAGAGTCCAGTCACAAGATAGAGATTGATGTACAGAGCCAGTACATTGAGGAGCAGTCACGCCCCGGCGATGACCACTACGTTTTTGCCTACACCATCACTATCCATAACAACGGCTCTGTGGCGGCGCGGCTGATGGGGCGCCACTGGACCATTACCGATGCCGATGGCGGTGTCCAGGACGTCTACGGTGACGGCGTTGTCGGCCAACAACCCTTTCTCAAGCCGGGAGAAGACTTCAGCTACACCAGCGGAACTGCTCTGAAAACCCCGGTAGGCAGCATGCAGGGCAGCTATCAGATGCGCTCTGAAAAGGGAGAGCATTTCGACGCACCTATTCCACCCTTCTCCCTGGCCTCGCCAAAGATAGTTCATTGATTACCAAAACCAACGGCAGGGTCTGCTGATATGGCGATATACGCCATTGGTGATATCCAGGGTTGCTACGATGAGTTGAGGCGACTGCTGGATCAGCTTGACTTTGACCCGGCAAAAGACACTCTCTGGTTTGCCGGAGACCTGGTCAACCGGGGCCCTCATTCCCTGAAAGTACTGCGCTTTGTCCGTAAGCTTGGAAGCAGTGCGGTCACTGTACTCGGCAATCATGACCTCCACCTATTGGCAATATCCGAGGGCAACTTCAAGCATAAGGCCAAAGATCACACCCTTGACCCCGTTCTCAAGGCAAAAGATCGGGACCAACTGCTGCACTGGCTACGCCACCAACCGCTGATGCATCATGATAAAAAGCGTGGCTTCAGTCTGGTTCACGCGGGGCTCCCTCCCCAGTGGAATATAGCTACAGCTCTCGCTTGTGCCGGTGAGGTGGAGGCTGTGCTCCAGGGGGCTGGTTTCCACCGCTACTGCATGCAGATGTATGGCAACCTCCCGGACCGCTGGTCGCCGAAACTCAAAGGGATGGACCGTCTGCGCTTCATCACCAACAGCTTCACTCGCATGCGTTACTGCGATACGGCCGGTTCATTGGCTCTGCGGGAGAAGAGGACACCGGGAAAACAGGGGAAAGGATTACTACCCTGGTTTAAACATCCGTCACGGGCCAGTCGCCGCGACCGCATCATCTTCGGCCACTGGTCAACTCTGGGCTACCTGCAACAGAACAACGTCTGGGCTATTGATACCGGTTGTCTGTGGGGTGGTAAACTAACAGCTCTAAAACTACGCAACAAGAAAGCGCCCACGCCGACTCACCTCGACTGCCCCGGAGCAAAGATACCCGGAGTTGACGGGTAATTAGACAGTGAATCAGGGAGCCGTTGAACTAGGGCCTATGACTCTCTCTTGAGATGAATAAAGGTGTAGGGGTAGCTGTTTTTCTCGTCCGCCGGATGACTTTCCCGACCAACCTCCTGCCACTCGCTCTCATCAATGGCTGGAAACCAGGCATCACCCCCTACTTCCGCATGAACCAGAGTGAGATAGATAGTCTGAGCCAGCGGCAGCATCTGCCGGTAAAAGAGCGCGCCGCCAACCACCATCACCTCAGGTGCGTCAGCGACTGCACTCAACGCCTCTTCGATGGAGTGAACCAACCGACAGCCCTCAGCCTGATAGTGGCGGTCACTGGTAACCACCACATGTTCCCGCCCAGGCAGTAGGCCCGGCAACGATTCCCAGGTTTTACGCCCCATCACCATGGGCTTACCCATGGTCAAGGCTTTGAAATGTTTGAGGTCTGCAGGCAATCGCCAAGGTAGGCCGTTATCTCTGCCGATGACACGATTTTCCGCCATCGCCGCTATCAGTGTAATCTTCTGTTGCCGGGTATTCATGGGGCGGAATGATAACACTCAACCCAGTATTGATTCAGGACCCTGTTGATTGCTGAAACACCACCTTTGAACCTAGAATCCTCAGTTGGGCAGGGTGGAAGGTGCACTTGGGTTGGTGCAGTACAAGGCACAACGACGCGGAATAGTTGCTCTATCCCAAGGAGTTGTAACGCCGTAATGCGCCAACCCAAGTGTGCTATCCGCCTTGTAGCGTAATTCACCCGGAGAGTGAAGTAGGTAATTGCAGTCAATACAGTTAGAATCAATGTCTTGCCCGTAGAATGGAGCGGTCAACTGAGGATTCTAGGTTGAACAATATCAGAGCCAAAAACTGAAACACCCGCCGAAGCGGGTGCTATGAAATCGTCCCAAAACAGTATGGGGGTCACTCGGAAACTTCAGCGGCAGAGCTCAACCTCGGCCTCAATCATCATATCGATAATGACTTCCATCTCTCTAGGGAACATCTCGGACAACACCTGCCACTCACTACAGTCAAACACCAATGCATCTTTCATGGCAACGCCCTCTAATTAGTAAAACACCTACTACTAATATAGCCCATATCTCCCTTATTACAAGTGATTTTTGTTGCTCCTGCTGCACAAAGCGAAACACCCGCCGAAGCGGGTGTTTCTACGGGAATACCTGTACAGCACCCGAATCAGTTGCAGACCTCGAACTCGGCCTCGATCATCATATCCATGATCACTTCCATCTCAACTGGAAAAACCTCGGCAACCTCGCGCCACTCGGCACAATCTACTCTCAGTACATCGTTCATGGCAGCAACCTCATTTAATTAAATGATTGATTGCTAATATATCAGATATTTATGCGTGGTCAAGTAATTTTGATTAGGAATTAAACCGCTACTTCAGCCTTGATGTGAGGGTGCGCCTCATACCCTGTCAACTCAAAATCCTCATAACAGAAATCAAAAAGGGACCTCACATCAGGATTCAGTTTCATTTCCGGTAACGGCAGAGGCTCCCGCGAGAGCTGTAGATCCACCTGCTCCAGGTGGTTTGAGTAGAGGTGCGCATCACCAAAGGTGTGGATAAACTCTCCAGGCTCCAGCCCTGTGACCTGAGCAACCATCATGGCAAGCAAAGCGTAGGAAGCGATATTGAAGGGTACACCCAGAAATATGTCAGCACTGCGCTGGTAGAGCTGGCAGGAGAGCCGCCCATCCAGCACATAGAACTGAAACAGACAGTGGCAGGGGGGAAGTGCCATCCGCTCCACATCAGCGGGATTCCACGCAGTAACCATCAGTCGCCTTG
This sequence comes from Sedimenticola sp., assembly GCA_040505895.1. GTDB lineage: Bacteria > Pseudomonadota > Gammaproteobacteria > Chromatiales > Chromatiaceae > Vondammii. The sequence continues at coordinate 162,191 of JBEVXU010000019.1, read as the reverse complement.
AGTCCGGATTATTCTTGATCTGCTCGATCAGTTGACTGATCTGATCTATATGACCTCCGTCAGGTGCTGGCCAGGAACGCCACTGGTAACCGTAGACCGGCCCCAGATCGCCACTCTCATCCGCCCACTCATCCCAGATACGTACACCGTTCTCTTTCAGGTAGCGGATATTGGTGTCGCCTTGAAGAAACCAGAGCAGTTCATGGATGATGGAACGCAGGTGCAGCTTCTTGGTAGTGACCAGAGGAAAGCCCTGAGAGAGGTCAAAGCGCATCTGGTGACCGAATAGGCTGACCGTGCCGGTGCCGGTCCGATCCTCCTTGCGAGTACCGTTGTCGCGCACATGGCGCATGAGGTCAAGATACTGGTGCATAAGCGGCTATGAATCCGTTGTTGTCTGTTGTTGTCGGTAAGCGATCAAAAGCAGCAGCGGCCCACCCAGCAGCATCGGCAGGGTCAACAGCTGCCCCTGAGTCAACCAGTCGAAGGCGAGATAACCAATATGGCTGTCCGGCATCCGAACCAGCTCAACCAGGAATCGGAACAGGCCGTAGCAGAGGAGGAACATACCGGAGACTGCCATAACAGGCCTCGGCTTGGCAGAGTAGAGCCAGAGGATAATAAATAGAACCATCCCCTCCAGCAGAGCCTCATAGAGCTGGCTGGGATGGAGCGGCGGGGTAAACCCGGTTACCGCCGGCAGCTGCAGTTTGTTGGCGCAGAGATCATAAAAGCGATCACAGGAGACCTGCATCGCCCAGGGGACCGACCCCGGCCCACCCCAGAGCTCCCCATTGATGAAATTACCCAGACGACCCGCACCAAGGCCAACAGGGATCAGAGGTGCAATAAAGTCGGTAAGATCGAAAAACCGCCGCTGAAAACGCCGGCCATAGAGCCACATGGCAAATATCACACCGAGCAGCCCGCCGTGGAATGACATACCGCCCTCCCATATTCGTAACAGCGAGAGGGGATCTTGTAGCAGCAGATCGAATTTGTAGAAGAAGGTGTAACCCAGCCTGCCGCCGAGCACCACCCCAAGTGCTATATAGAACAGCAGGTCATCGATCTGCTGTGGAGTCCACCCCGATCCCTGACGGGCCGCGCGCATTCTGGCCAACCACCAGCCGCCGACAAAACCGACCAGGTACATGGCACCGTACCAGTGAACTTTGAGTGGGCCGATCGAGAGGAGTACGGGGTCGATATCTGGGTAAGTCAGCATGGCAGTTATGGTACAGGAGATAAGTTGAAGCGCACACCAGCAAGAATATGCCACTCCCACCATTGATTTATTATCTAAATTTCTAATTTAAAGAGAATAAAAACCCCGAAAAGGAAAACAACTCTCGGGATTTTGCTACTATATATGGTAGGCAACCGATCTGATTCGGTTGCGTTTACCGGACGAATAGTCGGCCGAGGCGCCTGAGTTCTTGCTGGAGAGTATATTTCTACAAAGGATTAATCCTACCGTCATGCCACAACCCTGCATGATCCAGATGGAAAATTTGATGAAGAAATAGCTTAAGAACCGAAATCAGGGGTCGCTAGTACAAATGGATTAACACATATAGGTTACTTTTATGAAGACTCCCCTAGACCTCGGGACTCTGGGTCACCGCATGCGCTTTCGTCGACAAGAGAAAGGATGGACCCAAGAACAGCTTGCCGTACGGGCAGGCACCAACCAAGCCGTGATTCAAAAGATAGAGAACGGCAAGAGCCTGCGACCGCGAAAGATCGACCAAATCGCTGCCGTACTCGACGTCAATCCGGCATGGCTGATGTTCGGTGACGAACTGGCTGCCACGCTGCCTGAAGAGGCAATGACTGTCGCCAATGAATGGAACAGGATACCGGAACCTGACAGATCAAGAATCCGTCAGGAGATCCATAATCTGGCCCGTTAAACTCACCCCCTAAAAAGCCGGCAATACCCGCAGATAGAACGCCTTGAGGTAGGCGGTCTCGGGCATTGCCGGATGAATAGGATGGTCCGGCCCCTGCTGCCCCTGCTCCAGTAGCTGCAAACTTCTATCAGTATGCCTAGCCGCTTGCTGTACCACCTGCAGCAGGCTGTCTCTGCTCATGTGGTGTGAACAGGAGGAGGTGACCAACATGCCGTCCTTACTCAATAGCTGCAGCCCCAGCTGATTCAGACGTCGGTACGCCAGCGTCCCCTCCTTGATATCCTTTCTGCGCTTGATAAAGGCTGGAGGATCAAGCATCACTACATCAAAGCGCTGCCGCTCCGCCCGCAACTCCCGCAAAGCATCAAAGGCATCCCCCTGCAGACCGGCTACTTTCTCAGTAACACCATTCAATGCCGCATTGGCATCCACCGCATCCAGTGCTGTTGCTGAGGCATCGACACAGAGTACATCGGTGGCACCCCGAACCGCCGCCTGAACACCCCAAGCACCGACGTAGCTGCAGACGTCCAGCACCCGTTTGCCTTCAACATAGGGCGCCATCCGCTGCCTGTTGGCCGCCTGATCAAAGAACCAGCCGGTCTTCTGCCCTTCACGGGAAGGCACCTGGAAATGTACGCCATTCTCCTCCACCTCAAGCTGTTCCGGCCAGTCACCCAGAGCCGGCTCCACATAGCGCTCCAACCCCTCCATCTCCCGGATCTGCGTATCGTTGCGAAAGAGAACAGCGGTTGGCTTCACCACCTTCTCGAGCGCGGCCACAATCTCCTGCTTCATCTGCTCCATCCCGGCAGTGGTGATCTGAACCACCAGGTAATCACCAAAGCGGTCAACCACAAGCCCAGGCAGACCATCACTCTCACCAAAGACAAGGCGATAGTAAGCTTTAGAAAAGAGCCGCTGGCGCAGCCCCAGGGCTATCTTCAGCCGATGTACCAACAGTGATGCTGTGAGTGGGTGCTCACGATCCCGGCTTACCAAACGGGCACAGATCAATGAATGGGGATTGGCGTAACCTGAGCCAAGCCACTTCCCCTGATGGCTGAGAATATCCACCGACTGGCCGGGGGCCATCTCTTTCAGTGGAGTTGCCGCGGTATCCACCTCATTGCTATAGACCCAGCAGTGGCCGGCACGCAGGCGACGATCGAGGTTTTTCTTGAGACGCAGGGGGATCGCATTCATGGGGAGAGACCTGGCAAACTTTAAAAAGAGCGCAAGGGTAGCAGATTTGACACAGAACCGCCCTCAACCTATATTTATCCGATATATATTGACTCGATACATAGCAGCCATGGATATCAACAATCTCTGCCTCGGCGCACTCTCACTGGGTGAAGCCAGCGGCTACCAAATCAAGAAGATGTTCGAAAAGCAGTTCAGCCACTTTCAGGCGGCCAGCTTTGGCTCGATCTATCCCGCCCTGGCCAAACTGACGGAGCAGGGACTGGTCAGCTTCCGCGAAGAAACTCAGGAGAAGCGGCCGACCAAGAAGGTTTTCAGCATCACCCCGGCCGGACGCCAACAATTCGCCAAAAACCTCAGAGAAACAGAACCGAGTGAACAATACCGCAGCGACTTTATGGTGCTGATGACCTTCGCCCACCTGCTACCGCAAGAGCGGCTGACAGAGGTGCTGGAGCGCCAGACAGCACAGATCAAAGCTGAGTTGGAGACCCTGCAGGAGATCTACGCTAATAATCAGCGACTAACCTGCGGTATGCGCTTTACCCTGGAGTATGGTATCACCGTCAACCAGAGCCTGTTGGCGCTGATGGAGCAGCGCGGGGACCAGCTGGTGCTGGAGATCGAGATGGAAAAGAGAGAGGCGTCTGCACCATGAACAACACAACAAAGTACCTCGCTCTGCTGCTCTGCCTGCTACTGCCGACACAACAGCTGATTGCCGAAGATGCCACCACACACATCACTACAAGCAGTATCAATGAAATCGCGTACCAGCCAGAGCACAGCGCACCCGCCACCACCTTGAGCCTAAACGACAGCCGCATCAGCGCCGAGACCACCGGACGCATCAGCCGGATACCGGTACGAGTGGGAGATACCATTGAAAAGGGTGCGCTGCTGATAGAGCTGATCTGCACCGACAACCGGCTGCGGCTACGCCAGGCATCAGCTGCCGTTACCAGAGCCAACGCCCAGGTGACTCTCGCTGAGCGGCAGAAAAAGCGCACCAACTCCCTGCGTAAGGATCGCAACATCTCCGAGGAGCTGTTCAATCAGCGTGAGGCTGACTTAAAGACGGCCAGGGCCGACCTCACCTCCCGCCTGGCGGCAAAAGAGGAAGCCGAGGTCGCCGTAGGCCGCTGCCGCACCACCGCCCCCTTCGGCGGCATCATCCTCGAACGACTGGCCGGTGAAGGGGAGTGGGTCTCTCCCGGAGAACCTCTGATCCGGTTGCTGGACAACCGCCGACTGGAGATCTCCGCACAGATTCCAAGCGACCGGATCAACAGCCTGAAAAAGGCCAAGAGCCTCACGTTTGAGTCAAACCGACAACAGTTCAGTCTGCAACTACGACGGCTTCTGCCGGTGGTGGAGTCCCGCGGGCGTTACCGTGAAGCCCGCCTAGTATTCACCGCCGACAAAGCACTGCCGGGCAGCAGCGGGCGCCTGCTATGGCAAGCCCCCACCCCTCACCTGCCTCCAGACCTGCTGCTGCAACGGAACGGTCGGCTTGGTCTCTTCCTGGCGGTTGATGGGACGGCACACTTTCACCCCCTGCCCGATGCGCAGGAGGGACAACCTGCAGCGGTGACCCTGCCGCCCTCAAGCCGACTGATCATAGACGGCCGCCAGGGACTGAACGACGGCGATCAGGTTCAGGAAAAGAATTAACATGCTTGCCCGCCTCTTCCGCAACCATGTACTTGCCAACCTCACCTTCGTTCTGGTGCTGCTGGTAGGCTACCTCTCCTACAATATGCTGCCCCGGGAGCAGGATCCCAGCATAAACTTCAACTGGATCAACATCACCACAATACTGCCGGGCGCGGCGGCAGTGGATGTGGAAAAACAGGTCACCGAGGTAATAGAGCGGAAAATCCGCAGCATCTCCGACATCAAGTTTGTCTCCAGCGCCAGCCGTGAAAGCGCCTCCAGCATACTGGTGAGGTTTGATGACATCCCTTCCCGACGCTTCGACAAGCGGGTGGCCGACCTGCGCCGAGAGGTGCAGAACGCCGAAGCTGAACTGCCGGATGACGCCTCCTCACCCTTCGTCTTCGAGATCACCACAGCCAACGCCTTCCCCTCCGCCACCCTCGCTGTGGTCGGGTCTGCGGATGATGAAAACCTGCGTCGTCAGGCCGAAAGCATCAAAAAGGATCTGGAGCGAATCAAGGGGGTGGGCCGGATCCTCGAGACCGCCCTTCACCCGCCAGAGCTGCAGATCAATTTTATCCCCCACCGCCTGGAGTCTGCAGGTATCGCCCCGGCACAACTCGCCAATACGGTAGCCGCCAGTTTCCGCGACCTCGCCGCCGGCAGAGCCCGAGTCGGCGATCACACATGGCTGGTGCGGATAATCGGCCGTGACAGCAGCCCCGAGGCGCTGGCGGCCCTGCCGGTGGCGGGCGCCGATGGAGAGATCCTGCTGGGTGATATTGCTGAGGTGGTGCGCGCCCGCGGCAAAGCCGACGAACTGGTGCGCTATGGCGGGCGACCGGCGGTGATGCTTGCACTGACAAAAAAAGAGGGCGCCAACACCCTGCAACTGGTGGAGCGGGTCAACGACTACATCGCCGGCCGCAACCGCTTCCGTGAGCAGAGCGGTGCCGACCTGGTACTGGTGGATGACCAGACCCAGATCACCCGCAACGCTCTCAACATCATGCAGACCAACGCCCTCCTCGGCCTGCTGATGGTGCTGCTGGTGACCTGGCTCTTCCTCGGCAGTCGCATCGCCCTGCTTACCACCATAGGTATCCCCTTTATTCTCGCCGGCACCTTCTGGCTGCTCAGCGCCATCGGCCAGACCCTTAACGTCAGCGTACTGCTGGGGGTGGTGATCAGCCTCGGTATGCTGGTGGACGATGCGGTGGTAGTGGTGGAGTCGATCTACTACCGCCTGCAGCGCGGTGCAGCGGTGCTGCCCGCCACTCTGGCATCCCTCAAGGAAGTAGTCGGACCGGTGACCACCGCAGTACTCACCACCATGGCAGCCTTCCTGCCGCTGATGCTGCTCCCCGGCATTCTCGGTAAATATATGATGGTCATTCCCCTGGTGGTCACCATCGCCCTGGCCATCAGCCTGGTGGAGGCCTACTGGATGCTGCCGGCCCACATCACCGCAATGAACCTCGACTTCAGCCGCCCTTCACCACTGCAGCGCATAAGAACCAACGCCCTGCACTGGATTCGGGTGAAATACACCAAACTCCTGGTGCGCGCACTGCGTTGGCCGAAGACCATACTGCTCGCTATGGTGCTGCTGTTCATCGGAGCCGTCACCGTCACCGCCGGCGGTCATATCAAAATCGACTTTTTTGCTTCCGACCCCATCCGTCTCTTCTACGTCAGCCTGGAGATGCCTGCCGGCACACCCCTGGACCGCACCCTGGAGAAGGTGATGGAGGTGGAGAAGAAAGTACGCGCCCAGGCCCGCCCCGGCGAGGTGCGCAACATCATCAGCTATGCCGGGCAGCAGTTTACCGAGACCGCCCCCTTCTTTGGCGACCACTACGGCCAGGTGCTGGTAGCGCTCAATCCCAAGGAGGAGGAGTTGCGGGGTGTCGATGAGATGATCGAGTCGATGCGCAGCCAGGTGATGTCCACCGCCGGGCCGAATAATCTCTCATTTCTGCGTATCGCCGGCGGCCCTCCCACCTCCAAACCGATCGTCATCAAGGTACGTGGAGACGACAGCACAAGAATCCGGCAAGCCGCAGCGATACTAAAAAAGATCATGGCGGAAGATCCCGCCATCCGTGACATCACCGATGATGACAGCCGTGGACAGATGGAGTTGCAGGCCCGAGTCAATCAGGACGCCGCCCGCCGCGCCGGCATCAGCCCGGCTGAAGTGATGCGCACCCTGCGTCTGCTGGTCGATGGCGAAGTAGTGGCAAGAATGCAGAACCGTGGTGAAGAGATTGAAGTGCGGGTACAGGCAAAGCCCCACACCCTGCAGAGTATCCAGGAGCCGGGCAACTACACCCTGCCACTGGCGGATGGCGGCCGCATTGCACTCAAGGAGCTGCTGCATACCGAGACCGCAGCCAGCCTTGGTAATATCCGCCACTACAACTTCCGCCGCACCATCACGGTGGAGGCGGATATAGACAAGACGCTGACCGACACGGTCACCGTCAACAGCCGGATTCTGGCGGAGTGGGAGAAGGTGCGTGGCAACCACCCGGGCATCGACCTTGACCTCACCGGCGAACTGGACGATATCCAGGAGAGCATCGACTCAATCGCCGTACTTTTCCTCTTCGGCATCGGCCTGATGTACATGATCCTCGGCACCCAGTTCAAGAGCTACTTCCAGCCATTGATGATCCTCGCCACCGTACCCATGGCCTTCACCGGCGTGGTCACTGGCCTATGGATCACCGACAACCCCTTGAGCCTCTTCACCCTCTACGGTGTCGTCGCCCTCTCGGGTATCGCCGTCAACGCCGCCATCGTACTCATCAGTGCCGCCAACGAGCGACTGAATCGCGGCATGAGCGTACTCCACGCCACCCTCTACGCCGCCCGCCGCCGGGTGATCCCGATCCTCATCACCTCCATGACTACCATCGCCGGGCTCTTCTCACTCGCCACCGGCCTCGGCGGTCACTCCCTGATGTGGGGGCCGGTGGCCACCGCCATCGTCTGGGGCCTGCTGGTCTCTACCGTTCTTACGCTGTTTGTCATCCCCCTGCTCTATCGTATTTTTATGGGCTTTGGGTGGGTGGTGCGGCGGCGGGCATCAGTTGCATCGGCAGAAAACAAGTAATACGTGGAACACAGAGATATTTTTGTTGTATCGATACTTAAAGGAAGCCCTTCTAGAAATACCTGATGTATCACTTTTTAGCACCGTGGGTATAATCATCCTTTGACAAAATTAACAGTGAGACCGAAATCGTGAAACTGAGTCTGGAACAGTTCAGAGCCTGGAACAACAAGAGCATCACCTTGCTTGGGATGTCCGGTGTCGGTAAGACAGACCTCTCTACCTTGCTGCGTCGGCACAACTGGTTCCACTACTCCGGTGACTACCGCATAGGCACGCGCTATCTGGACGAGTTTATTCTTGACCTGATAAAACAGCAGGCGATGCAGGTACCGTTTCTGCGTGACCTGCTGCGTAAAGATTGGATCTATATCCGCAACAACATCAAGGTGGACGATCTGGGACCAGTGCTGGGCTTTGTCGGCAAACTGGGCAACCCCGAACTGGGTGGCATACCGCTACAGGAGTTTGAACAGCGTCAGGCGCTCTACCGCCAGGCGGAGATCAATGCCATGAGAGATGTGCCGGTCTTTATCGAAAAGGCGAAGAAGACCTACGGCTACCAACATTTTGTCAATGATGTCGGCGGAAGCCTATGTGAACTGGAAGAACCGGGCATCATCGACCTGCTGGCCCGACATACGCTGATACTCTATATCCAGACCAGCTCCAGTGAGGAGGAAGAGGCGCTGATTCAGCGCGCTCAGAGCAATCCTAAGCCGCTCTATTTCAGGCCCGGTTTTCTCACCGAACAGTTGGCGGCCTATCTGGATGAAAAGAGACTCCAATATGCAGCGGAGATAGAGCCCCGAGACTTTACCCGTTGGGTTTTTCCTAAGCTGTTCCATGCCCGCATCCCCCGCTATGAAGCGATAGCAGCACCCCAGGGCTATACCGTCACCTCAAAAGAGGTGAGTGTAATAAGAGACGAATCAGACTTCCTTGAATTGATGGAGATTGCCATCAAACGCAATAACGACAAATAACACGCCTATGCCACTGGTATCCCACAACAGACTTCCCACTTTTGACCGCCTGCGCCGCTCCGGACAGACGGTACTTGAGCCGTTGCGCGCTCAAAAACAGCATATCCGTGAGCTCCATATCGGTCTCCTCAACATGATGCCCGATGCCGCACTGGAGGCCACCGAGCGACAATTTTTCCAACTGGTCGGCGAAAGCAATCCGATTGCCCAGTTCTATATCCATCCCTTCACTCTCGACGCACTGCCACGGGGAGAGAAGGCCGCCAAGCATATCAGCGCCTACTACGAACCCTTCGACAAGATCCGTGAGGATGGATTGGATGCGCTAATTATCACCGGCGCCGCCCCCACCCACCCGAACCTGGAAGACGAATCCTTCTGGGAGCCCCTCACCGAGGTGGTGGAGTGGGCCTACCAAAACGTCACCTCAACCCTCTGCTCCTGTCTCGCCACCCATGCGGTACTTCAGGCAAGGCACCGGCAGCGCCGCTGCCCTATCGGCTTCAAACGCTGGGGGGTGTATGCCCACAGGGTGACCGACCGTCTCCACCCGCTGGTCAACGACGTTAATACCCATTTTGACGTCCCCCACTCCCGCTATAACGAGATTTATCGTAAACAGTTTGAAGCGGCGGGGCTCCATATCCTGGCGGAAGGAGAGGTCTCCGGCGTTCATCTGGCGGTCAGTGCCGACCGTTTTCGCATGGTCTATCTCCAGGGCCATCCGGAGTACGACACCGTCAGCCTGCTGAAAGAGTACAAGCGGGAGGTACTGGAGTACGCCAGTCGCAGGCGTGACGCTTATCCGCGTTTTCCCGACAACCTCTTTGCACCCAGGGAGCAGGCGATTTTCAACGAGTACCAGGCGCACCTGCAAAAAGCCATGGATGAGGGAAATGAACTGCCTGTGTTTCCGGAAAAGCTAATCACCCCCCGGCTCAACAACACCTGGCACGACACTGCCGAAGCGATTATCGGCAACTGGATCGGCATGATGTACCAGCTCACCAACAGTGATCGCAAGCTGCCCTTTATGGAGGGCGTTGATCCGGACAACCCCCTTGGGTTGGAGCTGTAGCCCTAAAAAACTGGATGCAGAGAACGCAGGATAAATAATACGACTGCCATTTCATTCGGTGAGATGAAGGGAGGAGCCGGAATAGGTTATACAGCTTTCCTCTGTGCTCTCAAGTGTGGCGTCGCCTGACAAAGCCAAAGGCAAGCAGACCAGAGAGGAAGAGCCAAAAGGCGCCTGGAACCGGAACCGGGCTATTAACAGTGTAGCCAAGATCGACAAAAGATTGGCGGGTGGTATTACTGAGAAAGGCCGGAGCATTGTACCAACCAGTCATCAGCTCATTACGGAGATCGTTGGCCTCAGCATCGGTAATACCTGTGAGACCTGCTCCTCGGTAGATCTCATCCCAATGCCCGCCGGCTGTGCCGCCTCCCCCTTCCTGCTCCACCGGTACAAAGGTGGCGCTGGAATCAAACTCCGCCTGATAGGCGGCCAAGGCATTAGCCCCAGTGTACTGCCCGGGACTTGAAATCTCGTCATAAAGACCATTTAATTCCCAGAGAGTACCAAACCCGAACACATGCGCCATTTCATGAGCAATAACATCAAACAGCGTGTTGCTGACCTCAAGCCGAGATAAGTCCGCACTGTCAAAACTCATTGCTCCATCAGTAGGCAGGTAATAGCCCGCATTGGAATAGGGAGACGCTATTTTAGAGGGTCCCGCCGAGCCGAGTATCCCATACTCCCCATCCATGGCCTCAGCCGAGGCATCGATGGATACCCCCGTCAATTTCACCCCTGGCTGGTAGCCGCTGATGATATCTTCCCACCAGAGTTCAGCCTGGGTGAAGATGCTCTCCTGTGAGCTCGATATACCACCAAGGAAGTTTAGGGTTATGTCAAAGCCTACAGCCGTAGCTGGTGAAGAACCCAGGGTGAGGGCGGTTGCACAGATGAAGGCGCGGAGAGTTACCAGTAGCTGCTTTCTTCGTGGAGTGCTATCGAGCCGTGTGTCTTTGCTCACTACAATTACCACCTGATAATTTTTTGGGGGAAGCCCAGCGGATGCGATAATTTCTAGACAAAGTAGAGCGTTGTGTCGCAGTAAGAACACACTCTACGATACCAGGCGAGAGGGCTAAAGCTTGAAAAGAGGCGGTGACGTTAAAATGCCAACCAGTTGGCATTCATAAGGGCATAATTAATGAAAAATCAGTGGAAGAACCACTGTCTACCTCTGTGGGAACACTCACCGTGAGGCACCGGTGGATGACTCCACCAGTTTAGAGGCACTATTGTCAGTGGGTGAAGTTACAGGTTAAGAACACAACCCCGAAGATAAGACGAAGGAGGATACTACACCACCGAGCCCTTTCTCTTTTTTGCCAAGGCAAAAAAAGCTAAGCCACTGCTAAACAGAAATAAAGTGGCGGGAACAGGTACAGCAGCGACTGTTTGTTGGGTGATCCAGTCTCTATAGGGGTTAAGTAGGATGCCGCCAAAGAGATCACCAAACGCCCCTTCTCTCCAGCCATAACCTGGGATGGAGAAAGTGTTAATACCCGCCAGTAGATACTCACCGAGATCAGCATCGTAAATAAAAGAGGGCCCGCCTGAGTCACCGCCACCAATTATGGTTTCAGTATCCTCGCTCAGCCAGGAGCTGCATATGGCGTAATCGTTACAAAACGTGTCGATATCAGTGCCAAAGTCATTATCATATCCGTCAAAATCAGCCAACCACACCTCAGACTGACCATCACCTTCATCATCCGTAAAAGTCTCATCGACAATATTGCCGCCGACAAGCTTACTTGAGAAGCTGGGACCGATGACGTCCGTCACGCCAGAATCATTGTAATAGCCCCAGTAACCATCACCCGGCTGACCGTAGCCGACCATGGTGAATTCGGTACCATCCACAACACCATCTGTTTTGCTGGCAGCGCCTTGATATATGTCGTATATCTCGACCCCTACTGAAACTTCTCTATCCAGGGTAATTACTGCTAGGTCATCATTGACACAGCCAGTGCCGCCACCGGGGCAAATATTGAAGCCGTCATAGTCAGGGTGGATGGTAACGCTCTGGGCCGAAATGACGTCAGCTATATCACCATCATGGTTGAAACCAACATTGAGGCTGTTATTCGCCAGAGAGAGATCCATAACCGTGCCGTTGCCATCTCCATCCACACAGTGGGCTGCTGTGAGAATATGGTGGGAGGAGATCATCGTGCCACTACAGATATAGCCTTGGCCGGAAATTACTGGATTGATACTGACGACACCAGTAAAACTGGACGATAGTGTGTTGGGATCACGCCTGTCGGCAACAACCTCGGACGGCAACTGGGTATTGTATCCATTCCCCCCAGATATCATTGGGGTGGGAGTCCATCCACTTTCACCGATAATAGTCGCACCGGCACAAAAAGAGGCCAAATATGCTATAAATCCGGCAGTTATAAGACTAGGTAAACTCAGCACGTAAGACCGGTGTCGACGTTTGCTGCGCAAAGAGAATCCCTCCTGAATGCCTTCCATATCCCTACCCCTCCTAACTCAAACTCTTACCACTCGGTATAGCTATTACCCCCTTCGATTGCTGTTGTCAACAGAGCGAAATATGCCTGGAAATCTATCTCCTAAAACAAGGGTGTGATACCAATAAAAATGAGCGTACAACAAAGCGCCTACAGTCACTTACCCCAACGCGCCTCCGCCTCACCGTCCCCATGACGTGCATCGACCCAGCGTTCCCCGTCTGCTGTACTCTCTTTTTTCCAGAAGGGGGCACGGGTTTTCAGATAATCGATCACAAACTCACAGGCATCAAATGCCTCACCACGATGGGCACTGGCAGCCGCCACCAGTACAATAGGATCCAGAGGAGTGAGCTCTCCCACCCGGTGGACAACGCGAATACCGAGGAGATCCCAACGCTCATCCGCCTCTTTGACTATCGCCTCCAGCGCCTTCTCTGTCATGCCGGGGTAATGCTCCAGGGTCATGGTGGCTACCTCATCCCCCTCGTTCATATCCCGCATCAGACCGATAAAGGTGACGATGGCGCCGATGGCGGGATTCTCCGCCCGCAGGTCGTCTTGGATGGCGGCGATGTCGAAGGCTTCAGTCTGGACTTTGATCTGGTTCATTTCACACTACTCATGTTCATACTTAAAGCGGGAAGCAGAGGCCGCTGAGGAAGCGCAAAGAGCGCAGAGAATAGCCATTTGATTTGGTAGCTATGCATAATATTCCTGAAACTTGGCGTAGGAGCGAACTTGTTCGCGATGAACACGCATCGGAGTTGATTGCGAACAAGTTCGCTCCTACACACACCGCCATCCATAACCTCAAAGCCCCCTACAGGAAGCGTTTTTCTCTGCGTCCGGCTTTAATTCACCCACCGGTGACCGGAGGGAAGAAGGCGACTTCATCACCATCGGCCACCGCTGCAGTAGCATCGACCATCTCCTGGTTAAGGGCCATCATCACAGTCTGACCATCACCGAAGGCATCCTGCCAGACGCCACCACGCCCCTGTAGTTGTTGGACGACATCACCCAAGGCAGCTACACCCTCGGCATCCATCTCTTCAGAGGCGGTATCCAGTTGTTCCTTCAGCCGGGCAAAATAGAGAACCTTGATCATGACAACAACTCGCTGAAAGATAGAAACTGCACCAGATCGCCTTTGGCGAAGGTCTGCTGCTCAGGAAGGATAGCCAAGCCATTGGCCCATGCCAGTGAACTCAACACCCCGGAAGAACGGCTGCGATAGAGTGAAATTCTTGCCTCGCCCTGCTCATCCAGCTCCAGCTTGGCGCGGGCAAATTCACGCCGCTTGTCTGGCTTGGTCCAATCAAAGTCGGCCTTCGCCATGATCGGTGTTGGTGTCAGCTCAGCCCCTTCCACACCCTGTGCCTTAAGGATAAAAGGACGGGCAAAGAGGCAGTAGGTGACAAACAGCGAAACAGGATTTCCTGGTGTCCCGATAAAAGGCGTCCCGTCGATATGGCCAAATGCCAAGGGCTTACCCGGTCTGATAGCCACCTTCCACATATCCAGCGAGCCGAGTTTCTCGACCGCTGGTTTGAGATGGTCCTCCTCGCCAACGGAGACACCACCGGAGGTCATCACCAGATCCGCATTGGCAGCGGCCTCTTTAAGGGCGCTACAGGTAGCATCGAAAGTATCCGCAACAATACCCAGAGTGACGACCTCGCACCCCAGCGCCTGCAGCAAACCCTTTAAGGTAAACTCGTTGGAGTTGTAGATCTGCCCCGGACCCAGAGGCTGCCCCGGATTGATCAACTCATCGCCGGAGGAGAAGAGTGCCACCTTCAGGCGACGGCGAACCGGCAGCTCTGCAACACCGACCGCTGCGGCCAAACCCAGATGCTGAGGACCCAAACGGATGCCCGCCTGCAACACCTCGTCCCCCTCCTGTACATCCTCTCCGGCACGGCGGATATTGGCACCGGCCGCGGGAATCTGGCAGATACTGACACTCTCACCCTGCTGCTCACACACCTCCTGAATTACCACTGTATCGGCATTGGCGGGCACAGGAGCGCCGGTAAATATTCGGGCGGCGGTTCCGGGGACCAAAGGCTCCGGAGCGGCTCCGGCGGGAACGCGCTGGGAGATCGGCAAGGTCGGTTTGTCACCGGTCAGATCGGCGCTATTGACGGCGTAGCCATCCATTGCACTGTTATCCCAGGGGGGCATGGTAACCCTGCTGGTGACGGGTTCAGCCAGGACACGGCCGAGAGCCTCGGAGGTAGCCACTCGCTCCACCTCAGACACCGCCCGGGCATGAGAAAGAAGTAACTCCAACGCCTCTTCAAGAGGCTTTAGTTGAGTCTTGTCATTGATGGTGGAACAACCGCAATCACTCATAATGTTTATCTCTACTGCTTTATGTTGGCCGACAATCAAAAAGGGCTGTACACAAAAAACCTACAACTACGCCTTTACGCCCTGAACATCTGGGCAAAATTGCAGGGGCGGGTCCGGTGATCCAGCTGGGTTTTCAGAATCTGATCCCAGGCGGTACGGCAAGCGCCGGTGGAGCCGGGGGCACAGAAGATCAGCGTCTGGTTGGTAAGGCCCGCAAAGGCACGGGACTGTATCGCCGAGGCACCGATCTCATCCATTGATATGGCGCGGAACAGTTCACCAAAGCCTTCAATCGGTTTTTCGATCAGCGGCGCCACCGCCTCAGGGGTACTGTCGCGGCCGGTGATACCGGTACCTCCGGTACTGATAATGACATGGATCTCCGGGTCGGCGATCCAGCGTGAGAAGGTGGCACGCATCTGGTAAATATCATCTTTGACGATCACCTTATCGACCACCTTGTGGCCCGCCTCTTCAGCCCCCTCCTTAAGTACCTTACCCGACTTATCAGTCTCTTCGGTACGAGTATCGGAGATAGTCAGTACCGCAATATTCAGCGGTACGAAACCGCTCTCATCATAATGTCCGCTCATGCTTCTCTCAATCACTCCGTTAAACCAATAAAACTTATTTTGCCGCAAATGGACGCAAATGGACGCAAATACCAATCACCTTGCAAGCATAACCGCTCGATAGGAGTGAGGAGGCGGAGCCCCATATTAAATATTTGCGTGTATTCACGTTCATTCGCGGCTAATTCACATACCCTAAATCAAGCTACAGAGCGTAACCAAATGCCTCTCCGAAACGAGCATCAAACTCTTCTCTGGTAAAGCTATGGTTCTGGGTGCCGGCCTGTTCGATTTTTATCGCCCCCATCAGGGCGGCGATACGACCGGTGGTCTCCCAATCCAGATCGTTCATCAAACCATACAGCAGCCCTGCCCGGTAAGCATCCCCGCAACCGGTGGGGTCTTCCAGAGAGGCCGTTGGCGCTGTGGGTACCTCATACACCTTGTCACGGGTATAGATGCTGGAGCCTTCCCCGCCACGGGTGATAATGACGGCCTCAACACGCTCGGCCATCTGCTGTGGAGAGAGGCCTGTCCGCTCCTCCATCAGTTTGGCTTCGTAGTCGTTAAAGGCGAGCCATGTAGCCTGATCGACAAACTGCGTCAGGCTATCGCCATCGAACATGGGCATACCTTGACCGGGATCAAAGATAAAGGGGATGCCCTTGGACTGGAACTGCTCGGCATGATCAATCATTCCCTGGCGACCGTCCGGCGAGACGATGCCGATAGTGCAGTCGCCACACTCATCCACCTTCACATCATGAGCGCTGTTCATGGCGCCAGGGTGAAAAGCGGTGATCTGATTGTCATCCTGGTCGGTGGTGATATAGGCCTGGGCAGTGTAGCTATCAGGGATGGTGCGAATATATTCTCGGCTCACCCCAGTCCGGTCCATCCATTCGCCATAGGGGGAGAAATCGGTGCCAACGGTCGCCATCGGTTTCCCTTCACCACCCAGCAGCTTGAGATTGTATGCGATATTACCGGCACAACCTCCAAATTCACGACGCAACTCCGGCACCAGGAAGGAGACATTAAGGATATGCACCTGCTCGGGAAGGATATGATTTTTGAAATGGTCATGAAAGACCATGATGGTATCGAAGGCCATGGAGCCGCAGATCAGTGCAGACATACTCCCCCCTGTAGGTAAAAGCGAAAGAGCCAAGTTTACACTAATTTGGTGTGAAAATTGTTACCCTGCAGCGGCCTCACAACCTCTTCAAAAAAAGTGGGTCCAGAGAACCAGCACCCACCAGCTTTAAGGTCTTTAAAGGGGTCAGTACCCTTTAATTGGGGTCTTTAAAGGGGTCAGTACCCTTTAATTGGGGTCTTTAAAGGGGTCAGTACCCTTTAATTGGTGATAGATTTGCCCGAACTTCACGAGGCGGCTTAATTAAAGGGTACTGACCCCTTTAAAAAAGCACCAGCACCCAGACAACGACTGCCAATACTATTACCAGGAAGACGGCAGCGGAGCCGATATCCTTGGCACGACCGGAGAGCTCATGGATCTCGCCACCAAAACGGTCAACCACTGCCTCGATAGCCGAGTTGAGCAGTTCCACCAGGGGAATCAACAGCAGGCTACCTACCAGCAGTGCGCGTTCGATGCCGCTTTCACCCAACCACAGTCCCAGAGGGATAAGTACTACCAGGCCATAGAGCTCCTGACGGAACGCTTCCTCATGTTTGTAGCAGGCCTTGAAACCGGCCATGGAGTAGCCGTAGGCGTTGATAATTCGCTGCAACCCCTTGGCGTTCTGCCCGGCCATCAGTTACTCTCCGGCTTCCACACGAGGTCAAGCTCGCGGGCGGCACGTACATCGTCGAGCCGTTTTACCGGCAGGGTATGAGGGGCGCCGGTGACCAGCTTAGGATCATTTTCCGCCTCTTTCAGTATCGCCTTCATCGCCTCGATAAAGCCATCCAGAGTCTCCCGGTCCTCGGTCTCCGTCGGCTCGATCAGCAGGCACTCCGGCACCAGCAGAGGGAAGTAGGTGGTGGGTGCATGAAAGCCGTAGTCCAGCAGGCGCTTGGCAAAGTCCATGGTACTGACCCCCAGCTCTTTTGCCTGTCGGCGCAGGGTAATGATAAATTCGTGGGTAGCCCTGCGCTCAGGATAGGCGGCATCAAAACCGGCCTCCTGCAGACGCTTCAGCATATAGTTTGCGTTGAGAGTGGAGTATTCAGCTACCCGCGGCATCCCTTCACGCCCAAGCATTCTGGCGTAGACATAAGCTCGCAGCAGGATTCCGGCATTGCCGGCAAAAGCGGAGAGACGACCGATACTCTCTGGACACTGCTCTTCCGTCAGCCAACTGTAGCGGTCGTCGTCCCTGGCCACCATGGGCACCGGCAGATAGGGGAGCAGACGCTCACTGACACCCACCGGTCCAGCACCGGGACCGCCGCCACCGTGAGGGGTGGAGAAGGTTTTGTGCAGGTTCATGTGAATGACATCGAAGCCCATATCTCCCGGGCGTACCTTACCGAGGATGGCATTGAGATTGGCGCCGTCATAGTAGAGCAGTCCACCCGCATCGTGTACCAGTCGGGAGATCTCGACTATCTTACGGTCGAACACTCCCACCGTGGAAGGGTTGGTCAGCATGATGCCCGCCGTTTGCGGACCCACCACCTGGCTCAACGCCTCAACATCAACATCGCCACTGGGCCCGGTGGGGATCTCACGCACCTTGTAGCCACACATCACTGCTGAGGCGGGATTGGTGCCGTGAGCGGCATCAGGAACCAGTATTTCACAACGCTCGTCGTCACCCCTGGCATTGTGATAGGCGCGAATCATCGCCACCCCGGCAAACTCTCCCTGAGCACCGGCGGCAGGGCTGAGAGAGACCGCCTTCATACCGGTCACCTCTTTCAATATCTCCTGAAGGTCATACATGCAGGCCATAAAGCCCTGACTGTGACCCTCCGGCGCCTCCGGGTGGCGGGCAAGAAAGCCCGGCAGCATCGCCTGCTCATTGCATCCACGGGGGTTGTATTTCATGGTGCAGGAGCCGAGGGGATAGAACTCAGTATCGATAGAGAAGTTCTTACGTGACAGCCGGGTGTAGTGGCGTACCGCCTGCATCTCCGAGACTTCAGGCAGGGCGGCATTGCTGCGACGTCGGAACCTATCGGGAATACCCTTCAGTTCAGCCATCCGACCTGGAGCCTGGGCTGTCGGCCTGCGGCCGGGTTTGGACTGTTCAAATATCAACATGTTCGTTTTTCCATTTTCCAGGTAATACCCCGGTTAAGGGATGGATCATGCCTTGTAGGAGCGAACTTGTTCGCGATCAGCTCCGAGGCGCATTCTTCGCGAACAAGTTCGCTCCTACACCGGATTCCATTAACCATTAAATATTTTTTGGCACCAACTTACACTTAGGCCCATCCAGCAGACTGACCACACGCGCCAGCTTCTCAGCGTAAGCCCCTATCTCATCCGCAGTACGCTTCTCTGTGGCGCAGACCAGAATGGCATTGCCCAGTTCAGGGTAGTCACGGGAGAGATCGAGCCCGCCAAGGAGGTTGTGGGCCGACAGGGAACGCAATATGCCCACAGCAGGTACCGGCAGCGTCACTACCTGCTCATGGAAAACAGGGCGGTCAAACAGGGGGGCAACTCCCGGCACCACAGACAGGCGCTCTACAAGAGTGGCTCTGTTGGCATGGCTGGCTGCCGCCACCCGAGCAAGACCCTCACCACCAAGTAGCGCCATATGGATAGTGGCGGCGGTCACCATCAACCCCTGATTGGTGCAGATATTGGAGGTCGCCTTGGAGCGGCGGATGTGCTGCTCCCGCGCTTGCAGGGTAAGACTGAAGCCCTCCTTGCCCTCCATGTCGACGGTACGGCCGATGATACGTCCGGGCATCTGGCGCACAAGGGTCTGCTTGCAGCAGATGAAGCCAAAATAGGGGCCGCCTGAAGAGAGAGGCGCCCCCAACGGCTGTCCTTCGCCACAACAGATATCAGCACCACTTTCACCCCATTCACCTGGGGGTGTCAGCACTGACAGCACCAAAGGATTAACCACGGCGATGGCCAGCGCCCCGTTGGCATGGGCCCAGTCAGTGAGCACATCCACCTCTTCCAGCACGCCGAAGAAGTTGGGCTGGGGTATCACCAGTGCAGTGATATCCTCCCCACTGTACTGTTCAAGCACCGCCGGATCGGTATGTCCGCCCACGCTATCAAAAGGGAGCTCAACCAGCTCAATCCCCTGGTTGTGCACAATATTGCGAACCACCCGGCGATAGCTGGGATGAACGGTTCGCGGCATCAGAATGCGCTTGGATTTGGACTTGCGATTGGCCCGTACCGCCATCAGTACCGCCTCAGCCAGGGCTGATGCACCATCATAGAGGGAGGCATTGGAGACATCCATGGCGGTGAGTGCCGCCATCATCGACTGGTACTCATAAAGCAGTTGCAGGGTGCCCTGGCTCGCCTCCGCCTGATAGGGGGTGTAGGCGCTGTAGAACTCGCCTCTGCTCGCCAACTGCCAGACTGCCGCCGGGATATGATGATCGTAAGCACCGGCGCCAACAAAGCAGATTGCCCCCCCATCCTGCTGCGCACGCCGACTCATCACCTGGCCGATCTCCATCTCGGAGAGGGCTTCGGGTATGGCTTCGAGGCCGCCATGAAGCAGCTCATCAGGTATCTCGTCGAATAGATCGTCAATACTGGAGACACCAATGGCCTCCAGCATCTCGCTAACCTCTTCCTCGGTGTGGGGGATAAATGGCATTACTATTAAATCCTGGGTTAACCTGGAATCTGCAGTTGGACTGGGTGAAGTGTGGAATCCAGACTCAATGCTCTTCCGCTTCCATCACTTCGCCGTAGTCGTCTGAATCAAGCAGATCAGCCAGGGCAACCTCGTCAGCCAGTTTGACTTTAAACAGCCAGCCTTCACCGAAGGCGTCGTCATTCACAGTCTCGGGCGCATCGGCCAGCACTTCGTTGGACTCAATGACCTCACCGCTGACCGGACTGTAGATATCGGAGGCCGCTTTCACAGACTCAACCACGGCGCACTCAATACCCGCTGTTACGGTGTCACCCGCCTCCGGCAGCTCAACAAAGACCAGGTCACCCAACTGTTCCTGGGCATGATCGGTGATACCGATGGTGACGGTGCCGTCCCCCTCATCCCGTACCCATTCGTGGCTTTTGGCATATTTCAGATCACTTGGTAGGTTACTCATTTCAAATCCCCGCTGTTCTGTGTAGATGGTCCCGCACAATAATCCGGTAATCGGGTGCAGGGGCTAACTTGTTCGCGAAAAGTGTGCTTCGGAGCCAATCGCGAACAAGTTCGCTCCTACAAATATAGCTACCCCCATCAAGACGGTTTGATGGATGGTTGTGCATAGCTGGTTTCTATTAATCACTCTACCGTCACTATGGCCTCGCCGTTTCGGACAAATGTGGGCTTCACCACTTTTGCCGGCACCCGCTTATTGCGGATCTCCACATCACACTGTTCGCCAAGGTCGGCTCGCACCCGTGCCAGGGCAATCGATTTCTCTAGTGTAGGCGCAAACCCACCGGATGTGATCTCTCCGACCTCTTCATCACCAATAAAAATCTTCTGATGATCACGCAGCACACCGCGCCCTGTAAGAATCAGACCGACAAACTTGCGGTTTGCCGCATCTCCCCGGCGTGGCTCTATGGCGCTGCGCCCGATAAAATCACGCTCTGCCGGCTCCCAAGCGATAGTCCAGTTGAGCCCCGCCTCCAGAGGCGAGATGCTCTCATCCATATCGGAACCATAGAGATTCATCCCCGCTTCGAGACGCAAAGTATCCCGGGCGCCCAAGCCACAAGGAGCGACTCCGGCCTCTGCAAGCGCCTGCCAGAAGCCGACAGCCTCCGCCTCGGGCATCACTATCTCAAAACCATCCTCTCCGGTATAGCCGGTACGCCCGACAAACCAGCCGTCGGCATGAGCGGCATAGAAGGGTTTGAGCTGTGAGGAAGACGCCCGAATCCCATGAGGCAGCAGAGAGAGCGCTTTATTCCGGGCGTTGGGGCCTTGCACGGCGACCATTGCCAGATCATTGCGGGGGCTGACGGTCACATCAAAGGCGGGCGCCTGCTGACCCAGCCAGGCCAGATCTTTTTCGCTGGTACCGGCATTGACCACCATACGAAACCACTGATCATCAAGAAAGTAGACGATCAGGTCGTCGATAACGCCACCTTCTGTGTTGAGCATACAGCTGTAGAGGGCCTTGCCGGGCTCTTTCAGCCGTGCGACATCGTTAGCCAGCAGGTATCGCAGAAATTCACCCACCCGCTCACCGGTGAGATCCACCACCATCATGTGGCAGACGTCGAACATACCGGCGTCACGACGAACGCTGTGATGCTCTTCCAGCTGGGATCCATAGTGCAGCGGCATATCCCAGCCACCAAAGGGTACGATACGCGCACCCATGGCCAAGTGCGTATCATAAAGGACGGTTCTGTTTCCCATATTGACTCCCGATAACCTGAATCCCAGCCCCATACCAGCACAGAGCGCGCGCGCCTGATTTAGATGCAGACAAAAAAAGGGCGGCGCAAGACACTAACGTCTCGCGCCGCCCCTCTGTCCAAAACCTGAGAGTTTGAAGTCGACATATTGTCGCCTCTGCCCCGTCGGTGGGCGCTTAAAGTCTGAGACTTCCAGGGCCGCTCTCCAGAGTCAATCCGGGTACACCCCCACCCCGCGGTCCTTCTGCCTGAGCGATTCCGGACGGTTTGCGCCTTCGGCGCCGGCTGACTCAGCCGGTCTCTCCCACGAGGGATTGGATTGAAAGTCGGAATATACAGGCCACATAGGGTAGTTGCCAAGATTTTTCTCTGTTCTTATTCACGGCGTACAGCAGGTCACACAAGTGGTTACCTACACCCCATAGGGTGGATTTTATGGGCAGGTCGTCCCAGCCAGATGGTGGCGGTTAATTCAACCAAACAGCTGCCGGCAATGCAGTCAGTCGTAACAGGAAGATGCCGCTCCCACAAAAAACGATCCATCACTCAGCGCTTTGCCAAAGAGGGAAGCTCACCCATCAACCCCATCGCGCGGCGAATCACTATATATTTCATCGGTCCCGAGGCGTTCGCCAAGTTGAGGCCGAGGTTACGCAGCAAGGTCAGCGGTGGATTGTTGTTGCTGAACAAGCGCTTGAAGACATCCATCGCCCCCAGCATACTCAGATTGGCGCCCTTGCGTGCCCGTTCGTAACGCCTCAAAGTCGCCATAGAGCCAATCGGACGCCCACTCTCCCGCGCATCGACCAACACATCGGCGAGAACCGCCGCATCCAGCAAGCCCAGATTGACTCCCTGCCCCGCCAGTGGGTGGATACCATGGGCGGCATCACCGACCAAAGCCAGTCCGGGCAGTACATAATGATCGGCATTACGCAGCCGTAGCGGGAAGGCGGCCCGGGGACCGACATGGGTCACCTGCCCCAACATCGACTCGCTTGCCTCAGTCAACTCCCGGCAAAACAGCTCATCATCGAGGGCCATCAGGCGCTCCGCCTCTTTAGGGCTGGTAGTCCAGACTATCGAGCAGGAACCACCTTCAATAGGCAGAAAAGCGAGCGGCCCTGTAGCCATAAAACGCTGCCGGGCAACCTCATTGTGGTGCCGCTCAGGTTGAATGGTGGCAACAATGGCGTTTTGGTTGTGCGCCCAGCCACTGGAGGTGATGCCAAGCATCTCCCGTACCGGAGAGTTGGCTCCTTCGGCACCCACCAGCAGTTCAAATTGAATCCTGCGCCCGCTCCCCAGCACAAGGGTAGAGACATTACTCTCCAGGTCGATCTGCTTAATGGCATCCGGGCAGAGGCGAACCACACTATCGAGCGCTGCCAGACGCTCCCACAGGGCGAGCTGAGTCACCCGGTTCTCGACAATATGCCCCAGGTCGGGCTCACCGACAGAGGCAGCGTCAAAATGGATAGAGCCGCTCCCCGTGGCATCCCAAACCTGCATCTCCTGGTATGGAGTGATCCTCATCGACTCCATACGCTTCCAAGCACCCAGGTTCTGCAAAATCTGCTGGGAGGCCCGGGTCAGTGCCGACACCCGCAGATCAACCTCATTCTTCGACCAATCCGGCTTTGGCTCTCGCAGCTCAATAACGGCTACACGAAAACCCTGCTGTCCCAGGGCGCAGGCAAGAGCACCGCCCACCATGCCGCCACCGGCAACCACAATATCAACTTTCAATAGGCTGTTTTCAGACAAGGGGGCGTCCTCGTGAGAGTCTCGGCAGGCGACCGTTGAGCCCCATAAACTGGCGTGTCAGCAGATGCTTGGGACCAGGCATCAAATCAAGAGCTACCATTCCAAGGTTTCGCAACAGACGCACCGGCAGCAGCGGATTGGTAAAAAGACGTACCAGGCCGTCTGTCATCAGCGCCACCGCCTGCTGATCGCGATTACGCCAACGCGCATAGCTCTCCAGTACCATTAGGGAACCTAGGTCAGCACCACTGTTGTTTGCATCCACCAGCACATCGGCCAGTACAGCAACATCACGAATACCGAGATTAAAACCCTGGCCGGTGATGGGATGGACAGCATGGGCGGCATTACCGATCAGCGCCACTCGGGGACGTACGTGCTCGACAGCCCGCACCAGCTTCAGAGGGTAGCAAGAGCGCCGACCGGCCCGCTGCAACTCTCCCAGGCGATTACCGAAATGGCCTTGGACACGCTGCAGAAAAGCAGCCTCATCCAGCACCATCACCTCATCGACATCTTCATCATCCAACGTCCATACCAACCCATAGCGTCCTTCGGTAAGGGGCAGCATGGCCATGGGACCGGCATCGGTGAAGCGTTCGTAGGCAACGCCCCTGCACTCGCCACCCGGAGTCAGGTTACTGATCACAGCGGTCTGGCCATAGCCCCACTCCTTAAGCTCAATATCCAGACTCTCACGCACAATGGAGTTAACGCCATCCGCGGCCACCAATAACTTACTCTGCAGTGTATGCCTTGCGCCATCGATAGTGATCTGTGCCTCAGCATGATCGGCCAAAACAGAAAACCCTTCCAGTTTGGCTGGGCAGAAGAGTTGCAGATTAGGCTGTTCTTCCAGCCCCTTTAGCAGCACCTGCCCCAGGGAGTGAGCCGTGGCAACATAACCCAGGGCATCGATCCCATGCGCTTTGTGGTCGAGTCGGGTAAAGCCGAAACGCCCACGGTCAGAGACGTGAATATGACGTATCGCCTCGACCTCGGGCTCCAGGGCGGGCCAGACACCTATCCCATCCAGTATCAGGCGGGTGCCGTAAGCGAGGGCAATGGCACGGTCGTCGTAGCTGGGTTGACCCGCCGCATCGACAGGTTTCGCCTCAACCACGGCAATGCGCAGATCGGTATCGGCCAGGGCACGGGCCAGGCTCGCACCCACCATGCCGCCGCCGATAATTATCAGATCAAAATTGGTTTTCATCTTACTCAGCCTCTGAAAAGCAGGACGCACGACTGTATGGATGCAGGAGGTAGAGCGACGCAGGAAGCCAAAGCCGAGAGAACACAGAGGAGCACAGAGATCGCAGAGAAAAGCTCATGTTTTCGGTATCCATTCAGCAAGGTCTCTTCATAAGCCACTGAGCATCACCTCGCCATCAACGCCTCGATCTCCGCCACCGTTTTCGGTGCATTCTTGCTGAGAATATCGTACCCATCTTTGGTAACCACAAGATCGTCTTCGATACGGATGCCTATATTCCACCATTTTTTGGCTACACCCTTTGAGCCTGCCGGTATATAGAGGCCCGGCTCAATGGTCAGCGCCATACCGAGCTCAAGCAGCCGCCACTCACCATCGATCTTATAGTCGCCCACATCATGCACATCCATTCCCAGCCAGTGGCCGGTACGGTGCATATAGTATTTTTTGTAACCCTCGTTCTTTATCAGTGTCGGCACCCGCCCCTTCAGTATGCCCAACTCCACCAATCCCTTGGTGATCACTTTAACTGCTGCCTCATGGGGATCGTTCCAGTGGTTACCCGGCCTGACTTTTTCGATCGCTGCATACTGTGCCGCCAGTACCAGCTCATATAGCGCCCTCTGCTCAGGAGAGAAGGTACCGCTGACGGGAAAGGTGCGTGTGATGTCGGAGGCGTAAAGCTGATACTCGCAGCCAGCGTCGATAAGTAGCAGCTCCCCCTCCTTCAAATCATCGCTATTTTCAATGTAGTGCAGTACACAACCATTGGCACCTCCGCCAACAATGGCCGGATAGGCCTGGTGCAGCGCCCCGGCTTTCGCACACTCATGATTTATCTCTGCCTCAAGCTGCCACTCCATCAGCCCGGGACGGCAGAACTTCATCGCCCGCTTATGGGCACGTGACGAAATCTGCGCCGCCTTACGCATTGCCGAAATCTCCGAGCGACTCTTATACAGTCGCATATCATGGAGATAGTGATCGAGAGCAATGAACTCCAACGGGCCGTGACTCCCGGCGCGGGAGTGGGTGCGGATACCGTTGATCCACTCTGACATCTGCTTATCCAGCTCGGGGTTGCAACCCATAGCGTAGAAAACCCGTTCACACTGCTCCAGCATTCTCGGCAGAATGTCATTCAAGTCACCGATAGGGAAAGAGTCATCCGCTCCGTATATTGTCTGCGCCCCCTCCTGGCCTGCACGGGCACCGTCCCACACCTCTTTCTCAGGATCACGCTCACGACAGAAAAGCACATACTCCGCATGCTCACGCCCGGGTATCAGAACGGCAACCGAGTAGGGCTCGGAAAAGCCGGTGATGTAATAAAAATCACTGTCAGGCCGGTAACTGTAGTCCACATCCCTGTTGCGTCTGGCAACCGGTGCTGACGGCAGTATGGCAATGCTGCCCTCCCCCATCATCCGCATCAACTGACGGCGGCGACGCTTGAACTCAGACCTGTTCATGACCGCTCCGTTGGATCCGGCACCCGCTCTCCATAAACCAGCATGGCGGCTACCCAAAGGAATTCGATAATCTCAGTGAGGGCATCCTCCTCCTCTTCACTCTCTTCCAGAGATTGCGTATCCATACGACTGATCTCGGCAAAATCGTTTAATGCCTCACTGGTCTCATCGGAGAGTTGCTGTCCAGGCGCTACACCGGTAAGCCCAACGCCATAAAGGAAGCCCTGGCACCACTCGCTGACTGCCGTGGCACGCTGTCGCAATGAAACCGTGTCATCGGGTAGAAAGGGGGTAAAGCCCAGGCCGGGGCCACCAATGGCATCCTCTGTCTCCCTACCGAGCTGGTCCAGAGAAGCCCTGCACTCCTGCTCCAACAGATCCCCATCGCTGTTGGCGGTAAATAGCTCACCGTACCAACAGGCCTGGGCATCCTCATACCCGCTGCAGAGCAAGCCGCAGAGCACACCGTGCACCTCTGCTGCACCCAACTCTATATCGGCGGAAGCCAGTTGACGCTCCACTCGTTCATAATTTAGGGGAATTTCCGACATCGCATACTTCATCCATTTCCAACAATGACGCAATAATACCCAAGAAGAGAGTGCGATGCGCGATTGATACCGTTGACCCATAGGGTGGGTAGCTCTATATTGGGCGGTATGAACAGTGAAGACCAACAGCAAACCTCAGAGTTGGAACTGAAGTCGCTTGAAGTTCGTGTGGATCAGCTGATCCATACCCTCGACCTGATGAAACAGGAAAACAGGGGGCTTCGCAGCAGGCAGAGTGAACTGCTTGATGAGAGGGCTGAGCTGATAGAAAAAACAGAGCTTGCACGCAACCGCGTTGAGGCGATGATCACCCGACTGAAATCGATGGAAGCCAACTCGTGAGCGAAAACACTCTTCCGATTAATGTACGCATCCTCGAAAAAGAGTACCGCATAGCCTGCGCCCCAGACGAAGAGAGCAGCCTTATCTCCTCCGCCCGCCTGCTTGATCAGAAAATGCGGGAGATTCGTGCCAGTGGCAAGGTAATCGGTACTGACCGCATAGCGGTAATGGCCGCCTTGAATCTGGCCCATGAACTCCTCGATCAGCAGTCTGTTAAAACCACTAATGACGGTGGCATTAACAAGCGTCTGCAAACAATCCAGGCCAAAATTGACATTGCGCTAGGTCAAGAAAACCAACTGGACCTTTGACGCCACAAGTAATTGGCGCTAGCCTACTAGTACAGACACTCCCTGCGGTGTTCGTAAGTAGACCGGGTATTTTCTTGAGCCTAATTGATACTCCGGGTACACGAAGGGCGCGCCAGTGTGCATGTCCGCCTTGAGCGGAAAGCCTTAGGTGCCCCGGCTGTTCCCACTTGAACCTACCGGTTCAAGAACGATGGTCTGCGACGGCACAGGCGGGGGGTGTCTTATCATTTTCACGGCGGCAGATGCACGACTCAAAACAACTAAGAAGTAAAATACGTCACCTGCGGCGCGCTCTTACGCCACAACAGCATCAACAGCACAGCCGGATTGTGGCGCAGCACGCTGCAACCTCTCGTCACTTTCAAAACGGCAAGCGAATCGCATTCTATCTCTCTGCCGATGGCGAACTCGATACCTCCCCGCTGATCGAACGCGCTATGGGCTACGGAAAGAGAGTCTATCTACCGGTCCTGCGGCCTGCACTGCACAATACGCTCTGGTTTGCAGAATTCAGAAAGGGAGATGACCTTATCTCCAATCGCTTTGGTATTCCCGAACCCAATATCAATAGAAGAAAACCAGTCCTTCCGTGGGCTCTCGATCTGATATACCTGCCACTGGTCGCCTTCGATGGAGAGGGAAACCGTCTTGGCATGGGAGGTGGTTACTATGACCGTACTCTCTCCTATCTGCACCACCATAAATATTGGCGAAGACCTGCACTCATCGGCTTGGCTCACGAATGCCAACAGGTAATAAATCTCAGGAAAGATGCGTGGGATGTGCCATTGCAAGGGGTGATAACAGAGGCGGGTCTTCAACTATTTCATAAAAGGAAATAACGATATCTATGCCGCACACCTAACTGTGAAATCATGCAAATAATAGGCTGGCACCGTAAACATTAGCGGCGGCAACACTGCAAAAACAGCAGTGCGACACTTATCAATACAAGTCATAACTACACCCGCCCTCACGCAACCTAACCCGGCCACACTATAAAAAACACTATTTTTCACGTAAAAACAGTCATCTAACAGCGAAAAAAGCCGTTATTTACTGGCTTTTTTATAATACTTAATTATACTCAAACTTGACTTAGTATCCTGAGTATGGAGGGGGAGCGATGGCCATTAAAAAAGCTGCAAAGAAGACGGTAGCTAAAAAGAAAGTTACCGCCAGTAAAAAAAGCACCGCAAAGAAGAAAGCACCAGCTAGGAAGAAGGTGGTTTCGAAGAAAAAAGTGGCTACTAAAAAGAAGGTAGCTACAAAGAAAAAGGCTGTTACTAAAAAGAAAGCAGCTCCGAAGAAAAAGACGGTAGCTAAGAAGAGAGCAGCTCCGAAGAAAAAGACAGTAGCTAAGAAGAAAGCAGCTCCGAAGAAAAAGACAGTAGCTAAGAAGAGAGCAGCTCCGAAGAAAAAGCCCGTAGCTAAGAAGAGAGCAGCTCCGAAGAAAAAGCCCGTAGCTAAGAAGAGAGCAGCTCCGAAGAAAAAGACAGTAGCTAAGAAGAAAGCAGCTCCGAAGAAAAAGACAGTAGCTAAGAAGAGAGCAGCTCCGAAGAAAAAGACAGTAGCTAAGAAGAAAGCAGCTCCGAAGAAAAAGACAGTAGCTAAGAAGAAAGCAGCTCCGAAGAGAAAGACAGTAGCTAAGAAGAAGGCAGCGCCGAAGAAAAAGGCGGCTGTTAAAAGGAAGGCGGCGCCGAAGAAAAAGGCTGCTGCCAAGAAGAGCGCAACACTGCGACCAAGAAAGGTGACACCACGCAAAAAGGCTACAAAAAAAGCCTAACCGATTATAGGTCCCCCAATAGAAAAGGCCCGCAATTGCGGGCCTTTTCTATTGGGCAAGGATAGAGAATCCAAACAGACTACCGCTTCAATGCGCAATCTCCACCACAGGCAAACAGTCGATAGGCGGGATTATCCGTCTCCTCCTTCCAGGAGAAGCCCAACCCTTTCAAGAACTGTATGAAATCACTCTTCTCGCCACGCATGATCTGAACACCGACAAGCACCCTGCCATAGGCGGCACCATGATTGCGGTAATGAAACAGGCTGATATTCCAACGCTTACCCATCTGGGAGAGAAAATCGAGCAGGGCACCCGGTCTTTCAGGGAACTCAAAACGGTATAGGCTCTCATCCTCCACTCCCGGTGCATGCCCACCCACCATGTAACGAATATGGAGTTTGGCGGTTTCATTGTCGGTTAGATCTACCACCGGATACCCTTTATCGGAAAGCGTCTGCACAAACTGCTCGCGCTCCTCCCGTCCCTCATTCAACTCAACACCGACAAAAACATGGGCCTGTTCACTGTCGGCATAACGGTAGTTGAATTCTGTGATACTGCGTCGACCAAGGGCTCGACAGAAGCGCATAAAACTGCCCGGTTCCTCCGGAATCTGTACCGCCAGCAACGCCTCACGCTGTTCACCCAGCTCTGCCCGCTCCGCCACATGGCGCAACCGGTCAAAATTGATATTGGCGCCGCTCTCGATCGCTACCAGACTCTCACCTGTAAGTGCCTCCCTGGCCACATACTTCTTCAGTCCCGCAACTGAGAGCGCACCCGCAGGCTCGGCAATTGTGCGCGTATCGTCAAATACATCCTTGATCGCTGCACAGATCTCATCGGTACTGACAAGAATCACCTCATCGACCAGCTTACGCGCCAGACGGAAGGTCTCTTTGCCAATCATCCTGACCGCTACGCCATCGGCAAAAATACCCACCTGTTTCAGGGGAGTTCGACGCCCTTTCTCCAGGGAGTGATAGAGCGTCGGTGCATCTTCCGGCTCAACACCGATAATCTTTATCTTCGGGTATACAAACTTGGCATAGGCGGCGATGCCGCTGATCAGACCGCCGCCACCGACAGGGACAAAGATGGCGTATGGTGAACCCGGATGCTGACGTAGAATCTCCATACCCACAGTCCCTTGACCTGCGATGACATCAGGGTCATCAAAGGGGTGGATAAAGATCATGCCACGCTCCTCGGCCAGTTGCAGAGAGTGGTCATAGGCGTCGTCGAATGAATCACCATGGAGCACCGTTTTTGCGCCCAGATTACGCACCGACTGCACCTTGATCTGAGGTGTCGTCTTCGGCATCACGATCAATGCCTTGATACCCAGAGTCTTTGCTGAAAGCGCCACACCCTGGGCATGATTACCCGCCGATGCAGCAATCACGCCCCTCTTACGATCCTCTTCAGAAAGGGTGCGAATTCGATTATAGGCACCCCTGAGCTTGAATGAGAAAACCGGCTGCAGATCCTCCCTCTTCAGGTAGATGCTGTTATTAAGCCGCAGGGAGAGGCTGGCAGCCTTGTCCAGTGGGGTCTCATGGGCGACATCATAGATTTGCGCCCTGAGTATTCTTTCAATATAGGTTTGCGGCATCGGCTCTCCTGACGATTGGTGACCCTACCCCCCGTAACCAAGAAAAAATGGTATGCAGATGCAGGGCCTAATTTTTACTGTAAAATCGCCTTAATGAAACACAACCGTTATCATAGCCTGTATGAAGACCGATTTAGGAGTAAAAAATGAACCAAGATGATCTTAAGCGGATGGCGGCGGAAGCGGCTATCGATTATGTAGACGGCGGCATTATCGGCGTCGGTACCGGCTCAACCGTCAACCACTTCATTGACGCGCTGGCAACTATAAAGCATAAGATCGACGGAGCAGTCTCCAGCTCCGAGGTCTCATCCGAGCGTATGCGCAGCCACGGCATCAATGTGCTCGACCTCAATGCCGCCGGGGGGCTCGAGCTCTATGTCGACGGCGCCGATGAATCGACCAAAAACCTGCACCTGATCAAGGGTGGTGGCGGTGCGCTGACCCGTGAAAAGATTGTCGCCGGTGCCAGCAGAAAATTTGTCTGTATCGCAGATGGCGGCAAACTGGTGGATGTGCTCGGTACCTTCCCGCTTCCTGTAGAGGTGATACCCATGGCACGCAGCCATGTGGCACGTCAGCTGGTAAAAATGGGTGGTACCCCGGTGTGGCGCGAGAACTTCATCACCGATAACGGCAACGTCATACTCGATGTTCACAACCTGCGCATCATGGAGCCGGTAAAGATGGAGCAGGAGATCAACAACATTGCCGGTGTGGTCACCACCGGCATCTTTGCTCTACGTCCGGCGGATGTGCTGATTCTGGGCACCGAAGAGGGGATTAAGACAATTTCATAACAGCGCCCTAGTCTTGATTCACAAAATAGAGCCCGCCTTGTGCGGGCTTTTTACTTCCTAGAGAGCAGGAATTAAAGGGTACTGACCCCTTTTAGCCCTTTGGAATTAAAGGGTACTGACCCCTTTTAGCCCGCTTTTAGCCCGCTTTTAGCCCGATATGATCGGGCATATTGCCCGAAATGTGGCGCTTCCACATCTTGTCGTAAAGCGACTCAAGATCCTTGGTAAATCGATTCATATCAAACAGGGGAGAGCCTCTCCTGCAGCGTACCAGTTTCTGCTTTAACTCCATGAGCCGTGCTGGATTAAGGGCGAGTTCTCTGGCTATCTCCTCATACCCCCTCAAATCGTCTGCCACCAACTCAGGTAACCCGATCGTATTGAGCAAGCTGGCAGAGACGCGGGAGGCAAAACCATTGCCACGCATAGCCACGACAGGCACTCCCGACCATAAAGCATCCATGGTTGTGGTGTGTCCATTATAGAGGCGAGTATCGAGCGCAAGATCAGCTAAAGAGAGTCTCGCCAGGTGATCTTCGGCACTCTCCACCCGCTCAGCCCTAACAATACGTCCACCATCAACCCCTCTCTTCTCTGCCTCTGATCTGAGATTATTGATGACAAGATCTGTTTTTGCAGGCAGCCACAACACGCTGCCATCGACAGCCTTTAGGAGATTCATCCAGCGATCAAACATTATCGGTTCGATCTTATATGTCTGATTGAATGAGCAGAAGACCACGCCATCTTCAGGTAAGCCAAAGTCACTCCGTATTACCCCCTCGGCATTCACCTGGTTGTGCTCATCAAACGGTAGGTAACTGTTGGGCAAATAAGCAAGCTTCTCGCTATAAAAAGCGGCATGCTCCATCGGGCTCACAATCTTATCTGTGATGATGTAATCCATATGGTCTGCACCTGTAGTACCCGGATACCCTAGGTACTCCACCTGCACGGGGGCTGGACGTCTTGCACAGATCCTGTACCGTCCACTTTGAGTATGTCCTTGCAAATCGACAAGGATATCGATCTCATCGTTGTATATCATATCCGCAACAGCAGCATCATCGATGTTTACAACATCGACAAAATTGTCACAAAGATCATGAATCTGTCCGCGAATATGACTCTCATCGTCAGGACCATATGAGTAGCAATAAACCTCGACCCGCTCCTTGTGATGATTCTTCAAGACACCCAATATCAGATAGGCTACCGGATGATTGCGAAAATCTGCTGAGAGATAACCGACCCGAAGTCTCTTTTTATCTTTTCTGGCTGAAAATTCAAATTGTGTAGAATCTGTTGAAGCGAGACCCTTGGTATGTTTTTCCATCAAAGCCCTGGCTACCAAAAAGTCTGCTTGAGGGTCATCGAAAAATGCCTTGAGTTGGAATACAGAAATCGCTTGCCTAACCTTTGAATTTTTGAGTTTCAGTATCAATTTATCGAGCTTCTGCTGAAACTTATTGAGCCTACCCCAATCAGCTATCAGCGAAAATTGATAACAGAGATCTACCAATCGATTAGGATCATTCGGTTTAAGGTTGAATCGTTTGACTGTCAGTTCAATCAGGCCGGACAGGTCGCCCAAGCGCTTCAGAAGCAAAATCAAATCACGGTTAACCTTTGCATCAGCAGGATCAATTTCTGCAGCACTTTCCAGGCATTCACGCGCCCTCACTGCATCATCCTTATCAATGTAAATCTGCGCTAGACTCCACAGCGCCTCAACTGTTTTCGGACAGGATTCTATATCCATCCCAGGTGACACAAACTCATCAAAATATCTCAATTCCCTTTTAACATTGAGTGCATTTCGTTTTGCTGATTCATGCTTCGGATCATACTGCAGAGCCTTTTCAAATGCCGAAAGTGCCTCTTCAAACTTTTCCTGCTGCTGCAACACAGCACCTAGACTGTTATATGCTTCGGGATACTCTACGTTGATGGAAATAGCCTGATTCAGACTGGCTACAGCACCCTCCATATCGCCCATTTTCTGTAGCGTATTACCTCGATTATTGTATGCCATGAAATTCCTGCAATCTTTTTCTATGGCCTGATTGAAAGCAGCGACCGCCTCATCGAGTCGCCCTAACCTATCGTAGATCACCCCCAGATCATTGGGAGAATAGGCATCATTGGAATCGAATCTGATGGCATTTTTAAAGGCTTGAATCGCATCCCTCTCTTTACCCTGCCTTGAGAGTAAAACTCCATAATTACGATAGTACACACCACTCTTCGGTGAGATTTTAATCGCCTTTCTTATAAGCTGCATTGCCCGGCGCACATCCCCCATCCGATCATATACGAGCCCCTGTAGATGGAGCGCATCCGAATTTTTGGGGTAAGCTGCAAGTATCGCACTGAAGCGCTGTTCTGCCGCAGATAACTGTCCCATCTGAAAAAGCTGCATACCCTCATGTAATAACTGATTGGGATTCACTCCGGCTCTATTTTTCATATTTCGTCCAACTTATTTCTGCCAGCGATCCCATATAAGGGCTTTTTGGCTTTCCGAATAAAAGATCCGTGGTCTTTGGTTCATCAGCAACACACCTTCTACATATGCATAATCTAGAGTGTTGCATCCACCAGTTGAATCCGCACTCTAAAGGGTACTACACCCTCTTAACCTCAATGTAGGAGCGCTTTCTCGAAGCGCAATAGTGGGTTCTATCGCGCTTCGAGAAAGCGCTCCTACACACCAATAAAAAACGGCCACTGCCGTGAGGCAGTGGCCGTCTTTAAGCTAACAACTAGCTAAGTCAGACTTTAAAAGTCGACTTAGAAGGTGTGCTTCATACCAGCATAGAAGTTGTCGGTGTCAGCAGTACCGGTAGGATTGTCGGTAGAGACATAGCCAGCGTAAGCAGAGGTGCGCTTGCTGAAGCTGTGGTTGAAATCGAGAATAAGAGTAGTTGCCTCGGTAGTAGCGCTCAGCTCATCATTCATGTAACCCAGGCCGATTTTGTTGTTACCCATGGTGTACGTACCACCAACCATCCAACCATCCAGATCGGTACCAGCTGTACCACCAGCATCATCAACAGACTGGTAAACAGCGACAACGCTGAAATCACCCGCCTTATACTGAGCACCCAGGGAGTTAGTTTTCTGCTCAGCTGCACCAACGACTGAGTTGTTCTCGTGAGCGAAACGAACGGTGATAGGACCGTTGTCATAAGAAACAAGCATATCGTATGCATCAAAGTTGTCACCACCCAAAGTGCCAGCTGAGTCTACAGCATAGCCGGCGATACCAACGTGGACGCCACTGAAGGTAGGTGAAACGTAAGCGATACCGCCACTGGTACGACCAGTATCGTTAGCACCGTTAGGCTCAACACCGAAGTTGTCAGAAGAGTCAACGCCAGAAGCCATGGAAGCAACCTTGCCCTCGGTGAAGTCTTCCATATGACCCATAACAACTGTACCAAAACCGCCGGTCATACCAACGATCTGATCGTTGTTCTGAGTACTAGCCTCATCTTTACCCATATCAATCTTGGCGAAAGCGGTCATGCCATTGCCCAGATCTTCAGAAGCGGAGAAGGTGACGCCTACGTCAGAGTCGTTCCTGACACCCTGGTCAGGACTAGAATTAGTATCATCAGTCCAGAACTCCTGCTTAACAACACCAGAGATTTTCACGTCTGCGAATGAAACGGCTGGAGCAATAAAAGCAGCTGCGATAGCTACGGCTAGAATTTTTTTCATTTGATATTCCCGCTTAGTTAGAAAATTAATAAATATGCTGTACGGTTTCGATAATAGACCCGGATAAACTGCTTTGCAACACTTTTTTTCAAAAAAACCACAAAACTCTTTTTAGTTGCAAAAAAACAACATCGATGTCCCGAAGTTTACTATCAAGAGAACCAAAAGACAAAAGGTACAGGGGGTTAGACTCTCTATTATAGAATTCAGATGATTTGCAGAGCAGGAAAAAAGAATCCCTTCCTTTTAATATAAGAGGTCAGTTTCAATCTTAGCCCAACAATTTCCAACAGTGGCTACATTGTCTATATAGAATGAATAACAGCACCCTGCCCATTACACCCTCTTATGGCCCACTCCCGGCCCTACCCATACTCAGACCTCAGTAACACTCCAATAAAAACACCCAGACAACAAAAAGCCCGCTGATGCGGGCTTTTTATGTTGGCTGGGGATAGAGGATTCGAACCTCTACAAACGGTGTCAGAGACCGTTGTCCTACCATTAGACGAATCCCCAATTTAGATTTGAGAATTGGGCATCCTTTTCAGAACAACACCAAACGATCTCTCCTCTATCTTTGAAACTATCTGTAGCTCAAGCGTTATTTCCAGCGCTTATAGTCGCCATATCGGTATCGGCAACACGCCGGCATCTCTCTGCCACAGACCCGGCACCACTCCCTGGAGCCTTGGATTCAAAAGAAACGGATTAACGTTTCGAGAACTGGGGACGCTTACGCGCCTTGTGCAGGCCGACCTTCTTACGCTCAACCTCACGGGCGTCACGAGTCAGGAAACCTGCCTTGCGCATCGGCGAGTGCAACTCTTCGTTGTACTCAGCCAGGGCACGGGCGATGCCGTGACGGATAGCACCGGCCTGGCCGGTGGTACCACCACCCTTGACGGTAGCATTGATGTCAATAGACTTCAGCACATCACCCACTTCGAGCGGCTGACGGACGACCATACGAGCGGTCTCACGGCCAAAGTACTCATCCAGTGGACGGTTATTCACCGTGATGTTGCCGCTGCCGGCACTGAGGAAGACGCGCGCGGTAGAGCTCTTGCGGCGGCCGGTAGCATAATTCTTGGTTTCTGCCATCTTTCTATTCCGATACTCGTTCGATACCAATGGGGTGTCGATCAGATGTCCAACACTTGGGGCTGCTGTGCCGTGTGCTGATGCTCAGAGCCTGCATAGACTTTAAGCTTCTTGAACATGGCGCGTCCCAGGGGGTTCTTGGGCAGCATGCCCTTAACTGCACTTTCGATCACACGCTCAGGCGCCTTGGCCAGCAGCTTTTCCAGGTTAATCGACTTCAGATTGCCGATATAGCCTGTGTGATGATAGTACATCTTGTCTGTAAGCTTGTTGCCGGTAACACGGATCTTCTCGGCATTGACTACGACGATATAGTCACCGGTATCCACGTGAGGTGTATATTCGGGCTTATGTTTGCCGCGCAGACGGTGCGCGATCTCGCTGGAAAGGCGGCCCAGAGTCTTCCCATCGGCGTCCACGACAAACCAATCGCGGCGCACTTCAGCTGGTTTTGTACTAACAGTCGTCATTTGACTTGCTCCAAAGGAGATCTTCAAGTTTCTTCAGGCTCAAAGTGCTTGAAAAAAGAGCGCGAATATTACCGGACTCCACGCCAACTGGCAAGCCAATATTCTACTTTGTTTCCGATCCACAAAAAAAAGAGCGCAACGGAGGACGTTGCGCTCACAAATATAAAACCACCAAAGGAGGATGGAGGAGTACCGATTGCACTAGTCAATCAATGTTAGTATTTTCTAATATTATTAGAAGCCTGTCAACGGTTTTTTACCCTCTCTACGAGCTGTCAGTAAATATAGACTCTGTACGGAATTGGGGCTTTCTCTGAGTATGGCACTCTGGCACTACACAGAGACTAAATAGGCAAAAACCCAAGGTGGCGGTTACAATCTACACCTCCTTATATATTGTTAAAAGATCACCAAGTGAACCGGGAACAGATCATAAAAGAGGCAGACCGCTGTGTTAAGTGTGCGATCTGCCTGCCGCACTGCCCCACCTACCGGCTGACACGGGATGAGGGAGACTCGCCCAGAGGACGCATTGCGCTGATCCAGGCACTGGTCGGAGCGGAGGTCGACAGCCCACGACTTCAACGACACCTCGACCGCTGCCTCTGCTGCCGATCCTGCGAAGACGCCTGCCCCTCAAGGGTCCGCTACGGCGATCTGATCGATGCCGCCCGCAGCCTTTATGTAAATGAAGCTGGACGCCTGGAAACCCTGCAGAAAAAACTGGTCACTGAAACCCCCTATAAGCTGTGGAGCAGACGCCTCCTTCATCTCTACCTTGCCTCAGGAGTGCGGTCACTGGTGCGCGCTATCGGTGGCGCCCGGTGGCGCCGACTGGATGACATGCTACCGTCGCAGATTACCGTAGCAGCACCCAGCCCCAGCTACTCTGCACAGGGACAACAGCAAGGGCGTGTCGCACTTTTTACCGGCTGTGCCGGCCGTTTGATCGAAGATGAAGCTCTTAGCTCGGCGATTCGGCTGCTGACAAGTTGTGGATATAAGGTGATTATTCCGGAAGATCAGGGGTGCTGTGGCGCCATGCACCAGCACAACGGCGACCCCACATCGGCCCGCAGGATGGGTGAAATTAATCTACAGGCATTCAATCACCCGCAGGTGGATGCCATTCTCTATCTGGCCAGTGGATGCGGTAGCCAACTGGAGAGTTATCGCGAACAAAAGCAGCTGTTTAACGCCCCCGTTGTTGAGATCTCGCAGTTCTTCCTGAAACGGGGGCTGAACGATTTCAAGCTGAGACCCCTGAACAAATCACTGGCACTGCACACACCCTGCTCACTGAGAAACGTACTCCATGGAGAAGATGCACCCAGACAGCTCCTTGAAAAAATCCCCGGGCTTACTATATTACCGCTGGGTGATGCGGGCGACTGCTGCGGGGCTGCCGGCAGCTATCTCTTGAACCAACCCAAGATGGCCGACAGGCTACGGGAAAAAAGCCTGCGTGAGT
This sequence comes from Sedimenticola sp., assembly GCA_040505895.1. Classification (GTDB taxonomy): domain Bacteria; phylum Pseudomonadota; class Gammaproteobacteria; order Chromatiales; family Chromatiaceae; genus Vondammii. The sequence goes on along the minus strand of JBEVXU010000019.1, from coordinate 123,664 downwards.
TGGAAGTATTGAAGCCTGAGTTTCTGGCTACCAGTAACACAGGCTGTTCAATGCATCTGGCTGCCGGCATCCGACAAGCAAGCCTGGAGATCGAGGTGCTTCATCCGGTACAACTGATTGAGCGCCAAATAACCCAACCCTGAAATCAACATTAGGTAGCAACAAAATATATACTGATTACATGACAAAACGACGCCTCACCACCACAGACCAGCTCCTTATCGGTGCCGACGAAGCACTTCGCACCTTGTTTGGAAAGCCCCGGGTTACCGAAAGACCCAATCCCGCTGACGAAGTAAGCTCCCCCTCTCTGAGCAAACAGCAGCAGAAGCATACTGCTGCACTGATGCGCATCAACCATACCGGTGAAGTCTGCGCACAGGCGCTCTATCAGGGACAGGCGCTTACCGCCAAACTCCCAACAGTACGAGAGAGCATGGAGCGTGCAGCTCAGGAGGAGAATGATCATCTCGCCTGGTGTGAAAACCGCATAAGCGAGCTGGGAGACAGAAAAAGCCTGGCCAACCCTCTCTGGTATGCAGGCTCTTTTGCTATCGGCGCTGCCGCCGGCCTGGCGGGTGACAAATGGAGCCTGGGCTTTGTGGCGGAGACTGAGTATCAGGTCTGCGCCCACCTTGATGAGCACCTGGAGCAACTGCCACCGGACGACGACAAGAGCCGCGCTATACTGACGCAGATGAGAGAGGACGAACTACGCCACGCCACCCTGGCACTGAAAGGAGGCGGCGCAAAACTGCCCGCACCCATAAAACTGGCGATGAAACTGACCTCCAAGGTGATGACCCGTACTGTCTATTGGCTTTAGATATGCGCTGTAATTCTGATATACCTTGGTGGGAGCGGTACTTCACCCCTCAATCAGCTCAAAATCATGTGTGATTTCAGCCGCTTTTCCAAGCATCAGTGAAGCTGAGCAGTACTTCTCGGCACTGAGTTTCACCGCTCGTTCAACCGCTTTTTCCGTCAGACAGGGGCCGGAGACAATAAAGTGGACATGAATTTTGGTAAATACCTTTGGTTCAGTCTCAGCACGCTCCGCCTCCAACTCCACTTCGCACAGACTCACCTGATGGCGTCCTTTGCGCAGGATATGGACCACATCGAACTGAGTACAGCCTCCCAGTCCCAACAGAAGCATCTCCATGGGGCGCACCCCCATATCACGCCCTCCGGCATCCGGTGGGCCGTCCATTACCACCGCATGACCACTGCCGGACTCACCCACCATCATCGTACCTTCAACCCACTTAACCCGTGCTTTCATCACATCCCCACAAAAATAAATGATATATATTCTATCAAAGTTCGACTTCCGTCAGGAGCTAATCTAAAATTCTACCGCCAGGAGTGCTCCTGCCTCTCTGATAGAGAACACTGAAATATGAGCGTAATAAAACCACCAGCAAAAGAGCCAGCCTATCTTCAGCCCTTGCTCTCTTTCTGTCACCGGCGACGATATCCTGCAAAGATGGACATCATCCACCCCGGTGACATGGCGGATAGCCTCCATTATCTGGTGGAAGGCTCAGTCACCGTTCTTATCGAGGATGACGAAGGCAAAGAGATCATACTTGCCTATCTTAATAAAGGGGACTTTCTCGGCGAGATGGGAATGTTTATCCCCCATTCAAATAGGAGCGTTCTGGTGCGGACACGCACCGACTGTACACTGGCGGAGATCAGCTACTCGCGACTGGATCAGCTGTTCGAAGCTGACCTCAAACCACACATGAAGGATTTGCTGTTTGCCGTTGGTGCCCAGCTCACCCAACGACTGCTAGATACCAGCCAAAAAGTGGGACACCTGGCATTTCTCGATGTTACCGGCAGAATTGCCGGTACACTACTGGAGCTCTGCAAACAACCGGATGCAATGACCCACCCCGACGGCATGCAGATTAGTATCACCCGCCAGGAGATTGGCCGTATCGTCGGTTGCTCACGTGAAATGGCGGGAAGGGTGTTGAAGAACCTGGAGGTGCAGGGGCTGGTTCATGTAAAAGGCAAGACCATCGTCGTTTTCGGTACGCGCTGATTTCTAATTGCTAATTGGGGTCATTAGTGGACCCCAATTAGAGCTTCAACCAGACAGCTCCACCCACAAGACCACCCCATCAACACCCACAACCTGCACCCGACCACCGGCAGGACAGTCCGGGCCATGGACTTTCCAGGTCGTGTCATCCACACGGATTCATCCCTGGCCATTGACGATCGGCTCATCCAGTGTAAACAACCGCCCAAAATACTGTTCCCCGCGCCAGTTGAGGGCTGGCTGGCTGGTCTCTGTGGGATTGCGTTTCAGTACCAGACACTAGGCATCCACACTGATGTCACTGACGTCACTGACGTCAGCTCAAGAAAGAAAAATGCTTTTTACTCAGCGGTAGTGATAGATCAGGCATCATTGATAAACTATCATTAACAGTCAGCCTCTTTAGGGAAGTAAGCATGAGTTTCCAAATTATTTATTGGCATTGGGTGATCTTGGGCATCGGATTGGTGCTGCTGGAGATTGCGCTACCCAGTTTCACGGCCCTATGGATTGGAGCGGCAGCCGTAATTGTCGGTATATTGGTTTATCTCTTTCCTGATATGTCTGCCACACTACAGGTGGCGCTTTGGACGATACTATCGGCCTCTTTAACCTGGCTTTGGTTTAGATATCTGAAGCCACTCTCCATCGACAAGACAAAAGCCGGGCTATCCCGGGAAGCGATACTTGGGGAGGTCGGGCAGGTTATGATCCTGCCCAATGGGGAGCGTCGCGGTACGCTTCGTTTTCCGGCGCCGGTTTTGGGCTCGGATGAGTGGCAGTTCATCTCACAAGACAGCCTTGCCGTTGGTGATCGTGTCCGTGTCACTGATGTTTCGGGCAACAGCCTCATCGTAAGCAAGTCATAAATAGCAGGGAGTTTAATATGGAAGCCGGATTATATATCTCCATAGCGGTCTTTGTGATGGTTGTTGTTACCATCGCCAAGGGTGTTCGTTTGGTTCCACAAGGATACAAATGGGTTGTTCAGCGTCTCGGTAAATATCAAACCACGCTGAGCCCCGGCCTGAATATTATTATTCCTTACATTGATGACGTCTCGTACAAAGTCACCACAAAGGATATTGTCCTTGATATCCCTTCACAGGAAGTGATTACAAGAGACAATGCGGTGATTGTTGCGAATGCCGTTGCCTACATGAATATCATCTCTCCGGAGAAAGCGGTATACGGCATTGAGAATTACACCATTGCTATTCAAACCCTGGTGCAAACGAGCCTACGATCAATTATCGGCGAAATGGCCCTTGATGACGCACTATCGTCGCGTGACCTGATCAAAACCAAGCTCAAAGAAGCTATCTCTGATGATATCTCTGACTGGGGAATTATCATGAAGACCGTTGAAATTCAGGATATCAACCCCTCTGGGACAATGCAGCAGGCGATGGAGGAGCAAGCTGCCGCCGAACGTGCCCGACGCGCTACTGTTACTCGCGCAGAAGGTGGCAAGCAGGCCCAAATTCTTGAGGCTGAGGGAAGGCTGGAGGCATCTAGACGTGATGCCGAGGCACAGGTTGTTTTGGCTCAGGCAAGCCAGAAGGCTATCCAAATGGTTACTGAAGCAATTGGCGATAACGAAATGCCTGTGGTTTATCTTCTAGGCGAAAAATATGTTGGTGCACTGGAAAACCTCTCTAGCTCTGATAACAGCAAGATGGTTGTGCTGCCGGCAGATTTACCTGCGGCGATTAAGGGGATGATGAGCAGATAATCAAGCAAACCAGAGATGTTTTGAATGAGTGGATCTCGAAGAAGAGCGTATCAGAGGTGATGAGTGGCTCTTCTTGAGCTGCGTAAAGCCCGGCTCTCATTTCACAACTATGCTACCCCCCCCATATTTGCATCGAATTTTGTCGCTCTGTAGCCCTTTCACACCGAGGTATTCAGGTTAGAATAGCGCCTTTATCAGAGACTATAGCGTGAAATGAGCGGCCTTCAGAAACCACCAAAATCCCTGCTGCGTAAAGTGGGCAGAGCCATTGCCGACTTCGATATGATCCGTGATGGCGACCGTATTCTGCTTGGCGTCTCCGGCGGCAAGGATTCACTGACACTGCTCCATATATTGCTGCACCTGAAGAGCTACGCCCCTGTAAAGTTCCACCTGGGTGTAATCACCGTCGACCCCGAAGTCGAAGGATTCGATCCCGAGGCGCTGGTCCCTTACTACCGTGAACTGGGCGTGCCCTACCACTACTGCCCTCAGCCGATCATGGAGGAGGCAAAAACCCGCATGGATGGCGACTCCTTCTGCGCCTACTGCTCACGCATGAAGCGGGGCATCATGTACTCCACCTGCCGGAAGCAGGGCTACAATGTCCTCGCCCTTGCCCAGCACCTGGACGATCTGGCGGAGAGTCTGATGATGTCGATGTTTCATAGTGGACAGCTACGCACCATGAAGGCCCACTATCTCAACGATGCAGGGGATGTCCGCATTATCCGCCCCCTGGTCTACAGCAGAGAGACTCAGACCGCGGCCTTCGCCGCCCAAAGCGACCTGCCGGTGGTAGCGGACAGCTGTCCCGCCTGTTTTGACGCCCCCACCCAGCGAATGCATATGAAGCAGCTGCTCGCTCGTGAAGAGAAAGCCAACAAACACCTCTATCCCAACCTGCTCCACGCTATGAAGCCCCTGATGGATCAAACGCCTGAAGCTGGCGATACCTAAGATCTCAAGTTTCGCAGTTCATTAGTCCCCTCTCCCCCAGGAGGATGTCGTAAAGGCACCAGTCCCTTCTCCCTGCGAGGGAGAAGGTTAGGTCGCTACGGGCTCCTGCCCTCTCGCGACACTACTACGTCCATGTAGGTCGGATGAGGGTGTATTTAATCAATAAGTTACCTATTGATCCCCCTCACCCTAACCCTCTCCCCCAGTGGGGAGAGGGGACTTTTGCGACACCCGCCCGATGGGGAGAGAGGGGGGATTGAGCAGATGTGTCCTAACATGGCTATATTGATATCATGATAAGATATCTGTATATTAGTGTTTAATTATTTACTTAAATGGATTCAGCTATGAGATTTCTCTACCCCCTCATCCTGATGTCGCTGGGTATAACCACCGCAGTTCAGGCAGAAGCTCCACTGGAGACAGCAGTGGCGGAGTACCGTGAACTACCAAGAGAGTATCGTCTCGACGGTGTAGTGGAGGCGGTCAACCGGTCCACTGTTTCCGCTCAGACCGGAGGGCAGATCGAGGAGATTTTTTTTGATGTCGATGACTATGTCGAGCAGGGCACAATAATCGTACGCCTCAAGGACACCGAACAGCGCTCCCGTCTCACCCAGGCAGGAGCAGAGCTGAAGAGTGCCGCCGCCCAGTTACAGGGGTCGAGCGAAGAGTACCGGCGGATCAAAGAGGTGTTTGAGAAGAAGCTGGTCTCAAGTGCCGCCATGGACAAAGCCCGTGCCGCTCTGAAATCGGCACGGGCGCGTCGTGAGGCAGCCAATGCCGCCCTGCAACAGGCACAGGAGCAGCTCGACTACGCCCTGGTACGCGCCCCCTACTCCGGTATCGTCACCCAGCGTCACATAGAGGTGGGTGAAATTGCCGCCCCAGGAAAGAAACTGATGAGCGGCATCTCCCTCGATCAGCTTCGTGTCAATGTTGATGTGCCACAAAGCCTGATTCCCGCCATCCGGGAACGGGGCAAGGCGAGCGTCCAGCAACCTGGAAACGGCTATATTCCAGCCAAGAAAATCACCATCTTTCCCTTCGCCGACCACGGCAGCAACACTTTCAAAGTCCGGCTTGATCTGGCGGAGGGGATCGACGGCCTGTTCCCGGGAATGTTCGTCAAAACCGCCTTTACCACCGGCACACGCAAGGTACTGTTGATACCGGTCCAAGCCGTGGTTTACCGCAGTGAGGTGACCGGTGTCTATGTGCTTAGCGGTAACGGTCGCCTGTCACTGCGCCACATACGTGTCGGCCACAAGGTGGGGGGGCGGCTGATCAGCGTACTTGCCGGCCTTGAGACTGGAGAACAGGTGGCCCTCAACCCTATCGCAGCAGGTAAACAGCTGAAAAAGCAGCTGTCGGAGCGTAAAGATGACTAGCCTCGGACTTTCGGGTGGTATAGCAAAGCGCTTTCTCACTACCGAAATCACGCCTCTGCTGGCGGTGGTGGGGCTGCTTCTCGGGCTGTTCGCCATTCTGGTGACACCGCGCGAGGAGGAGCCCCAGATCAACGTTACCTTCGCCAACGTCTTTATCCCCTTTCCCGGCGCTGCACCTGAGGAGGTCGAACAGCTGGTCGCCGGCCCGGCGGAGCAGGTGATCTCCGAAATCGAGGGGATCAAGCACGTCTACTCCAGCTCCCTGCCGGGTATGGCGGTACTGACGGTACAGTACGTGGTCGGCGAGAACCGTACAGACGCCATTGTCCGTCTCTACAACAAGATCTTCTCCAACCTTGACTGGCTGCCGCAGAATCTCGGCGTTGGCCAGCCGATCATCAAGCCAATGGGGATCGATGACGTCCCCATTGTCTCAGTTACCCTCTGGTCCAACAGTGATACCACAGGGGCCTATGAGCTGGGTCAGGTGGCACACGCCATCGAATCTGAGCTAAAACGGGTCTCCGGCACCCGCAACATCTACACCATCGGCGAGCCGACTCGGGTAGTGAGCGTCCTGCTCGACCCTCAGGCTCTTGCCGGTTACGGCATCGACCATGCCGGCCTGCGCCTCGCACTGCAGTCGGGCAACAGTGTCCGTGACAACATCACCATCACCCGCGACAACCGTGAGTTGCTGATCCAGGCAGGCACCTTCCTCACCAGTGCCGAAGAGGTCGGCGATCTGGTGGTAGGCAGCCACGATGGCAAGCCGGTATTTCTGCGTGACGTAGCCACCATTGAGCAGGGCTTCGACCAGCCGGAACAGTATGTCTGGCTGGGAGCAGGACCCCAGGGCAGCACCAAGGGGCTCGATTTTATCGGCACCCGCCCGGCGGTCACCATTACGGTAGCCAAAAAACCCGGCACCAACGCCGTCGATATCGCCAACGCCGTGATCAAGCGCGTTGAACAGCTTCGGGGAACATTTATTCCTGAAGGCGTAGAGGCAACCATCACCCGTGACTACGGTGCGACCGCCGATGCCAAGGCGAAAAAGTTGATAAGTAAGCTGGCGTTTGCCACCGCATCGGTGATTCTGCTGGTACTCATCGCCCTCGGCTGGCGCGAGGCGTTGATCGTCGGTGCCGCTGTAGTGGTTACTCTTGCCATCACCCTGTTTGCCTCCTGGGCGTGGGGCTTCACCCTCAACCGGGTGTCACTCTTCGCACTGATCTTCTCCATCGGCATCCTGGTGGATGACGCCATCGTCGTGGTGGAGAATATCCACCGTCACCTCGCCATGGGGGGGAAACATCTGCTGGAGGCGATTCCTGAGGCGGTTGACGAGGTCGGCGGCCCCACTATCCTCGCCACCTTTACCGTCATCGCCGCCCTGCTGCCGATGGCCTTTGTCAGCGGTCTGATGGGGCCCTACATGAGCCCGATCCCGATCAACGCCAGCATGGGCATGCTGATCTCCCTGGCAGTGGCCTTTATCTTCACCCCCTGGCTAACCAATCGCGCCCTTGCCAACACCGCCGCACAGCTGGTGGAACACGCTAAAAAAGAGAGCGACGACATTTGGCTGGCGCGCTTTTTCCATCGAGTGATGACTCCTTTCCTCGGCTCCGGCAGAGCCCGCGTCATGCGTTGGCTGCTGCTGGCCGCCATTCTGATCCTGATTGCTGCTTCCCTCGCCCTAACGATAAATCGGGCAGTCGTACTGAAGATGCTACCGTTCGACAACAAGTCGGAGTTCCAGGTGGTACTGGATATGCCGGAGGGAACCAGCCTGGAGCAGACCACCCGGGTATTGAATGAGATCGGCGACCACCTCGGCAGTGTGCCGGAGGTGACCGATTATCAGGTCTACAGCGGCACCTCCGCCCCCATCAGTTTCAATGGATTGGTGCGTCAGTACTATCTGCGCAAGGGTGCCCATCTAGGGGATATCCAGGTCAACTTGGTGGACAAGAGCGAACGTGCGCGTAAAAGCCATGAGATTGCACTGGCTGTTCGCAGGCCCATACAGGAGATTGCACTGCGCCACGGCGGCAACGCCAAGATCGTTGAGGTTCCCCCCGGCCCGCCGGTACTCTCCCCCCTGGTAGCCGAGATCTACGGCCTCGACTATGCGGGGCAGATTAAGGTAGCCAAAGAGGTGCGTGACACCTATGAAAACACCCCTGACATCATCGATGTGGATGACTCCGTGGAGTACCCGTCTGAGAAAATCCTGCTGAAGGTAGACCGCACCAAGGCAGCACGCCTGGGCATCCCCCAGAGCAGCGTTACCCAGGCGCTGGCCACTGTGCTGGATGGTGAAGATATGAGCTATCTCCACAGCGACAACCTGAAATACGCCGTACCCATCCGGGTGGAGTTCAGTGAGGCGGACAAGGCTGATCTGGAACAGGTACTTTCACTGCGACTGAAGAGTCACAGCGGTAATCTGGTTCCCCTGTCGGAGATTATCGAGCGAGAGGATAGCAGGCGCCGGCACTCAATCCAGCACAAAGACCTGCTGCCGGTGGTCTACGTCACTGGCGACATGGCGGGAGTGACCGACAGCCCGCTCTACGGTCTCTTCTCCATCTCCGACAAACTGGAAGCGCAAGGGGAGATCGACCAATGGTTCATCTCACAGCCTGACAACCCTTATGAGTACAGCTTGAAATGGGACGGTGAGTGGCAGGTCACCTACGAAACCTTCCGTGATATGGGCATCGCCTACTCGATAGGACTGATACTGATCTATCTGCTGGTGGTGGCGCAGTTCCGCTCCTATCTGGTGCCACTGGTGATCATGGCGCCGATACCACTGACTATCATCGGCATCCTGCCCGGCCATGCGCTGTTGGATAAGCAGTTCACCGCCACCTCGATGATCGGCATGATCGCCCTGGCGGGCATCATCGTGCGCAACTCGATTCTGTTGGTGGACTTTATCAATCAGCAGGTACGGGAGGGCGACGATCTGAAGGCAGCGGTGATCCGCTCTGCAGTGGTGCGTGCCAAGCCGATTGTGCTGACTGCACTGGCGGCGATGGCGGGCGCCTTCTTTATCCTCGATGACCCGATCTTCAGCGGTCTCGCCGTAGCGTTGATCTTTGGCCTGCTGGTCTCCACCGCCTTGACCCTGATCGTAATACCAGTGGTCTACTACGCCGCCATGTGTAATCGGGTGGACCAGATCCGGGCTGGGGGATAAAGAAGGATCACAGAGTACACTGAGAACCACAGAGCGCACAGAGTCTCTACTTTTGAGAGCACAATGAGAGAGTAGGCAAACGATAAAAAAATGGGTTATGCACAATAGTCCTGCGTAGGAGCGAACTTGTTCGCGATGAACAGGCCCCGAGGCAGGTCGCGAACAGGTTCGCTCCTACTCCTGAGTTCGGATTATTGTGTGGAGCCACTCAGCTTTTCTCCGTGACCTCTGCGCTTCTCTGTGTTCTCTGCTTTCCGCTTTTTTCTTTCCTGACCTGCAATCAACTTCCCACCAACTTATCAACGATACGGAAACCCGCCAGGTAGGTACCAACCGCAGAGCCGAGGGTGCTGAAGAGAAATACCAACAGGGTGCGGGAGACGCGGTTACGCCACCACCCCTTAAGACTGGTGGTATCGTGGCGCAGTTCACCAAAGTCACCCACACGGGGTTTGCGCAGGTAGATCTCCGCCGCCGCCGTTGCCATACCGGCACCGATGGTGGGGTTAAGTGAGGTGATAGGGGCGGCGATAAAGGCGGTAATCACCGTCAGTGGGTGGGCGGCGGCAATCAGTGCCCCCAAAGCGGAGAGCGTACCGTTGATCAGAACCCACTCGGTTACCAGCTCCCAGCCCAGCTCCGGGCTGCGGGAAAATCCGATACCGAAGCCGACAAACACCAGCGCCACAATCAGCCAGGGGATCAGTTTTGGCCAGCGCTTCGCCACAGGCAGGCGATCCAGTTCAGCAATCACCTCAGCCGATGAGCTCTCAGTTTGCTCGGTGGATTGGTTCAAGTAGCGCTGTATCCCACCCAGGTGCCCCGCGCCCACAACAGCCAGTACCCGCTCATGAGAGTGCGCCTCCACCTCTTCCAGCAGGCGCTCCGCCATGTAGCGGTCACGCTCATCGATCAGAGGGGTAAAAAGATCCTGTCGCTCCTCGGCAAACTCAGCGAAGGTGCTCTCCAGCACATCCCCCTCCTTGAGGCTTTCAATCTCCTCTTCGCTCACCTCCTCCTTGGAGATAACACTGGCCAACAGGCCAGCAAAGAGCCCGAAACGACGCCACCAGGGCACGCTTGCCAGCACCCGTTTCAGGGTGGTACCAATCTCACGATCAATCAGCAGTACCGGCCGATGGTGTTCCAATGCGTGATCAATGGCGGCACGCTGTTCTGCTCCAGGCTCAATATCGAACTGCTCCGCCAGACGCTGCTGATAGGCTCCCAAGGCGAGATTGGCGGCCACCATACTCGCCTTACCCTCCTTAAGTACCTTGAACAGATCCATGCGCGCCAAGGCGTCAGGGTCCATGATCGCGTTGTAGCGACTGGGACAGAGCTCCACGGCTACAGCATCATAGTCACCGCTATTCAGCAGCTCCCGCACCTGATCGGCACTCGCTTTGGATACATGGGCCGTACCCAGCAGTGTAATACTGCTCTCACCCACCTGGATCTCGGCGAGGGGTTCCTTGTTCTGACTATCATTCATCTACGCACTCCACAATTGATGCGCATGATACTGGCTTGCAGCCGCCGGGTCACTTAACATGAGGGACATCAGTAGAGGAAGACGATAATGATCCACACACATAAAACCCTGACGCCACTAGTTGCCATCTTGCTGCTGCTCGTCGGCTGTAAGTCTCTGCCTGCCCTCACCCAGGGCGATGACGAACGTTCACTGCAGGATACCCTGCATGCCTATGAGGCGACCGTGCGCTGGGGCTATCCCGGGCAGGCCTATAATTTTCTGCGTGAAGATCTTGCGAAAAAAACCCAATCATCTGAGTTACTGAATAATATCCGCGTCACCGGCTACAAGGTGATACGCGCCCCTGGCAAGGCTGCCGACGGCACGGTGAGCCAGATTGCCGTCATCGGCTATATCTTTATTGATAGACAAGTAGAGCACAGCCTCACTGATAAGCAGCACTGGGAGTACGATAAAGAGAACGACAGCTGGAGCCGCATCAACCCCATACCTGAATTCAAATAATGACTGCATTCGATAAAAAAGAGTCTAGTGGGCAGCTAATGCTCACCGCCGCCGCGTTTATCATTGTCGTCGCCGGTATGCGTGAAGCCCAGTCACTGCTGGTGCCCCTTCTCCTCTCCGGCTTTATCGCCATCATCGCCGCACCCGCGCTCTTTTACCTAAAGCAGCATCGCATCCCCACCGCTGTCGCTATGCTGCTGGTGATACTGGTCATTGTGGTTGTCGGCATGCTGCTGGGGGTGCTGATAGGAAGCTCTGTGGATGACTTTTCAGCCCAGTTGCCGACTTATCAGGAGAAGTTGCAGAAGCTCACTTCAGCCCTATTAAGCCAGCTCAGCAGCTACGGTATCCCAGTACCTGAACAGGCTCTCGGCAAGCTGTTCGATCCCGGCAAGGTGATGAAGATAGCCGCCCAGGGGCTAAGCAGCCTCGGTAGCCTGCTTACCAACACCTTTCTGATTCTGCTAACGGTGACCTTCATCCTGTTTGAAGCCTCCAGCTTTCCGTCCAAGCTGCAGAAAATCCTGAAAAACCCGGAAGAGTCACTGGGTCACTTTGACCACTTTATCGAAAACATCAAGCGCTACATGGCGATCAAGACCGCCACCAGCCTGCTCACTGGCGCCGCCGTGACCCTCTGGCTGACGGGAGTCGGCGTCGACTACCCCATACTCTGGGGTGTACTCGCCTTCTTCCTCAACTATGTGCCCAATATCGGCTCGATTATTGCCGCTGTACCGGCTCTATTGCTGGCGCTGGTACAGCTCGGCCCGGGCGCCGCCGCTTGGACTGGTGCCGGCTTTCTAGTGATCAACAACGTTGTCGGCAATGTGATAGAGCCCCGCTACATGGGCAAGGGACTTGGGCTCTCCAGCCTGGTGGTATTTATCTCTCTGGTGTTCTGGGGCTGGGTACTGGGCAGTGTCGGCATGTTCCTCTCGGTGCCGCTTACCATGACTATAAAGATTGCTCTGGGTAGCAGTGAAAGCACCCGCTGGATAGCCATCCTGCTGGGGCCTGCAGACGAAAACCTGGAACAGCCGGTCAAAACAGAGAATATGTTAAGCTTCAGTCCAACCAAGAATTCAGATACAGAGCAGTAATATGTCACTACGTTTCAGCCAGATACCCGGCCGCAGAGAACGCCACCTGATTCGCCGGCAAAATAACCCCCTTTTCCCCGAGGCTACGAGAGCAGTCACCTCCGACAGCCTCCATGAGGCCCAGCGACTCGATCATGAAGAGATCGAAAGCTTTATCGGTGAGTTTCACATTCTGGTGCACGATGCGGTAAAGCTGCAGCCCAATGAGGGCAGCGAGGTGATACTGGCACTGAAAGAGCGGCTGGATAAGGCGTATGAGCAGGCGTGCGGCCTGGCCGACGACCAGGCGGAGACCAAGGAGGCGATCAAAAAGCTGACGGTGGTGGTAATGAATGCCGTGCGCACCGGTGCCGGTAACGACGCTGTTGCCCTACAGGAGCTGGAGCAGGAGGAGCTTGCCCGGAGTACACATCAAGCACTGCTGGAGAGCGACCTGGTGGCCGACCTGCTCTGCCCCGACTCCCCCATCACCGAGAGTGAGCTGCCGGCAACACTGCTCTCCACCGATGAAGATGAGTTGACGGCTCTGCTCGAGCTGTTTGACGATGAGCAGTTGTCACTGCTCTCTGGTGAGTCCCAGAAGCTTCTCGATGGCTGTGATGAAGTACCTAAACGAGCCAAACTGAGGTTGCAGCAGATTATTCAGGCGTCGGAGGCACGTTGAGGCTGGATTGCTCTACTCCAGGTTGAGTGATTTGGCCTCAAATCCTATCGTTTCTACACCCTGCCATTGTCATAGCGCTGTCTATTGATCCCCCTCTCCCCATCAGGGTGAGGGGGATCAATAGACAACTTGTTAATTTAATAGACCCTCATCCTAACCTTCTCCCTCGTAGAGAGAAGGAACTGGAGGTATTACAGAATCCTCCATAACAAGAAGTAACCGGCGCTTTAACCCTGCCCCTTTCAGATGGGCTGAATGAGTACTTCTGCAGTCTCTCAGCAATGAAAACTAGGGAAGGTAGCGTTTCCACTGAGAATCACAGCAGCACACGCTCAATCCCCCCCTGCTTCACCTTATCGATAAAGCCCTGCTGCCAATTGGAGCCGAGGCGATCACGCACCAACTCCTCGACGATGTAGCTCACTTCCATACCGGTGGCATCCTTGTAGCGGTTGAGCCCCTGCTGACATGCGGGACAGGAGGTGAGCATCTTGGCCTTGCGGTAACCACCCGCCTCACCACTATTGAGCTTGCGAATGCCTCGCTTCAGCTCCTCCTCTTTGCGGAAACGCAGTTGATTGGAAATATCGGGGCGGGCAACACCGAGTGTACCCGCCTCACCACAACAGCGATCCGATAGCAGCACCGGCTGCCCCATCAGCTTTGAAGCCACCTGGATCGGATTGTGCTTTTTCATCGGTGTGTGGCAGGGATCGTGATAGAGATAGTTGGTAAGGCTGTTCTCTGCCAGGGTCACTCCCCGTTCCATCAGATACTCGTGGATATCGAGCAACCTGCAGCCGGGGAAGATCTTCTCAAACTCATATTTCAATAGCTGATCCATACAGGTACCGCAGGAGACAATCACTGTCTGGATATCCATATAGTTGAGCGTATTGGCGACACGGTGGAACAGCACCCTGTTTTCAGTGGTGATCTGCCGCCCCTTCTCGTGTTGCCCCGAAGCGCTCTGTGGATAACCGCAGCAGAGATAGCCCGGTGGCAACACCACCTGATCACCCAACTCATAGAGCATCGCCATAGTGGCCAACCCGACATCACTGAATAGCCGCTCGGAACCGCATCCGGGAAAGTAGAACACCGCATCAGAATCTTCATTGACCCTTGCCGGATCACGGATGATCGGCACCGTACTTCTATCTTCCAGGCCAAGCATCGCCCGGGTGGTCATCTTCGGCAGCTCGACGCGGATAGGACGGCGCACCATCTCCACAAGCTGTGTCTTCACAGTGGGTTGACCTGTGGTGCTCGCCGGTATCCGGCTGCCACGACCGCGCAACAGACCCAGCCGTTTAAACACCCCATAGCCGAGGGTCAGCCCCTTGAAACCCCATTCCAGCATCCCTTTACGCAGTGCTGCTATAGCACGGGGATCGGTACTGTTAAGGAAGGCCATGGCTGCCCAGGAGCCCAGATTACGTCGCTTCTGTCCCCGCTCGCTGAGGATCTTGCGCATACGCACGGTGACATCGCCAAAATCGATATCCACCGGACAAGGCGTGTGGCACTTGTGGCAGACCGTACAGTGATCGGCGACGTCATTCATCTCCTCGAAGTGGCGCAATGAGAGGCCTCGCCGGGTCTGCTCTTCGTAGAGAAAAGCCTCAATGATCAATCCGGTGGCAAGAATCTTGTTACGTGGCGAATAGAGAAGATTGGCGCGGGGCACATGAGTCTGGCAAACCGGCTTGCACTTACCGCAACGCAGGCAGTGGCGAACGTCATCATTGAGTTCACCCAGCTCACTATCCTTGAGGATAATCGCCTCTTGCTGAACGAGACGGAGGGAGGGTGTATAAGCCCTTTCGAGACCCGATCCCGGCAACAACTTTCCTGGGTTGAAAGATGCCTTGGGATCAACCCTGTCTTTATACTCGACAAAGGCCTGCAGCTTCTCCTCTTCGAGGTACCGTACCTTGGTCAGGCCGATACCGTGCTCACCTGAGATCACACCATCGAGAGAGCGAGCCAGGGCCATCACCTGATCCACCACCCGCTCCGCTTCATGCAGCATCTCATAATCTGATGAGTGAACCGGAATATTGGTATGCACGTTGCCGTCACCGGCATGCATATGCAAGGCGACAAAGAGACGGGAGTCGCGAATTTCACGATGTATCTCATCCAGCGCCTGACGCACCGGCTCCAACTCCTGGCCGTTGAAAATCTCCTGCAGCCGCTCCGCCACCTCTTCACGGTATGAGTGGACCAGCTCACGTCGCAACAACATATCGAGCAGCGTGTCGTCGGAGTTGGGTACTTCTCTCTCCTGCAACAGCTCACCGTGTTTCTGTGCCGGGGCATCCAGGTTGTCGAGGATCTGCTGCCAGCGCTTCCTCGCCTCTGTCACCACCTCACGGGCACTCTCCCGTTTGGCATCGATAATTGCACTGTTCTCAGCTGAAGCTTCAACCTCTTCATCAAAGTGCAGCTGCGGCATCTCACCGTCAAGGTAACCGAGGACCGCATCCATGATCTTCAGCTTATTGCCGATAGACTGCTCAATGTTGATGCGCTCAATACCGCAGTTGTATTCGGCCAACCGCTCAAGTGGGATCACCACATCTTCGTTGATCTTGAAGGCGTTGGTATGAGCGGAGATGGCTGCAGTACGGGTACGATCAAGCCAGAAGTTGCGCCGTGCTTCGGGACTGACGGCGATAAACCCTTCCGCCTCGCGGGCGTTGGCCAGCTTTACCATCTGTGAGGCGGCGGCCGCCACCAGCGACTCATCATCGGCCACCAGATCAGCAATCAGTACCATCTTGGGTCGATCCCGACGCGGTGCCTTGGTGGAGTATTTCACCGCACGGACATAGCGTTCGTCCAGATGTTCGAGACCGGACATCTCGACACCATCTGTCTCCTTGATAAAGTCCCTGATCTCGACAATGGCGGGGACCGCCCGGGAGAGGTCGGCACCAAAAAATTCAAGGCAGACCGTACGCACATGCTGCGGCATACGATGGAGAATAAAGCGGGCGGAGGTGATCAGGCCATCACACCCCTCTTTCTGCACACCCGGCAGACCGGCGAGGAACTTGTCGGTAACATCCTTGCCCAGCCCTGCCTTGCGGAACAGGCTACCGGGCATTTCAAGCAACTCCGGCTCACCGAGTGGACTTTTGCCATCGGCTTTATATCGGCTGATGCGGAAGCTCACCTCGGCCTGTTCATGGATCTTGCCCAGATTGTGGTTGAGGCGCTCCACCTCCAGCCAGTTACCTTCTGCCGTCACCATCCGCCAGGATACAAGGTTGTCCAGTGTGGTACCCCAAAGTACCGCCTTCTTGCCACCGGCATTCATGGCAATATTGCCACCGATGGTCGAGGCGTTCTGAGAGGTGGGGTCAACGGCAAACGCCAAGCCGTGTTCCGACGCCAGGTCCGATACCCGCTTGGTCACTACGCCGGCACCCGCGGTCACCGTCGCCACCTTGCCCTCCACACCGGGGAGCTCGATATATTCGACGCTACCCAACTGCTCAAGCTTCTCCGTATTGACCACTGCACAGTAGGGGTCGAGAGGCACCGCCGAACCGGTATAGCCGGTACCGCCGCCCCGGGGAATCAGATTGAGCCCACACTCGACGCAAGCCGAGACAATGGCTGCCACCTCGGCTTCCCGATCCGGACTGATCACCACAAAGGGGACCTCTACGCGCCAGTCAGTGGCATCAGTAGCGTGGGATACCCGGGCGAGGCCGCCAAAGTCGACATTGTCACGACTGGTGATCCGCTCCAGTGTACGGCTCACCTGTTTTCTCAGGCTATTGTCGTGCTCGAAACAGGAGGAGAATCGGGCCACCGCCTCACGGGCAGCCTCAAGCAGTAGCAGCGCCTTCTCATTACCATTAGCGCGCATCTCAAACTGATCAAGACGGTGCTTGAGGGCGTTGATCAGGGCGTTGCGTCGATCCACATCAGCCTGCAGATCGTCCTGTAGATAGGGGTTGCGGGCCACCACCCACATATCACCCAGCACTTCGTAGAGCATACGGGCGGACCGGCCGGTCCGGCGGCTGCCGCGCAACTCATCGATCACCTGCCACATCTCCTCACCGAGAAAACGTATAACGATCTCTCGGTCAGAGAAAGAGGTGTAGTTGTAGGGTATCTCGCGGATACGTTGGCGTTCTGCTGAGCTCATCGCTTTGGTGAATATCCTCAAGGAATCTCTGAACAAACCCGGATCAACAGATTCATTACAGAAGCCCCTTAAGGAACCTCTGAACAAGTCATGATTGTTTTACGCTGGCTAAAATCGCCCCAATTCGCTTCGAAGATCGCAGCAATAGAGTGGCTATTACCGCTCACTTCGAAACAAATTGGAACAATTTTATCTCAGCCTAAATCTAACCAGACTTAATCAGAGGCTCCTTAATGAAAAAAACGCCCGGGCGACAGTGTCGGCTCTGCGACACCTCTCCCCAGGCTGGCTTAATGCGGCTATTTTATCCCAGGAGCCTGTCCGAGAATAGGAGCCGTAGCGAGGGGGAGCCATTTTGAGTCCATTTTTTTGATCATTTGAGGCGAATAGTGCTACATGGATGTAGCGTTTACGGACCCAAGGGATGGAATAGTCGCTCTTATTCAACGAAAATGAGCGAAAAAATGGGCCAAAAGGGCTTTTCCGCAGTAGGTTCTCTATTCTCAGACAGGCTCCTAGCTACCGAAAAACCGTAAGTCCCTAATAAATATAGAGCTACAACCGCAGTCACGGATGATATTTCACAGCCACCAGGATACGGAAGTAGAATAGTTATCAACAACCTGGAGTCTATTGAATGAAAAGAGCCAAAGCGGTCTTTCTCGACCACAAAACCGTTGACCTTGGAGACCTCGATCTCACCACACTCAAGGAGACGCCCTATGACTGGCACTTTTACCCCAAGGGGGATGCACAGCAAACCCTTGAACGGATCCAGGGAGCCGAGGTCGCCATCACCAACAAGGTGGTACTGGATCGTCAACTGCTCTCCCAGGCACCCGACCTAAAGCTTATCTGCATCATTGCCACCGGCACCAACAATGTCGACCTGGAAGCCGCCGCCAAGCTCGGAATCGCCGTCACCAATGTCACCGCTTACGGCACTTCATCTGTAGTCCAGCATGTCTTCAGCCTGATACTCGCCCTCACCACCCGACTGAATGAATATCAGGCCGCTGTTGAGCGGGGAGATTGGCAGCGGAGCGATATGTTCTGCCTACTCGATTTTCCGATACGTGAGATCAGCGGAAAAACCCTGGGCATTGTCGGCTACGGTGAGCTCGGCAGGGCCACCGGCCGCATCGCAGAGGCCTTCGGCATGAAGCTCTCGATCGCCCAGCGCCCCGGAGGGAAAACTCAAGCCGGACGCATACCGCTGAAAGAGATGCTGCCTCAAGTGGATATACTCAGCCTCCACTGCCCACTAACCAACGCCACCAAAAACCTGATCGGCAAGGAGGAACTGGCGCTGATGCGATCCGATGCACTACTGATCAACACCGCACGCGGCGGTATCGTCAATGAACAAGCGTTGGTGGAAGCGCTGCGCCAGGGGCGGCTGGGCGGTGCTGGATTTGACGTACTCACTCAGGAGCCACCGGCAAACGACAATCCGCTGCTACAACAAGACATACCGCGGCTGATTCTCACCCCTCACAACGCCTGGGGCAGCCGGGAGTCACGCCAGCGCCTAGTGGACAGCGTGGTGGAAAATATCACCGCCTATAGATACGGAGAGAAGCGTAACCGGGTCGTCTGAGAGACCGTGCCAATCAGGGGAAGTCCTCTCCCAGCTTATTCATATCCAGCATATCGATTGTATTACAGGCGAGGGAAAAAGCCCCCTCATCACCCTCCAACGGGTCACAGCGAACCACCTCGACAACGGCATAGAGCGGCGGAGTGATCTCCTTTTCCGGTAGTACCGCCACGTGAAGCTGTGCACCTGCCTCTACCGGCGAATCACTCAGCAGCAACATGCCACTGCCACTAAGATCCCTGACCTGAGCCGTGGTCACTTTTTCATCACCGACGACACGAAAACGTGCACTACAGTTTACCGTCATGCGATGGAAATCACGTTTATCCGAACTCTCCAGCATTATGCCGCCCCTTTAAGAATCCCTGTCAGAGTAGATCATCGACCGTAGCGGAGAAATCTGAAGCGGTCAATTGCTCGGCTTCTTTGCGAGTGAGGTAACGCCACGGCAGAGGAATAAGTCCCGGCACCCGCTGCCGGTAGATTCGGTAGCGATCGCCGTGATACGCCACCAGTTTACGCTCTTCGAGGCGATAACCGATGACAAAATAGAGCGTCATAAGAAGCGCGGAGATCAACAGCACCGCATCCATATCACGGGTCCAGATCAGTACCAGCCCAAGGGCATACCAGGGGTGGCGGACATGGCGATGGAGAGGAGAGATATGAAGATGCTCCTGATCCTCCACGCGCTTCTCCTGCTCCCGCCACTGACGCAGACCGAGAAACTCGGCTCCGTCGTAGTACTTGAGCGACCAGAAGAACCCCGCCATGGCCAACAGCGCCAGCCCGTTGGCAAGCCACGCGAATGGACCACTCCATTGCCACAACCATGGGCCCTGCCATAGATAGATGAGTATCAGCGGAGGAAGCAGCAACAGCAGTGCTAGCAGATTGAACAACAGGCGATAAGCCGGCATCAGGCGGGGAAGGTGCCGCGCCACCCACTCCTTGACCACCAGAGAGGCGGTCAAAGAGTGGATGAAGAAATAGATTAACCAGACAACGCAGAGTATGACCGTCTGATCAACCTTGAGCATTATGACAAAAGGCGGTAACGAAGATCAGTCTGTGAATTTACCACCACGCATCCGCTGTGCTTCCATCATCTCCAGTTCACGGGAACCTGAGACCACCACATCCGGATTTGGCACAAAGTCGATTTCGCTGGTGGTGCTGCGGTCATAGGGTACTGAATTAAGAATCACCCGCATGGCGTTGAGACGCGCCTGATGCTTGTCGTTGGAACGAATGATTGTCCATGGCGCATGGGTGGTATGGGTCTTCTTCAGCATCTGATACTTGACGTTAGTAAAATCATCCCAACGTTCCTGAGCCTGTACGTCCACCTCGCTCAGTTTCCACTGCCGCAGAGTATCGGTCTTGCGACGCTCAAAACGGCGATCCTGCTCCTCCTTGCTCACACTGAAATAGAGCTTGATCAGGATCGTTCCCTGACGCACAAGGTCTTTCTCGAAACCGCCCACGCCGCGCATGAAATTCTGGTACTCAGAATCCGAGCAGAAACCAAATACCGGCTCTACCATAGCGCGGTTGTACCAGCTGCGATCAAACAGCACCACTTCACCGCCCCGCGGGAACTGGCGCACATACTTCTGGAAGAACCACTGGGTACGCTCATGCTCCGTCGGCTTACCCAGAGCCACCACCCGGTAATGCTTTTCGTTCATGTAACGGGTGACACGGCGGATAGTACCGCCCTTACCGGAAGCATCCCGCCCCTCGAACAGAATGATCATTCGTGTATCACTCTTCTCAAGATATTGTTGCAAACGGATAAGTTCAGCCTGGTAGGGCTTCAACTCCTCCTCACGACGGTAGCGGCGAACCGCTTTACGCTGACTTTTCTTTAGCGCAGTAACTTCTGCTTTAAGAGTGGACAGCTCACCTTCACTCTCTTCCATAACTAGGGGTTGTTCTATGTTTTCGTTTTTATTGTCTGTCATATCCGGTGATCCTTTGTCACTGCGTAAAGTGGCCAGAACAGCCCCCATTACTGCTTTTAGTGCTCAAATTAAGCACATTAGCACATTAATAAAGCTCGGAATTTTACGCTCTAAATGATCGGATCGCACCAACTACCCATTGATCAGTTGCGCCATATCAAAAACCAGAGTGAGTCTAAGACTCAAAAAGGATAAATATTCAATATAATGGCTGTGCACAATAATCTGGGAACCGGGTGTAGGAGCAAACTTGTTCGCGAAGAACATGCCCCGGAGCCTGATCGCGAATAAATTCGCTCCTAGAGATGCACTTTTTTCTATGAAGAGAGTGCTTCAGGACTATTGTGCATAGCCACTTTCAATATTTATATGCCGACTCCACATGCTCACGGGTGAGTACACCGTAAATCCTGTGAATCCCCGGAGCTGTCATGCGTTCGACATAGAGTGCTCCCACACCCTGCTGATCAAGCCGCTCGATCGCCTCCTGCAGATTGGCTTGCAGATGCACCGACGCCACATCAAATCGTTTACCGGGCATAGCTATCAGATCCACCTCATCTAACGTTTCATCCTCCTGCAGCTGTCGGGCCAGATCGACTGCGGAGAGAAGTGTGACAGGGGCCTCCTCACCATCCACCAGTATCCACTCGGGACCAGCAGCCAACACCTCTTCCGCCTGCTGCCGGCCGGCATTACGGGGTAGGCGGGCAAATGACTTCTGCATTACACCGGCAACGCCGATGCGGCGCAGGGCCTGCAGCACCGGATTGGCGTCATAGTCCATACCGGCCGACTTAAGCATGGAGACAAAGAGTGACTCCTTGCGAAACAGCTCACTGGCAGTCAGGCTCGCTACCACAATCACCAACATTCCGGGCATGATAATCTGGGGCGAGTAGGTCAGCTCCATCATCGCCGTCAGCGCCGCCAGGGGAGCCTGCAGGCTGGCCCCCATCATCGCTCCCATCCCCAACAACGCATAAAGCCCCACATCCACCAGCCCACCACCCGAGACTTGATTCAGCAACAAGCCCACAGCACTCCCCAGGCAGGCACCAATAAATAGCACCGGCCCAATATTGCCACCAGGGATACCCAGACCGATACTGGCGACAGTTGCCAGCACCTTGGCTGCAAGCACAAGCAGCAGCAGGCTGATGCCGATCTCTCCCAATAGCGCCGCGTTAACCGTGTCATAGCCGACTCCCATCACCTGCGGGGTCGCCAGCGCCAACAGACCCACAATCAGTCCCGCCAGGCCACACCTGATCCAAAACGGAATCTCCTTTGAGTATTCCGCCGTCTTCTCCAGCAGGTGAATAAAGAGAGAGGAGAGCGCGCCTACGGCAAGACCGAGGAGAATCAGCAGTGGTATCTCACTAAGCGAGCCAAGCTGCAATACGGGAATAGTAAAGGCGGGGGCACTGCCGAATACGGCGACAGATACCACTGTCGCACTAACGGCGGAGAGGATCACCGGGATAAAGCTGGCCACGGTGTACTCCTGCATCACCACTTCGAGGGCGAAGATCACACCCGCCAGCGGCGTATTGAACGAGGCGGCAATACCGGCGGCGGTACCGCAACCAACCATCGTGCGGATACTGTTATTGGGCAGGGTCAGATACTGCCCAAGCAGACTGCCAGACGCCGCACCGAGGAAGATGTGCGGCCCCTCACGCCCCACCGAATGGCCACTGATAAGGGCGACGGCGGCACCAAAAAACTGCTGCATAAAAGCGCGTAGGGTCAGGTATCCCTGGTGATAGGCCATCCGCTCCATCACCCCTGCAACACCCAGCACCGAGAAACCCTTGCTGCGCCAGGTGAAGGCCAGGCCAATGACAAGCCCACCGAGCAGCGGCAACAACAGCCGCGCCCAAGCCGGCAACGTCTCAAAACTCTCCGCGTGAGAGCCAGGCAGCAACCCCAGTTGGGCAGCCTCAACGATGACCCGAAAAAGGACGATGATCCCACCTGCCAACAGACCGGTAATCAGCCCGAGTAGTGCCAGCTGAATCAAGGCATCCGGGCGTGAGAGGTGGAGGCGCAGTTGCTCAAGGAGCTCACCAGCCCACTCAGCCGCGCCCTTTTTTCTATTACCTGCACTCATTGCGTGGACATATTACACGATTAAACCTTCCCTGTTTCATCAAGGAGTATTAGATTAACCTGTATGAAATGTGATGACGTCAAAGCTTACCTTACCGCCACCGAGTTGGAGATCATCGATAGACTCCTGCCCCTCGAGAATGCAGATGTACTGGAACTCGGCTGCGGCCGAGCCTGGATGACCCGGCTGATCTCCGAGGGACGCCACCCCAGGCGACTGATCGCCACCGAGGTGGACCGAATCCAGCACGAAAAAAATCGTCAGATTGACGATCTTCCGGGCGTCACCTTTGTTTACGGCGGCGCCGAGGCGATCAATCTACCGGATCACTCCATCGACATCGCACTGATGCTCAAATCACTCCACCATGTACCGCTGGAGCTGATGGAGCAGGGGCTGCACGAAGTGGCCCGGGTGCTCAGACCCGGCGGCCTGCTCTATATCTCCGAGCCGGTTTATGACGGCGATTTCAATGAGATACTGAAACTGTTCCATGATGAAAAAGAGGTGAGGGAGGCCGCCTATGGGGCCATCTGCGGAGTGGTGGTGAGTGGCCTGTTTGAACTGGAGGAGCAGATCTTCTTCAACTCTCCCGGACACTATCGGGACTTTGCCCATTTTGAAGAACGTATGCTCAATGTTACCCACACAGAGCACCAGATCGATGATGCCCTCTATCAGCAGATCAAGGCCACCTTTATGGAGCATATGACCGAAGATGGCGCCCACTTTATGAAGCCATCACGAGTGGATCTACTGCGTAAGCCTGGCTAGTTGGGGTGCAGCTTACTCAGCACACACAGCTGCCGATAGAGATTAGTACATCGATTAATTAACACTACTCAGCGAATTAGAGCTCTATTTTGCATAATGACCTCTCGCAACTCTTTTACCAACTCAGGATGCGAATCACGGTATTGAATTAGCTCATCTCTCGCCGCACTAATCTCAAGATCAATCACCTCACCACTCAGATCAACCCCAAAGCCTTGCGGAACACCACCTGTTTTCCAGAGCCGCTGGATCACGATTTTTCCCAAAACAGGTTTGTAGTGACTTGACTCCCAATACCATTCGAGTGAACTTTTTTTATCTCCCAGGGGAGGAAAAGACTCGCTGGTAAAAGAGGTGACTCGTGAGAAGTCGACAAGAGATATTGCACATGCAGCTTTTCGTTGTTGCTCAACAATCTCTGTCATATCACGCTTCCACGAAAGGAAATCTTCATGGAGTTTCATCGAGTCAATAAGCAACAGTTGGCGAACATGAAGCGGTGAAATGAAGAGCTTAACCTCTACCCCTTTACTACAGACTTCACTGAGTATTTCTCCGAACAGAGTCAAACGCTTTGAATAGAGCGCCTTGCCACCACTCCGCAGCCACCCATTAAAGATATTTTTTTCTACATCTTGTGTACTCGCACGAGCCCCCACCTCCCTATTGCTTTCCTCTATAACCGTAATATTTCCGACTCCATTTAGAGAAGCATCAGCTGGTCTGGCCACCATGCCTCTGGTGCTTTTCAACGCACTCGTTGACCATAAAACCAAGCTTATTTGACTCAACACACTATCAGAAGCATCTACAAGAGAGTTCGCGGGCCCCAGAAAGGAAGGCATTACAGCATTATTAGTCAAGTAAAACTGACCAAAATCCAATCCTACTAGTAATCTTTCAGGTACATTGTTTCGTATCGCAAAACGGACATAGGCATCCACATCATCACTTGTGGCACCAGGAATGAATGCATTGTAGGCCGTCCCCAAAAAGCGCTTTAATTCTACATCCCCTACGTCAATGCCATATCCCACTCTGGAATTACCCGCAAGCAGTGTTTCTACCTGAACAGCAGGAAGCGCTAAAGCCTTTACGGTTCGCGCCTCCCCCCACACCCGATCTCCAAGCAATTCAGATGTAGACCAACCACGAATTCGGAAATAACCGAACGGATCAAACCAGTAATTCACTGCCGCTGAAGTCAGCAGTATGACAATGAGAGAAAACACTAAAGTACGAAGATAAAGGATCACAGCTCAGAACTGAAAATAGATAAACCGACTAGTGCGATCCATAAATGCTATCGCCACGAAAAACATCAGCGCAAAAACAATCGCCCAACTCCGGGTAGGCTGAAATCTCAACTTTGATGCACCTAACAGCAGATCTTTAGGCGTGTACTGCGGAACGTGTGAGCGCTGATCAATAGCTGTCCAATAGGATTTGAAAAAACGCTGTGTACTGGGCAATCCCCATACCACTACCGCCATGAGTAGTATCTGTGCAACGTCATATCTTGTCATCAATTTCATATCAAAGACAAAGGAGTAGAATGCACCACTAGTAAGCAATAAAATACCGTCATACATTCGCTCAAATACGGCGAATGCTACTTCTAGATCTCTGGAACGAAAAAACACACCCAACATACCTGTCACGCAAAAAGTAAAAAAGATCGAAAGCCATGGATCAAATAACGCAAACCTTCCTTTCCAGCCAATACGTCCGAGCAATTCACCTCGATAGTGGAGCATAACCATTAGCAACCCTTGAATGCCACCCCAGACTATAAAGGTAGGCCCAACACCATGCCAAACACCCGAGACAAAGGTTGTCACCAGGAGAGCACCAGTACTTCCGAGCCTCAGTCGCCTAGAGCGAGCCAACGGAAAGAAGAGATACTGACGCATGAACGCACCAAAAGAGATGTGCCAACGTCGCCAAAAGTCAAAACGGTTCACGGCACGATAGGGAGAGTCGAAGTTAATAGGTAGATTGATATTGAACATCCGCGCCAACCCCACTGCCATATCTGCATAACCAGAGAAGTCGAAGTAAATTTGCAATTGAAAACCTACCGCAACCCCAAAGGCATCTAGCGGAGATATCCCTTGCCCAACAAATAACGTCGCGTAAACGCTGTCCACATAGGGGGCAATACCATCGGCCAGAACAACCTTCTTGAATAGGCCTACTATAAAAATGGAGAGCCCTAGAGCAACGCTATCCCAGCGCCAGACACACAGATTTTTAGAGCGAAACTGTGGTATTAGCTCACGATAGTGAACAATAGGCCCCATCACCAGCTGAGGAAAAAAGACGATGAAGAGACAATATTCCAACACACCAGCCTGGCTCAACCTGCCACGATAGGTGTCCACAAGAAAGGCAATCTGCTGAAAAGTGATAAAAGAGATAGCGAGGGGGATAAGAACATCTTCACTGGTGCTAAATGCAGATGTCACACCCCTCTCTGAATCGATCAAGCCGGCTATAACCACCTTGTAGTAGAGCAGTAGTAGAACATTTCCCACCACCGCGCCTACCATGACGGCTTGATTACCCCATTTTGCATACCCAATCCACCGGGCTGCTACAAAGTTAAAAAACAGTGAAGCCAACAAGAGCCATAGATAGGCGGGCTCCCAGCTCGCATAAAAAACAACTGACGCCATCAACAGCCAGGCCATGGAAGCAAGCCGCCCCAACCGTCGTCCTATCAGGAAAAAACCAGCCAGCACCAGCGGTAGAAACACAAACAGAAAGAGATATGAATTGAACAGCATTAGAGAGATGGATTAAACAGCATCAGAAGAAATACTATCTTTCAAAAGAATCTCATCTAAAATCATACCCCGGTGAAATGTCGTCATTGAATTGTCTGCAATAATATAGCTTGAGTCGACTGATTCCAGTCTACCCATGTCCAATACCCACGAGCAAATTTTGGTTCTCTTTCCTGAGAGCTGAACATACCTATTAAACGGTGACGATCCTTTTTTATAGTTATCTTCCTTACCCAGGTAGCGAAGAATATCCGAAACAAAAATCATATCTTCGGGTTCTCTCACACCAATAGGTTTAACGGCTCGTAGAGTGATATTGAAAATATTCTTCTTGTAGGTTTCAACAGCTTCTACAAATGAATCTAATTGCCTTGTCTGAGAAAAAGTACCCTGCAACCAAACAGGAATATTACATTCACTACAGTTCTGAAGCGCTTTTATTTTATTATTATTTACGTGTATAGATTCATCGTATTCTTTATCATTGTAGGAGAGAAATACAAAATCCAAACCAGAACCCGCTAATTTTTTTACGTAGTCTATATCTTTTAGACGCTGCCCATTAGTAGCCAGACTCAATTTACCTACATTCGAATGCTCCTTGGCTAATCGTATGATTTCAAATAGGTCCTTTCGAACCGTCGGCTCCCCACCAATCAACGTCACATTCCCTTCAAAAGAGTCATAAATTTCTTTCAACGTACCCAAAGATTTGTCTGCTGGGAATTTAGCTGACGAGTTAGACATTGTATAACAATACTTGCATTTCAAATTGCACCGGTAAGTCACGGGAATTGCCAAGTGAGAGGCCCCCTTCTTATATTCTTGCTCGTATCCCCATAAGAAAGACCCCAGGTCACGCTCTACAATTTCCTCCGTCACTCCATGCACATGACAATCCGAGACAAAATATATGCCATCACTACGCTCTTCATACCAAGCCGGAACATTCTTTGCGCAAACACGACAAATACCAATACTTTTCTTAATCATTAAAATTTATTCCCGCATAACTATTGCGTAACTTATGACGGCCTTATTGAAATCCATGAAGGCTCACTAAGCACCACTTCCAATACCTTCAAGGATGCCATGAATGGGATATATCCCCTAAGGGATGGGCCTTTGTTTTTGCCAGAACAAATTGATATGGCCCCACTCACGGCTCACTTATCTTCTGCAATTTGCGAAATAGAGTACGCTCACTGATCCCCAGCTTTTCTGCCAGCTCTTTTCTATCACCACTAAACCTTACCGAAACCTCAGCCAAATATCGCTGCTCTACCTCTGAGAGGGGGTAGATAATAAAGTCGGGAGCCACTTCACCGCCCTCCATACACTCATCCGAAAGGTGCTGAGGTTTGATCAAATCAGTATCCGTCATCAGGCTGGCACGCTCGAGAATATTCTTAAGCTCCCTGATATTGCCGGGAAAATCGTAGTTGCTGAGATACACCAATGCCTCACTGGAGAGTCGCTTGTTCTCTGCGCCCGGAATACGGTGCAACAGCGTATTTACCAACAGCTCAAGATCCCCCTCACGTTGACGTAATGGCGGTAACTCCACCGGAAAAGTACTGATACGGTAGTAGAGGTCACTACGGAAGCGACCGGAGGCAACCATCTCCTTGAGGTTCCGGTGAGTAGCACAGATCAGGCGGAAATCAGCCTGTCGCGGATCCACCCCACCTACCGAACGGAAGGTTCCTGTCTCCAGCAGGCGCAACAGTTTAACCTGGAGACTCAGCGGAATATCACCCACCTCATCGAGAAACAGGGTACCGCCCCTAGCGGCATCCACCAGGCCCTTTTTGGCACTGTGGGCACCGGTAAAGGCGCCCTTTTCATGGCCAAAGAGCTCACTCTCAAACAGCGATTCTGTCAGCCCGGAGCACTCCACCGGTACAAACAGCGCATCACGGTGTGAGCTCAAATCGTGTATCGCCTGAGCCACCAGCTCCTTACCGGTACCTGACTCTCCAAGCAGCAGGGCCGCGGTCTCACTGGGAGCCACCCGCTGAACCAGTTCCAACATCCTATTGAAGGCCGGTGACCGGCCCACCATGCCATGGCTTTCCGCCTGGGTACTGGCCGCCCGTGACTGACGGATAATCTCCACGAAATAGTGAAGCTCTCCCTGCTCATTAAAAATGGGACGCCCCTCAACCTCCACATGCTCATCCCCCCGGGGAGAGTGGTGAATATGAAATACACGCTGAGGCTCACCAGTCACCCGCGCCGCCTCCATTGGGCATGACTCGTTATTTTGTCCACAGGGCTTCTCATTACCATGCGACACCTCATAACAGTGTCGATGTATTACGCTTTCACCACGCCCATGGATATTTCGGTAACTAGTGTTGGCTGCCAATATTCGGTAGTTCGGAGAGAGCAGGATAGCCGGCTCCTTGATACCATCCAGCATCGCACTAATTTCAACCGGGGCCACATCCGCATTGCTCATCATTCATCCCTTAAACTGCCAATATTGGCACAATCTATTCCAGCCTAGCGCCATAATTGGCATATTATATACAATAGTTGTAGCAATATGTACTCACATTGGACATGCCGCAAATACTAAAAAATAGGTATACTTCTTTAATATTCATTGAGATATCTCGATATATCACTCATATCGGATTAGTTGGCATAACTCATGCTACAGCTACTAGTATCACGCTTTTGGCGGGATACGCCTTAACCACCATATAAGGCAGGTGCGGAACTTGTTCCAAACCACTTAACGGCAGCACTGTGCAGCAGCGGTTCTGTCGGATGCGAGTATCGCATCACCTCCAACTTGGGCCGCCCTTCTTGGGCGGCTTTTTTTTGCCCTGAACAGGCTACCGCCCATTAACCACAGTAAAATTAGTTGATTCTTATATATCCCGATGCTAAGCTTGTAAACAAGAATCATTATCATTTAGACTTAAGCCATGAACAGCAAATGCGACACCACACTTAACACCGTTCCAGTGGGAGTTAGAGCACGTATCTGCCGAATCAATGGCGGCAAAGAGATTGCCCGGCGCCTAATGGGCCTGGGGCTGCGTGTCGGCACCGAAATCAACGTACTGCAGCATCGCGGTAATGGCGTTGTAGTGGCCAATGCAGGAAACAGGGTCGCCCTCGGCGGTGCCATTGCCGGAAAGCTCCTCATGTGCCCCATTATCTCGGACTAATCCCCCCCACAGCAGACATCACGGCAGTATCGGAGATAAAACGTGCTCACCATCGCGCTCGGCGGCAACCCCAACTGTGGAAAATCGGCTCTCTTCAACGCCTTCACCGGTATACGCCAGAAAACAGGGAATTGGCCGGGCGTTACCGTTGACCGTAAGGAGGGGCGCTTCAGCCTCAATGGAGAGGATGTCTCAGTTATCGATCTGCCGGGAATCTACTCCCTCGACGCCTCTTCAATCGATGAACAGGTCACCCGGGACTACCTTCTCTCCCGCGACGCCAATCTGATCATCAACGTCATCGACGCCTCCAATCTGGAGCGTAACCTCTACTTCAGCGTCCAGCTAAGAGAGATGGGCATCCCCATGGTGGTGGCCCTGAATATGATGGATGTCTCCAGAAAGCGCGGCATCGAAGTAGACATTAAGATTCTCAGTGAGCAGCTTAACTGCCCGGTAGTGCCCGTCGTGGCGATATCAGGTGAAGGAGTGAACCAGCTCAAACAGCAGATAAACGACTTGGCACAGGCGGGTGATGCCGGGAAGTTCCAGGTAATCCATGAAGACACGGTAGAGCAGGCGGTAACAGAGATCATCGCCGAACTGGAGGGCGCCTCGGACAAGGCCAACCTACGCTGGCTTGCAATCAAACTGCTGGAAGGGGATGAGCACGCCACCAAGATGGCCGGCGACAAGCTTCAACCCCTGGTGAGCCACTGGCAGCAGGCCATTGAGGACCGTGCCGGGGAAGAGGCAGACATCTATATTGCCGACGCCCGCTATGGTCATGCCCATACCCTCGCACAACGCGCCATCAAAATAGAGGGGAAACTGGGGAAAACCACCTCTGACCGTATCGATAAAGTGGTCCTCAGCCACTGGGCGGGCATTCCTATCTTTATGTTGCTGATGTACATGATGTTCATGTTCACCATCAATATCGGCGGCGCCTTTATCGACTTCTTCGACATCGCCGTCGGTGCGATCGCCGTGGAGGGGCTGGAGACACTACTCAGCGGCCTCGGCGCGCCTGACTGGCTTATCCTCCTGACAGCCAACGGCATCGGCAGCGGCATTCAGGTGGTATCAACCTTTATCCCTATCATCGCCTGTCTCTACCTCTTTCTTTCGGTGCTTGAAGATACCGGCTATATGGCGCGCGCAGCCTTTGTCATGGATCGGGCGATGCGCGCCATCGGCCTGCCCGGCAAAGCATTTGTGCCGATGATCGTCGGTTTTGGCTGTAATGTCCCGGCGGTAATGGCCACCCGCACCCTGGAGAACCAGCGGGAGCGCAAGCTCACAATCCTGATGAACCCCTTCATGTCCTGCGGTGCACGGCTACCGGTTTACGCCCTTTTCGCCGCCGCCTTCTTTCCCAGCAACGGCCAGAACATCGTATTCCTGCTCTACCTTATCGGCATCGCAGTAGCGGTACTCACCGGTATGATCATGCGCCGCACCTTACTCTCCGGCGAAAGCAGCGGCTTTATGATGGAGCTTCCCCCCTATCATCTGCCGACCCTCAAAGGAGTGAGCCTGCGTACCTGGGACCGGGTAAAACTGTTTATTCGTGATGCCGGCAAGGTGATCGTATTCATGGTACTGGCCCTAAACCTGCTCAACTCCATAGGCACCGACGGCAGTTTTGGCAACGAAGAGAGTGACAAGTCGGTACTCAGCACCATGGGCCAGGCAGTGACCCCCCTCTTCTCCCCCCTGGGGATAGAAGAGAACAACTGGCCCGCCACCGTCGGCATCTTCACCGGCGTATTGGCAAAAGAGGTGGTCGTTGGCACCCTCGACTCCCTCTACACCCGCCTGGCAGAGCAGGATGCCGGTGGAGCAGCACCACAGGAAGCCTTCAATTTCTGGAACCGAATAGACGAAGCACTGATCAGCATCCCCACTAATCTGGCAGCCATTGCCGGCTCTATGCTGGACCCTCTCGGCCTCGATGTAGGTGAGGTGAGTGACCAACAGGCCGCCGCCGAGGCCCAGGAGGTAAGCAGTGGTATCTTCGGCGCCATGGCGAGCCGCTTTGACGGCCAGGCGGGCGCTTTTGCCTATCTGCTCTTTATTCTTCTCTACTTCCCCTGTGTCGCCACCATGGGTGCAATCAAACGGGAGGCCGGCGGCCCATGGGCCGCCTTTGTCGCTACCTGGACTACCGGCGTCGCTTTCACCACCTCAACTGTTTTCTATCAGATTGCCACCTACGGCCAACACCCCACCAGCTCCCTGGCCTGGATTATTGGCTGCGGCCTGTTTATCACCGGGGTGGTTATCGGCCTGCGTATCTGGAGCCGACGGGGAAGCGATGGAGTGCTTGTGGGTGCCGACGCATGATCCTGTCGGATATCAAAGAGTATCTGATGCAGCGGCGCCAGGCGACCCTGGCAGATATCGCCCTGCACTTTGACTGCGAGGCCGATGCGGCTCGCGGCATGCTGGAGGTGTGGATAAGAAAGGGGAAGGTGAAGCGTCAAGCACTCTCTAGCGCCTGCGGAGAGGGTTGCAACAGTTGCACTCCAGAGGTTACCGAGATCTACCTCTGGGTAGGTGATGACAAGCCGTTTGAAGTCATACTGCCGATGCCTGTGGGATGTACGAAAGAGCCCTGACCCGAGCTGGACTTACTTAAGAAGTCGTCATCCAGGCGCAATGCGCTGCGCTTATTGCGCCCTACACACATATCCCTCATAGAAGCGTGTTGCAAAAGCTCCAGTTCCTTCTCCCTACGAGGGAGAAGATTAGGATGAGGGTGCATTAAATCAATAGGTTATCTATTACCCCTTCACCCTAGCCCTCTCTCCGGTGGGGAGAGGGGACTTTTGCGACACCCTTACAGAGAGAAAGAACTGAAGCCTCACAAGACCTCACTTCTTCAGCTTAATCACTAGACTATTAATTTTATTCTCTTTCAGCCGCGCACGCAGACTATTGACCTGCTTGCGGGTGTAGGGGCCGCTACGAACACGGTGGAAAGTATCACCACCGTTGATAGTGACTTTCTGTATCTCCGCTTCGAGGCCAACCAGAGCCATGCTTGCCTTGAGCCTGTCCGCATCCGAGAGTTTTCTGAACGAGCCCATCTGCAGCATGTAATCGGCGGCAGCCGCCCTCTCTGCTGCGGGTGGCCTCACCACACCCCCAGAAGAGGATGCCGATGGCGCAACCTCCTCCGGCTCCGGATCGGGCACCACCACTTCCATCTCTGGAAGAATGGTATAGAAATCGAAACGGGGCTTGGGCGCTGATGCGCCATCCACCTTCTTCTTACTCTTTTGCGGTTTCTGTTTTGGCTTCTGCTTAACAGTAGCTGTAGGTAATGCCACACCTGAGCCCTGAGGTACCAGCTTCAACCAGGTCAGGCCACTTATCAGCAGTCCCAGCAGGAGCCCACTAATAAACCAGGCCCAGCCGGAGACCTGCGCCTTTTTTGGCCCCTTGGGAGAGTTGGCTCGTTTTTGATAATCCCTTGCCACCTACATCTTCTCCGGCGCCGAAACACCCAGCAGATTCAGGCCATTTTTTAGAACCTGTCTGGCTGCCAGAATCAACTTAATACGCGCATCACGCAGCGGCTCATCATCCACCAGGAAGGGGTGGGCGTTGTAATAGGTATGGAAGTCATTGGCCAGCTCACGCAGATAGTGGGTCAACTGAT
Source organism: Sedimenticola sp. (assembly GCA_040505895.1). Lineage (GTDB taxonomy): Bacteria > Pseudomonadota > Gammaproteobacteria > Chromatiales > Chromatiaceae > Vondammii. Next base: position 90,267 of record JBEVXU010000019.1, on the reverse strand, counting down.
GGGGCTCCTCATTCAACGCCGACACCTCCACCACCTCGGGGTAACGGGCCAGGGTCTTGAGAAGAGCAAACTCATGCCCTTCAGTAAGACGTTCGAGGTTGGTGGCACCCTCGCTGGTCTCGACGTTAATGCCCTTTTCCGCCGCCTGACGCAGGACACTGCAGACCCGTGCGTGGGCGTACTGAACATAATAGACCGGATTATCGCTGGACTGGGACTTGGCGAGATCGAGGTCAAAATCGAGGTGCTGCTCACACTTGCGCATCACATAGAAGAAGCGCGCGGCATCGACCCCCACCTCTTTGCGCAGCTCCCGCAGGGTCACGAATGAACCGGCGCGGGTGGACATCTGTACCTTCTCACCACCACGGTATAGATTGGCAAACTGCACCAACAGCACATCCAGTTTGGAAGGATCATCACCCACCGCTTCCATTGCTGCCTTCACCCTTGGCACGTAGCCGTGGTGGTCGGCGCCCCAGACATCAATCACCCGGTCGAAGCCTCGCTCCAGCTTATCCATATGGTAGGCGATATCAGAGGCGAAGTAGGTGGTCTGGCCATTGTCGCGCACCACCACCCGATCTTTCTCATCACCAAAATCGGTGGACTTGAACCAGAGGGCACCGCCCTTCTCGTAGACGTGACCACTCTCACGCAGACGTTCTAGTGTCTTATTGACAACACCCGACTCGGTCAGGCTGCGCTCGGAGTACCACTCGTCGTACTTCACGCCGAACAGGGCCAGGTCGTCGCGGATATCGTCAAGAATGGTATTAATGGCCAACTCAAAGACGAAGCGGTAGCGGTTGTCCCCAAGCAGCTCCTTGGCACGGACAATAAGCCCATCGATGTGCAGCTCCTTGTCGCCACCGGCAGGCTCATCGGCGACAACACCGTCAAACACCTCCGCAACACTGTGCTTGTAGGCCTCTTCATGCTCACGATGAAGGGTGGCGGCGATGTCCCACAAATAATCACCGCGATAGCCGTTGGCGGGAAAGGTCAACGTTTCGTCACAAAGTTCCAGATAACGCAGCCAGACGCTGGTGGCAAGTATATCCATCTGCCGCCCGGCATCGTTAACGTAGTACTCACGATGAACATCAAAACCCACCGCCGCCAGAAGATCCGACACCACGGCCCCATAAGCGGCGCCGCGACCATGTCCTACATGGAGAGGGCCGGTGGGATTGGCTGAGACAAACTCCACCTGTACACGCTTACCCTTACCCAAGTCACTGCGGCCAAAATCGTAGCCGCGGCTAAGCACTTCAGGTATCAGGGAGCGATAAGCCCCCTTCGCCAGATAGAAGTTTATAAAGCCGGGACCGGCAATCTCCACCTTATCCACCAGCGCAGCTTCAGGGAGGGCGGCAACCAGCTTCTCTGCCAGATCCCTGGGGCGGCAGCGTGCCACCTTCGCTAACACCATGGCCACATTACAGGCAAAATCTCCGTGCTGAGTATCACGTGCCCGCTCGATAATCGGCGTAGGAATCTGGTCCGACGGAATGACGCCTTCCGCGGCGATATTCTGAAGGGCGGTGGAGACCAACTGTTGGATCTGGGGTTTCATCTTCTACCTGAAAACAGTGAAAAAATCAGAACCAGGAAGGATAGCAGGAACCCTCATGTTTGATAACCACCAATCTATCCATCCCGCTCCCTTATGGGACAGTGGCAATCTATCCCAATCCATGGATTCCTAAAGGAATCGTGATCTAAGACGATATGCTACATATAGATTGGAGTTGATCGCTTCAAATTTATCCCAAGCCGAACTAAAGAAGCGGGCACGTCGAACAGAGTGATTACAGTAACAATTTATCACAAGCCTTCTCCATCTGTTTTTAACAGCAGTTTTGCCTTCGTTCAATTCTGGGATGACAATATCCGCAAGCTGCTAAAAGACCCCACCTACCAAAAAGTATTTTCACTGACCTACAGTGACAGCATCACCGAACCCAATATCGTCGTAAGATCCCGAATAAGGATATCGAGGCAATCGTCCAGTTTCTCCACAGCCTCACCGGTGAACTCCCGGAGAGCACCCGATGAGTAGTGGCACAACATGGGGAAAACAGCTACTTCAGGGAGTGGCACTGCTGCTGCTTCTCGGGCTACTCGGCAATCTCTACCTCGGCAGCCTCTCCATCGACCAAGCCACCCACTCTCGGCTGCTGCAACAGATCTATCAGCTAAAATCGGCCAACAGCCAAGTCAACGAAAAACTCATACGAACCCTATCCGGCCTGGAACCCCACTATGACGCGTTGGTAGAAGCGACCACCCACCTACAGCGGTCAGCTGCACAACTTCATCACTCAACCACCGGTCGGCTCGACGGGATACTGAATAGAGAGATGACGGCGATAAGCAAAGCAATAGCCATCAAGCAGGCCGCTGTGGAGGAGATCGAGTCCCACCACGCCTTACTGAGAAACTCGACCAACGACCTACCACTAATCACCGAGCGTTTTATCAATGGACTGAATGCAGCTGAGGCCGGCAAAGAGATCACCGGCACCGCCGACAACCTCCTTCACCATCTGCTCTCCTACAGAATTAACAGTCATACTGACCACCTGGCCAGTGCACAACAGGCGATAAATGAGCTCAAAACAGAGCAGGAGAGGTTTGATCCGGCGTCTCAGGAACAGTTAAAAAATCTGCTCACCCACGCTGAACTGATAATGAAATACATGCAGAATATTGAGAGCCGGCTGGCAGCTGGCGAACAGGTACCTCTGGAAAAGGCCATCGACCAGATACACATAGCTTATCAAACGCACTACCAAAGCCATGAAACCAATGCAGACACCCACCGGGCTCTGCTCTTTACCACTGCCGCCCTGCTACTGATTGGCGCCATCATCGTCTATCTGCGATTACGGCGTACATCCAACACCCTGCATCAGGCGATGACGGAGCTCAACTTCCAGAAGTTTGCCCTCGACCAGCACGCACTGGTCAGCGCTACCAATGTGCAGGGCAATATCACCTACGTCAACCAGCTATTCTGTGAGCTCAGCGGCTATACAGCTGAAGAGCTGATCGGGCACAACCATCGTATTATCAAGTCCGACGCCCACAGCACCGAGTTCTACCGTGGTATGTGGCGCACCATCGCTAAAGGTGAGGTATGGCACGGCGAAGTAAAGAACCGGGCCAAAGATGGCAGCCACTACTGGGTCAGCTCCACCATCGTGCCGTTTCTTGACAACAAGGGAAAACCGTTCCAGTACATCTCTATCCGTACAGATATCACCGCTCGCAAATGGATGGAAGAGGTGGTGGCGGAGAATCGCCGCTTCCTCCAGGGTGTCACCGACAGCATGGGAGAGGGCATCTACGCACTGGATGCCAAAGGTGTATGCACCTACCTCAATCCGGAGGCAATCAGACTGTTCGGCTGGCCGAAGGAGGAGTTGCTTGGGCAGGAAATCCACAATCTTACCCACACTCACACAGCCGATGGGAAACCTCTGCCGGCATCAGCGTGTCCGATCATGATGACCATGAGCAACGGCGAAACCTTCCGCTCCGAAAATGAGCTGTTTCAGCGCAAGGACGGCACCAGCTTCCCCGCCGCCGTCACCTCTGTACCCCTGCGCGACAGAGATGACTTGGTCGGCTCGGTAACGGTTTTTCAAAACATCACCCTGCGTAAACAGGCAGAGCGGGAGATGCAGGAGGCACGACAGATTGCCGAGGAGGCGAGCAAGGCAAAGGGTGATTTTCTCTCCAATATGAGCCATGAGATACGTACCCCGATGAATGCCATCATCGGCCTCTCACACCTGGCACTAAAGACCGATCTCAACTCCCGGCAGAAAAACTATATCGACAAGGTACACCGCTCTGCCGAGTCCCTTCTCGGCATCATCAACGACATCCTCGACTTCTCCAAGATCGAAGCCGGAAAAATGGATGTTGAGGCGGTCAACTTCCACCTTGATGACCTCCTAGACAATGTAGCCAACCTGGTGGGGCTGAAGGTGGAAGAGAAAGGCTTGGAGCTTCTACTCTATGCCACCCCCGATGTACCCACTCATCTGATCGGCGACCCTCTGCGCCTCGGTCAGATTCTTATCAACCTCGCCAACAATGCCGTCAAATTTACCAGCGAGGGAGAGGTGGTGATACGTATTTGCCTCAGGGAGTCCCTGGATACTCGAGTCAGACTGGAGTTCTCGGTACAGGATAGCGGCATCGGCCTAACAGAAGAACAGCAGGGGCGACTGTTCCAATCATTCAGTCAGGCAGACAGTTCCACCACCCGCAAGTATGGCGGTACCGGCCTCGGGCTGGCCATCAGCAAACAGCTGGTCGAGCTGATGGATGGTGAGATCTGGGTGGAGAGCAAACAGGGCAAGGGGAGTACTTTCCTCTTTCACGCACTGCTCGGCAGGCAGATGGATATAGAAGAGGAGCCGCCGGCCTTGGCAACCAGAGATCTGAAGGGGCTGCGGGTACTGGTGGCTGATGACAACGCTACTGCACGGGATATCCTCCAGCAGCTCCTTCACGCTTTCCACTTCCGCGCAGACTGCGTCAACAATGGCAAGGAAGCGCTGGCAGCCATACAGAAAGCCAGTAGCGGCGATGACCCTTATCAACTGATACTGATGGACTGGAAGATGCCTGGCATGGATGGTTTGGAGACCGCCAACAGCATCCACCAGCTGCCTGGCCTGGAGTCGCTACCCACCGTGATCATGGTCACCGCCTACGGAAGAGAGGCTCTGATTGAGGCCACCGGTGAAGATAAGGCAGATACCGTTCTGACCAAGCCGATCACCCCATCCACTCTGCTCGACGCCATCATGATGGTGTTTGGTGGCGGCACCGTCAGCAGCAGCCGTTCCAGTGGGCGCCATGAAGAGGAGCTGGATGCTATCAACAGCCTGCGTGGCGCCACGGTTTTGCTGGTAGAAGATAACGAGATCAACCAGGAGCTGGCCCTTGAACTGCTATCCACCAACGGCATCATTGCCGACCTGGCTAACAATGGACAGGAAGCACTTGAGATGATCAACACCAAGGAGTACGACGGCGTTTTGATGGATGTGCAGATGCCGGTGATGGACGGCCACACCGCCTGCCGCAAACTGCGTGAAGAGGAGCGTTTCAAAATCCTGCCGATAATCGCCATGACCGCCAACGTCATGAGTGAAGACCTGGAAAAAGCCAGGATGGCGGGCATGAGTGACCATATCGCCAAACCGATCAACGTCCACAACATGTTCACCACCATGGCACGCTGGATCACCCCTTCACAGCCGCTATCAACAAAGCCTGTCACCATGGCACCCACTGAAAACGATGAGGTGATACCGCACCTTGACGGCATAGATACCGGTGCCGGCCTCGCCATCACTCAGGGGAGCTCCACGCTCTACCGAAAGATTTTGAAGCGCTTTCTCAACAGTCAGGTGGAATTCACCTCCCGGTTCCACAAGGCACTTGAGGAGGAAGACGAGAGTGCTGAACGTGAGGCGCACACCCTGAAAGGGGTTGCAGGCAACATTGGCGCAGTACGGGTACAAGCCGCTGCCACCGCCCTGGAAGGGGCTTGCAGAAAAGGAGCCGACAGTGAACAGTTGGAGGCACTGCTCCTGCAGACCGAAGAGGAGCTAAAGCCAGTAATTAGCGCCCTCGAAAACTGGCTGACTCCATCAGACAAGGGCGAGGAGAGTGCGGCTGAAGCATCTATAGACAGCGCGCGTGCAGCCGATCTGCTACAGCAGATGCATGAGCTGCTGGAAGATGATGATACCGATGCCGGTGATCTGATTGATGAGCTGATCATCGCCATGGGAAAAAATACCTCACTGGAGCGGCTTGCCCAAATTATTGGTGAGTATAAGTTTGAAGATGCACTGGAGATAGTCGTTCAACTGCAAGCGTCACTCTATAAATAAGCAGCTGCGGCAGCAGCAAATGGCTCGTGTGCTACTGTATTGATTGATAGCTTAAATCCTGAGGGGCTATCAAACGCTGATAGGGATCAAAAAAGCAAAAAGCCATGAGCGAACAGAACAAAAAACCAACTGTACTGGTGGTGGATGACACCCCTGAAAACATCGATGTGTTGCGTGGTGTACTGAAGGATGACTACAAGATAAAGGCCGCTGTCAACGGCGAAAGAGCACTTAAAATCGCTCATGGCGAGAACAAGCCCGATATCATCCTCCTCGATATCATGATGCCAGTCATGAATGGCTATGAAGTGTGCGAACGACTCAAGAGTGATATCACCACCCAACAGATACCGGTCATCTTTATCACCGCAAAGAACGATACCGAATCCGAGCAGCGCGGCCTGCAACTGGGTGCCGTAGACTTTCTCAGCAAACCGATCAGCCCCCCTATCGTCAAAGCGCGGGTACACACCCATCTGGCCCTCTACGACCAGAGCCGCGCCCTGGAGGATCGGGTACGCGAACGTACCTCGGAACTTGATGCGAGCCGCCTGCAGATTATCCGCCGCCTCTGCCGTGCAGCCGAATACAAGGACAATGAGACCGGCCTTCACGTTATCCGCATGAGCCACTACGCCCGCCTCATCGCCGAAGGACTCGACCTTCCCGCCGAGACTGTCAACACCATCTACAGCGCGGCGCCGATGCATGACGTGGGCAAAATAGGCATCCCCGACAAAATCCTGCTCAAACCGGGCAAACTGGACCCCGACGAGTGGGAGATCATGATGCGGCACACCAGCTACGGGGGGGAGATCATCGGCAATCATGACTCTGCCTTGCTGACCATGTCCCGCACCATCGCTCTATGCCACCACGAGAAGTGGAACGGCAAAGGCTACCCCAACGGCCTGGCTGGAGAGGATATTCCACTGGAGGCGCGGATCGTCGCTATCGCCGATGTCTTTGACGCCCTTACCAGTGAACGCCCCTACAAAAAAGCCTGGCCGGTGGAAAAAGCGATAGCAGTCATTCAGGAAGATGCGGGCAGGCATTTTGACCCCAATCTGGTGCCTATATTTTTAGAGAGGCTTCCCCAGGTATTGGAAATCAAGGCTGAGTACATGGACAACTACGAAGGGGACGAAGATTAATCAATTGGCAGTTGGCAGTTGGCAGTTGGCAACTAAATCTTAGAGATAATATTCACTACACTCCACTTCACGTCCACGCACCACCCTCCGCCCCACCAGCGGCCCATGGGTCTCGGTCACCAGCGTCTGCTGTCCCTCCTGATGATGATTATCATAAAAGTAGATCACCACCCAATCACGCGTCTGTCTTAACTGATGAGCGCGGGCGGTATTGGAAAACATGACGGTAAAGTGCCACACCTCCAGCTCGATATGGAGTATCGGCAACCAAGCCTCTCCTTCGGGATTAAAACGTCTGGGTGCGATACGGGGCAACTTATTCGATTCTGCCTGCTCAAGGTAGTGGCGATCCACCGCCAGCAGCAGCGCTACGCTTGGCACATCACCCTCCGGACTATCCCGCCGCTGTCCCGCCCGACCCAGCATGGAAGAGAGCGCCGCTTGCAAAGCTGGCAGACGTCGCCCGCCAATCCCCCGTACTCGCAGCAGAGAACCATCGTAGGCAGCAGTCTCCAAGCCCTCCAGGGTATCGACATGCAACTCATCATGTATGCGCTTTGCCAGACCCGGGCCTATACCCGGCACCGTCTGAAACAGCTGTTCAGGATCAAGGGTGCCGCGAAGCCGTAGAAGTTGCGCCCAGCGACCCGTAGAGACCATCTCCAACAAAGCGTTAGCGATACCCTTGCCGATATCAGGCAGCGCCACCAACCCCTTAACCCCCTCCCGATCGAGAATATCCGACACCTGGCACTCCAGGCCGATCAGTGTCACAGCGGCATGGCGGTAGGCCTTCACACGAAATGGATTGGCCCCCTGCTGCTCAAGCAGATCAGCCATCTCCTGAAGCTTCATTGCCAACTGCGTGTTGAGTGGTATCGCCATCACTGACCTAGAGTTTGACCCGACAATTGTTGTGATCACACAAGCACACCTCTCCTAAAGGGTAGTTTAGTGCCTGAGAAACGGGAATGCCTTAGATAGGTCATTTATTATACAATCGTGCCAACTTTAATCCCTGCATCCCCTTCTACACCTCTAATACTGAGTTCTCCTAAGCGGAAGATTGCATACATCAACATTTATCAAACAAGGCACACAATGAGCTTAAGCGATTTTAAACAACACATCGGCTTCGGAATTGCGGGAAACTTTGCCCTGCATCTTGAGCAAGCCGGCGAGATGGAAGATTTCAAAGACGTTGAGACCGAAGATGAGAACGGCCCGAAGGGGATGTTTCCGTTCTACCTGCCCGGCATGGAGGGACAGCTGGGTGAATTCCCCCTGTGCAGCAATACAATCATTCTGCCGAAAGAGGACGCGAATATCCAAGCTGAGCCTGAAGTGGGCCTGATCTGTGATCTCAGTTATGAAGATGGAAAAGTCAGTGCGGTCAAACCCACACATTTCGCCGCCTACAACGACTGCTCCATCCGCAAGACGGGTGCGAAGAAGATCTCCGAGAAGAAGAATTGGGGTGCATCATCCAAGGGTATGAGCAAACAGCTTATCGCCATCGATAGATTTGAAGAGGGTGGTGTGATGGATCACTGGCACATTGCCAGCTTTCTGCGCCGTGAGGGTGATGTTATACGTTACGGTGAGGATGTGGAGCTTACAGGGTATAGCTATTTCTACGGCAAGCTCTGCAACTGGATGAAAAATCAGATCAACACCCAGCAGGACCAAGGACCGCTTGAGCCGCTGCTGGAGTATATCGAAACGTGCAACTACCCCGAGCAGGCAGTTATCAGTATCGGGGCGACACGCTATACCCCTTTTGGTGAGACCCACTTCCTTAAAGAGGGCGACGAGGTGGTCATCGCTTTGTACGACAGTGAGATCCACTCGAAAGATACAGTCACGACCGATGTCGAGGCAGAAGACTATGGCAAATCTGGTGTCAGTTATTTGGTTAAGAGAGTGGTAAGTGGGTAAACATAGGCGTACTCAAAATTAAGATATGATGGCATGGACAGTAATCCTATTATCTGGCGTAGGAGTGAACATGTTCGCAAAGAGTGGGCCTCGGAGCTGATCGCGAACAAGTTCGCTCCTACGGGCACAATCAAACGCCCTACCAGGATTGCTGCGCAGAGCCAATTAAGGAAATTCAGCAAAACACCGTATTTTTGCACACTTTTTAGAGGAGTGAGATTCAGATGGGACAGAGTGGCTTTGTAATTGGTGGTAACGATGGCGTAGGGATCAGCCAGCTTGGCAGCATGAGCAACCGCCACGGCCTGATCGCCGGGGCCACCGGCACCGGAAAGACCGTTACCCTGCAGATTCTTGCTGAAGGTTTTTCGCGTATGGGCGTGCCGGTATTTGCCGCCGACATCAAGGGTGATCTCTCCGGCCTTGCAACCGCCAATAGCGGCAAAGACTTCTCCTCGCGCCTTGATGCCATTGGTATCAGCGACTACAGCCCGGCTCCATGTCCTACGCTCTTCTGGGATCTCCTGGGAGACAAAGGCCACCCGGTTCGTACGACTATCTCTGAAATGGGTCCACTGCTGCTGGGTGCACTTTTTGAACTGAACGAGACCCAGGAGGGGATTCTCTACGCCGCCTTCCGTATTGCCGACGAGCAGGGAATGCTGATGCTCGACCTCAAGGACCTGAAGGCGATGCTCAACTGGATGAGTGACAATGCCAAAGAGCTGCGCAGCGACTATGGCAATATCTCATCCCAGAGTGTCGGTGCCATTCAGCGCCGTCTGCTGGTATTGGAAGAGCAGGGAGGCGACAACTTCTTTGGTGAACCCGCACTGCAACTCCATGACCTGATGCAGATCGATTTTTCCGGTAACGGCGTCATCTCCCTTCTCGACTCATCCCGTCTCATTGCTCAATCACCCAGGCTCTATACCGCCTTCCTGTTGTGGATACTCTCTGAACTGTTCGAGCAGCTGCCTGAACAGGGGGACCAAGAGAAACCAAAGATGGTCTTCTTCTTCGACGAGGCCCACCTGCTGTTCGAGCAAGCAAGCAAGCCGTTGCTGGAGAAGATTGAGCAGGTGGTGCGACTGATCCGCTCCAAGGGGGTGGGGATCTACTTTATTACTCAGAACCCAAGCGATATCCCCGACGACGTACTCGGCCAGTTGGGGCTAAAGGTACAACACGCCCTGCGCGCCTTTACTCCTAAAGACCGAAAGGCGATCAAGGCAGTGGCGGAGAACTTCCGCGCCTCACCGGGCCTTGATATAGAGAGCACGCTGACAGAGCTTGGTATCGGTGAAGCTCTGGTTTCGGTACTCGATGCCAAGGGGACGCCGACACGGGTGGCGCGCACACTGATACGCCCCCCCCAATCCCACATTGGCCCTCTGGAAGCTAGTGAAAGGCAACAGCGTATCGATCGCTCCCCTATCGGTGCCCGTTATCAGGAGATGATGGATCGGCAATCCGCCTACGAGATTCTCAAGCAACGTGCCGAGCAGCAGGCCGTCACAGAAGTGGCGGCGGCAGAGCGTGCGGCCGAGGAGAAAGCAGAGAAAAAGGGCTCTGGATCGCGCCGCCAGTCGGTGGGAGAGGCGATGATGAAGAGTGTTGCCAGAACCATCGGTAGTCAGATAGCGCGACGGATTGTACGGGGGGTTCTAGGCTCTATTTTTGGTGGTAAATAGCATCCATCTTGGAAGGGAAAACACCAATGAAGACCATGGAATGGCACTATGAAAATTCATACAGCTTGACTATATTTTCAGAATCTCTTCTTATTGTTTTGAAGGGATCCCTGTATTCGTTATCAGCGGGATGAAAATGTACACGACGGAACGTAAAATTCAGCAGTTTATCCATGAGTCTGTCGTGCTGATGACTCTGCTGTGCGTCGTCGTCTGGACAACGCTTGTCGGTTACTCGCTGTACTGGAATATCTCAAATATCGAAGAGCAGACTCGCACCCTTGCAACTGCTGAAGCAAGATCCAACTGGAATAAGGACGCTGCTTTTAGACGCTGGACCTCCCAGCATGGCAGTTTCTATATCGTAGCCACAGAACACACCCAAAAAAGCCCCTATCTTGCCCACCTCCCGCACCGCGATATCGTTACTACTGATGGGACTGAACTCACCCTAATGAGCCCAGCCTATATGATGCGGCGCATGACAGAGGAGTTTGAAGATCTTTATGGAGTCAAAGGCAAAATCACCGGAAAGATTACGTTAAACCCGATCAATACCCCTGACCCATGGGAACTTGCCGCACTCAATCGTTTTGAGGAAGATCCCGGGCTCACAGAAGTCATGGAGGAGAGCACCATCAAGGGACTGCCCTTCCTGCGTTTTATCAAGCCCATGTACATGACCGAAGGGTGCGTCAAGTGTCACGGTATTCTCGGCTTCAAGGACGGCGACCTGCGTGGCGGGGTGAGCGTATCCATCCCTATGGCACCCTATCTGGCCGCCGCCGCTGACTCTATTTCAGGGATGAAGATCACCCACAGCGCCGTCTGGATCACAGGCATTTTGGGTTTTCTATCTTTTGGAATTTTCATCAAATATCGCCAGAAAGAACGCCGCATACTGCTCAAACAGTTGGAGCATGACGCCCTCTACGACACCTTGACCCAACTGCCCAACCGCCTACTGTTCAGCGACCGCGTCACCCAGGCCATCCACAAGCGGCAGAGGGGGGGAAGTTACCAGTTTGCAGTCTGCTTCATTGATCTTGATCGCTTCAAGAGCATCAATGATGGATACGGCCATGCCACAGGCGATGAACTTCTGCGACAGGTATCCCAGCGCTTGTCACAGGCTATTAGGCCATCAGATACCATCGCGAGAAACAGCGGTGATGAGTTCACCGTGCTCCTCGACGGCATCACCGGATTGAAAGATGCCGTTTATATCACCGAGCGTCTGCAAGAAACCCTCAAAAAGCCTTTTTCACTTAGCGTGTGCCGGCTCAATATTGATGCAAGTTTCGGTATTTGCATCGCAAACAACACACATACCGACTCAGACTCCATCATCCAGGATGCCGATACCGCCATGTACCGCGCAAAAGCATCCGGCAGTGCACGCATTGATATCTTTGATCCCGATATGCACGCTGAGATCCAATATCTCACGAGAATGGAGCATGACCTGAAGCAGGCTCTTGATAAAGAGCAGTTTGAAGTTTACTACCAGCCGGTAATCAGCCTAAAGGAGAACTGCGTTATCGGTTTCGAGGCCTTGCTGAGATGGCATCACCCTGACTCTGGAATGGTTAGCCCGGAGATCTTTATCCCTATCGCAGAAGATACAGGCAGCATCTCCAGGATCGGTGCGTGGGTACTGGCGCAAGCCTGCAGACAGACCAGGGACTGGAACCTCAGTTATAAGCCCGAAAAACCATTCACCATTGCAGTAAACCTCTCATCACGGCAAGTCATCAAGAATGATATTTCTGAAGAGATCTCCAACATCCTGTCACGTACCAGACTGGAACCATCCCTACTTCATGTGGAACTCACCGAAACCATGATGGTGACGGATCGTCCGATCACCATACAAAACTTGAGTGATATAAAAGCACTGGGTGTCAGCCTGCATGCCGATGACTTCGGCAAGGGCTACAGCTCACTCACCTATCTGCAGGAGTATAACTTTGACACACTCAAAATCGATAAAGACTTCGTGCAGGATATGGGTCCCCATGGAAAAGGGCGTAAGCTGGTCAAGGCACTCCTGCTGTTGGCTCAGGATCTGGAAATAGGTGTCGTAGCGGAGGGAATCGAAACCCAGGAGCAGTTTGAACGCCTCAGTGCCTTACACTGTAACCAGATGCAAGGCTACTATCTCTGCCCTCCACTAACGGCTTCTGCCATTGAAGCAACCCTTAACCAAAATGGTCATCTATCAATAATACGTCTGCTTGAATTAAACCCCTTCCTACAGGAGCAGGCTGCTGTTTTAACCTAGAACCCTCAGTTGGACAGGGTGGAGAGTGTGCTTGGGTTGGTGCAGTACAAGGCACAACGACGAGGAATAGTCATTCTATTCCAAGGAGTTGTAACGCCGTAATGCGCCAACCCAAGTGTGCTATCCGACCTGTAGCGCCATTCACCCGGAGAGTGAAAGATACAATCGTAGTCAATGTACTTAAAATCAATGCCTTGCTCGTAGAATGGAGCTGTCAACTGAGGATTCTGGGTTTAAGCTGATCACACCCCGTCAAAACATCTCCTGAGGATCAACATCGATCGACCAACGCACCCGGCGTGATGACTTGAGTTTGCTCAGCTGGGGAATCCATTGGGAGAGGAGCTTCTGTAGCACACCCCGTCGATTGGATTGGATCAGCAGGTGTGCGCGAAAACGCCCCGCCCGCCGCTCCATCGGAGCCGGTACAGGCCCCCATAGCTCAATGTCCTGCTGGGCCAACTCCCCTGCCAGCACCGCCGCCTCATCGAGAAATTCCCGGGGAGCGCCCTCTTTGGGACCCTCGGCGCGCAACAGCGCCTGATAACTGAAGGGAGGAAACTGGGTCTCCTTGCGCTCTGCCAAGGCTTCAACGGCAAAGGCACCATAGCCCTCTCTCACCAGAAGCTGCATCAGTGGATGATCTGGATGACGCGTCTGCACCACCACCCTGCCCGGCTTCTCCGCCCGACCGGCGCGCCCGGCCACCTGCACAATCAACTGAGCCATACGCTCAGCCGCTCTGTAGTCGGCACTGAACAGCCCCTGATCTACATCGAGAATACCCACCAGGGTGACATCGGGAAAGTGGTGGCCTTTAGCCAACATCTGGGTACCCAGCAGCAGTGAGTGCTTACCCTCTTTGATCTCCTGCAGAAGCCTCTCAAGACTCCCCTTGCGCCGGGTGGTGTCCCGGTCGATACGGACGATGGCCACCTCAGGCAACTGCTGCACCAGCAGCTCCTCCAGTCGTTCGGTACCCTGCCCCAAGGGTCGCAGATCATCACCATTACACTCGGGGCACTGATGCGACAGGCGCTTTTGTGAGCCGCAGTGGTGACACCAGAGGATGCCACTCGTTGCATGCAAGGTCATACGGGCATCGCAGCGACGGCACTGGGCCACCCAACCGCAGTCATGACAGGTGAGTACCGGTGCATAACCGCGACGGTTGAGAAACAGCAGCACCTGATTGCCTACCGCCAGCTCCTCTTTCATCATCCGCATCAGTACCGGTGAAACTCCGGCCTGAAGTCTGACCGAGCGAATATCGAGTAGATCAAGGCGGGGTGGCTTCGCCCCACCGGCACGCCGTGTCAGCCGCAGATGTTGATAGCGCCCACTGCGGGCGTTATGCAGACTCTCAAGAGAGGGAGTGGCCGAACCCAAGACCACCGGACAGTTCGCACGCTTTCCACGGATCACTGCGATATCCCGAGCGGAGTAGCGAAACCCATCCTGCTGCTTGAAGGAGAGATCATGCTCCTCATCTACCAGGATCAGGCCGAGGCGCGGTAGAGGAGTAAACAGGGCGGAGCGGGTTCCCAGAATCACCCGGGCACGACCCAGCCGCGCTTCATGCCAGGCACGTTCACGCTCCCCGGCCGCCAACCCTGAGTGCAACACCACCAGACCACCCCCAATCCTGCGCTCAAAACGGCGCATCAGCTGCGGTGTCAGACCAATCTCAGGCACCAATACCAGCACCTGCCGCTCCTGTTCAAGGCACACTTTGATCAGGCTGAGATAGACCTCCGTCTTGCCGCTGCCGGTAACACCATCAAGCAGATGGACGGCAAATTCGTCACCGGCTTCGACAACAGCATCCACCGCACTGTGCTGCTCACTGTGGAGTTGTGGGGCCGCCTCTGTGGCCCTTTCAACTACCGCCTCCAGAAGCTCTTCAGATGAAGCCGCCCACCCTTTTGACTCCATCCTTCTCAATACACTGCGACACTCCCCCGCTTCACAGGTGATCATCTCCTGGGTCAGCCCTTGGGGCGCATCGGCAAGGAGCACCAGAAGCAGCGCTTGCTTGGGAGCCCTCGCAAGACTATCGGGAGACTGGGCTTGCCCATCAGATGTCAGGCGCCACACCCGGTGAGTCATCCCCACCTGCGGCTCTCCCTTGCGCAGTCGGACAGGCAAGGCGTTGGCCACCACTTCACCAATAGGGTGCTGATAGTAGCCGGCTACCCACTGCAACAGATCGAGGTCATCTGCAGAAAAGAGCGGTACCTCATCTAACAGCTTGGTGGCCCGTTTTAACCTTTTACGTTCAAATGTCGATTCCGACACCACTGCGAACAGCACACCACAACGATCACCCCGTCCAAATGGCACCCGCAATCGAACCCCCGGTTTTAGATTGGGGCTATCGCACCCGGCCGGCGGCAGATAATCAAAAAAAGTGTAGAGAGGAGCGGGAACCGCCACCCGTAAAATGGGTTCATCAGGCATCAGAACACTTTACCTGAGTTTGCCCCATTCATTAACTACAAGCTTTCCCACTACGGCAATTCAAAGTGACGTGACTTTTCCACAGACCCTGTGGATAACTCTGTGCAAAAGCGATAAAAATCGCTTTAAACAGCAGGAAAATAGGCGATTTCCATTAAATTGTAGAAAAAATAGACAGCATATAAATTAATCAATAAATACAATGGACTACAGAGCTCCATAATTTACTAATGCTGCATTCAGCAGCAGTAATTACGAATACAACGCAGGTAGATGAAAATTGTGCATAACCAAGCGAGATTATCACTTGTTAAAAGTAGGTGTACTGTTAACTACGTGCCATGCTTAGATTTTTTCAGAACTACTACTTTAGGTAAGTAAATGCCTGTTCCAGATCATCCATCAAATCTTGCGTATCCTCCAGACCGATATTGAGCCGGACCATATTCTTTCCGGCGTAGAGGGAGGGATTGCGACGCTTAAATCTACCGACAGTGATCAGGCTCTTAAAGCCTCCCCAACTGTAGCCGATACCGAACAGCTCAAGAGCGTTAACGAAAGCGGCGATCGTTTCATCCGAATAGTCACTTTTGAAGGTGAATGCAAAAAGGCCGGTTGAGCCGGTGAAGTCCCGCTTCCAGATCTCATGCTGGGGATGCGCTGGCAACGCGGGGTGAATAACAGACTCCACCAGATCGACAGACTCCAGCTGACGGGCCATCTCCAGCGCCGATGTCTCATGTCGGCACAGGCGTACACCCAAGGTTTTTATGCCACGCAATGCCCGATAGCAGTCATCCGCCGATGCGTAGATCTCCAGGCATCGGTAATAATCAGCCAGCACCCCGGCATATTGCTGGTTGGCGGTGACCGTTCCCATCAACAGATCGGAGTGGCCGGAGATATACTTGGTTACCGAATGGATAGAGATATCGACACCCAGGGTGAGAGGCTTGAGGTAGAGCGGTGTCGCCCAGGTATTGTCGATGACGGTGATAATCCCCCGCTCCCGGGCAACCTGCGTGATCGCCGGTATATCCTGAATCTCAAAGGTGTTGGAACCGGGAGATTCAAGAAAAATCATCCGTGTATTCGGCCTGAGGTAATCTGCGATATCCGTCCCGATAGCGGAGGGTACAAACTCCACCTCAATATTGAACCTTGGGAGTACCTTGCGACAGAAGTGGGCACCGGGACCATAGACGTTATCGCAGACGAGGATATGATCACCACTGTCGGCATAGGCAAGAAAAGTATGGGTGATGGCAGCCAATCCCGACTGGAACGCACGGGTAAGCTCACCCCCCTCAAGTCCGGTAATTGCCTCTTCCAGGGCCGTCTGAAGGGGCAGGCGATCCGTGCCATAGGTGGCACCCTCATAGCTGCCGGTGTTGGCAAGATAGAGATCTTCACAGCGCTCGAACAGTACCGTAGACGCGTGGTAGAGCGGTGGATTGATCGTCACCAGCGGTTTACCCGACACTTCGTTGTGGCTGCTGTCGAGATTGATCAGGCGTGTAGTCTCTTTCATTGTGGTGATTCGCTCTATCAAAAATTTGTGCCGAGTAGAATACTACTTAACTTAAGCGAGAAAATGGGATCGCAGAGAACACTGAGGCGTACGAAAGAATACAGAGTGATGATAGAAGTTGCCGGGACTACTCACTAAAATCCATTGTCAGCCTCATGCAAACAGAAGCTTTTCTCAGTGTACTCTGTGACTCTCTGCGCACTCCGTATTCCCGAGTGGGTGCTATTCTACTCCGCCCCGGGTTTATAGTGACCACTTATTGCGCGAGAATAGGAAGCAACAAGAAACGACCTGAACGACAAAAATGACAGACTGGAACAAGATTGCCGTACACATCAGCACCGTCACCGGCAGTGACTTCAAGCCGCAAAGACCCAGCACTATTGGCGGCGGCTGCATCAACCGCAGCGTACAGCTGAGTGATGGTGAGTGCAGTTTCTTTGTCAAACTCAACAACGCGCAGATGCTCAGTATGTTTGAAGCGGAGCAGGCAGGGCTGGCGGCATTGGCGGCAACCGACACCCTTCGCACGCCTCACCCCGTGTGCAGCGGCACGGCCGGTGGCGACGCCTATCTGGCAATGGAGTACATTCCACTCTCAGGTGGTGGCGACAGTACGGACGCCGGCCGACTGCTGGCAAGCCTGCACCAAAGTACCCATGAGCAGTTCGGCTGGGAGCGAGACAACATCATTGGCGCCACCCATCAACCAAACACGCTGACCGATGACTGGATCGACTTCTGGCGCAGTCATCGGCTCGGTTTTCAGCTGGAGTTGGCGGCCAAAAACGGCTACCGGGGAGAGTTGCAGCACCGCGGAGAGCTGCTGCTGGAACAGTTTCCGGCACTGATTGACCACCAGCCAGTCGCATCATTGATTCATGGTGATCTATGGGGCGGCAACCTCGCCTATGACGGCAACGGGCAACCGGTGATCTTTGATCCCGCCGTCTACTATGCCGACCGGGAGGCTGAGTTGGCAATGACCGAGCTGTTCGGTGGTTTCAACAACCGTTTCTATGATGCCTACAATGAAGTCTGGCCACTTGATTCCGGCTACCGTCAGCGCAAGACACTCTACAATCTCTACCACATCATCAACCACCTCAACCTATTCGGCGGCGGCTACAGCGGCCAGGCATTGGGAATGGTCAATCGCCTGCTGGCGGAGCTGGGCCATTAATTGACATCGAGTCGAAGTATAGCTTTACCAAATGAGGGCACTCCGCAGATAAGCCCCTGACTTTCATGCACCCAAGACAGAGCTTATCAGTTTCATTCATCTAGAGTGTCTACGTCGGTATTTGATTTAGCAAAAGCCCCAGCTTTTCTAGTTCAGCCCTTTTCTCAGTGCTGTAAAATCTGACTCAGAAACAGTTTGGTACGCTCATTCTGCGGGTTGTTGAAGAAGGCGTGGGGGTCGTTCTCCTCAATAATCTCTCCCTCATCCATAAAGATCACCCGGTTGGCCACTGTCTTGGCAAAGCCCATCTCGTGGGTGACGCAGAGCATGGTCATGCCGCTCTCCGCCAGTTCGATCATGGTATCCAGCACCTCTTTGATCATTTCTGGATCGAGGGCCGATGTCGGCTCATCAAAGAGCATGATATTGGGATTCATGCAGAGGCTGCGGGCAATCGCCACCCGCTGCTGCTGACCACCTGAGAGTTGCCCCGGATACTTCTTCGCCTGTTCAGGAATCTTCACCTTCTCCAGGTACACCATGGCGGCCTCTTCCGCCTCCTTTCGTGGCATTTTACGCACCCAGATTGGCGCCAGGCTCAGGTTCTCCAAGACCGTCAGGTGAGGAAAGAGATTGAAGTGCTGAAACACCATGCCTACCTCTTTGCGCACTTGGTCGATGTGCTTGATATCGTCAGTCAACTCGGTGCCGTCAACGATGATCTGTCCACGCTGATGCTCCTCCAGCCGATTGATGCAACGAATCATGGTCGACTTACCGGAACCTGAAGGTCCGCAAATAACGATACGCTCGCCTCTGCGGACAGTCAGATTGATATTCTTCAGCACATGGAACTGGCCGTACCATTTGTGCATGTCGTTTATCTCGATCACTACATCATCGGATATGGACATGCCGTTGCTTACACTATCGTTTTCAGACATCTATTGTCTCCAAAACTCAAACTCTTTTTAGCGGGCATGGCCCGTGTGCAGTTTACGTTCCAGCGCCTGGCTGTAGCGCGACATGCTGAAACAGAAGATCCAGAAGATCAGCGCGGCGAACACATAGCCCTCGATTGAGAAGCCCAGCCACTTCGGATCGGCAAATGCCGTCTGGATCATCGCCAGCAGATCGAACAGCCCGATAATCAGCACCAGTGTCGTATCCTTGAACAGAGCGATAAAGGTATTGACGATACCGGGGATCACCAGCTTCAACGCCTGGGGTAGAACAATCAGCCCCATACACTTCCAGTAACTCAGACCCAACGCCTCGGCAGCCTCATATTGGCCTTTGGGAATAGCCGCCAGTCCACCGCGCACCACCTCGGCCATATAGGCGGATTGAAACAGAACAATACCGATCATGGCCCGCAGCAGCTTGTCGAAATGGCTCCCTTCGGGGAGAAACAGGGGCAGCATCACCGATGCCATAAACAGCACGGTAATCAATGGCACCCCGCGCCAGAACTCGATAAAGACCACGCTGACCGATTTAACAATCGGCATCTTCGAGCGACGACCAAGAGCCAGCACAATGCCGATAGGCAACGAGGCGACAATACCCACGCCTGACAGAATCAGTGTCAACGTCAGCCCACCCCACCTGCTGGTCTCAACCGGCTCAAGACCGAAGCTGCCACCACTGAAAAGCTGGTAAGCGATGATCGGATAGATAAAGAGGATACCTGCGGCCAGCATCCCCTTATGGTGAAAACGCTCAATGAACAGTGGAATTGCCAGCAGCACCAGCAAACCAAATGCGATATTGATCCGCCAGTACTCTTCAGACGGATAGAAGCCGTACATAAACTGATCAAAGCGCACACTGACAAAGACCCAGCAGGCGCCGCCACTGGTGCAGGCCTCACGAGTATCACCGACCCAGTCAGCCTTGATAAAGGCCCATTCAATCAGGGGGGGCATGGTCAGATAGAGCAGATAGAGGGCCAGCAGAGTAAATCCGCTATTCAGCCAGGAGGAGAAGAGGTTGCTTCTCAGCCAACCGATAACACCCACATTGGCTGCAGGCGGCGGCAAGTCAGGATGGGGTATATGCGTACTCATGACCTATCTCTCCACCAGTTGCTTGCGCTTGTTATACCAGTTCATGAACATTGAGATACTCAGACTGATGGTCAGATAGACCCCCATGGTCATGGCGATAACCTCCACCGCCTGCCCAGTCTGATTCAGCGTGGTACCCGCAAATACAGCCACCAGATCAGGGTAGCCGATTGCGGTTGCAAGTGATGAGTTTTTGGTCAGATTGAGATACTGACTGGTAAGCTGGGGAATGATCACCCTCAGTGCCTGGGGAATAATCACCATGCGCAGGGTTACACTGGGACGCAGGCCCAATGCGTAAGCAGCTTCGGTCTGACCATGGCTCACCGCCAGGATCCCTGAGCGCACGGCTTCGGCGATAAAAGCACCGGTGTAGATACTCAAAGCTATCAACAGTGCCGCCAGCTCGGGAATAATCACCATGCCGCCCTTGAAATTGAAACCTTTGAGTGCAGGCAACTCCCAGGAAAGCGGCATCCCCATAGCAAAATAAGCCAACAAGGGCAGACCGAAAAGAAGTCCCAGTGAGGCATAAACCGTATGAAACTGTTGACCGCTCTCCTCTTGCCGACGGCGGGCCCAGCGCACCATTAGAACGACGGCCACAATCGCTACAGCAAGTGCCGCCGAAACCAGCCAAAAACCCTCCTCGAAAACGGGAGAGGGGAGATAAAAACCACGATTATTAAGAAAAAATGACTCACCGACACTCAAACTCTGTCGAGGTCTCGGCAGCGGCTGCAGCACAGCGAAGTACCAAAACATGATCTGCAGCAGCAACGGAATATTACGGAATATCTCTACGTAGACCGTTGCGATTCTGGCTATCAGCCAGTTTTTGGAGAGTCTTGCCACGCCCATCATGAAACCGATGATGGTCGCCAGAATAATACCCAGCACGGATACAAGAAGTGTGTTGATCAGGCCGACAAAAAAGGTCCGGCCGTAAGTATAGGTTTCATCGAACGGTATCAGGGACTGAAGGATACCAAACCCCGCCTCCTGTGAGAGAAAACCGAAACCTGTGCTAATGCCCCGCTGTTCAAGATTATGCAGGGTATTGGTAAAGAGGTAGTAGCCGACCAAACAGAGTGCCAGCGTGAGAAGCGCCTGAAACAGGACCGAGCGAAAGACCGGCCGTCGCCAGAGTGCCGCCTTGGCAGGAGTGGAGTTCAACTGTTGTTCAACCGCCATGGAGCGTGACCTTCAGGTCGGAGGATAAGAACAAGCCGCAGAACAGTATTGACTGTTCTGCGGCTCTCTTTGTGCGGCTACGCCGCATCCATTAGCGGATCGGTGGTGCGTACTGAAGGCCGCCTTTGTTCCAGAGGGCGTTCTGACCGCGGGCGATCTTAAGAGGGCTACCCATGCCCACATTGCGTTCAAAGGCCTCAGAGTAGTTGCCTACGTCCTTGATAATGTTTGCGGCCCAACCATCAGGCAGACCCAAACCCTTGCCTTTGATTCCTTCAAGTCCGAGCAGGCGACGAATACCTGGATCCTCGCTCTCCATCATCTTGCCGACGTTAGCAGAGGTAATACCCATCTCTTCGGCATTGATCATGGCATTCAGAGACCAGCGAACAATATTGAACCAGTCGTCATCACCCTGGGCGACCACGGGGCCAAGGGGCTCCTTGGAAATCACCTCGGGCAGCACCATGGCACCGCTTGGTTTTTTCAGCTTGATACGCAGAGCGTAGAGTTGAGATTGGTCTGAGGTCAGTGCATCACAACGTCCTGCTTCAAAAGCCTTCACGGTCTCATCGGATGAGTCGAAGGTGATGGGGGTATAGGACATCTTGTTGCTGCGGAAGTAGTCGGCCAAATTCAGCTCGGTAGTGGTACCGGCTTGAATACAGAAGGATGCACCGTCCAGCTCCATGGAGCTCTTTACACCGAGATCTTTACTTACCAGAAAGCCCTGGCCATCGTAGTAATTCACACCGGCAAAATTGAGGCCCAGGGAAGAGTCACGGGTCAATGTCCATGTGGTGTTGCGGGAGAGCATATCGATCTCGCCTGACTGTAGGGCGGTAAAACGTTCCTTGGCAGTCAGCGGCGTGTATTTCACTTTGCCGGCATCTCCCAATGCGGCAGCGGCCACGGCGCGGCAGATATCCACATCAAGTCCGGTCCAATTACCCTTGTCATCGGTAATAGAAAAGCCGGGCAGCCCGGTACTTACACCGCACTGAACAAAACCTTTTTTCTTGACTGAATCAAGGGTGGCACCGGCTTGCACTGTTGCGGAAAAGGCGGTGGCTAATGCCACAGCTGTTGCGATTGCATAAATCTTTTTCATAGTCTCCATCATCCTTTATCTCTATTTGCAATTACTTATTAAGTCGACAAACGCAACCACTGCTCTCAAAAATCAAAGTGGTGACATGGATGCGACAAACCTATTCACAAATTCTATATCCAACTACAACCCTAATGCTCTGCGGCATCCCATTATTGATTCCATCATGGGAATTTCAGGCTGTACGTACTTCGACTGTAACTCTCCTGCAAGGTGCCATGCAACAACTATATAGCCCCGAATCTTGGCGGATTTTCACCCACACGCACCAGATAGGTGCATTCAGAAGAACCCATGCCTCGGACGCTTACTCCAACTTGCGCCCTGGAGCCACTTTCCCCAGCCAAGCACGAACCGTTGAAATCAGCGTATCATCCAGGCCGCGAAAAAAATGATCCGCCCCCTCAATTCGGGTCTGCCGGTAATCACTGTTTTTTGCCCTTGCCGCCGCTGCCGCGCGCTCATGGACACTACCGAGTACCGATTGAAGATCCTGACTTCCGTAGATATCAAGCATAGGCAACTGCAGCTTCTGCAGCGCCCCCAGCGTACCGCTCTCTTTCTCCTTTTTGTCGGCACTTAGACCAACGGTCACCAACGCCCTTACCTCCTGTGACTTGCCGGTGGCAAGGTGCTCCAGCGCCATGCGCGCCCCCAGGCTATGGCTGATGATGACAATATTCTCAACTTTCATCTTCTTCAGGTAGTCAACAGCAGCGGCTATGCGCGGTCCCGCCTCAGGAATCAGCTCCTGGTAGGCGCCTGAAGGCGCCTCTGCCGACGCGATGGGCATCTGGATCGAAAAGGTGCGCCAACCATGGTCAAGCAGCCCCGTGCGCATGGGCTGAATCACCTCGGTCCAGTCCGGGTGCGCACCACGGCCATGAATTATGATCGCAGCACCTTTGGCGTAGCTGCTCTCCTCCTTTGCATAGATGGCAAGAAAGTCGGCCCCTCCAGCCTGCAACCTGACAGGCTCCCCATCCAAGATCATCTCTTCGATCTCATTACTTATACGTCGTTCCCGAGCCAAATCGGATGCAGGCAGCAGAGTGGAAAAAAAGACCAGGCAGAGCAACAGCAATAAACGCATACCAACCTCCTGCGAACAGATGAACCGGAGCCACAACCCCTCCATATACCCTATTATCGATCGGGTTGAAGGAGAGCACCCAGGTAGGACCGCCATAATCAAGTAATCTTATGGCCTCCATAAGTTACTCTTTTCTATAGAAATATTACAAGGATATTTAAGTGAAAAAAGCTGCCGCATGGGGTAAAGTGGCCGCCAATATCACATTTCTTACATCCAACGCCCGGTAATTCAGGGCTGCCAGAGGTATCTATCATGACTGACTTCAAGATCGCACCCTCCATTCTCTCCGCCGATTTCGCCAAGCTGGGCGAAGAGGTAGACAATGTTCTGGCGGCTGGCGCGGACTATGTGCATTTCGACGTCATGGACAACCACTACGTCCCCAACCTCACCATTGGGCCACTGGTCTGTGAGGCACTACGCAAGCACGGTGTCACCGCCGAGATTGACGTTCATATGATGGTTAAGCCGGTAGATCGTATTATCCCCGACTTCGCCAAAGCGGGTGCCAGCTACATCACCTTCCACCCAGAGGGCAGCGAGCACATCGACCGCTCTCTGCAGCTGATCCGTGAGCACGGATGCAAATCGGGTCTGGTGTTCAATCCCTCCACCCCGCTGAGCCATCTCGACTACGTACTGGATAAAGTGGATATGATCCTGATCATGTCGGTCAACCCAGGGTTCGGTGGCCAGAGCTTCATTCCCGCCGCCATGGACAAACTGCGCGCCTGTCGCAAGCTGATCGACGACTCCGGCCTCGACATCCGCCTTGAGATCGACGGCGGTGTCAAAGTCGATAACATCCGCGAAATCGCCGAAGCGGGCGCCGACACCTTCGTCGCAGGCTCCGGTATCTTTGGCAACGCTCAGGACTCAGATCCCAACCACTACAACACCGTCATCCAGCAGATGCGTGATGAGTTGGCTAAGGTGAGTTGATACTGGCCTGATAGCTTTAAGCCGCAAATGGACACGAATAAACGCAAATAAATGCCGTTGGCTAATTCATGCAGAATATAGAGCACCTTTAAAGAGACTCGGTTGCTATTCTGTATAATACCAGCATACAAATTTGTGTTTATTCGCGTTAATTTGCAGCCCACATCCTCAAGCCACATCTATTGCGCCCCCTCTGCGTACGCGACACCTAAAGTGAACTACATGAACAGACCAAAACTGATCCTGATCGACCTCGACGGCACCCTAGTGGACAGCGTGCCAGACCTCGCCTTCAGCATTAACCAGATGATGGAGGCAATTGGACGCCCCAGCTATACCGAGTCCCATGTCCGTAACTGGGTGGGCAACGGCGTGGAGAAACTGGCCAAGCGCGCCCTGATGGATGACCTCGACGCTGAACCCAGCAGTGAAGATTTTAACCAGGGCTACCCCTTCTTTATGGATAGCTATGACAAGCACAATGGTGAGCGCTCAGCGCTCTACCCGGGCGTCCGCGAAGGCATCGACAAGCTGAAGGCCGAAGGCTATATTATCGGCTGCGTCACCAACAAGGCGGCACAGTTCACCATTCCTCTGCTCAAGGCACTGGGCATCCATGATGATTTCAGCATCATCATCAGCGGCGACACCCTGCCGAAGAAAAAACCCGACCCCATGCCTCTGCTCCACGCCGCCAGGGAACTCAACGCCACCCCGGAAGAGTCGATGATGGTGGGCGACTCCATGCACGATGTCGCCGCCGCCCGCGCAGCTGGTTTCCAGGCCGTGAGCGTGCCCTACGGTTACAACCACGGCATCGATATCCGCGAGGCCAAACCCGATGCGGTGATCGACAGCCTGGCAGACCTGCCTGGACTAATAGCGGCTCAAGATTGATAACCAAAGGATCACAAAGAACTCTGCGGAACACAGAGCTCTCAGAGAAAAAGCTATTTGTTGCCTGGCTTTATTACTGAAGACAAAGTTGAATACAGGTCGGGATTCTGAGCAGTCGGCATCAAAAACTCTGTGCTCTCTGTGCTTCTCCGCGGCTTCTGTGGTCCCCCGCACTTCACAAGCTGGATAGTTCAGCCGATTTCGATTATCGTTAGCTCTCCGAATTTCTGGGTGATCTATGTACCTCACACACCACCACAAGACGTTAAAGACAGGCACGCGATGGCGCTGGTGATGCGCGCGCTGTGAAAAAACCTGTTTAACCCCTTGTGTGGAGAGGATCATGACTCCCGAATTGTTCGACCAGTTGGCCGCTGAAGGCCACAACCGTATTCCCCTGATGTGCGAGGTGCTTGCCGACCTCGACACCCCGCTTAGCGTCTATCTCAAGCTCGCAAATGCCCCTCACTCCTACCTACTGGAGTCGGTACAGGGCGGTGAGAAGTGGGGCCGTTACTCCATAATCGGCTTACCCTGCCGCACTCTGTTGCGGGTGAATGGTCTTGAAGTGACCATCGAGACCGATGGTGAGGTGGTGGAGAGTCACCAGGTAGAGGACCCTCTCGCCTTTATCGAGCAGTTCCAGCAGCGCTACCGGGTGGCGGAACATGAGGACCTGCCCCGCTTTACCGGTGGGCTGGTGGGCTACTTCGGTTACGACACCATCCGCTATATCGAGCCCAAGCTGGCCCAATGCCCCAACCCGGATCTGCTCAACACTCCCGACATCCAGCTACTGGTATCGGATGAGGTAGTGGTGTTCGACAATCTGCGTGGTCGCCTCTATGTCATCATTCATGTCGATCCCACCAACGGTGGCAGCTTTGAGTCAGGCCGCAAGAGACTGCAAGCGGTAGTGGAGCAGATGCGCGAGAGCCTGCCAAAACAACCTAAGTGCAAACATCGTGATATTGATGAATCACACTTCGTCTCCGGCTTCACCAAAGAGGGATTCAAACAGGCGGTGGCCCGGACCAAGGAGTACATCCTCGACGGCGACTGTATGCAGACAGTGCTTTCACAGCGCCTCTCCATTCCGTTTCACGCTGAGCCACTGGACCTCTACCGTGCCCTGCGCGGTCTCAATCCCAGCCCCTATATGTACTTCTACAATATGGGTGACTTCCATATCGTCGGCTCTTCACCGGAGATTCTCACCCGCCTGGAGGATGGCGAGGTAACGGTGCGCCCCATCGCCGGTACCCGCCGCCGTGGTGAGACAGTGGAGCAGGATAACGCGCTGGAAAAGGAGCTGCTGGCCGACCCCAAGGAGCTGGCCGAACACCTGATGCTGATTGATCTGGGCCGTAACGATGCCGGCCGGGTGGCCGAGATCGGCACTGTCAAGCTCACAGACAAGATGATCGTTGAGCGTTACTCTCACGTTATGCACATCGTCTCCAACGTCACAGGGAAGTTGAAACAGGGGATGAACGCCATCGATGTACTGCGCGCCACTTTCCCCGCCGGCACCGTCAGCGGCGCGCCGAAAATCCGCGCCATGGAGATCATTGATGAGCTGGAGCCGGTAAAACGCGGCATCTACTCCGGTGCCGTCGGCTACCTCTCCTGGAATGGCAATATGGATACCGCCATCGCCATCCGCACTGCAGTGATCAAGGGTGACACCCTCCATATCCAGGCCGGAGCCGGCATCGTCGCCGACTCTCAACCACAGATGGAGTGGGAGGAGACGATGAACAAGGCTCGTGCCGTTTTCCGTGCCGTGGCGCTGGCTGAGGCCGGCCTTGAAACCAATAGTTGTGAAGGAGCGTAACCATGTTGCTTATGATCGATAACTACGACTCTTTCACCTATAACCTGGTGCAGTACTTCGGTGAGCTGGGTGCCGATGTCCACGTCTACCGTAACGATGAGGTGGGGCTGGAGGCTATTGAGGCACTCAACCCCGAACATATCGTCATCTCCCCCGGCCCCTGCACCCCCAATGAGGCAGGCATCTCGGTGGAGGTGATCAAGCGGTTTGCCGGACGCATACCTATTCTCGGCGTCTGCCTGGGTCACCAGTCAATCGGCCAGGCCTTCGGCGGCAAGATCGTTCATGCCCGGGAGGTGATGCACGGAAAAACCTCTCCCATCTACCATGCCGATACAGGACTCTTCAGTGGCCTCAACAATCCCTATGAAGCTACCCGCTACCATTCACTGGTGGTGGAGAAGGAGAGCCTGCCTGAATGCCTGGAGATGACCGCCTGGACCCGGACGGCGGACGGTGCTGTTGATGAAATCATGGGCATTCGCCACCGGGAACTGGATGTGCAGGGGGTGCAATACCATCCTGAGTCGATCCTCAGCGAGCATGGCCATGATCTGCTGCAGAATTTCCTTGAGGGGAGATGAGGCTTTAGGGGCAGAGCACACAAAGTTTTTTGTGCGAAATCCGTTAGCCGGAGGTGGAGCGAGCTTATTCGCTCCGGGTTGTCCGATGCCCCGCGGTTTTTGTAGGAGCGCTTTCCCGAAGCGCGATGGGAATTCGATCGCGCTTCGGGAAACCACTCCTACCCTAATCTGGATAGTTATGAGTAGTGGGTGGGCGAACCAATTGCCCATAAATCTCAAATAGTTATAATCCATACATATAACTCAGCGTTCCTCTGCGTTCTCTGTGACCCAAAAAAACAACCATATAGGTACCACACTATGGAGATGCCACAAGCAATCAACCGCGTACTCTCTCACAAAGACCTGAATGCAGAAGAGATGACCGAGGTAATGCGCACCATCATGACCGGCGATGCCACGCCGGCCCAGATCGGTGGTTTTCTTATCGGCCTGCGCATGAAAGGGGAGAGTGTCACCGAGATTGCTGCGGCCGCCGCAGTGATGAGGGAGCTGGCCAGTGGCGTAAAGATCGGTGACTTGCCTAACACCGTGGATATCGTTGGCACCGGTGGCGACTCCTCCGGCACATTCAATATCTCCACCGCCTCTATGTTCGTAGCCGCTGCCGCTGGCTGTAATGTCGCCAAGCACGGCAACCGCTCGGTCTCCAGCAAATCCGGTGCCGCCGATGCACTGGAGGCGGCGGGAGTACGCATTGCGCTTTCAGGCGGTGAAGTGGAACAGTGTGTACGTCAGGTGGGGGTCGGCTTCATGTTCGCCCCCGCCCACCACAGCGCCATGAAGCACGCCATCGGCCCACGCAAGGAGATGGGTGCCCGCACCATCTTTAACGTCCTTGGCCCACTGACCAATCCAGCCGGGGTACCCAACCAGTTACTCGGTGTCTTCAGCGATGAGCTACTCACACCCATGGCCGATGTTTTGCAAAAGCTGGGCAGTCGCCATGTCATGGTGGTTCACTCTCGCGATGGCCTCGATGAGATCAGCATCGGTGACAAAACCGAAGTGGCTGAACTCAAGGACGGACAGGTGCGCCGCTTCAGTATTCAGCCTGAGGACTTCGGCTTTAAGCGCACGCCTATTTCGGAGATCAAGGTAGCAGACGCACAAGAGAGTCTGGGCGTTATACGCAGTGTACTTGATAACACACCGGGGCCTGCTCGGGATATCGTCCAACTCAATGCCGGCGCTGCCATCTTCACCGCCGGCATCACCGACACCCTACCCGATGGCATTGCCAAGGCCGGGGAGGTGATCGCCAGCGGTGAGGCACGTAACCGGCTCGACCAGTTGGTCATACTCAGCCAGAGCTTTGAGTGATTTAAATCGTGCAACAAGGAAGGTGGTCACTAAAGGCCACGATCACAATACCTTTTATTGCCCTGATCGCGGCCACGGTCGCAATGGTCGGCTATCTCTCGTTCGTCACTGGCAGCGATGCCGTCAATGAGGTGGCCGACGAAGTGCGGCAAAACGCCTACTCACAGGTTCTTCATCACCTCGAAGGCTTTCTTGAGGCTCCACATCAGGTAAACCGCCTAAACAAAAACTACATCGATATGAGCGGAATGGATCTGGGTGATCCAATTGCTCTGCAGAACTACTTCTGGCAACAGTTGCAAATCTTCGAGACCACCAACTACATCTATTTCGGCAACAACGCGGGCGGAATTTTGCTGGTCGCCCGTCGTGGTGACGGCTCTTATGTCGCACGGCAGACAGACGAGTTTGCCGCCGGAAAATCCACCGTCTACTCGATGACCGACGGTGGCACCAGAAGCGAAGCATTGCAACGCCGCGAAGCCTATGACTCCAGAGGACGCCCCTGGTATAAAAAAGCTACCGCCGACGGCGGGGCGATATGGACAGATATCTACACCTTTTTTCTTGAAGGAACTCTCGGCATTACCGCCGCCCTACCACTGTATAGCAGTACCGGTGAACTGTCGGGCGTCCTCGCTACCGATATCCTGCTCTCCCATATCCAGAAGCAGTTAGCTGAGCTTACAAAAGGAGATGTAGGAGAGATCTTTATCTTTGAGCCCTCCGGTCTGCTGGTCGCTTCCTCCAGTGACCTGCGCCCATTTAGGGGTGGAAAGGACGGCAAGAAGATCACCCGCATTGATGCAGGCGATAGCATTTCACCCATTATCCGCGCCGCCTACCACGAACTGACCCATCAGTTTACCTATTTCAAGATGGTAAATCAGGAGCATCGCCTGGAGTTCGACTTCGAAGGCCAACGACAATTTCTGCAGCTGAGTCCATTTCGTGATCCACGGGGGATAGACTGGTTGATCGCCATCGCCGTGCCCGAAGCTCCCTTTATGGAGAGGGTGGTCAAAAACACCTACATCACCGTCGGCCTCTGTCTTATCGCCCTCCTCATCGCCGGCACCCTCAGCTTCTATCTGGCACGACGTGTGACTGTTCCTCTCTCCAACCTGAAGCAGGCGGCACTCTCCCTTACCGCCGGCAACTGGGGGCAGCAGATACCGGATAATGGTACAGAAGAGATCAGCTCTCTCGCCAACTCTTTCAATGTCATGGCACAACAGCTGCAGGGCTCCTTCAGTCGACTGAGAAGCAATAACCGTAAACTTGAAGATACCCAGGCGGCCCTGCACCAGGTAAACAGTGAACTGACTCAACGGGTGGAAACCCAGAGCAGCGAACTGGGCGAAAGTGAGGAGCGTTACAAACGACTGGCGGAGGCGACATTTGAGTGTGTCGTTCTCCACACAGGTAATATTATCCTCGACGTCAACAAAGCTTTTGAAGAGACACTTGGCTACTCGGCCGAAGAGGTCAAAGGCAAGGCTCTACTGGAGTTCGCCCTGCCGGAGCATAGAGGGTTGCTGGAACGGGCGCTCATATCAGAGCAGAGCACTCCATTCCAAGTCGCCATCGCCCACAAGAATGGGGAGAGCATGATTTTGAAACTACGCACCACCCAACTTCCCCTTCATGGTGAAGAGGTGAAGGTGACGGTGATGCGAGATACTGATGACCATAAGGGTGACAGAAACAGAAGCGGCACTGCGGATGGAACGGACCCCCTCACGGGCCTCAACAACATGCGCCGCCTCCAGGAGCTTGCAGCGAGTGAGCTCCGCCGGGCACAACGTTTTGACCGACCGTTTATCATCCTGCTGCTGGATATTGACGAGCTGCAGGAGATCAATGAGACCTACGGTTATAGTATGGGAGACGAGGCCGCCCACACCGTAGCCGAAATCTGTAGCAGCCAGCTACGGGATATCGATATCATCGGGCGTATTCAGGGAGGTGAGTTTGCTGCTGTTCTCCCCGAAACCGATAGAAATACCGCACTAAAGGTTGCTAAACGACTACGTGATGCCGTCGATGCCACCTCGGTACACTACAAGAGCTACAGCCTTCGCATCACCATTAGTATCGGCCTCACCCTGATGAAACGCTCCGACGAACCCTTCGAGGAGGTTTTTCAGCGTGCCGATCAGGCGCTCTACAGGGCAAAAGAGGGCGGGGGGATATTGGACATTTGAGAAAATGGCTCTGCACAATAATCCAGCGCTCGTTCCTACAGGTACAACTTTTCCCATCAAGATAATTTGACTGGTCTAGTCTACTGTAACGAATAACGTGTAAGAGTTTTAAAAAAGCTGCCATAAGGAGCACTTGAATAGCCCATGAGCAACAAAAAACCTATCACCGTCTCGGTCTGCAATATCCCATCCGAGCCGGATTACAGCGGCGTCACTATCGTCGAACTAACCCCCCAGCCCCCCCTGGCCGACTACCTTGCAGCCATGGCGCTGGCTGATAACGAAGCGGATCAGCGGCTGGGTGAATATATGCTGCTCTCCTGGTATGACCGTGATCGTGACTTTGAATCACCCCAACATACAAGTGAATGTCACGCCAATAGTCCAATTCCCGGCTACATCGACTACGCGCTCTATCGCGATGCAACCCTTAAGGTAGACATAGAACAAGGCCGCTTTGTCTTTTTCTATCTACCGGTCGATTTCTGACCGTAATACCGATATAAATAGGCTATCATTGCCGCTCGTAAATTTGGGCTCTCCGCAATGAAATACACCAACATTCTACAGACCATAGGCAATACTCCGGTCGTCCGCCTCAATAAAGTTACCGATATCCTGGCCCGGGAGCTGTGGGTAAAAGTTGAGAGCTTCAATCCTATGGGCTCGGTAAAAGACCGTCCCGCCCTCAATATGATTGAGGCAGCAGAGAAACGGGGCGCACTGAAACCCGGTGACACCATCATCGAACCCACCTCCGGCAACACCGGCATCGGCTTGGCGATGGTTGCTTCAGTTAAAGGCTACCCGGCAGTATTTGTTATGGCGGATGATATGAGTGAGGAGCGCAAGGCGATCCTGTGCGCCTTCGGGGCCGAGCTGGTACTGACACCGGCGGAACGCGGTACCAAGGGAGCCATCGAAGAGGCTCAGAAACTGGCTGCCGATAAAGGGTGGTTTTTTGTCGGCCAGCACTTCAATCCAGACAATCCTGCCGCCCACAAGAGTACCGCAGAGGAGATCTGGGATGACTTCGACATGGCGCTGGATGCCATTGTCTGCACCACCGGCACCGGTGGTACCATTTCAGGTGTTGGCCACTATATGCACGAACATAATCCCGACCTGCAGATAATCGCCACCGAGCCTGCAGACTCACCTATGCTCTCCCGGGGAATTGCCTGCAAACACAAGATCATGGGAACCGCACCCGGCTTTATACCGGAGATTCTGGATAGGTCAGTCTACAAAGAGATTATCAGTATCACCACCGAAGAGGCCTACGAAGCGACCCGCCATCTGGCACGCAAAGAGGGGATATTTGCCGGTATCTCCTCCGGCGCCGCAGTGGCCGGAATGATCAAAGCCGCCCGCACCGAAGTATTCAGAGACAAAGTACTGCTGGCTATTCTGCCCGACACCGGTGAGCGCTATCTGAGTACAGACGTCTGGAGCTAGACATTATGGATTGGCCTTCTGAGAGGCCTCAACCAGTGCTTCGGGGGTATCCTTGATCTCCAGGCGACAGATACCGAAGATCTCCCCCAGCAGAGTAAGAAACAGCTCACGATCATCCTCCAGCGGCTCCTTCTCAAAACACTCCCGGTAGGTGTTTATAATCATGCCGACCAGATGTTGCTCCCTTTTACCCACTCCCCGGCCATGGGGAGCGGCCGCCTTGGTTTGACACGCCGCCGATACCCGCCCGATCTCATCCTGCAAGGCGTTGAGGTAACGATCATTGTACTGACGTGCAAAATCGTCAGCGGCGGAGAGCTGCTGAGAGAGCTTGGAAAAGCTGTTTTCCGGCAACTTCTGAAGCATTCCTGAGAGAGCATCGGCTGCTGCAGAGATCTTTTCCAGAGTATCATCACTATCGTCTGCCATCGGCTCCTGCCTCTCACGCCGATGCTGCTTGTCATACTCGGTCAGTTCATAATCGAGAGCGATAATAAAAATGCGCCGGCTCTTCTCGTCGCCGATAGCAAGTTGGCCAACAGAGACCTCGAGAGCCGATTTCTGCTCTTCACTGAGAAAATGTGGCTTCATAAAGTGAGTCATATAGTATCTCCCCTTCTCTCTCTTCCACCCTGCTGTCGCATTAGCCGCCGACCCTCATCGCTGGTTCTTTTTCAAGCTTATACTTCTCCGACATGACCATATCAACAGCATACATTGAGCCGCTGTACTCCACCACATGGATTATGCCCAGCTTGGCGCCAATCCCCGCCCCTTGGTGGTAATTTGCCGCACTTTCGGGCTGAAATCGACTGCTGTCAGTGCCCGTATGATAGTTTGAAATTTCCATCTTCCTACACTATCCACCCTCGCGAATTAAGTATGGCATTCACATTTGTATTTGCCACCCACCCATCACCTGCCTCCTGTATCCGGCAGATAAATTAGTAGTTTATTAGAAAAGCATAATTTGCTAAAATAGCCGGTTTTTTCATGCCCTAAAACCCACGGCGCGAGGTGGACGATGCTTTTCAATTTCAGATGTACCGATCAGGGATGCCCTAGGGACGATGTCCTTTCCGGCCTTACCGTCGCCCTTGCCCTTGTGCCTGAAGCGGTCGCCTTCGCCTTCGTAGCCGGCGTGGAGCCACTGGTCGGTCTCTATGCCGCTTTTCTTGTCGGACTGATTACTGCGGTAATTGGCGGCCGTCCCGGTATGATCTCCGGTGCTACCGGCGCCCTTGCTGTGGTCATGGTAGCTTTGGTTGCACAACACGGTGTCGAGTATCTCTTTGCCACCGTGGTTTTGATGGGACTGCTCCAAATTCTGGTGGGTGTTCTACGGCTGGGTAAATTCATCCGCATGGTACCCCACCCGGTGATGCTTGGGTTCGTCAACGGCTTGGCCATCGTCATCTTCCTCGCCCAGCTCAACACATTTCAGATCAAGGATGCCGCAGGTGAGATGCAGTGGCTCCAGGGCATGCCCCTGTGGCTGATGTTTGGGCTGGTAGCGCTGACCATGGCGATCATCCACTTTTTGCCAAAACTGACTAAAGTGGTTCCCTCATCACTTGCCGCCATTATCGTGGTTACCTTGCTGGTAATCGGCTTCGGTATGGAGAGCCGGACGGTAGGCGATCTCGCCTCCATTTCCGGTGGATTTCCCAGCTTCCATATCCCCATGGTACCGATCAATCTGGAGACATTGGCCATCATCTTCCCCTACGCGGTGATCCTGGCGGCCATCGGTCTGATTGAGTCACTGCTAACCCTCAGCCTGATCGATGAGATTACCGAGACCCGTGGTCGCGGCAACAGAGAGTGTGTCGGCCAGGGCGTTGCCAATACCGTTACAGGCTTCTTCGGCGGCATGGGTGGTTGCGCCATGATCGGCCAGAGCATGATCAATGTGAACTCCGGCGGGCGCGGACGCCTCTCCGGTATATCCGCCGCCCTCTTCTTGCTGATATTTATCCTCTTCGCTTCCGGTCTAATCGAGATAATCCCCCTAGCCGCCCTTACCGGCGTGATGTTCATGGTGGTGATCGGCACCTTTGAGTGGTCGAGCCTCAGAATCATGGGTAAGATCCCCCGCGCAGACGCCTTTGTACTGGTACTGGTCTCTGCCGTCACTGTCGCCACCGACCTGGCAATTGCAGTGGTGGTGGGCATTATCGTCTCGGCACTGGTATTCGCCTGGGAGCACGCCAAGCACATCAACGTGGTGACCTACCCGGGCAAGCTGGATGAGTCCAAGGTCTACGAGCTCCACGGCCCGCTCTTCTTCGCCTCGGTGAATAACTTCCAGGATCTCTTCACCCCCAGAGAGGACCCTGATGATGTGGTAGTGGAGTTCCAACACTCCCAGGTGATGGATCACTCCGCAATTGAGGCGATCGATACCCTGGCCGAGCGCTACATTAATGCCGGCAAACGCCTGCACCTGCGCCACCTGAGTGGCGAGTGCCGTCAACTGCTGCGTAAAGCGGGGAACCTGGTGGAAGTAAACGTGATCGAAGACCCCACTTACCATGTGGCAGATGACCAGTTAGCTTGAAGCCTTTTTGTCTGCTATTAATACAGACGCATCCGTCAGGCGGGCCACCTTGCTCTACGCCGTTTCCAGGGTCAGATGCACCTTAATCAATGCTTCACATATTAGCAGCATCGCCTGTGACTTGATGGAAATCGTCGGTCGCACAGAAACCGGTAGAACTTTCTCGCATCACAGTTCACTCTTTTGGCATACAATGTATTGATATATCATGGGTGTGTTAAAATTTATATCCCGATCAGTAGAATTATCGAAGTGTTTT
Source organism: Sedimenticola sp. (assembly GCA_040505895.1). Classification (GTDB taxonomy): domain Bacteria; phylum Pseudomonadota; class Gammaproteobacteria; order Chromatiales; family Chromatiaceae; genus Vondammii. Next base: position 54,559 of record JBEVXU010000019.1, on the reverse strand, counting down.
CGATGCGGCGACAAACGCTGCACCTGTATCAGTGAAGCCGGTTATCCTAGGAGAATGAAATGGCCGAAAAAAAGAGCAAGGTACTCAAGCAACAAAAAAAGCAGATCAAAAAGCTAAAAGCGCGCAACAATGAGTTGAGTGAGGAGATAAAACGCTTGCAAGATGCTGCACATGCAGACCAGAAATTCAGCGAGAATGAGGTAGAGCTCGCCGAAGAGACGACAGAGGATGCAGGGGAAATTGAAGAGATAATGGAAAAAGCAGGTCAATAGTACTGTTCAATCGCAGTACTCGACATAATTAGCCATCAAGGCCGGCGATAGCCGGCCTTGATGCAACTCAGGTTCCACACCTTCGGGGTCACTAAGACCCAATCAGGTATATTTGTACATCTCTTTCACACTGCCCACGACTTTGGGATCCGGTGGTACAGCAACCTTCTTGTTCTTCCCTTCATACGGCAGGCTGTTCAGGACGTGGCGCATACAATTGATGCGCGCTCGCTTTTTACAATCGGAACGGATAACGGTCCAAGGCGCCCACTCGACGCTGGTCTTCTCGAACATCATGTTTTTCGCCTTGGTGAAGTCATCCCAACGCTGCAATCCATCCTGATCGACCGGGCTCAGTTTCCACTGCTTAAGAGTGTCTGTCTCGCGGGATTTGAAACGGCGGAACTGCTCTTCCCTGCTGACCGAGAACCAGAACTTGAACACTCGAACGCCGTCATCGACCAACATTTTCTCAAATATCGGGGCCTGCTTCAGAAACCGCTTATGCTGCTCCGGTGTACAAAAGCCCATCACCGGCTCCACCACACCACGGTTGTACCAGGAGCGGTCGTATAGGGCCATTTCTCCCTTTGAAGGGAGGGTGCTGATATAACGCTGGAAGTACCACTGGCCCTGTTCCCTGACGCTGGGTACCGTCAAAGCAATCACATGAGCCTGTCTCGGGTTCATGTGTTCCATGAATCGTTTGATAGTTCCGCCCTTCCCTCCGGCATCCCTCCCCTCAAAAATCATTACGATACGCTCACCGGTATCCCTTACCCATTTCTGCAACTTCAACAACTCTACCTGCAGAGCCGCCTTCTCTTGCTCATACTCATCCCGGTCCGCTTTCGTTTTATAAGGATATTGAGGACCGATCAGACGCCTTCGCTTCGAGGTGCACACCTTTTCAACGATATGCTTCGGAACTCCCTTGTCCAGATTCGTTTTTCCAAAGGTTCTTTTTGCCATATTTTCCCCCTTTAGGGTTTAGTGACTTTATTGTTGTCGCAGATACTACCATGATATTGCTAATTGATTGACATCAACGCTTTCTTTCCGTCAAGGATATATGGCCCTGTTAAACGCTTAAGTGGCTATGCACAACAGCCATGAAGCACTATCTTCATAGAAAAAAGTGCATCTGTAGGAGTGAATTTATTCGCGATCAGGCTCCGGGACATGCCTCTCGTAGGGCAACCTCACCATACACAACAGGCCCGTGGATACCAGAGTAAGCGATGGGTGCATGGGATCTCTGCATGTAGGCGATTATTCACCAGCTGACACACCGACTTCCAGCAACAAATATTTGATGCCTGTACTTGAGGCAGATAACACTATGTCCGGAGATCGGTAATTCGTGAATGAGGCGGCTCAAAAGCCCATCGCTTAAGCATAACTGCCGTAAATAAGCGCTTTGCCTAGCCTACTCCACAAGCCCTCGCAGCAGACTTAGAAATTGAAAGGCAACTTTTCAATAATTTCAAACAATTGAGTGTCTATGTTGTCTATTTTTGCGATGCATTGAGAAAACCAAATCCGTTACAATTTGGGCATTCACCACTATCTCCGGCCGGAGTTATGCCGGTTCCGTTGCAGTAAGGACAATCACCGATCGTCCCCACACCTTGGCAGTCCGGGCAGTCAATGTTTTGCTTGCCTTGTATCCTGCCTGTACCCGCGCACCGTGTACAGTTGCCGATTCGGCCATGGCCCCGACATCGGTCGCAATCAATCGTGGATTCAAACTTTCCTCCACCAAAGAATCTGGTGCTTTCTCCCAGTCCGCCACACTTAGTGCAACTCTCAGAGAACTTTTCAAATCTTGTAGATTGCTTTTGGTTCATTTACGTCAGCTCGCTGGTTTGTTAAGAGATAGGGTCGCTATTTCCCTTCGAATGTTGCCGGTTTTCAGCATTTGAAGAAACTATAGGGGGCATATTGATTGCGTAGGATTCTACTAACCGCTATTACCCCTGCTCCGTGTGATCATAGCGCACCTCCACTATGTAATAACGCCTATCTCCCTCGGGGGCGCGCACCACCACCTCGTCATCAATGCTGCGCTTCATCAGGGCTCGGGCCATGGGCGAATCCATACTAATCCAACCCTTGTCGGAATCAAACTCGTCGGGGCCGACGATACGGTAGACCACCTCATCACCCGACTCATCCTCCAGAGTGACCCAGGCGGCAAAAAAGACCGCATTGGCATCTGAGGGCGGTTGGTCAACCACTTTCAGGTCAGGCAGCCTCTTCTGTAGGTAGCGCACCCGCCGGTCGATCTCGCGAAGCTCTTTCTTGCGGTAGATATATTCTGCGTTTTCCGAGCGATCACCTTCGGCTGCCGCCACCGCCAGGGCTTTGGTGACATCCCGCCGACGAACCCACAACACCTTGGATTCGGCATGCAGGGCATCGTAGCCCTGCCGCGTGATATAAGGTGAACTCTTTGGTTGTGGTGGACGGTAACGACCCATGAGATATAACTGACGGCAACAGAAAAGTGTAAAATACCCGGTGAAACCGAAAATCGCCAGAGAAAAGAGCATGAGCGACACCCCTGATATCCTGAAAAAGATCGTCAACCGCAAGCTTGAGGAGATCACTGAACGTATTGCACGGCTGCCGTTATCACAATTAACCGGCCGGTTGGAGGGTGCATCTCCCTGCCGCGGCTTTGCCGATGCCATTGACGCAAAAGTCGTCGAAGGTAAGGCCGGCGTGATAGCGGAGATCAAGAAGGCTTCTCCCAGCAAGGGGGTAATTCGGGAGAATTTCAATCCGGCGGCTATCGCCGAGAGCTATCAAAAGGGGGGGGCGGCCTGCCTCTCCGTGCTGACCGACATCGACTTCTTTCAGGGTGGTGATGATTACCTGAAGCAGGCGCGTGCAGCCTGCGGGCTGCCGGTGATCCGTAAAGATTTTATCATCGACCCATATCAGGTTTACGAAGCACGGACCCTTGGCGCCGACTGCATACTATTGATCGTTGCCTGTCTGGATGATGCCGGGTTACGTGAGCTGAACGATCTCGCCCATCAGCTTGGTATGGATGTGTTGATCGAGGTGCATGACCGGCGGGAGATGGAGCGGGCACTACAGGTGAATAATCGTCTGATTGGTGTCAACAACCGCGACCTGCGCACCTTTGAGATGAACCTCAACACCACCATCGAACTAATGGAGATGGTGCCGGATGAGCGCATTCTGGTGACCGAGAGCGGTATCCATACTCGTGATGATGTGGCCCTGATGCGCGCTAATAACATCAATGCCTTCCTGGTGGGAGAGGCGTTTATGCGCGCCGACGAGCCTGGGGATAAGCTGTCACAGCTGTTTGGGTTCTAGGCTCTGAACAAGTCCAGGGCAGGTTGAATTATGCCCGGAACTTGCTCAGAGGCTCCCTTAGGGTTTCAACGCCGCAACGGCGGAGGTAAAGCCACTGAGTGAGGTGGTGAATTTTGTCCCCTTGCCCTGCAAAGAGGCAAAGGTGATGTTCAGTTTGCTGCCCTTCTTTAGCGCCGCAAGCATCTTCTCCTCCAGAGGGAAGCCTGCACGGCAACCATTATTCAGGCAGACGCTATAGGGGACGCCAACAGCCTCACCCTCATCCACCTGAACACGGATTCCGGGTACCAGCGCCACTCCCATCGGCAGGGTAACAACCATCGCCGCCTTATCCAGATTTTCTGGGTAATGAATATTGATATTCATAATCACCTGGCCGGTATCCTTCACCGTGATGTTCTGAAAGATATAGCAGATCTCCTGGTCCAGCCCCTTAGGGGTTTCACACAGTTTGCTCCAATCCTTATACTTTTCCGGTACAAGCTTCTTTTGAACAGGCTGCTCTTGAGCCACCGCCACCCCGGATAAAAGAGCAAAGAGTGCCGAAAATAATAGTGTCGAAATCTTAACGCGGGTAGGAACCATCAAGGCTCTCCTTTAATTCTATCTATCTGTTAAAGGGCCATCCTTAGGGTAAAAAAGGCAGCCTCTCTCTCTTCGGAACCTATGAATAAGTCTGGCTGATTACCTTGTTCAGAGGTTCCCTTGGGAGCCTCTGATTAAGTCTGGTTAGATTTAGGCTGAGATAAAATTGTTCCAATTTGTTTCGAAGTGAGCGGTAATAGCCATTTTATTGCTGCGATCTTCGGAACGAATTGGGACGATTTTAGCCCGCGTAAAGCAATCATGGCTTGATCAGAGTCTCCCTTGGTGAATCCCTGTACAATAGACCATTAAACTGGACAATTCATCTACCATCAGGCGATACCACTCGCAGTGGCGATAAGCAGCTGCTCTGTATCATTACCCAGTGAGACTGGTTATTGCAATAATCGTTCGACCTAAGAATATAACCTAGGGCTAAGCAGCGGCCCAAGTAACTCATCACCAAAGGGGGCAATATGTCAAAAGAGGGACAGTTCACAATTGAAATGGAACAGCTGGAGGGCTACCAGTTTAAAGTCACCTTTGACCTGGATGGCGTGGATGACCTTATCGTAGATGAGCCGTCACCCTTGGGCATCGACAGTGGTCCAAACCCTTCACGAATGCTGACAGTGGCCGCCGCCAACTGCCTCAGTGCAAGCCTGCTCTTCTGTGTCACAAAAAATGAGCCCCCTGCGGGCAGTATAAAAACCAGCGCCACCTGTACCATTGGCCGCAACGACAAGGGCAGAATGCGCATCTCGCGTATGGACGTGCAACTCTCTGTCAACGGGGAACTGGAACAAGCGGTGCGGATGAAACGCTGTCTTGATCTGTTTGAGGATTTCTGCGTGGTCACCGCCAGCCTGAGAGAGGGATTCGATATCGGCGTCGAAGTGATCAGCGAGAACGGCGAGACACTCCACCAGGCCGATGGCTGATACCGACAACCTGCAGAACAGACCATGAGCAAAAAACATAATCTGCAGAGCATCCGTAATATCGGCATCGCCGCTCATATTGATGCCGGCAAGACCACCCTAACGGAACGGATACTTTTCTACACCGGCACCCTCTATAAGATTGGAGAGGTTCACGACGGTGCGGCCCATATGGACTATATGGCCGAAGAGCAGAATCATGGCATCACTATCACCTCCGCCGTTACTAAGGCGAGCTGGAACGACTACCTGATACAGATCGTCGATACTCCAGGCCATGTTGACTTCACCATTGAAGTCGAGCGAAGCATGCGCGTGCTTGACGGCTGCGTTATCGTTCTCGATGGTGTCCGTGGTGTTGAACCACAGACCGAGACAGTGTGGCGGCAACGCTCCCACTTCAACCTGCCGGCACTCTTTTTCATCAACAAGATGGACCGCCCCGGTGCCGATTTCGACAAGTCGATGGAGAGCATCCAAAAACGCCTGCAGACAGTACCGGCACCGGTCACGGTGCCTCTGCCGGAACAGAAGGCGGTGGTTCATCTGATCGACCGGACCCTAATCCGCTTTTCCGGTGAGCATGGCGAAGTTGTCGAAACCACCCCCTGTGATGATGCCACCTGGAACAGCCTGGCGACCCAGCGGGAGAACCTGCTGCTGGCTATAGCCGAAACCGATGATGAACTGGCGGACCATGTACTTGCCGGTGAAGAGCCTCCGGTGGATGTCATCTGGCGGGCACTGCGTGACGGCACCCTCAGCGGTGCCCTCTGTCCCTGTTTTGGCGGCTCGGCACTGCACAATCTTGGAGTGCAACCACTGCTCGACAGCATCCCATGCCTGCTGCCCTCCCCTCTGGAGCGCCCGGCTGCTATCGGCTATAACCAAGAGGGTGAACCGGAGTCAGTTGTCATGGAGGATAACGCCCCCCTGGCCGCCCTCGCCTTTAAAGTGCAGATGTGGGAGGGGCGGCGTCATGTCTTCGCCCGCATCTACCGGGGTGTGCTGAAACCGGGTGACACTATCGGCTACCGGCAACAAGACGGTACCGAGATGCAGGAGAGTGTCGCCCGTATCTTCGATGTTGATGCTTCACACAAAAAACGCCTGAATATTGCTCATGCCGGTGATATTGTCCTGCTGGGTGGGCTACGTCATGCCGCCACCGGCGACACCCTCTGTGACCCGAGCCATCCCGTCTTGCTGGAGCGCATCGAGACCCGGGAGCCGGTACTCAGCCTCGCTATCGAGCCCGCCTTCTCTGATCAAGAGGAGAAGTTTCTCGATGTCCTCGGCAAATTGCAGGAGGAGGATCCGACACTCCGCTTTATTGAAGACCCGGACACCGGACAGCGACTGCTCAGCGGTATGGGCGAGTTGCACCTGCAGATCATCATTGAGCGTCTTGAGCGAGAGTACCACCTGGAGGTGAAGAGTGGCCGCCCTGCAGTGGCCCTACGAGAGACCATTACCAAGACCGCTGCAAACGACCTCCTCTTTCACCCCCAAACCTTTGGTGCCGGCAAAGCCCCGGAGCTAAAAACAAGGGTGATGGTGCGTGTTGTGCCACTGCAGCGGGAGGATGGAATTGAGACCCGAGTCGAGCCAAAGGTCCTACCTCCGGGCAGTCAGCTTAGCCAGATACAGATTGAGGCGTTGCAAGAGGGGCTGGAGCACGCTCTCGGTGGAGGTCCACTTGAAGGAGCGCAACTGCAGGACCTGCAGGTCAACATCGAAGAGGTTGAGCTATTTGGCGCCGCCTCCACTCCCGAGGCGCTCAGTGCCGCAGCCGCCCGCGCCCTTGACCGGGCAATCAAGGCGGCCTCTCCCGCCCTGCTACAACCGATTATGCAGGTGGAAGTGGTGGTCCCGGAGGAGAACCTCGGTGCCGTACTTGGTGACCTGCAATCACGTCACGCCGTAATTCAGGATACCCAGCGCACCATCGACAGCGGTATCATCCGCTGCCAGGCGGCGTTGGCATCACTGCTTGGCTACAGCACCGAACTGCGTAGCATGACCCAGGGACGAGGCGTGTTCAGCACCCAGTTTGAGCGCTTTGATATTGCCTGACAACTGACAACTGATAACTGATAACCCATGGCAAACCAAGACCGACTCCACCGCTTTATTTTTGAGCAGCTCGATGTCCGTGGTGAACTGGTGCAGATGGACGCCAGCTGGCAGGCGGTACTAGCCCGCTACGACTATCCCGACAATGTTCGCGACCAGTTGGGTCAGGCGATGGCGGCTGCAGTGCTTATGTCCGCCACCATCAAGTTTGAAGGCTCGCTGATACTGCAGGCCCAAAGTGAAGGCCCACTGACCACCCTAGTCGCACAAGCCTCCCACCAACGGACCATGCGGGGGCTGGCGCGCTGGCATGGTGAAGATATCCCCAGCGGCAGCCTACCCGAGGTATTCGGACCGGGGCAGATGGTACTCACCATCGACAACAGTAAAAGTGATCGCTACCAAGGAATCGTCGGGCTTGAGGGGGAGAGCCTGTCCCGCGCCCTGGAGGGGTACTTCAATCGCTCCGAACAGCTCGCCTCACGCTTCTGGTTAATGGCTGACGGTGATCGTGCCGCCGGTCTCTTCCTCCAACAGTTGCCGTCCGAGAAGAGACACAATGATGATTGGGAACGACTCGGTATGCTGGCGGAGACAGTCAGCCACGATGAGTTGCTCAACCTTGAGCCCAGGAGTCTGCTGCACCGACTATTCCATGAGGAGGAGGTGCGGCTGTTCGATCCCGAACCGGTGGCATTCCGCTGCAGCTGCTCCAAGGAGCGCATCGAAAACACCCTGCGCACCATGGGTATGGATGATGTGAAGGGGATACTTTCTGAACAGGGGAAAATTCAGGTGGACTGTGAGTTCTGCAACAAGCAGTACCTTTTCGATCCAGTGGATGTTGAGCAGCTGTTTGCTCAAGCCTCCCCTCCGGCCAACTCACCCACCACACCTCAATAGAGGTTGAACTATGGAAGGGTAACTACTGCTCTCCAAATAGCTATCATCCCGCGCACAAGCGGGGGGGGGGTGGAGGGGCGGTTGATTAGTTAAGCCACAGCTGTGAAATATAAAAGGAGATGCCTCCATGATTAAACCGTTTGCCGAATCCTGTGAACAGAATCAGGAGCCCATACTCTCGGCAATCAAGCCTCTTTTTGCAGATCGCAACGCTGTTCTTGAGATAGGCAGTGGGACGGGACAGCATGCCGTCCACTTCTCAGCCGCCATGCCGCACCTTACCTGGCAGACAAGCGACCAGGTGGAAAATCACGCGGGAATTGAGCTGTGGCTGGATGAGGCTCAGCTATCAAATCTCTACCCGCCACTGACCCTGGACGTAAAACAACCCATATGGCCAAGTTTGTCTGTCGATGCGGTCTTTTCCGCCAACACTCTGCATATCATGGACTGGAATGGAGTAGAGGCGACCTTCAAGGGAGTGGGGCAACTCCTGGAGAAAGGGGGCTTGCTGGTCGTTTATGGCCCATTCAACTACAACAACAGCTACACCAGCAAGAGCAATCAGCAGTTTGATGGCTGGCTGAAGTCACGCAATCCCCAAAGTGGTATCCGCAACTTCGAGGATCTTGACCGGTTAGCAAAGAGTGCTCGAATGGAGCTTCAGCAAGATTTCGAGATGCCTGCCAACAACCGTATTCTCTGTTGGCGTCGTTGTTAGCTATCTCTAGTGGGTCATGCAGAAAGCTGATCATTCAGCTATTAAAGCGGGCCTTCGGGCCCGCTTTTTTATGATTTTTGCACGTACCCCATCGGCCTGCCATGTCCAGATAACCTTTAATTTACCGGGCTTTCAGCTAGTTGCGTTTATCAGCGTTTATCTATAACCGACATTTCCCCCTGTTTTTCCTCTATTGGCTGAGTATTATTAGTAATCAAGAACCTCATAGTAAACAAGGAGCACCTCCATGACCCTGATCCGCACCCTTGCACTACTTCTGCTCTCTCTCTCCGCGGCAGTCAGTGGCGAAGAGGCAGCCCTCACTTACGACCGCATCACCCTCTCCGCCACTGCCGGCGAAGAGGTGGAGAACGACACGCTCAAAGCGGTGATGTATATCCAGAAAGAGGGCAGGGATACCGAGCGCCTCACCCGCGAGGTAAACCGGGCGGTCAGCAGTGCCGTTGAACAGGCAAAGAAGACAGTAGGAATAAAAGTACAGACCCTCGACTACACGACTAACCCGGTCTACAAAAAAAGTACCATTTCAGGCTGGCGTGTACGCCAATCGATCAGCCTGGAGAGCCATGACAGCAGCCTGCTCAGCAAGCTGATCGGCACCTTGCAGAAACAGCTCGAAGTAAGCAGTGTCGCCTACACACTCTCCCCCGAGCGCAGACAGGTGGTGGAAAACCAGTTGATCAGTGAAGCCCTGGCCCATTTCAGCGAACGTGCCAGACTGATTAGCAGCGAAATGGGACGCAGCGGCTACCGCCTGGTTGAAATGAGCATCAATAGCGGCAGCCATGCAGCGCCGCGCCCTATCCCCATGCGTGCCAGACTGATGGAGATGAGCAGTGCTGCACCCCCCACACTGGAGGCCGGAACCCGACGCGTGGAGATCAGCATCAGCGCTATGATTGAGCTGCAGCCTGAATGACAGAGGTGGCGATCAGGGACAGGTCACTCCGGTACCACCCAGACCACAATAACCCCCTGGATTTTTAGCAAGGTACTGCTGGTGATAGGCCTCGGCGTAATAGAAGGCGGGGGCATCCAATACTTCAGTGGTGATCTCACCCAGCCCTTTTGAGTGTAGAGCCCCTTGGTAATCGGCCTTTGAAACCTCTGCCTCATGGCGCTGTTGGGGTGAGTAGCAATAGATTCCTGAACGGTACTGGGTGCCGGCATCATTCCCCTGACGCATCCCCTGGGTGGGATCGTGGCTCTCCCAGAAACAGCGCAACAACGAAGAGTAATCTGCCAGCTGTGGGTCGAAGACCACCCACACCACCTCATTGTGGCCGGTGAGGCCGCTGCACACCTCCTCATAGGTTGGATTGGGCGTATAACCACCGGCATAACCGACGGCCGTGCTGTAAACCCCTGCCTGCTGCCAAAAACGCCGTTCGGCGCCCCAGAAACAGCCAAGGCCGAACATCGCTGTCTGCAGCCCTTCGGGGAAAGGTGGTAAGAGGGGGTGACCGTTGACGAAATGGCCCTCGGGTACGACTATCGACTCTTCTCTACCCGGCAGCGCCTGCTCGGGGGTTGGCATCTCAACGGTTTTGTGAAAAAACATCATGAACTCTCCCTACATGTTCCAACGATCACTAGTGTACGTTTATCTAGGTGCCTGTCCGAGAATAGGAGCCGTAGCGAGGGGAAGCCATTTTGAGTCCATTTTTTTGATCATTTGAGGCGAATAGTCGTTCTTATTCATCGAAAATGAGCGGAAAAATGGGCCAAAAGGGCTTTCCCGCAGTAGGCTCTCTATTCTCGAACAGGCTCCTAGAGGCCTTTAGAAAACGTTATAGTGGCCGCAACACTCCTACACTGACGAGGAAAATTTCAGTGAGTGAAGAAAAACAACACTTAAAAGACCATCTTAATATCTTCGGGCCGGCTCTGCTGCTGATTCTGTTTGGATTTGCCCTCGCCTATCAGTTTGTGCAACCGGCGCCACCAGAGCAGATCCGCATCGCCACCGGGGGGAAAGAGGGCGCCTACTACCTCTTTGGCCAGGCGTACCGATCCTACCTTGAACAGGAGGAGATCACACTGGAGGTACTCAACAGCGCCGGTTCGGTGGAAAATATTAAACTGTTGGAGAACGGAGAAGCAGACCTCGCCTTTATCCAGGGCGGCCTCTCGGAAATCAGCAACTCAGACCAGCTGATCTCCTTGGGGAGCCTCTACTATGAGCCGATCTGGCTATTCCACCGCAAGGGCCTTGGTATTAGCAGACTCACTGATCTTGAGCGGATGAGGGTAGCCATCGGGGCGACCGGCAGCGGCACCCACGCCGTCGCCACCGAGCTGCTCAATGATAACGGCATTACCGCTGAAAACAGCACCCTACAGGAGTTGAGTGGTGCTAAAGCGGTCAGCGCCCTGATCCAGGGTGACATTGATGCCGCCTTCTTTGTCGCCTCACCAAAATCACCCGTGGTGCAAACTCTGCTCGAATCCAAACATGTGGTACTGATGAGTTTTCAGCGTGCCGATGCCTACAGTCGCCGCCACCGTCATCTCTCCTCCGTGGTACTCCCTCAGGGCGTCATCGACCTGAAACGCAATATCCCACAACGGGAGACCGTACTATTGGCGGCCGGTGCAAACCTGGTGGCTCACCAGAATCTGCATCCGGCGCTCATCGATCTACTGCTCCAGGCGGCACAGAAAATCCATGGTGCCGGGGGCTGGTTTGAAGAGACGGGACAGTTCCCCAACGCCAACCACCTCGATTTTCCCCTAAGTTCGGAAGCAAAACGCTTTTATGACTCAGGCCCACCCTTCCTCCAGCGCTACCTGCCGTTTTGGGCGGCCACTCTGGTGGACAGACTGAAGGTGATGATACTGCCGTTGCTGGCGCTGATGATTCCCCTGTTCAAGATCATGCCACCGATCTACCGCTGGCGGATGCGCTATCGTATCTACCGCTGGTACCGTGAAATTCTCACAGTTGACCGGCGGCATAACCAACCGGGAGGTGATATAGCGGCCTCCCTCGATGATCTGGCCCGTCTCGAAGATGAGGTCTCACGAGTCTCCGTCCCCCTCTCCTATACAGAAGAGCTCTATGATCTGAGACTCCACATCGGCTTAGTAAGAGAGAAACTACGAGCATTAAGCAACGCCTGAGCAAACCAGTGACAACCGGAATCAGTGCTACACTTGAACTTTAATGGCTTCTTTTATTAAAAAAGATTTGACCCTTTTGACCTCCGTTCGCGGACTGGTCATCGGCTTTGCCTTGATTGTTGCCGTCATGGTGATACTTGCCGTTGTTGCTGTGTGGCGTTTTGATCTGGTCAAACTCAAGTTCGAAACGGTGGTGGATGTCTACAATGTCCGGGTGGAGCTGGCCCAGCAAATGCGGGTTATTGCCCGGGAACGCAGCCCCATGATCTATGCCATTATCGGCACGGAGGATCCATTTGATGCTGATGATCTGATCATGGAGCTACAGCGACAGGGAGCCGAGTTTCTTCAAACCCGTGAAGCATTGATTGCTACCGGGCTCCATGAGAATGAACTGGAAAGGCTTGAGCAGCACCGGGAGTTTGCCCGGGAGATTGTCGCCAAGCAGCGCCAGATCATCGATTGGGTCCGAGAAGGTAGGCGTGAGGAGGCCTCCCGGTTCATGGTCAACGAAGTCTCACCGGCGCAGATCGAGTCACTCCAGCAACTGGATGCCTTCATTGACCTGGAGAAGGAAAAAACACAGTTATCAGTGAATCAGGCACGGGAATCCTTCCAAGTAACCCTACGTGATATCGGAATCACCGCCATTTTCGGCACGCTATTCAGCCTGGTGGTAGGCATAATCATCAGCCTTCGATTCTCACACTTCGTCAATGCTCTGGAGACGGCGAACACTGTGCTGGAAGAGAAGGTGGATGAACGCACCCATGAACTGCAGGATGCCAATGAGCGGCTGCAGCAACTGGCCAGCTTCGACAGCCTGACAGGACTGCCTAACCGTTCACTCTTTCTTGAACATCTTGAGCTGTCGATGAAACGTGCCGTCCGGCACAAGCACTGCATCGGTATGCTGTTCATCGACCTCGACCACTTCAAAAACGTCAATGATGATCATGGCCACGACTATGGAGACGAACTATTGCGGCAGGTAGCGGAACGGCTTCTCACCTGTGCCCGTGAAGAGGATGTAGTGGCACGCCTTGGGGGGGACGAGTTCACCGTCATCCTCAATAATCTGGCCAATACTGAGTCAGCAGGAGAGGTATCCCAGCGCATTATCGATACGATCTCAAAACCGTTCAGTATTCTGGATGCCGAATGCCATATCGGCTGCAGCATCGGCATCGCCCTCTATCCGATGCATGCCGACAGCCTTGACGAGCTAATCAAGCGTGCTGATGAGGCGATGTATGATGTGAAAGGATCAGGGAAAAACAGTTACCATATCTGTGAAGAACCCAGGAGTGGCTGCAGTGACCGATTCCCGCCTGAATCATAAAGCATGGAGTCTCCTGATCTGCCTCTACGCGGTGATGCTGTCAGGCTGCTCGCCTGAGATCTCCCCCCCCTTCCTCAATTACCAGCAGTGCAAGAAAGATATAGCGGCAGAGTACATGCGAGAGGGCGACCCGCGGATAAAAGCCGAGCTGAATGCCAGGGATTACTGCAGGGAGCTGTTCTCGAAAAAGTAGCTCTTCGAAGATAGCCTTTTCGCCGAGGCTACAGGTAGCGACCGCTGTGTCTTCCATAACCTCCCACAGCGATTATTCCACCGAAGGACCCAGGACAAACTCCACCGTCTGAAAACCGTGATCCTCAAGGGCATCACCCACATCCTCCCAGTCAGGCTTGGCACCTTGATCTTCCAAGGCGGCAATAAGGCCGGTGACATGGCGGAACGCCTCGTGACTATCCATATCATCAGGCAGGGTCACCAGCCGAATCTCCTCCGGATTGGTGCTGGGCAGTATCATCATTTTGGCACTCATACTCAAACTCCTTAATTACCATTGGCAGGCCACTGAAACGCTCATGGCCAACCAAGACTCTCTAAATTATTGGCTACCCCCCGAAGAGCGCAGCCACCTATTCATTTCTCAGCCTTGTCGGCGCAACCGATGCAGAGCAGTGCCGCCGGATCCACTTCAAGCCTGTTTTTCGCAATTACTTCGCCACAGTCTAAACAGTACCCGTACTCCCCCTCTTTGATTCGGCTCAAAGCTGAGGCGATTCGCCGCAGTTCAAGATCGCGCCGCCGATTACCCTCCTGGGACATCGCCTGTGCCTGCAGGGCATCCATTCGTGACAGACGACCCACCCGGGTCTGATCCAGTTCCACGGTATCCGCCGCCTGCGCGGCGGTCTCTGCAACGTCGAGTAACGCCTCACGCCGTTTCACCAGCAATTGATGAAAATAGTCTGTATCTACCTCAGTCACCCGATCACCTCAGCCAAGGCCAACAGTCGTTCCGCTTCATCCACGTGCAATCGCTCCACCAGCCGGCCATCGACCACCGCCAGCCCACCACCTTCGCTCTCCACCTGCTGCCAGGCAGCGACAATTTTCCGGGCCCGGGCCAGCGCCGTCACTGAAACACCGAAGATCTCATTGGCAGGCTCAATCTGGTTGGGATGTATCAGTGTCTTGCCGTCAAATCCCAAGGTACGCCCCTGTTGGCAAGCATCACGAAATCCGGTGCCGTCCTGTAGATCGAGAAAGACGCCGTCAAGTATATCAAGGCCATGGGCGCGGGCTGCCAGCAGGCAGTGGCCGAGGGAGGCCATCAGTCCCTCTCTAGCGGAGGTATGGGGTACCCGCAGCGTCTTGGCCAGATCGGAAGTACCCATCACAACCACTGCTATCTCTGGATGGCTACGGCAGATGGCATCGATATCCAGCACCCCTCGCGGGGTCTCGGCCATAATCCAGATCGGTAGTCCAGGGGCACCTGCAGTTGTCAGGGCATCAACCACAGCGGCAACTGCGTCAGCGCTCTCGACTTTTGGAATGACGATGGCATCGGCGCCGGCACAGGCGACAGCGGCAATATCATCCGCCCCCCAAGGGGTATCCAGACCATTGATACGGACAGCCGTTTCACGCCTACCGAAACCACCGGCAGTGAAGGCCTCAACGATGCAGTCTCGCGCCTCCGCCTTTGCATCTGGTGCAACGGCATCCTCCAGATCCATTATCAGTGCATCGATCGGCAGGCTCCGCGCCTTTTCGAGTGCACGTCGATTGATCCCCGGTGCATAGAGCACCGAGCGACGCGGACGTATTTCTCTATCCATCTCTCTTTCGCTTTTCCACTAAGTACTGTTGATTCCATCCTACCTGAAACCCCGCCAAGGACAAGGGAGAAGCTCAGTCATAAAAAGGCGTCTCCACATCTGTGCCGGGAATAGGTGGCTTGTCCTCAGTGCCGGAAATGACTATCCTGCCCGCTCGCGATACAGAACGGAGAAAAATCATGTCAGACAACGAGCAGCGCACTATTTTCGTCTTCCCCGGCCAGGGCTCTCAGTACCCTGGTATCGGCAGTGATCTCTGCGCCGAGTTTGCCTCCGCCCGCGCCATCTATGAGCAGGCAAGCGATGTCCTCGGCTATGACATGACCAAGCTCTCCCACGAAAACCCGGATGACCAGATCAACCTCACCCGCTACACCCAGCCGGTGTTGCTGACTCACCATATCGCCTGCCTTACCGTCTACCGTGAACTGGCGGCAACGCCGATCACACCAGTGATGGCGGCCGGTCACAGCCTCGGTGAGTACAGCGCCCTGGTGGCAGCCGACGCCCTCAGCTTCGAAGATGCCCTGAGGCTGGTCTCTCGCCGCGGCGAACTGATGGGCACCCATGGTGAAGGGGAAATGGCGGCGCTGACCGTTGATCTTGAGACTGCCCAGCCTCTCTCCGACAAACACTTCTGCGGCATTGCCGGACTCAACCTGCCGGATCAGACGGTTGTCGGCGGATCATCCGCCGACCTCGACGCGCTGGCGGCGGAGATGGCGGAGGTTCACCCCAAGAAGCGTGCCGTAAGACTAAAAACAGAGGGCGCTTTCCATACCTACTATATGGTCACCGCCGCCCGTCACTTCCGTGAGGATCTGGACAAGGTGGAGATCAAAACACCTCAACTGCAGGTGCTCTCGAACTACTCCGGCGGACTTCATGAAGCAGATGCTGAGACGATCAAATCCCGCCTCTTCTTCCAGCTCTTCCACCCGGTGAACTGGGTAGGCTGCCTGCAGACTGCACTGGATGAGGGGATCAACCTGTTTGTCGAATTTGGCGGTGGTATCGGTAGCGGTGAAGGGCCTGCAGAGAAGCGTCCCAACCTGGAAGGCATCATCAAGAAATTTACCCGACGCGCCAAGCCACGCCCCGAGTATATCCCGGCGATCAACCTGGAGAGCATTAAGGCGGCAGCTGGTCAGTAGGATTTAACAAAGCCGGGGCCGGTTGTAGGAGCGACTTCAGTCGCGATGGGCGTGGTAACAACGTCTAACAGTGTGGCAAATTCTATCGCGACTGAAGTCGCTCCTACACGGCAGCTGAATATCTGCCGGTAAACCTGACGGCCACACCCTTCTCCACCAGAACCTCTGCTGTCAGTTCGATACGTGCACGCTTACCCTTTTTCAGCTGTCCGATAAAGATCTCGTAGCTGCCATCCTGAAGCAGCCGACAACGTGCCTCAATATCTCCCACTACCGCCAAAGGCCGTGCCGTGTATATTGATGTTAGGTTCAAAGTCGGCCCGGATAATCAGCTCACGCCCATCGTGCTCCTCGGCCCGTACTCCCATCTCTTTTGTCAGGGGTACCTCCATGTGGAGGGTCTCTTCCAGTATTTTCAGTCGCTGCTGCATAGTGCCTTCCCAATAAAAATCAGGCCTGTTCCAGCTCTACCAGGGTGCCACAGAAATCCTTTGGATGAAGAAACAGTACCGGCTTGTTGTGGGCACCGATCTTGATATCACCCAACACCCGAGCCCCTGCCGCCACCATTTGTGCCGCAGCTGCTTCGATATCCGCCACTTCGTAACAGATATGGTGAACGCCACCACTGGGGTTTTTTTCGAGAAATTTGGCAATGGGAGAGTTTTCACCAAGGGGGTGAAGTAACTCTATCTTGGTGTTGGGGAGTTCGACAAAAACAGTGGTAACACCATGCTCAGGCAGCGCCAGCGGCTCCGAAACCTTTGCACCCAATAGGTCACGGTAGATTGCCGTACCGGCCTCCAGATCGGGGACGGCGATAGCAACATGGTTAAGGTTTCCAATCATTATGAGTGGCTCCATTATTTATTCTATGCAAAGGGGGTAATTATGCCGGGTGTGCAGCGTATTGATAGTGGTCAGATCAGTTAAAAATAGCTTCTTTATGAAAAACATAATGCAACCGCCGGCGCTGGCGCCGGACAGAGAGTGTACGCATTAGATCATACTCATGACTGGTTCAGATATTTCCCAACAACGCCCTGATATGAAGCGCTACACTGCGTGCCAACGCATGTGTTTCGTACCCGCCCTCAAGCGCTGAAACGATCCTTGAGCCGGCATACTGATCAGCAATCGAGACCAGTTCCTCAGTGATCCACTCATAATCCTGATCCTGTAGTCTGATACCGGAGATTTCATCCTCAATATGGGCATCAAAACCGGCGGAGATAAAAATCATCTCGGGTTCAAATCTATGCAGCGCAGGAAACCACTGCTCGGTTATCAGGCGCCTAAAGGTAGCGCTGTCTGTTCCTGACTCCAGGGGTGTATGAATGATCCGCTCATGCCCTTCCACCAGAGGTGAATAAGGATAGAAAGGGTACTGAAAACTGGAGCAAAACATCACCCGCTTATCACCCCGGAAAATATCCTCCGTCCCATTGCCGTGGTGCACATCAAAATCGACGATGGCGATACGCTTCAAACCGTGGACCTCAAGTGCATGGGCGACACCTACCGCCAGGTTGTTAAAAAAGCAGAAACCCATCGCCAGATCATGCTCCGCATGATGCCCTGGAGGGCGTACCGCACAGAAGGCATTAACTACATCGCCATTCAACACGGCATCGGTAGCCATAATCACTGCACCGGCTGCATGGAAAGCGGCGTTAAGCGTGGAGGGACTCATCACCGTATCGGGATCCATGTGCAGGGTTCCCTCCTTGGGGGCGACGGCAATCAACGAGTCGATATAAGTGCCATCATGGACGCGCAACAGCTGCTCGCGTGTTGCAGAAACAGAGGTTAGGTGGTGCAGAAAATGGTAAAGATGAGCGCTGTTGAGACGATCCTCGATGGCATAGAGACGCGCCTTGGACTCGGGATGAAACGGCCCTGGATCATGGGCCAAAAACAGTGGATGAGATAGATAGGCGGTGGTCATTTGTATGCCCTATAGTCTATGTGTTACGAACAGTATATGGCATCACCCGCCAGGCTGCCGCCACAGATACGGCTAATCATCAAGGAACCCAAAGGCCATGAGCCGCCACTATCTTTTCAAGCTTTTTGAACCTGCCTCAATCGCCCTTTTCGGCGCCAGCGAAAAGGCCAACTCCGTAGGAACCCTGGTCTACCAAAATCTGCTGGAGAGTGATTTTGCCGGACCGGTTTATCCCATCAATCCAAAGCGAGGTACGATCCAGGGGCAGACCGCCTATTCAGACCTTGAGACGATAGGAAAACCGGTCGATCTGGCGGTCATCGTCACACCGGCGAAAACAATCCCCGCTATCATAGAGTCTTGTGGCCGTCATGGAGTCAAGGACGCCCTTATCCTCTCTGCAGGATTTCGTGAGGTGGGGGAGACCGGCAAAAAGATTGAGCGTCAGGTCACTGAAGCCGCCAAACATTATGGCATCCGTTTTGTCGGCCCCAACTGCCTCGGTATCATGCGACCCTCTGTCGGACTGAATGCCACATTTAATCGTGGTATGGCGAAAAGTGGAAATATTGCTCTGGTGTCACAATCCGGTGCCATATGCACAGCAATTCTTGACTGGGCGGGACCCAATAACATCGGTTTCTCATCGGTCATTTCAACCGGTATTTCCGCCGATGTGGATTTTGGCGAAATACTCGACTACCTTGTGGCCGACCCACAAACCAGAAGCATCCTTCTGTACATAGAGGGTATTCATAACTCACGTAAATTCATGAGTGCACTACGTGCCGCGGCCCGAGTAAAACCTGTCATTGCGTTGAAGGTGGGGCGTCACGCCTCCGGTACCCAGGCGGCCCAATCACATACTGGTGCGCTGGTTGGGGCAGATGATGTATTTGACGCCGCACTGCGCCGAGCCGGTGTCGTTCGTGGCAAGAGAATTATCAGCCTCTTCTCTGCCGCCACCACTCTGGCCAGCCGCTACCGGACCAACGGCGACCGGCTTCTCATCGTCACCAACGGCGGCGGGCCTGCCGCCATGGCTAGTGACCGCACCTCAGATATCGGTATCCCACTTGCCGAACTGAGCAGTGGCAGTGTCAGTCAACTAGATAAGATCCTTCCCGCAACCTGGTCAAGAGGAAATCCTGTAGATGTCATTGGTGACGCCACCCCGGAGCGCTACCAGAAAACGGTAGACCAGGTGCTCCGCGATCCTGGCGTTGACGGCGTACTGGTTATTCTGACCCCACAGGCAATGACCGAGCCCGAAAAGGTAGCCGATAGCATGATTGCCATCGGCCGGAAACTTAGCAAACCACTGCTGACCTGCTGGATGGGAGCCACTCAGGTAGAGGCGGGGCGCGAGATGATGCGTAAGGCGGGGATTCCCACCTTCAATACCCCAGAGGCGGCGGTTGAAGGCTTCTCCTATCTCACCAGCTACTACCGTAATCAGCAGCTGCTTCTGCAGACGCCGGCGCCGATGGCAAGGCACAGAAAAGAGTCTGATGTAGAAGGTGCCAAACTGATTATCGAATGCGCATTGATGGAGGGGCGCAAGGTATTGAGCGAGACAGAGTCGAAAGCAATACTTGCAGCCTTCCATATCCCCACCGCCCAGTCTATCGTCGTCCGCTCAGCCATTGAAGCCTTGATTCAGGCCGAAAGCCTCGGCTTTCCCGTTGCACTGAAGATCAACTCACCGGACATCACCCACAAGACGGATGCAGGGGGCGTACGGTTGGGTATCCACAGCGCCCAGGGGGTGCGCAGCGCCTATAACGATATTATTCAGATGGTTAAAAGCAGCCGCCCGGAAGCCACTTTGGATGGGGTAACCATCGAGCCGATGGTGCAACGCCCAAACGGACGTGAACTGCTGGTGGGTATTGTCACAGATCCTGTTTTTGGCCCGATTATCAGTTTTGGTGCAGGCGGAACGCTTGTAGAAGTGATGAATGATCGCGCAGTGGGTCTACCACCACTCAACCGTTTTCTTGTAAAAGACCTGATCAGCCAAACACGAATCACCAAGATGCTTCAGCAGTTTCGTCATATGGCCCCTATCAACTTTGAAGCACTTGAAAACGTACTACTGCGCACATCAGAGATCGCCTGCGAGCTCCCCTGGGTAAAAGAGCTGGACATCAATCCACTGATTGCCGATGAGAGCGGTGCCATTGCCGCTGACGCCCGTGTTGTTGTTGACTTCCATAGCCACTCTGATCAGCCCTACTCCCACATGGCCATCCACCCTTACCCTGCAAAACTGGTATCCCGTTCACAGTTGGTCGATGGCACTGAATTGATCATCCGGCCGATCCGTCCCGAGGATGCAGAGATTGAGCAGCGCTTCATCAAGGCGCTCTCTGAGCGTTCACGGTATTTCCGCTTTATGATGGTACTTGATGAACTACCGCCCGCCATGCTGGCAAGATTCACCCAGATAGATTATGACCGGGAAATGGCACTGATCGCCGTCATTGAGACCGATGGCGAAGAGAAGGAGATCGGTGTAGCACGCTATGTCATCAATCCCGATGGAGAGAGTTGTGAATTTGCCATCGTCGTCTCTGACGAATGGCACCACAAAGGTATTGCCCACCGTCTGATGGACAGTCTCATCGACATTGCACGTCAGCGTGATCTCAAAGCCATGGAGGGTGAAATCCTGGCCAACAACAATGAAATGCTGACACTGGTTAAAAATTTAGGTTTCACCATCCATAGCAGCAGCGATGATCCCTCAATCCGTCACGCACACCTCTATCTTGATAGTTAAGAGCTGTGTCCGTCACGCACAAACCTCACAATTAACATGGCATATTTACCGATTTTCCCGCAGGGGCTTTTGATTTACCCTATACTCGACGCCTCAGTTTTCAATATCTATTTACATTGAAGGCTGAATAAGCAAACCTGAGCACCACTTTGTTGCCTGATGGACGTGTATTCTGTTTTCTGTATTACGACTGGATGGTCATTGGTGTGTATGGTTCGGCTGCGATAACGTATCCACTTACTTGTTCTTCCTTCTAGCGATGGTTCCAACACTCACTTTAAGGCTTAACTCTGTGATTAGACAACGAATTCCAGTACGAATTTTCTACGTCAGGTAACCTAATCAAGTGATGACCGCACAAATTAAAGAGAAGGATTAAAGTTTATGAAAATGATTAAAATATTGAGTGTTGCCGCCCTTCTAACCGTAGCTACAGCCTCCCAGGCAGGTTGGGGGCCTTTTGGTGGTGGTAACAATGGCTGGGGCAACAACAACAACAATAGCTGGGGCAACAACAACGATGGCTGGGGTGACGGCAACGGTTCCGGTAACTTCGGATTCAACATGAGTTCATCAGCCAATGGCAGTGGTTCCGGCTCCGGAAACAACCGTTACAATGGCTATAATGGCTATAACGGCAACGGTTACGGTGGCGCGCCCTACGGTTACGGTGCTCCTGGTGGTTACGGTGCTCCTGCCGGTTATGGTGCTCCTGCCGGTTATGGTGGTCCTGCCGGTTATGGTGCTCCTCATGGTTATGGCGCCCCTTATGGTGCACCCTACGGTGCTCCTCCGCGTGCAGCAGCACCGGCTCCCGCCCCTCAGCAGTAATCTTTCTGTTTAGCGGCTAAGTAAAAAGCAGGGTGCCGATATCGGCACCCTGCTTTTTTTGTCTATACGCCAATCAAACCAGAGGGCCTCTGTCAAAAAACAGTACTTCTTGGATACAAGTGCTGCCTGATATCTTTTCCGATCAGCCGCTAGTACATATGTAAAATCAGTCCAGTTACCCCGAACGCAACAACCAACAACACTATTGGTGCCCGCAATGTTCTCAATGCAAAGAAACCCAATATAACTAGCGCCATCTCCAGCGGCGTGGAAACGGCACTGGTAAATACAGGCTGGTAGAGTGCTGAGAGCAGTAGACCCACAACTGCTGCATTAATACCCCAGACGATACCGGCAATTTTCGGTTGTGCTGCAAGTGATTCCCAAGCGCCCTGGAAACTTAACACCAACAAAAAACCGGGCAAAAATACAGCCACCGTTGCTATAGCAGCACCTAAAAGTGGATTGCTTGGCGACAATTCAGCCCCAAGAAACGCTGCCAGTGAAAACATCGGGCCCGGCACGGCCTGGGCTGCAGCGTAGCCCAGCAGAAAACGATCAGTGGAAAGTGCATCACCAATAGTTTGTTGCAACAAGGGCAAAACCACGTGGCCGCCACCAAAAACCAGACTTCCCGCCTGGTAAAAGTCAGAAAAAATCTCAATCCCTTGCGATGCTACTGCAAACAGTGGCAAGCCTAAAAAGAGAGCGGAAAAGAGCACTAACGGCAGCAGTTTGAAGCGCTCTTTTGTCTCACTCCCGGTAATCACCGGTTTACCGTAAAAAGCGCCTACCAATGCCGCTGCCACCAGAACAGTAATTTGAGTCCACAGGTTTGGCAGCCACAACAGGGTAACAACCGTCAGCACAGCAATAGCGATTGATAGCTTCTCTTTGCAAAAGGCGTTGAACATGCTGAGTGCCGCATCAGCAACCACAATGACGGCCAGTAGTTTCAGTCCATGGACAACCCCTGAAAAGAGATCATTGGAGTGCTCTCCTGAACTTGTGATCGAGAGAAAATAGAGCAACAGAAAGGATGGTAAGGTAAAACCAATAAATGCCGCCAACCCACCGAAAATCCCCGCGCGGCGAACTCCAAGCGCAAAACCGATCTGGCTTGATCCCGGGCCGGGTAGAAATTGGCTTAGCGAAATCAATCTCGCATAAGAGGCTTCGTCAATCCATTTAAGTTTTTGGACAAAAGCGGTCTGAAAATACCCAATATGTGCAGCAGGGCCGCCAAAGCTCACGCAGCCCAGTGCCAGAAAACGCCAAAATACTTCCCAAATTTTCCTCATAATCTATATCTTTTCCTGATTACCCCTAAAAACTCAGCCGGAAATGAACGCAAATAAACGCAAATATGACTCTTGAATTCACTCTTTGCAGATAAACTAAGCATTGATAATCACCAGGGGCTGGTTCAGATGCTTCGCAATATGAAGAGCATTGAAAATATTTGCATTTATGCGCGTTTATTTGCGGCCAACAATGATTATCTTCTTCCGGCCCTAGCTAAACATCAAGGGTAATCAGAAATATTTTTAATTACTATCCCGCTTCAGGAAAAGATCCAGCAGGCGCTTCGCTGCCAGCGTTGGCGGCACACTCCCCTCTGCAACCGAGCGCTCCAGTTGGGGGATAATTGATTTGATATCGCTGTCATTGCGCATGGCGGTGAGCAGACTGTCGGCCGTTTCGCTCCACATCCACTGGCACGCCTGTTCAGCCCGGCGCTCCGTCAGCTCACCACTGGCGGTCAGTGTCTTCCGATAGTCACCAATCAGCTCCCACGCCTCGGCAATACCCCGTCCCTCCAGGGCGGAACAGCTCTTTACCGGCACCTGCCAGTTACGGGTACGTGGATGGAGCAGGCTGAGAGCAGCAATGTAGTCTGCGGCAGAGTGCCGTGCGATGGCCTCCAGCACACCATCCGCCTTGTTCATCAGGATCAGATCGGCCAGCTCCATGATTCCGCGCTTGATCCCCTGAAGATCATCACCACCGCCGGGGATCAGTAGTAACAGAAACATATCGGTCATCTCCGCCACAGCGGTCTCCGACTGACCGACGCCGACGGTCTCAACCAGCACCACATCGTGACCGGCGGCCTCACACAGCAGCATGGTCTCGCGGGTGCGGCGGGTCACACCCCCTAAAGTACCCGCAGAGGGCGACGGACGGATAAAGGCTTCGGGGCGTCGGGAGAGGGTCTCCATGCGGGTCTTGTCGCCAAGGATGGAGCCGCCGCTGAGCGCAGATGAGGGATCAACCGCCAGTACCGCCAGACGGTGCCCCTGGTCGATGATATGGTTCCCGATTGATTCGATAAAGGTGGACTTGCCGGCACCGGGTATGCCTGAGATACCGATGCGGATCGACTTTCCGGTATGAGGCGCCAGTTGCTGCATCAGTTCAGTCGCCGACTGTCGATGATCCGCCCGAGTGGACTCCACCAGGGTAATGGCACGTGCCAGGGCACGGCGATTGCCGGCCAGCAGTTCATCGGCTAAAGAATTAATGCTCACCTTTTTTCCACAGAAAATTGGACGCGGAGGAGACGCAGAGATCGCAGTTTTTCCTTCAATCCTAGTTGGTAGAGAAGAAGCTCCTGTTCCCTCTCCCTATGAAGGAGAGGGCTAGGGTGAGGGTGAATTAATTCAATATATTGCTTATTGACCCTCCTCACCCCTACCCTCTCCCTCGAGGGGAGAGGGAGCGATAATGGAGCTTTCATCATGAAAAGGGTGTTGTGCGTAGCCACTTTAAATAATCTCTGTGCCCTCTGTGCTTCTCTGAGTGCTCTGTGATCCTCAAACAACCCTTACTCAAACTCAATAATCACCTGATCAACAGCCAGGCTTTCACCCACTTCGGCATTGATCTTGGCCACCACACCATCCTGTTCGGCGCGCAGGACATTCTCCATCTTCATCGCCTCGATCACCACCAGCTCTTCACCTGCTTTCACACCCTGGCCTTCCTTTACCGCCACCTTGACCAACAGGCCGGGCATGGGCGAGAGGAGGTATTTTGACATATCTGCAGCTACTTTCTCAGGCATCAGCGCGTGGAGTTCGGCGGCACGGGGATTCATCACCAATGCACGGGTGACATTACCGCGATAGGTGAGTGTCAGCCAGAGGCCGCTACGTTCCACCTGGAAGCAGACAGCTTCATCGTTGATGGTGGCGCGAAACAGCGGCTCTCCCAGCTCCCAATCCGTCATCAGACGATAACTCTTACCCTCATACTCAACCTCGTGGCCGGCAGCTGAAGTTTTTGCGGTCACCTGGTGGATCTCACCATTGATAACCACCGCCCACTCATCACCAACGTGGCGTTCATAACCGGGTAACTGTCCACTGAGGCGGGCGGCTCTGTCCATATAGCTGCGATTAACCATGGCGGCAACAGCCACTGCCTTGGCGGGATCGTCCTGGGGTACATCGGCGGAGTTGAAACCGTCGGGGTATTCGTCGGCGATAAAGTTGGTAGTCAGGCGCCCTTCAAGGAAACGGGGATGCACCATCAGCGCATTGAGAAAGCTGATGTTGTGCTGTACGCCGCGGATGTAATAGGCATCCAACGCCCCCTGCATACGTTCAATCGCTTCACCGCGATCCTTACCGTAAGTCACCAGCTTGGCGATCATCGGGTCGTAATACATAGAGACCTCACCGCCCTCATAGACGCCGGTATCCACCCGCACCCCCTCACCCGTCGGTGGCTGGTAGTGGATCAGTCGGCCGATGGAGGGGAGGAAGTTACGGAAGGGATCCTCGGCATAGACCCGGGTCTCCATGGCCCAGCCGTTGAGCTGCACATCCTCTTGCTTCAGCGGCAGCTCCTCACCGTCGGCGACACGGATCATCAGCTCCACCAGGTCGAGACCGGTAATGTACTCAGTCACCGGGTGCTCCACCTGCAGGCGGGTGTTCATCTCCAGAAAGTAGAAGTTGCGGTGGGCATCGACAATAAACTCAACGGTACCGGCGCTGCGGTAATCCACCGCCCGGGCCAGTTGTACCGCCTGCTCACCCATAGCTTTGCGAGTCGCCTCATCAATAAAGGGAGAGGGGGCCTCTTCGATCACCTTCTGGTGACGGCGCTGAATGGAACATTCACGCTCATTGAGGTAAAGGATGTTGCCGTGGGTGTCGGCCATCACCTGGATCTCGATATGGCGCGGCTCTTCAATAAACTTCTCGATAAAGACCCGCTCATCGCCAAAGCTGGAGCGCGCCTCATTGGTGGCGCGCTCAAAACCGTCACGGCACTCGGCCTCGTTCCAGGCCACCCGCATCCCCTTACCACCGCCACCGGCGGAGGCCTTGAGCATCACCGGATAACCCACACCGGAGGCGATCTCCACCGCATGGTCTGTGTCACGCACCACATCGGTGTAACCGGGTATCACATTGACCCCGGCCTTCTCCGCCAACAGTTTGGAGGTGATCTTGTCACCCATGCTGTTGATGGCGAGAGTGGCGGGGCCGATAAAGGCAATCCCCTCCTTCTCCAACGCCTCGCAGAAGTCGGAGTTCTCGGAGAGGAAACCGTAGCCGGGATGGACCGCCTCGGCACCACTATCCTTACACGCCTGGATAATGCGCTCCATCACCAGGTAGCTTTCAGCTGAGGCGGATGCACCGATGTGCACCGCTTCATCGGCCATCTGTACATGGAGGGCATCCTTATCCGCATCGGAGTAGACCGCCACACTCTTGATACCCATCTTGCGGGCGCTCTTCATGACACGACAGGCGATCTCGCCACGGTTTGCTATCAGTATTTTTTTGAACATATCTTGTTCCGTACCTTATAGCCGTCTAACAGGCTTTTTATTGGAACACAGAGGACACTGAGAACCGCAGAGAACACAGAGTAGTTACTTGTGTTCCTGCACAGGATTTATACCTGTGCATCTCAATGATATTGCAAAATACCTAGTTTGGTAGCTTGCCTGAAAAACCTCTGTGCTCTCTGTGATTCTCTGAGTTCTCAGTGATCATTCTGCGTCACTTCTTACAACGGTATATTGCCGTGCTTGCGCCAGGGGTTCTCCAGCTCTTTATTCTTCAGCATCGCCAGTGAGCGGCAGATGCGCTTGCGGGTGCTGTGGGGCATGATGACATCATCGATAAAGCCACGGCTACCGGCAACAAAGGGGTTGGCGAAGCGTTCACGGTACTCATCTGTACGCTCGTTGATCTTCTCCTGGTCGCCCAAGTCCTGACGGAAAATAATCTCTACCGCACCCTTCGGCCCCATCACCGCAATCTCAGCCGTGGGCCAGGCGAAGTTGGCATCACCACGCAGGTGTTTGGATGACATCACATCGTAGGCGCCGCCGTAGGCCTTGCGGGTGATAACGGTCACCTTGGGCACCGTCGCCTCGGCGTAGGCGTAGAGCAGTTTGGCACCGTGTTTGATGATGCCGCCGTACTCCTGGCTGGTGCCTGGCAGGAAGCCCGGCACATCCACCAGGGTGACCACCGGAATATTGAAGGCATCACAGAAGCGGACAAAACGGGCGGCCTTTTTTGATGAGTCGATATCGAGGCAGCCCGCCAACACCATCGGCTGATTGGCGACGATGCCGACGGTAGAGCCCTGCATCCGCGCCATGCCGGTGATGATATTTGCGGCATGATCGGGCTGGGTCTCGAAGAAGTCGCCATCATCTACCATCTTGTAGATCAGCTCTTTCATGTCGTAGGGCTTATTGGGATCCGCAGGCACCAGGGTGTCAAGAGAGGGGATTTTACGATCAGACGGATCATCCGTCGGCCACACCGGCGGCATCTCGCGGTTGTTGGCGGGCAGGAAGTTAACGAAACGACGCAACAGCAGCAACGCCTCGACGTCGTTCTCAAATGCCAGATCGGCCACACTTGATTTGGTAGTGTGAGTAACGGCGCCGCCCAGCTCTTCCGCCGTCACCTCTTCGTGGGTTACGGTCTTCACCACATCGGGGCCGGTGACGAACATGTAGGAGCTATCCTTCACCATAAAGATAAAGTCGGTCATTGAGGGCGAGTAGACGGCTCCACCGGCGCAGGGGCCCATGATCATAGAGATCTGCGGCACCACACCGGATGCGAGGACGTTGCGCTGAAACACATCGGCGTAACCACCAAGGGAGTCCACCCCCTCCTGGATACGGGCGCCGCCGGAGTCGTTGAGGCCCACCACCGGGGCACCCACCTTCATAGCGTGATCCATGATCTTGCAGATCTTCTCGGCGTGGGAGGCAGAGAGGGAGCCACCAAAGACGGTGAAGTCCTGACTGAAGACAAAGATCAGCCGACCACTGACGGTGCCGTAGCCGGTAACGACGCCATCACCAGGCACCTTCTGCTGCTCCATACCGAAGTCGGTGCAGCGGTGTTCGACAAACATATCCCACTCTTCAAAGCTGCCGGGATCGAGAAACAGCTCAATCCGCTCACGGGCGGTAAGCTTACCCTTGGCGTGCTGCTTGTCGATACGCACCTGACCACCGCCGATGCGGGCAGCCTGGCGGTGCTCTTCGAGCTTTTGAATAATCTCTTGCATGGTTTTCTCCAAGCCTTGTTGCTGTTCTGTCTGGATCACAGAGAACGCGGAGAACCGCAGAGAACACAGAGTGTTTAATTGTCAGTGCCGAGTGTAGGCGCGAACTTGTTCGCGATGAGCTCCGCAGCCGGTTCATCGCGAACAAGTTCGCTCCTACAAATCAATAACAAACCTCTATGCCCTCTGTGCTCCTCCGTGTTCTCTGTGATCCTAAAAAATCTCTAAATCAACCGCGCCTCTGGCGGATCAACTCCATCATTTCCGCCGCCGCCACCGGAATATTGGTGCCGGGGCCGTAGACCGCCGAGACACCGGCGGCCAGTAGTTCATCGTAGTCCTGGGGCGGGATGACACCACCACAGACCACCAGTACCTCTTCGGCACCCTCGGCCTTCAGTGCCTCTATCAACTGAGGCACCAAGGTTTTGTGTCCCGCCGCCAGTGACGAAACGCCCACCACGTGGACATCGTTCTCCGCCGCCTGACGAGCCGCCTCTTCCGGTGTCTGGAAGAGTGGGCCGATATCGACATCGAAGCCGAGATCGGCAAAGGCGGTGGCGATCACCTTGGCGCCACGATCGTGACCGTCCTGGCCCATCTTCACCACCAGCATACGTGGGCGGCGTCCCTCGGCTTCGGCAAAGGCCTCAACCTCCTGTTTAATCATCTCAAAACCCTCGTCCCCCTGGTAGGCGGAACCGTAGACACCGGAGACAGAGCGGGTGACGGCACGATGGCGGCCATAGATCTTCTCCAGGGCATCGGATATTTCACCCACCGTGGCCCGCTCACGGGTGGCATCCACCGCCAGGCCAAGCAGATTATCTTCGCCAGATTCTGCTGCTGCAGTCAGCGCGGCCAATGCCGCAGTGCAGGCCGCTTCGTTACGCGCTGCACGGATGCCCTGTAGACGTGCTACCTGAGACTCACGCACCGCTGTGTTATCGATATCGAGAACATCGATCTCAGGCTCTTCCACCGGCTGGTATTTGTTGACGCCGACGATCACCTCTTCACCGCGATCAACACGGGCCTGACGCCGTGCCGACGCCTCCTCGATACGCAGCTTCGGCATACCCGAGGCCACCGCCTTGGTCATACCGCCCATCTCCTCCACCTCATCGATCAGCTTGCGCGCCGCCTCGACCATGGAATGGGTGAGACTCTCTACATAGTAGGAGCCGGCCAGAGGATCGACCACCTTGGTGATACCCGTCTCCTCCTGAATCACCAGCTGAGTGTTGCGGGCGATACGGGCGGAGGCATCGGTAGGCAAGGCCAGCGCCTCATCAAAGGCGTTGGTGTGTAGTGACTGGGTACCCCCCAGTACCGCCGCCATCGCCTCGATAGTGGTACGCATAATATTGTTGTAGGGATCGGTGGCGGTGAGACTGACACCGGAGGTCTGGCAGTGGGTGCGCAGCATGGTCGAGCGCATATCCTTGGGCTGAAAATGCTTCTCCATCAACTCTGCCCATAACAGACGGGCGGCGCGCAGCTTCGACACCTCCATAAAGAAGTTCATGCCGATTGCGAAGAAGAAAGAGAGACGGGGAGCAAACTGGTCTACATCCAATCCCTTGTCGATGGCCGCCCGCACATACTCCAGACCGTCGGCGATGGTGAAGGCCAGCTCCTGTACACAGGTCGAACCCGCCTCCTGCATATGGTAGCCGGAGATGGAGACCGAGTTGAACTTGGGCATCTTGCGGGCGGTGTAGTCGATGATATCGGCAACGATACGCATCGACGGCTCCGGTGGATAGATATAGGTGTTGCGCACCATAAACTCTTTGAGGATATCGTTCTGCAGGGTGCCTGCCAGCTGATCCGGCGTCACCCCCTGCTCCTCGGCGGCGACGATATACCCCGCCATCACCGGCAGCACCGCGCCGTTCATGGTCATGGAGACCGAAACCTTGTCGAGGGGAATATCCTGGAAGAGGATCTTCATATCCTCCACCGAATCGATAGCCACCCCCGCCTTGCCCACATCACCCACCACCCGTGGATGGTCGGAGTCGTAGCCACGATGGGTGGCGAGGTCAAAGGCCACCGACAGCCCCTGCTGACCGGCTGCCAAATTACGCTTATAGAAGGCGTTGGACTCCTCGGCGGTGGAAAAGCCTGCATACTGACGCACCGTCCAGGGACGCCCGCTATACATAGTCGCCCGGGGGCCGCGCATAAACGGCGCAAAGCCCGGCAGGCTGTCACTCTGCTCCAGCCCCTCCAGATCTGCTGCGGTATAGAGCGGCTTGACGTCGATGCCTTCCGGCGTCTGCCAGGTGAGGTCATCGAGGGGTCGGCCACGCAGCTCTTTTGTCGCCAGCGTTTTCCAGTCATCCAGATTCGGTTTATTCGAATCACTCATGGTAAATCCAGTTAATAGATAATTTTTCTTCGGATGCAGAGAGCACAGAAAAACCTCCAGCTCCCTCTCCCCGCCGGGGAGAGGGTTGGGGTGAGGGGAATCAACAGGCAAGCTGTTGAGTTAATACACCCTCATCCTAACCTTCTCCCTCGTAGGGAGAAGGGACTGGCGTTCTTTACAATGCCTTACATACGAAATGCACTCACTCGTAGGGCGTAATAAGCGCAGCGCATTGCACCGTCACATACCATTGTCATGGTGTAATGCGCTACCGCTTATTACACCCTACACCGACTATCGTCCCGCTTTACTTACTTGGCGTAGCCGATGCTCTTCAACGCCTCGGTGATCTCATCGAGGATGACAGGATCATCGATGGTCGCAGGCATCTTCCACTCCTGACTGTCGGCGATCTTTTTCATAGTGCCGCGCAGGATCTTGCCGGAGCGGGTCTTGGGCAGACGCGCCACCACCACCACTTTCTTGAACGACGCCACCGGACCGATCTTTTCACGCACCAGGGCAACCGCCTCGGCAGCAATCTCTTCATGGGATTTATCAACCCCGGCGTTGAGTACGACCATGCCCACCGGCAGTTCGCCTTTAAGCTGATCGGCGGCACCGATCACTGCGCACTCGGCGATATCGGGATGGGAGGCGAGCACCTCCTCCATGCCACCGGTAGAGAGGCGATGGCCGGCAACATTGATGATGTCGTCGATGCGGCTCATGATCCAGAGATAGCCATCCTCATCCTTATACCCGGCATCACCGGAAAGGTAGTAACCTTCATTGGCGCTGAGATAGGACTCGATATAACGTTCATCGTTCTGCCACAGGGTCGGCAGGCAGCCCGGAGGCATCGGCAGCTTGACCATGATGCGGCCGATCTCACCTGGTGTCTCTTCGTTGCCGTTCTCATCGAGAACGCGCACGTCGAAGCCGGGAACACAAACCGTGGGAGAGCCGGGCTTCACCGGCAGCGCCTCGATACCCAGACAGTTGGCGGCAATGCCCCAGCCGGTCTCGGTCTGCCACCAGTGATCAATTACCGGCACCTTAAGATGATTCTCAGCCCAAGCCAGGGTGTCAGGGTCGCAACGCTCACCCGCCAAGAACAGCGCTTCAAAACGAGACATATCATATTTTTTCAGATACTCCGCCGTGGGATCTTCACGCTTGATCGCTCTAAACGCAGTCGGCGCGGTAAACATCACCTTCACCCCATGCTCGGAGATCACACGCCAGAAGGCACCCGGATCTGGAGTGCCGATAGGTTTGCCCTCGAACATGATAGTGGTGCAGCCGTGCAGCAGCGGTGCGTAAACGATATAGGAGTGACCCACCACCCAACCCACATCCGACGCCGCCCAGTAGACATCACCGGGATCAACGTTATAGATGTTCTTCATGGTCCACTTCATGGCAACGGCGTGACCGCCGTTATCACGCACCACCCCTTTGGGGATGCCGGTGGTACCCGAAGTGTAGAGAATATAGAGCGGATCGGTAGCGGCCACGGGGACACAGTCGGCAGGCTCGGCGGCGTCAGCCCCCTCCTGCCAGTTGATATCCCGTCCAGGCTGCATGGTGGCCTCGGCCTGGGGGCGCTGATAGATGATGGTGTGATCCGGCTTATGAGCAGCGAACTCAATCGCCTCATCGAGCAGGGGTTTGTACTCGATCACCCGGGCGCCCTCGATACCGCAGGAGGCGGAGACGATGGCCTTGGGCTTGGCGTCGTCGATACGGGTAGCCAGCTCTTTGGCGGCAAAACCGCCGAACACCACTGAGTGAATGGCACCTATACGAGCACATGCAAGCATGGCGATGGCCGCCTCCGGAATCATCGGCATATAGACGATCACCCGATCACCCTTGCCGACACCCTGAGCTTTCATCAGGCCAGCAAACTTGGCTACGGTGTCACGCAGTTCACGGTAGCTGTAGGTTTTTTTGCTGTTGGTCACCGGACTGTCGTAGATCAGCGCCGCCTGGTCGGCACGCCCTGAATCGACATGACGATCCAGTGCGTTATAACAGGTATTGAGTTCACCACCGGCAAACCATTGGTAGAACGGCTTGTTGGAGTCGTCGAGCACCTTATCCCACGGTTTGTACCAATCAATATCCGCTGCGGCCTCTGCCCAGAAACCCTCAGGATCCTCCATCGAACGCGTATAGATCTCTTCGTAGCTCATCTTTTTCTCTTCCACGGTGGTGTTTATAGTTCGACCGACGTGACGACCCTCTTCGCCCGGCCACCTGCAAAGTAGTTCATTTTTACTCCTTTCTTACGTTTACGTAAAGAGTAACTTTCATTCTAACTGCCTATTTTTTAGTCTATTTTTATAATTACACTGCCAAATCATGGTTTTCCCGGATGTCTGCTAAGTTGTTAACAGATTAGACTGCTTAATGTAAATATTCACAATCACTCAGAAGTCTGTCCTATAGTTAGATACACAGAAAACATTATGTGATTTGCGGGCCAATAAACTTAATCTATGCCAACCAAAGAAAAAAAGACAGGGGCACCAATGAACAGAGCTATCACCACTCTTCTCCTCCTACTCTCCACACTCTCTCTTGCAACTCCCGTACTCGCACAGGGCGGCAGCAGTGAACAGCTGA
Source organism: Sedimenticola sp. (assembly GCA_040505895.1). Classification (GTDB taxonomy): domain Bacteria; phylum Pseudomonadota; class Gammaproteobacteria; order Chromatiales; family Chromatiaceae; genus Vondammii. The sequence continues at coordinate 21,135 of JBEVXU010000019.1, read as the reverse complement.
TAAACACCCTCTTCAGTGAATTAGAGCAACATGCAATAAGAGACTACTTCCAAGCCAGTCAGACCACAGATAAAAAGCCACCCACCAAAAAGAAGATGGGGAAGGGCAAATCAAAAGGAAAAAAGAGCAAGGGGCTGCCACCAGGGCTTGCCAAGCGCGAAAAGCTGCCGCCAGGCCTGGCCAAACAGCTGGAGCGCAACGGCCGCCTGCCGCCCGGACTGGAGAAACGTGACCTGCCAAACGACCTGGAACGAATGCTTCCGGCACGCAGTGACGAATACAAAAGGGTAGTGGTTGACAGCGATATTTTGCTGATTGAGGAGGCTACCGGATTAATCCTCGATATTCTCAAGGATGTACTTTAGGGAGCATTGCCTATACTTGCACCTATGCAACCCTAAATTAAGGAGGAGAACATCATGAAACTGAAGGAGGTACTGGAGGGTAAATCTAGCGACATGGTCTCGGCCACACCCGGCGTAAGCGTTCTTGACGGAATTCAGCTGATGTGTGACAAAAAAGTAGGCTCAGTGATGGTCATCACGGAGAGTGGTGATCTGCAGGGCATACTCACAGAACGCGATATTCTCAGCTTCTGCGCCGAGCGCAACGGTGACATCACCGGCGCCGCTATCGATGATGCAATGACTCATCACATTATCATCGCCACCTTGGATACCAGTGTTGAGGAGGCGATGACAATGATGACCAACCATCGTTTCCGCCACCTGCCAATCATGGATAACGGCAAACCAATCGCTATCATCTCAATTGGCGACCTGGTGAAAGCGAAACTGAAAGATATGTCAGTGGAAGTAAAATATCTACGTGATTACATCAACACCTGATCAGCGGCCCTTGGGAATAGCCCCCACTATGTCCCTGTAGTTAACGTATAAATAACTTCTCAAGGACAGCCCCGGGTTTCGCAAGCTCAACACAGGCTACGCCCTACTAATACCGGGTAGTCTAGGCTAGGCTTGCGAAACCTGGGGATAATCCTGGATTAATAAACACCGCCCGTCGATCAAGCGGGATGACTACAATTTACCCTTAACTATGACACGTAACGCTCTCCAACTCCTGGCGGCTTTAATCACCCTCACTACAGCAACGTCTACACACAGCGAGGAGCAGTACAAGTTTCGTGAATACTTCGAGACCTTACCTTTGTTCTGGGATGTGATTTACGCAAAGGGAGGCGAGACCCTCTACTGCGGTAAAAAATTCGGCTCGCGCCGGGGACGCGGCATTAATATCGAGCATGTATTCCCCATGGCTTGGGCGATGCGTGCCGAAGGGTGCCGCAGTCGCAAGTCATGCCGTAAACACAGCCCCCGCTTCAATCGCATCGAGGCGGATATGCACAATCTTTATCCGGCACGCCAGGAGATCAATAAAGCACGCAGCAGCATCCCCTTCGGCATTATAAAGGGTGAGCAACGACAATTCGGGCGTTGCGATTTTGAGGTAGACGAGCGCCAACATAAGGTGGAGCCAAAGCCTGAGGCCCGGGGCAATATCGCCCGCGCCATGTTTCACATGCACGACAGCTATGGAATGAAGATCTTTCGAAGCCAGGGAAAACTATTAAAACAGTGGCATCGGCAGGACCCGCCGGACAAAGAGGAGAAACGGCGCAACAACCGCATCGGTAAGTTGCAGGGTACCCGCAACCGCTTTATCGATGAGCCATTGGCGGCGGACAAGCTGAGGTTTTAAAAGCGCGAAACAGATGCATTCTGTGCATCTATACGAGATAAGCGTTCTGTCTGGCGTACGGATTCTATTTGTCCAGGGACATACTCACTCTTTATTACCCGCAACTGAGATATTGGCGGCCACCAATTCGCGCGCCTTTGCTTGATCCGGCGCACACTCTCCGCATAGAAAATCCCACGCACCGCTTCCCTCATAAAGAGGCACGCCAACGAATCGCCATCCAGCTTCGCGCCTAAACTCCCTCTCACAGCACGAGCATCTTTGCCAGAGGAAAAGTGGCCACGCTCTGTATACACCGCCTACATATCGAGTATCTATCCTAGGTATTTTTCCCATCTCACCGCCCCACAATGGCGCTACTGGACAACTTCAAGTCGGTCATCACGCCACAAGCTAAGTACACTGTAGATTCTATACCCATATAATCTAATGTATATACAAGATTTTAGCTCCCTAACATAACGGAGCAAAGCATCAGGTGATTAAAGCCCCCTGAGTAACTCCTGAGCATCCAGATAGTGGTGCTCAATCCGCGTGAAACCAGCGCCCTCCTGCAGCACCAGCGATGGAAAACCGCTCACTCCCATAGCACGCCCCTGAGCCATTTCCCGCTCCAGCTGCCAACCCGTGGCGGCTGACTGCAGCTGTGCAGAAAAACGATCACCATCCAATCCGATCTCTTGTGCCATGGCCATCAGTGTCCCGCTGTCTGAGGGGTTACGCGCATGCAGATAGTAGCCGCGCTGTATCGCTTCAATCATCGGCTCTTCAAATGCCAATCCCTGCTCCCGGGCCGCAATCACTCCCCGACAAGCGGGCCAGGTTGAGCGCCTGGGTTGGCAAAGCTCCCAGAAATCAAAGTTGAAGACGGTTCCCGGTACCTGCTGCTCAATGGTGCGCCAGGTCTTTTGTAGATAGCTCTGCATTGTCTTGGGCATAGGTTCATCAGTATCTACCGCCAGACCACCAAGGAGCCGCCGAGGTGTGACTGTAGCCGGCAGGCTACGCACAACCTCCAACCATACGGGACGAAAAGCCCAGCACCAGGAACACATAGGGTCATGGACATAGTAGAGGATCTTCTGCATCGCCTCTTTCAACCCAAGGCTCAATAGAAGAGGAACGCATTAACAATCCCGCCTATATGGGTGAATACCCAAAGGGGTATCAATACCCGGCCATAAACCTTGTGATATCGATTGAAGTGCGAAGAGCGCTCCGGATGCATCTTTTGGCGCCAGCGGGCAAGCACCAACAAGGTAGCACCGATCAACGGCAACAGCGCCACCGTACCGTGGAGGGCAATCCACCAGATATACTCAGGCGGTACATGGGGAACCAGTCCGGGATAGCGGTAACGGAGCAGATAGAGGGCAACAAAAGCCCAGGCGGCCAGCATCAGTACCGCCATGATGCGACCATGGCGCCCAAAATCACTGCTACGGGCAGCGCGCCAGGCAATGAACAACAGCACCAGCGCCACCACCGCCCACACCGACCCGGCATAGAGAAAAATCAATTGCATCATAGAACCACAACTCCTCTAGGGAGCCTCTGATTAAGTCTGGTTAGATTTAGGCTGAGATAAAATTGTTCCAATTTGTTTCGACGTGAGCGGTTATAGCCACTCTATTGCTGCGATCTTCGAAGCGAATTGGGGCAATTTTAGCCAGCGTAAACCAATCATGACTTGATCAGAGTCTCCCTACTACACGCGGCACGATCTGCACCCCAAGCCCTTGAAGGTGAATATCGCTTAATCATTCTCAGGAAACTCCTGACTTCTTCGCTCAGATGAGCCACTCCAACCTGCATGACCGGCTGCCGGAGAACCTCATTTACGACGTAGAACCTCTACCTTTTTAACCATATGGAGCGGTATCAGCATGGTCATTTTACCGCCATGGATACGCTGCTCCACCTCCAGGAATTCACCTTCCACGGCATTCAACATCCCATGTTTGGGCTTGCCCCGGCTTGTAGTGTAGATTCGAACGTCACTACCCAAATAGCCGGCCAAACGATCAACACCCGTCTCGATAAAGCGGGGCTTCGCTCGTGACAAACGACCACCGGATGCGGCAGCACCATCCTGCGTATCGCCCTGCCGGGATGACCACCCCATAGCACCCTTCTTCGGTATCGTCAGCCCGAGATCGGTCACCTGTCGCTCGCCAACGGTTACCTCCATGCCAAGCAGTTCAGGCCATTGACTTGGGGAGTAACTCTGTAACTTGGTCAGGTCCAGCTTCACTCCCGGTGCCATCCTGAGATGCACCTCGGCAGACTGCCTGATCATCTTGTCCAGGATGAAACGAATACCCTGTCCCGGAACAAAACCGAGCTCTTGTGCATAGCGCTGGTCACTCATGGAGAAGAGGTTGTCGAGGTAGGCGGATGGCCTCTTACCCGCCTGCTTGGCACAGTAGTTAACCATGCCGATGGCGTAGTCTTGTGCCATCTGGTAACGCAACTCGCCACCCGCCAATCTCGGCATCACCCCCATAGCGACATTGCCGGCGGCGGCAACATCGGTGAATGAGAGATCAAGCTGAAAATTCTCTATCTCCTGTAACCAATAGCCTATGTTGATTGAGAGCTCTCCCGCTGATGCATTCAAGCGATAACCGAAACGTACGTCCGCTATCAATCGTTGATAGTCGAGATTTTCAAGGCCGGAGTGGCTCAGAATACCACCCAGAGTACAGGGCTTTGGCCGGGTGGCCGCCGTGCCCCCCTCAAGGCCAAAAAGTTGCTCCACCTCCACTGGGATTTCGATCCGACGGGCTGCCACCTGTACCTTCTCCGGAGGCTTGTCCGCCTTCAGGCCACCCACCATCTCAAGCAAAAAAGTGAAATCATCACCAGCCAACTCGAGAACACCGATACGAACAACTTCCACCGCCCCCTTGGGGATAACTGTAATTCCCTCAACAGAGACCTCTCCACCAAAGCTTGAGCTGATCTCTTCGTAACGAATATCAACATAGGGCTCGACCAGATGAATAAGACGGTCCACTTCAGCTTTCACCTTGAAGTGGACGTAACCTTTCAAACCAGCATAAACAGCAAGACAAACGACCAGAAAAAGCAAAATTATGCTCTTGGATCTCACGACAGTCGTCTCTGGTTGGTGGATATCATATTCACTTCAACAGGTCGGTTTTGGCCCATCCACACGTGGCCTCATGGAGTGCCGCTCTACCCCCGGCAATAAAAGTTTGGCGTCAGGGGAGGCGGCTGGAGGTTTGTAGCATGAAAATACTCCAATAAACAGGTGTCTGCACCCTACAACCACACATATGGAGTACTCTCATATATTATTGAGTTTAGTCGATTTGAGTTAAAATCCACCTGAAATCGCTGTAAGAACTACCCAATTTTGTTACTAAGCTTCGATTCTTGGACAGCTGCGGAAGGAATACCTTTGCCATTGAGAAAAACAAAACGCCGTTCACGCAACGAAGCGCTGCAACGCTATGAGAAACATCGTCGGAGAAACCTGCTGGCCACTCCAGGAGTTCATGACTTCATTATCGTCCTGGACCACCTTAAGGCAGGCTTCAACGTGCCCAAGATCTTCCGCAGTGCCGAGGCCTTCGGCGCTCATGAGATCCACCTTATCGATATCGGCCCATTCGACCCTTCACCGGCCAAAGGCGCATTTAAAACGGTCCCCGCCCGCCCCTTTGACACTTTCGAGAAGAGTTATGCTGACCTGAAAGAGCGTGGTTACACCCTGTTCACTCTTGAAGCCGACCTGGGCGAACCGCTCACCTCCGCCGAGTTCCCGAAGAAGAGCGCCTTTATCTTCGGTCACGAGGAGATGGGCATCAGCTTCGATCCCTCACTCTACCCGGAGATGCGCCGACTCTCGATCCCCCAGTACGGCCGTATCGAAAGCCTCAATGTGAGCATTGCCGCTTCCGTTGTCATGTATGAGTACGTCCGGAAACATGGAGCACCTCTAAACCGGCCCGCCCCGGCAACCAGAGACGGTGATCCTCAGGATAAAATCCGCCGAAACAGGCGCAAGTCACTCAGCAACAAAGATGAGCTGGATATTTAGTTCAGAACATTTGAATGAAAACCCACTACTCCTCTGGTAGCGAAATTGTCACTCGACGACCACCGTACCCATGCCGCTTATCGTGGGCTCGTGCCCTCACCCAGGTCAAATTGGCGGGAAGCTTGATACTGCCCAAAGAACGGGTAAAAGGCTGCTCATCAACATGAGGGTGGTGCAGTACCCGGACTGCTAGAACCTTGTCTTCGGGACCGAGAATCTCCCAGCGATCAGCATAGTGGCTCCAACCGCTATCGGCATGACGAACCGTCACGTCAAAACGGTAGCTGTGGCGGCCGGTTTTTTCTGCTGTCAGTTTAAGGACATCCGCCTGCCCTGCCATCACCGCACCAGACAGCATGACCGTACTGACAAGTAGTACCAACCGATAATAATATTTCACGATTCTATATCCTTAAAGATCGACTAATGAGCGTTCAACCTTTGGAGCACAACCTCCAGCGGTTAGTTCCTGGATAAAGCGTTACATTTGCTTCAATAGCTCAGCCTTCTGCTCCACCTCACTCCCACAAAGAGCAAAACCAATCAGCGCCTTATCAGCGGAGCGAAACAGCGCCTTAATACTGCCACTATTTTTATCAATTTCCCAAACACCTTCCACCTCTCTCGGCGGGGGTACGGCAACCACTGGGCAAGCCGGCGTTTTAATCACCACCGGCATAACCGGATAGTTCACCGCCGTCACTTCACCGGCCAGGGTTTTTGCCAGCGCCTTGGCACCCAGCATCAGAGGCATCACAAAGGGCAGGTTCACCCCATTCACCTCCGCACAATCCCCCAGTGCATAGATACCGGGGAGACTACTTTTAAGACTCGAGTCCACCATGATACCGCGATTTGTATCGATGCCAGTTTCAGTAGCAAGATGGGTATCAGGCACCAGACCAACTGCAGAGACCACCAGATCCGCACCCACCTGGCCACCGTCTTTAAGTGCCAGCAGATAACCGCTATCAACACGGTTGATCGTCTCCACCACCGTTCCCAGATACCAATCCACTCCCTGCTCCCGAAGAGCTGCTTGCAAAGAGTGGCCTACCTCTTGGGGAAGCAGTGTCGAGATAGGATAGGCATCGGGGCCAATAACAGAGACCCGCTTTCCCTGACTCAGTAAATCATTGGCAAACTCGCAACCAATTAGGCCGGGACCAATAATAGCCACCCGTTCAGCCTTGCTTAGGCGCTCCCGGTACGTAGCATAGTCAGACAGGCTATTCACTGAGATCAGGTCGTCAGCACCCTCACCGGCATAGGGGATGTGAATCGGCTTTGCACCGGTTGCCATCACCAGAGAGTCGTATTCAAACCACTCACCACCGGCATAGAGTCGCCTGCTCTTTGCATCAATCTGCTCTACCCAGGTATTGGTCATAATCGATGCATCCAGGCTTACCCGCATCTTTTCTGCATCAGCGATCACCAAAGCCTGTGCATCCTTACCTTGAGCCAGCGCATTGGAGAGCATCGGCTTGGAGTAGGAACTGCCATCATCCGCTGTAATAAAAACCAACGGCTGCTCACTGTTAAGACGCCTGAACTCTCGACCAAGGCTGTATCCGGCCAGACCGGTACCGATAATGATGATCGGCTTCATTCTCCCTCTCCTCTTGTTACAGGAGCGGCCTTAGCCACTCCTGCTGCCGGGTCATTTAAACTTCGACCATTTCAAAATCACTCTTGGCGACACCACAGTCAGGGCATGCCCAATCTTCAGCAATATCATCCCAGCGGGTACCCGCAGCAATACCTTCATCCGGCAAACCCTGCTCTTCATCGTAGATGAATCCACACACTACACACTGATACTTTTTCATCGCGCTAACCCTCTTTTTAAAATCTCTAATCCAAAAAAATTACTCGAGACTATACCCATCAAGCCTTAAACTGATCCAGCTTTTTCCGGTAACCCTCGGCATGACGCTGCTCCACGCCGGTCAAGGCGGCAAAGCGCTTCTCCGCCTTCTTCAGCAGCGCAGCAAACTGATCTGCATGCTCTTTCGACTCCTCAATCTGCTCGTCCATCTCAGCTACGGCATCATGGTTCTGCTCTTCCAGTGCGGTGTGGCGAAACTCCGGGTACATTTCGGTGTATTCATATGTCTCTCCATCAATTGCCATCTGCAGCATTTTCTCGACAGTCAGCGTGTTGGACGGATAGAGAAGTTCCAGATGACCAAAAGCGTGGGCAGTCTCCTGTCGGGCAGTCTCTTCAAAATGATCTGCCACATCATCTGCTCCCAGCTTACGACACTCACGGGCGAAGAACAGATACTTGCGATTGGCCATCGATTCACCGGCGAACGCGGCTTCAAGGTTCTTTACCGTCTGGGATACATTTTCGTTGCTCATCTCTCTCTCCTGTTTGGTGTTAAGCATTGCTGTTTCGTTACAGTGGAAATAGATTAACAACGGTGTTATTTTCGATCCAACGAGTTATTTCGATAGTATTAATTGATTTTTTCGATTTATGAATCTACCCACACTCCGTCAGCTTCAATATCTGGTCGCCGTAGTCAAGACGACCCACTTCGGCCAAGCTGCAGAACGCTGCTTCGTCACCCAATCCACCCTCAGTGCCGGCATCCAGGAGCTGGAGAAACTGCTTGGCACAAAACTGCTGGAGCGCAGTAAGCGCAAAGTGATGCCGACGCCCTTGGGTAGAGAGGTCGCCCGGCGTGCCCAGGCACTGATAGAGCAAACATCGGAACTTGTCGAACTGGCTCACCACGATGGAGCGCCTCTCTCCGGTCCACTGCGGTTGGGCATCATCCCCACCATCGGCCCGTTTCTGCTTCCAAAAGTGCTTCCACAGATCCGCAAGGCGTATCCGCAACTGGAGCTGTTCATCTATGAGGAGCAGTCCGCCGATCTGGTGGCAAAGCTGGAGGGGGGTGAGCTTGATGTCGGCATACTCGCACTGCCCTACCCATTGGGCTCACTGGAGTCACAGGTGTTCTGGCAGGAGAACTTCCTGCTTGCACTACCCCAGGGGCATCCACTGTGCGAAGCCAAGCACGTGAATACCGAGTCTCTACCTAAAGATGAACTGCTTCTGCTGGAGGAGGGGCACTGCCTGACAGACCATGCCTTGAGCGCCTGCAAACTGGAGGGATTAAAACGTAGTGCCGGCTTTCAGGGAACCAGCCTCTACACACTGCTGCAGATGGTGGCGGGTGGACAGGGACTTACCTTTCTTCCAGAGATGGCGATAGATAGCACCAAAAGGGACAGCGGGGAGATCGTCTATCGCCCGCTGGACGAGCCCGGCCCCCACCGCCGGATAGGCATGGTCTGGCGTAAAACTTATTACCGCAAAGAGGAGCTGAAACTCTTTATCGATGTAATGACAGCTGCGCTAACTCACTAAGAGATTGGATCTCTTCCACGCTCGACTGTGTACCCTGAGCGCCTCTTTTCGTGGATAGAAACGATCCAACTTATAGAAAGTTACAGCTCCTCTTGAAATAAAATCACTTCATCCCCAACTTCTGTAGCGTGGAGGCTTCCATCGAAGATCCGCAAAAACCGCACGGCTCGATGAGCGTGCATAACACAACCTCATATTGCTTAATTGCGAGGATATGACTATGACTACTTTTGATTTCACACCCCTATTCCGTTCCGCTATCGGCTTCGATCGCTTGGCTAACGCCCTGGAGACCGCAAACCGTTACGAGTCCAACGGTTACCCCCCCTACAACATCGAGTTGACCGGTGAGGATGATTACCGCATCACCATGGCCGTGGCGGGCTTCACCGATGATGACCTTGAAATCGAGATCAAGCAGAACATCCTGAAGGTGACCGGCGGCAAGAAAGATGACAGCAACGGTCGCAATTTTCTCCACCGGGGTATCGCCAACCGCAGCTTCGAGCGCAGCTACCAGTTGGCCGACTATGTCCGTGTCGAGAATGCCGAACTACAGAATGGTCTGCTGCATATAGACCTTGTGCGCGAGATCCCCGAGGCGATGAAACCCCGCCGCATTAAGATCAACGGCAGCAGTGAGACACTGATCGAAACCAAGGCCAACGCGGCCTGATAAGGAGAGGCATGAGGAGGCCGACGCCTTCTCATGCCCTGGTATTTTTGTCATCTGCCGGGAAGGCAGAACGGAAAACACTACTTCCCTGATCCAGCACGCCCGGAGGCCTCTTCTTCGAGATGCTGCTGCGCCCACTCGCGCTGGCACTTGCGCACACAGGCAAAAAACGGCTTGGTCTGATCACCAGCACAGCAGTAACCCAGCGCCATCCCCGATGCCGGTTGCCGGCCGCTCTCACTACGGCATTTTGCGTAGTTTTTATGATCTTTCTGGGTGTGGGTCTTGGGATACCACCACCCTTTGTGCTCACCGCAACAATCGGTGAAACAGTTGCCCCTTTTTTTCTTCGGCTTCAACTTGAAAAGAATCCTTGGTGTCTTCCTCTCCCCCTCCCAGAAAATAGCCCGTGAAACCCGCTTTTCGTAGCCCTCTTTTTCTGCAAACAGATGGAAATCACCACCCTCAACCAAAGGGTAGGGAACCGGTAGGTAGAAGGTGCCGTCTTTACTGGTATAGGTGCCGTGCCTCCTCTCCTCCACCCTGATTCGAGCCCTGGAGAGGGGCTTTGAGGTTTCAGCATCAACCACCTTTCCCCGGGTTGGCATATCGAGGCGCATCGCCGCCTGGAGGAGTTGCTGCTTGGCCGTCTCCTCGGCCCTCTTTCCGGCCACTTGTAACCGTGGCCAGAGTACCTCGTCAAAATACCTGCTTTCAAAGGTTGCCTTGACCAGGGTGTACGCCTCATCCCGAATGCCGCGCCGTTGCCGGTCAGTCAGATCCCTGTCCCTAAGCCCGCCATATTTTTCCTCCAATAGGCGGGCTTTGGCGTCGGCAATAACCGGCTGAACGTAGTTAAAACCGCCGCTCATATCGACCAGTTCCAGTGCCCGCTCGGCGCTTTCCACCTCACGCTGCTCTTTGTAGAGGCGATACATCTTGTCGGTCAGCTTGGGAATCCAGACATACTTATGGATGACTTTAAGTGAAACGATATAGGCATCGACGGCAACCATCAGGGGGTTGGCCTTGGCTCCGCTCTTCCCCCCGTACTTGGCAAGAAGTTTCAGTAGCGCCCATTTCCCCACGGTCTTGAATGCACCGCGATAATCTTCGGTGGCGATCTGCTTGGAGACATTCCAGGCCGTCAGAGAGTCACCGATCTGACCGAACAGCTGATACTCCTTATTGGCGAATCCCTTTATCAGCTCATCAGATACCGACAAGCTGTTACTGAGCCAATCCATTACCTCCGCCTTGGTCAGGTGATCTTGGTGTTCGATCATGGTGAAATCATATCTGATCGGCATGCGTTCGCCTGCCACGGTGACCGATAGAGAGGCAAGCAAAATCATGGCAAACAGTAGGGTGCTTGTTATCCGAATTCGCCTCATGTCAGAAATCCCACTGTTGCTCTTTAGGAATGGGTGCAAGCATCCCCTCCTTTTTATCTTGATATCTATAGCCGGTTGCCGCTCTCGACTCCTCCCGCAGCCCAGCATTGGCGCTGTCTTTTCGATCTATAGCTGATGGCGTTTTGCCCATTTCAGAGATCTTCTTCATCTTCTCCATGAAGAGATCCCTACGCTCTTCAACCATCTGCCGCGGCAGCAACTCCACTGCCTTCATGACATCGTCGATCAGATTTTCTGCACTCTCTTCCAGCTTCCCTTGAAGCCCCTCTTCCGGTGTAAAATAGAAGGCGCGTAGATAATCATCCGCCGCTGAAACATCATTCTTTTCAGCCTGATAGCAGCGACCCCGCACATAATGGATATAAGCCATTATCAGGGCACCCTTGGGACTATCTGTGGTTTTTCGGGCAAGTGAAACCGCCTGATCAAAGAGCGGGATCGCCTGCGGACATTTACCCTCCTTAACCAGAGCAATGCCCTTTTGCATATACCTGTCCGTCTCATCAAGGGAGTCCGCAAAAAGTGCTGGGGCAGCACCGACAAAAAACAGAATTATGATAATGACCGGTTTCATAGCGTGGTATTCAGTGCGTCCCGTCGCCTCCTATCCATTGAGTTAAGTTGAAGATCAGCAAAAGATCCAGTGTCTGTTGCTGATTATCAGGCCGGTCGATAGCAATCAGAATCACTGGAGAGCAAGCCCAAGTGATGCGAATTATAGTTGTTAAATTGGAAATATGAGGCTTGTCGAAACGCAATAAAATCTGTTGTATTCCCATTTACTGAGGTACAGATAGGCGATAAGGTTGGCCATGCGAAACGGGGTAGTCTGAAGGCCGTTATATAAAAATAAATCACCCCAATCCTTAGCTCTTTAACTATGATCTTGTCTGCTCTTGGTGCAAATGGGTGGTGCTTAAAGGATATTGTGTAGGAAAGTGCATGTGTGTATATGGAGTCTCAGGTTTTTGAGGGGTAGGGGGTATTTGTCTACCATTCAGCTGGTGACTGGGATATTCTTTCTCAACATGCTTTTGGAATGCAAGTACTGATTTAACTGTAGTCATTCAGACTTGACCTGCCATCTGGCATCTGGCATCAGATAATTCAGGCGTTACTTCAGCACTCGGTCAATAGCAGAAGCTTGGAATATATATGGGGGAAGGCAACCCCAGACTGTCTGACCATAAATTTTGAGGTGAGTATGATGATGAAAAAGCATCAAGTTCTATTATTTGTGCCTTTCTTTATAATTTTTGGATGTTCCAGCGAGGATGGAAACACAACTTCAGAACAGTCTAGTGAGGAGCATGTTTTTAAAGATCAGGTACAAGCACTTAATAAAGCAAAGGATGTGGAGAAAATAATACAAAGTGCAACAGAAAAAAAGCGTCTGGTAACAGATGAAAATAGCAAATAATAGTGGACAGTTTGTTTTATGTTTTTAAGTTGCTATCTACAGGTATTAGCTAGGGTAATTTTTGAGGCGACGCCACAAGTTATCTAGGCAGTACGGGTACCAGCCAGCCACAAGCGGATGTTCTAAACATATATGATAGAGAGGTTTTAGAAGGCAAAAATCCGATCTTAGTGGTAACAACGACAGCGAAAAAGATACTGTACAGAGAGATCAGACTCGATCGATTTTCAGAAAACATTCTGATTGAGGCGAAATCAACCAAGCCTGATTACATTGATTTTTTGTTCAGGATTATTTAACACCTTTCTCTTTAAAGAATGCTTTATATTGCATATCTTCGTGAAGAATGTGGTTGATCCACCAGTCAGTAAGGAAACCTAATAATTCATGTGGGACTTCACTTTTTCCATCCAAAGATTTCTTGCAAAGGTGTCCGATCTGTTTGCTGTAAGCAGTATGTTTTTTGGAATGATCAAGCAGATCGGGGTATCCGTTTTCTTGAAGCAGGCGCTCTTCCAGTAGAAAGTGTTCAGAGACATAATTCGTAAGCTCCATTAGCGCTGACGAAACATTTTTAAACCTAAGAAGAATGCGGGGTTTGTCAATCAAAGAGTTTATGACCTCGATGATCTTTTGGTGCTGTCGGTCTAGTTCCTCGACACCAACACTGAATTCGTCTTCCCAAAATATTTTTTTCATTAGCTCAGATTGCGATTGTCTGCTGGTAGAAAGGGTATCCTGATGATACTACCCCATTCCCAATAAGCTGTCACATCAGACTGGCGTCGCTAATTTACACTGCAACCTAAAATATGTTGGAAAAACCAGCTCAGGGTAGTCAAGCGAAGGCCCAAGCCTTTTCCGTTGATGAGTAAACCACGAGCTAAATATATAACGGCATGAATATCAATTGGTTACATGACTGGTAGCGGTATTGGAGCCCGAACCTATAGAATTCTCTGCGAAAGATTGGCCTGCTCAGTCACTCCTTTTCTGCAGCATTCGGCACATCAATGACCATTCGTTATATATGACTATACTGGCTGATCGTAACAGCGGTACTGTATGGCAAATTTATGACATATTTTTGTCATTCATTGCAAAATGATAATATTACGCTTGAGCCTCTTTAGTTATAATTGCCCGCATGAAACGAGATATTGAATTACTTGCTCCCGGTGGGGATATTGACTCTATTAAGGCGGCCATCCTGGCTGGTGCTAACGCCGTATATTGTGGCCTGGATAAGTTTAATGCCAGAGGCCGTGCGAAGAATATTACATTTGAGAATCTCACCGGCATATTGCGACTTGTTCACCAGAACAACTGCGAGCTATTTCTAACGGTTAATATCATTATCGTTGAGAGTGAATTCCCCGCACTGATTAAGCTACTGAACAAACTGGTCAATACCAAACTCGATGGCATCATCATTCAGGATCTTGGGCTGTTCTATATCCTCAATAAATATTATCCCACGCTTAAGATTCACGCCTCTACCCAGTTGACAACTCACAACGAAGGGCAGATAAAATTTTTAAAACAGCTCAATGCTACGCGGGTTAATCTATCTCGTGAATTGAACCTTGATGAGATCATAGATTTAACGGCTGCTGCCCATCAACAAGATCTGCTGGTAGAAGTATTTGTTCACGGTTCAAACTGTGTCTCGTTTTCGGGTCTCTGTTATATGAGCTCTGTACATGGTGGTAACTCAGGAAACCGTGGGCGCTGTAGTCAGCCTTGTAGAGATCAATATTTAACCACTGCTGAAGGTAGAGATTTTCCTCTTAATATTAAAGACAACTCTGCCTATTCCGATCTAAGGGGGCTAGCGGATGCTAAGGTTGACTCGATTAAAATTGAGGGCAGGATCAAGAAATATCACTATGTATACACAGTAGTTGATACATGGAGAAATCAGCTTAATCGCTTTTACGAACATGACCAGATAAGTGGTGACAACAGTGCGCTACGAAAAGTGTTTAATCGAGATTTATCAAATTCGTTTCTGAAGGGTGAGGTTAGCCGAGATACATTCATCGACAATCCACGAGACAACTCGGCCATTCATAGGGCCAAAAAAATTGGTGGGATAACAGTTCTGAATTTAACCACCGCCAAAAGAGAACTGTATGATATTAAGACTGAGATCATCGATGATATTAAGGAGAGGATTGATCAGTTAAGCATTGAGAAGGCGCCGTTATCAATTTATATTTCCGGAGCATATAGCTCCCCCATGAAGGTAACTATTAAAACATCTGACTCCACTTTTGAGCTTCTTTCAGAGACACTTATTGAGAGAGCCACAGTGGCTAATAGTGATGAGATTAAGAATTCGAAAAGCAAGAAGAGTCATTCTCAGGAACTCACTGCCGAGCTATTTCGCTCTCGTTTTAAAGAAATTAATGAAACGGAGTATTTTATTGACAATGTAGATTTAACAGATCTACAGAGTGATCTATTCATTCCCTTTAAAGAACTTACATTAATTAAAAAAAGAATATTATTTGAGCTCAACGGTTCAATAGAGAGCGTTCCTCCGATTAATCTTCCTCGCCTTGACGGGCAGAATGAAGTTGAAATTGTTCCATCTCTCTCAGCTTTAATCTCTTCTCAAGATGACTTGGATCTTTGCGATGACTCATCTGCTGAGATTATGTTTGAACTTCCCAATTGCTTTATAAATGGTGGCAATAAATTTATTGAGCTATTTAATAGCAACAGCCGTTTAGTCCCATGGTTTCCCGCCATTTTAATAGGGAAAGAGTATCAAACAGCACTCCAAATATTAACTCAGATTAATCCAAAGTATATTGTCAGCAATAATTCTGGAATTGGCTACGAAGCCAATCAACAGGGAATTCCATGGGTTGCCGGCCCTTATATGAATAACGTTAATTCATTTAGCCTGCTATCTCTTAAGGAATATTTCGGATGCACAGGCTCCTTTATTTCAAATGAGCTTAATAAAAATCAGATCAAACGTATTAAAAAACCTGATAATTTCAGGCTGCTCTACAGCATTTACCACCCTATTGTACTAATGACCAGTAAGGCATGCTTCTTTCACCAGGTCACCGGCTGCAAGAAGAATATAGTGGATAATGCCTGTATTCAGCGTTGCGAGAAATCTTCATTCATCACCAATTTGAAAGAGGCCTCTTTCTTTATTAACAAACAGAAGGGGAATTATCATAATATTCATAACGAGAATAATTTCCTAAACACAGATATTACTCGTGACATTCCCAACCTGTTTGACTCTCTCTTTATCGATCTGCGAGATGTAAAGAGCAATACAAAAGTTACTGTAGATAAACGAGCAATCATTAAGATGTTTGAGAATCATCTGAATAATGAATTAGAATCATCAAAGACGATCCACCAACATATTTCTCCAACGACAGACACGCAATATATAAAAGGGATCTAGACTACTCATCTCTAAAGTTAAAAGAGTAGGAATTTCAACACTAAAATCAACATATTTCAATGTACCAAAAAGTTTTGGTGTCACCTCCAAATGTCCATCGCACCTTCTGAAATGAGCATTGGGACATATACGTGATGTACGCAGTGGACCGGATGGTTTTATCTACCTACTGACCGATGCTGCAGATGGCAAGTTGGTTAGACTGAAACCGTCAAAATAAGGCCTAATAAAGAATGTAGACTGGATTTACAGATCATGACTTTAATCTGATAGATACAAGGATAGTTCGGTGATTGACCTGATAGTATGAAGCAGTACACTGCTCCTGCTTTTCAGCCGAGGATCGGACATTGCCTAGTTCTGATTAAACAGTCTCAATTCGGCCAGAAGTAGTCCTTAATTATAATCAATAGAGTCTGGCCACATCGATTTTAGAATAACGGAACGTTATCACCCAGAAAGGTATAAAATAGGGCAATTCCAAATTCCGTTATGTGAGATATTTCTATATGAATTTTATTAAGAGAGAGTGGCTTGCTGCGTTTCCCTACCTGTTAATCCTGGTTCTCATCATTAATGTGCATTTCTTAGGATTTCACGACTTTAGCATTATCGGCATCAATGTCTCCCTCTATAGCCTCGCGCCAATAGCGCTCTACTATCTATTGATGACGCGCAATCAGGATCTTTTGATCCAGCACCACATGGTCGCCTCGGCGGGCAATCTGTTTGTCTATATCGTGCTCTCTTCACTCTACGGTGGTGTGATGTATATGCTCGGATATCAGGCGATTGTTCTGGATATGGAGCTATTATCTGCGGCCAACTTCAATACCTGGGTGGCGATAGGGCCGCTGATTGCGATCCTGGTTCATACCGCAATGACCACGATTCACGGTATTCAACAGGCACTGAAGCAGCAATATCCTGAAAGTGCTTACCAGGAGCCAGGGCAATCTGCTTAAAGGAATTCTGGGGACAGTATACCTATTACCCGGAAAGCCGTTTTACCCTGAGGGCAACGAAGAGAGAGGTATCGATGGGAAATCTGACACCGAGTTTATCTTCCCCGAAAGGGTTCGCTGTGGTCGCAGAAGAGATGCCAGGGTGAGGTCTGGCCCGGCAACAGGCCAAAGGGTCGCTGACCGGCCCAGGCTGTGTGAAAACTCAATAGCATCCCACCTGCAAAGATGGGGGTTAAATACAGTGTCATGCGCGACGGTACGGCCTTAGAGACCTCAATGTGTCACAAGAGATGTACTTGGTCTAACTGGTATTTTGTGCCACTAAAAACGATCTCAGAGGGTCATTATTGAGTTTTCACACAGCCTCGGCCAAAAAGCGGAAGTAATGACTCAGAAGCCGCTTGGTCTGCTGCGTGGGGCAAAAGCGGGCATTGAAGAACCAGAGTTACTCCGCTGCTTCCAGCACTAAGCAGACCTGAGATTATTATCGATCGAGTCTGACCCTATCGTTTTTTGTTAGTTATTCTTTTTAGTTTGGTCCCAATTTGTCCAAGTTATTATCGTACATGGCCACCAACAATAGCTCGCTGTTGTGGTCCACACGAAACTGTCCGTAGCGCGCCAGATCATAGTATTTTCCATGGCCTTCCTGGAAAAAAAAGGCATTGGTGGCAAACTTCACCGTACCGTTGCGCACTCGGTAACGCATGAGAATTTCATCTTCTGACAGGATCTGATCCCTGTAGAGATGCTTGAAAGAACCAATACTGCGTTCATCGAGATTGACTACAACATAACCGTCTGACGCAGCCACATTACGGCGCCAACGTTTGTATTCTTTTGTCTTGGGTAAGGCATTATTCACTTCATTGGCTAGACGAAAACGCAGGGCCATGTAGTCACCCTGCATCAGAGAACGCGGATCCACGGGTGCAAGATCAAGATAGACAATCCTGCCCTCGGCCAGGTGTTTCTCCTTACCGGCGATAGACCAGTTCACTAGACTCAGGATGATCACCAAAGACACCAGGGCAATTTTGTTAAACATCCTTTATCTCCTTTTCTCCGGACATCATACGCAACATCAGCCAGCGACCGGCGAGCAAAACCAGACCGACAAAGAGCAAGGTCTGGGCCTTGGCCAGCAAGGTTGCATCAAGCAGGTAATAATAGGAAGAGATATAAAAAAGCAGCGACGCTACACCTAAACCAAGAAGTACACGATTACCGCCCGCGAAACCCAACAACATGATCACCATACCAACAGTAATACCCTGTGCCTCCATGGACACGGCACATAAGACCAATGCACCCAGTAAAGCCGTGATCGCCAGACGTCCGGTAAGGGCCTGACCATGACGCTGCAATAACTGCCAGACTACGTAAAGCATAACCGCACCCGCAGCCACTTCACCCATCCAGGGCTGGTTCCATAACTCGGACTGATTTTTGGTCGAACGTAAATCCCAGATTCCGTGACCAAACAGCGCCGTACCCTTTAGCGGAATCAGAGCCAACACTAGGCCGTAACCGATGGCCCGTATTTTTCTCATGTGTTGTGGATAACGGAATTCATTGAGCCAGATAGAGGCAGCGAGAAACATGACCACACCACTAAAGATATAAGGCGCACCTATGGAAGTAAGGGCCATGGAAAAGGCGATGGCCGAAAAAAAAGAAGAAAAGACACGATGGATGAAATTAGGCATGACTACGGCCAGTGGTGCCTGCAGCAGAGCCACCAACGCCCAACCCATTACATTGTTAGCTTTCGTTATATCGAAAATGGCCCAGACGACTAAAGCCTGCCCCGCCAGACTCACGGCCAGGGCCAGGTGCTCAAAGAAATCATTCCTTGGTATACGCAATAGGGTATAGGCACCAGCGATCATCACGCCGCCGGTGATAAATGATGCAAAGCTGCTTTCGATAATAAATTCATAACCCATGCCGATAAATCCGAGCAGGAACAGCGCGGCAAGCCAACCGGAAAAAGCCAGCATCACCTTCACATACCAGGGTGATTCCAGCTTCGTTGTTTTGGGCGCCGGTCCCTGGACCAGGCCAGCCTGATGCAACACCGCCCATATCCATTCGTTTTGTCGGTTCATGATTGCAACCCCCGATGAACCTTTCTCAGCCAGACAGCCGTACCCGTAGCCAGACCAATGACCAACAGAGCGAGAAGCAGGAAACTAATCGGGGACCAATCTTTCAACATATGCTCGGTCAGCAGCGTTACCAACACCACAATACCGGACAGACAGCCACCGGCAAGCATGAAGAGATCAGGCCTTATCCTTCGATAAATGAAATACAGTACCGCCATCCAGATCGCCCACACAATTCCGGGGTAAACATTGCCCTCTCCACGCTCGAATATGGCATGCAACACCAGCCAGGTCATGGGCACGCCACTGCCCCCCGCCAGGATGCGAATGGCCCAGGGTTTCGATAACCAACGCCTGGTTTCCGCCAAAAACTCCCAGGCGATCAGGGCAAGGGTATTAAAGCAAAAGACCACCCATAACATGCCCGTGTCGGGGGCAAGCATAAGCCAGAATACGCTCCGGAAGGCCTGGTGATATAGCACAATGGAGAGATTGATAAGCACCACCCAGACAATCCAGATCGCGGGAAAGCGCCCAATGAGTGCCCAGGGAAACATCAACAAGGCCCAGTTAAAAAACAGCTGCCAGGGATCAGCGCCGGTCTGATAAGTCTGGCCGTATAGGGCCAGCAAAACACCCAGAAAGATCGTCGCCACGAGCAACGATACTTTGCCCGCGACCTTGTGCTCACCCAGTTTCCAGTAAGCGACAATGGCCAGGACAATAAACACCTCCACCATGCCGAACTTGGCAAAACGCCCAATATCGTTCCAGTTATAGGCTACAAAGAACATGGCGGAAAAGGATAGAGACAGGCCACCGAGCCAAAGCAGGAGATGATCGATAAAGGTACGCCAGGCATTGTCATCGGGGGTGACCTTCGCTGCGGTCAGGGCGTCGCCAATCTGCTCCGTCGACATGGCTCCCTGCTCGACAAGTTTAATGATCTGGTTGCGGGGTGAAATCATAGTTTGGTTTTCGACTACAGATTATTCTTATTCATTATATGCGCCTAACGCTGCCTTCAGCGGAGCAGGCGCGTTAGCGACTGTATCCGCTGTAAGGCATGGTTAGCCATTCTTCTCTATGTTGTACCAACCGGTCGAAACCACAACAAGCACAACCACCCATAAAAACCAATATTTAAAAAACCTCTGATACCTGATAATCATTGTTAACGGTAAAATAAATAGCAGCGCAAGTGGCGCCATAACAGAAGTTAAAATGATGGCATAAACTCCTGTTGCAATATTCCAACCAGAGTCAAATCCCATTCCAAAACCAACCCCAATCAGGGCCAAATATGGAAATACTGGCACAAGAATAGCGATTCTTATTGCATAGAAAGCCACTTCCCATACAATCACCGCTGCATTCACTTATTTATCTCCATATGAACAAGCATCCATCTTTAATCAGTGCATTGCTTAAACAAAAGCACAGAAAAACTATAGTCTTATTAGTCAATATTCTACTTATTGGCTAACAGCTGATTATATTGCCGGCACGTTTTCTGACATAACCCGCTGGCACGTTCGCTGACATAACCCGCCAAACGTTCTATACATGTTCTCTTTTATTGCCATAGTAATTTAAACTCCTATTTATCAAGGATATTTTGTAGTAAAAAATCATGGCAAAACCATCTTGGCTGAGATGGGTTTTATTGACTAGGTCAATCGCTTCCTTCGATTTCATGCAAACAGACATCCCTATTACTGTTTTTTACGAGAAGATACCTCTTTTTTAAAGCATTTAGATACTAAAGGCAAGGTTTTCGGCTCAATTAGAGCGGGTGGGGCTTTTGGTGCTCGGAGGGCGTTCTATCGCGGCTCAAGAAACCGCTCCTGATATGGATTGACCTGTCAACTATTAGCACTGATTTCTCATTTTTACCTTCTCTGTCAATGGCTTCTGTTCAGGATATGAAAGG
>JBEVXU010000018.1:0-350491 GCA_040505895.1 Sedimenticola sp. | reverse complement strand
AAGCTTCTGTACCTTGGTTTTCTTGTCTGGCTACGGCCCGACACTTTTGGCAACCGCCATGGTACGGACCCGTATGCCTGGTGGTGTGGGAAGGAGGGGGATCAAAACCCCCTTCCTATCCCTCTTATGCTAATAGCTAGACTAGCCCCATTTTATTTAGGTTTTCTTTAAGCTGGCCTATCGTTTGGGAGTAAATTGGATGGTTATCTCTCCGCTCAGCCCCAGGTGTTACCAAGTTGAACCCAAGATGTTCGATCACGTCTTTCCCCGAGCCCGACCCGGCCACCGAAAATATTTTTATTGATTTTTTGTACTTCAATAACTTTCTTGACAAGTCGGCGGATGATAAAAGCTCTTTTAACGCAATATGATTTCCGAATGTTTCTTGCCCCGCTGAGTTATATTTTAATAACACCAACGCTGAAACATGTAGCCCGCCGATATCATAATTCGAACTTTCCATAATATCCTTTGCGTCTATGGCTGTGTCTGTTAATTCACCATTACATAATTGCTGGATAGCAACCTCAGTTAAAGGGATGGCGATTAGATATCCGTAGTTTTTGCCGTTACAACCACGAACAACAATAAACGAATATTTATTAGCGGAATACCAGCTTTGCAGCGCACTTAGCGGCATAACGTCTATCCCTCGAAAAGCCTTTTTCTCAATTTCGGCTATCCATCTGAGGTCTTCTTCGGAAGCAGATTCGAATTTATAAGGGCTGCCTGAAACAGCACAAAAAAAGTCACAATCTCCACCACTTACTTTATCTTCTTGCGTGCGTGTATTTCTATATTTATTATAGAAATATTCGATGCTGGCTATTCCTCCAATCAATGTTGCAAACGCGAGGATATACTCCATAAATTTCCTCCATCTATTTTAAGCATAACGTTTTGCATCACCGGATGACAAAAGTGGTGTGGCTGTAGCGTAGCGAAAGCCGCGCCACTTTTGGCAGTCCGAGTGTATGCTTTTGTTAGGGCTATTCACCCCTGAATTCTCCAACACCATTTAAGACCATACCAACTCCCGTTATTGAAGAAACGATTGCTCCCCAACTTGCGGTTTCGGCAGCCACTGGAATAGTTATGCTACCCATTGCTAAGCCGACATTTGCAATAGAAAGAGCACCGCCTTGTGCAATTTGACCCAACCCTTTAAACCAGCGTTTTGGCTTCTTTGGTTGATCATCTGAGCCTTCATTTAATTCTTTCAATTGCTGTTCTTGTTGCTCTAATTTTTGTTCGATATTTTTTAATTGATTGCTGATTCTTACTTCATTGTTGTAGGAGTGTTTGGACTTACAGCGGGATTTCACAATGTACATTAACGCTGATAGTTCAGCTTCTGGGTCAGAACTACCCAACGACCTCATAACTTCAATCTCTTGTGGTGGCATATGTTCAAGCTTCATACCTCCAACAATTTCATCATAGTAGGCATCAATTGCCTCCATGAAACCAGAATCTTCTAGCATTCTTCTATTGGTTTTTAATCCATCTTTTATTTGTGATGGAAGACGGGCAATGCGTTCTTTTTTGATTGTGTAGTAGATGGAATCCTCATCTTCACAGTGGTAATTTATATAGCGCAACAAATTTGATGCGCTTGATAGCCCTTCCGATTGCCATCCCTGATAACCACCCAACTCAAAATGAAAATGTTTATGAAAACGCCTTTTGCTTCGCGAACGAACGTACTCGTTATACAAGTAGGCCATAAATTGTTTATATTCTGTTTCGTTCACGGAGTCTCCCCTTTTAAAGCCCTAACAGTTTATTCATAGGATCCCATCCGATATGACATTTCTGCTGATCATGCCATGAGTAATCGTGGAATCAAGAATTAAAATCTATAGTAACAATAACTTAACTCCTTTTATGTGATAACGCAACTGCAAGATAATAGGATTGGTTCCATATATCATGTTCTGTTTATCGTCTGTTCTTGTCTAGTAAAGAATACTTCTCAATGTATTGAAATATATGCAATATCTTAGTAACTGTTGATGTGTGATTAGCGTCATATACGGATTTGATCCGTTGATTTCTGTTTTCTCTGGAATTTGAGTAGAAACCTATTGACAGATGTTAAAAATAAAATAAGATGAGATAGAACAAGGAAAGAACCAAAAAGGAGTGGCTGATATATTGATGACATCCTTCACTACATCGATCCGGAGTCTCCCCGTTTGATGGATAGGTTTCGGATTTTTATACGTACATTGCATCTGGCCTATGCTACTGAGAAGACCTATACATATAGGTGTTTCTCTCCAAAAGACCAGCCTAGCCAATGCGTGAATCAGTAACAGCGATTTTTGTACACGATGACGATATTTTTATCATCAAGCGTCAGGAATACCTGCGGGCTTTCCCTGGCTATTACGCTTTTCCCGGTGGAAAGATTGATGCGGCAGATAGTGAACACCACTATAGCCACCCTTTGATGTCAGCGTTTCCTGGTGAGCAGATGCGCGCCCTGACCAGGGAACTAGAGGAAGAGCTGGGATACGACCTGGAAGCATCAGTTGAAGCGGGTGAAGTGGAGAGTATCGTCCACTTTGGCCTGGCGCAAACACCGGCTTTTCAGAAGATCCGCTTCAGCACCCACTATTTCAAGATCACATTCAACCACCGGCCGTTGCTGCAACCCGATAACCAGGAGATCGCTTGGTCGGGATGGCTCAAGAACAAGGCGTTGTGGCAGCGCTATTGTGGTGGTGACGGGATGATGGTGACGCCTACCGCAAATACCGTACAGGCCCTGTCGGAGGATATTTCAGCGGTAGGGACATCGCCGTTCAATCTGCAATTCGATCCAGAGCTGGAACTCCCTTATGTGGAGCCGATCAGTGGTCTGGGACAGATTGCCGTACCTTCCAACACCCTGCCTCCCGCGGAGTACACCAATGCCCTTTTGATAGGAGGGGATGGTCATCCGCGCTATCTGGTGGATCCATCACCAAAATCCTCTATAGTGCTGGAGCGACTGATCAATACGCTGGAGAGGCGGCCGATCGACGGTATTCTTATCAGCCACCATCATCCCGACCATCGGGAGCAGGCGCCACAATTGGCACGGCGTCTTGGCGTGCCACTGTTGTGTACCAGGATAACCCGGGAGCGGTTGCTGGAGAGAGAGGGTGAGGGATATCTGGAAAATGTAGAGTGTATTGATATCGCAGAGGGACACAAACTGACCCTCTGGCTTGGTCGCCCTGTTCACTGCTATGAACTGCCGGGACATGATGACGGCATGATGGGCTTGGCACCGGATGACATGGCCTGGTTCTTTGTCAGCGACCTGGTGCAGCAGATGGCAACAGTGGTCATTCCCGAGCCGGAAGGGGATATGCAGGCCTACTTTGATTCGCTGGAACGGGTGATCGGACTGAATCCCAAAGCTATTATCCCTTCCCATGGTGCTGCCGTTGGGGGTACACATATGCTGCGTCAAACGCTGCAGCATCGACAAGGGCGGGAGGCGATGGTCGCTTCACTCTGCGCCCAGGGTAAAATGGCCGAGGAGATCACAGAAACGATCTATCCCTGACTCAACAAAAAACTGCTGCCCCTGGCACTACAGAATGTCAGGCAGCATATAAAAAAACTGGGGCTGGAGACGAATGGCTCTGACTTGAGCTGATGTAGGGTGCAATAAGCACAGCGCTTTGCACCATGATTAGCGCCCTCTAACCTTTTGTATACAGGCTAAACAACAGATAAAGGCAGACTATGACAATAATGGAGAGTATTCCCTACCAGGAGCTGGAGATTGGTGCGACCGCCACCTATGAAAAGAGCCTCACAGAGGAGGATCTGGTGCTGTTTGCCACCACTTCCGGTGATGTCAATCCGGTACACCTGGATGAGGCGTATGCCGCCGATTCAATGTTCAAGGGAAGAATCGCCCACGGCATGTGGTCGGCAGGACTGATCTCTGCCGCACTGGCAACAGTGCTGCCGGGGCCCGGCAGCATCTATCTCGGTCAGAGCCTCAACTTTCGCCGTCCCGTCAGGTTGGGGGACAGGCTGACGGTCACATTGAAAGTAAAGGAAAAACGCGACGACAAACAGATAGTGACCATCGATTGTAAGGTGAAGAACCAGGACGGCAGGCTGGTGGTCGATGGCGAAGCGTCGGTGATTGCACCCAAAGAGCGTGTTCGGGTCGAACGTCCACAACTGCCGGAAATAACCATTGGCTGATGGGTGGAAATAACCATTGGCTGATGGGTGGAAAAAACGGGATGTTGAGAAAGCGGAGTTGAAGCGCACTTGTTCGGGGGAACAGGCATCTGAGCAGGTCTTGAACAAGTTCGCACCTACAATCGACTTCAGGATTATTGTACAGCGCCATTTTGAGTTTAAAAGTATCTCTCCGCGTTCTCTGCGTCTTCTCTGCTACCCCTGTGATCCGTTTTTTCTTAACCAGCCGATGCCGAATGGCGGTGAATATGTTTTAATTCGCCTCTATGTTCAGACCTCTTCAACTCTATATCGGACTGCGTTACACCCGTGCCAAGCGGCGTAACCACTTTATCTCCTTTATCTCAGCCATCTCTATGCTTGGGATTATGCTCGGGGTGGTGGCGCTGATCACTGTTTTATCGGTGATGAACGGTTTTCACAAGGAGGTGCGTGAGCGCATCCTGGGTATGGCTTCCCACGCCACCATTTCCGCTTTCGATAACAATCTTGAAGACTGGGAGGAGGCGATGAGCCTCTCGGTTAACCACCCTAATGTGATTGGCCAGGCGCCGTATATCGAAGCCAAGACCATGCTTACCAATGGTCGTCGTGTCAGTGGTGCTCTTCTACGTGGGGTGCTTCCAGAGCAGGAGCCAAAAGTCTCGGATGTGGGTGAGCACATGAATGTCGGCTCTCTTGATCAACTGACTGCTGGCAGCTTCGATATTATTCTCGGCAAAGAGTTAGCCGCTCTACTGGGAGTTGCCGTAGGTGACAAGGTTACGGTGGTCACTCCGCAAATTCGGGTGACACCGGCCGGCACTATGCCAAGGCTCAAGCGTTTTACTGTTCGCGGTATCTTCGAAGTGGGTATGGGTGAGTATGATCGTGGTGTGGCGCTGGTTCATCTCGCGGATGCGGCAAAGCTGATGCGGTTGAATGAGGGTGTCACCGGTATTCGCCTAAAACTCGATGATCTCTTTCTTGCTCCCAAGGTCTCCCGCGAACTGGCCCGTGAAATGGGCGGTGTCTACCGGGTGAGCGACTGGACCTATCAGCACCGCAACTTCTTCAGCGCGCTGCGCACCGAAAAAAGGATGATGTCTCTAATTCTCTTTCTTATCGTGGCCGTAGCCGCCTTCAATATTGTCTCCACCCTGGTGATGGTGGTGACCGACAAGCAGAGTGATATCGCCATTCTACGGACCCTCGGTGTCTCGCCCAGTAAGATTATGGGGATCTTTATGGTCCAGGGTACAGCTATCGGCTTTATCGGTACCCTGCTGGGAGTTATCGGCGGTATTCTGCTCTCTTACAATCTGGAGAGCCTGGTGGCGAGTGTTGAAGAGTTTTTTGGCGTCGACTTTCTCGATCCCAGCATCTACTACATCAGCTCGTTGCCCTCCGACCTTCATTGGGATGATGTCTCGATGATCGGTATTGGCGCCTTTTTGATCTCTCTGCTGGCGACACTCTATCCAGCTTGGAAGGCTTCACGCACACAGCCGGCGGAGGCGTTACGCTATGAGTAATTCACCGGTTCTTGAGTGTCACTCCCTTACTCGTAATTTCTCAGATGGCAAGCTCAATGTAGAGGTGCTGAAGGGTGTTGATCTGAAGGTGGAGAGGGGAGAGCGTCTCGCTATTGTTGGTAGTTCAGGCTCCGGCAAGAGCACCTTGCTGCACTGCCTCGGCGGTCTGGACCGTAGTAGTAGCGGTGAGGTGCTTGTGGAAGGGACAAATCTAAGTGCACTGGGAGAGCGTGCCCGGGGTGACCTGCGTAACCGCATGTTGGGATTTGTTTACCAATTCCATCACTTGCTGCCGGAGTTTACCGCCCTGGAGAACGTCGCCATGCCGTTATTGATTGGTAACCTGGCGGTGGACGAGGCGAAGACAAGAGCTGAGACGATTTTACAGAGAGTGGGCTTGGGACACCGCCTCGAACACAAACCCGGTGAACTCTCCGGCGGTGAGCGGCAGCGGGCGGCGGTGGCGAGAGCCCTGGTCAACAACCCCCGTTGTGTCCTGGCCGATGAGCCTACCGGTAACCTCGATCGTAAAACAGCAGAGCAGGTGTATCAGTTGATGTTGGAGCTGAATCAGGAGATTGGCACCAGCTTTATCATTGTTACCCATGATCTGGCTCTGGCAGACAGTATGGATCGGGTGCTGCACTTGGATGATGGAGTGTTGACCAGCGGTTGAGCTTGCGACTGGGTCTGCACAATAATTCATAAATCGGGTGTAGGAGCGAACTTGTTCGCGAAGAACGCGCCTCGGTGCCGGTCGCGAACAAGTTCCTTCCCACAGAGAGCACTTCCTCTTGATGGAAACTTGAGTTATAAACACGTTTTAAGGCTTTCTGAGCATAGCCTGTTTCACAAAAAGCTCAGCGGCTTTCCCTTCTCAATTTCCGCTCTCTGAAACGCCGTACGATATGCAGGCGCCACAATCCCCGCATGATGCAGTAACCTGCTACCGCAGAGACAGAGCCGCAGATCAGGCATCCGAGCAATAGCGGTTGCCAGATTTGACTAAGGCTCGATTCAAACCACTCCGCCGACATCTCGAACCCTTCGGTTACCGGCGGGACACCCAGTATCCAGGTACCGATAAGGTAGGTGAAGTAGAACATCGGTGGGACGGTGATGGGGTTTGTTATCCAAACCAGGGCGACGGAGATTGGCAGGTTAACCCGTGTCGGAATGGCCGTGGCTGCAGCACCCACCATCTGGAAGGGGACAGGAACAAAGGCCCAGAAGAGACCGACGGCAAAAGCACCGGCAACAGAGCGACGATTCAGGTGCCAGAGGTTGGGATCATGCAACAGCTTGCCGAATATCCGCAGGTGCTTGTGATTGCGGACCTTCTCGTGATCAGGGGCAAAACGTTTGATCAGATGCTTGGGCAATGGAGCTGTCTCTGTTCTGTACGCGCTTAACGACCGCGATATTGAAGCACAGTCACGGGTTGTTTGACCATTACTATTAGTAAGTATATACATCTTGGCTGGAGTAAAATTAATCTAACACATTGACTATTCAAATTAAGTTCCGAATTAATGTCACTTCAGACTCTTGATTCGATTGGGAATAAAAGCTGTAATTAAGTTAAGATTGCGCTAGTCTGTGAGTTGTTGCGGTTTTTGCCGGCCCGGTAACGACAATTTACTTCAGATTTTTTTCAGGGTGTTGCTGTCTGCTCGGCTGACA
Organism: Sedimenticola sp.; assembly: GCA_040505895.1. Taxonomy (GTDB): domain Bacteria; phylum Pseudomonadota; class Gammaproteobacteria; order Chromatiales; family Chromatiaceae; genus Vondammii. The sequence continues at coordinate 343,076 of JBEVXU010000018.1, read as the reverse complement.
ACTCCAACAGCATCATGGAATTCAACCCAGGGAAGGGGTGTGATAGCAGGGACGTTACTTTTTACAGCAGGTGTGGTGGTGCTCCAGTGGCAGTCGGATTTACTGCCTGTGGTGCTGTTGTGGTCGCTGTTACTTATCTCCACCGCAGGGCTATGGTCTCCCCGTTCGCGGTTATTCGCTTGCTTCCTCCTTGGTTTCTGCTGGGCCTCTCTGCATGGGCACTGGTCACTGGACGCACTGCTGCCGGCAGAGCTGGAGGGAAAGAGTCTTCAAGCAGTTGGTGTTGTCGCCTCCCTGCCGGTGACGGAGGGAAGGCGGACCCGGTTTGAGTTCAGGATCGAAGCGCTGGAGTTTGAGGGCAGAGTGGTCTCATCCCCCGATCTGACCCGCATCTCCTGGTATGGGAGGCAATCTGAACTCCAGATGGGCGAAAGATGGCATCTTCTGCTAAGGCTCAAGCGTCCTCACGGTATGTATAACCCCGGCACCTTTGATTATCAGGGGTGGCTGTTTCAAAAGGGTATCCATGCTACCGGCTATGTGCGTCAGGACGCCGGTAACCAGCAACTAAACAGTGACATAGAACGTACACTGTTTGATAGCTGGCGGTTGTCTATTAGGGAAATGCTTGAAAAATCGATGATCTCCGGCTCGGGAGAGGGGTTGCTGCGAGCGTTGGTGATCGGTGACCGTGAGGGTATCACCCACCAACAGTGGGAGGTTTTTCGGCGCAGTGGAACCAACCACCTGATGGCTATCTCCGGCCTGCATATCGGTATTGTCGCCGGCTGGGTAATGCTGCTGGGAGGGCGCCTGTGGCGTCTTTCGCCCAGACTCTGCCTTATGTTGGCCGCCCCACGTGCGGCGGCAATTATGGCACTGCTTGCAGCGCTTCTCTATGCCGGCCTTGCCGGTTTTGCCATCCCTGCGCTACGTGCTCTGGTGATGTTGCTAGTGGCTCTCGGTGGGGTAATTGCGGCGCGCCCTGTCCAGCCTTTCAGGGGTCTCTGTTGGGCTTTGTTGGTGATTCTCCTGTTTGACCCCGTGGCCGTGCTCTCTGCCGGGTTCTGGTTATCATTTGGTGCGGTGGCGGTGATTCTCGGCGGTATCGGCGGCAGAATCGCGTTCTCTAAAAGCTCACTGTATACCCTGTTTCGCATACAGTGGTTGGTGACTCTTGGATTGGCTCCTGTGTTGCTGGTGTGGGATTTTGGTGTTTCACCAATAGCACCGCTGGTGAATCTGTTGGCAGTACCTCTCTTCTCTCTGCTGTTGGTACCCCTCGCACTCTTTTCCACGCTGCTGTCACTGGTTGTGCCGGTGGTGGGGTATCCGCTACTACTTATCACCGGACAGCTCCTTCAGTACGCCGCGTCGGCACTTGAGTCGGTGGCTAATGCACCGTTCGATATGCTTATTGCACCAAGTCTTCCTGTTTGGTGCTGGATAGCGGCGGTAGTGGCCGTTGTTCTGGCGCTGTTGCCGCGAGGTGTGCCGGGACGATGGTTGGGGGTGCTGCTGGTAGTTCCTCTGGTTACGCACAAACCTGTCCCACTATCACAGGGAGAGCTGGAGTTGACACTGTTGGATGTGGGGCAGGGGCTCTCGGTTGTCATACGGACAAGTGAACATACGTTGCTCTACGACGCCGGTCCCGGGTTTCCCAGCGGTTTCAATACCGGAGATGCAGTGGTGGTGCCCTACCTGAGACAGTTAGGTGTCACCTCTCTGGATAAGGTACTGGTGAGTAATGGCGACATGGATCACAGCGGAGGGCTTGGTGCTGTTCTCAAACAGTTGCCGGTATCTGAGATAGTGAGCGGTGAGCCGGAACGTCTCGGTATCGATGGTGTAGCACCCTGCAAGGCAGGCGATCGGTGGCGCTGGGACGGAGTCGATTTTAGAATTCTTCACCCTGCTAGGGAGGTATATTGGGAGGGGAACAACGCCTCCTGCGTACTCTTGATAGAGAGTGGAGGTGAGCGGCTGTTGCTGACCGGCGATATTGAGAGGGAAGTGGAAGCGGCACTGCTAGCCACCGTTCCTGAGCAGATTGATGCTGATCTGGTAGTGATACCTCATCACGGCAGCCTTACCTCTTCAAGTAAGCCATTTATTGAGGCCGTTTCCGCTGATCTTGCGCTGGTTTCCAGTGGCTACAGAAACAGATACCGTTTCCCTAAAAAGGAGGTGGTGGCGCGTTGGAGAAGCAGTGGGAGCCGAGTTTTCAATACCGCCGAGAGCGGCGCTTTGACACTACACATGGGTAAGGATGGGGGCATAAGGGAAGTTGTGGCCTACCGAAATTCGGCACGGCGTTATTGGATGAATTCCTCATCCCCTCTGCGATAGAAGTAACAGACTCCCCACTGTTGATGCAGTATGATATCTTCCATATTCACAGGGGGCGTGGCTACTCCGTCTCCCACCTTTTTTATTGTCCGCTTAAGGAAGTGCCGAGTGTTTGAGTTGGTTAAAGCCGGCGGCTGGTTGATGCTGCCAATTATCGTATGCTCCATCGCATCCATGGCCATTATCATTGAACGGTTATGGTCCCTCCGCCGTCAGCGCGTGGTGCCGGATAATCTGGTGGCCCAGGTTTGGCAGACCCACAGCCGTGGAAAGCTGACCAATGCTCATATTGCCACGGTGAAAGAGGGTTCCCCTCTGGGACGTATGTTGGCGGCAGGGCTGGTCAATCGACTCCACAGCCGCGAGGTAATGAAGGAGGCGATTGAAGAGGTGGGGCGCCAGGTGGTTCATGAGCTGGAACGTTACCTCAATGCCCTCGGTACCATTGCCTCTATCAGCCCACTACTCGGGCTACTGGGTACCGTTATCGGTATGATCAAGGTGTTCTCCGCCATTATGGTCGCCGGTGTCGGTAACCCGGCTGTGCTTGCCGGTGGTATCTCCGAGGCGCTGATTACCACCGCCGCCGGTTTGTCGGTTGCCATTCCCACTCTGATGTTCCACCGCTATCTTGTCGGCAGTGTTGATCGCCTTGTCATTATCATGGAGGAAGAGGCATTAAAAATGGTCGAGGTGATGCAGGGCGAGCGGGAACGGGAAGCCGTCTGACCATGAATCTGCGTCCCAACCGCAAGGAGATGCCGGAGCTGAATCTGACACCGTTGATCGATGTCGTTTTCCTGCTGCTTATCTTCTTTATGGTTTCCACCACCTTTGACAAGGATGCCCGCATCAAGGTTGAGCTGCCGGAGGCCGCTACCCAGGATGAGAAAGTAAAGGACGAGAAGACACTTGATATTGTGGTGGACAGCACAGGTCGCTTCTACGTTAACAAGCGTGAAGTGATAAATACCAAGCTCAATACCCTAAAGAGTGCCATCGCAAAAGCCGCTGGGGTACGTAGAGACCTATCGGTGATTATCAATGCCGATGCAAGAGCTACTCACCAGTCGGTGATCAAGGTGATGGATGCGGCGAGCCAGCTCGGCTTTGTCCATATGACCTTTGCCGCCAAACAGCCGGTTGAGAAAAAGTGATCAAGCGGTGAAGCGGCTGGATTACTACTGGTATTCCAGAAATGGAACCGCACTGCTGTTACTCCCTCTCTCCTGGATTTTCTGCCTTATCTCCTGGCTGCGTCGTCTCGCATACAGGCTCAGACTGCTTCCTGTCCATAAATCACCCGTGCCGGTAATCGTAGTCGGTAATATCACTGTTGGTGGCACAGGCAAGACACCGTTGGTGATCTGGCTTGCAGACCACCTCCGGCAGCAGGGCTTTCGTCCCGGTATTGTTTCAAGAGGCTACGGAGGGAACGCTGAAAGTTGGCCGCAAACGGTCGAAAGTGACAGTGATCCCTCTCTCGTGGGAGATGAGCCGGTGATGATTGCTCACCGTACCGGCTGTCCAATGTGGGTCGGCCCCGACCGCCCGGCGGTGGCGAGAGCACTATTGCAGGCGACAGATTGCGATATCATTATCTCCGATGATGGCCTTCAACATTACGCTCTTGGTCGGGATATAGAGATTGCGGTTGTCGATGGAAAACGACTGTTAGGTAACGGTTTCTGCCTGCCCGCGGGACCACTTAGGGAGAGCGAGGCGCGACTCGACAAGGTGGATATCTTAGTGGTCAATGACGGTGAGTGGAGGGACGGGCATCAGATGACGCTTGAGGGTGGCAGAATGATCAACCTCAAAGATCCCTCCCTCACTTCGGATCTTGCCGCATTTTCTGGTTACGAAGTGCATGGTATTGCCGGTATTGGTCATCCCCGGCGCTTTTTCGATACACTACGCCGTTACGGACTGAAGGTAATAGAGCACCCCTTTGATGACCACCACCAATACTCTGCCCAGGAGATAACGCCGGGGGATGAGCTGTCGGTGGTGATGACGGAGAAGGATGCAGTTAAGTGCGGTGCGTTTGCCCAAGAGCATCACTGGTACCTGGAGGTGGATGCAAAACTGGGTTGGAAGTTTTCCCGACAGCTGGATAGCCTGTTAGCATCCTGCAACGCTCGCCCTGCCGGTGTTACTGAGAGTGAATCGTAAATACGATGTAATATTCAGATGTGCTGGGGGTCGGAGTCGATTGCGTCGGAATGTGGTGTCTTTCCCAACAAACTTAACGCAATCGGCTCCGACCCTTGGTGGAATAATTTTAAATGGCTATGCACAATAATCCGGGAGCCGGGTGTAGGAGCAAACTTGTTCGCGAAGAACATGCCCCGGAGCCTGATCGCGAATAAATTCGCTCCTACAGGCGCACTTTTCTCTGTAAAAATGGTGCTTCAGTATTATTGTGCATAGCCACTTAATTTTATAGATTTTCAAAGAGATTATATCTCTAAAAACTTAATTAAGAGATCTGTAAAGATGGATAAAAAACTCCTCGATATCCTGGTCTGCCCTCTATGTAAGGGCAAGTTGGTTCATGTTAAGAGCAGCGGTGAGCTGATCTGTAAAGTGGACCGTTTGGCCTATCCTATTCGTGATGATATTCCGGTAATGCTGGAAAATGAGGCTCGGTCACTGCCTGCTGATGAAGAGGTACCTGAGAGGTGAACCCCAAGTTCAAGGTAGTTATCCCCGCCCGCTACGCCTCCACCCGTCTACCGGGCAAGCCCCTTCTGGATATTGCCGGTCGTCCAATGATTGAGCACGTCTACCAACGTGCGATCGAGTCAGGTGCCGAAGAGGTGGTTATCGCCACTGATGATGAGCGTATTGCCGAATGTGTCGAAGGGTTCGGTGGTGAGTTCTGCCTCACCTCACTTACCCACCGCAGCGGTACCGACCGCATTGCCGAGGTGGTGAAGAAATTTGCCTGGGCGGATGAGACTATCGTCGTCAACCTCCAAGGTGATGAACCCTGTATGCCTGCAGAACTTCTGACCCAGGTGGCGCGGGATATGGATACCCATGCCGATGCGGTGATCACTACCTTGTCGGCGCCGTTGACCGATAAGGAGCGGCTGTTCGATCCCAATGTGGTAAAGGTGGTGATCGATGCTGAAGGTTATGCACTTTACTTCAGTCGCGCCCCCATACCCTGGCACCGGGATGAGTTTGTTCATAAAGAGAGGCCGCTACCGCAGGAGACCGGTTTTTCCCGCCACATCGGTCTCTATGCCTACCGTGCCGGATTTCTCGAAGAGTATGTCAACTGGCCGCCTGCGCCTCTTGAACTGGCGGAGTCTCTAGAGCAGTTGCGGGTGCTGTGGCATGGCAAACGTATCCATGTCAGCGAAGCCCACATTGAACCGGGGCATGGAGTCGATACTGAAGATGATCTGCATGAGGCTGAACAGGCCCTCGCTGGAGGGTAGTCACACGGCTGTTGTTTCTGAATCAGAAAACTTGAACAAGGAGCTATCACATTGTCAGAGGCTATAGAGTTACCTCAAACCTGCCACCTTTTTTTTATTGATGGCCAAGGCCTGCTGTTCAGGGAGTCGACTCAGCAGCTGTTTGGCTTGAATACCCTGGCAACATTTTTCTGGTGTTGCCTGGAAGAGAATCCATCGACCGATGAGGTGGTCAAACGGGTCACTGAGACATTCTCCCTGACAGTTGAAAAAGCACGATCTCTGCTTAATAAGAGCATTGAGGATTGGCGTTCGATAGGCGTTCTTGATGGCGGTGATCCTCCCGCCTCGGACGTGATGCCGGAACCAACTTATCTGACAACGCAGGATGGTGTCCCACCTTTTGTTGAGCGCAACTGGTCCCAAGTCCGTCACTACTATCTGCTTGATCACCGGGTATCGGTTGCTATGGAGAGTGATGCGTTTGATGCGCCGATTACGGCGGTTATTGGCCATCTCGAACTGAGTGAGTCGGCTGAACCTATATCACCGAGTGGCGATGCCTTAGGTGAGATACACATTGCAACTGATGGTGATGCAATAACTATCTACCGTAATCGTGTCGCAGTGGCCCACTTCAGTGATGCCAGTGCCATTGCCCCCACGGTAAAGAGCACCCTACTGCAGGAGGCGATCGACAACCATGATTACCTCTTCTATTTCCACTCCGGCGTGCTCTCTAATGGTCAAGAGTTGGTTATGCTGCCGGGAGAAGCCGGGGCGGGGAAGTCCACTCTGACGGCAGGTTTGGCAAATGCCGGCATGACCTACTACACCGATGAGGTGGCTCTGCTCTCTACCGAAAGCCATAGCCTCAGGCCATTTCCTATCGCGCTCTGCAGTAAATCCACTGCCTGGCCGGTGGCATCAACCCTCTTTCCCGGTTTCGACCAGTTACCCTCCTTTATCCGCCTGGATGGTAAGTGTGTGCGTTACACGCCGCCGCAGGTCGATCCTTTTGATCCTGACTATGATCGCCCGTTGCCAGTGCGTCATCTGGTATTTCCAAAGTACAGCCCTGATACATCCACCCGACTCACTCCGGTGGATCGTGTCAGTGCTCTACAGCGACTGATGGTTGAGTGTCTGGCAATCAAAAGGCCATTGGTTAAGGATGATGTGGAATGGCTGGTTGAGTGGATCAAAGGGATTGAGTGTTATGAACTGCCCAATAATTCACTGGATGAAGCGGTAAAAAGCGTGGTTGACCTAGTGGGCTAATGCCGTCTATTTCTTGCCTGTTTGATAAGCGTACTGATGCGCTTGATCAGCTGCCGACTCTCATAAGTTGCGAAGGGGAGTAGTCCGGAGCGATTCCACTTCTCTTTATCACTCAAGCTGGTCACGGCTGATCCACCATTCAATAACAGTGTCCGCTCGGCCATAGATGAGTACGACATTCTCTTAACCAGATGCGTAATCAATTTAACACGCAGCATATTGACGCCCAACAGTGCCGGTAAATCCTCCGGTAACGGGTGTTGGGTAGTCATGCCGGTAGCCAGCAGTGCGGCATACACCTGATTGTGGCACTGGTACTGTTTTACTTTTGTAGCCAGACGCTTCCAGTCTATGTCGGGATAGAAGCGCAGCAGTTCTACAATGGCGTAGATCGCCTTGAGGTGAAAGAAACGCTTACGCCCGCTGTTGGTGCAGGCAAAGATCAGCATATCCTCCGGGCACATCACATGGAATTTGTTGCCGAATAGCTCAACCTCCCTTGCGTCGGCCCAGATGGCATCGTAATTAACCGACAGCGTCTGGTTGATATCGAGGTCGTGGTGTTGGCCAAAATTTATTTCAAACGACTCCTGTCGGTTGAAACGATAGACAAGTTTCCGCTGCTGTTCAGAAAACGCCTCTATTCCTGCTTTGGTCATCAGGTCGATATCGGCAGACTGAGTGGCTACAGGGTCACTATGAATTACAACATCATGGGCGATCCCCTTTAGCAGCATCACCTTATTGCCATTAGCCTGGAGGGTTAGTAGGGCCTCTTTCAGCAGCAGTTGACGCCTTTGGTACTCTTTCTCTGATGCAAGACGACAGCGGTGTAGAAGGTCGAGAATTTCGTCGGGAACCTGCAGACCCATCCCGGCACACTGTTTCAGGTTGGTGTAGATCAAGGGGGCTACGCCTTGTGGCCAGGCGATATTCAGGATCACCTCCCAAACGAGGGGCTCGTCCTTGAATTGCTTTACTATCTTTTTTGCCTGTTGATCCGTCTGCTTTTCTCTCAAGCATGTGAACAACAGTTGTTCTTCTGGTTGCAGAATGACCATCATCTCCAAGGGCGTCCTGTCACTCTTTGTATACAATCAAACAGACATAAATAACCCGCCACTTGGGCGGGTAGGAAGCTCAGGTTTATCCTTAAGCTGACTGCATAGAAATGCGCCAATTATTATCTGGATAGCTAAATTACGTGTCTATACATCAGTACGAGGAGGAGGTGCTACAGAGCCAATCGTCGCATGTGCGGGTTTGCTGGTGGCGGTAAGAACCACTGCGGTAACGGGGGCTGCTACAGCCATTTTACCTGCCTGTTCAAGAAATTTACGGCGTGATTTGTCTACGTTTTTCTTTTTCATCTTTCACTGCTCTCCGTTGAAAGAAAGGTTGTATTTAGTGTGAGGCTGGAGGCTATCCGTAGTGTGAAATTACACCCCCTCTCTTTACTCTTTAGATGGGGTCCTGCTTGTAAAATTGTTGAGCCTGTGCCGGCTTGGTAGTCGCTGTAAGAACTACAGCTGTAACCGGTGCCACTACCGCAACCTTACCTGCCTGTTCAAGAAATTTACGACGTGATTTATCAACTTTTTTCTTTTCCATCTTTCACTATTCTCCACATTGGGAAGTTGGTTTGATGCAAATATCAAAAGATTGGTTACTTGCTCAATCGAAAACTGCCCTCTATCTATTTGATGAGGTATATACAGCTCCATGGAGCTCTCAACCCTTATTCAGGAAGAGTTTAACGAGGCCTATATGTATCCACAGCCTTAGCCGGCTTAGAGGTAGCTGTCAGGATCACCGCAGATACGGGTGCGACTACAGCCACTTTACCCGCCTGCTCGAGGAATTTACGACGTGATTTATCTACTTTCTTCTTTTCCATCTCTCACTATTCTCCGCATTGGGAAGTTGGTTTGATGCCAACATGAAAAGATCAGTTATTTTCAGTGTAGAAAACTATCATCTATCTACTTGATTTGGCAAGGGATGTAAACTCCTTGTTAATCAGGGTGGCCTAAATGAGAAGAGTGAAATCTCTATCTGCGTCTTAATTCAGCCGCACTTGTTTGCAAGCACCTCAAGCAACTCTTCTGAAAATGACTCGGGGTCATCACCAAATAGTGGGACTAGTAGATTCTCTGGACCCCGGCGCAGGGCTTGGCCGTACTGGTCTGTTTGAATTGGTCCGTCTTGGCTGGTATCTGCCAGCACCAGGTTTTCCTCATCGGCCAGTACCTCTATCAATACCCAGGTTTGTCCAAGGTAGCGGAAGCGGTTGCCGATCAGGGGGCGTATACGGTCGATGAACAGTTGATCATCCAAGAGAGTACTACCTGTAATTAATCTATAACGATGGGTGGCGCTGCGTGACTACTCAAACACCACTTTTAGAGGCTGCATCTCTTTGTAGAGGATGATGCTTGGCTTCTTCTTGGAAAAGGTAACGATGCGGGTACCCGATGGATAGCAGAAGTGGTTGGAGAGGAATAGATACAGTTCATCCTGGCTGAGGAGAAATGCCTTCAACTGTTTCATGCTCTTTCTGTCGATTTCGTCAGCCAAATTAAAACTGACGTCATCTACCTTCACGGTGCCATCGCTCAGTATCAGTTCGGGAGTCCTTTCATGTCGTCCGAGGAGAGCATGGTAGAGTTTTCGCCATAGCGTTGGTGCCAGGGCCATGCCAATCTGATCATCTCCGAAAAGCCAGCAGATCTCACGTGCTTCATCATAGGTGGCGTCGTGTTCACCAAAAGACAGGCACCATCCATGGTAGTAGGCGTTGTAGCGTTTGATCAATACGTTATTGGACATACTTATAAAGATAGCAGAGAGGTCAAGCTCCAGCACTCATCCCAGTGGCATTAAAAAACATCTTTATGTTAGATCATTTAAAAACAATAACATAGAGCTATTTTATAATGTTATTACAAATGTTTTATGAGAGGTGAAATATCAAGGAACTAAAAAACGTCTATTCTTTGTATAGAAAGAGTTGATTCGAAATGCTGACCATTTGAGCCCAACTAAAGTCACCCATGATTGAGTCATATATGCCCGTTGGAGGGAGTAAGTTGAACAGAGTTGCGATTATTGGGGCTGGTAGGATCGGCGCATCAATTGCGAAACTGCTGCATCAAACAGGGGATTACGCAGTTCTTCTGGCCGACAGAACCTCGCATGCTCTGGAGAGTAGCGGGCTGCCGGCAGGTGTGGAAACCCGACTGCTGGATATCGGTGACAGCGATCAGTTGCTGACACTTCTGAGTGAATATCAGGCTGTGGTGTCGGCCTGTAGCTTCGATGCAAGCCCCCTAATCGCCGCAGCAGCGGCAGAGGTGGGGGTCAGCTATTTCGACCTTACTGAAGATGTGGCCACTGCCGACCTGATCAATGAGATTGCCACCGAAAACCCCAGGCCAGGTCAGGTGTTTGTCCCTCAGTGCGGCCTTGCGCCGGGCTTCATAGGTATCCTCGGCCACCATGTGGGTAAACAGTTCGATCAACTGGAGAGTTTGAAATTGCGGGTGGGTGCGCTGCCGGAGTTTCCCTCAAACACCCTGATGTACAATCTGATCTGGTCGACCCAAGGGCTGATCAATGAGTACTGTAACCCCTGTCAGGCAATTCGTGGCGGTGAGCGTGTCGAGCTAACTCCGTTGGAGGGGCTTGAGACCTTCTCCCTTGATGGCATGGCCTATGAGGCATTCAACACCTCAGGTGGGTTGGGTACACTTTGCCAGACCCTTGATGGCAAGGTGGAAGATCTCACCTACAAAACCATCCGCTACAAAGGCCATCAGTACTTGATGAACTTCCTTATCAATAGTCTGAAATTGGGACAGCGCCGTACCCTACTAAAGCAGATTTTTGAAAATGCGGTGGCCGCCACCAAACAGGATGTCGTTCTGATCATGGTGACAGCCACCGGCATGGTAGACGGAAAGTTCATGCAGATAACCGACAGCCGTAAGATCTATCACGATTGTATTGATGGTGAGCATTGGGGTGCGATACAGATCACCACTGCATCTTCACTCTGTGCAGTACTGGACCTCTTTTTTCAGGGCAAGTTGCCGAACCAGGGCTACGTGCGCCAGGAGCAGATAGATTTCAATGATCTGATCGACAACCGCTTTGCCGGTTGTTTTGTCAACAAGTCACGGGTCTGAGGATGGAATGATGGGGTAGGAATTCCATAGGCATATTTTGTTTAAGTACTTAGTGGCTATGCACAATAGTCCTGAAGCACTATCTCCATAGAAAAAAGTGCATCTGTAGGAGCGAATTTATTCGCGATCAGGCATCGGGGCGTGTTCTTCGCGAACAAGTTCGCTCCTACACCCGGTTCCCGGATTATTGTGCACAGCCTTAAGTACTTATTACTCGGGTCTGTAAGGATATCTTTCTGAAAAGTAGGTGGATGAAAATGGATAACCGGATTCTCTCTGCGCTGGATATCAGTGTGACGGCAAAAGGGCGCTTTCCCTCTCTGTTTCAGGGCGACCACTACGAGGCGGGGGAGGGAGAGTCTCATGAGGTATTCTCTCCATGTGACGGTGCATCTCTGGGTCTATTCAACCTGCTCTCAGAGGCTCAGGTATCAGATGCGATTGTCCGAGCCCGGGAGGCTTTTCTCAAGCAGCGTCTGATACCGGCACCTCGGCGGGGTGAGTTTGTCCGTGAACTGGGCAATGAATTCAGGGCCAACAAGCAGCAACTTGCGGAGCTTATCACCCTGGAGTGCGGCAAGATTCTTCAGGAGTCGTTGGGTGAGGTGCAGGAGGTGATTGATATCTGCGATCTTGCCGTTGGTCTTTCCCGGCAACTTCACGGCCTCACTATTGCCAGTGAGCGTCCAGAGCACCGTATGATGGAGCAGTGGCACCCTCTGGGACCGATAGCGGTAATCAGTGCTTTTAATTTCCCGATGGCGGTGTGGGCCTGGAATGCCACCCTTGCCATTGTCTGTGGCAATACGCTGCTATGGAAACCGTCTGAGAAAGCCCCCCTCTGTGCACTTGCCTGTCAGCAGCTGGTCAACCGCGTTCTAACACGGTTTGCAGAGTTTCCTAAAGACCTTTCCGCTGTGCTGGTCGGCGACCACCGCACAGGAGAGCAGTTGAGCCACTGCCGAGAGATTCCCTTAGTCTCCGCCACGGGTTCAGTGGCCATGGGGCGCAAGGTGGGTGCGTCGGTAGGTAGTAGGCTGGGGCGTTCACTCCTTGAATTGGGTGGTAATAACGGCATGATTGTCACCCCGTCAGCCAATCTGGAGTTGGCGCTACGCGCTATCGTCTTTTCCGCCGTCGGTACCTGTGGCCAACGCTGCACCAGCCTGCGACGGGTGATCGCACAGCAAGAGATAATTGGGTCCCTGGAACAGCGACTATTGGCGAGTTATGACACCCTACCCATCGGAGATCCTTTTGATTCGGTAAGCCTGGTTGGGCCACTGATAGATGGTCACGCTTACGAACAGATGCAGCGGGCCTTGGTCGGGGCAGAAACACAAGGAGGTAAGCTGCTGTGTGGTGGTGAGCGGGTGACTGTTTCAGGCGGGGAGGGTGGTTTCTACGTGAAGCCGGCAATTATTCGCATCGGTCCCGAAGCTGAGATAGTAAAAGAAGAGACCTTTGCGCCGATTCTCTACATCATTCCCTATAGCGACTTTGATGAGGCGATCCGGATCCACAATGATGTTCCCCAAGGGCTCTCTTCGGCGATATTTACCGATGATCTGAAAGAGTCGGAACATTTTCTCTCAGTCACAGGTTCTGACTGCGGCCTTGCCAATGTCAATATCGGTACCTCGGGGGCGGAGATTGGCGGTGCATTTGGCGGTGAAAAGGATACCGGTGGCGGTAGAGAGTCGGGGAGTGACGCATGGAAAAACTACATGCGCCGGGCAACCAACACCATCAACTACGGTGATGATATTCCACTGGCACAGGGGATCGACTTCGGCACCTGATGCGGCACCTTTTTTGTCACTGCCAATCCCTGGATGGGGGCGCTGGGGTTGGAATAGGATGGTCAGATAAAGTAGTATGTAAGATATAGGTCACTCGATTAGTAAAATTAAAAATATGAGAAAAATCAAAGTATTATTTGTTTGTATGGGCAATATCTGTCGATCGCCGACTGCCCATGGAGTATTTGAGGGGATGGTTAAGAGTGAAGGGTTGGGTGACAGAATTGAAGTTGATTCTGCAGGCACCCACGCCTACCACGTAGGCAATCCTCCCGACAACAGAGCGCAGCAGACGGCATTGGGTCGCGGTTTCGATCTGAGTAGTCAACGGGCGCGTCAGGCCTCAAGCGAGGATTTTCTGCTATTTGATTACATTCTGGCGATGGATAAGGACAATTACGCTAACCTGGCGGCTATCTCACCCGGTGGCGAGATGAGAGCGGAGCTGAAACTTTTTATGGACTTCACTTCAGGCTTTTTCAAAGCGCGGGAGGTGCCCGATCCATACTATGGCGGCGACCAGGGATTTGAGAAAGTGTTCGATATGGTGGAAGAGGCATCCCGCGGTCTGCTCTCTGATATTCGGGAAAAGCACCTTTAAACTGAAGTATCAGTTATCAGTTATCAGTTATCAGTTATCAGTTATCAGTTGGCTCGTCATCCCGATGTAGGCTGGGATCCAGAAACAACCATTGCGGTCACTTTCCTGGAGTTTCATACTTGCGCTACTTCTCCTGCATGCACCGGAATGATGAGGTTGTTTTCGGTTGATGCTTTGATATATTCACTGCCAACAAAAAGGGCGGCCATTTGGCCGCCCTTTTTATTACTCGCCGTCCTTGCTGGGAGGCGGTTCCGATGCCGCCTTACTGACTGCTTTCATCAGCATTTCCGCTGTTCTCTGCTCTCTTTGTGAACCTCTGGAGGAAGATTGGCGTTCAGGTCGTGACTCTTTTGGAGCCTCTGCCTGAGTGGTACCCTTTGTTTCCACCTGACGCAGCGGCTTGTTTTCCGTCTTGGCCTTAGCCTGTGCTACCGGTTTTGGCTTATCGTCGGTTTTAGCCTTTGGCTTCTTCTCAGCCTTGATTGCCGGTTTCTTGGTTTTAGCACCCTTTTTAGTTTCGACCTGACGTAGCGGCTTCCCCTCTGGCTTGCTCTCAACTTCAGGTTTAGCCTGTGCATCCGATTTGGGTTTCGGCTTAGCTCTCGGTTTGGACTTAGGTTTTGGTTTAGCTTCGGCCTCGGGCTTTGTCTCTACCTGCGGGCTTACCGGACTAGATTCCTGAGTGGCAGCTGGTTTCGTTTCCACCTGTTTGGATGGCTTGGCTTTAGGCTTCTCTGCGGTTATTTCATCAGCAGGTTTACTTTCGTCTCCATTACCACTGCTACTGCTATCGGCCTGTTCTCTAGGCCTGCGTGGTCCTCGGCTACGACCTCGGCCGCGACCACGACCAGTTGAGCCTTCACGTTCCTTGGCTTCTCCACCCTCTAAGGGCTGGTCATCAGTTGTGACGGCAACATTACCATCCGCTTTTTCAGTGGTTGTGGCTGTAACTGCTTGACCCTGTATCTCCTGGTTTTCACCTTCCTGGCCGGTTCCACGGCCTCCACGGCGACGGCGTCCACCCCTGCGACCCCTGCGTGAACCTCGCTTTACCTCTTCCGTACCGCTCTTATCGACATCATTGGCGACAGCTGTTTGTTGCTCCTTTTCATCCTTCTGCTCTATGCTCTCTTCGCGCCCCTTTCTTTGGGGAGCATCGGACTTGGCTTTCTGCTCATCCCGCTGCTGACGGTTATCACCGCCTTTGCCGCCGGAGCGTTGACGTGAACCCCGCGATGAAGAACCTCGGCCCTCGCCACGTTGGTTGGGGCGACGACGTCCACCGCGAGAACGGGAGTCAGCCTTTTTCTCTTTGTCTGCTTTTTTCTCCTCTACGGGCGCTTCTTCTTTCTCCGTTACCTTGCTTTCAGCAAACAGGGCACTCAAGATGCGGCGAACAAAGCCACCTTCCTGTGGTTTTGCAGCAGCGGGTTCTGCAACTGCTTCGGGTGCACGTTGAGGAGCAGGTGCCGATGGGACAATACGCTTAACCGAGGGCTCTTCGCTCTTCACACCCTGCTGGCTGGGAGACTGCTGTAGGCTCTCCTCAGGCTTGGTCATCATTTCGTGACTGACTGGCTCATCACTACCCGTGGGAATATCCTGGGAACGAATCCGCTCAATCTCGTAATGAGGTGTCTGCAGGTGGATATTGGGTATCAGTATCACGCCAATAGAGTGACGCTTCTCAATGTCGTAGATGTTTTGACGCTTCTCGTTGAGCAGATAGGTGGCAACATCGACAGGTAGTTGTGCATTGATCCGTGCGGTATTCTCCTTCATCGCATGCTCTTCGATGAGTCGAAGCACTGAAAGAGCAAGTGACTCAATACCACGGATAAAGCCATGGCCGGAGCAGCGTGGGCAGGCGTGGAGACTGGAGTCGCTCAACGAGGGACGCAGCCGCTGCCGTGACATCTCCAGCAAGCCGAAGCGTGAGATGCGGCCAACCTGAACTCTGGCGCGGTCATGCTTGAGCGCATCTTTCAGACGGTTTTCAACCTCTCGCTGATTGCGGGAGGGTGTCATGTCGATGAAGTCGATGACGAACAGACCACCCATATCACGCAGACGTAGTTGACGTGCAATCTCATCGGCGGCCTCAAGGTTGGTGTTTAAGGCCGTCTCCTCGATATCCGCCCCCTTGGTGGCGCGGGCTGAGTTGATATCTACAGAGGTCAATGCTTCAGTGTGATCGATGACGATAGCACCGCCGGCGGGGAGGGTGACCTCACGCTGGAAGGCGGACTCAATCTGGCTCTCAATCTGAAAACGGTTGAACAGAGGGATTTCATCTTCGTATTTACGAAGTTTTTTCTTGTACTGAGGCATCACCTGATCGACGAATTCGCAGGCTTCTGCATAGACATCCGGGTCATCGATAACGATCTCCCCAATATCACCACGCAGGTAGTCGCGCATGGAACGGATGATGACGTTGCTCTCCTGGTAGATCAGGAAAGGGGGCTTTTTCTCTGTTGCCGACTCGTCAATGGCTCTCCACAACTGTGTCAGGTAGTCGAGGTCCCACTGCAACTCTTCTTCATTTTTACCAACACCGGCGGTGCGGACGATCAGTCCCATGCCATCGGGAATTTCGAGGCCGGACATGGCCTCTCTGAGGTCGCTTCTATCCTGGCCCTCGATACGGCGAGAGACGCCGCCGGCACGAGGGTTGTTGGGCATTAAAACGAGATAACGGCCTGCCAGAGAGATGAAGGTGGTGAGTGCCGCGCCCTTATTGCCACGCTCCTCTTTCTCGATCTGGATGATGACTTCCTGGCCTTCCTTGATCGCCTCTTTAATATTTGCTCGACCACCGGCTTCACGAGCCTTGTCGGTAAAGTAGCTGCGGGAGATCTCTTTGAGGGGAAGGAAACCGTGTCGGTCAGCGCCGTACTCGACGAATGCGGCTTCTAGACTGGGTTCGACCCGGGTGATTTTGCCTTTGTAAATATTGGCTTTTTTCTGTTCCCTACCTGCGCTTTCAATATCCAGGTTGAACAATTTTTGGCCATCCACAATGGCCACGCGCAACTCTTCCGGCTGAGTTGCGTTGATCAGCATACGTTTCATATTGTAATAAATCCTTACGGCGCGCCTTTTGGCCTGCGGGCTTCGTATATAACGAGCCTTCGCTCAGGATTTAAAATATTTCTGCATCCTGAGCGCAGGTGGCCACCAAGTTAAGGGTCTGAAGTGAGTAGTGGGTCCACGCCTTACGTGGAGACTTGCTTCTCAGCGACAGCTCCATCCAGAGTGCCACGCCATTAATTTTGGGTCACTGCACGAAGCAGTGTGCTCTTTTCAGTCCAGCTGGCGGCTGCTCTACAGATTCGATCCATCCCAATAATCAGGGAGATCGTGGCCAGCCAGACTTTCAGCGACAGTTTGTCAGACCGGCGCCAATAATCTTTAAATCAGTTTTCTTTGCGAGTGCACTCTTTAATATATGGGACACTCGACTTGAGAAGTATAGACCTCTTCTATAGTTACAGCAAATAACCCAGAGAAAAAGTCACCTTTTTTCTGATGCGATTGCCAAGAAACTGCTATTATTCGCCGGATGTCGGAACCACAGCAGAAAAATCAGTCGGTACAGCAGGTACGTGTAGAGCCCGGATATGAGGGTCAGCGTATCGATAACTTCCTCCTCAATCTGCTGAAAGGTGTTCCCAGAAGTTATATCTATCGTATCCTGCGGCGGGGAGAGGTGCGGGTCAACAAAGGCCGGAAAAAGGCCAGCTACCGACTTCAAGAGGGTGATCTGGTCCGTGTGCCACCGGTACGCATGGGGGAGAAGACAGCTCCCACCGGGGTAGGGCGCAAGCAGTTGGAGATTCTTGAACAGTCGATTCTCTATCAGGACAAGCGACTGTTGGTACTCAACAAACCCTCCGGTATGGCGGTTCACGGCGGTAGTGGGCTCAGCTTCGGCGTGATTGAGGCATTGCGCCAGCTAAAATCTGAAGATCGCGAGCTGGAACTGGTTCACCGCCTCGACCGGGACACCTCGGGCTGTCTATTGATAACCCGCCGGCGCAGTGCCTTGCGCGCCCTCCATGAGCTGATTCGCAACAACAGCATCGACAAGCGCTATATCGCCCTGGTGGCGGGAAAGTGGCATAGGGATCGGGTGGAGGTCAATGAACCTCTGTTGAAAAACACAGTCAAAAGCGGTGAGCGGGTTGTAGTGGTGGATCCGAGAGGCAAGCCATCGGTCACCCGCTTTCGGGTGAGAGAACGGTTTGGCGACTACACGCTGGTTGAGGCGCAGCTGATCACCGGACGTACGCACCAGATTCGGGTTCATGCCGCCCATCTGGGAACCCCAATACTTGGCGATACCAAATACGGTGATGATGCCGCCAACAAGGTGATGCGCAAGCGGGGTTTGAAAAGACTATTTCTCCATGCAGAATCACTACGCTTCTCCTGGCCGGAGGAGCGGGGTGAGATGCAGTTCAAGGCGCCGCTTGACCCTGCACTGGTAAAATTATTGAGTGATTTGAAGCGATGAGCAGTAACGATTTCAAACTGTTGGTATTTGATTGGGACGGCACCCTGATGGATTCAGAGGCGAGGATCATCGCCTGCGTATGCGGTGCAGCAAGGGACCTTCATCTCATAATGCCGACAGATAATGAAGTCAGAAATATTATCGGCCTGGGTCTGAAAGAGGCTGTCACGACACTGTTTCCAGGGGCGGACGATGGTCTAGTCGATCGGGTGGTGGAGCGCTACCGTCACTACTTCCTCCATGTAGATAAGACACCCTCGGAGCTCTTTACTGGTGCCAGGGAGGTGCTGGAGAAATTGCAGGGGCAGAAGTACATGATGGCGGTCGCGACCGGAAAGGGGCGTCAGGGCCTGGATAAAGTACTCGATGAGACGGGACTGAAACCGCTGTTTCTTACCACCCGCTGTGCTGATGAGACTCTCTCGAAGCCCCACCCACAGATGCTGCTGCAGATTATGGATGAAATGGGGGTTGCCGCTAGTGAGACACTGATGATCGGTGACACCGAATATGACATGCAGATGGCAGTTAACGCCGGTGCCCACCGATTGGCTGTAAGCTACGGTGTGCACACAACAGAACGGCTGATGCAGCATTCCCCTCTGGGCTGCCTGGATGATATTACAGAGCTTACAGACTGGCTCATGACACACTGAAGATAGACGTATGGATAACAAAAACGAAAACTGGGAGCGGGAGTTGCTGGAGAAACTGGCCTCCTCTTCGATTACAGAACAACAGCGCAAACGTCGCTGGGGCATCTTTTTTAAGTTTCTTACATTTACCTATCTGATCGCGCTGCTGCTGCTGTTGATGCCGGACAAGCTGCCGGAGACCTCTCTTGCGGGAGACGAGGGTCATACCGCACTGGTGGAGATCAAAGGTGTCATCGCTGACGATTCCGAGGCGAGTGCGGATAACATCATCAGCGGTCTGCGCAGCGCCTTTGAAGATGAAGAGACAAAGGGTGTCGTATTGCGTATCAACAGCCCGGGCGGCAGTGCGGTACAGTCAGGCTACATCAACGACGAGATCCGTCGCTTGAAAGAGAAGTACGAAGATATTCCGGTCTATGCCGTGGTGACCGATATGTGTGCCTCCGGTGGTTATTACGTGGCGGCAGCGGCAGATAAGATCTATGTCGACAAGGCAAGTATCGTCGGCTCCATCGGTGTGCTGATGGGCACCTTCGGTTTCGAGAAGGGTATGGAAAAACTCGGTGTTGAGCGGCGCTTGATCACCGCCGGTGAGCATAAAGCCATTCTTGATCCCTTCTCACCACTGACGGATGAGGAACGTCTTCACATAGAGGGGATGCTGGATCAGGTACACCAGCAGTTTATCTCGGCAGTCAAAGAGGGGCGGGGTGATCGCCTGAAAGTGGATGATAAGATCTTCAGCGGCCTTTTCTGGTCCGGCGAGGAGAGCATCAAGCTAGGATTGGCGGATGAGTTGGGTAGCAGCAGCTATGTCGCCCGTGAGGTAATCAAGGCTGAGACTATTGTAGACTTCACTCCCGCCGAGGATCTTGTGGAACGTTTTGCCAAGCGCATTGGCGCAGGTGCAGCCTCTTTTCTCACCAACCTCTCAGGCATCGGCCAGGGAGCGGGTTTGTGATCCTGTAAAATTCCACAGCTACAGCAGCTTCATAGACTACCGCTGAGACAATAGCATCTGTTATTTCGGTTGGTGGTGTCCGGGTGTGGCGTTATCCGGTCAGGGGTCTTACAACCAAGTGGTGTTAAGCTCCACAGACTTCTTGTTCCTGTAATGGGCAGCTAACTGCTACACTCTAAATGACTAATTCATGTCTACGGGGTAGAGCTGTGGGGCAAGATAAAAAAATCACCGGGCTGTTGTTTCCTGGGGTTGACTCTTCGATGACTCAGCAACAGATGAGTGGTGCCGCACTGCGTGTCTTCTTGTTATTCAGTGCGCTAGTCGGTCTATACAGCCTTATCAAGTGGTACGGCCTCGATAATATTTCTCTGACCATCACCTCTCTTGTTCTGCTCTCAATACTGCTTATATCTGCGCTACTGCTGAGAATTGAAATCAGCACAATTGTAGTTGCCAACCTGGCTATTCTGGCTATGGTTATTCATGCGGGCAATGTCATCTACCAAACGGGTGGTATTCACTCTGCACACATTCTCTGGCCGATAGGTTTCACTGTTTTTAGCTATCTGCTGGCAAACAGTCTTTCGGGGCTGTTCTGGTTTGTTGTTGCCTTTATTCAAGTTACTGTGCTTATCTTCCTGGACCACAACGGACTTCAGCCTGAGGCATTTCCTCTCTCAGATTCTGCCGTGAGGGTTAATGATTATTCGGGGTATATTCTGCCGATGGCAATAATCTGGCTGGCCCAGGCCTACGTTTACCGTATTCGTCGTATTGCAATGGAAAAGATGATTCTGCTTCGTGAAACGGCGGAGCATAGTGCGGCGTCAAACAAGGCCCAGGCGGAGAGACTGGAAGCGCTGGTTGGTAACGTACAGAGTATCACTCACTTGATGCATCAGCTGAAATCACAGTTACATGAAACATTGGCAACGAATAACAAAAATAGCTCAAGTATTACATCTGATCTTGATCATCAGCAGGTGCTTAGCAGTGAGATGCAGGAGAAGCTAAAAGAGGCTCTGACGGCTGTCGATGAAAATAAGGTGCTGTTCGGCAAGATGGATGAACTCTCGGAACATTTTGCATCTGAAGCGACAGAAGCCAATGACAGCATGGACTCAGCTGTTGAGGCGATGTCTGCCATCCATGATCATAATAAGGATATCAAAGCAGCCATCTCCGTAGTCGCAGGTATTGCAGATCAGACCAATCTTCTGGCATTGAATGCCGCAATCGAGTCTGCTCGCGCAGGAGATGCCGGTCGAGGCTTTGCTGTGGTTGCCAGTGAGGTGCGCGAGCTCTCTGTAAAGAGCAATGAAGCGGCGGTTGAAATAGGTAAATTGCTCGAAATGAGCATGAGCAATATGGCAAAAGGGTATGATCAGGTTGATGCCGCCGGTCAATCTGTCAGCAAGGCACTGCAAACCATCTCCTCGATGAATGACAAGTTGGATCTGGTAAGTCGGGCCGCCATGAAACAGTCAGAGCGCATCAAACTGTTGGATATCACGTCACAGGCGATAAGTGATTTCAGTGACTCCAGTGTCGAGTCTGCCAAGGGGTTAGAACACTCCAATGAACAGCTTCAAAATGTTTTTGAGACGATGTCACAGCAGACAGAAAATCTACAGCAACAATTGAATAGTGGCGGCAGGCGCGATTAATACGGAAGCGCTCTCAGGCCGGATAAACTCGATCCGGCACTGGACTCAAACCAATCTTACCCGAAATGAACGCCCCTTCAGTTTTCCATGACTCAATTTCTTGAGTGCGGGTTTGACGGCGCTTCTGGTGACCGCCACGTAAGCGAAATTATTGAAAATTGAGATTTTTCCAACCTGTTTTCCAGCGATGCCGTTTTCACCGGTCAGGGCACCAAGAATATCGCCAGGCCGCACTTTCTGTCTTTTGCCGCCATCAATCTGCAGGGTGGCCATGGTCGGCTGCATCGGTTTTTCATATAGCAGGCTCATCGGTGGCAAAGCTTCGCCCTCTATGAAATGGCCCAGATAGTCTCCCAGCAAGGCGACTTTGTAGTGCTCTTTATCACTGAACAGGGAGCAGGCAAGACCGTTTTCTCCAGCCCGACCCGTGCGACCAATGCGGTGAATATGGATTTCTGTGTCACGGGCAATGTGGTAGTTGATCACAGCGTCGAGCGAGTCAATATCCAGCCCTCGGGCGGCTACATCGGTGGCGACGAGCACCGAGGCGCTTCTGTTGGAAAACTGCACCAAGACCTCATCACGCTCCCGCTGCTCAAGGTCTCCATGAAGGGCGAGGGAGGTAAAACCATCATGATGGAGTGTGTCAGCCACCTCCTGAGTCTCACGCTTGGTGTTACAGAATACCAGCGCTGACTCCGGACGATTATGTAAAAGCAGCAGGCGCAGTGCCGTCATCCGCTGATCATTATCAGTCACCTTATAGAAGTGCTGCTCAATAGTGCTGCTGTCGTGAGTGGAGTCCACCTGGACCATCACGGGTTTAATCATGATGCGCTGGGCAATAGACTGAATTTCATCTGGGAAGGTTGCACTAAACAGCAGGGTCTGGCGTTTGTCAGGTGCTTGATCAAAGATGGCGTCGAGCTCTGTTTGAAAACCCATGTCGAGCATACGATCAGCCTCATCGAGCACCAGCGTAGTCAAGTCATCGAGTTTCAGTGTGCCCTTGCGTATGTGCTCTTCTACACGCCCGGGGGTACCTACAATAATATGGGCACCGTGTTCCAGTGAGCCGATCTGGGGACCAAACGGCATACCGCCGCACAGAGTCAGTACCTTAATATTGTGAATGGTTCGAGCCAGCCGCCGAATCTCTTTTGCCACCTGATCGGCGAGCTCACGGGTAGGGCAGAGTACCAACGTCTGGATACGAAAACGTTTCACATTGAGCTTTTCAAGCAGGCTAAGTCCGAAGGCGGCGGTCTTGCCGGATCCGGTCTTTGCCTGGGCAATCACATCTTTGCCGGCAAGCATGTGAGGCAGGCTCTGCGCCTGAATCGGCGTCATCACCTCGTAACCAAGGGAAGAGAGGTTCTTCAGGAGATCGGGATGAAGCTTGAGGGATGAGAAGGCGGTCTGGGTCAAAATGATGAGCCTGTATAGAGGTGATTCAAAACGACTTTTGGTCGGGTGGGGTGGGTCTGTCGCCTATTATCCCCTATGGATGGTCATTTGGAAAACTCAGTAGGCTTCTCAATTTCATAGATAGCCTCTGCAAACCCCTCCATTTTGCTCTCAAGAATGGTTTGAGCGTCGTAGAGACCCCGGTTGTAGTAATAAGCCCCAACCTCTTCGGAGAAGAAGTCCAGAAGAAAGTCAGCCTCGAATTGGCCTATCTCCCGGTCCAGCTCACTCTCGAAGTAGCCCTGAATTTTTCGGATGATGACATCCTTCTCATCTTTGGTGAACTTTATTGCAGACATTATTGAGCGCTTACCTTTATGGCCGGTTGATTTGTTAAGCGTATACTTCGATGTACCATTTGGGTCTCATTCTGCCAAAATCTGTTCTTACATTGGTTTTAAGGGCTTTCTTGGGATCAAGAACATAGGCATGGTTATCCTCACGAATAAAAACAGCCCAGTGCCAGAATGGCTTTCCGTTTTCAATATGCCACTTGAGTGAGATTAGCGCACAATCCGGCAAAGAGTCCCAGTTCTTGAAAGGGGTCTCTGCTCTATCACTCCTGATACCCAATTGAGCTAAAAGAGTACGGACATGTTGGGAATCTGACCATAGCGTTTGGTCATCAGCATAGATTCCCATGCCGTTAGCTATTTTCTTGGCCTCGCTATAAGAGATACCGGCAATAGCAGCCAAACTTGCAATGCCACACACTGTTTTTTCTTCTTGTACTATTGGCTTCATCTCTTCATATGCTTAGTGTCGGCAATAACGCTCCGGGAGCGGGTAAGGCCTGCAGCAGATTGATCACCCTACGTAATGGGTGTCACCAGAGGGATTGTTTCGCCTATTATTAATAGGTTTCATCTTCACTTCGTACCGACACTACGGGTTCGCCACTATTTGTTAACGTAATTCTAAATACAATCGGCCTACAGCAGACGTGGCAATCTTCAATATACTCCTGATCCGCTTCAGAGCTGTCGATCAGTACATCAATTGATTCTCCACAATATGGGCAGCTGATGCTGTTTTCAGATAACTGATTCATGGGATCTATTTTATACTGATTTAACAACCAATTGTCTCTGACCAATATCGATTTAGTGGTCTATCCTCGATAACCACTCTCTTTGGAGTCTATCGTAAAAGATTAAAAATCTAGTGCTGCTTGCATCTGTTTGCTACGTAATTTATCACAATTCATAGCTTCGTTAGTCGTTCGTTCAGGTGCTGTTCAGGCTCCCTGGCTACTCTTTAAAGTGAGAGGTGGTCAACCCGGTGGTGCCGGGAAGGAGTCATGAAATGAAACGCAGCATAATATCAGCAACAGTGGTGGCCGCTTTACTGGCTTTTACAGGAGGTACAATCTCAACCGATATTTCCGCCGCCAAGCATGGGTTAAGATCCGGCGATTGGGGCAGGGTGGATCAGAGGTCTCGTGATCATCAACGCAATGAGAAATATTCTCTCAGGAAGAAGCATACTCGCAGCCATCGTAGACCATGGACGACTCATTCCAGGCATTATTGGCCGCGCTACAGGAGTACCAGGTATTACCGGCCCTATGATTATTCGCCGTACGATGGGTCATCATACTTCCTGCGTTACGGTGATGACGGCTCTTGGAATATCATCCTTCGTTACCATGACTAACCGGGTATTGCTGCCTGGTATTTGATTAGCCGCCCTTCAACTCCCTCTGGAAGGAGGAGGGTGGTTGTCCCAGCGCTCACACCATCTTCTTTGTAAGTAATGGATTCCATCCTGTACCTAAACAGCGTATAAGGGTGCCATGAAAATTCCAAAGCAAATCCAACCCCTGATTGAGGATGGTTTGGTCGATGAAGTTATCCGCCCGCTGATGAGCGGTAAAGAGGCCACCGTCTATATCGTGCGCTGCGGTCACGAGATTCGCTGCGCCAAGGCCTACAAAGAAGCTAACAAGCGAAGCTTCAAAAAGGCTGTGCAATACCGAGAAGGCCGCAAGACGCGTAATAGCCGCCGTGGCCGAGCTATGGAAAAAGGCTCCAAATTCGGTCGTGAACAGCAAGAGCAGGCGTGGCAGACCACCGAGGTGGATGCCCTCTATCGCCTGGCCCGTGCCGGTGTACGAGTCCCCCAGCCCTATGGCTTCTTCGACGGCGTCCTGCTGATGGAGTTGATCACCGATACCGAGGGCCTAGTGGCGCCGCGCCTCAACGATATTTCCATGTCTGCGGAAGAGGCACGGAAAGACCATGCGGTGCTCATGCAATACGTGATGCGCATGCTTTGCGCCGGACTGGTGCATGGTGACCTGTCAGAATTTAACGTATTGGTGGATGAGTCCGGTCCGGTGATTATCGACCTGCCTCAAGTAGTGGACGCCGCAGCCAACAATCAAGCCGAGTGGATGCTGGAGCGGGACGTCAACAGTATAACTACCTACTACGCCCAGTACGCCCCAGAACTGCAAGACAGCAAATACGCCAAAGAAATCTGGTCACTGTACGAAAATGGAAAATTGCATCCTGACGCCGAGCTGACCGGCCACTTTGAGGAAGAGCTACAGGTTGCGGATGTGGATGCCGTGCTACTGGAGATCGAAGCGGCCATGATCGAAGAGCAACAGCGTCAAGAACGCATGAGCGAAGCGCAAGCTTTCCACAAGGGATTGGCATAATTTAACGCCTGGATCAAGACAGGTAAAAGAGAAGACTCGAACCAAGTACAGCTGTGCGTGATTGCACAGCCTGAACCTATTCTCTGTAGCTAATCGTCCGGCTTATTTTGAACTACTCAGAGCAGAGAACTTTCCAACGCTTACAGCTGATTACCATTACCAACTATGGTGAAGTTGAAGCGTTCTTCACCTCTGAAAGTTTGGTTTTATCCTTTGTTGTTAACTACTTCAGTGATCCACCTTTTGACCTCCTCTATGGAGGCAGATGGAGCACCCAGGTGGTCAGAGTTCGGTTCATAGTATGTGGTGTCGGGGTGTCTGGACAGGAATCCAAAAACTATTGGGCCAAATTTCCTAAGCCCTGGGTAATCCCGTTTGGCAACCGCCCACAGCACGGGAACATCATCTCCCAACTGCTTCGCCGACTTGATTATATTCATTGCTCCGTCAGGGGCAAACCATGAGAGATAGTTGTTTGGTGTAATGATGATGGGGAAAGTACCCTTTGATCCCTCAAGGTCCATCAATCGGGTTGTTTCATCGCCTTTACCCGCCTCAATGAGTTTCCGTGCACGTGCAACCGACTTACCCAGCTTCTTACGGAACATCTTGCTCCCGACATTTCCACCCGGGGCTAGCCCGATAACACCATCTACCCTATGGCGACCGCCAAAATAGAGTGCGAAGCCCCCACCCTGACTGTGTCCTGAGACAAAAAGGTGGGTTGCGCCTTGATTGCGCATTTTTGTGAGTGCTGACTCTACCTGCTCCTCTGCTGCGCTAACGGGGGCATTGTATTCATGGCGCTTGGACCATGGCATTTCCAGATTAGCAACCAGATACCCATCTCTCTCCAATGTATTGGCAATACCATCGACATGCTTGTTGGGTGAGCCCCCTTTACCATGCATAATGACAATACCGATCTTTGCCATCTCTGCAAAAGTGAGCGTGGGAGTCCCGATTACCAGAGCACATACCACAAAAATATATAGACCTAGTGATGACAGCTTCATTGCTTCTCCTTGTAGATTTTTACGACTAACTCAAATTTGCAGGATCCTAATCACTTGTTGTCAAAAGGAATCAGAATTCCCGGAAGTTTTTACTCTGACCCCAATTTCTCTCACACCTTTATATCTTATCAATTGTATCTAGAAGAATATCTTTATTATGATCGCCTGACGAAAAATCCCATTGCGCTAGGACTGACCATAAAGCCCTCATAAAACCTTTTTGATCATCATAATCATCTAAATCACGCCTACGCATACTACTAAGATGATTTACATATTGTGTAAGCTGTTTCAATACTTCAGCCTCACCGACTCGGGATGAAGCTATAAATATTTCTATTTGGCTTTGTAAGTTTTCCAGCCCATGAACAATCTCTTTGGAATAGTAACTATCACTGGACAGATTATTGGCTATCGCACACCAGCGTGCATCATTATCTTCTTTGAAGTAATCCCGAAATCTGTGTGCATCAGTTAATTCCTCAGCTAAGTCAGATGCTACGCCCTTACCAGGCTTAGATAGAAATAGCAGAGAGTAAATAACATTCCTTTTCCAAGCCCTGTATTGTGCTTTCAGATTTTCTTTTGCCGCATCAATTCTTTTTCTTTCTTCTTTTTCAATAAGCTGATTTGAAACAGAAAGTAAAAAAAGCCCCATCAAAACAACACCCAAGAAAGCTTCAAAAGCCGCTACAGCTTTACCTGAATCACTTATAGGTGAAAAATCACCATAGCCTAAAGTAGTTATAGTGACCACGCTAAAATACAAACCATCACCAATAGTTATTTTGTCTTTAAACATTTCCGGGACAGAAACGTAAATGACTGCGCATATCAGAACTACTGATATATACGCGAAAAATACTTTTAATGGTGTCAATTTCATACTTGGCTATTTTTTGCTCATAAAAAGGCTAACGCCAAGCACAGCCGAGAGGAGCCTAGAAAAAGGGGTCAGAGCCCTTTAAGTCGGGATGCAGCGACCGCATTTCAAAAGAAGAGTTTTTCTCCGCGCCTTCTGTGCTCCTCCGCGCTCTCTGCGTTCCGCTTTTTCTATTCCCTGAAAATGTGCTGAACTAACCGCACTTGGAATCACCACAGTTAAGACAGGTCATACAACCATCCATAAGGATCACTGCTTTGGTGCTGCACTTGACACAGAGTTGGGAGCCTTCTGGGAAGCTGGTATCTTGCGACTTTTCCTGGGTGTTGATGGATTTCTCATACTGAGCGCGCTTCTCATCGATCAGTTTCTGCTGGTGCTCGTCAGGGCTATCCTCTTTCAGCATACCGATGGTCACCAGGTGGCAGTGGATGACATCACCGATCTCGGCCACCAGAGAAGGCATGTATTTGCCGCCCTTTTTGAAGTAGCCGCCGGAGGGGTCGAATACCGAACGCAGCTCTTCCACCAGGAAGGTGACATCGCCACCTTTGCGGAACACGGCAGAGATGATTCGGGTAAGGGCGACGATCCACTGGAAGTGGTCCATGTTCTTGGAGTTGATGAACACTTCGAATGGACGACGCACCTCGTGTGCAGTGCCGTGATTGAGGATGATGTCGTTCACCGTGACGTAGAGGGCGTGCTCTGTGAGCGGGGTCTTGATTTTGTAGGTAGAGCCGAAGAGCATCTCCGGCCGTGCCACCTTTTCATGCATGTGGACAATGTTGTCTTTCGGCTCTTCCACCACAGGTGCGGTTGTCTCGGTGACTTTCTCTTCTTCGTCCTGGGCTACTTTGTAACCGACGATTTTCTTTTCGATCTTGATTGCCATGTTCGTTAACCTTGTTACGCTCAAATGTGCATCTGTTAAAGGTGAAAAGGCCGTTCGTTAGAACTTGCCGTAGTAACCCTCTTTCAGTGCGTCGAAGAGATTGGCGGCGGTATGCATCTCGCCATCGTATTCAATCTCTTCATTACCTTTGACTTCAATTTCGCTACCGTCATCAAGGGTGAATTTATAGGTGGTGTTTTCCAGATCCTTCTCTTTTACCAGTACACCCTGGAACGCTTCAGGATTGAAACGGAAGGTGGTGCAGCCCTTGAGCCCCTGCTCGTAGGCGTAGAGGTAGATATCCTTGAACTCTTCATAGGGGTAGTCGGTAGGTACGTTGGCGGTCTTTGAAATGGATGAGTCGATCCATTTTTGTGCCGCCGCCTGTACATCGACATGCTGCTTCGGGGTGACGTCGTCTGCGGCGATAAAGTAGTCGGGCAGCTGCTCATCCTCATTTTCGGAGTAGGGCATGGCCTTTTTGTTGATCATTTCGCGGTAGGCGAGCAGTTCAAAACTGAATACGTTGACTTTTTCCTTGCTCTTCTTGCCTTCGCGGATAATGTTGCGGGCGTAGTGGTGGGCAAAGCTCGGCTCGATGCCGTTACTGGCGTTGTTGGCCAGTGACAGGGAGATGGTGCCGGTGGGGGCGATAGAGCTGTGGTGGGTAAATCGGCAGCCCACTTCGCTCAACTCTTGTGCCAGTTTTGGATCTTCCTGGGCCAACTGCTGCATGTAGTGGCTGTATTTGGTATGGAGCAGCTTGCCTTTGATCTTGTCGCCGATCTGCCAGTCATCCACTGCCATTTCGGGGCGCCGCGCCAACATATCACCGGTGACGCTGAACTCCTCCTCCATGATCGGGGCGGGTCCCTTCTCTTTGGCTAGTTCCAGGCCGGTACGCCAGCCGACCAGTGCCAGCTCTTTGGTGATCTGCTCGGTAAATTCCAGTGACTTGGGATCACCGTACTTCATGCCAAGCATGGTCATAGATGAACCCAAACCCAGGTAGCCCATGCCGTGGCGGCGCTTGCGCTCGATCTCTTCGCGCTGCTCAGGTAGGGGCAGGCCGTTGATGTCGACCACGTTGTCGAGCATGCGGGTGAAGGTGGCGACTACTTCACGAAACTGATCCCAGTCAAAGCTTGCCTCTTTTGTGAATGCATTGCAGATGAACTTGGTCAGGTTGATGGAACCCAACAGGCAGGCGCCGTAGGGGGGGAGGGGTTGTTCACCGCAGTTATGGGCGTGTAGTCCGTTGGCATCAAATGTATTGATTCCCGGAACTTGAACATCATAAACCGCCTCGAAGCCCGCCGGTTCTACAGATTTCACTCGTGCGG
This sequence comes from Sedimenticola sp., assembly GCA_040505895.1. Taxonomy (GTDB): domain Bacteria; phylum Pseudomonadota; class Gammaproteobacteria; order Chromatiales; family Chromatiaceae; genus Vondammii. The sequence goes on along the minus strand of JBEVXU010000018.1, from coordinate 313,344 downwards.
TGAAACGCTCACGGTTGAGGCTGCGCTGATAGTTGTTTATCAGACTTTCCAGCCGATCCTGTTTGTCGCTGTCACCAAAGCCGATTAGGTTGTGGTATTGATGCAGGTTTTCGCCACTGATCACAAGCTCATGCTGCGCCTTGATGGTGTATTCTTGCTCGCCGCCTTTTCCGTTTGGCAGATATTTCGTTCCCTGTGGACGCCGCTCACGGTAGAGCGTTGAAGCTATACCAAGACGTAGCAACATGCGCTGGGCTGCTTCAAGTAGTGGGAGATTGGATTGTGCCAGGCGTATGCTTACCCCTTTCTTCTGGTTGCCTTGGACTGAACCGTCAGCATCGAACAAGCCGCGCAGCACGCCGCGGTAGAAGTCACTTGAAGCCTGCTCCACACTGTCCGTAATTCCCTTGTGGCCAGGAGACATACCCATCTTTTCAGCCAGCTCTTTAAGTGCCGCGGTGGAGAGGCGGAATTCGTTTCTGCCCGGGACCTCCATCCAGCCGTTGAAATCGGACCGATGGGGTAGGGTGCGGGCGGCGGCAAGGGCCTCATCCATCACCGCCTGAGTGCCGCCACTGAGGCTGCTGTTGCAGCCGTTGGCCACGGCAGCCGGTTTCCAGACGGAGAGGACTGCTTTGTCAGATTTGAGTGTACCGTCACCGATCAGGAGCCCAAGGAGGTAGCCTTCACCATGGTTGTGTTCACCTTCCCAGGCACAGTTTGAACGATGGTCGTTGAGCAGTACTCGGTCACCCGTTCTCAATTTTCCCGCTTCACACCACTCGGTCTCGGTACGGTAGCGGGTAAAGGTGGTGACACGCCGCACTTTATGGTCAGCGGTAAGGCGCAGGTTGTGCCCCTCGGTGGTCTGCAGGCGCACCACTTCTTTATCTGCGGTTTTGAAGAAACCCTCGGCTCCTGAGAGGTGCTCGCTGCCGTCGATGCGGGCGGTAAATGGTGTGCCGATCAGCTCTTTCACCTGCCGTGGGCCGACACCGGTCTGTACCCAGGTGTCCACAGTGACACATGGATTGGTGGCACGTACATTTTCACAGAACCAGTTGTTGTTCATCTGGTTGACTTTATCGATGAGGATAAAGCCCGGCTCTGCGTAGTCGTAGGTTGAGGACATGATCACATCCCACAGCCGTTGGGCGCGGATGGTCTTGTAGATCTTGCAGGCGATCTTGCCGGTCTCATTGGTGATAAAGCCATCTTTATAGGGCCAGTCACGCCAGACGATTATTTCGGAGTCGCTCATATCGACCCCATCCTCCTCGACCTCTTTTTCGGTGACGGGAAAGGCGAGATCCCATTTACCGTCATGTTTGACCGCTTCCATAAAGTCTTCGGTGATCAGCAGGGAGAGGTTGAACTGGCGCAGACGGCCGTCCTCACGCTTGGCGCGGACAAAGTCCATCACATCCGGGTGGCCGACATCAAAGGTGGCCATCTGTGCGCCACGGCGTCCACCGGCGGATGAGACGGTGAAACACATCTTGTCGTAGATATCCATAAACGACAGGGGACCGGAGGTGTAGGCACCGGCACCACTGACGTAGGCGCCCTTGGGACGGAGGGTGGAGAACTCGTAGCCGATACCGCAGCCCGCCTTGAGGGTGAGGCCTGCCTCGTGAACCTTGCCGAGGATCTCGTTCATAGAGTCGTGGATAGTGCCGGAGACGGTACAGTTGATGGTGGAGGTGGCCGGTTTGTGCGCCTGTGCTCCCGCGTTGGAGGTGATACGTCCGGCGGGGATAGCACCATGACGCAGTGCCCAGAGGAAGCGCTCCTGCCACTTCTCCTGTAACTCCGGTGTTACTTCAATCTCAGCCAGTGCTTTCGCCACCCTTTGATAGGTGCCGTCGATATCTTCATCAACGGGTGTCCCATCCTTCGCCTTCAACCGGTACTTGGTGCTCCAGATATCCATCGAGGCGGGTTGTAGCGGAATAGCGGCAACGCTGGGAGGGACAGCTTTGAGATGAGCACTTTTCATATTATCTTGATCCTTCATTCGTCTCTGAATTTTGTCTGTTTATGCTTTGTAAAAACCGGCGTTATAAGAGTGGAACGACCGCAATCACACGGAACTATTGTGTTTATAGGTGCGGTGGTTCGGGAGCTACCGGGATAATGACTGTATGGGTTTAACCAAGTTCCTGTTGGTTGTGGTGAAACACTATATGTTGTGTTTTGTTGAAAGCAAGATTAGGCGTGAATCTGGTGGTTGTCAAGTTGGATTCGGTCTATTAGAAAACATGAATAAATAACAAAAACAGTAAGATATGATATTTAAGATATTAAGCCCTTAAAAAATATCAGGAATTTTAATAAACACTACATATAGTGTTTGCTTATATTCTTGCCATATATAGGGTAAGACGAAAAAAAGCCCTCTTCCGTAGGGAGGGTGTCGCAAAATCCCCTCTCCCCACCGGGGAGAGGGCTAGGGTGATGGTGAGGGGGATCAATAGGTAACTTATTGATTTAATACACCCTCATCCTAACCTTCTCCCTCGTAGGGAGAAGGGATTGGTGCTTTTACGACACCCTCCGTAGGGAAGAGAGCTTTTTCTGCAGTGGTTGCACTGAGTTAGTCGGCCTTTGGGGCGGGTGCAGCCGGTTGGGGAGCAGCATAGGCAGGGTAGCCATATCCATAGGCGGGATAACCGTAGCCTGAGTAACCGCCATAACCATGAGTGGGATACCCATGGCCTCCATAGCTGGGATAGCCCCCATAGCCGTACCCTGGATAGCCGTAGCCATAACCGGGATAGCCGTAGCCGTAACCTGGCCCGTCCCAACTATCCCATGGATCCCAGCCGCCAAAGGGGAAGCCCCCCCAGAAGGCCTCGGCTGACAGGGGGATAATCAGTGTGGCACCTGCGATCAGTGCGGCAGTAAGAAAGTTCCTGGTCTTTTTCATAACCTTTTCTCCTGTACTGAGTTTTTACATTGGGTGGGACACGCTCCTGAAGCCAGCGTCTGGCAGTGGCAATACTCACTGAAAACGGCGCCAACTCATTCAGAGACAATTAAAGTCTAGACTAGGTTGGTAAAGGGAAAATGATTTGCATCAGTAAATAAGCAAGATCTGATTTAACTATTTAAAAGATGGCTTCATAGTGATGTGTGTGTCATAAACATGTTTACTCAATTAAGTCTGCTTTGCGTGCGAGGAACAGATGGAAGAAGAGACGACTTTGGTGCTCGGTGTTGGTAATACCCTGTTGACTGATGAAGGGGTGGGGGTACATGTGATTAACCATCTGGCCTCCACACATTCTGACTATCCCAGGGTCAGTTTTGTCGACGGTGGCACCCTCAGCTTTACTCTGGCTCAACTACTGGCTGAGAATCGGCGGCTTATTGTGGTGGATGCGGCAAGAACCGGAGACGCTCCCGGCAGTGTTGTGGTCTTTGAGGATGATGAGATGGACCGCTATCTTACCGGGAACCGTCAGAGTGTTCATGAGGTGGGTTTGGTGGATCTGCTCGATATTGCCCGTCTCTCAGACCACTATCCCAGCCATCGTGCATTGGTTGGCATTGAGCCGGAGAGCATCGACTGGGGAGAGCAGCCTTCAGCAGTGGTGGCGCCGGCAGTTACAACAGCTGCCGAGCAGGTGATGGCGCTTATCCGCAAATGGGATGAAAAATAGGTACGGCAATCAGTCTTCAGCGGAGATGATTTTAAAGGCTCTGCACAATAATTCTGAAGTCGATTGAAGCGAACTTGTTCGCGAAGAACATAGCTCGGAGCCAATCGTGAACAAGTTCGCTCCTGCAAGTGCATTGCTTCCATCGAGAGGGTTTTCAGGGTTATTGTCCATAAGTCAGGTAAATCCATGCCGGAAAATCGGCCCCTATAAGCCCAATGAATAGTAATGTTTTAGTATCCACTAAAAAGCCAATATAAACTGACCTGTGTCAGCAAAAAATTCCCAACAGGGTATATGCTCAGTAATGAAAGCAATGGTCAGCATATGAATTTACTGGACGATATTCCTATCACTGTTAGTTCCCCCGCCACTACTGCAAGGGCAGTAGGAAACGCGCTTCCAATTCTTCATGAAATACACCACGCACTGCAGCGACTGTTGGAGTGTGATGAAACAACGGTGATCGATCTGCGCGCAATCCCCTTTGGTCCCGGTGATGAGGAGCGGCTGCTCTCTGTGCTTGGAAAGGGCGAGATTGTGGCTACACTCAATGCATTGGGGGAGACCACAGTGACCGAAACCGGTTACCCGGGTGTGTGGTTGCTGGATCATAGAAATCCAGATGATGAACGTATCGCCCTCCAGATTGAAATCACCCGAATTCCCGATATCTTATGCTCCCGGCAGGAGGATGTCAGCGACAGCCTGGAGCGTTTGGTTGAGGACTTAATTGAGTAGTCATAAGTATCAGAACATAACTTTACGAGGGAGGTAGCATGACGGATACCAAAACATTGGGCGACAGCCTGAGGGAAAATGGGGTATCGAGACGCGGTTTTCTCAAGTTCTGTACAGCAACCGCTTCATTGATGGCCTTACCTCCGACCATGATGCCGGTCATTGCCGCCGCCCTTGAAAAGGCAACGCGGCCTTCGGTTATCTGGCTCTCATTTCAGGAGTGTACCGGTTGCACCGAGTCACTTACCCGCAGCCATGCTCCCACGGTCGAGAGTCTGATCTTTGATTACATCTCCCTTGATTACCACCACACCCTCCAGGTAGCGGCGGGAGACGCCGCTGAAAAGGCCCGTGAGGACGCCATGCACGCCAATATGGGTAAGTATCTGTTGGTAGTGGATGGCTCTATTCCACTGGGTAATCCCGGTTACTCAACCATTGCCGGTATCAGTAATCTGGATATGTTGAAAGAGGCGGCGGCCGGTGCAGCGGCGATTATTGCTGTCGGTACCTGTGCTTCATTCGGTGGCCTGCCCAAGGCAGACCCCAACCCAACCGGAGCGGTGTCAGTCTCTGATATTATCAAAGATAAACCGATCATCAATGTCTCCGGTTGTCCGCCAATTCCAGTGGTAATCACCGGTGTTCTGGCGCACTACCTTACCTTTGGCTCCCTTCCCGAACTGGATGAATACAGCAGGCCGAAGGTGTTTTACGGCCAGAGCATTCACGACCGCTGTTATCGCCGACCCTTCTACGATAAGGGGTTGTTTGCCGAAACCTTTGATGATGAAGGGGCTAAAGCCGGCTGGTGTCTCTATAAGCTGGGCTGTAAGGGGCCGATGACCTATAACGCCTGTGCCACGGTAAAATGGAACCAGGGAACCAGCTGGCCGGTAGAGTCCGGTCACGGCTGCCTGGGTTGTTCTGAGCCCAACTTCTGGGATGCCGGCGGTTTCTACAACGCTCTGTCGATTCCAACAGGTGATATTTCACGGAACGTTGCTTACAGTGCAGCTGCCGGTCTTGCCCTTGGTGCGGCGGCGGCAAGCCTCAATAGCAAGGCGAAGAAACGGGCGGCGGAAGAGCATGGAGTGGTTACGGTCGATGATCTGGAGAAATCATCATGAGTGAGTCGATCGACTTTCTGTTGTGGATGCGCGGTACCGGCTTTGATCTGGCGGTGACGGTATTTGTCATTGGCATCCTGCTACGGCTTTTCGAGATTATCTCGCTGGGTCGTAAGATCAATTTGGCTGAGCCTAGGGGAGAGGAGTTCGGTCCGGGAATGAAGACGATTTTGACCCGTATGATTCCCGAGTCCGGTACTTTTAAGCGTCAACCACTGACAGTGATCGGTGGTTATGTTTTTCATATCGGATTGTTGATCAGTCTGCTCTTCTTTGTTCCTCATATTGAGCTGTTTGGCGAAACCTTTGGTATTACCTGGCCGGGGCTGCCCAACTACATCATTGATGCGGCGACGGTGTTGGCAATCACAGGCTTGCTGGCGATGCTTTGGCACAGAATAACCAACCCGGTGATGAGGATGATCACCACCAAAGAGGACTGGCTGGTGTGGCTGGTGACTTTCTTGCCACTACTGACTGGTTATATCGCCTACCATCAGATGATTGATCCCTATCCACTGGCATTGGGGCTCCATCTTTTGAGTGTTGAAATTCTGCTGGTGGTGTTCCCATTCACTAAGCTGACGCACGCTTTTACACTGTTTCTTGCACGCTGGTACAACGGTGCCATGAGTGGTCGCAGGGGGGTTGAGTCATGAGTAAGGCGACACTGGAACGCGGACTGAATGCCTTTAGAGAGCAGATCGATGCCCCGACGGCTACGTTCTTCTCAAGCTGTGTCAGCTGTGGCATGTGTGCCGAGGCCTGCCTCTTCTATACCGAGACCGGTGATCCAAAATATACGCCGATCCACAAACTGGAACCGATGCGCAGGATATGGGAGCAGGAGTACACCCTGGTAGGAAAGATCAAGCGGGTGCTGGGCATGGAGCAACCGGTGACGGATGCGATGCTTGAAGAGTGGCAGGAGCTGCTCTACGACAGCTGCACCCTCTGTGGACGCTGCTCGATGGTTTGTCCGGTGGGCAACGACATCACCTATATGATTCGCAAGGCGAGGGAAGGGATGGTGGCCTCGGGTAATGCGCCTGATGGCGTCAAGGGTGCCGCCACCCGTGCGGTAAATATTGGCAGCCCCATGGGGGTGACTATCAAAGCGCTTAGGGCGCAGATCCGCCATATTGAGGCTGATACCGGCCTCTCTATTCCTGTGGATGTGGAAGGCGCCGACTATATGGCGCTGCTCTCATCTATGGAGATCATGAATTTCCCTGAATATATCGCCGCGCTAGGCAAGATATTTAAGCAGGCGGGGGTGAGCTGGACTCTGGCATCGGAGGCGTTTGAGGCGACCAATTCAGGTATCCAGATTGGATCGAGCGATATCGCCCGGGAGCTGGTGGAGCGTATTGTTGATGTAGCGGATAAGTTGAAGGTGAAGTATGTGATCAGCCCGGAGTGTGGTCATGCCTATACCGCTATTCGCTGGGAAGGACCCAATCTGGTGGGGCGCCCCTATCCATTTAAGGTGATCCATATCCTCGAGCTGTTAGATGAACTGCGCAAAACCGGGCGGATTAAAACCGAAGGGCTGGAGAAGGATAGGATGACCTTCCACGATCCCTGCTCCATCGTGCGTAAAGGCGGTGTGGTTGAGTCTCCACGCAACTTGATGAAGATGGTCACCAGCAACTTTGTTGAAATGGCCGACCACGGCAAGTGGAATTGGTGTTGCGGCGGCGGTGGCGGTGTCTCCAGTAATGAGGATGCCGATGAGCTGCGTATTCAGGTGTTCAGGCGTAAGAAGAGCCAGATAGAAGATACCGGGGCGAATACCCTGGTGACCGCCTGTGCCAACTGTCGGTTGGTGATCGAGGAGGGGCTGGAAGAGTACAGCGTGGATATGCCTGTGCTTGGCCTTACCGAGCTGGTGGCTGACCATCTGGTGGTAGATGAAGAGGAAGGGTGATAACACCCGGTATACTTACAAAGAGACTAATAAATACCTTTGCCCATCGAACTGGTTTGACATCGGGGGCGGATGATAACTGGAGAGGCTGTTATGAGTGAACGCATCGTTGTTGATCCGATCACACGCATCGAGGGGCATCTGCGCATAGAGGCGCAAATGGAAGGGGACAGTATCGGCAAAGCCTACTCTTCCGGCACCATGGTGAGGGGTATAGAGACCATCCTAAAGGGTCGTGATCCCCGTGATGCCTGGGCCTACACCCAGCGTATATGCGGTGTCTGCACACTGGTACACGGTATGGCGTCAATTCGAGCAGTGGAAGATGCTCTCAAATACGAGATCCCGAAAAATGCTCAGCTGATCCGCAACCTGATGATCGGTGCCCAGTACATTCATGACCATGTGATGCACTTCTACCATCTGCATGCCCTCGATTGGGTGGATGTGGTTTCGGCCCTCAGTGCCGATCCGAAAAAGACCTCGGAGCTGGCGCAGTCTATCAGTAGCTGGCCCAAGTCCTCCCCGGGCTACTTCTCTGATATGAAGAAGAAGCTGAAAGGATTTGTAGATGGCGGGCAGCTTGGCATCTTTGCCAATGGCTACTGGGGTCACCCAGCCTACAAACTGCCTCCTGAGGCTAATTTGATGGCGGTGGCTCACTATCTCGAAGCGCTTACCTGGCAGCGAGATGTGGCAAAACTGCATACCATCTTCGGTGGCAAGAGTCCGCACCCCAATTTCCTGGTAGGTGGTGTGGCATCGCCTATCGATCTCAATTCTGACTCTGCAATTAACACCAAGAAACTGATGCAGGTTCAGGATGTGATCAACGAGATGCGCACCTTTGTCGATCAGGTTTACGTACCCGATACCCTGGCGGTGGCCTCCTTCTACAAGGATTGGTTCAAGAGAGGAGAGGGGCTGGGCAACTTCATGTGCTATGGAGACCTGCCGGCCACCAGTATGAGTGATCCTTCAAGCTACCTCTTCCCCGCTGGTGCGATTCTCAATCGTGACCTCAGTACGGTGCATGATATCGATGTTCATGATCCGGGGCAGATCCAAGAGTATGTGGCCCACTCCTGGTACGACTATGACGACGGTAACGAAGCAGGGTTGCACCCCTACGATGGTGAGACCAACCTTAACTACACCGGTCCGACACCGCCCTACAAGCACCTCGATGTTGAGGATGCCTACTCCTGGCTGAAGTCACCACGCTGGAAGAATCATTCGATGGAGGTTGGTCCTTTGGCACGGGTGCTGCTCCTCTATGCAAAAGGACATGAGCCGACTGTAGAACTGGCCAAATACGCCTTGGGTAAACTCGATGTGCCGGTAGAGGCGCTCTTCTCAACGCTTGGCCGCACCGCCGCCCGTACCCTCGAAACCAAAATACTGGCAGATGGCATGCAGGGGTGGTTCGACGATCTGGTAGCCAATATTAAAGCGGGAGACAGCAAAACCTTCAACGAGACACTATGGGATCCCAGTAGCTGGCCCAGCGAGTGTCAGGGTGCCGGCTATATGGAGGCTCCACGCGGTGCACTGGGACACTGGGTAGTGATCAAGGATGGCAAAATCGCCAACTATCAGGCAGTGGTACCATCAACATGGAATGCCGGACCTAGAGATGCCAAGGGCGTTCCCGGCGCCTACGAGGCGGCATTGCAAGATAATCACAAACTCCACGACCCGAAACAGCCATTGGAGATTCTGCGTACCATCCACAGCTTTGATCCCTGCATTGCTTGTGCTGTTCACCTCTCTGATGAAAATGGTGAGGAGCTGATTAAAGTGCAGGTGACGGGGGAGAGTTGCGGGGTGTAGTCGGGTATATTAGTGGAGCCGGCTATGCACAATAATCATGTAGAGCCGTGTAGGAGCGAACTTGTTCGCGAAGAAGATGCCATGGTGCTCATCGCGAACAAGTTCGCTCCTACAAGCACCATTTAATATCGTTCGAACGAGTAGCCTGTGATCTCAGCATCCCGATTGTATATTTCTGGATAAGTGTTGCCGGTTCTACTGGGGCTTCTGCTCCATTAGAAACTTTGCTTCATTCATGATTTTCACTATCAGGGCGTTTGCCTGCTCTGCCTGTCTGTTTTCAGCCAAGTTCTCCAAGCTGGCAATCATGGTGTGTATTCGTGGCACACCACAGACTGCGCAGGAGCCACAGAGACGGTGGGCTGTTTCCCTAAGATTATGCCAATCTTCCGCCTGATTGTGCCGGTTGATCTCAGCTAACATATGTGGCAACTCTTCAAGGAAGCAGTCAAACATCTCATCGGCAAGCTCTTTGCGCCCACCAACGATTTTCATTGCCGCATCAATATCTCTTGATGGCAATATTTTCAGTTGTTCATTACCTCCACTGATCTCTTCAGGTTGGCTCTTTGTCTCAACCGGCAGTGACTGAAAAACGCTGTCAACATGTAGTAGTTGACAAATGACATTCCATAGCTCGATATCATCGATTGGCTTTGTCAGGTAGTGATCTACGCCGATATCAAGTAACTGTTCCTTGCTTTTTGATACCACATCAGCGGTGAGGGCGATAATAGGCACATGACGTTTTCCATCTTCCCATTTTCTGATCTCATGGGTTGCCTCTTTTCCATCCATGACCGGCATATGAATATCCATGAAGATCAGGTCGCATGGATGTGTCTTGATATACTCTACTGTTTCCAGGCCATTGCTCTTCTCCACCACCCCTGCGCCGCGCGATTTAAGAATCGTTGAGATCAGCTGAAGATTGATTGGGTTGTCATCAGCAACAAGAAAACGGTAGTTACTGAATGAGGGTAGGAGGTTGGGATTGGACTCAAGTAGCTCAATCGGAGTCGAGTCAGAGAGAATGGCATTGATTATTTTTTGGAGATTTTTATTTGTTTGTGGCTTTGAAAAACACTGTATACCCCAACTTTTTCTGCACTCACGAAGTACTTCCCGGTCTGAGGTGCCTAGTAGAACAAGAAGGCGCTTTGGCTTTGCATTCCGGACTTTGTGAATAGAGGACTCGGCATCTCCTATAGCCAGTTGCTCTGCTGAGAAGCCGAGAAGAACCAGATCAACGTCATCAATCTGCTGTGGTTGAAAGTGCTCGTGTACACTCTCTGATGACACCATACCGAGGCTGGTTAACTTGTGTTTCAGTGATAGGCGTGCAAGGTGGTGGTCGTCTAGAATCAGGCCTCTTTTTCCTGCCAATGGCCGTGCTTGTCTTGCTTCGGGTTCATCTGGTTTTTGCAGTCTCAGTTTTACATTGAAGGATGAACCCTGTCCCTCATTACTCTCAAGTGTAATGGTGCCATTCATAGATTTGACCAGCTTTTTGGAGATACTCAGGCCAAGTCCGGTGCCGCCATACATTTTACTGGTCGATCTGCTGCCTTGATGGAATGAGTGAAACAGCCCACGCTGGGCATGCTCTGGAATACCGATACCGGTATCAGTGACGGAAAACTGCAGGGTGCACTCTTCATCGGTCTCATTTTCAACCATGACACGGATGACAATTTCGCCCTCATGGGTGAATTTGATGGCGTTACCAATGAGGTTGACCAGAACCTGGCGAATCCTGGCCTCATCGCCAACCAGCATGGAAGGTACGTCAGAGTAGATCAGTAGCACCAGTTCCAGCATCTTGTCATGAGCGGCAGGTGCCAATAGTGTTACAGGCTCTTCAAAGCAGTCGACAGTACTGAAGGGCGCATGATCGGGTTCCAAATTACCATGCTCAAGCTTTGAGTAGTCAAGGATGCCGTTAATGATTTTTAGCAGGGAAGAGGCTGATTTCTCAATAGTCTCAACCAGATCCTGTTGCTCGTGGGAGAGGTCGGATTTCTTCAACAGGCGGGAGAAGCCGATGACTCCATTCATTGGTGTTCTAATTTCGTGGCTCATATTGGCCAGAAATGAAGATTTCTCATAACTGATTTTGAGTGCTCTTTTTCGAGCCAGATCGAGTTCGACGTTCTGTACCTCTATCGCTTCCATGGTCTCAACCAGGTCTGATGTCGCCTGGTCTATTTGTGATTGCATTATTGCATGCGAGTGTTGTAACTCTTTTGCCATGGCATTGAAGCCCTCTTCGAGACTTCGAAATTCCCCTTTCGACTCTTCAGGTACAAGTTTTGAAAAATCGCCATGCTTCATACGGATGACCGCTTGAGTCAGGCGAGAGAGTGGACGGGTAATCTTGCGGCTGAGAAAACTCGTCACCAATGCGGTAAAAAACAGGCCGCTGATACAGATCAACAGGCTATTGCGAATAATCTCTGTTTGTCGGGTGGTATATTGGGTGTTATCTATCTCAATGATTGCGGTACCAATAGCCGTCGATTCGTTGACGTCTTTCGAGTCGTAGAGTTGATCAGGGTAGTCACTGATACTGAGAGATTTGACATAGCTGACAACAGGGGCGGAGAAATAACGTCTATTGATATTTTTGTCAGTGGGGTTTGTAGACTCTTCCGGCCTGCCCCTGAGCGTCACCAGTGTTGAACCACTACTATCGATTACCTGTATCGATGTAACATCTTTACGCTTGGAGATCTCCTGCAAGCTTGATTCAAGAATCTTCTGGTCACCACTGAAAATGCCGTAGACACAATATGCTGCAGCCTCCTGGGCCACCGCATTTCCACGCTCCTCGAACAGCTTGGCAAGGTTATTAAGCTGTGAATCAATAATGTAGACGGTCAGTGTCAGTGCCATGATGGCGGCAGGTACCAGACTCAGTAGCAGCGCCCGCGTTTTTATCCGTGACAGTCTACGAAATATCATTTTATCTCTCCCTTAACGGAAAGGATTTTTATGATCTCTTTGTTGCTGGGTAGGTTAATTCCCAATGATCTGCTAACCCTCTTGTTGACGTCAACACTAAAGTACTTGGGGTGCTCGGATAGATGACTATGGAGGGTTGGCTCTATTCCCTCCTGATACATAGTGTTTATAGTGTCGGCCAGGTGATGGCCGATATCCTCGGGTGATGAGTAGACTGCGGCAATGGCCCCAGCCTTCACATAAGTGGCCGAGAAACCGATAACCGGCACCTTACTGTGATAGCTCGATAGTAGAATATTGAAGATGTTTTTGCGGCTGTATATCAGGGGATCGGGTAGAGCGAGAAGGATGTCACTGCCGCCCAGAAGGTCTTTTAACAGCGGTCCAATAGTCTCCCCTTTGAGAATATTTTGGTAGTTGATTTTAATCCCCAGCCTTATTGCCTCCTGCGCAATCAACGGCTTTAGTTGTTGAGTCGTTGGTCCCAAAAGGATGCCAACCCTATCGCCGGGGTTTGCGATGGCAGCAAGATGCAATTGCCTTCTAATGGGCTGATCAAGATAGATTGCCGTATTTCGATTAGCAGATCTATTTAGATTTAATTGATCAACTGCTGCTTTGGGAATGAGTGCATTGATTACATGAGGGTTTTTTTTCTTACTCAACGCTACCTGCTTTGCCGCCTCACGTCCGAGTGTGATGATGACCCCATTGGGGTGCATGCCGATGATTGACTCTGACCAATTGCTGAGTTTTGCTTCCTTGATCTTTGGTAGGGTGCAGTTAATCTCATTACCGGTGCAAAGTGATGCAAGGTGGGTACGCAGTGAACTGATGACCGACTGATAGACTGGAGAGTCGGCACTACTGACAATAAGTACGTCAGTATCGCTATGAGTTGCTGTTGCCGTGGAGAGAGAGAAAACCAGGAGCAGCACATACGACCATCCCCTGGCGAGCAGGGGCATAGTTGCAATTAGCCGCTGGGTGCGGCTCGGATAATTCTTATCCCAACTCAAGAGCGGATATCTTCCTTGTTGTCAGTCACGATATTAGTGACAATTTAATTCCATTGTTGGACAACTGGTAGCTTTCATCAGGCTTAATGCCAGTTTAGACGAGCCTGAAGAAAAATACTCTCATTCCAGTAGTTTTCGGTGTAGAAATCTTGAAATTTACCGTTGATATTCTGAAAAATCAGAGCTACATCACCATCCATGCCAGAGGCTTTGAAGTCCTGTGATATCTTGACGTCAAGGCGTTTTGAGTAAGGGACATTGTCACCATCCCCAGGCCAGTCAATTTCACTCAAATAGTAATAGGCACCACTGAGTTGGGTGCCGCCGGCAAAGCGGTAGCTTCCGAGAAGAGAGACTGTCTGGTTCGGTGCCTGATCATTGAGCAGTTTATATCCAGGCGAGGTACTTTTGAACTGTTTGCCGTAATCATGCGCAAAGCTATAACCCAAGTGAATCAGACTCTGCCTGTTGGGTTTCCAATACAATCCGATATCGATACCGTTGATCGTGTATTTTCCAGAGTTAATATATTGTTCGGTGACACCACTAATAGCCTTAGTATGAATGATGTCAGTGACTGTCTCGTTATAGAGCCTGGCATCGAAGGTGAGGTCATACCGAGGTATGTTTTTCAGAAAACCGATTTCATAAGCGGTTATTATTTCTGGATTGATATCCTGTGCTGCATAGTAGAGCAGCTGGCCTGGGATCGGTGTCGTTGTCCCCGCGTAGTAAAGCCTGAGATTGGCATTATCCTCAAACAGCGTTGGCATGCGGTAGCCACGAGTTGCTATAAGGCGTAGTGTATTCTCCTCGTCAAAGTGGTAGTTGAGGGCAAGGCGAGGAGAGAACAGCCCGTCTTTACTCTCAAACTTCTCAAACATGCCACCCATATTGACCACCATCTGATCGCTTGGATTCCACTCCATGTTGAAAAAAGCGCGCAGCTGGTCACGTTCTATTTTATCTGTGGAGCCGAATGTCCAGATACTGCTGGTCTCATCCCTGCGGGCACCTGCTCCCCAGACAAGGCGATGCTTCTCTGTCAGTCTATAAGTGTGTTGAAACTCCAGGTCATAACGATCTGAGCTGAAGCCGCTGCCTGCAGAAAAACCTAATCCTGAATTAGTGAAAGAATCAGTTACAATCTGCTGGTTGTGGTAGAACTGGAGGAGATACTCACTATCCACGCCACTGTTGTGCTCCCAACGAAAATGCTGAAAACTGTGCTCCTGAGGCGTGCTTCTCAGTGGCTGGAAAATACTTCCCGAAAAGCCATCCTGGTAGTCGTTGTTACTGAAACCGAACTCCATCTGTAGCGCATTGCCGGGATCTATCTGGTAGTCACCACGAAAGCCGAGGCGACGAATATGAGCTGAGTCATGGCGGTCCTCATATCCGCTGTCTTTGCTGTACCTAAGAGAAACCCGGTAGTCGAGGTCTCCGGCTGAATCGGCGTATCTGGCAGAAACCTGACTGTTTTCCCCTTTACGTTTTACCACATTCAGATGGGTACCCTGTTGCTGAGATGGGTGGATCGTGATGATGTTGATAACACCGGCAAATGAGTTGGACCCATAGGCTGCCGCATTAGGACCCCGGATCACCTCAATTCTATCGATATCATCAATTTCCAGCTCTTGATCACCCCAGGTTACGCCACCAAAAGCCGGATCGTAGATTGATCTGCCATTGATCAGCACCTGCATGTCCCGTGAATGCTGGTCCGCATGGCCGTGGTAGGTGGCACTGTACTTTGTGCCGGTGTAGTAGGCTACCTGAAAACCGGGGACCAGACGTAGCAGATCAACCAGTTGAACCGCACCCGATGCTTCAATCATCTCTCGGTCAATGACGGTGGTGGAAGCCGGTGTATCCTTGAGCGGCTGGCTTAAACGGGTTGCTGAGAGAACGACAGGAAGTTCCCCAAAAAAGAGTGATTCTGAGAAATTATTATCCTCAGAAGCATGAGAAATAGTCGCGAATAAAAGTGCTGCGGCGAGCGTCGGTAGCCTTGTAGCTTCTAACCAGGAAGTATTAATTATCTTCATGTTGTGAGTCAATCTAGTCGAGAAAACTATTAATCAGTTCGGGTGAGCTGTCCGAGGTCTGAGTGCAAGACACGCCGCCAAAATCTGATCAAAAGTCCTAAATGAAGCATCCCTGCAGGAAAAAGCAGATAATATCCTAACATCGTTTTTCACTACACCTTGAAGTAAACTTGTGATCATGACTTTTCCAACAATTGAAAATTTTGTCGGCACAACGCCACTGGTTCGTCTACAGCGACTTTGTGGCGATACCAGTAATACCATTCTGGTAAAACTTGAAGGTAATAATCCAGCCGGATCGGTGAAGGACAGGCCCGCACTCTCAATGATTCAACAAGCGGAAGCCCGTGGTGATATTGTGCCTGGTGATACTCTGATTGAGGCTACCAGTGGCAATACCGGGATTGCCCTGGCAATGGTGGCCGCCATCAAGGGATACGGGATGATCCTGATAATGCCGGAGAATCTCAGTGTAGAACGCCGTGCCTCAATGAGGGCCTATGGTGCAAAGCTGATTCTTGTTACTGCAGAGGAGGGGATGGAAGGCGCGCGTGATCTTGCCGATAAAATGGAGCGGGAGGGCGAAGGAAAGGTCCTCGACCAATTTTCAAATCCCGATAATCCTGATGCCCACTACCAAACTACAGGGCCTGAAATTTGGCGGGCGACTGAAGGCCGAATCACCCATTTTGTCAGTGCCATGGGGACTACCGGCACCATTATGGGAACCTCTCGCTACCTGAAAGAGCAGAATTCCCAGGTTCAGGTAATTGGGGTGCAGCCGGCCGAGGGGGCCTCGATCCCCGGCATAAGACGCTGGCCGGAGGCCTATCTCCCGGCTATTTTTGAATCTTCACGGCTCGACAGGGAGATGGATGTATCACAGGAAGAAGCAGAGGATATTACACGCCGTCTGGCGGCGGAAGAGGGTATCTTTGCGGGTATCTCATCAGGTGGTGCGGTTGCTGCGGCTCTCAGGCTCTCCGAAGAGCTGACGGACGCGGTGATTGTCGCCATTATCTGCGATCGCGGTGACCGGTATCTCTCCACAGGTGTTTTCCCGGCGGAATAACATTCGCGTGCTCCTTGCAGTGGTGCTCCTCTCACCACTGCTGCTCCTTCATGCCGATGAAGGAGGGGGGAGTGTCAGTCTCAGTCTTGGCCGCATTGGCCTGTCTGACTGGGTAGCGGAAGGGGTTAAGCTCGAGCTGTTCCTTGGCGAAAATAGTGACCACTTTAATCTTTCGGCGACCGCCTTTACTCACCCGTCACTCCCTTTTCCACTGAAGTCGCTCTTTTTTGAGTGCCGCAAAGGGCGCTTGACGGACCAGCAGGTCGACTGTCAACAGGGGCGCCTGAAGCTAAAGCACTCAGCACTCAAACAGTCTTTTATACCGCTCAGTTTTAGCTGGAGAAAAAAACAGCAACAGATTGACGTCGCAATCAATAAAACGACTGTTTTTGGTGGAGAGAGTAGGGCGAAGTTGTCCTATAAAGGTGGGCACTGGCAAGCCCAACTTAGCAGTAAAGGTTTGGGTCTCTCTTTGGTGGGAGACGAGGTTGATGCTATCAAGGCGTTGTTAAGCGAGTATGGCATTGGTGGTGTTGTCGATCTCGATATTAGCCTTTCGGGCAACCAGGGTAGGGTGCTTAAGGGGAACTGGAAAGGGCGCTTTCATAATGTTGGCTTCTCATTTCAGGATGATAACTATATAGGAGAGGAGCTCGTCGGTAGTTGGGAGGGCGATTTTTCCAATCAGGGTGCCAATAAGAGAGGTGTTTGGTGGGGTGAGCACTCCATTGTGCTAGAGGCGGGTGCCGCTCTGACGCCTTATTTTTTCATCTCACCTGATGGGAAAATCGTCTCGCTGCAGTCTGACTTTGTTTACTCTGCGAAGGAGGAGATGCTGAAGCTGCCTCGCTTTGCCTTTAATCATCCTGATACCTTGAGCTTACACGGTAACGGCGTGTTTGCCCTGGGTGAAGATGAGAAAATTCTCCAGCTGAAAGTGGTCTCTGATGATGCAGAGGTGGCCACACTCTATAGTGCCTATCTGGAGCCAGTACTGGCTGACCCCATTTTTGCAGAGCTGGAGCTTGCAGGGAAGGTGGCAGCTGAGGTGAGTTTTGGTCAGGGCAAAAGCATCGGTGCCAGTCTCCAGCTCAAAGATGTTTTTGTTGAGCAGGGGGCTGCCGGTGAATCACAGTTTGCTCTCTATGGAGTAAATGGAGAGATCAACTGGAGAGAGAGTGGAGAGGTTAGGAAGAGCAGGCTCTCATGGCGCGGAGGGCATCTCTTTGGCGGTATAGATCTGGGTGGCTCGGTGTTTGATCTTACGCTTATCGGCCGTAGTCTGAAGCTCAATAAGGCGGCATCAGTGCCTGTGCTGGATGGGGCGCTAGAGGTGGAGCGTTTTGGTTTTGAGTCCGGTAATGATGGGCCTGCGGTCCATTTTCAGGGTTACCTTACTCCCGTCTCTATGGAGAAGTTCAGTCATGCGGTGGGCTGGCCGGTGCTTGCAGGACAACTCTCAGGCATGATCCCAGGCATCTCCTACTCATCGGGCATGATCACCGTTGATGGTATGGCGTTGATCAAAGTTTTTGGGGGCAGTGTGCTGGTTCGCAATCTGGTGCTTGATGACCTGTTTGGTACGCTTCCTGCTTTCAGTGCTGATATCGGCCTTAAGAATCTTGATCTTGAGACACTCACCGGTACCTTCTCCTTTGGTAAGATAACCGGCAGGATCGAAGGTGAGGTGAAACAGTTGAGGCTGGAGGATTGGCAGCCGGTCTCCTTTGATGCCTGGTTAGCCACGCCGGTTGAAGATGACAGCCGACACCGCATCAGTCAGAAGGCGGTGGATAGTATCTCGAACCTGGGCGGTTCCGGCGTCTCTGGAGCACTGTCACGCAGCTTTATGCGTTTCTTTGATGAGTTCGGCTATGATCGTTTGGGTGTCAGCTGTACCCTTGAGAATGGGGTATGCGAGATGAGCGGTGTGGAACCGGCGGATCAGGGCTATTATCTGGTCAAAGGCGGAGGTATCCCGCGAATCGACATTATGGGGTTCAACCATCGTACCGACTGGAATATTCTAGTCAGTAAATTGCAGCAGATTGCGGCTGGTGGCGCGCCGGTCGTCGAGTAGATGATGGCCTATAATCAGGAAAGCTCTGAACAAGTCATGGATGATTGCCTTGCACTCAGACTTATTCAGAGCTTCCTTAATAAAATTGAAGGAAGCCACTTTGATAGAGAAAAGTGGTACCTGTAGGAGCGAACTTGTTCGCGACCAGTTCCGAGGTGCGTTCATCGCGAACAAGTTCGCTCCTACCTCGGGTTTCAAGTTATTGTGGAAAGATATGCAGTGTCAGTTTTTTAGGAGAAGAAGATGAAACAGACCAAGTTAACCTTATTGCTTGCCGGCATGCTGCTACTTGCGGCCTGTGTCACCATCAACATATATTTCCCTTCTGCCGAGGCTGAGGCCGCAGCTGAGCGGATTGTTGATGATATCCTCGGCAAATCGAAAAAGGAGGGGGATGACGCTTCCAAGGGCGATAAGGGTGCCTCATTTTATTTGCCTGTTGAGCAGAGCTACGCCATACGGCTTCTTGATCTGATTATTCCCCCTGCTCAGGCGGCACAACCCAACTTCAATGTTAATACCCCGAAGGTGAGGAAGTTGCAGGCAAATATGAAACGGCGCCACTCTTCCCTTGCGTCTCACTATGCTAGTGGCGGTATTGGCTTTACCCGTGATGCGATGGTAGCGATGCGAGACAGTTCCGCGATCTCTCTAAAAGACCGCAACAAGGTGAAAAAGCTGATAAGTGCCGAAAATAGTGATCGTAATGCACTCTATCGAGCCATCGCTGAAGCCAATGGTCACCCGGAGTGGGAGCCCAAGGTACGCGCTACCTTTGCTCAGAAATGGGCCCAAGGAGCCTCTGGAGGTTGGTGGTATCAGGACGCTTCAAAACATTGGAAGCAGAAGTAAGGATTTTATTAACTTCTGACCCGGGATTTCCCCCAGGCTTGGGTGTAATATAGCGCCCATTATTTCCGTAGAGGGAGTCCATCTTTGTCCCAGGTCCTATTCATTGCCGCCGGTGGTGCTGCAGGGGCGTTGATGCGCTTTTGGGTTTCCAACGGCGTTTATATTCTGTTGGGCCGTGGGTTTCCCTACGGTACCCTGGCGGTTAATGTGCTTGGGTCTTTGGTGATGGGGTTACTCTTTACTCTCTTTCTGGAGAGGATGACAGTAAGCCCCGAGATGCGTGGTGCACTTCTGATTGGTTTTCTCGGTGCCTTTACCACCTTCTCCACCTTCTCCATTGAAACCCTCAGTCTGATAGAACAGGCGGAGTATATGAAGGCGGGGCTCAATATGGTGATCTCCGTTATTGCATGTATCGCGGCCTGCTGGGTAGGACTGCTTATAGGGAGACAGTTATGACAGCAATGGAAGTGATCATGGTCCGCGTCTATCTCACTGAAGGCGAGCACCATTTTCAGCAGATTCTCTCTCTGCTTCACGATGAAGAGAAAGTGCGTGGCGTGACCGCTTTTCGCGGCATTGCGGGGTTTGGCCAGTCAGGTAAAATCCACTCCTCGACACTTCTCGATATTTCACTCGATCTGCCGCTGGTGCTTGAGTTCTTTGATGAGCCTGCAAAAGTCGATCGAGTGCTTAGACATCTCAATACTTTAGTTAAACCGGGCCAGATCGTTAGTTGGCCCGCTGTTATGAATAGTGGTGAATAGATAATGCTCGACCCTCGACTGCTGAGAACCGACCTGGAAAATGTTGCCGCCGGACTGGCGCGCCGTCATGTTGACCTTGATGTAACGTTGATATCAGACCTGGAAACCCGCCGTAAGGAGTTACAGGTTGCTGCAGAACAGTTGCAGAGTGAACGCAACAGCCGTTCCAAACAGATTGGTAAGGCAAAAGCGGCAGGTGAGGATATCCAGCCTCTGCTGGCTGAAGTCTCTGATCTGGGTGAGAGACTGAAGGCGGCACAGGATGAGCTGGGCGAGGTCCAGAGAAAACTGAGTGAGATTGCAATGGGTACACCCAATATTCCTCATTCAAGTGTGCCTGAAGGGCGTGATGAAGAGGATAACCGGGAAGAGCGGCGCTGGGGTGAACCTCCTCGGTTCGATTTTGAACCCAAGGATCACGTTGATCTCGGTGCTGCAAATGGTGGAATGAATTTTGAGGTGGCGGCTAAGATCACCGGTTCCCGCTTTACTAACCTGCAGGGCCCCCTGGCTCGCCTTCATCGGGCACTTGCCCAGTTCATGCTTAATGTACATACGGCAGAGCACGGCTATACAGAGACCTATGTTCCCTTTATGGTCAATGCCGACAGCCTGCGTGGTACCGGGCAGTTACCGAAATTCGAGGAGGATCTGTTCAAAGTCTCCGGCGAAATGGCCTACTACCTGATTCCCACCGCTGAGGTACCCATTACTAACATTGTACGGAATGAGATTATCGAAGATGTCGACATGCCCAAGCGTTGGGTCGCTCAGACCCCATGTTTTCGTAGTGAGGCCGGTGCCTATGGCCGTGATACGCGGGGCATGATCAGGCAACATCAGTTTGAGAAGGTGGAGATGGTACAGGTAGTGCGTCCTGAGGACTCCTATCAGACACTGGAGGCTCTTACCGGTCATGCAGAGTCTATTCTGCAGCGTTTGGAGATCCCGTATCGTGTGGTGACCCTGTGTACCGGCGACCTCGGTTTCTCGTCTGCCAAGACCTACGATATTGAGGCATGGCTACCGGCACAGAATACCTACCGTGAGATCTCATCCTGTTCAAACTTCGAGGATTTCCAGGCACGTCGGTTGCAGGCGCGCTGGCGCAACCCTGAAACCGGTAAGCCGGAGTTGGTGCATACCATCAACGGCTCAGGTTTGGCTGTCGGCCGCACCCTGGTAGCGGTAATGGAGAATTATCAGCAGGCTGACGGCTCTATCCGTGTACCTGAAGTGCTGAGGCACTACATGGGGGGGATGGAGGTTATATAACTTCTATCAGAGGATAGGACAAAGCAGGATGCAGAGGTCGCAAGGGGAAGTAGAGTACGCCGAGATTGTCTTTTGAGAATCAACCTTTCCTCTGTGACCTCTGCATCTTTCTTTTCATCTTTTAGGTGGGCAGCACTATATAGTCATCATCAGAAAGATGACAAAGGCGATCACGCCAAGTACAGGTAGTATGGCCGCCTGCCACTGACCCTTCTCCGCCTTTGGGCTGTTGGTCAGCATCTCTTTGGCTCGTGGCCAGAGCATGACGATAAACATCACCAGCAGCAGGGCAGCGCCGATCTTCATCCAATCCATATCTCTTCTCCTATTAAAAAAGCCCCGGAAACCGGGGCTTTTTAGTACCAATCGTCCTAATTCAAATCAATCGTCGCCGGACATAAATCCAAGCAGGTGAAGCAGGCTGACGAAGATATTGAAAATGTTGATATAGAGACTGACGGTCATCATGATGTAGTTGGTCTCGTGACCGTGCACCATACGGCTGGTGTCGTAGAGAATGAAGCCACTCATCAGCATAATGACAACTGCGGAGATTGCCAGTGAGAGGGCAGGCATACTCAGGAAGATGTTAGCCAGAGCAAACATCAGCACCATCAACATACCTGCAACCAGGAAGCCACCCATAAAGTTGAAGTTCTGGCGGCTGGTAAGTGCGTAGCCGGAAAGACCAAGGAAGATAACACCGGTACCACCAAAGGCGGTGCCGATAATCTGTGGGCCGTTAGGCAGGCTCAGGTAGTTGTGAAGTAGTGGGCCCAGAGCAAATCCCATCAGACCAGTGATGGCAAAGACCGTCAACAGGCCGCTGGATGAGTTCGCGGTACGGGGCAACACGAAGAAGATTAATAGGAAAGCCGCACCGATACTTAAAAGATAAGTCATTGGTGGCATTTGAGCCACGGTAGAGACAGCGGCCATTACCGCACTGAAGAACAGTGTTGCGGAAAGCAGCATGTAGGTGTTCTTAATAACCTTGTTGACCGCAAGGGCGCTCTCTGCCGGGCGGGCTACTGAGTAGTCAAGACGATTCATTGAGTGGTTCTCTCCTAAAAATGACGATCCTTACTGATCTGTCGGTATTATGACTTCATCATTATCGATTGGTTCACAGCATACTTGATTGGGCCGAAAGTGCAATAAATCAAGGGTGATCAATTACATTGGGGTTTTTCACAAAAAAGGCTAGCGTAAAGGGGGGGTAATCGGGTATTCTTCGCGTCCTGAAAAACAGGAGAGGTGGCAGAGCGGCCGAATGCGGCGGTCTTGAAAACCGTTGAGGGTTTGTAGCCCTCCCAGGGTTCGAATCCCTGCCTCTCCACCACATACATAAAAAACCCTGCCTCGGCAGGGTTTTTTATGTATGGCTGAAAGGTAGTATGTGAAGAGAACCCTTGGTTCGATTAAAAGGACAGGAGGCCCTTTTGATGCCGCGCTAGCGGCACCCCGAAGGGGAGGCGCACAGGGAAGTGCGCCATCAATCCCTGCCTCTCCACCATATATTTAAAGAACCCTGCCTCGGCAGGGTTTTTTTATGGATGGTGTCTAGGCCGGTTTTGAAGAGAAGCCTTCGATTCGACATCCAACGTGCTGCGTTGGTGCAGATCAGTTCTTTCTTTATGGGTGGCAGAAGATCATAAAGTGAACAAAAGTCCCTATATGGACTTTCTTCAAAGACAGTTCTGTCTTGGGGTATCCTAAGCGCTTGACAGGGTAGACCCTTGCGCGTGACTATTGCTCTGCTAAATTAAAACAAGAATGTTGTACGGCGAGCACTCCTTTGACTGTTCAGAATCCCCAAGCTGCGGGAGCTGCCGTGTGAGTTACGTTGGAGTGGTGGTGGTATGATAAGAGTCCTATTGGTAGACGACCACGAGCTTGTAAGAACCGGCTTTCGCCGTATTCTCGAAAAAGAGTCTGATATCGAAGTGGTAGGCGAAGCGGAGTGCGGTGAGAAGGCGGTCACTATGGTAGATCAACTCGGCCCCGATCTAGTCCTTATGGATGTCAACATGCCTGGGATTGGTGGTATCGAGGCGACTCGTAAAATTCGGCGTCGCAGCCCCTCAACTCAGGTTATCGCGGTGACTGTTCTTGCCGATACCCCTTTTCCTGAACAACTTCATGAAGCCGGTGCTATCGGCTATCTGACAAAGGGTTGTCCAGCAGATGAGATGTTTACCGCCATTAGAACTGTTGTTAAGGGAAAACCGTTTATCGCAAGCGAAGTATCCCAAAAACTCACTATTGCACGCCTTACAGGCGTAGACCCCGACTCTCCTTTCAGTCTTCTCTCACCGCGTGAAATGCAGGTGTTGATGATGATTACACAGGGGCAGAAGACCCAGGGCATCTCAGATGCTCTCTGTCTCAGTCCAAAAACGGTCAGCACCTATCGACACCGTCTATTTGAAAAACTCAATGTTGAGACCGATGTGGAGTTGACGCTGCTTTCGATAAGACACGGATTGGTCACTACCGAGGGCTCATAATCCTAGAATCCTCAGTTGATCGCTCCATTCTACGGACAACGCATTGATTTTAATTGCATTGACAGCGATTGCCTATTTCACTCTCTGGATGAATTACGCTACAAGGCGGATAGCACACTTGCGGTGGTGCATTAGGTTGTTACAACTCCTTGGAATAGAACAACTATTCCGTGTCGTTGTGCCTTGTACTGCACCACCGCAAGTGCACTCTCCACCCTGCCCAACTGAGGATTCTAGGATAATCTGTCCTTCCCGGTTATCTCTGTGCTGTTCCCCATCTGATTAATAATCTGCCATATGGCACTGGAAATTCCATCACAAACGTTTGATCACCGCGTTTTCTTAAAGACGCTGACTTCTCTTCCAGGGGTCTACAGGATGCTGGGTGTTGACAATGAGGTGCTTTATGTCGGCAAGGCGAGAAATCTAAAACGACGGGTAAGCAGCTACTTCAGTCGCTCACTCAACCGCAGAATTCACAATATGGTGTCCCAGATCAGGGAAATTGAGGTGACGGTAACCCATACCGAAGCTGAAGCGCTGATTCTGGAAAACACCCTGATCAAATCCCACAAGCCGAAGTACAATATTCTGCTGCGGGATGATAAGAGCTATCCCTATATCTTTCTTTCTGCAGAGCATTTTCCCCGCCTTGCCTATCATCGCGGAAGTAGAAAGGCCAAGGGGCGCTATTTCGGTCCCTTTCCCAATGCGGGTTCGATGCGTGAGACTCTGCAGTTGATGCAGAAGCTGTTTCCCGTTCGCCAATGTGAAGATGCTTTCTACCGCAATCGCTCCAGGCCGTGTCTGCAGTATCAGATCAAGCGCTGCACCGCACCTTGCGTTGATCTGGTTTCTGAGGCTGATTATGCCCAGGATGTCCACGATGCTGAGCTGTTTCTTGAAGGAAAGACTAACCGGGTGATCGACAGCCTGGTGGTGCGGATGGAGCAGGCTTCTGACAATCTCGCATTTGAACAGGCGGCACGTTATCGGGATCAGGTGGCCGCTCTGCGTCGGATTCAGGAGAAGCAGTACGTCACGGGAGAGGGTGGTGATATAGATATTATTGCCGCCGTTACCAAAGGGGGGGTGGCCTGTATTCAGCTTTTCTATATTCGCAATGGCCGTAATCTTGGTAACAAGGTGTACTACCCCCAATTAACGGCGGAACAGGGTGAGTGTGAGGTTGTGTCGGCATTTATTGCCCAGCACTATATCGGCAAATCCGTCCCCCGAGAGATTATTGTCAGTGCCATGCCAGAGGATAGTGATCTGCTGGAAGAGGTGCTCAGTCGGCAGGGGGAGCGACAGGTTCGGCTAAAACATCGTGTTCGCACCGATCGGGCGCGCTGGCTGACAATGGCATTGCAGAATGCACGCCTCTCTCTCGACGCCCGGTTGGCCGGGCGGGCGGGTATGCAGCAGCGGCTGGATGCCCTTCAGTTGGCTTTAAAACTGGATGAAGCGCCCTGCCGTATGGAGTGCTTCGATATCAGCCATACCGGAGGGGAGTTGACGGTTGCCTCCTGCGTGGTCTTTGATAGCCAGGGACCGCTGAAATCAGATTATCGCCGGTTCAATATTGAAGGCATCCAGGGAGGTGACGACTATGCTGCGATGGAGCAGGCGCTGACACGGCGTTATACTCGCATCCAATCCGGTGAGGGTGTGTTGCCCGATATTCTCTTCATCGATGGCGGCAAGGGGCAGTTGTCAGCGGTGGCGGAAGTGTTGCGGGAGTTGGCCGTGGCCGGGGTCACTCTGGTTGGTGTCGCCAAAGGGCCGGACAGGAAACCGGGAATGGAGCAGCTCTTCTTGTTCGGAGAGAGTTCGCCCATTATACTCCCGGCCAACTCTCCGGCGCTGCACCTGATTCAACAGATACGTGATGAGGCGCATCGATTTGCCATCACAGGGCATCGTCAGCGACGGGATAAGCGCCGTAGAAGCTCACCACTTGAGGAAATTTCGGGTATTGGGGCAAAGCGTAGACAGCGCCTTTTGAAACAGTTTGGCGGCCTTCAGGGTATCTCCCGGGCCGGCGTAGAGGATCTGGAGCGGGTTGATGGCATCAGTCGTCATTTGGCACTACAGATCTATGAGGTTTTTCATGGAGAGAGATAGGCGATTAGTACACTCTTAATCCCCTCTGAACCTGTAGTTACCACATTGAATGAGCACGAGTATGCGTCTAAATATTCCCAATATCTTGACCCTTCTCAGGATTGCGCTGATACCGGTCTTCGTTGTTATCTTTTATCTGCCATGGGAGTTTTCCGGGAAGGTCTGTGCTCTGGTGTTTGCCCTGGCGGCAATGACGGATTGGTTGGATGGTTATCTTGCCAGGCGTCTTGAGCAGACTTCACCCTTAGGTGCCTTTCTCGATCCGGTGGCGGATAAACTGATGGTGGCAACCGCCCTGATTCTCCTGGTGGAGGCCAATCCAACGCCTGCGCTGGCAATGCCGGCGGCAGTGATTATCGGTCGAGAGATTACCATCTCCGCCCTGCGTGAATGGATGGCCGAACTGGGCGTCAGAGCTCAGGTAGCGGTCTCGGTGATAGGCAAGATAAAGACTGCTTTTCAAATGATGGCTATTTTTCTTCTGATTTATCAGGAGGATCTGTTTGGATTGCCGGTTAACACCATTGGTTATGTACTTCTCTATCTTGCAGTTATTCTTACCCTCTGGTCTATGATGGTCTATATGAAAGCGGCATGGCCGACTCTCAGCGGACGATCTTCCGGGGCCAAATAGAAGGAAAAAAAGAGCCTTCGCTCTTGACAGTGATCACTGGAAGATTACAATAGCCCGCTCTTAGCAATGCGGGAATAGCTCAGCTGGTAGAGCACAACCTTGCCAAGGTTGGGGTCGCGAGTTCGAATCTCGTTTCCCGCTCCAAATTTTGGATGAAACCTCGAGATCCTCTCGGGGTTTTGTCTGTAAAAGAGGTGGCGAAATTCGGACTAATACCGGACGCTGATTCGCCTCTGAAACAAGAAAATGGCTGAGTGGCAGAGTGGTTATGCAGCGGCCTGCAAAGCCGTGGACCTCGGTTCGATTCCGGGCTCAGCCTCCATTTTTTATCCGTAGTAATCAACACCATGCCCGGGTGGCGAAATTGGTAGACGCAGCGGACTTAAAATCCGCCGGAGGGTAACCTCCGTGCCGGTTCAAGTCCGGCCCCGGGCACCACTTTTTGGCTAATTCACTTTTTCTACAAAAAGCATTAATTCCCTTGGCCACCAGTAGTGATACGCCCTTGGTGCCAGTTCTCAATGGCCCAGTGCCAGAAATCAGAGATACTTTCAGGTTGCTCACTGGGTAAAGGTTGTTTCAGAAACTCCAGGGCGGCGATCAGGGTGGGTATAGGGTCCTGCTTATCTACCGGTAGGTCACCGGCCTGCTTGCTTAGCTTCTCTCCCTGCTCGTTGAGTACCAGGGGGAGGTGAGTATAGAGGGGGGTAGTGAAATCAAATAGCTGTTGAAGGTAGATCTGGCGAGGGGTCGAGTGCAGCAGATCGGCGCCGCGCACCACATGGGTAATACCCTGGTGGGCATCGTCCATAACAACAGCAAGTTGGTAAGCGAAGACGCCATCGATGCGTTTGATAACAAAATCCCCCACATCATTGGCAATATTCTGATGATGGATGCCAAATATGCCGTCTTTGAAGCGGACAACCCGCTCCTCCGTGTGCAGGCGCAGGGCGGCCTTCCAACGTCCAAAGGGTGGGGTGCCGCGGCAGGAGCCGGGATAGAGCGGACCATCCACCCCTTGTAAACCCGCTGCGGCCACCTCCTTGCGGCTACACTTGCAGGCGTAGATTCGTTGTGCCGATGCAAGTCGGATCAGTGCTTCATTGTAAGCCTCGTGACGGCTGCTCTGGTAAAGCACCTCACCGGCCCACTCAAAGCCGAAGCTCTCAAGGGTTCTTAAGATGTCATCAGCGGCTCCCTTCTTCTCCCTTGGTGGATCGATATCCTCCATCCGCAGTAGCCACTCTCCCTGGTGGCTGCGTGCATCCAGATAGCTTCCAAGCGCCGCTACTAGAGAGCCGAAGTGGAGTGGCCCGCTGGGGGAGGGGGCGAATCTCCCTCGATATTGTGATAATTCTTCTTTCATAATGAAAAAAGCCGGCTGCTTGAGCCGGCTTTTCTGTAATCCATTATCCAGGTCTGGCCTAAGCCTTATTTCATCTGTTTCTCTCTGATTTCATCAAGAGTTTTACAATCAATACAAAGAGTTGCGGTTGGGCGTGCCTCTAAGCGACGGATGCCGATTTCAACGCCACAGGCTTCACAAAAGCCGTATTCATGGCTATCAAGAAGATCGAGGGTTTCGTCAATCTTCTTGATCAGCTTGCGTTCTCTATCTCGGGTGCGTAACTCAAGGCTGAACTCCGATTCCTGGGTGGCCCGGTCATTCGGATCAGGAAAGTTGGCGGCTTCATCTTTCATGTGATGAACGGTTCGATCCACCTCTTCCATCAGTTCTTGCTTCCAGGCACTGAGGATTTTCCGGAAATGAGCCTCGTGGCTCTCGTTCATGTACTCTTCGCCCTTTTTCTCTTTATAGGGCTTAAAGCCGAACAATCCAGCCAAGTCGGACTCGGTTTTTTTCTTTGCGGCCATTCAATGACTCCTGCAAACCACACTAATCAAGCCAGGTATATTAACCACAATAGCCTATCTTGGGCAAGGTGTTGTGTGATTCCGGGAAATACCGAAAGGCCCTACCATTGCCCTGGTAGGGCATTCAGATAATAAGGTAACCCACTAGTTACCTGTAGGGTGCCCGCTGTGAGTTTTATTATTAACCACAAGGTCCACCAGCTGTATCCCATCCGCGATTTGGGTAAACTGCCGAGTGATTGTGTGACTGCTGGATAAAACGTAGTAGAGGAGATTTTTATATGGCCGAATTAGAGGCTCTGTTATTTGATGTGGATGGTACCCTGGCTGATACTGAGCGGGATGGACATAGGGTTGCTTTCAATGCGGCCTTTGATGAGGTAGGCCTGGATTGGCACTGGGATGAGGCACTCTATGGCAAGTTGCTGTCGGTTACAGGTGGGAAGGAGCGAATCCGCCACTATTTGGATGTATACAACAAAGAATTTGAACGACCGGTGGATCTGGATAGTTTCATAGCATCTCTTCATCAGAGTAAAACAGGTTTTTATGTGGGAATGCTGGAGCGGGGGGAGATACCTATGCGCAACGGCGTACGCCGGTTGTTGGGCGAAGCGCAGGCCAGCGGCCTACGACTGGCGGTTGTCACTACCACCACACCGGAAAATGTCACGGCACTGTTGGAGAATGGCCTTGGCAAAGGAAGCGAGGCGATGTTCGAGGTGATCGCCGCCGGTGATGTGGTGCCGGCAAAGAAACCGGCCCCCGACATCTATCTCTGGGCCATGGAACAGATGAATCTGCGCCCGGATCAGTGCCTTGCCCTCGAAGACTCCCACAATGGTTTGCGCTCAGTGCTTTCTGCTAAGATTTGTTCTGTGGTGGTCACTGTCAACGGATACACTCGGGATGAGGACTTTACCGGCGCCAGTCTGGTGGTTGACCAGTTTGGGGAGAAGGCGGATGAGTGCAATAAGCTGGCTGGCGAGATTGAACCGGTAAAGATTGTCGATATCGACCTGCTACAGCGAGTTCACACTATGGCTTGGGGAGATTGAAGGGTATGAATAGAGAGGGCATCGCTCAACGCATGAAGAGTATTCGGCCCTTCTATGTGATGGAACTTCTGGCGCGTGCCCGCGCTCTTGAAGCGGAGGGGCGAAGCATCATTCATATGGAGGTTGGAGAGCCTGACTTCGCCACCCCTCAACCCATCGTTGACGGTGGGAAGCGGGCTCTCGATGAGGGTCGGACGGGATATACCCCGGCTACCGGTATACCGGAGCTGCGTCGAGCCATTGCTGACGATTACAAGAAACGTTATGGGGCTGAGGTCAAACCAGAGAGGATTGTGGTTACTCCCGGCTCATCAGGTGCGCTGCAGCTGGTGATGAGTGTATTGGTTAATCCGGGAGAGGCTGTTTTGATGGCGGATCCCGGCTATCCCTGCAATCGCCACTTTGTTCAACTGGTTGCCGGTGAACCGGTCACCGTTCCTGTGGGTGCGGAGAGTGGTTATCAGCTTACGGCGGAGATGGTTGAAAAGGCGTGGAGTGACCATACACGGGCGGTGATGGTGGCGACGCCGTCCAATCCCACCGGCACACTGCTCTCCAGGGAGGAGCTTGAGTCCATTTATAGGGTGGTGTCACAACGTGGCGGTGTACTGATTGTCGATGAGATATACCAGGGGCTGGTATATGGCGGTGAGAGTTGTACCGCTCTGGCGGTGGCCGATGATATATTCGTTATCAACAGTTTCTCGAAATACTACGGTATGACCGGTTGGCGTCTCGGCTGGCTGGTTGCACCTGAGAGCCATCTGGGTGCCATTGAACGCCTGGCCCAGAATATATTCCTTTCTGCCCCTACACCTGCACAGTATGCTGCTTTGTCAGCTTTTGGCAGGGAGACGCAGGAGATTGTTGAGCAGCGGAAAACGGCTTTTCAGGCACGCCGGGATTATTTGCTGCCGGCCCTGCGTGATCTTGGATTCAAAATTCCTGTCACTCCCGGCGGCGCCTTCTATCTCTATGCCGACTGCTCAGCTCTTACCGATGATAGCTATGCATTTGCCATGGGACTACTGGAGCAGGAAGGCGTGGCGGTTACTCCGGGTATGGATTTTGGTGACAATAAACCGGAACAGCACCTTCGCTTCGCCTACACCACCGATATTCCTAACCTGAAAGAGGGCATCAGGCGGCTGAAGCGGTATATTCAATCCTGTAGCTAAAGTTCGTAAGCGGATCACAGAGAGCACAGAGAACCTCAGAGTACACAGAGAAGAGCAGGTAGTTCCCTGTGCTTACAACAGCATTTTTATGGCTGTAGGCCCATACAAGGTGCCCCCCAGCCACTTGATGGCTACCCAAATATTCTGAAATAGTTAGAAGTGACCATTCAGAATGGGGGCATACATCTATTTCTCTGTGTCCTCTGCGCTCCTCCGAGTTCTCTGTGTTCTGCTACTTAAGCAGTACTATTTCTCAACCTTATCGTGCTGCTCACACCACAAGAGGGTGGCGCCGACTACGGCTGCCGGCATGGCGGCAAAGTTGATGATCGGGATCATCATCAGCAGGGTGGTGCCGCCTCCAAAGCCGAGAGCGGTTAGACGCTGTTGCTTCATTCGTTGGTGCTGATCACCAAAATTCAGGCCGTTGTTACCCATGGGATAGTCACCGTACTCCAGTGCAAGGAACCAGGCGCTGAATAGTATCCAAATAAATGGTGCGGCAACATTGATAACAGGGATGATAAACAGCAGCAGTAAGGGGATTGCCCTGATAAGAAAATAGCTCATTTTTCTCAACTCTGAGAGCATCGTAGGCAGTATGATCTTTGCCAGAGGCTCATTACCCCCCGGGGGGCTCTTGCCGGTCACTATCTCTTCCACTTTTGCTGACAGCCGGCTATTGAATGGAGCGGCCAACAGGTTGGCGACAACGGTAAAGGTGTAGAAAGTGATCAGTAAGGCAGCCAAGGCAAACAGCGGCCAGAGTATCCAACGGAAGTAGCTCAGCCAGCCATCCTCGGGCAACATCGAGTCAAGGAATATCCCAAACTGTGTGTAGCCGAGCCAGCCAATCAGGGTGAAAACCAAGATATTGATCACCAGTGGGACCAGAATATGGCGTTTCAGCCCCGGTTGTAGCAGCATGCGGAATCCCCGTAGCAGATAGTTGAAGCCGAGTAGTGGATTATTTTTCATGGATTGGGAGAGCTCTCCTGGTTATGCTCTATCTGATTTCGAGGCGCGAGTGTAGCGCTATTGTCAGTCGAATGAGAAGCGGAAGCTTGACCACTTCTCGTGGGGAGGAATCTCTCCCTCCATGGCCACTGCGGCTAGCCAGCCGTTGGTGGGCTGAAAATGTCGGTGTTTGATTGCGGCAAGCGGCCCTGTCTCTGAAAAAATACCTTCACCCACAGCTTTCACTTTCGCTTCCAGTTCGGTCCAGTGTTGAAAGAATGCCAAGGTGAACGCTTCACCCTGCAGTAGTTGAAGGATTTCAACAATTTCTGCAGAAAATACCCTGGGTGCGATGCGGCGTAGCCCTTTACGCTCTGCTAATGGCTCCAGGTCGATGCCCACAGTGCTTCCTGATACCGCCAGCAGAGCCGTGTCTTTGGCGTGGCTTAGATTGAATTCAACTGGTTGCCGGGGAAAATCTATAGTTGGCTTTCCTTTTTCACCATATTGAAAAGCGATCTCCTTTGCGGGAATACCAAGATAGGAAGAGAGAATCGATCTCATGGCGCCACGTGCGAGGATAAACCGGCGCTGCTCGGAGGGTAATCGGATACGCCTGCTTCGCTCCTGTTCATCCGCTGCAAGCATAGCGGCCACTTGCTCAATAGCTTCTGGCTGACCAAGATCAATCAGCCAGAGGTGCAGCTCTCCACCTCCGGGTATGGAGGGAAAAGGGTGGGGGCTATTCCATGTGGTTGTTATGGTTGGCTCCAAGATGAGCTGTCCTGTCGGGGAGGTTCTGATATTCTCTGTCCATTATCCTAGAAAGCGCAGTTGGACAGGTTCAGAGAGCGTTGTATTGTACCAATTTGCATAGCAAGGTGGTGCAATAGGTTGCTCTCTGAGCCTGAAGCTATATTCATCCAGGGGATGAGCGGGTAACAAGTTAAATATTTTATTTGCCATAGTCAGTTGGATTATCCGAATAGCGGTCAACTGCGCTTTCTAGGATTATGCCTTGTGGCTATGTTTATATCCAAAGAGGAGTCGTCGGATGAGCCTTGAATTGGTCAGCTTTGTGATCTGCCCCTTCGTGCAGCGTGCCATCATTGTGTTGAGTGAGAAGGAGGTGCCATTCGAGATCACCTATGTCGATATCGACGAGCCACCGGAGTGGTTCTCTAAAATCTCTCCCTTCGGCAAAGTGCCTCTACTGAAGGTCGATGGTGATGTGCTTTTTGAATCAGCTATCATCAACGAGTATCTGGATGAGGTGTTTATGCCACGATTGCATCCAGATGCCCCTCTGGAGAGGGCGAAGCAGCGTGGCTGGATTGAGTTTGGTTCCAACCTCTTTTTTGAACAGGTGGGGCTGCTTCTGGCCAAAAATGCCGATGAGTACCAACAGAAAAAAGAGGGGCTGGCAGGCTCATTCGCCCGTCTGGAACAACAACTGGGTGATGGCCCCTATTTTCAGGGTAGCCACTTTTCACTGCTGGATGCGGCCTATGCGCCCCTGTTTATGCGTTTCGACCTGCTGACAAGGTGGGATTCTACGTTGGCAGAAATTATGCCTTCACGGATGCAAAAGTGGGGGGAAGCCTTGCTCAAGCGTCCTTCGGTGACGTCATCAGTGGTTGATGACTTTGATAAGCAATTTGTTGCCTTTTTTGCTAAGAAAGGCTCTTGGCTACTGGGGAATGAGAGTGATTCGGCAGCAAAAGACGGTGGTGACTACCTTGCTCTTTGAGTCTGTTGTCAGGCAAACCCAAGCCACATGACGCTCTTTTCCATCACCCTCTGTAGTGGCATCTGAATTAATCTGCTGACATACCCGTGACCATTGCCAATAAACAGATCATTCGCTCACCGCTGCCGGATACCTTCACTGGACTCCCCGACACCCTGCACCCTGTGTTGCGACGTGCCTATGCGATTCGCAATCTGACTTCGCAGCAGGATCTGGATCTGGGTCTTGGTGGGATGTTGCCGCCTGCTGAGCTGGGAGGCACAGAGGCGGCGGCCGAGCTTCTATTCAAGACGTTGGATAGAGGAGGGCGGATACTTATCGTTGCTGACTTCGATGCGGATGGTGCCACCAGTTGTGCCTTGGCGGTAAGGGCGCTCAAGGCGATGGGGGCAAAAGTTGTCGATTATCTGGTGCCCAACCGCTTTGAATACGGCTATGGACTGACCCCGGAAATCGTGGTTGAGGCGATGAAACGGGAGCCGAATCTCCTGGTCACTGTGGATAACGGCATCTCCAGTGTTGAGGGTGTAGCGGTGGCCAAAGCGGCGGGTATGGAGGTGTTGGTTACTGATCACCACCTGCCGGGGCGTCAATTGCCGGCGGCCGACGTCATAGTCAATCCCAACGCCCAGGGAGAGACGTTTTCCAGTAAAAATTTGGCTGGGGTGGGGGTAATTTTCTATGTGATAGTGGTGCTTCGTGCCTTGCTGCGGCGCAATGGATGGTTTGAACGGCAGCAGTTGAAAGAGCCCAATCTGGCCGACTATCTTGATCTGGTCGCCCTTGGTACGGTGGCCGATGTGGTACCTCTGGATCACAATAACCGTATACTGGTTCACCAGGGGCTACAACGAATCCGTTCAGGTGAAAGCTGTGCAGGCATCAAGGCGCTGTTTGAGCGGGCCGGACGCAACCCTGAGCAGGTGGCGGCCTCGGATCTTGGTTTTGCCATTGGTCCCCGACTGAACGCCGCCGGCAGGCTTGATGATATGTCCCTGGGGATTGAGAGCCTGCTCTGTGATGACTCCGGCACCGCTTATTCGCTGGCTAGAGAGCTTGATGAGCTCAACAGTGAGCGTAGAACAATTGAGAATGAGATGAAGCAGCAGGCGACAGAGCTGTTGCGGCATCTCTCACTGGAAGGTGACCTACCTTTTGGTCTCGTGCTCTATCAGACGGAGTGGCATCAGGGAGTTGTCGGTATTCTCGCGGCGAGGATCAAGGAGCGCTATCATCGTCCCGTAATCGCCTTTGCTTTGGCCGAGTCCGGTGTGATCAAAGGTTCTGCCCGCTCTATTCCAGGTTTGCATATCCGCGATACACTCGATGCGGTGGCTACCGGTAATCCCGGTTTACTGGAGAAATTTGGTGGTCACGCCATGGCGGCCGGCCTCACTATTGCTCTCGATTCGCTGGATGAATTTTCCAAACAATTCGATAGTGAAGTACGAAAGCGTATTGATTCGGAAGCGTTGAAGGAGAGAATCTGTTCCGATGGTGGCTTGGCAGCCGGTGATCTGACCATGGATTTGGCACAACAGCTTCGTGCCGGTGGTCCCTGGGGTCAGGGCTTTCCTGAACCGTTGTTCGATGGCTGGTTTAAGATAATCAAGCAGCGGGTTGTCGGTGAACGCCACCTTAAGTTGGTGCTTCAGCCGGAGGAAGGCGGGGTTCTACTTGATGCAATTGCATTCAATCAGGCCGAGATCCCTTCTGCACTAGAGAGAGATAAGATACATGCAGCCTACCGCCTGGACATTAATGAGTTCAGGGGAGCACGAAATTTACAGCTCATAATCGAGCATCTTGACAGTAGATGATTAAGAGACGATGTCAGAAGATTTTGAAATAGAAGATGAAGATCAGCTGGTCAGTAGAACCCAGCTTAAGCGCGAGATGATGCTTCTGCAGAAACTGGGGGAGAGACTGGTCGGTCTGCCTGCATCACTGTGGGAACAGTTCAACTTTAGCCCGGTTATGCGAGCGGCTCTGGAAGAGTCTAAGCGGATCAAGAGCCACAATGCCATGCGGCGCCATGTTCGTCGTCTGGGGAAGCTCCTTGCTAAAGAGGATGCCGAACAGGTGAGTGAGCTTTTTTCCCGTATGGATAACGAACATCTGCAGGATACCAATCATTTTCATCGCCTGGAGCGGTGGCGGGAGCGACTTCTGCAGGGAGGTGATGAAGTGGTGAATGAGTTGTTGGATGTTTGTCCAGATGCAGACAGACAGCAGATCAGGCAGTTGGTCAGGCAAAGCCAAAAAGAACAGCAATTGGGCAAGCCACCAGCGGTCCAAAGAAAATTATTCAAGTATCTCAGGGAGATAGATATAAAATGAAAAGTTGTTCGCAGACTGCCGGGTGTTAAGTAAATTCTATAGCATCATAAAAAACAGGCTTTTCATTAAGTAACAAACAGTTATAATCGTTTTCGGTTGCTCGATAGTAGTTAAATACAGCAGTTACACCGGAAATGAAACCTATGCAAAACAGTCATCGGCCTGTATTTCTGAACTTACTACAGTTCAGATTTCCCATGGCGGCAATTATGTCCGTTGGTCATCGTGTAGCGGGGGTAGTGATGATCCTTGCTGTGCCCTTCGCAGCCTATCTTCTGAACCTCTCCCTGACGGGCAGTGATGGTTTTATTGAAGCCAAGGCACTGCTTTCCGGTACCTTCATGAAGTTGGTACAGTTTATGGTTCTGTGGATGCTCCTTCATCACCTGCTTGCAGGCATTCGCTACCTGCTTATTGATTTCGATATTGGTGTTGAAATAGATACAGCGAGAAAGTCGGCTGTTGCCGTTATGGTTGCCGCACCGGTTATTGCCGTTCTGCTGGAGATCTTAATATGAGCCGCCAAGCTTCCGGTCTGCGCGCATGGGTCCTACAGCGGGTCACCGCTGTCTATCTCGGCATCTATATCATCTATCTCTTCACCTACCTGGCATTTTCGGGTCCCGACTCCTATGAAACCTGGCGCGCCTATCTAGCCAATCCGGTTGCGGCAGCAGCCATGCAGCTTTTCTTTGTAGCCCTGCTGATCCACTCCTGGGTCGGTATCCGGGATGTGCTTATCGACTACGTTCCCCTCTTTATCGCCAGAGTGGTGCTTTTGACCCTGTTCGGTACCGGTCTGGTGGCGTGTGGGTTATTCATCGCCAAAACACTTTTTCTTGCCTAAAGCCTTATTGATTAAAGGTCTACCATGACGTTAGCCAGAAGACATTTTGATGCCCTGATTCTCGGAGCGGGAGGGGCGGGCCTGAATGCAGCCCTGCAACTTGCCAATGCCAATCTGCGGGTTGCAGTAGTCTCCAAGGTTTTTCCAACACGCTCACATACAGTGGCGGCCCAGGGCGGAGTTAATGCCGCATTGGCCAACGTGGTGCCTGATAACTGGCACTGGCATATGTTTGATACCGTCAAAGGATCTGATTACCTGGGTGATCAGGATGCCATTGAATTCATGTGTCGTGAGGCGATCCCTACGGTCTATGAGTTAGAGCACAATGGTGTCCCTTTCTCACGCCTGGACAACGGCAGAATTTATCAGCGCGCCTTTGGTGGACAGAGCCAAAACTTTGGAGGTGCCCAAGCTGCTCGCACTTGTGCCGCCGCCGACCGTACCGGCCACGCCATACTCCACACGCTCTATCAGCAGAATATTCGTGCCCGCACTCACTTTTTCGATGAGTATTTTGGCGTCGATCTGATTCGTGATGATGAGGGCGCGATTCTCGGCGCCTTGGTGCTGGAGATTGAAACCGGCGAGCCGCTTCTGATTGAAGCGAAGACGACACTGCTCGCCACCGGTGGTTGCGGTCAGGTCTTCCGCACCACTTCCAATGCACATATCAATACCGGCGATGGTATGGCGATGGCGCTACGCGCCGGGGTGCCGTTGATGGATATGGAGTTCTTCCAGTTCCATCCCACCGGTATTGCAGGTAAGGGCATGCTGATCACTGAAGGGGTGAGAGGAGAAGGCGGCTATCTGGTTAATAAAGATGGTGAGCGTTTTATGGAACGCTACGCACCTAATGCCAAGGACCTGGCAAGCCGCGATGTGGTGGCCCGTGCCATTGTCACCGAGGTGAAGGAGGGGCGTGGTTGTGGTCCCAAAGCAGATCACGTGATGCTGAAGGTGGATCATCTCGGTGAGGAGATCGTTAGTAAGCGGCTGCCTGGCATACGCGATAGCGCAAAGATTTTTGCCGGTGTTGATCCGGTGGTTGAGCCGATTCCGGTATTTCCCACCGCACACTATGTGATGGGGGGTATTCCAACAGATCGTCTTGGACGGGTGGTGGTGCCTCTGCAACACGGACCGGAAGAGGTGGTTCTCGGACTCTACGCCGCAGGTGAGTGTGCCTGTGTTTCGGTCCATGGTGCCAACCGCCTGGGTGGTAACTCACTACTGGATATTCTGGTGTTTGGTCGAGCTGCTGGACAGGACATCATTGAGTACATCAAAGAGAACCCTAATCACCGACCGATGAATGAGGCGAGTGTCGAAAGCGCAATGTCTCGCTTGAGCCGCTGGGACCAAAAGGGCGAGGGCATTACGGTACGTGAGTTGCGAGATGAGTTCCGTAAGGTGATGGAGGATCACGCCGGCGTTTTCCGTACCGATGAGATTATGGTTGAAGGGGTAGAGCGCGTTAAAGCGGTCAGGGAGAAACTGAAAGATGTGCGTCTCACCGACCACAGCAGTGTTTTCAACACCGCCCGTGCAGAAGCTCTTGAGCTGGAGAATCTGATCGATGTTGGTATGGCCATCGCACTCTCGGCATTGGAACGAAAAGAGAGTCGGGGTGCCCACTCGAGACCAGACTACCCGGATCGTGATGACAAAAACTGGATGAAGCACAGCCTCTACTTCCAGGATGAAGACCGGATGGACTATAAGCCTGTTCACACCAAACCGTTGACCGTTGAAACCTTCCCACCGAAAGAGCGCGTCTACTGAGACCTGGCCAATGAAATTTATCATCTATCGCTATAACCCGGATGTCGATACCGCTCCCCGGATGCAGGAGTTCGAGGTGGAGGCGACCCAAGGCATGATGCTGCGGGATGCCCTGCTGGAGATTAAACGACAGGATGAGTCATTTAGCTTCCGCCACTCATGTGGTGAAGGGGTTTGTGGCTCAGATGGTCTTAATGTCAACGGTACCAATCTGCTCGGCTGCATTACTCAGGTGGCTGACCTGAAAGAGCCGATCACTGTCCGCCCACTGCCGGGCCGTCCGGTAGTGCGTGATCTGGTCGTCGATATGAGCCAATTTTACCAGCAGTATCGAGCGGTAAAGCCCTACCTGATTCGGAAAGATCCGCTGCCGGAGCAGGAGGTACTGCAGTCCCCTGAGGAGCGCGATAAGCTGGATGGACTCTATGAGTGCATTATGTGTGGTTGCTGCTCCACTTCCTGCCCCTCTTTCTGGTGGAATCCTGAGAAATTTCACGGCCCACAGGCGCTGCTGCAGGCGTGGCGATTCCTTGCCGACAGTCGTGATCAGGCAACGGATGAGCGCCTTGATGCCCTTGAAGGGCCCTATAAACTTTTCCGCTGCCACACCATCATGAATTGTGTAGCCGTTTGCCCCAAACAACTCAATCCCACCAAAGCGATTGGGCATATCAAGGGATTGATGTTCAAGCACTCGATATGATGGGGGAAGATAGACAGCCTCCCAGTATTGAGCGGCTCCAGTGGCAGTGCCGGCGGGGCATGCTTGAGCTCGACTATCTGTTGCGTGACTTTCTTGATCAGGTCTACCCGGAACTGAGCAAGAGTGAACAGTTGCTGTTCGTTCGGATGCTCGACTTTGAAGATCGGCAATTACTTGCCTGCCTGGTGGGTGATGAGCAACCTAAGGAGCCGGCAGTAGCCGCTATGATCAAAAGGATGCAGAAGATCTATCAGCACCAGTAGGTACTGGTATACCCCCCCCACGATGAATATCGCACAGGCCGTGTGTCATTAAACCCTGCTAAGGAACCTCTGAACAAGTCATGACCGATTGCCTTGCACTCAGGAGAAATCGATCGAAGGGATTCAGCTATGCTGAATACCATCACCGAAAGCTATGCTTTCGTGTTGAAAATCTTGCTAATAGCCAGCTATCAGCTGCGATCTTCGCCTTGATATTACGCCTCCTGAGCACAATTCAATTCGGCCAGACTTATTCAGAGGCTGCCTAAAGACTCGTAGACACTGTTTGCGTGACCTGAAGCTGGTAATGGTCTTCTGTTGTTTCATGCCGGTTACCCTCCCTTCAATTCAGTTACAGAGCTGTATCGGCATCTGGAGATGGTGTAGCATGATCGCCCAACGTAGTACAGGGTCCGTCATGTCTGCCAAGACGCTATTGTCCATCATTGAATCCGCCACCCATCCCAACTTTGGCGCACTCTATCGGCATCTGGGTCTGCAAGAGACCAGAGTGGCCTCTATTCGCAAGGCAATTGCCCTGCTGAAGAAGCTGAAACCGGACTATGTCGTAGCAGAGTTTTTCTATGGTTATGGCAACAACTATGCAGGGGTCAATGTCAGCAATCTGGATGTTTTTCTTGCCAGTCTGCAGAAATATGCACCCCAGGCTAAGGTCATTGTGATGGTAAGTAGGCAGGAACTGGAGCATGTGGTGAAACTACAGTCGCTGTTTCCTGTGCATGTGGTGCTGACACACCCTGTGGCTGAGGCGCAGCTTGAGAGCGTGTTAGAGTAGAGCAGCTTGGTTGCGCCTTATCACCGGGGTATTTAACTGCCTGAATTATTTTCACATCACAAGGAGCGTGATGAATAGAACCTCCTATCCACCACTCAGAGTACAAATTTCACCATCGCCAAACCTGGCGCGGTATATCCACACTCTTCATGGTGCTGTTTTCCTCTTCTGCCTCTTCCTGGCTTTACCCATCGGCTTAATAGCTGTCAGCTTACTGGTAGTCATCACAAGTTGGATTGTTACCACCCGCAGGCACATTATGAGTGTGGGCGAGAAGAGGATAACTACAGTTGAGTGGCACTGTGAAGGCGGTTGGTCACTACTGGAGAGTGGTGGAAACCAAGCTCAGCCGGTGGAGCTGCTTGCAGGGAGCTTTGTCTCTACCTGGATGATTATCTTGGGGTTTAGGATGGGTTCTTTTAGGCGGCGACATATAATTCTGCTGGCAGACAATACTGATGCGGATGAGCTGCGTAGACTGAGGATTCGTTTGCGTAATCTTCCAAAACAGGCACTGTAATAGCTACACAGTGAATACTAGGGAGACTCTGACCAAGTTATGATTGCTTTACGCTGGCTAAATCTAACCAGACTTAATCAGATGCTCCCTAGGTAATCCAGCTCCTGTTCCTTGGGTAGTTTCCCGCTGTTACTTTGGGCGATAGTTATCCGGCATAAGAATGGTTGGATTGCGCTGATATCTGTCGTCGCGCTTGGGGAAGTCGAGGGTAAAGTGGAGTCCCCGGCTCTCTTTTCTGCTCTGAGCAGAGCGTACGATGAGGCTGGCAACTTCCACTAGGTTACGCAGCTCCAGTAGATCATTGGTGACGCGGAAGTTGCTGTAGTACTCCCTGATCTCCTGCTGAAGCAGGTTGATTCGGCGCCTGGCTCGTTCCAGCCGTTTGTTAGTTCGGACGATACCGACGTAGTCCCACATGAAGCGGCGCAGTTCGTCCCAGTTGTGGGCTACCACCACCTCCTCATCTGAGTCGGTTACCCGGCTCTCATCCCAGGCACTTACTTCAGGAGGATTTGGTGTTGATTCGATTTTTTCGGCAATGTCCTGTGCTGCTGCCTGGGCAAAGACGAGGCACTCCAATAGAGAGTTGCTGGCCATCCGGTTGGCACCGTGAAGGCCTGTGTAGGAGGCTTCTCCAATGGCATAGAGGTTGGGGATATCGGTTAGTCCTTGGGTATCGCTGATAATGCCGCCACAGGTGTAGTGTGCCGCCGGTACTACAGGGATGGGCTCCTGGGTGATATCAATGCCATACTCTTTGCAGCGGCGGTGAATGGTTGGGAAATGATCGAGGATGAACTCTTCCGGTTTGTGGCTGATATCGAGATAGACGCAATCCTCTCCAAGACGTTTCATCTCATGGTCTATCGCTCGGGCAACGATATCTCTGGGAGCCAGTTCCGCCCGATCGTCGAAACGAGGCATAAAACGGCTACCATCTGCCAGCAGTAGTTTACCGCCTTCACCACGTATCGCTTCGGTGATTAGAAAGGATTTGGCTTCGGGGTGATAGAGGCAAGTCGGGTGAAACTGGATAAACTCCATATTGGCAACCCGGCAGCCGGCACGCCAAGCCATGGCGATACCGTCACCGGTGGCGACATCTGGGTTGCTGGTATAGAGGTATACTTTGCTCGCGCCGCCGGTAGCGATGACGGTGGCATTTGCCAGGAACGTCTCAACGTGACTGGACTCAGTATTCAAAATGTAGGCGCCGACACAGCGCCTGTCGCTCCCCAAATTTTTGTTCGCCAGTATCAGGTCGACGGCGTTGTGGTGTTCAAACAGATGGATGTTGCTACGTTTTCTGGCATCCTGCTCAATACGGATTTCAACCTCCTGACCGGTGGCATCCGCTGCGTGAACCACTCTGCGCTTGGAGTGCCCACCCTCCCTGGTAAGGTGAAGAACTTCAGAGGAGGGTCGCTCACGGGTGAAATCGACACCTTCATCCAGCAGCCATTGGATATTTTCAGGCCCATGTTCTGCCACCTGCCGGATAATCTCCCTGTCGCAGAGGCCGGCGCCGGCATTAAAAGTGTCCTCGATGTGAGATTCAATCGAATCATTCTCATCAAGCACTGCGGCAATGCCACCCTGAGCATAGTAGGTGTTGCCCTCAGAGAGTGCCTTTTTTGAAATAACCGCGACCTGCAGGTGTTGCGGGAGGCGCAGCGCCAGACTGAGGCCGGCAGCACCGCTGCCGATGACTAAAACATCAAAATGGTGGTGAGTATTCATCAGGGATTGCCGGATTTCCGTCTTAGGGTCATAATCACTCGAATCAGAGAGCCCCTTTTTGGGGTTTGGGTCACGAATCCTAGCCTATCTTGGCGGTTTCGAGAACCCTATATTAAATAGAACTTATTCCATTACAGGCTGTCAATTCACAGTGAACAATAGAGATTGCTTGCCAAAATCAGGGGGTAAGCCCGGATGGGCGAGCGGAAGGTAGATCAGGAGCTGGTTGAACGCGTACAGCGCGGAGACAAAAAGGCCTTCGATCTACTGGTGCTGAAGTACCAACAGAAGGTGATGAATTTGGTCTCTCGCTATATTCGGGATACCAGTGAGACACAGGATGTGGCACAGGAGGCCTTTATCAAGGCCTATCGTGCACTCCCCGGCTTTCGGGGAGATAGCGCGTTTTATACCTGGCTCTATCGGATCGCGATTAATACCGCAAAGAATTACTTGGTTGCCAGGAAGCGACGCCCACCGGGGAGTGATATTGATGCGGAGATGGCGGAGCAACTCGATTCCGGTATCCGTCTGAAAGAGATGGCAACACCGGAGCATCACGCTCTCGAGAGCGAGTTGGCCGACACCGTACGTCTCGCAATCGATGAACTGCCGCAAGATTTGCGCACGGCAATTACACTACGAGAGCTGGAAGGCTTAAGTTATGAGGAGATCGCCAAGGCTATGGAGTGCCCTGTGGGTACGGTCAGATCGAGAATCTTTCGTGCCCGCGCGGCGATTGAGAAAAGGATTCAGCCACTGCTGGC
Source organism: Sedimenticola sp. (assembly GCA_040505895.1). GTDB lineage: Bacteria > Pseudomonadota > Gammaproteobacteria > Chromatiales > Chromatiaceae > Vondammii. The sequence goes on along the minus strand of JBEVXU010000018.1, from coordinate 270,112 downwards.
CTAACAACTGCTTAGTGATTAACTACGGTCATGACTGACGAAATTAGAGAACAACTTTCAGCGTTACTGGATGATGAGCTTGCTCACCATGAGACGCAGGCTCTTCTTGATCGACTCCAGGATGATGATGATCTCCACGACAGCCTGGATACTTATCAGTTGATAAGCGATGTTATGCGGGGTGAAGGGACGCGGTTATCTCCCGCTGGGATTGCCGGGGCGATACGGGAGCAGATTAAGTCTGAACCGGCGATCATTGCCGCACCGGCCCATGGTCACGTTTCGAAGGCTGAGGGTAGGGTACATCATTGGGCCAAGCCTGCTGTTGGGGCCGCGCTGGCCGCCTCAGTGGCGGTTATGGCAGTTTATCTGTTGCCACAGATACAGGGAGTGGCAGATGGTGGTGGTGTGCAGATTGTCGCTTCATCGGCAAATGCTCCCTACCTTGAACGCACAGCCACGCGCTGGAAGAACCTGTCTGGGCCGAAGGTTGAGTCCCAGCTAAATCGCTATCTAGTTGATCATAATGAGTTTTCCTCCTCTGGTACTATGTCAGGTGTCGCTCCTTATGCGAGTTTTGTCACCTATGACAGCAACAGTAGACGTTAGTCTAATGGTGCTTCGTCGCTTTTTACTCCTTCTACTACTGGGCGTCTTCGCGACCTCCTTCCAGGCACTCGGGGAGACGGATAAGGAGGGGGTGAAAGTCTGGCTGGAGAAGATGGTCAATGCCGTTCATACCCTCAGTTACGAAGGTACCTTCGTCTATCTGCATGACAATCACCTGGAGAGTATGCGTATTGTCCATAGCGCTAACAGCAAGGGGGAGAGTGAACGTCTGGTCTCCCTCAATGGTGTTGCGCGGGAAGTTGTTCGCGACAATGCGTCAGTCACTTGTATTGCACCTGACTCCAGGTCCGTATCTATCGGTAGCCGGGTGCTGGGTCAGGGCTTTAGGGCGGTACTGTCCGTTGACGCCGGTCAGCTTGATGAGCACTACAGTTTCTTCAATTTAGGAGAGGCGAGGGTGGCTGACCGTGCTGTGGCAGTGGTTGCCATCGTACCCAAAGATCACTATCGATACGGTTACCGAATATACCTCGATAAGCAGCATGGGTTGCCACTAAAGACGGACATGCTTAATGCCAATGGTGATGCCATATCCCAGATTATGTTCACCCAGTTACAGGTAGACACGAATGTTGAGGCGCTGACGGAGCCCTCCATTGCAGGTAAAGAGGATTACCAGTGGGTTCAACAGAAACCTTTGAGGCAGATGCCTGGAGGGGGTGACAAAGGCTGGCAATTCAACGACCTTCCTGCAGGTTTTGCCGTCACCTTGCATGCCAGGAAATCTGCAGGAAAGAGTGAAGTCGGTATGGATCATTTTGTCATATCAGACGGTCTCGCCTCTCTCTCCCTCTATGTTGAGAAAGCGGGTACTGATGCCGGATTGCATGGCAGCTCCAATATGGGGGCAATCAATGCTTTTGGTAACCGCTTCCAAGAGTTTCAGGTGACGGTGATCGGTGAAGTGCCGGCGCTGACGGTGGAGCAGGTCGCCAAGGCGTTGCATAGAATTCAATGATCGAAGAGCAGGCCCTGGTTATATCCACTGACGGTGAGTTTGCCACCGTCGAGACTGAGCGTAAATCTACTTGTGGCGGCTGTGCCGGTAGCAGCTCTTGCGGTGTATCTGCAATATCCAAGGTGTTTGGCCGACGACGCAATTCGTTCATAGTGCTAAATGGTATCGGCGCGTCACCAGGTGAGCAGGTCATTCTCGGGTTGGCTGAATCCACCCTGTTGAAGAGTTCTGTCATCCTCTATCTTGTTCCCCTGTTTTCATTCTTTCTTTTTTCTCTGCTCGGACGTTGGCTCGCCACTCTGCTTGAGTTCAAATCGACGGAACCAATGATAATAGTTAGTGGTCTATTAGGTCTGTTGGTAGGACTGCTCTATCTACGTTATCACGCTGCGTCAAGCAGCCATGATAAGCGGTATCAAGCTGTGGTACTGCGCCGTGCCGGCAGGGTTCATGTGACCCTGGATGGTTGATAATTTTTACCGGGAGTTTTTTATGTACACAGAGCGAGTTAGGGATAGATACTTCAGTTTTTTCTGGATGTTATTGTTGGTGTTGGCATCAACTGCTTCCCATGCCCGCGCATTACCGGATTTTACACAGCTGGTAATTGATAACAGCCCATCGGTGGTCAATATCAGTACTAAGCAACATCGCCCACAGATCAGACAGCTTGGCAAAGATTTTCAGATCCCCAATCTACCTGAAGATAGTCCGCTTAATGAACTTTTTCGGCGTTTTCTCGGTGAAGGTCTCGGGCAGCTTGAGCCGAGGGAACACGATGCGCAGTCTCTTGGATCGGGATTTGTTATCTCCAAGGATGGCTATATTCTGACCAACTACCACGTAGTCAATGGTGCCGATGAGATCCTTGTGCGTCTCAACAGCCACCACGAGTATATGGCGGAGGTCATCGGTATGGATAAAGCCAGCGACGTCGCTCTGCTGAAGATAGATGCCAAGGGACTGCCCATGGTAAAAGTGGGTAGCAGCAGTGATCTAAAGGTGGGGGCTTGGGTGCTGGCGATTGGTTCCCCCTTTGGTTTTGATCATTCCGTCACTGCCGGTATCGTTAGTGCGAAGGGGCGTAGCCTGCCGAGCGAAAACTATGTGCCCTTCATACAGACCGACGTTGCCATCAATCCGGGTAATTCAGGCGGGCCACTGTTTAACCTGAAGGGTGAAGTGGTGGGTATCAACTCTCAGATCTATAGTAGGACGGGGGGCTTTATGGGCCTCTCCTTCGCTATCCCCATAGAGATGGCGATGAATGTAGCTGATCAGCTACGGGATCAGGGACGGGTCAGTCGGGGTTGGCTGGGTGTCCAGATTCAGGATGTGACTCGTGAACTGGCGGATTCGTTCGGTATGAAACAGCCAAGAGGCGCCCTGGTGGCCAGAGTGTTTGCTGATAGCCCGGCTGAAAAAGCGGGGATAGAGGCGGGAGATATTATTCTCCAGTTCAATGGTAAACATCTTCACGACTCTACTATGCTGCCACCACTTGTCGGTAGCAGCAGGGTGAATAAGCCGGCCGAGATAGGGATACTGCGCAGTGGTAAACGCAAGACGATCTCGGTAGAGATCGGTGAATTGCCTGCGGATGATAAAATCGAACTGGCGGCAAAAGAGGTGAAGAAGAGCGTTGGGAATCTTCTTGGTCTGGTGGTTAGGGACATTACCCGTCAGCTGCTACGACAGTTCAAACTGGATGCTAAACATGGTGTGCTGGTCGAGACTGTGAAGAGCGGTCCGGCCAAGGCTGCGGGAATACGCCAGGGCGATATCATTCAGATGATCAATAACAGGCGCGTCAGAAACCTGGAGGAGTTTGAGGCGCAGCTGGCGCGGCTGCCAGAGGGAGAGTACATCAATGTACTGGTAATGCGCCGCAGTGGACCGATATTTCTCGCACTGCAGGTGCCGGGTGAGTGAGATGGTAGAAAGAGTCCGGTTACAGTTCTATTACAGGGAGGGCTGTCACCTTTGTGATGACATGTGGCGGCAGTTGGAGCAGATGCAGATTGACCACCCATTTGAGCTGGAACGTCTTGACGTCGATGAGTCAGCAGAAACCAGAGAGCGGCTTGGTCACTTGATTCCAGTGCTGGAAGGAGGGGGAGAGACGATCTGCCACTACTATCTCGATCCAGTTGCGTTGAAGAACTATCTGATAAAAACAGGGGCTATATGAGTGCTGCCTGATCTGGGTTACTATACGCAATTGCCCTGATTTGCTCAGGCTGATATTCATGACGGAACTTTTTATATGAAAAGTTCCGTTTTTCAATTAGTTAAAGAATAATATTCATGTAGAATATTAACTTTATAAAAGGCTGCCCGGTTGTCCTGGCGCCGGATGCCGGATGACAGACCTTAAACACATCAGAAACTTCTCCATTATTGCCCATATTGATCATGGGAAATCGACTATTGCTGATCGTTTTATTCAGATGTGTGGAGGGTTGAGTGAGCGCGAGATGGAGAAGCAGGTGCTCGACTCCATGGATATCGAACGCGAGCGCGGTATCACCATCAAGGCCCAGAGCGTCACTCTCGACTACAAGGCCAATGATGGTCAAGTCTACAACCTCAACTTCATCGATACTCCAGGCCATGTGGATTTCTCCTATGAGGTTTCAAGATCACTGACCGCTTGTGAAGGTGCACTCTTGGTTGTAGATGCTGCCCAGGGAGTGGAAGCTCAGAGTGTGGCCAACTGCTACACCGCTATAGAGCAGGGGCTGGAAGTCTTGCCTGTGTTGAACAAGATTGATCTGCCGGCGGCCGATCCGGAGCGGGTAGTTACCGAAATCGAAGAGATTATCGGACTCGATGCGTCAGATGCCATCCATGTCAGTGCCAAAACAGGGGTCGGCATTCCAGAGCTTCTTGAAGAGTTAGTGAAGATGATTCCACCACCGGAAGGTGATGCATCAGCCCCTCTTCAAGCACTGATAATTGACTCATGGTTTGATTCCTATGTGGGAGTTATCTCTCTGATCAGGGTGGTCAATGGTTCTATCAAGCCAAAGCAGAAGATGCAGATCATGTCGACAGGTCGCGCCTTTCTGGTTGAAAAAGTGGGTGTGTTCACTCCTAAACGTGAGAACCGCTCTTCACTTAATCCGGGTGAAGTGGGTTATGTCATCGCCGGTATCAAGGATATTGATGGAGCTCCTGTAGGTGACACTATCACTCTGGTCGACCGTAAGGCGGCTACTTCTCTGCCTGGTTTTAAAGAGATGCAGCCCAGGGTTTTTTCCGGGCTCTATCCTGTCAGCTCCGATGACTATGAGAATTTTCGTGAAGCGTTACAGAAACTGAAGCTGAATGATTCTGCACTTCGGTTTGAACCGGAAACCTCCCAGGCCCTTGGTTTTGGTTTTCGCTGCGGATTTCTCGGCATGCTCCACATGGAGATTGTTCAGGAGCGTCTCGAGCGCGAGTACGATCTCGACCTGATCACTACAGCACCCACGGTTATCTACGAGGTATTGCGAAGCGACGGCGATATTGTGATGGTGGATAATCCCGCCGATCTGCCGGAACCCAACCATATAGAAGAGGTACGTGAGCCGATTATTGAAGCCCATATCCTGGTGCCTCAAGACTATCTTGGTAACGTTATCACCCTCTGTATTGAGAAGCGTGGAGTGCAGAAGAATTTGCAGTACCTCGGTGGTCAGGTGCAGGTGACCTACGATTTGCCGATGAATGAGGTTGTGCTCGACTTCTTTGATCGTCTGAAATCGGTGAGCCGGGGTTACGCCTCTTTTGAGTACGAGTTTAAACGCTTCACAGCTGCACCCTTGGTAAAGCTTGAGATCTTGATCAACACCGAGAAGGTGGATGCACTGTCGTTGATTGTCCACCGGGATTATGCCGAATCGCGTGGGCGTGAATTGACGGTGAAGATGAAAGAGATCATTCCGCGTCAAATGTTTGAAGTGGCAATTCAGGCAGCGATTGGCAGCAAAATTATTGCTCGTACGACAGTGAAGGCGCTACGTAAGAATGTGACTGCAAAGTGCTACGGTGGTGATGTTTCACGTAAACGTAAACTGCTGGAGAAGCAGAAAGCAGGCAAGAAACGGATGAAGCAGGTTGGTAGTGTGGACATTCCGCAGGAAGCGTTTTTGGCTGTGCTGCGTGTCGGTAAAGATAGCTAGGAGCCTGTCCGAGAATAGAGAACCTACTGCGGGAAAGCCCTTTTGGCCAATTTTTATGCTCATTTTCGTTGAATAAGAGCAACTATTCGCCTCAAATGATCAAAAAAATGAACTCAAAATGGCTTCCCCTCGTTACGGCTCCTATTCTCGGACAGGCTCCTAGTTTATCCACTTGGGGGCGATCATTGTCACATATCCGTAGAGGTTGGATGTGATTGTGACTAGTAGTAGGTGCTGGACTGTAATTGCAGATTGAGATAAAAATAGCTTATGAACTTTGACTTCCCGTTTTTTCTTGTTGTGGCGACCGCTATCACCGGCGTTATTTGGTTGGTGGATTCACTGTTTTTTGCATCTGCCAGGCGGCGGGGTGAAGGGTGTGAGAGTGATACTAGAGAACCTCTGATGGTTGAGTACTCTCGCTCTTTCTTTCCGGTTATCCTTGCGGTGCTGGTGCTACGTTCTTTTCTTGTAGAGCCGTTTCGTATTCCCTCCGGTTCCATGATGCCTACTCTGCTGGTGGGTGACTTTATCCTGGTCAACAAATTCACCTACGGTATTCGCCTACCGGTGCTCAATAAGAAGGTAATAGAACTGGGTGCTCCCAAACGGGGGGATGTAGTGGTGTTTAAATATCCACAAAATCCCACTGTTGACTATATTAAAAGGGTAGTAGGCGTTCCGGGTGATACTATCTGGTACCAGGACAAGACGCTCCACGTGAACGGCAAGCCCCAAGAGCAGGTGTCGCTGGGTCTCTACTCTGGTGAAGGCAGTGGCGTGTCAGAGACCGGAACAAGCGAAAATCGGGAACACCTGGGTGAGGTTGAACATTCAGTACTGGTTAACCCAAGAGTTCCGGATTTTGGCTACGGTTGTCATGTGCTTGCCCGAGGACCGATTACTATTCAACCGGGTTACTACTTCGCGATGGGGGATAACCGTGACAACAGCAACGACAGCCGTTGCTGGGGGTTGGTACCGGAAGAGAATCTTGTCGGAAAGGCATTCGGTATTTGGATGAGTTGGGATGGTAACCGCTCAGGCTTTCCGATCACATGGAGTCGCATAGGTAGTGGTATTAACTAATTTTCAAAGGCTTCTCGTCTCTGGAAGAACAATTACTGTGAGGTGTCGTCGTGTCTCCGATATATAGAAATCAGCAAGGAATGACCTTTACCGGATGGCTGGTCGTGTTGGCACTGATCGGTTTTTTTGCTCTGGTCGGGATGAAAATAGTGCCGATTTATCTACAGAACTACTCGGTGAGAACTGTGGTCCAGTCTCTTGAGGATGAACCGCTTATTTCCAGAAAAAGCTCAAATGAGATAAGAAAAATAATAATGCGAAGATTTGATATCAACGGAATCTATGATCTCAAGAGAGACCATGTGTCAGTAAAAGTGAGTCCGGGTATTATGGATGTCAGCGTGGTCTATGACGTCCGTAAAAAAATGGTAGGAAATCTCGATATTATTGTCTCTTTTGATGAGCGAATAAGATTGGTGTCGAATTGAGAGAGCCCACCGAGAGGCTAATACGTGCAATTGATTATGAATTTCGTGACAACAGCCTGATTGAAACAGCTCTAACCCATCGAAGTGTAGGAAAAGACAATAACGAACGCTTGGAGTTTCTGGGTGATGCGATCCTGGGTTTTATCATAGCCGATGAGCTCTTTAGCCAGTTTCCCGAAGCTAATGAAGGTGAGCTGAGCCGTTTACGTGCACGGCTGGTAAAGCGTGACTCTCTGGCAAAGCTCGCCCGTATTATCGATTTGGGAAAATATCTGTGCTTGGGTACGGGTGAGTTGCGCAGTGGGGGGTATTCTCGTAGCTCAATACTTGCTGATGCTTTAGAGGCGCTGTTTGCAGCTGTTTACCTGGATGGAGGGTATAGCGAGGCGAGACGAATTATTCTTAAGCTGTTCAAGGCTGAACTCGCCTCTCTTAATGAGGAGTCCCAAAGTAAGGACCCAAAAACCTGTTTACAGGAGTTGTTGCAGGCGCGAAAGCTACAGCTTCCCAACTACTCCATTATCGATGTGAGCGGTGAGCAGCACGAGCAACAGTTTACCGTCCGCTGTTTGGTGGAAGGGTTGGAGATTGAAACTATCGGCACCGGTGAAAGCCGGAGGAAAGCGGAGCAGGATGCAGCCTACCGGCTATTGGGGCAGATTCAGAATGGTTGATATGATAGAGAAGAGGTGTGGCTACTGTGCCATTATAGGTCGGCCTAACGTAGGAAAATCAACGCTGTTGAATCGCCTGATCGGTCAAAAACTGGCAATCACCTCACACAAACCACAAACCACCCGTCATAGTATCCTTGCCGTAAAAACTATGGATCATGGGCAGGTTGTCTACGTTGATACACCGGGAATACACCAGCGTACCGATCATGCGATGAATCGTTATCTCAACCGGACGGCGAAAACTGCGGTTACCGGAGTTGATCTTCTGTTATTTGTGGTTGAGGCGCTCTGTTGGACCGAAGAAGACCAAGCTGTTCTCGATACTGTCGCTCAGTCTGGTATTCCGGTGATTTTGATAGTCAATAAAGTAGATAAGTTCAAACAGAAGGAAGCGTTATTGCCGTTTCTTTCCGAGATGTCTGACCGCCATGGATTTCTTACTATCATCCCGGTTTCTGCAAAGAAGGGTGATAACCTGGATGCGATTGAGACGCGAGTATTGTCAGAACTGCCGGTGGGAGATAATATCTTTCCTGATGACCAGCTCAGTGACCGGTCTGAGCGATTCTTTGCGGCTGAGCTGATTCGTGAAAAACTTACCCGACGCTACGCAAAAGAGGTCCCTTACGCGTTGACGGTTGAGATTGAAAAGTTTCAGGATGAGGGTGGGCTCTACCGAATACACGGCTTGATATGGGTTGAACGCCCCGGGCAAAAAAATATTATCATAGGCAGCAAGGGCGAGGCTTTGAAAGAAGTGGCGACTCAGGCGCGGATTGATATGGAGAAGTTTTTCGGTAAAAAAGTATTCCTTCAACTCTGGGTCAAGGTTAAGAAAAGTTGGTCCAGTGATGAAGGCGCATTGAACCGTCTTGGGTACAGTGACTGATAGAACAACATATCAGCTTGAACCCGCCTTTCTTCTGCACCGCAGACCCTATTCCAACCGTAGCCTGCTGGTCGAGTGTTTTGCACTTCATCACGGTCGTTTTCCAGCGATCGCTAAAGGTGTGATGAGTGGACGTGGTGCGGGTGCCGCGCTACTGCAGCCCTTTGTTCCACTTAAACTGAAGTGGAGCGGAAGGGGTGAGGTTAAAACCATCACCGGTTATGAGCAGAGTGGAAAGCTGCCCGGTCTTCAGGGTAGGGCACTCTATTGTGGCTTTTATCTCAATGAGTTATTGATGCGGCTACTGCAGCGGAATGATCCTCATGAAGAGCTGTTCAGTTTTTACACAGAAGCATTGACGTTGCTCGCTGATGATCGGCGCGAGGAACAGGTACTGCGCCGGTTTGAGATTCAGATGTTCAACGCCCTTGGCTATGCCTTGGTCCTTGATCAGGATGTCGAGAATGACAGGCCGTTGTTACCGAACCAGCGTTATGATTATCTCCTCGAAACCGGGCCGGTGCCTGCTGCTGAGGGGACCCCGGGCATGGTCTCGGGTAGTACACTATTAGCCTTGGCCTGTGATCAACCTCTCGACAAGGGAGGTCAGAGAGAGGCGCGAGATTTAAGCCGGCACCTACTGACTCACTACCTTGGTGGCAAGCCGCTTAAGAGCCGTGAACTGTTTCTCAGTGCTTTAAAAATTGATAGATAGGATAATTTGGAACAAGGTATGAATAGATCAAACGTGATGCTGCTCGGTGTCAATATTGACCATATCGCAACCTTAAGGCAGCAACGGGGAACGCGTTATCCGGAGGTCATTCAGGCGGCATTGGTGGCTGAGCAGGCCGGAGCTGACTCCATTACAGTTCACCTGCGTGAGGATCGGCGTCATATACAGGATCGTGATATCGTGCTTCTTAGTGAAACTCTGCAGACGCATATGAATCTGGAAATGGCGGCTACAGATGAGATGCTGAAGATTGCCTTGAATACCGCTCCCAGTGATTGTTGTCTGGTTCCTGAGAGTCGCGAAGAGTTGACCACAGAGGGGGGGTTGAATGTTATTGGTAACCTGGATTACCTGACTGACTACTGTGCAAAGCTGGCTCAGAATGATACTCGAGTCTCCCTGTTTATAGATGCATCTCCATCGCAGTTAGAGGCTGCCGTTAAGGTGGGTGCTCCTGCTGTGGAGATCCATACGGGTCACTATGCCGACGCTTTGGGCAGAGAGCGCCAGGAGATAGAGCTGGAGAAAATAAGGCAAGCCGTTGTTTATGGTACGGAACTGGGTCTTCAGGTCAATGCAGGCCATGGACTCGATTATCATAATGTCGGAGCGGTTGCCGCCATCGAAGGGATAGTAGAGCTTAATATTGGACACTCGATTATATCCAGAGCCGTCTTTAGCGGTCTGGCATCAGCTGTAGCTGAGATGAAAGCGTTAATTAGTAGCTGCAAATAAACGCGTATGAAAGCAAGTATTTACAATACTCCCCATATTGCGAAGCATCTGAACAAGCCTTAGTGATTATTTATGTTCAATGCTTGGCTATTTATCTGCGAAGAGTAAATTAAGAGTCATATTCACGTTCATTTCCGGCTGAATATCAGGGGTAATCGGGAACCCTTTTGATCAGCGCAGCAGGGCTTCAAACTCCCGGTCGAGAAGGTCAGAATCACCAAGATTGAGCTCAACCAAGCGGCGTAGATGCCCTATGCTCTCCAACCCAATATGGATACAGGTGATGCCCAGAATATCGGGATTGGCATGGACGACCTCTCCTTGTATCTCAATTGCCGGGCCTCCCTCTGCAAGCGCAATCTCTACTGTTGCCGAATCACCTGCATTCAGTTGGCACTCCCCCGGCCTGACCAGTAGCACTCCTTTGAGTGAGATGTCGATAAGGGATGAGTGGTAGTGTTTCGATTCTACCTTTAGTATCGTCGGAGCATCAAAGAGAATACGCTGATGGAGGCGTCGATCATTGGGTGTGTCAGATGTCAAAACAGCTGCCCCAGTTCAAAGTATCGGCGACAGGCTTTGATGATAACAGGCTGAAACCATAACGTTGATGACTTTTTAGAGCACCACACGCTGCAGCGCCTCTTGATGGAAACGTACCCTGATATCTCCAATCTGGATAATGCAGCCATCCCTCAAATGAGTACTGCTGTTGCCGATGGTTTGGTCATTGACCAGAGGTGTAGATTTACCCTCCAGGTGAGAGAGAAAGTAGCCGTCATCTCGGTGTGCGATCACCGCGCAGTTATTACCGGTGAGGCCAAGCCTTGTCAGGGAGCGCTGCAGTGGAATCATCTTTCCGATATGGGGTCCGCTGAGTACCTGTATACATCCTGCGGGGAGTCTGCTGATGCTCTTGATTATATGGTCGAACTTATTATCAGACTTGCTGTTTTCAACAGTTACTCTTTGTGGTTTCAGGGCCTCGGTGGCACTGATGGCAGCAGGTGTCTCAGAGAAGAAAATGGTATGTTCTCCTATCTGGATGACGTCGCTGTGGCGTAGTAGGGCCGATGTCTCTGGAATGTGGTTTACCAACAGGGCGGCTTCCTCTGTTGCTTGCTCAATGCGGTAGCTCTCTTTGTCGGGCTTGATTCTGGCGTGTTGCTCCGCGATCACAAAGCTATTGATACAGATATCGCAGTCAGCAGTGCGCCCAACCACAAACGGCTGGTCGTCAAGTTCATAAGAACGAATCATTCGGCCCTTGTAAAAAAGGGTGAGCTTAGCCATTAATTGTTCTCAGTGAGAGCGGGAGAGATGGCTCCTCCATGTCATCCAACCTGCATGCTGCGGGTGGTATAGCCCCTTATGTCCACCGGTATTTATTTATTAGTTTAAGTATATCCACTCTGAGAGGCGATGCAATAGCACGTTGTTACTAGTGCTTCTTAAGATAACGTGATGTGAAAATCAGTTACATGTCGTAGACTGAATATTATGCTTCTGCGGCAACAAGCGAATCACTTTTACTGCATTGTCCTGGGTCTGCAGGATCTCAACTGGATAACCCTCCAGCAGTAGGCTGGTTCCCGGCTCGGGGATGGTCTCCATGTATTCGATAATCAGGCCGTTGATCGTTCGTGGGCCATCGGTAGGGAGGTCCCAGTGAAAAGAACGCACCAGATCCTTTAAATTTGCACTTCCTGCAATAAGGAAACTACCGTCATCCTGAGGTTGTACCTCCTTAACGCTGTCGGCAGGATCGGTAGTGAACTCACCGACGATCTCTTCCAGTAGATCCGCCAGGGTGACTAGGCCGAGTAGATCTCCATACTCGTCGACTACCAGTCCAATACGCTGTTTTTTCCGTTGAAAGTTGAGTAACTGACTATTTAGCGTTGTTCCTTCGGGTATGAAGTAGGGTGAGTCACAGATATCAATGATAGTTTGTCGTTTGAGCCGCCCCTGGGTGAGAGCGTACATCGCTTTGCGTACCTGAAGAATACCAACAAGGTGATCGATACCACCGTCAAATACGGGAAGGCGGGCATAGGGGGTGCCTTGGAGCTGGTGAATGATCTCGTCGATGGGTTCCTCCAGGTCGATACCATCCACCTCGTTGCGCGGGATCATGATATCTTCAACCTCGATCTTCTCTAGGTCGAGAATACTTAACAGCATCGTTTGGTGTCGTTTGGGAATCATCGCACCGGCTTCCAGTACCACAGTGCGCAACTCTTCCTGGCTCAGGGTCTGACCATCGGTATCATCCGGCGATACTCCGATACGCCTGAGGATGGCATTGGCGATAACGTTTACTACCCACACCAGCGGATAGAGCAGTTTCAGCAGCGGGGTATAGACAAACGCTGCAGGGAACGCCAGACGTTCTGGTTTTAGTGCCGCCAGTGTTTTTGGTGCCACCTCTGCAAAAATGAGAATGACCAGGGTGAGCAGTCCTGCGGCGATGGCGATGGCAGCTTCTCCTCCCAGGCGCAGGGCAATAATGGTGGCGAGTGAGGAGGCGAGAATGTTGACGAAGTTGTTGCCGAGGAGTATTAATCCGATAAGGCGATCAGGGCGTTTCAACAACTTCTCTGCTCTGGTTGCTCCGGCATGACCAATCTTCGTCAGATGTCGCAGACGGTAACGGTTGAGTGTCATCAAAGCGGTTTCCGATCCGGAGAAGAAGGCGGAAAGGATGATTAGCAGTGCGAGTATGCCAAATAGCGCACTCGTAGGTAGTTCGCTCAAGGGAGGGGCCTTTTGTGTAGAGTCAGCTATCTTTCTATGTTGGTAGCGCTCTATTGTCAAGGAGGGCTTGATGTTAACCGGGAATGAGTAATCCAGATGAAAAAGAGAGACCATGATCCATTGAGTAACGGTTTACTCTATCAGGCCATTCTGCCGCTTCGTTGGGAGGGTGCTTCAGATGATGTAACAGAGCAGCAGCTGGTAGCGGCGGAAGATCATAATGAACGCATGTTACAGGCACTGATCACCCTACAGGAGCGCCATCTGGAATCCCAAGAGGAAGAACAGGAGAAGGCACCTGAGCTGGCCCGCATTGAGGCCAAGCTGGATATGCTTATGGAGTTGGTTTCACAGCTCAAGCCACAACGGGAGCAGGGGGAGAAATGCTTTTCACTGAAGCTTGGCACTCGTGGTATATCATGGCAGGGGTGTTTGCCACCCCTGCCACAAAAGGATCAGCCGCTTTGGCTCTATCTGCAGCTAGATGAGCGTCTCCCAAAGCCGCTGCAACTGTTTGGTTATGTGGTAACGGTGGAGGAAGTCGTGGATGGGCACTCAATTACCCTGGTGTTTGAAGATCTCGGTCAACGGGTAATGGATCTGCTTGGGAAGCTGATATTCCGGCAACACCGGCGCGAGGTCGCTCTGAAACGAAGTCGTCCATAGAGATAGTTTTAGTGTGGTGTCTGTTTTTCTCGCTGTGTCGGAATTTTGACATTTATTTAGTTGGGTGTTTAACTAACCGCTAGTCGTGGAGATTTCTACCACGCTTTGATTTCAAAGGTTGGTGTATGGCGTGCTACGAGCCTAATCTTGCCGTAAAGCCCTGGAGAGGTTAGGCATGAATAATAATAAACAGGCTGAAAATGAGGAAGTGCTGCGTAACGGTTGTGTGCTGCTTGCCGATCGTGACAGCGGCCGCATAAGCTATCTCAAAAATATTTTTGAGTTCATTGGTTACTCTCTGGAAGTGATGGACGATGCCGGTGCCCTGGAGGCAAGGCTGAAGCAGGATTTCAACTCCGGCTGCATCACCGTAATGATAGGCCCCTCTATCGGGGATAAGGAGCTGGAGGTAATAATTGGGCTGGCTACCGCAGAACCCCATCATCTCGCACTGATCAAGATTTCTGCCGATAGTCTGATACCTATTGATCAAGATAGTGATAGTCGCTTCATCGATACACTGACACTCCCGCTTCACCTGAACCCACTGGTTCACTCACTCCATAAATCTCAGATCTATCAGGAGAATAACCGAAATAGTGGGGCTGACCAGCGTCCGCTGGAGCTGTTTCGCAGTCTTTCGGGAAACAGCCGTGCTACACGCCAGATTAATAGAATGATCGAACAGGTGGCCAATACCGATGCCACCGTATTGGTCCTCGGTGAGTCGGGAACAGGCAAGGAGGTGGTTGCCCGCAAACTTCACTACAACTCCAGACGTAGAGGCAAGCCCTTTGTACCGATAAACTGCGGGGCAATCCCTGCCGATCTGCTGGAGAGTGAACTGTTCGGCCATGAGAAGGGGGCTTTCACCGGTGCCATCAGCTCCCGCCAGGGGCGTTTTGAGATGGCGGATGGCGGTACCCTGTTCCTCGATGAGATCGGCGATATGAGCATGCCGATGCAGGTCAAGCTACTACGGGTGCTTCAAGAACGCACCTTTGAGCGGGTCGGTAGCAATGTCAGTATTACCAGTAATGTACGTATCATTGCCGCGACCCACCGTAACTTAGAGCAGGCAATTGAAGAGAATAGTTTTAGAGAGGATCTCTATTACCGTCTTAATGTGTTCCCCATTGAGGTCCCGCCACTGCGTGATCGGGTCGAGGATCTACCTGTATTGGTTAACGATCTCATCTCTCGTATCGAGACGGAGAAGAGGGGATCGGTGCGCTTGACCCCGGCGGCGGTGATGGCACTGACCCACTATAAGTGGCTCGGCAACGTCAGAGAGCTTGCCAATCTTATTGAGAGGCTCTCCATCCTCTACCCTTATGGGGTTGTTGATGTTAAGGATCTGCCCGAAAAGTTCAGGGCAGGCATCACCCTCTCTACAAATACACAGGAGCTACCTCAGGTGAGTGTTCCTGGCGAGGAGCCGGAATCGGTCATAACTGTGCCGCGTCTACCGACGGAAGGCATAGACCTCAAAGCGCATCTCAGTAATCTTGAGTTGAATCTTATTAGGCAGGCCCTCGATGATACCGGAGGAGTTGTCGCCCATGCAGCCAAACGACTCAATATGCGCCGTACCACTCTTGTGGAGAAGCTGAGAAAGTACGGCCTTCAGCGATCCCATGGCTGACGTTAAATTGACGCCATCAAATGCTATAAGTTACAACATGCTGAATAATAAAGAATAATTAATTTGGCACGCTTCTTGTTACTCTTGTTTCGAGTTCTTCAATGGAACGACCTAACGAGTTTAAAAGATGCAGATGCCTGGTCCCATATCACCCAAGAAACAGCGGCTTGAAGATGCCTTTCAGGTATTTAATCATGTCTCTGAGCAGCTTGTTGACTCCTACCAGCAGTTGCAGTCCCAAGTCGTTGGTCTTAGTCATGAGCTTGCCGAGGCCCGTAGCGAACGGATGTTGCAGCTGGTTGAGAAGGAGCGCCTGGCTAACCGTCTAGCACGATTGTTGGAGACGCTGCCGGCCGCAGTTGTGGTTGTCGATGGTGATGGGAGAGTTGAGCAGTTCAATCCCGCAGCCTCCAGGCTGTTTCCTCTGTTGGCAAAAGAGGATAACTGGCCTGAACTCTACCTCCTTAACTTCCGCGCCGGTCGTATCAATGGTGAGCAGTGGCTCAACTCCGGCCGCCTGGTTAAGCTGACTGAGCGTGCTCTGGATCCTGAACCTGGAAAAATTGTCCTACTGCTGGATATCACAGAGAGTCATGAGCTCCAGGAGCGGATCGACCGCCAGCAACGGCTCAGTACACTGGGCGAGATGGCCGCCCAACTGGCTCACCAGATCAGAACTCCACTCAGCTCCGCTATTCTCTACACCTCCCACCTCTCCCGGGATGACCTGACCGAAGATCAACGCCGACGTTTTTCAAGTCGCTGCAGTGATCGTTTGCTGCACATTGAACGCCAGATCAATGACATGCTCGTTTTCACTCGGGGCGGGCAGTTTGAGCCTGAAGCCATAGATATGGCCGCCCTGCTGACAGAACTGGCGCAACACCTCGAACCGATGCTGCGCAAGTTTAACGCCCATCTTGAGTTGATCGGAGTGGAGTTGGTCGATGCATGGATCAGCGGTAATCAGGATGCGATGCTGGGGGCGTTGATGAATCTTGCGGTCAATGCACTTGAACAGGGAGGCGCGGGTGCTCGGCTGCAGATCGGGCTGCAACGTAACGACAGTGATGTGACACTGCAGGTGCATGATGACGGTCCGGGCATTCCATTGGAACAGCAGTCAAAAATATTTGATCCCTTCTATACCACACGCAGTGATGGCACCGGTCTCGGACTGGCTGTGGTCCAGTCGGTGGTATTGGGACATGAGGGCGAAATATCGCTGGAGAGCCGTCCCGGTAAAGGGGCTTCTTTCACCCTTAGTTTCCCACTGATGAAAGAGCATACCACCGAGTTGAATAATAAGAGGTCGATAGTCGGGGGAACCGAGCGTCGGCTGGATGAAGTAAGGAGTATTGCATGAGTCAGTCTACCGTCTTGATCGTTGAAGATGATCCTACTCTGCGTGAAGCCCTCTGTGACACATTGGAGCTTGCAGGTTACGGTGTCTCCGCTGCCGGTGATGGTAACGAGGCATTGAAGATACTTGAGCAGCAGGAGATAGGACTGGTCGTTAGTGATGTGCAGATGAAGCCTATGGATGGTCATGAACTGCTGGCAAGAGTTAAGTCCGGCTACGCTTCGATGCCGGTACTATTGATGACTGCTTACGGCAATATTGAGAAGGCAGTCACCGCAATGCGTGGTGGCGCCGTAGACTACCTGGCTAAGCCATTTGAGCCTGAATTACTATTGGCAAAAGTACGGAGTTCCATACTGCAACAACAGCCTGTAGATAACTCTGTTATTGCCGAGGATCTCAAGACAAGAGATCTGCTGGCACTGTCACGAAGAGTGGCGCTGAGTGACGCCACTGTCTCCATAGGGGGAGAGAGCGGCACCGGTAAAGAGGTATTTGCACAGTTTATCCATCGGCAGTCAGAGCGCAGAGAGGGTCCTTTTATTGCCATCAACTGCGCCGCCATACCGGAAAATATGCTGGAGGCGATGCTTTTTGGTTATGAGAAAGGCGCCTATACAGGGGCGGTGCAGTCTGCTCCCGGCAAGTTTGAACAGGCCAAGGACGGTACGCTGTTGCTGGATGAGGTTTCAGAGATGAGCCTATCGCTTCAGGCTAAACTGTTAAGAGTGTTGCAGGAGCGTGAAGTTGAGCGGTTGGGCGGTCGCAAATTGATCCCACTCAACGTCAGAGTTTTGGCAACCACCAACAAAAATCTTAGAGAAGAGGTCTCAGCCGGACGGTTTAGGGAAGATCTCTACTACCGCTTGAATGTGTTTCCCCTGTTTTTGCCACCACTGCGTGAACGGAAGAGGGATATCCTGCCTCTAGCCAAGTTCCTGTTGGAGCGTATCTGTATCTCCCAGGGAATTCCGCAACCCCATCTCAACTCGGTTGCTGAGCAGCGGCTGCTGAGTCACCGTTGGCCAGGCAATGTCCGAGAGCTGGATAACGTTATGCAGCGTGCTTTGATTCTTTGCAATGGCACTGAAGTTGGTCCGGATGAGCTCTGCTTCGAGATGGAGATGCCCTCTTTACATCACACCTCTGAATCCGAAGAAGCCGCTTCTACAGGGTTGAGTGATGACCTGCGTTCGGTTGAGGAGAGAATGATTCTCGATGCACTACGTAACAGTCACGGCAGTAGAAAGAGTGTTGCGGAGCACCTTGGTATCAGTCAACGCACCTTACGTTACAAGATCGCCAGGTTGCGGGAGGCCGGTGTCGCTATACCAGGCTAAATATTGGTGCGTAATCTGCATAACAAATAGAGTAATCGAAAAAACGTTGGGATATTGACGATGAGCACAATGAGTATTGATCAGGTTCTGGCCCAGATGCGGCTGATGTCCGCCCAGGCAGCTACCGAGACTAAACCAACCCAGGAACTTCAGAGTAGCGTTGATTTTGGCGACCTGTTGAAGCAATCGATCGACAGTGTCAACGAAACACAACTGCAGGCGGGTCAGATGAAACAGGCCTTCGAATTGGGTGAGGGTGATGCCAATCTGGCGGAGGTGATGATTGCGGTGCAGAAGTCGAGTGTTTCCTTTGAAGCGATGGTTCAGGTGAGAAATAAACTGGTAGAGGCATATAAAGAAGTAATGAATATGCCTATATAACAAATAGATATAAGTTTATATTAATGTTTTACATGATCAAGGTTGAGGTGTGATGGATGTTGCCAACAGTGAAAATGGGATGAGTGGTCAAATGGCACGTTCCCCCCTGGGACACAATGTAGCCTTGCGGCAATTGATCGTCATGGTCGGCATGGCCGCCAGTGTTGCACTTGGTGTTGCAGTGGTGCTTTGGTCCCAGACTCCCAACTACAGTCTGCTCTATGCCAACCTTTCACAGAAAGATGCAGCCAATGTGGTTGCTGCTCTGGAGCAGAACAATATCGGTTTCGAGATAGATCAAGCCACCGGTGCGCTGATGGTTGAGAGCGGCAAGGTGCATGATGCAAGAATGAAACTTGCCGGTCAGGGATTGCCGCAGAGTGATAGTCTCGGCTTTGAACTACTACAGCAAGAGAGTGGTTTCGGTACCAGTCGGGCACTCGAAGCGGCAAGATTTCATCGTGCCCTGGAGGGGGAGTTGGCACGCACTATAGGTACGCTTGCCAATATCGCCTCAGCCCGGGTTCATCTGGCGACACCGAAACAGTCGGCGTTTGCACGTAAGCGTAAGGCATCGAGCGCATCGGTAGTAATAAAACTCTACTCCGGTCGTCTGCTGGATAAGGGACAGGTGGCGGCAATTGTTCATCTTGTCGCTTCAAGTGTCCCTAATCTTGAGACCAATCGGGTCACTGTGGTGGATAACAAGGGGGGGTTATTGAGTGGTCAGATGGATACACGGCAGATGATGCTCTCCTCCAATCAGTTTGAATATACACAGCAGGTGGAGGCTCACTACAAGCAGCGGGTTGAAGATATCCTGGCACCCATTCTGGGCATGGACAGCGTCCGCGCCGAGGTGACGGCAGATCTCGATTTCACCGTTACCGAGCAGACATCGGAGCGCTATAACCCGGATCTTCCCGCCCTGCGCAGCGAGCAGCTCAATGAGCAGGCGAGCCGCCTCTCTGGCGCACAAGGGGTTCCCGGTGCTCTCTCCAACCAGCCGCCGGCCGCAGGCACCGCACCTGAAGTGGCGGGTGCAGCTGCTCAGGGGGAAGAGGGTGGTACACCGGTTAACACCAGCAAGCGCACCACACGTAACTACGAATTGGATAAGACTATCAGCCATACCCGCCTCTCCAACAGTAACCTGCGCCGGCTGTCGGTGGCTGTGGTTATCGATGACCGGATCTCAGCCGATACCGAGGGTAATATAAGTCGCACTGAGCGCACCCCTGAGGAGATCAGCCGTATATCCCAACTGGTGAAAGAGGCGATAGGCTTTAAGGGAACCCGAGGCGACACCCTACAGGTAATCAACGCTCCCTTCCTGGCACCCCCTGAGCCCGAAGCGCTCCCCGAACTTGAAATCTGGAAGGAGGCCTGGGTGTTGAATCTGGCCAAGCAGGTGGGTGGTGCTCTACTGGTACTCATATTAATCATGTTTGTACTGAAACCAACGATGACACGACTTACCACTATGCCGACTGCTGAAGAGATTGCTGCGGCAGAGATGGCAGCACAGGCCGGTGCTGCCGCTGCCGAAGGGGGTGGGATTGAAGGTGGTCCGGGAGCGATTAAACTACCCGGTCCAAATCAGTATGAAGACACGCTGATGTCTGCAAGAGGTATGGTCAGTAATGATCCAAAACGTGTAGCGCAGGTAGTCAAGAATTGGGTAGCGGATGATGCCGGATAGTGATCTTGAAAGTATGAGCGGAGTGGAGAGAGCCGCCATATTGATGCTCGCCCTAGGTGAGAAAGATGCGGCGGAGATACTTTCGCATATGGGGCCCAAAGAGGTTCAGGATCTGGGTCTGGCGATGGTTAATATGACCAAAGTCAGTACTGACCAGATGGAGTCGGTGATGCGCTCTTTCGTAGAGACCTTGGGAAGCCAGACAAACCTTGGGCTCGACTCCGATAAATATCTTCGTACAGTACTGACCAGCGCCCTGGGACCCGACAAGGCAGCGGGTGTCATCGATCGCATACTGCTTGGGCGGGACAGCAAGGGACTTGACCAGCTCAAGTGGATGGATCCTCGTGCCATTGCCGAGTTGATACGTCTGGAACATCCGCAGATTATCGCTATTATCCTCTCTTTTCTCGATTCTGATCAGGCGGCAGAAGTGTTGTCGGAGTTTTCGGAGAAGGTGCGTCCCGACATTATCATGAGAATCGCCTCACTCGATGGTATCCAGCCGGCGGCGCTGCAGGAGCTTGATGAGATTCTGGAAAAGCAGTTCGTTGGTGTGACCAATGTCAAGTCCTCCCAATTGGGTGGTATCAAGGTCGCGTCAGATATCCTCAATCTGATGGAAGGCGATATTGGTACTACCATTATGGAAGAGGTGACCAGTGTTGACGAAGAGATGGCTCAGGAGATTCAAGACAACATGTTTGTCTTCGATAATCTCAATGAAGTCGATGATCGCGGTATCCAAACCCTGTTGCGTGAGGTTGCTTCAGAGCAACTGCTGCTGGCGTTGAGGGGAGCTGACACAGGGCTGCAGGACAAGATTTTCAACAACATGTCGAAACGTGCTGCAGAGATGCTGCGAGATGATTTAGAGGCCGCTGCGCCGGTACGTCTGAGTGACGTGGAAGCGGCTCAGAAAGAGATTCTCACTGTGGCAAGAAGATTGTCCGATGCGGGTGAAATTGCACTCGGAGGCGCAGGTGGTGATGAGTTCGTCTAAGATTCTCAGAGGTAGTGATACCGACAGCGCCCAAGAGTGGCAGCCACCCAATGTCGGTCGACCTCATAGCAAGGATGGTGGACGTGAGCGGACGATGCTCACTGCCGATCAGCTCAGCCAGTTGCAGAAGCAGGCCTATGAGGAGGGAAGGGAGGAGGGCTTTGAGTTTGGTCACAAGGAGGGATTGGTCAAGAGTGAAAGTCAGCTCCGGGAGTGGGTTCATAGCATGGATGAGCTACTCACAACACTCGATACCCCACTGAAGGTTCTTGATAATCAAGTTGAGCGGGAACTGGTAGAACTGGTGATCTCATTAGTGAGGCAACTGGTGCGCAGAGAGGTGAAAATCGACCCCAATCATATTATCGGTGTGGTGCATGACGCTCTCTCTATTTTGCCGATTGCCTCCCGCGGTGTCCGCGTTGTGCTCCATCCTGATGATGCCGAGCTGGTGCGACGGATATACGATGTCACTGATAAGGAGTTGGGCTGGAAGATCATAGAAGACCCGGTGCTTGCCAGGGGAGGGTGCCGTATATTGACGGAGACGTCTCAGGTTGACGCCACTCTGGAATCGCGTCTGGCGGCACTGTTTGCCCCCTTACATGGTGGTGAGCGTGATCAGGATGAAGTCTCCCCGGAAGTGGAGGAGTGATGTGACGCTTCCCGAGGCAAATCGTAGCGCTATCTGGCGAAAGCGGCTGCAGCACTTCAGCGAGAAGGTCAGTGAAAGCCGTGGACTGGTGGTTGAGGGTAAGCTGACCCGAATGGTCGGCCTTACCCTGGAAGCGGTGGGATGCCGGGCGGCCATCGGTGGTCAGTGTGAGGTGATCAACAGTAATGGTGAAACCATCGATGCAGAGGTGGTCGGATTCTCCGGTGAAAGTCTCTACTTGATGCCTACCGGTGATATCCGTGGGCTTGAGCAGGACGCACGGGTCGTGCCTACTGGAAGTGTTTGCGAAGCGGTAGTGGGGGATCATCTTCTGGGGCGGGTGATAGACGGTGCAGGAATGCCGCTTGATGGCAAGGGGCCTCTGCACACTGTAGAGCGTCGGCCACTAACCGGAAAGACATATAATCCCCTTGCTCGCAGTGCGATTGAAGAGCCTCTCGATGTGGGTGTGCGCTCCATCAATGCCCTGATGACGGTGGGGCGGGGGCAGCGTCTCGGTCTGTTTGCCGGTTCTGGTGTCGGTAAGAGTGTATTGCTGGGAATGATGACCCGTTACACCAACGCCGATATTACCGTTGTCGCGCTGATCGGTGAGCGTGGGCGTGAGGTGAAAGAGTTTGTTGAGAAAATTCTCGGAGATGAGGGACTTGCCCGAGCGGTAGTGGTGGCGGTACCGGCTGATCATCCGCCATTACGTAGGATGCATGGCGCTATGCTGGCAACAAGTATTGCCGAACACTTTCGTGAGCAGGGGCTGCATGTGCTGCTGCTGATGGATTCATTAACCCGTTTTGCCCAGGCACAGCGGGAGATTGCCCTGGCGATCCACGAGCCGCCCGCCACAAAAGGCTATCCCCCCTCTGTTTTTGCCAAACTGCCACAGCTGGTGGAGAGGGCGGGTAATGGTGATATCGGTGGTGGCTCCATTACCGCTTTCTACACCGTACTTACAGAGGGTGACGATCAGAATGATCCCATCGCCGATGCTGCCCGTGCGATTCTTGATGGCCATATCGTTCTCTCAAGAACGCTTGCCGACAGCGGTCACTACCCTGCTATTGATATCTTGGGTTCGATCAGCCGGGCGATGAATGAGATCACCAGTCCCGATCATCAGGATGCCGCCCGTGCGTTCAAGCATCTATACTCTATATACAGGCAGAATCAGGATTTGATCAGCGTTGGTGCTTACGAGGCCGGGGCTGATCAGATGATCGATGCGGCCATCGATGCAATGCCTTCGATGGAGCAGTTCCTCAGACAGGATATGTCCACTGCAGTAGAGATGGACGAGAGCTTGACCGATCTTCTGAGTCTCTTTCCAGCCTACAAAGAGCTGGGTGTGATTTAAGGAAATAAATTTATCCAGAGGCACCTTAAAGGCTGAGTAATTTATGGTCTCATCTAAACGATTCAAACCGGTACAACGGGTTGCTGAATCCCGTGAACAGTGTGCAGCACGTGAGTTTGGGGATTCCCAGCGGCTGATGCAGGCCGAGGAAGAGAGGTTGTTGGAGTTGCGCCGTTACCACCAGGAGTATTTGGATCGCTTTGAAGACACCGCACGTCGTGGTATCAGCGCCGGCCAGATGCAGGAGTATCGAGCTTTTATCGCCAAACTGGGGTTGGCGATCAATCAGCAAAAGCAGGTGGTTGAAGCAAGTCACCAGGAATTTGTTATCCGTAAGGAGAGCTGGAAAAAGAGACATGTTCGCACAAAAGTGTTGGAGAAAGCAGTGGACCGCATTCGCCAATCTGAGCGTAAAACTATCGACCTCAGAGAGCAGAAAGAACAGGATGAGCATAGCCTGCACGGTGGAAAAGAGAAGAGCTAGACCGGCTGAGGGTGGCGCATTGAAGGTGTATTGAATAATATATGTGGTAGTTGTTCAGGCCTGTAGGGGAGCCGTGAGGACAATTGATTAAAGAGTGGCTATGCCGGCATGACTTTATTTTGTTGAGGCATATGAGGGAGGCTCTGAGTGTGATTAGATGTTTTGTATGACATGCTGAATAAATCTGTAATCTATTCTCGCCGTTAGCTGACCATAAACTCCCGCTATTTTCAGCAGTAATAAAAGCGGCGTTTGACAGACGTCAGATACAAAGTGCCGCTTATCCATCACAATAGACACTGTAAACACAAATAACTGCGTATATGTAAAACCGGCATATGACAGAAGTGATACCAGAGATCCGAAATGCGGCACGCGCCCTGATTGTCCGGCGGGGGAAAATTTTACTACTCAGAAAAGAGGGTGGTGGTCGAGGTGAGCGGTTCGCTCTACCGGGTGGAGCACAGAATACTGGTGAGACGCTGAAAGCAGCTCTTGACAGAGAGTGCAGGGAAGAGATCGGCACTTCTGTTGATATCGGTGATCTTATTCACGTGGTTGACTACTTTAAACTACGGGATACTCAGCCGCCTACCCAGAGACATCTGGTAGAATTCCTCTTCCAGTGCGCCATTCCTGACGACTACTCCCCACACAGCGGTTACCACCCGGACAAGCATCAGGTTGGTGTCCTCTGGATTGCTCTTGATTTGCTCGCAGGATTGCCACTTTTTCCTCAATACCTTTCGACCTGTATCCCGCATAATGCGGATAGAGCGCTCTACCTGGGAACCTTCCATGACAATGCAGCTTCCTAAAGGCATCAGGGACAACCTGCGCTTCCTGTGTGTCGAGGTCGACTCTCAGGTCGCTAACCTACAAACCTACTTTGAAACGCCCACGGTAGCTCTTGCCCGGCGTATTCTCGACCGCAGTGGTTACGCCTATAACCTGAAAATGCGTATTCACACCAGCTGTCTAAATAAGCTGTCCCGTTGCAAGGAGGGCTGTGCAGAGACACTGACGTTGCGCGGAGTGGAGTTTATCGCCACCGACCTGGAGCGTATCGCTGAACTTAGCCGTGACTGCATAAAGCAGATGGACTATCTGATTAACGTACGCTGCCCGAAATCTGAGGCGTATGGCCCCATGCTGGAGCGAGTCAGGCGCGGTATCAAACTGCTGGGACCCGCTATCCTGGAAAATGACACCCGGTTGGCGCTCAAGATTGGCCAGATCGAGTCTAAGCTTGATCGTGACTACAACCGACTGCTGAAACACTATATCGCCGCGCTGAAGAAGAAAAAGAATACCGAGGACCTGACCTGTGCCCTGTTTGTGGCACACAGTGTAGAGCAGATGGGGGATGCTCTGCTCGATATCAGCGAGTCCATCATCTCCGCCAATCTGGGACAGCCCGTCAACTTCGAACGTTATCATTCACTACAGGCATCTGTGGAGGATCTTGAAACCGATGAGGATATGTCGGAGGTACAGATTGAGCGGATTGCCGAAACCCGTTCAGGTAGTGCCATCTCCGGCATTAGTGCGCCCGATAGCGGGGATGATGAGTATGTCGCTATTTTTAAAGAGGGTAAGAAACGCAAACTCAAAGAGGAGCGTCAGGGCGTCGAGAGCTGGCATGAGATCTACCCCGGTCTGGCGCCTAAGATTCTCTCCTACAAGAAGCGTGGTCAATCCGCCTCTCTGCTGATCGAGCATCTGCCCGGCTTCACGTTCGAACAGATTCTTTTGAATGAGTCACCCGAACTGCTTAGTGAGACCCTTGATCAACTGGGTGGTACGTTGAGATCAGTGTGGCATGAAACACAGACCGACAAGCCGGTTTCCGCCAACTTCATCCAACAACTCGAAAAACGCTTGAGTGATGTCTACAAAATTCACCCTGAGTTCCAGCGGGGCGATTCACTGGTCTGTGGCCTGGGCATTCCCTCTTTCGACTCACTGGTCAAGAGAGCTCGCGATTACGAAGCCAGACTCCAGTCTCCCTTCTCGGTCTACATCCATGGTGATTTTAATGTGGATAACATCATCTACGACCCGATGGAGCAGCGGATCAACTTTATCGATCTGCACCGCTCATGCTACATGGATTATGTGCAGGATATCTCGGTGTTCATGGTTTCAAACTATCGCCTGCAGATTCTCGATGCCCCCCTGAGGCGAAGAATCATGAACCTGGCGAAGGATTTCTACCGTATAGCCAGAGAGTATGCCGACAAGGTAAACGACGAGACGTTTGAGTTGCGCCTGGCCCTCGGCCTGGCCCGCTCATTCGTCACTTCCACTCGTTTTATCCTGGACAAAACATTGGCTCGTAGTATGTTTTTGCGCTCCCGTTATCTGTTAGAGCAGGTGCTTGCCACCAACCCAAAAAAGGCCGGTAGTTTCAAGACACCGGTAAAGGAGATTTTCATTGGTTGACCTCAAAATAGGCGTTGTCGGCATACCCGGCAAATGGTCCACAGAGACCCTGGCTGATGCCATAGAACAACGGACCGGATTTCGTCTGGTTATCGATATGGGCAAGGTCGAACTTGACCTGCAGGAGAAGCGGCTGCTGTTTGCAGGCCATGACCTGTGTCGGTTGGACGGCTTGATCGTGAAAAAAATCAGCGCCGAGTATAGCCCCAACACCCTGGACCGCCTGGAGTTGTTGCGGATTGCAGAAGCTGCCGGTGTGCAAGTGTTTAGCGGCGCAGAGAACATGTTGCGGCTGATTGATCGGCTGAGTTGCACGGTCACTCTCCGCAATAACCAGATACCCATGCCTGATACATGTGTCACCGAAGATGTTGATGCCGCCATGGCTGCGGTAGGTAAATTCGGCAGTGCGGTATTCAAACCACTCTTCTCCACCAAGGCACGGGGCATGTGTGTGATCGATGCCGATCAGTCCGATAGTGAGATACGCACCGCGATTGAGGTATTTCAGCGCAGCAATCCGATGATGTATATTCAGCGCAAGATCGATCTGCCCGGCCGGGATCTAGGTATGGTATTTCTGGGGGGAAAGTACCTCGGCACCTATGCCCGTGTCTCCCAAAGCGATGCATGGAATACCACCATTCACAGCGGTGGCCGTTACGAGGCCTACTCACCACCGGATGAGATCATCGATCTTGCCTATCGAGCACAGGCCCCATTCGGCATGGACTTCACCACCGTTGATGTGGCAGAGACAGCAGATGAGCCGATCGTTTTCGAGGTGTCCGCCTTTGGTGGCTTTCGCGGCGCCCTGGAAGGGGCCGGTATCGACGCCGCCGCCGCTTACACAGAATATGTACTGGAAAAACTGAGCCAATGATAAACCTTACTACTGTTACAGACAGCTTATATAACGGTGCACAGCTGTGTGACCAGATGCTCCATCTTGCGCTTGGTGAATGTACATTGCGCGTGCGCTCCAACTCCAGTGAACATATTAGCCAGCTGGAAAGCTACTTCTCCCATGTTTCTGCTCCTACGGCAGAGCCGGATATGGAGATTATCGCCATAGAACGCGATGCACCGGAGCTCGGTATCGAGTTCGTCGATTGGAAGCGGGAGCCGGGAAAGAGTGGTCGCAAGGACAGCTACTTCGACTTTTCCGGCGGACGACTGGTACGCAAGGTCCGTACCGGCATGGTCTTTCTGCAGAGTGAGACTCAACGTATTGCGGCCGGACCCTGCGTGGCCAACGACAACCAGGTGATCAATTTCATCAACGCCCAGTACATGAACTGGTTGCAAAACCGGGAGTGGCTGATCTGCCACGCTGCCGGTCTGGTTCACAATGGAAAAACGCTGGGTATTGCGGGCTTTTCCGGTGGCGGCAAGTCGACCCTTATGCTCCACATGCTTGAGAATCCGGGAATCGACTATCTCACCAATGACCGGCTATTTATCAAAACGGATAGCACAACCACCCATGGTGCAGGTATTCCCAAACTACCCAGGGTCAACCCCGGTACCATCGTACACAATCCACGACTTCATCAGCTGATCCCTGCAGAGCAACGCGAATCACTACTCGATCTGCCAAAAGATGAGTTGTGGGAGTTGGAAGATAAGTACGACGTATTGATTGATCAGGTTTATGGCAGCGGACGAATCACTACAGAGGCGCCATTGGCCGCTTTCCTGATACTCAACTGGCAACGGGACAGCACCCAACCCCTAACACTGCAACAGGTGGATCTTTCAGAGCGCCGTGATCTGCTGGGTGCACTTATGAAGTCCCCTGGTCCCTTCTACCAGTATGCCGACGGCAGTTTTTTCCGGGATGATACAGTTCTTGAAGAAGATGCCTATCTGAAAACCCTGAAGGGGATAACTATCTACGAGGCGAGTGGTGCAATCGACTTCGATGCCATGACCCAGCACCTCGATGAGTTAATGGAATAGTATGAGATGACTCGTGAACTACTGTTACTTCGCCATGGAAAATCGGACTGGATGACCGGTGATGATGATTACCATCGTCCTCTGAAGGACCGGGGTAAGCGCGGTGCACAGCGCATTGGTGTCTGGCTGCAGCAACAGAATCTTATACCTGACTTTGTGATCACCTCTCCTGCAGAGCGTGCCTTGGTCACGGCCCAGAAGTGCAGCAAGGTCATGGGTATAGGTGCCAAGCATATCCATAACGATAAAAGGATCTACCTCGCTGACACCCATGATCTATTGGCAACCCTCGCGGAGTGTCCAAACGATGCACATAGGGTGATGCTGGTCGGGCATAACCCGGGACTGGAACTGCTGCTCAGCTACCTGTCAGACGAACAGCCCGAGATCCCAAGCGATGGAAAATTGATGCCCACCGCCACCATCGCCCGACTGTCGATGCCGGATACATGGAGTGACTTGAATGAAGGTGCGGGGAAACTTTTGCAACTGATCCGTCCTTCCAACCTGCAGAAGAAATTCCCTTTCCCTTCGCCTCATAGTAAGGAACGTCGCGACAGGCCCGCCTATTACTATACCCAGTCCTCAGTAATTCCTTACCGAATTAGCGATGGGCAGCTGGAGGTGCTTATTATCAGCTCCAGCAAAAACAAACACTGGGTCGTTCCCAAGGGAATTGCCGACCCGGGGCATACACTGCAGGAATCCGCCCTCAAAGAGGCGTGGGAGGAAGCGGGCGTTGAAGGTGAGGTGACGGAAGAGGCTGTAGGCAGCTACAGCTACGAAAAATGGGGAGCCACCTGCACCGTCACGGTCTATCCTATGGCGGTCACCCGCCAGTTACCGGAGGGCCAGTGGGAAGAGCGCCACCGGGGCCGCAAGTGGGTGTCAGCAAAAGAGGCCGCCGCTCTGGTTAAGCAGTCAGCGCTTGGCCCCATGCTGATGGCCCTTAACTCTCGACTGGGTAAAGAGTGATCTTATGCCGAGACTTATTGCGGCCCTTATCCGTCACGGAGACTACCGGCAACTACCGAAGACACCCAGTGCCCACCAGCCCTTTTCCCTGACCAGCGAGGGTGAGGAGCAGGCGCACCAGGCCGGCGTAAAACTCCGGGAGAGCATCGATTCCAATGGCTGGGCACTCTCAGCCTCGGTAGATAGCTCACAGCTACTCAGGTCTTGGCAGACTGCACAGATTATCATTGATGAAATTATTGATCGCTTCCTCACGTCACCCGTATTGACCGGATACGATGATTTGGCTGAACGTGGATTGGGCTCTGCCGCCAATCTCACCATAGGCGAGATCGAAGCGATAATCCGTGAAGACCCACGGTTTTCCGAGCTACCCTCCGATTGGAAATCCAACAGCGGTTTCCGGCTTCCCCTCCAAGGAGCGGAGTCACTGCTTGAGGCTGGCGAACGGGTTGCCGGACATCTCAATCGGCAGATGGATCTACTTTCAAAGCATGCTGACACAGATACCCTGAAACTGTTCGTCGGCCACGGTGCCGCATTCCGCCATGCCGCATACCATCTGGGCGTACTGAGCTATGAGCAGATCGCACAATTGAGCATGTTTCACGCTCAGCCGATCTATCTCGAGTTCCTGCCTGAGGGTAAATGGCTGCATATAGCAGGCGAGTGGAAGGTTCGTGTCAAACAGAGCGAGTACACTGATTAAACACAATTTAAACGCAATGAGCAGTGTCTGAGATCGAGTAACTGACCTACATGTCATCAAATAAGAATAAAGCCGCCCTCCCAAATTACCATGGAAGCAAGTGGATACGCGACGGCCTGCCAACAACGGGGCAGCCGTGGCAACTGGGCAAGCGTCAATCGGTTGGCAAGGACCGAAGTAATCATCACGCCTTTAGTGAGGTACTGCAAAGCGCAGTCTCTCATAGTCCCTGGAAGTGGCCAAAGCGCCCGATCTATTTCCTCACCGATTCCCATGCCGATGTGGATGCGTTCACGGCTTCGCTTGTGGCATCCGGCGGTATACGCAAAACCGGCCCGGGTGGCATGGATATCAAACTTACCAAAGAGGGTCGCAAAGCCCTTTTTATTATCGGCGGTGACTGCCTTGATAAGGGCCCCAGCAGTCTGCAACTGCTGCGCAGCGTCCGAAAACTGATGGATATAGGCGCCAGGGTCAAACTGCTGGCCGGCAACCATGACATAAGGTTCTTGATGGGTATTCGTGCCATGGGCCTTGACCGCGATCCGAGAACCGAACATATGTTCGTTCGCTTAGGTCCCAAGGTGGTACCCCTGCTGAAAGAGGTTCAAGAGCAGTACCTCAATGGAAAAAAGGCCCTGTACGGTATTCCCGGTAATCGGGCCTGCAAGCGTAAACTCTATCCATCAAAGCAGTGGTTCAAAGAGTTCCCGAAAGAGGCCGCTTGGATGATGCCGGACCAGGGTATTGAACGCGAAGTGTCACGCTTGCGGAAGAAGATGATCGATTTCGAGAGGGCCAGCAGAGATGCCGGGCTATCCATGCGCGAAGTCTATGCCACGGTAAAAAAATGCCGTGAACTCTTCCTGCAGAAAAAAGGTGAGTTTGCCTGGTTCTTCCGTGATATGCAGCTTCTCTGTCACAAAGGTTCCTTTCTCTTTATTCATGCCGGACTCGACGACCGAATCACCAGCCTGATCAAGGAAGAGGGTATCGACTACCTCAACGACCTTTTTCGCAAGCAGATCGAACATGACCTGTTTGAGTTCTACTATGGTCCACTGGCAAACACCATGCGCACCAAGTACCGCGAGGTGGACATGCCGCTGACCCATCATGGTGTTGAACGAGCCTATCGTGAGGGTATACACACCATCGTCCATGGCCACCGAAACCGCACACAGGGCCAGCGAATCATGCTGCGACAGGGTATGATCCATATCGAGTGCGACATCACCATGGATCGCAACACCCGCAAGAAAGAGGGGTTGGACGGCTACGGTGTCGGCATGACAATTATTCGGCCTGAGGGTCAAGTCATTGGTATCAGTACCGACTATCCTTATGCCAAGGTCTTTGAACCTAAGAATCATCTTCAGCCAAAAGCGAAATGAGCATATGCGCGAAAGTAAAAAGAGCTTCAGATACGAATCCCTGCAGGATACCAAGACCATTCAGGATATCCTTAAGTCCATCACCAAGGGTATTGCCAAAGGCAGCCTCTCCTTCAGCGATGAAGATAGCGCGATCGTAATGGAACCCGAAGGGCTATTAAACCTGAAGGTCACTGCCAGCCAGGATGAAACACGTCACCGCATTCATATCCGCATTGCCTGGCAGGGTGAGGAGAAAGTAAAACAGAAGAAACCACTGTTGGTGAATAAAGTAGTGGATAAATTGTAAATCCCACCTACTATTTACAGCGGTCTACATGAGGGTGGCTATAAATTCCTGGTAGTTACTCCATTGGCAGCCTGTACTTTTTCAAACTGACTCAGGCTCATCTGCTGGATCACGAAACCCCGGTGGACGTTTCCCCGTGAGCATGTAGGCAAAGGCAATTACCTCTGCGATGGCACGATAAAGCGCCTCGGGAATCTCTTCCCCAAGGGGAATTTGGGCCAGTATTGCCGCCAGCTCAGAATCTTTTTCAAGAGGGATACCGTTCTCTTCTGCCAGTTTGAGTATCTCCTCCGCCAGTTCACCACGTCCTTTGGCGGTTACACGCGGTGCATTTTCGCCATCGTAGTTGAGGGCGACTGCCAATTCCGGTAGTTGGTCGTAGATTTCACTCATGCCTTTTCATCCAGTAGGGGCAGGTCGATAGGGGGCAACTGGGTATTGAGGTCGGCTGGTGCTCCCTGACGGCAGGAGAGTTTACCCACCTTCAGACCGGCACGGATATATGCCTCGGCAAGCTGGGGCAGGGCGCGTTCCAACTGTTTGGCACTCTCCGGTAGTTGCGCGGTAAAGTGGCTCGATATCTCATCCTCTACCAGGGAGAGTCTGGCACTCATCGGACCCAGTGGTTCCAGATTGAATTGCAGGGTCACCGCCCAGCCGCCTGACTCTTCGTTATTTTTGCCCTCTCGCTCAATACGGATGAGAAAGCTGTCGGTGCTATTTGGCATCACAAAGGGGAGCTCAAACTGCCACACTTGCCGCGTTCCCTCATCCTGGGGAAGCGATGTTAGCTGGTTCACCTGAATGCGGGCGAGGACACCCTCCGTCAGCGTCTGGAGATCTGCAAGGATACGTAGCCCCGTCGCCTGCAGTGTGCTGCTGTCTTTAGCTTGTTGGCCTTTGCCTCTGGCCGCATGTCCACTACCCGGGCGTAGGTGAAGCAGCAACTGTAGAAGGCTTGCTTTCATGTCTACAGTGGGTGCGGTTCCTGAAGCCAGCGTCGATTCAAGAAACAGACCTGAGGTGCCAAAGGCCTGACGTATGCGGGAGGCGCTGAGGGGGTCGCTATCATTGACGCTGTGACTGAGCACCGCCTGTACCCGCTGCATGATTTCGCTGCCGAGGATTTCACGGGGAGTTCCGGTCGCTGTCTTGTCTGCTACCCCGGGTATCGGGGTGTGCATTCTGACATCCTTGGCAGATGAAACCGTTACCGCCTTGCTAAGCACTGGGAGTGTAATTGCGGGATAGTTGGGCAGTGAAAGTTGAAACCTGCTCAAAGCCGCGATAGACGGGGTGGGGGAGAGGAGGGAAGGGGCTCTGCCTGCTGCAGGTGCCGGTGAATTCGGCAGCCTGCTCTCTACTAGGCGCTGGAGTAACTGTTCGGTTTTCGTGGCGCCGATGAATCTGCCGGGTAACCGTCCTCTGTTCTCCGTTATGCTTCTGTCACTCACTATTTTTGTGCTGGGAAAGGGGGTGTTACGTATTGTTTCCGGGGCAAGAGATCGCAAGGTCCGTATCAATTGCCGGTGTGGCTGGGTCGTCCTCTGAATAGGATTCGCCAATGCCGGTGATGGCTTTGTCTCCATGGTCGGGGTGGGCACTCTCCCGGGAGTGCCCGAGACCAAGTGGCGAATGCTCTCAACCAGGCTGCGCAGAGGAATTTGCTGTGGCAGCAGGGTACGTAGTGCCCGAGCCTGGTAGTGCTTCAATGTCGGCTGCTGAATCAGACGCAGTTCC
The DNA here is from genome assembly GCA_040505895.1 of Sedimenticola sp. Taxonomy (GTDB): domain Bacteria; phylum Pseudomonadota; class Gammaproteobacteria; order Chromatiales; family Chromatiaceae; genus Vondammii. Next base: position 236,919 of record JBEVXU010000018.1, on the reverse strand, counting down.
GGCATCTCACTATTCTTTGCCTTGATCACATCCAGCAGCAACTGCTCACCCGCTGAGAGGGAGAGTCGGGTCTGAACCAATATCTCCGCCGTACCGATACGCAGCCGGGCAATACCCTGTTTAGGCAGCTCCAGAACGTTGGCTTTAACCGTCTGACCAGGACGGAGGTGGGAGAGCATCTCACTTCGTGTCTGTTCGATGGCAAGCTTCGGGTTGGTGATCAGATCGGCTATCTTCATATCAATGCCGAGAACAAATAGATGAACCTGTGGTATCTGGTTGATATTGCCGGCTTGGGTGATAAAGAACTTCAATCCCAATGACATGTTGCGCAGGGTCTCTGTGGTCTCCACCCTGGCTGTGGCTGAAGTACCCATCCGCTCGACCAAGGTTACAGGCACATTTTCCCTCGCTGGGCGGGTGGCCGTATCTGGAGGGGGAGAGGCGTCTGAGCGCCTGAATTCGACCGAACTCATTCCGATTTTCCGTCATGGTGGGTCAATTTATGAGTGATATATGGACAGAAATAGACATTTTTACCTCTTGTGTGGTGAGGGAAACGGGTGAATGCATTATAGTTTATCGGTCGGCGTGCCGATAAGTTGATGAAAATACGAAAAAGAGAGATCAATGGCAGACGAAGAGAGTAATCAAGGTAGACAGCAACTCTGGTATCTACGTCGGCACGGGCAGGTAAAGGGGCCTTTCCCGAGCGGCAGCCTCAGGCGTTTCGTGCTGGTTGGTCGAGTGCTGATGGATGATGAGGTCAGTTGCGACAAAAGTGATTGGCAACGGGTATCGGAGGTGCCGGAGGTGGTGCCGCCTGAGGTACGCAAGGCGATGGCTGAGGGAAACCTGGATGACCTTATCGCCTCACGTATGCGTGAAGATGAGCGCAATGGCCGTGAGCGGCGGGGGCGTGAGTCAGAAGCAAAATACAAGGAGCAGCGCAAAGGTGAGCGCCGTAGGATCGAACAGGATATTGAACAGAATCACCGAGTCGCCAAGACCGAACTAAGGGAGGCCAGTGAGCAGAAGAAGCGCCCCATCGTCAGCATGGTGGTAAGTGGCGCATTGGTGGCGCTGGTGCTTGCCATTGGCTTTGGGCTCTATCTTCAGGCACCGGATGCGCTGCCGGATCCCGACTGTAATGCTGCACCAGCCCCCGGTGTCAACTGGAGCAACTGCCGTCTGGACGGCTTGCAGGCGGAATCAGCACCTCTTGACGGCGCCCTGTTAAACAACGCTATTCTGCGTGATGCCAAATTGGCCGGCAGCAGTATCAACGGTGGCGATCTGCAGTATGTTGATTTTACCGGGGCCGATCTCAGTTATACGGTACTCAAGTCGGCAATGATGAAAGGAATTAATCTGCGCAACGCTGACCTCTCCTATGCCGATCTTAGCGGTGCGGATCTTCGCTTTGCTGATCTTTCTGGTGCCAATCTGGGCAGTGCCATACTCGATAAAGCGCGATTCGATAGTGCGATATGGATCAATGGCCAGAGCTGCCTTGCCGGGTCTGTCGGTGGTTGCCTGCTGCCGAAACAGTAACTGGCTATGGAAATGACTCGGTGCGATAACGGCTGACGGTGAGGCTATCTGACCAGTAGTTCTGGGATAGACCGGCTTTCTGCTTCAGGTGACGGAGAAAGTCGACAGGGTCGGGTAACTGCTCCCATACTGATGGGAGAAAAGTACCGCGATAGTGGCCATCCTCCAGAATCAGTCCATCAATTCCCGGTTGAAGCTGATTGAGGAGATCCTCTTCAGAGGTGAATGTCATCGGTGATGAAGGGGTCAACACTGAGATATGGAGTTCCAGGTCCGCCAGTTCAGCAGCGCTAAGGGGAGGAAATCTCGGGTCACGGAAAGCGGCGGCAAAAGCATTATCGCTGACATCCTTAACAAGCGGTTGAATTGCTTCCAGATGGCCGATACAGCCGCGTAGCCGCCCTTTTCGTTGCAGGGTGACAAATACAGCGCGGGTGACCTGAAGGCTCTCTGGGTAGTCTGTTTGATCCAGTTTCAACGGGGACCCTTGCTGCAGGCCGTGCAGTATCGCCTTATGCGCCAATTTCAGTAGTGTTTGACGCTCGGCCCGGCTTAGGGAGTGGCTTACTGTTTCAGTTGAACACATAGGCACCATATCCCACTACCTGATTTCTTGGCCCCGCAGTGTCACCGGAGTTACGCAGATCGACCGTCTTGGCTCGCAGATGGTACTGCTTTGCCACCAGCAACAGCCCCTTTATTGGGATTCTTCCACAGGCACTATTACGACCTAATGCCTCCGGGTGCAGTGTCTCGATAGCACGAGTAGCCTCTTCATCCATCTCTTTAGCGCTTCTGTAGTCTAGGTAGTGACTGAGGTCTGAGCTGATAACGATCAGCGTCTCGCTACCGCCCCATAGTAGCTCGAGAATCTCTTCCACCTGTGACGGGTCGGCATCGCCCACCAGCAGAGGAACCAGAGTAAACTGTTCCAGGCACTCCTGAAGAAACGGCAGATGCACCTCTATGCTGTGCTCTTCGGTAAAGGCTGCATCCAGGAGATGCACCTGGGGTAGATCGATGATACCTTCCATCGCTTCACTATCGACAGGGATATCTCCCAAGGGTGTTCTGAAAGCTTTTGCACTGCAACGGGCGAGTCCGGGAAAGCCGAGGCGGTGGGCAGGTGCCAGCAGTATCACTCGCTTAATTTTTGATGAGAAGGGCATGAGTTCGGCATAGGCGCTGCCGGCTACCGGCCCGGAATAGATATAGCCTGCATGGGGAGCAATTAGTGCTTTCGGAAGTGTATCCGTACCCGGCTTGGCCTCGGCAAGAAACTGCCGTACCTCTGATCTCAGTTCATCTGCATCTGCAGGATAGAAGAGGCCGGCAACAGCCGGCTGTTTTATCTCACTCATCGCAGTTTCCTCCTACCCCAAGTCTAGGCTATTGTCGTAATAAACAAGGGAATTATATGATTATTCGGCGACTCTTTTTGAGCAATCTATAATCAACCCAGGAGTGAGATCATGAGAGAGTGACAAATGATGGAGATTAAGAACGCCTATCCTACTCATTACTGGCACCGTCTTGATGACGGCAAGGTACAGTGTGATGTCTGTCCCCGTGAGTGCAAACTGAAAGAGGGGCAGCTGGGACTCTGTTTTGTACGGGGTTGCCAGGGGGGGGGGATTGTTCTTACCACCTATGGCCGCTCCAGTGGATTCTGTATCGATCCCATCGAGAAGAAACCTCTCAATCACTTTCTTCCCGGTACTCCGGTATTCTCCTTCGGTACCGCCGGCTGTAACCTCTCCTGCCGCTTCTGCCAGAACTGGGATATGAGCAAGTCTCGGGAGATGCACACCCTGGCAGATGCCGCGTCACCTGAGGCGATTGCTATAGAGGCGGAACGGCTGCAGTGTCGGAGTGTCGCTTTTACCTATAATGATCCAGTCATCTTTCTTGAATACGCTGTCGATACCGCTATCGAGTGCCACGAGCGGGATATCAAGACAGTGGCGGTGACGGCGGGTTATATTTCCCCTAGTGCAAGGGAAGCGTTCTTTAAGCATATCGATGCCGCCAATGTCGACCTGAAGTCCTTCAACGAGAGTTTCTATCACAAACTGACCGCCGGCCATCTACAGCCGGTACTCGATACCCTGGTATATCTGAAACAGGAGACGGATGTGTGGGTGGAGCTGACCACATTGGTGATACCGGGAGAGAATGACTCCGAGAAGGAACTCAATGAGATGAGCCAGTGGGTAGTGGAGCATCTCGGCCCCGATGTGCCGATGCACTTCTCCGCTTTTCACCCCGACTGGAAGATGTTGGACACTCCATCCACTCCGAAATCCACCTTGGCCAGAGCGCGGCAGATTGCCCTCAACAATGGCGTCCACTATGCCTATACTGGCAATGTCCACGATCCCCATGGTGACAGCACTTGGTGTCACTCCTGTGGCAAACTACTGATTGAGCGTGACTGGTATCAGCTGGGAGAGTGGAGCCTTAGCGCTGATGGCCGTTGCCGCTTCTGCGGCACCCTCTGTGCCGGGGTGTTCGAGGAAAAGCCGGGCGACTGGGGCGCCAAACGTCTGCCAGTCAGGATGAACGCTGGCTAGAACTTGCCGTATCCGTGATAATACGCGCTTTTTTAGAGGCGCTCCCTATGTGGTTCAAGAACCTTCAGCTCTATCGTCTGACCCAACCCTTCGATCTCTCTTCCGAAGCACTGCACGAAGCATTGCAGGAGAGAGCATCCAGGGAGTGTGGCAGTCTGGAGATGTCGGTCCTTGGCTGGCATTTCCCCCTGGGCCGTCATGGCAGTCAGCTCACTCATGCCGTCGGCAACTGCATCATGGTATGTGTCCGCAAGGAGGAGAAGGTGATTCCCTCTTCAGTGGTGAAGGATCTACTGGATGAAAAAGTCGCATTTGTCGAAGAACAGGAGGCGCGCAAGGTACGGCGGCGTGAGCGTGATGAGCTGAAAGATGAGCTGATGACCGACCTACTGCCAAGGGCGTTCGTCAAATCAAATCTTACCTACGCCTATATCGATACCAAAGATCATTGGCTGGTGGTTGATGCCGCCAGCCCCGGGCGGGCGGAAGAGCTGATCAGCCTGCTGCGTGAGACCCTCGGCACTCTGCCGCTGAAACCTCTTGAAGTAGCCCAGTCACCTGCGTCAGTGATGACCTCCTGGCTCAATGGTACGCCACCCCCCAGCGATTACGTGATACAGGATGAGTGTGAACTGCGTGACCCAGTGGAGGAGGGGGCTATTGTCCGCTGTCGTCGCCAGGACCTGGATGGTGAAGAGATCCGTGCCCATCTGGAGGCAGGCAAACAGGTGGTGCGTCTTGCGGTGGAGTGGAACGAGCGACTGGCCTTCATAATGGCGGATGATCTCACCATCAAGCGGCTTAAATTTCTCGATGTTGTTCAGGAGGAGGCTGCCGAGGCGGAGGCCGAGGATGCTGCCTCACGCTTTGATGTTGATTTTGCCCTGATGAGTCTGGAACTGCGTGCCTGTATCGGCCGTCTGGTGGAGACCTATGGCGGACCGGCTGAAGCGGAGTAATGGCCTGCCTGCGCCAACAGTGACTTTTCCCGTGTGTCACGGTCCTAATTACCCTCTTCTTCAATAGAGTGTTGAACAGGGTAAATGTGGCAGCAATACCGGTGTCTGATTTTTCGCATAGTCTATGCTTAATTATATAAATGTGAAGGCCTTTGACTATCTCTCTGCAATAAATATAAGGGGGGGATAAAAATGCTCATAGGAAAAGCCCTATGGAAAAAAAGACATCGGTCCTGGTAGTTGACGACAGCCGCGCCATCACCCAGTTTTTGAGTGCCTATATCCAAGAGCAGAAACACATCCCTACAGAAACGGCACACAGTATGGCGCAGGCAAAGGCGCTTCTCGCCAATGATTCAGAGCGTTTCTTTGTCGCAGTGCTTGACCTCACCCTCCCCGATGCACCCAACGGAGAAGTGGTCGACTATGTTGTACCCTTGGGTATCCCCATCATCATTCTCACCGGTAACCTGAGTGATGAAGTGCGTGACCAGATGCAGGCAAAACGTGTGGTCGACTATGTAGTGAAGAGCAATGCCAGTGAAATCAACCATGTTGCCGAAATTGTCCACCGTATACGCCATAACCGTGAGGTCAAGGTACTCATCGTCGATGATTCCCGCTCATTTCGGCAGTACACCGCTGAGCTTCTGCATGCCCATTGTTACCAGGTTCTATTAGCCAACAGTGGAGTCGAGGCACTGGAGGTGTTGAAAGAGAACCCGGATATCAGGCTGATACTCACTGACTACCACATGCCCGAGATGGACGGACTGGAACTCATTAGTGAGGTTCGTCGCCAATACGGCCGTAATGAACTGGCAATTATCGGTATCTCTGATCACGCCTCGCCGATGATCTCAGCCAAGCTGTTGAAAACCGGTGCCAACGACTTTGTCACCAAGCCCTTCATGCTCGAAGAGTTCTACTGCCGGGTGAGCCAGAATATCGAGACAATCGAACATATTAGAGCCATTCAGGACTCGGCGGTGAGAGACTACCTTACCAAGGTTTATAACCGCCGCCACCTGTTCGAGAGCGGAGGCAAACTATACGAGAACGCAAAAAGAGAGCACCTCAGCCTAGTGGCAGCGATGGTCGATATTGACCATTTCAAACGGGTCAATGATAGCTACGGTCACCACATCGGTGACGTCGCTCTACAGCGGGTTGCCGCTACCTTGGAGGAGTCGATTCGAGCCTCTGATCTACTGGGACGTTATGGCGGTGAGGAGTTTTGCATTTTGGCCACCAACGTATCAGTCAACCAAATAGAGCATTTTTTTGAACACATTTGCCAGAAGATAGCGGATATCCGCATTCCCCATGAGGGTAAGGAGCTGAAGTTCACCGTCAGCATCGGTGTCTGCACTAGTCTGGGTGAGGGGCTGGAAGAGATGATCGGAAAGGCCGACGAGGCGCTCTACAGGGCCAAGAACGAGGGCCGAAACCGTGTTGTTATTGACTAAACAGCCTGCCTCTCGTGTGCCAGTTCACAGGCATTATCCTCGGTGTTGCACTCGCTTGAATTGGAATAGTCCGTCCTGCACTCGTGCGCCTTGATGATAATGCTTGTGAAATGGCTGAATGTTACCAAACCCTCCGCATGACCCACCAGGTACAGTTGCGAAAAAAGCAATAATCTCACTATCGACTAAAATCTCAATATAAGCAATAAAATCACAACGTTTACACCACCGGCAGGTAAAAAGATCATGGCAAGGATTCTGGCCGTAGATGACTCCAACTCCATCCGTCAGATGGTCGCTCTCACCTTACGCACAGAAGGGTATGAGGTAATCGAGGCTACCGATGGGCAAGAGGCGTTGGAGTACGCCACAGAAAACTCTGCCGATCTTGCCATCGTCGATGTCAACATGCCACGCATGGATGGCATCGATCTGACCCGAAGGTTACGTGAACTGCCGGAGTGGAAATTTACACCCATATTGATTCTTACCACTGAGTCATCCAGGGAGAAGAAGATGCAAGGGCGCGCCGCCGGCGCTACAGGCTGGATCACCAAACCCTTCGATCCCGATAGCCTGCTTGCAACCATTCGCAAGGTCATGCCTTGACCAGCAATGCAGCGGATGTAGGAGGTAAGCATGCCCGTTGATGTCAGCCAATTCCACCAGGTCTTTTTCGAAGAGAGCTTCGAAGGACTTGATACGATGGAAGAGGAGTTGCTGGCGATCACCCCGGGGCAGGTAGAAGCTGACAGCATCAACGCCATTTTTCGCGGTGCCCATACCATTAAGGGCGGGGCCGCAACCTTCGGTTTCGATGACATTGCCACCTTCTCCCACCAACTTGAAACCTTGCTCGATCAGGTGCGTTCCGGTTCACGGGAGCTGGATGTTCCCATGGTCGAACTGATGCTGGGAGCGGTTGACCTGTTACGCACCATGATCGATGGAGCCGGCAGTGGCAAAGGCAGTGATAACGAGGCTGTAACCGCCTACACCACCCGCCTAAATCAGGCTTTGATCGATGAATCATCTGCGACAGTGGTACCTTCACCTCCGCAGATAACTCAGCCCCCTGAATCGATAGCTCAGGCTAAACAGAAAAGTGTTGAGGGATGGCAGATCCACTTCCGTCCCGATCCGGCCATCTTTGCCCATGGTAATGACGTGGCGTTGCTGTTTCGTGAACTGGCAGAACTGGGGGATCTTGAAGTAACAGCGGACCTCTCCAGACTCCCTTCACTGGCTGAACTGGATGCAGAGCAGTGCCATATCTCCTGGCAGCTGGCACTGCACGGTCCGATAGAGAAGGAAGCAGTTGAAGCCATATTCGAGTGGGTGGCGGATGAATCTGAACTTGTCATCAAGCCCCTCGAAAGTCTTATCGAGGCGACGCCGGCAGCCGCTGCTGAAACAGGCTCGCAACCCTCGGAGGTCAGGGCTCAAGAGGCACCCAGAAGGGTCGCGGCCGAACGTACCGACTCCATCCGTGTCAATATCGAGAAAATGGATGCCCTGGTAGACCTGGTAGGTGAGCTGGTCATCACCCAGTCGATGTTGAGCCAACTTGAAGGGTTGCTGAAGGGAAGTGCGGCTGATCAGTTCAATGAGGGGCTCAGTCAGCTTGAGCAACACACCCGCAATCTACAGGACAGCGTTATGCGCATGCGTATGCTGCCCATCGCTTTTGTCTTCAATCGTTTCCCACGCATGGTACGGGATCTGGCAACCGCGCTTGGCAAACAGGTAACGCTGGAGATGCACGGTGAAACCACCGAAATTGATAAAACGGTGATGGAGACCATCGGTGATCCCCTCATGCACCTGGTGCGAAACGCCATTGACCACGGACTGGAGGACCCCCAGAGCCGTCGTGCGGCCGACAAACCGGAAAGCTGCATGCTGAGCTTGTCTGCTTTCCATCAAGGGGGAAACGTCTATGTTGAGGTACACGATGACGGCCGAGGCATCGATCCCGAACGTATTATTGGCCATGCACGGGAAAAAGGATTATTGGCTGAGGAGGCCACAGTTGCAGCGGAGGCCGCCTGGGAACTGCTGTTTCTGCCCGGCTTCTCAACCGCTACCGAGGTGAGCGATGTTTCCGGGCGGGGCGTGGGGCTGGATGTGGTCAATCGCAACGTACGCGCACTGGGCGGTACCATCACGGTGAGCTCAGAGCTAGGTAGAGGCACTACTTTCACTATCCGCCTGCCCCTGACACTGGCGATCCTCGATGGTCAGTTGATTCGGGTGGGGGATGATGTCTACATCATTCCCCTGGAGGCCATCGTAGAGAGCATCCAACTGGATAATAAGAGTCTCTCTGCGGTGGAACACTGGTTGGAGCTCTATTCGTTAAGAGATGAGTACATACCGATCATTCACCTGGCACGACTGTTCCACAAAAAAGAGGCCGTCAGCCATCGCCCACTGGTCGTGATTGTCGAGTATGAAGGACGTCATGTCGGCCTCGCCGTCGATCAACTGTTGAACCAGCAACAGGTGGTGATTAAGAGCCTGGAATCCAACTTCTGGAAGGTCGAGGGTGTCTCGGCCGCCACCATACTCGGTGATGGCACTGTGGGTCTGATCCTCGATGTAGGGGGATTGATTCATCTTGCCGACCACAAACAGCGGGAATATTCTGACCCGGAGTCTCCCGCAATCAACAGCCAATGGATGCTTCCATGACTGAACAGTCCACTCAATCCATACCCGATACCCTGCAGGAAAACGGCTCCCGTCAGTACCTCACCTTCGTGCTGGGAGATGAAGAGTATGCCGTCAACATCCTCAAGGTTCGGGAGATACGGGTGTGGAAGAGCATCACTGCGATTCCAAACACCGCTGTCTTTATTAAAGGGGTCATCAACCTCCGTGGAACCGTGGTACCTATTATCGATCTGCGTGAACGTTTTGGATTAGCTGCGCGAAGCTATGGGCCTCGCACGGTTGTGATTGTGCTCTCTGTGGAGGATGGAGATCATCAACGCACCATGGGTCTGGTGGTCGATGCAGTATCCAACGTCTGTACTCTCACCAAGGATGAGACCAGTCCACCTCCAGACTTGGGAAGCGCTATCAGTGCGGAATTTATCACCGGTCTCGCCACAGTGGATGAGAAGATGCTGATCCTTCTCGACAGTGATCGTCTGCTCGACCTTGAAGAGATCTATGCTGTCGCCCAGGTCCAGGATAGAGAGCGCGTGAAATCCGATAAAAACAGTGAATCAATAGAAGCCACCGATCCTGATCGGTCAGCGTAAAGGGAATAGTCATGTTCAAGAAGATGAAACTCGCACATAAACTGCTTGCCGCCTTTCTTGCAGTGAGCATCATCCCCCTGCTCGTTACCGGCATAATGACCGATATCAAAGCGACCCGTACCCTCTCCCAGCAGTCCTTTGATCAGCTGACCACAGTGCGTGCTATCAAGGGTGCCGAGGTCTCTGAATATTTCGAACATTTACACATGGATGCCCAGAACCTGGCACAGATTATGAGTGTCTTTTACCATGAGGTCAGTCATCGGTTCGAGGCACTGCGGATAAGCAGGCAGGGGGAACTGGAGCGCACTCTCCAGAGAATGATTCACGAAGCTAATCTGATTGCCGAGATGGCAGAGGTTAATGATCTCTACCTCTCCTTGGAAGAGTATCACGGAGAGAGTGGAGTCACGGAAGATGGCTCATATGATGTCGGTAGCAGTGAGTACCGTGTTCTTTACAAGGAGTATGGTGAAAAGGTGGCTAGAGCTGCAGAGAGCATGGGATTTGAAGACACTCTGCTGATCTGTGCTGCTCATGGACATGTGATGTTTTCATCCGCAAGGCGGGATGATATGGGCAGGAATATACGCTTTGGTAGCTACAGGGAAAGCGTGCTGCAGCAACTCTGGAAAAAGGTGGTGGAAAGCAGGAAGCCCGCCCTGGTGGATTTTGCCCCCTATACTGCCAATGGTGGCAAACCTACCGCCTATATGGGCGTCCCCCTGTTTGTCTCCGGCAAGATGCGGGGAGTGGTCGCCGTTCAAATTACATTGAGCCAAATTAACCAGCTGATGTCCGACCGTACCGGACTGGGGGAGACTGGTGAGTCCTATCTGGTGGGTCCAGACCTGCTGATGCGCTCCGACTCCCACCTGGATCTGACCCATCGATCGGTAGAAGCCAGTTTTGCTAATCCCTCCCTGGGACGAGTGGATACCGAGGCAGTCCGGGCCGCTCTCAAGGGAGAGAGTGGTAGCGGTATCATCACTGATTACCGGGGCGAACAGGTACTGAGCTCCTGGGCTCCTCTCACCTACCTCGGGCTTAACTGGGCATTTGTCACTGAGATCGACATTGTAGAGGTCTTCAACCCAAAGGATGGAGACGAGAAGGAGTTCCTGCAGCAGTACCAGGAACTGCATGAATTCTACGATACATTCCTTATCGATCCTACCGGCTATATTTTCTATTCAGCTGACAAGGAGGCTGATTATCAGACAAATATTCTCACTGGCCCCTACCACACCAGCAACCTTGGCCGCCTGACAGCCAAGGTGATGGAATCCGGTATTGGTGGTTATATAGATCTCGAATCCTACCCCCCCAGCAATAACCAACCTGCTGCCTTCGTGGCATATCCTGTCATGATCGGAGGTAAGCTACGAATGGTCGTCGCCATACAGGCGGACAACAATGCGATCAACAAGATCATGCATCATCACGAGGGTGTGAGTGAAAGTGGGGACACCTACCTGGTGGGAGCGGACAAGCGCATGCGTTCTGACTCCCATCAGGATCATCAGGGACACTCTATCGCCGCCTCCTTTGCCGGTACAGTAGAGCATAACGGTGTTGATACGGTGGCCAGCCGTGAAGCGCTTGCCGGCCGGACGGATACCCGGATCATCAGTAACGTCATGGGTAAGCGGGTACTGTCATCCTATGCTCCTGTCAAGGTAGGCGACTTCACCTGGGCCGTTATTGCTGAAATCGATGAGCGTGAGGCTTTTGCCGCTGTCGATGAGTTGCAGTGGATGATACTGCTGATAGGTCTTCTGGCGATGGTGATTATTGTTGCAGTGGCCATCTGGCTTGCCCGCTCCATCACCAATCCCATCACGATGGCTGTGGACCTCTCCAGCGCCATCGCCGACGGACGCCTTGACCAGCAGATAGAGAGTGATAGCGAAGATGAGGTAGGCCACCTGATCGGCAGCATGGGTATCATGAGCAGCCGGCTGCGCCAGATCGTGGCCGAGGTGCGCATGGCCACCGACAATGTCGTTACTGCTGCCGGTGAGATATCCCGGGGCAACATGGATCTCAGTCAACGTACCGAGGAACAGGCATCATCTCTGGAGGAGACGGCCTCCAGCATGGAGGAGTTGACCAGTACAGTGAGGCAGAATGCTGACAGCGCCGGGCAGGCCAATCAGCTTGCTAGCGGGGCGCGGCAGCAGGCAGAAGAGGGGGGGGATGTGGCCCGTCAAGCCGTAGAGGCGATGAGCGACATCAACAACAGTAGCAAGCGTATCGCCGATATCATCAGTGTCATCGACGAGATCGCATTCCAGACCAACCTGCTCTCACTCAATGCGGCCGTGGAGGCCGCCCGTGCCGGTGAACATGGCCGCGGCTTTGCCGTAGTCGCCGATGAGGTGCGCAGATTGGCCCAACGCAGTGCCGATGCGGCCAAGGAGATCAAGGAGCTGATCACCGATAGTGTCGATAAGGTGGAGCATGGTCGCCAACTGGTGGATGCCTCAGGCAAGGCGCTGACGGATATTATCTCATCAGTAAAGCGGGTCAGTGACATCGTGGCTGAGATTACCGCAGCCAGCCGGGAACAGTCTGTAGGGATCGAGCAGGTGAACACGGCGATTGTACAGATGGATGAAGTCACCCAGCAAAATGCCTCTCTGGTGGAAGAGGCAGCCGCAGCCGCCTCCGCCCTGGAAGAGCAGGCTCAGCAGCTACAAGGCACCATGGCATTCTTCCAGGTAGATGAGGAAGAAGAGAAAACGCCGGCCATGTGGCATGAGCATCGGCACACCCCTCCTAACCGGGTGATACATCATTCGGCGATGGAAAAACCGAAAGTGCAGAGGGTAGAAAAAGTGACAAAAAAGGTCATCTCTCTTGATGATGATGAGTGGGAAGAGTTCTGAGCGGTGGAGTATGTACTATGAGTCAGCCCATCACTTTAGGTCCGCTACTGACCATTGCCGAAGTGGCCGAAACCCGCTCATACCTTGAGGGTTTATTGCGAACCCATCAGGAAATTGTCATTAGTGGGGCATCGGTGAGCACTACCGACAGTGCCGGCATCCAGCTACTCACAGCCTTTTTCCTTGAGGCAGAGAGTCGCGGTATTTCCATACTGTGGCAATCGACCGGCGATGCAATCCCCCGGGCGGCCAAATTCCTCGGGCTCTCTGACGAACTGGCTCTGCCCGGCGCAGAGCCGGGAGAGTGAAGCCGTATGTCCTCTCCATCTACCACAGACAACCTTCCGGAGAGAGCACGCAGTATACGTGAGTCCTTGCGTTTTTTTGATATCACTCTACAACAACTGGATAAGGCGATGCAGGAGGGACAGTACTCGGTGGATGCGTTGGCCGGGCTGTTCAGCGAGCTTTATGGCAAGTTACCACCACATCGGTTGACGAATGATCCATCCTCCCTGCCAACCCTGGCAGAGGTCAGCGAACAGCTACGCCACGCTATCTTGCACCTGCAGTTTTACGATCATCTTTTCCAACGGGTTAACCAGATTCAGAATTCCTTGAAAAACTATCGAAATCTGCTGGAGCGGCCCGGTGCCATAGACTCCGGCGAGGAGTGGCAACAGTTCTGGGAGGTCATGGAGGCAAACTCTCTAAATGCTGAAGATCGCAGGCTGTTGCATGGCTTGCCTGCCACCGCAGAGGAAGAGATAGGGGAGGATACCAATGGCATCGAACTCTTCTGAGCCTACAGCTACCGTCCCCGGCAAGAGAACGGATACCATCCCGGAGATTGCCCGTGAGTTCCATTTCACCCGTAGCGACTTCGATTACCTACGCAAGCTGGTCAGTAACCACACCGGCATCATCCTATCAGAAAACAAATACGACATGCTCTATTCCCGCCTGGTACGGCGCATCCGTCACTTGGGGCTGTCCAGCTTTGCTGAATACGTAGAACTGATTCGATTCGGCCATCAGCAGGAGTTTATTCAGCTGGTTAATGCCATAACCACCAACCTGACCCACTTTTTCCGTGAACCACACCATTTCGACTATCTGCGCGATAGAGTACTTCCCACGGCAATGGAAGATCGCTGCCTGCGAATCTGGTCAGCCGGCTGCGCTACCGGTGAGGAGCCCTATTCAATCGCCATCACCCTGCTGGAGGCCTTGCCTGCAAACAGCGGTATGGATTTACGTATCCTTGCCACAGACCTGGACAGTCATGCACTGCAAACCGCTAGAGAGGGTGTCTTTCCAGTCGAACGGATCGAGGGCGTGAGCCCGGCACGTCGTCATCGTTGGTTCCTTCGTGGCAAGGGAGAGAAGCAGGGCGATGTCCGGGTCAAACCTGAACTACAGAGAGTGATCAAGTTCAATACCTTGAACCTTATTCAGGAGTGGCCCATTCATGCCGGATTCAACGCTATCTTCTGTCGCAATGTGCTGATCTATTTCGACAAGCCGACAAAACATCGAATCGTGGAGCGGTTTGCCAATGTCTTGCGGCCCGGTGGCTACCTGTTTCTTGGCCACTCCGAATCACTGATCGGTGCGACTCAACAGTTTGAAGTGGTAGGCAGAACCAGCTACCAGCGGATTAAGTGACGGATGATCATGCCATGGCACCGAATCAACCAAGCATTCATACCCTGCCGCCAACACTGCTGGGATTCGACCATATCAACCGCTATTGGGATTCGATGCATGCTACTTTTGCGGCTAAGATCCTGCCGGGTCAGTTCTACGTCAGTGATAGGGGAGAGGCTATCGTCACGGTTCTTGGCTCCTGTATCTCAGCCTGTATCCGCGACCGTCTGCTAGGTATCGGTGGGATGAACCATTTTATGCTGCCCAGTAGCGACTTGGCCCACGACAGTAACAACAATGTCCCCCTGATCAGTCGAGCTGCCCGGTACGGCAACTATGCTATGGAACAGCTGATTAATGCCATCCTCAGTCATGGTGGTCAGCGCAGCCAGCTTGAGGTGAAGGTGTTTGGTGGGGGGCGTGTACTCAAGGCAGTGTCTGATATCGGCAAGCAAAATATTAGTTTCATCCATGACTATCTAGAGTTGGAGGGGTTGGTGATATCAGCCGAAGATGTGGGCGATATATATCCTCGCAAGGTGTACTACTTTCCAGCAGATGGCAAGGTCCGGGTCAAGAAACTGCATACCCTGCACAACCAAACTATGGCAGAGCGGGAGTCTGCCTACCAGCAACAGATCGAACAGGCTCCTGTACAAGCTGAAGTGGAACTGTTTTAAAGGGTAGTTACCACAATGACAAAAAAGACAACTGTTCTAGTGATTGATGACTCCGCCCTGGTCCGTGAGCTGTTGCGCGAGATCATTCCTGCCGATGGTGATCTGGAGGTGGTGGATACCGCTCCTGACCCCTATGTTGCCCGGGAGAAGATAAAGAAACTTAACCCTGATGTTTTAACGCTCGACGTGGAGATGCCACGCATGGATGGCATCACCTTCCTGCACAATCTGATGCGTCTTCGCCCTATGCCGGTGGTGATGATCTCCGCCTTGACTGAAAAGGGGGCCTCGCAGACGCTGCAGGCACTTGAGCTGGGTGCCAGCGATTTTATTACCAAACCCCGCTCCAATCTGAGTGAGAGCCTGGAACAGTATGGTGAGGAGATCCGTGAAAAGATACGAGTGGCGGCAAAGAGCAATCTCCGTGGTGCCATCTCTGCCCAGGGAGAAGCGGCCCTACATAAGCCACTCTCCAACACCATTGCCCCCAACAACTGGATCATCGGCATCGGCGCTTCAGCAGGCGGCACCGAAGCTATCCGTGCGGTACTCTCTCGCATGCCGGTCAATACACCGGGAATCCTTGTCTGTCAGCACATGCCGGTACTGTTCTCCGAAATGTTCGCAGAGCGCCTCGATGCCTGTTCTCCACTGACAGTCTCTCTTGCACATAGTGGTGACAGGATCCTTCCTGGACGGGCCTATGTGGCTCCGGGGGACAAGCACCTGCGGATAGCCCGTGATGGCACTAGCTATGTCTGCAAACTCGATGATGGACCGGCGATAAATCGACATAAACCCGCAGTGGATGCACTGTTCCACTCCCTTGCAGCAGAGGCAGGCAAGCATGCCATCGGGGTCATCCTCACCGGCATGGGACGAGACGGTGCTGAAGGACTGCTTGCTATGCACAATCAAGGTGCATCTACAATTGCACAGGATGAAGCCTCCAGCCTGATCTGGGGGATGCCGGGTGAAGCGGTTAAACTGAATGCCGTGGATCAAGTAGAATCGTTGGAGAATATCCCGGAAGCAATCATTGAGCAGATGGGATGAGTAATGAAGGAAGTGCATTACTCTTCAGCCAGAAAAGCGGTAGTGATGCGGGCACTGGATGGGTGACACGCCCAATTGATGGATCCCATAAAACCCTCCATGCAAGATTGATGGCGGCACCCCTGGGCTGACAATGTCACTTGGCCTCTTGGCTCAAACAAGGAGAAAAAGAGTTGTTCTCAATGTCCGCTATACAGACTCTCAACCGTCGCCTCGTACTTCTCAAGTATCTTGGCACGTTTTGTTTTGAGGGTGGGGGTGAGCAGTCCGTTCTCCACCGTCCAGGGTTCATTCAATATCGCCAGCTGCCGGATCTGGGCATAGCCGGGAAAGTTGTATAGCTGCTGACCAATGCGTTTTTTCAGCAGTTTCAAAACACTGCTGTTCTGGTAGGAAATCGGGTTTTCAGGGTCCAGCCCCAAGCCTTCAGTAAAATTCTTCCAGTGTTCCGCTTCAGGTACCACCAGGACAGAGAGAAATGGGCGGCCTTCACCAATCACCATCACCTGTTCGAACAGGGCATCCATGGCGATGGCAATCTCCATGTCGGCGGGGGAGACCTTCTCACCGTTGGCCATGACGATGATGTCCTTGATACGGCCGGTGATATAGACGTAGCCTTGCTCGTCGATACGGGCGATATCACCGGTATGAAACCAGCCCTCCCTGTCGATCACTCTGGCGGACTCTTCCGGATTGTTCCAGAAACCGAGCATCACTGCCGAGCCTCTGGCCAGCAGTTCACCCCCTTCTCCTACCATTAACTCAGTACCTGTAATGGCCTTACCGACACTCTCGGGGATATTTTCGCCAAGTCTGTTGACTGCCAGCACGGGGCTGGTCTCTGTCAAGCCGTAGCCTTGCAACAGTGGCACGCCAAGCGCAAGGAAGGTGTGAGCTACTTCGGGGGGGAGGGGGGCTCCACCGCTGATGGCGGTGCGCAGTCGGCCGCCGAGCTTTTCAAGCACCTTTCCTGCTACCAACTTGTAGAGCAGAGGCCAGAGGATCAGCCAGGGGGACCAGCTACCCTGGTGCTGGCTGTACAGGTAGCGCTTCCAGCCGACCTTGACGGTAAGGTTGAAGAGGGTGCCGGCAATAGCCGGTTTCCGCTCCAGCCCATCCTGTATCTTGGCATAGACTCGTTCGTAGATACGCGGCACGCTGATCAGCAGGGTGGGGCGGATGGAGATGAGATCTTCCCCCAACTGCTGAATAGAGCGTGCAAAGGCGACGGGTGCACCGCCCAGCATGGGCAGGTAGTAGCCGGCAGTCCTTTCCAGCATATGGGAGAGAGG
The DNA here is from genome assembly GCA_040505895.1 of Sedimenticola sp. Taxonomy (GTDB): domain Bacteria; phylum Pseudomonadota; class Gammaproteobacteria; order Chromatiales; family Chromatiaceae; genus Vondammii. Next base: position 219,523 of record JBEVXU010000018.1, on the reverse strand, counting down.
AAGAAATGAGAGCATGGTGTCGTCATGCTTACAACTGGTGGTCTCTATGGAGGCGTAGGTGTTGCTCAGGATATTGCTGTGACTCAGCATCACCCCCTTGGGATTGCCGGTGGTTCCTGAAGTGTAGACAATAGTGGCCATCTCATCCGGATCGATACCTTCCCGTACCTGGAACTCATCCTTTGCCGGGGGAAGCCATTCACGCTTTAACCTCAGGCGGTCATCATGGGGCAGACCGGCAACAGAGTTGAGGGTGATGATTCTGTGGACTGTGGAGAGTGCTTCCCTGACCGGTTCCAGGCTCTTCCACTGCTCTTCGCCGGCGATCACCAGCAGCTTTATATTAGAGGCCTCGGCAATGTAGGCGACGTTGCCACCACGGTCGTTATAGAAGAGGGGTACATTGATCATGCCAAGGCCAAGAGTGGCCTGGTCCAGCATCACCCATTCCCGGCAGTTCGGCATCATAAGGCCAACACGGTCACCCGCAACCAGTCCCTCATTGATCAGAGCCTGTTGCCAGCGGGCGGTCTCCTGTCCCATCTCAGCCCAGGTGCTGTCCAGCCACTGGCTGCTTTTGTTATCGTAATAGCGGTAAGCAAGTAGATCAGGTGTCTTTCTTATCCGCGCCCGGAATAGGCCGGGAATCGTCCTGGCTTCTTCAAGAGTGATTTCTTCCTGTTGCTGGAGCAATGTGCTATCTCCCTTTATTGATTTTTTTCTCTTTTCACCCTATCTTAATACAACGTCAGGCGCTATTTGTCACTTACCAATCTACCTTAATCCGAGGGTTGATAGAGGGACCAGCTGTTTATGGGTGCCGTCATAAAGCGGTGGAGTGACGCTCTGTAATAGATTGTCTATAGTTAAGTCCAATATCAACGATATGATGGGATCATAGTGATGCTTAGCGGTGCACAGCAGTTGGATTACGATCAGCTATTGGATGTTAGCGGTCTCAACTGTCCGCTGCCGGTGCTGAAGTCGAAGGCGGCACTTGCCGGTATGAGCAAGGGACAGGTGCTGAAGGTGATCAGCACCCAGGCCGACTCCCTCAAAGAGTTCCCCACTTTTTGCCGTCTGCCTGGGTTTGAGCTTGTAAAGTGTGAAGAGACGGCGACTCAGTACTTTTACTGGATTCAGAAAATAATTTAACCCCGACCGACAGTAGTGCAAGGATGAGCTATACTGCCCGTTTTTCCGGATCAGTTGGTTGGGTGTCTGATGAAATTTGCTGTTATTCCCGTCACTCCTTTTGAGCAGAACTGCACGCTACTCTGGTGCGAGACCACACATAAGGCCGCTGTGGTCGATCCTGGTGGTGACCTCGATCTTATTCTTGCAGAGGTTAAGGCGCAGGGTGTTGAGTTGGAAAAGATTCTTATTACTCATGCCCATATTGATCATGCAGGTGGCGCAGGTGAGCTTTCAAGAACCTTGAATATTCCTATTGAAGGTCCCCATCGGGAGGATGCATTCTGGATTGAGATCATCCCTACTCAGAGCGAGATGTTTGGCTTTCCACCAGTAGAGACCTTTGAGCCTGCGCGTTGGCTCGAGCAAGGTGATAGGATCACCGTAGGTAATGAGGAGTTGGAGGTGCGTCATTGTCCGGGACATACGCCTGGACATGTCATCTTCTTCCATAGAGGGGAGAAGATCGCCATGGTGGGAGATGTGCTGTTCAAAGGTTCAATTGGTCGAACCGACTTTCCAAAAAGTGATCACGCCTCACTGCTCAACTCCATACGCGAGCAGCTTTTCACCTTGGGTGATGATATCGAATTCATTCCCGGGCATGGACCTCTTTCTACCATTGGTGAAGAACGTAGAACCAATCCGTTTCTAAGATAGAGGGGGATCGGTTTCCCGATCGATTTTTTCCGTTTAACAAGCCCGAGATAAGGCCTGCTTAAGAAACCCTGTACAAGTCATGATGCATTTGTGCTGGATAAAACCGTCCCGATTCGTATCGAAGATTGTAGCAACAGAGTGACAATTGCTACTCACTTCGAAACAAGCCTGAACAGATTTACCTCAGCCTAAATACAGGCAAACTTATACAGGGGTTCCTTAATCAGGGACAGCTCAATCCTTGAAGCTCTTGAGTATCTTCAACCCCTTTTTCCTCTGTGCAAAGACGACCTTCAGGTCCTTCTGAATCTTCTTGCGATTGTCTCCACTCTTCTCATTGGACAGTTTGGCTTTGAGTTTGTCCTGCTTCTTCTTAAGTTTCTTCAGGATGACTTTAATAGAGTCTCTCTGTTTGTGCTGTTTCTGCTTATCAGCATCGAGATACTCGTTGGCCAGTTCTATCAGCTTTGTTGTTTTCATGTAACTCCCCTAGTCAGCACTTCTCATGTCACTGTTTTGAATTTCACTGATATCGTCCTCATCCAGAGCAATAATACGCTCTGCATCCTTGAGGCTCTGGTTACCTTCGGCAAAGAGAACCTCTCCCATCTGTACCAGATTCTTGGTTACATCATAGGCATAAGCTGAATCATTCATCAAAGACGTGGCCATAAGTGGTGTGATCTTCTCTTCGCGAATAAGTGCTTCAAGCGTACCATTCACGGTCGAGTCATTTTCTTCCATCTCCAGCTTTATAACATCGAGGGAGAGTATGCTCACTGGATCGTGTCCTTCATGTTGCACTGCACCCAACCGACGCAATACCGTACCGAGGAAGATACGGATCTTATTGTACTCAGCACGAATGTGTTCATTGTCAGAGACGATATATTGCGACATGTTTTTATGCATGTGCTTGGTATCTTTAATCGCCTCGGCAATATCCCTTCCGGCGGCACGCAAGGCAAAAAGTTCATCTGCCTGCTCCGGATTCATGGTTGTTTGTGCCTCACTGATAAAGTGTATGATGGCACTGTATAGCCCTTTGACGTTCTTCTCGTACTCGGCATCTACATCGATTTCAAGCACTTTAGTCGTCTCATTGGCGACTTCATCCAGCTCTTTATCAGAAAGAATGTCATGTCGATGCAGGCTGAGGCCGTGGGCAATGATTGCATAGGCATTATCATATAAGCGCAACGTCTCCTTTCGAACTGCTTCGATAGCGGTATCAGGTAACTCAATGGCAGCATCGTTCAAGTATTTCGGCTCTGCCATGGGTATCTTCTTCTCCGGCATTCTGGTCATCAGAAAATCTACCAGATTAGGGATGAAGGGAAGCATTGCCAAGATACCGATGAGATTGAAAATAGTGTGGAAGACTGCCAGCTTCAGAGTGTAGTCATCGTCAGGGATGCCGACGAGACTACTGACCCAATCCACCGCTTGAGTGAGTTGGAAGATGAATGTGATTGCAATCAGTGCCGTCACTACGTTGAAAATGAGGTGGGCACCGGCAAGGCGCTTACCCTGTACGTTTGAACTCATGGCGCCGAGAATTGCCGTAATGGTTGTACCGACATTGGCACCGATCGCCAATGCAAGCGCGTTCTCATAAGTGATCTGTCCCGCAGCCAGCGCCGTGATAATGATTACCAAGGTGGCGTGACTGGACTGCATTACCACTGTAGCGAAGATGCCGATAAGCGTGAACAGGAAAATACCTGGATAACCCGCAACCGCAAATGCCGTCAGATCAATGGTGTCACGGAAGGCTTCGAAGCCCTCCTTCATATGATGGATGCCGAGGAAAAGGAATCCAAGGCCGGCAAGAATATAGCCGATTCCTTTGAGGCTTCGGGCTTTCTGGAATACCAGAATGATGCCGAACACAAGCATTGGCATGGCATAGGCTGAGATTTTCACCTTCAAGCCAAAGCCGGCAATCAGCCAGGCACCGGTCGTTGTGCCAAGATTGGCGCCGAAGATGATACCGATACCGGCTGCAAGACCAATCAGTCCCGCACCAAGGAAAGAGATGGTGATAACGGATACCAGCGAACTGGATTGCATGATTGTTGTACTGACAACACCAAAGCTCAGCGCTTTCCAGGTACCGTCGGTAGTTTTTCGAAGAAGGCGTTCAAGCAGACCGCCGGTAAATGCTTTGAAGCCCTCTTCAAGAAAAAGCATTCCGAATAGGAAGACTGCGACGCCGGCCGCTATCTCTTTAAAGTTTGGGCTAATCCAAAATCCATAGGCAAGTATGAAAAGGATGGTAGGTAGGATAATTTTGCGGATCATTCCGGAAGGTTCTCCAGTTAAGGTTATAAGAAATTGTGTGCAATAACCCTATTCAGTGGATATTGAATACGCATCAATAGCAATAATGTATATTGAGGAGCAAGCCATAAAGCTGGAATAGGGCGTATATTCTGGGTTGTTTAGTTAATTAGACGACTCCTTAATTTTCAATGGCATTAATTAGTGGGATCAAGCGCTCGACAGGGTAACGGAAGGGGTAGACTCGATTACCCACCTGCGCCATGACTCCCACCCACTTGCTATCACTACCATAAATTATATAGTGATTATCTATTTCACCGACTCTCTCCCACAAGGTGTCATCATGGGTAAGCGGTGTATGGCCGACAATGACTGGAGTTTCAGGGGATAGGTCGAAGTATTTACGCAGCTTTTTGATCTCCCTTTTGTAATATCCAATGGGAGAGTTGGGGCGGCGAATACGGTTGGTTGTGACCTCTCGCATCAATTTCGGATAGCTGCGAATGTTGATCAGTTGCTGACGCGAAGTGGAGCGGGTGGGTGGCCCTGCGTGGCAAGCGATGAAGTTCTTTGAAAAGGCAATATAGGGTAGTTGGTCATAGAACCTTGTCATCTCGTCTCTGTAAGCTTTGCCTCTTGTCTTGACCAACGCCTTTTCCCAGAGAATCCCTTGGGGTACGCCCTGTTTTCCAATTTCGTCGGAGAAGCTGTCGTGATTGCCCCGCAGATAAAATACCTGCTTTGGGAAACGCATTTTCAACTTGAAGATAAGGTCCATGGTCAGTATTGAGCTTTCCATCTGCTCAAGTTTACCTTTTTCTTCGCAATGCACTGCATCGCCTAAGATCACCAGTGCGGCTTGCCCTTTCTTCAAATCCTTGAGAAAACCGCTCTGACTTAAGATAACCAGAAGATTATCCGCTTTGGTGTGCAGATCACCGACAAGCAGCGGTGTGATATTAGTTGGAAGTTCGACAACTCCACCGGGTTTTCCATTGTCATCTTTCGCCCGATAGACCTCTTTTTCCATTACTTTGTTGACTTGCTTAATCAACGACAGCGCATCATCTTTAGAGAGAGATTCTATCGGACCACCAAAAATAGAACGGAGCCGCTTCAGCTTGGCCAGCCGCCATTTATTGATACGGTAGAGCTCTTTGGCCTTGATCAAAGGTGAAATGCAGGAACCACGTGCCGCATCGTTAACCTTGAATACAAGGCTGCCATTATCATTGGTAATATTGAGGTGGTTTTTAGCTATATTCTGGGGAAGATTGAGTAGGTCTTTTTGGTCTACTTTGTCCTTGCCGAGAATGAGTTTCTGACCGTCATTTAAGCGCAGAAAACCCGATATCCCTTTAAAGTAGGTTGCTGGATCGAAAATAATATAACGTTCTGATTGGAAACCCTTTTTTGGGGGTTTAATCGGTCGCTCCGGGTAGATATGCAAGGCTTTTCCATCGGGGCCGATATTGAGTTGTATCGGGTAGTTTTCTGTATGTAGTCGAACTTTCTTGGTTTCCAGACGATAGGCTTTAGTAAGATCCAGTTCCTCACACTTCTCCAGCCCGGAAAAACTGTCCATGAGCCGATCCATTAATCCCTTATTCTTCTTGGAACTCGCTTTAGCCATCAGTTAATTTAATACTCGGTATTGATTATTTACATGGGAAAACTGTCGGTATTTTTCCGGGGATAGATATTAAGGCTGTGTTGGTGTAGATACAAGGCTGCTTGCCTGCTCATTTCTGAACAGGGTAACTAGGAGTCGAAAACATGCCAAAAAGTCATATTATATGGCAATATAAGGCTCTTAATGGCCTGTGCACCCTTACGATGGGTGTTTTATTAGTATTGTTGAGTTCATATGTAAGTTGTTTTGGTTTGCGCTTAAAGAACCGGCAGAGCTTCCTTATGGAGCCCTGCCGGCTGTTAACCTAATGATTATATTTAGCTGAAGATAGCCCTGAACAGGAAGAAAAAGGCGGCTGCCAGGATTCCACCCGCCGGCAAAGTGATGATCCAGGAGATCACAATATTAGCTATCACCCGGAGATCTATCGCACCAATACCCCGTGCCAGCCCCACTCCCATTATCGCACCGACAGCAACCTGAGTTGTCGATACCGGAAAGCCGGTTTTAGAGGCTAGAGCCACAGTAGTCGCAGCCGCCAAGGTGGCACAGTAGCCTCTTGTGGGTGTCAGTTCTGTGATTCTGGTACCAATGGTCTGCATTACCCGGTAGCCCATGGTTACCAAGCCGAGGATAATGCCGCCGCCACCAAGTGCCAGAACCCAGACGGGGAGCCCTGCCGTCTGGGCAATGTCGCCACCACTCTGGACAACGGATAGTACCGCAGCCATGGGACCAATACCGTTGGCTACATCATTGGAGCCGTGTGCAAAAGCCATGGCACATGCGGTGAAGACCATCATCGGGGTAAAGGCCTTCTCTACGCTGGCGTAGTGATAATCCATGTCTGCATCATCATCGATTTCTACCCGGTTGATTAGCAGCTTACCGATAAAGGCGACAATAAGACCGAAAATGGTTGCAACCACAACGCTCTCTACCGCAGAAAACTCCAGTCCAAGGTGCTCTATGCCTCTAAAGAGGGTAATCAGGGAGACGAGCCAGCCAACCAGAAAGATATAGACGGGACCCCAGGTCTTCGCTTTGTGGAATGGATTGTCTGTGTTGAGAATCAGTTTTCGGATACTTAACATCAGTAACAGGGCAATAACACCACCGATCAGAGGTGAAATGGCCCAACTGGCGAGAATAGTGCCGATTTTACCCCAGTTAACCGCATCAAAACCGATGCCGGCAAGAGCGAAGCCAATAAGAGCACCGACGATAGTGTGGGTAGTTGAGACTGGCCAACCACGTGATGAGGCGAACATCAGCCAGATGCCTGCCGCCAGCAGTGCCGCCAACATGCCGAAGATCAGAAGTTCAGGCGATCCTGCAATACTGCTCGGATCAATGATACCTTTACGTATCGTATCGGTAACAGTGCCACCGGCAATAAAGGCCCCCGCAAACTCAAAAATAGCTGCGATGATAATGGCCTGCTTGACCGTAACGGCACCGGAGCCAACCGGCATTCCCATGGCATTGGCGACATCATTTGCACCAATCCCCCAACTCATATAGAGGCCGAAGATAACGGCCATACCGATAAATACTAGACCCCATTCAGTGATGATTTCCAACGCTGGACTCCTTAATTGACTGGATGTTCGAGGCGTAAAAACCCCCGCACACCAAGCGTGTAATATATACAAATATGAGGAAGTTTTCCTGCTTTATGCAGAAGGCACTATTTTGTTATCTTGCGATCAAGAGGCTCATACGGTTGCCTACTTTCTCAGCGTTATCCGCCAAACCGCCAATCCACTGCAATAGCTGGTACCAGAACATGACTGAAACTGGTTTGAGGTCATCCTCCATCGCAAAGAGGCTGCGAGTGAGTGCAATGCCCATCTCATCTGTCTCATCTTCAATCTTATTTAGTTTTCCGACCATCTCACTCACCTTGGAGGCCTCACGACCACGGAAGCCGGACTCAATCAACTCATCCAGCTCCTGAATGATAATTGCAGCAGCGTTGCAGGTCTCTACGCAACGTTGCACAAAGGCGGCAAGTGGTTCCGCCATACCATCAGGTACTGACATATCCCGCGTTATCATCAGTCCTGCGATATCCTGGGCGGTATTGGCGATGCTGTCCTGAACTTCAAGCAGATCAAGTAGGTCGCGTCGATCAACCGGCATAAACAGGCTCTTCGGCAGGTGGGCCTTAATCTCATGCTTGATGTCGTCCGCCTCATACTCCTTGGCAAAAATTATATCTTTGTGTTCTTTGAGTGCATTGGCATCGCCCGCAATCAATGCGTCGAACAGGGCCGGTACTTCCTTAACACACTCATTGACTACGCGCATATGTGCCTTCAGTGGCTTGAACGGGCTGCTTCCGAGCAGAGATGCGATTGGATTGGTTGTCCGCATGGACGTCTCCATAAAAATGTTAATAATTTTTGTGCACAAAACCCTCAACTCACAGGGAGAGGGAATAGTTGTTACAAGGACAACATCTCACCATTACTCTCTAACTGTAAGCAGAGTGTCTCGTAAAAAAAGACTAAATTTAGTTTGTTAACTGAGAAAGAAAAGCTCGCCTTTCGAATAGCTCCCCCTTGCGTGTTTCTGGGACGTTACTCTCACAATACCCAAATAGCGTAAGCTCAACAATCACTTAGAATCCACCTTTTCTTAGTCGCTCTACTCCCATCTGTTCCAGCTTATATGCAGTGGAGACTCTCTTTTCGTTACACTAAACCTTTGTCTTGTAACCATTTAATTAAATTCTACATCCTACAGATGTTACTCTTACATGCATTTTGACACATCAGCTATATGAGCAATTTCTAATAAAATTGCCACATTATTGAGCAGGGTCAAGTATGAAAAGTTTAGTAGTCCAGAGAGGGGCGTCATGATTGATACATTCATGACTTTATGGCATGAAGCTGAGGGTCGTCAGGGAGTTTTAACATAACAATCAATTTATTCCCATTTTAGAAGCCTTATCTCAAGTTATCAGATCTGCCAGCCGACGAACCCCTTCTGCAATTTGCTCGGGTTCACTGTTGGTGAAATTGAGCCGCATACAGTTGTCTCCACCGCCATCTGTATAGAACGCCTTACCGGGCACAAATGCCACACCTCTTCCAATTGCTTCTTTCAACAGGGACATCGCAGCTACCTCCCTTGGCATCTCTATCCACACAAACATACCGCCATCAGGATCGGAACGTCTGATGCCATCTCCCAGATGCTGGTCTAAGCTGCTGGTCATCATGTCAAGGCGCCTGCGGTAGCTCAGTTTTAAGCGTTCCAGGTGGCTGGTCAGTGCTCCATTGCGGAGAAACTCCAGAATCAGTTGCTGGTCATAGCAACTGGAGTGGAGATCAGCCACTTGCTTCATCTTGATGATGGTTTCGATGATGTGGTCTGGTGCAGTGACCCAGCCGAGACGCAAACCCGGAGCAATTATCTTTGAGAAGGAACCGAAGTGGATTACCTGTTTGGGCAAGAGTGACTGCAGGCTGGGTAAAGGTTCTCCTCTATAGCGCAGAGCTGTGTAGGGTGCATCTTCGAGTATCCAGATATCGTATTTCTTGGCCAATGCGACCAGTGCATAGCGTCGTTCCAGTGAGTAACTGATGCCCTTGGGATTCTGAAATTCTGGGATAGCATAAAAGTAGCGCGTCTCCTTCTGTTTGAACAGCATCTCCAGCGCTTCCATATCGGGCCCCTCATCGTCTGTTGGCACCGGTTGAAGTGTTGCCTGATTAGCAGTGAAAATCTGGATTGCACCGAGGTAGGATGGTGCTTCTATCGCCACTTTATCACCCGGATTGAGCAGGCATCGGGCGGTGAGATCAAGCGCCTGCTGTGATCCTGTGGTGATAATTATCTCGGATGCTGAGAACTCTGAATCGGTTAAATTGGCCGAAATCCATCTGCGCAAATACAGGTCACCTGCAGTCTCTCCATACTGGTAGAGTACTGACCTCTTGTTGCGATGAATTGCCATGGCGGCGGCTTGCAGTGCTTCCGTTGGAAAGAGTGCGGGATCCGGCAGTCCTCCGGCAAAAGAGATGATACCGGGCTGTTGAGTCAGAGCCAGGATGTCGCGGATAAATGAGCTGTTCAGGTTTTCGGTGCGCTTGGCCAACATAGCAACATCTCTCTTTGGTTGAAGTTAGTGGTGTTTAGTGAGCCTACCCGATAGGGATGTGCGTGATTTGTCCAAATGTGGCAATCTGGTTGTCGAAATGTGCGAATTTTTCAGGCCAAACCATGCCCCTACGCAAGCAGACAAGAGATGAGCATCAGGTCCGCATCAATGAGGTGCTCTTCCACATTCATGCCGATCTCTCAGCTACCCATTCGGTCAGGGGGTTGGCTGACATAGCCTGTTATTCACCTTTCCATTTTCAGCGCATCTTTCGACAGGTGACCGGTGAGAGTGTTAATGACTATATTCGGCGTTCCCGCTTGGAGTGGGCCGCCAATTTGTTGATTTTCAATCCTGAAGCCTCGGTTATGGAGGTGGCGCTGGAGTGTGGTTTTGCCTCCAATGCCTCTTTCAGTCATGCCTTCAAGGAGCGTTTTGGCTCTTCACCGATGAACTGGCGACGTGGTGGATATGATTCACTGACGGATGACCTGAAGCGCGGCTGGTCACAGGCAACGGATAATCCGCACCACACCTATCACCGTAAGACCCTGGAGAGGGAAACAAAAATATCCCTACCGAAAGTGCATATCCTGCAACTGCCTGAGCAGCACGTGGCTTACATAAGGCATGTGGGATATGACCTGAGTATTGCTCCGGTATGGCAGAGGCTGACGGCCTGGGCTTCGGAACAGGGGGTGGATCCGCTTTCACAACAGATGTTCGGTCTGCTCCACAGTAATCCGGATCTTATTCCCTACGATCACTGTCGTTATGTCGCTTGCCTGACCCTCCCACAAGCGGTGTTTAGTCACCGTGGAGTGGGAATGATGGATATTCCCGGCGGCCTATATGCAAGTTGTCGGGTGGAAGGGGGATTTGGTGATCTGCTCTATGTAATGCGGGCACTCTATCGGGAGTGGCTGCCTGAGAGTGGTTATCAGGCTCGTAGCATACCGCCTCATGCCAACCATCTAGACAATCACTTTATCAATGCGACAGGGCACTTCTGTGTCGATTTCCGTATTCCGATTGTTCACAAATAGTCAGTTTGCGAGTATTTTTACAGCTACCATCGAGATCAACGCGGGTAGAGTGTTATGAATGCAGCAGCAATTATGGACCCCCATCCGACAATCCTCAGGCCGACGGATATGATCAGTACGGCTGCACGCTTTATTATGGAGAAACGCTATCGCAGTCTGCCTGTAGTGGATGAGCATGGGTGTTATCTGGGGATGTTCGGTGTCAACTGCCTGCTTAAGCAGGTGTTACCGAAAGCGGCATTGATGGAGAAGGGGTTGACTAATCTCTCATTTATTCATGACTCCCTTGCCGATCTCCATGAAAGGTTCAATGAACTGGAAGATAAGCCGGTATCCATGTGTACCAATAAAGAGGTCGAAACCATAGCACCGGATACGCCGCTGATCGAGACGCTGATGCTTCTCTATACCCAACGAGCCAGTATCCCGGTTGTTGAGCCGGGAAGTTGCAAACTGCTCGGTATGATCTCCTACTGGGATGTGGGTAAGAGAATACTCGCCTCCTAGGACAGAATAACGATGCACGAAGGTATGCTTTTTGGTTTTGATCCGGTCTGGTATGCCGGGTTGTTGTTTGTGGCGACCTATATTCTGGTGATGACAGAACGGCTTAATCGGGCGGTTATCTCCATTACTGCTGCCTGTCTGATGATTATCGGCGGTGTGCTGACCCAGCAGGCGGCATTCGAGGGGGTGGATTTCAATACTCTGGGGCTGCTAACCGGCATGATGATGATTGTCGGCCTGGCCAAAAACTCCGGCATCTTCCAGTTTCTTGCCATCTGGTCAGTGAAGCGGGTCAAGGCGGATCCCTGGGGAATCCTGGTGATGCTGGTTGTTGTGACGGCAGTGCTCTCTGCACTGCTGGACAATGTCACCACCGTACTGCTGATCGCACCGGTTACACTGTTGATCACAGATACACTGAAGATCAACGCATATCCCTATCTTTTTGCTGAGATATTTGCCTCCAATATCGGTGGTACCGCCACACTGATTGGTGATCCGCCCAATATCATGATCGGTTCTGCCGTTGGTCTTGGATTCAATGATTTCTTCTTTAACCTTGCTCCTGTTGTTGTGGTGATCCTGGCGGTCACCCTGCTTATTTTCTATCTTTTCTGGGGACGGAGCTTAGAGACCGATCCTGCCTTGCAGGAGAAGGTGATGGAGTATCGTGAGCGTGATGCGATTACTGACGCACGGTTGCTTAAACAGTCACTGGTGGTCTTGACTCTGGTTATGATGGGCTTTGTCTTTGGCCACGATCTAGGCTTACAGCCGGCCACTGTCGCGATGTTTGGTGCTTCGCTGCTACTGATAGTGCATAACCTGAAACGGTCAACAGCCGAAGAGTCGGTGTCAGTTCATAAAACATTTTGTGAGGTGGAATGGACGACACTCTTCTTCTTTATCGGTCTCTTTATTGTGGTCTATGGAGTGGAGAGTACCGGACTCCTGGAGCGGATAGCACATCATATTATGGAGATAACCGGAGGTGATCGTAGTGTGACTGCTATTTCCATACTATGGGTCTCAGCCGTTGCCTCCGCACTCATCGACAATATTCCATTTGTCGCGACTATGATCCCATTGATCGAAAGTATGGCTACAACCTTCGGCAACAATGGAGAGCTATTGCCGCTGTGGTGGTCACTTGCCCTCGGCTCTTGTCTGGGAGGGAACGGCAGCCTGGTCGGGGCAAGCGCAAATTTGATCGTTGCCGGCTTTGCCGAACGCTCGGGTCAGCCTATTCACTTCACCAAATTTATGTTGGGAGCTTTTCCCTTGATGTTGTTATCGATACTGATTAGCAGCATCTATATTCAACTTCGTTATTTCTGATCAAGGCTTAATAAACGGGGCGTAGGGGAGTGCAGAGGCTGAAGGGGCTGGTCTACAATCCGTAGCATAACCGGCTTTGCTCCAGACATCAGTGGAATCCGAACATCGATTTTAGAATTGAGGTGGAGAGCCCACACTATTGCAGATTCTCAGGCCATCAATCGGCCGGAACAGTTTTATCTACCAGTTACCAGCGATAAGTTTTTGGATCAATCTTGCCTCTCTCCATCAAGGATAAACTGAAATCAAGGGTGGTCGGATCAAAATCTACCATCTCGGTGGCCCCGAAAACATCCGTGCTGGCCTTGGCGGCTTCCATTATTTTCGACTTCACATCTGCCGATACACCCTTTGAGGCAGACAATACGTAGTCGGGGTTCTTTATCTCTGACACACCGGGAATTTCATACATGGCGAGTTCAGGGAAACGTTTGCCATTACTAGCCCACCACCAATTCTTGACCACACCGGCTTTTGCTTTGCCGATCTTTACTGCACCACATGTGGCGCCATGATTCTTGGTAGGGATGGAGGCTTGACCCGCTGTTGCCGCCTTGGCACTGGACTCACCAGAACTTGCACCTACCGCATAGGCGATCTTGGTCGGGCTATTGTTAAGGATGGCAGTGGGATTTTCACTCTTTGGATAAACCAGTACGCCAGAATATAATTCCTTGCCATTTCTGGCCTGTACCATCCCCTCACCTAGGTTGCGGGCATGGATTATCGCCTGCACGAAAGAACCCACATAGACCAAGGCCGGCTTTCCGGTTGCGAAGGTCTCAAGAATCTGAGGGTAACTATTAGCGATACGTGGCCGAATCTTCAGGCCTGATTTGTGGCTCAACTCATTGGTAATAGCCTTAGCCTTGGTGGCTTTTGCCTTCCAGGCGGGTGCGAACCAAAGATCAATGGTATCAGTAGCCAGAGTTGTGCTGCTGAATGCTACAGCCACTAGAAGCATCATGGTGCGAAAGAGTCTATTCACGGCTAATTCTTCCTATTGGATTCAGGTATATCTAAATATACTGAAGTCCCTCATGTGGACATCATAAAACTTCTGTATGAACAACAGCGTTATCGACCTGACTATGTTTTTCTTTAGGTCACACCGTCTAGCGGGTGTACCACCTGGCTTTGCTAAAGATAGTTTCACTTGCTATTTCTAAAGTTAAGTTACCGAACGCCGACATACATGCTGATGAGGTGTCTTTACTGCCTCAGGTCAAAACCGTCCAAAATGGATCGGTGTAGGATGAAGCGATAGAGATTTTTCAGCCAGGGAGAGCATGGTGTTACAACTCTTTTCGGTTACCAAAAAAAGCGGCATGAGTGGCCTATTGTTGATCTTTGGCATAATGGTTTTTCTGCTGGTAGGTGCATGTTTTGTCGCTTTCGGTTTTATCCTGCCGGCTCAAGTCAGCTCCTCCCTGGAAAATGAGATAAATAACCGCTTGTTACCGGATGTTCGTGCTGCCGTTGAACTTTCCAACAGTGCCATCAAAGTGGAAATCGACGCAAAACGGGAAGCCACTCTCGCTCGAGTTAAAAAGTCTTTTGCAGTGCAGAACGAGTCCAAGGGTAAAACTCTGATCAAAACACTCATGCCACTGGTTGAAAACTACGACTTTGATACTGCCAAACAGGTATTGCTAGATGCTGTCGATTCAGACAGCACTATTGCGGGTATTCGTTATCGCCTGCAAGCTGATGATAAGCTCGATACGATTGGTGATACCTCATCTGGAGGGCTGCTCTCATTCAGGACGATAGAGAAGAGTAGTTTTGCCGACGTAGAAATCAATCTACTGGTAACCCCTGTTCAGTTGATGCAGGCGGAAGAGGAGGAAAAAAGTTCATTTGCCAAGATTGAACAACATATGAAGGATGAGAATCAGGTACTGGAGGAACGTATCCAGGAAGATGCGCAAGCCATGCAAGCCAACACGGTGGCTGAGATGCGTGAGCGTGCTTGGCTGTTGTCTGCGGTGGGCACAGCACTGTTGGTGGGGATTACCCTACTGGTGATGTACAGAATGGTGATCGTACCACTGGAAAGGACTAAGCGGCATCTGCTGAATGTTGCTGATGGTGACCTGGCCCACGACTTTGATTATCAGAGTAATAATGAACTGGGCGAGATGGCCGGCGCAATGAACACAATGGTAAATAATCTGCGACGCATCTCTGCCGAGATTGACGGCTCGGTGAGAACACTGACCAATCACTCCGCCAGTCTGAACCGCGATGCCAACGGAGTGGTACAGGGGGCGCGAGATCAGGCTGTCCAGGCGACGCAGGCCGCGTCTGCCATCACTGAATTATCAGCATCTTTCAATGATGTGGCGCGCAGTAGTAGTGGAGCTTCTGATTCTGCCGAATCAGCTACTGAACAGGCCCAATCCGGCTATGCTATCGTCTCGGAAACAGCGAGTGGTATGAATGCCATAGCAACAACAGTGTCTGATTCTTCTGCACTGATAAGCAAACTGAACAGCCGTAGTGATGAGATTGGAAAAGTTGTTAATGTGATCAATGGAATTGCCGAGCAGACTAATCTGTTGGCACTTAATGCCGCCATCGAGGCGGCGCGTGCTGGTGAACAGGGCCGTGGATTTGCTGTGGTTGCTGACGAGGTTCGGACTCTTGCCGGCCGTACTAGTGAGGCGACACGTGAGATTTCCCAGATGGTTGAGATGATCCAGGTCGATACCAGAAAATCTGTGGAGAGTATGACCTCAGTGAGCGATCAGGTTGATAACGGAGTGCAACAGGCCAAAAAGGCGCTGGTAGCCATGGATGAAATCGTCCGGTCTTCGGAGGATAGCATGCAGATGGCGGCATCCATCGCTACTGCTGTGGAACAACAATCGGTCACCGCTAATGAAGTTGCCGGCAACGTGGACGGTATGGCTATAGTTATTCGAGAAACCGAAAGCGCCAGTATATCGATGCTGAATGCAGCTCAGGAGCTTGCACAGCTCGGTGCTGAACTCAAAAAGACCATCTCATGGTTTCAGGTCAATGGAAAAAAGGTGAATTCTGATAACTCATGGATGGTGTGAAAAGTAACCAGGTAGTGAAATGAAAGTCCCAAGTGCAGTTCATGACACTTTTATCCTAACCACGTTCATCATCTCCATCTCAATGCCTGCAACTGATTGGACGCTTCGGTAGTAGGTCAGGTTAACCCTCCGCCCCTGAAGATTGCGATACTCTTTTTTTCGTTTGTACTTGAACGGTGCAGAGCAGCCATCGATCAAGACCGTATTGATAAACCACTCTCCCTCTTCCCTCTGTACATGAGATAGCACCTTCTGGTGATCTGAGTGGATTAGTTCTTTATGTTCATTCAGTAGTTTATCAACGGGTGATTTCATCTTAACTTTTTCAGTCTGTAGTGAGAGTCGATTGAGAAGAGCGCGAGCCCTGACCAGATCAACAAGAAGGTGTGAAGGTGATGCTGTGAGAAGGGCTCACCAAAGAGAAACAGCGCCAGTATAAACTGGCATGTAGGGTTGATGTATTGAAGCAGCCCAACGGTGCCGAGGCGTAACCGCTTGGCGGAAAAGGCGAATAGGATCAGGGGCAGGGCGGTGACCAGGACGGTGCCAGCCAATAGTAGGTCAAAGCCGATACCCATGCTGGTAAATACCAGATGCTCGTTGTGCATAAGAAAGAGCAGATAACCGAGGGCAATGGGTGTAAGCAATAGACACTCTGTGGCCAGCCCTACCAGTGGATCGACAGGGGCTTTTTTCCGTACCAGGCTGTAGAGGCCGAAGCTAGTGGCCAGTATCAGGGCGAGCCATGGCAGCTGTTGCATACTGTAGAGCTGATTTAGCACTCCCAGGACAACTAGGCCAAAAGAGATCCACTGGTTACGGTTGAGTCGCTCATCAAGAAAGATGCGGCCAAGCAGCACCATAAAGATGGGCATGATGTAGTAGCCCATGCTCGCTTCCAATGCCATTTCATGGGTTACCGCCCAGATAAATCCATACCAGTTAACAGTGACCAGAAGCGCACTAGTCGCAAGCACCAGGAGCAGACGCCCGTTTAGCAGAACACGCAGCCAGTTGCGCATCTCTCCTGCAATGACAATCAATACTAGAGAGAAGAGCAGTGACCAGACGACACGATGGGCCAGCACCTCAGCGGCAGTGGCGGCATCAACAGCACGAAAATAGAGGGGGGAGAAACCCCAGATAAGAAATGCCGCCACAGCGGCCAGCACACCGATATGGCGTGGATCGGATGTCCGGAAAGAGTAGTTCATCAGAGTTCGATGGCGGTATCGAATTTAATCCGTCTAAGGGATATGAGGCTGCGGAACTTACGCAGGTTGGGTTGGCTGTGCAGTACCCGTTGGGTGAACGCTTCGTAGGCCTGCATGTCAGCAACCGAGACCACCAGAATAAAATCCACTTCACCGGTTACCGCGTAGCACTGACTCACCTCCGGTGACTGCTCTACCACTTTTTGGAACTGGTCGAGTAGATCCCGGTGATCACGCTCCATCTCCACTTCAACGATGATATTGATCAACCGGCCCACGGCTTCTGGGTTGAGCAGCACAACTTCCTGTTTGATGATACCCGATTCACGCAGCAGTTTGACTCTTCGCAGACAGGCGGGGGGTGACAGCCCCACCTGCTCAGCCAGTGCCTGATTGCTGATCCTGTTGTCGCGCTGCAACTGATTGAGTATGCGCCGATCCAGGCGGTCAAGTTCTCGTTTCATGGGGCTTATTATAGTTTGTTAGGTTGGTTGTTGACGAAATAAAATTAGAGATATCTGAGATATTTGAAATAAAAGTAGAAGAATCACCGATAAAATAAAATCCATCGCTTCTTGATAGCGCATAAAATGAGACAGTAGTGATTCTGGATTAATCGAGTACCTGGCAGAGATGAAAAACTGGATAAATGACCTGTTACGGGAGATCTATCAGGTCTCAAGTACCCTGTTTCGTATCATGGTTCCGGTACTGTTGCTGGTAAAACTTCTTGAAGAGATGGGGGCTATCTACTACCTGAGTCTGCTACTTGAGCCACTAATGGCTTTGGTCGGCCTGCCTGAAAGTATGGGACTGGTGTGGGCGACCACACTGTTCACCAATATTTACGGCGGCATGATCATGTTCTTCTCCGTTGCTCAGCAGGAGACATTGTCTGTAGCCCAGGTCACCGTATTAAGTTCCATGCTGTTGCTCGCTCACACCTTGCCGGTAGAGGGCGGAATTGCCCAAAAGGCAGGAGTGCGCCTCGGCTTCACTCTGCTGCTACGTCTGACAGGGGCCTTCGTCCTTGGCTTTATTTTGCATCACCTCTATAGCTGGGGTGATTGGCTGCAGCAGCCTAACCAGCTGTTCTGGACGCCGGAGATGCCGGAGCCCGGTATGATCAACTGGGCCTGGAGGCAACTGGAGAGTCTCGCCATGGTACAGCTAATCATCATTATCCTAATGACACTGCTGAAACTACTGAGATCGGCGGGAGTAGAGCGATTGCTGATCTGGCTGCTGCAGCCGCTGCTGCGACTGCTGGGTATAGGTCCAGCAGCCACTACCATCACCCTTATCGGCGTCACCCTGGGGCTCGCTTTTGGTGGTGGGCTATTGATCAAGGAGGCGAAGGCGGGCCATGTCTCCAAACGGGATGTCTTTAGTGCCATGGCCTTACTTGCACTCTGTCACAGCTTGATAGAGGACACACTCCTGGTGATGCTACTTGGGGCGGATATTTCCGGCGTATTATGGATGCGGCTACTGTTTGCCCTGGTAGTGGTAACCTTGCTTACCCGCCTGGTAGCTCGTTGCAGTGATGGATTTCACCAGCGCTATCTGGTGACGGTGGATAGTCGCTGATCGGAGAAAGGGATGAACGAATCAGATTCGACAAAAAAGGGATTGATCTACGCCACCCTGGCATTTGGCCTCTGGGGTTTTGGTCCTATCTATTTTAAGGCTGTTGCTTCAGTAGAGCCGATGGAGGTGCTGGCCCACAGGGTCATCTGGTCACTCTTTTTTCTTGCGCTGGTAATCAGTTGGAACCGGGGTTGGTCGGCACTGGGGCAGCTACTCTCTGAGCGGAAAAAGCTGCTCTGGCTCTTTACCACCTCGGTGATTGTATCCAGCAACTGGCTGGTCTTTATCTGGGCGGTGGCGAATGATCGGATACTTGAAGCGAGCCTCGGCTATTACATCAATCCGCTATTTAGTGTGCTGCTGGCGATGTTGGTACTTGGTGAACGCCTGCGTCCACTGCAAGGGGTTGCGATTGCGATTGCGGTACTGGGAGTAGTTAACCAGATTCTGACCTTTGGTGAGTTACCGCTGGTAGCGCTGGTGCTGGCGGTAACCTTCGGTTTTTACGGATTGCTGCGTAAGATCGTGGCTGTTGATCCTGTGCACGGGCTGACGGTGGAGACTCTGCTGCTGCTGCCGTTTGCATTGATCTATCTCTTCTGGCTCGATAGCACGGGAGGCATGAGCTTTATCCATGCAGGCCCCAAGATCAATCTGCTATTGATAGCTGCCGGTCTGGTCACTGCCGTGCCGCTGATCTACTTTGCCGCCGCTACTAACCGCCTGAGTCTGACTGTGGTTGGGCTCTTTCAATACTTGGCGCCAAGTATGACTTTTCTGTTGGCGGTATTTCTATACCATGAGCCGTTTGGTGGCACACAGGTCGTCACTTTCAGCACCATCTGGTTCGCCCTGGCGCTCTTTACCCTGGAAGGATGGCGATATCAGCGTAAACAGCGTGCTATGGATCCGGTTCTTCAGAATAGTTGAAGTGATTGAAAAACAGGCGAGCCAGCCTGCATACTGATTTCCGTTTTTTCACCATCAATTTAGAGGATAACCATGAAACTCAACAACCCCTCTCTTTTCCGCCAACAGGCCTATATCAACGGCAGTTGGGTGGACGCCTCTTCTGCTGCCACTATGACCATTACCAACCCGGCCAATGGGCATGTTCTGGGAACGGTTCCCGAGATGGGGGGCGATGAGACAAGAGAGGCGATAGAAGCGGCAGATAAGGCTTGGCCGGCGTGGCGGGAAAAAACAGCTGCTGAGCGCTCTGCACTTTTGATGCGCTGGCGCGATCTGATGATGGAGAACCAGGAGGACCTGGCCCAACTGATGACGGCGGAGCAGGGCAAGCCTCTGGCCGAAGCGAGAGGAGAGGTGGTTTATGGCGCCTCCTTCTACGAGTGGTTTGCCGAAGAGGCAAAGCGCATCTATGGTGAGACCATCCCTTCACATCAGGCGGATAAGCGGATACTGGTGCTGAAACAGCCGATCGGTGTCTGCGCCGCCATCACCCCCTGGAACTTCCCCATTGCCATGATCACCCGCAAGGCCGGTGCCGCATTGGCCGCCGGCTGCACCATGGTGATAAAGCCGGGAGAAGACACTCCCTTCTCGGCGCTCGCGCTTTGTGAGCTGGCAGAGCAGGCAGGGATACCTGCCGGTGTCATTAACGTAGTAACCGGTGTACCGCAGGATATCGGTGCCGAGCTCACCTCCAATCCCACTGTCAGAAAGCTCTCCTTTACCGGCTCCACAGCCGTCGGCAAGCTGCTGATGCGCCAGTGTGCTGATACCATGAAGAAGCTCTCTCTAGAACTGGGCGGTAATGCCCCGTTTATCGTCTTTGATGATGCCGACCTGGATGCCGCAGTAGAGGGGGCCATGGCCTCCAAGTACCGTAACAGCGGCCAGACATGTGTCTGTGCCAACCGTTTTCTGGTTCAGGATACTGTCTACGATATCTTTGCAGAGAAGCTGGCAGTTGCCATCTCCACGCTACAGGTGGGTGAGGGTACTGAAAAGGGCGTCACCCAGGGCCCGCTGATCAATGAGGCGGCGGTAGAGAAGGTGGAGCGCCATATCGGTGATGCTGTTGCTAAGGGGGCAAGGGTCACCGTGGGGGGCGCACGCCACGCAAAAGGTGGCACCTTCTTTCAGCCGACCCTGCTCACCAATGTCTCTACGAATATGCTGGTAAGTAGTGAAGAGACCTTTGGTCCGGTAGCCCCTCTGTTTCGTTTTAGCGACGAGGCAGAGGCGATTAAACTCGCCAACGATAGTGAGTTTGGTCTTGCGGCCTATTTCTACAGTCGTGACCTGGGGCGTGGCTGGCGGGTCTCAGAGGCCCTTGAGTACGGTATTGTCGGTCTCAATAGCGGAATTATCTCCACTGCCGTAGCCCCCTTTGGCGGCGTCAAACAGTCGGGTATAGGCCGCGAAGGTTCACGCCATGGTATCGATGAGTACCTGGAGATGAAGTATGTCTGTATGGGCATTTAATTGACGTTTGTGGAGGATGAGGCGGGAGCAAAGAGTGCTGAGGATAGGGAAGGGTGCAGAGAAACGCAACGCACAAAGGTAACAGAACCTATATTACTGCCACCCCATGATCCACCTCTCCCTCGTAGGGAGAGGGGACTTTTGCGCCACCCTCCTATGAGGGAGAAGGATGGGATGGGTGCAAATCAATAGACTCTCATCGATGGATGGTTTTCGTAATCCTCATTAGTTTAGTAAATACAACGATCTCTATGCCAATCCCCCCTGATCGTAGATGACCTAGTGGCTACCATGGACTACCCTTTGTTGTAGACGCTTCATCTTAATGACGCGAACTCAAATCATCACCAGGGCAGGGTAACAAGTCTATGGATTTTGAATGGGTTGCTATTGCACTGGGTGATGTTGCCTGGATCTCACTAGCATTTGCCTTGGGCTTTACGGCAACCCTGATCAGGCTGCCGCCGTTGGTCGGGTTCCTGATAACAGGCTTTGCGCTCAATTACCTGGGTATCGCAAGCGGTGAGATGTTGCAGAAGCTCGCGGATCTGGGAATCACTCTGCTGCTCTTCACCGTGGGCCTGAAGCTGAACCTGAAGGTATTGATCAGGCCGCAGGTGTGGTTGGTAACCGCGCTGCATACCTCCATCATCATTGCCCTCTTCGGAGCGGTTATCCTTGGTCTGGCATTAATGAGTGTGCCGCTTTTCTCTGACTTGGATTTCAAGTTTTCGCTGCTGCTTGCCTTTGCATTGAGCTTCTCTAGTACCGTGTTTGTGGTCAAGGCGCTGGAGGAGAAAGGGGAGATGAAGTCTCTGCATGGGCGGATCGCTATCGGTATCCTGGTTATGCAGGACATTGCTGCCGTTATCTTTCTGGCAGCATCCACTGGCAAGTTCCCGTCACCCTGGGCGCTGCTGCTGTTTCTACTTATTCCGCTACGACCGTTGTTTCACCATCTATTGCAAAAGACAGGTCATGGCGAGTTACTGATTCTATATGGTCTGGTCCTGGCATTGGGTGGAGCTGAACTCTTTGAGTTGGGCGGCGTAAAAGATGATCTGGGTGCTCTCATCATGGGGCTGTTGATCTCAACCCATCCCAAATCGAAGGAGATGGCTAAATCACTGCTGGGGTTCAAGGATCTGTTTCTGGTGGGTTTTTTCCTCTCTATAGGTATGTCTGGCCAACTCTCGTTGGAAGCATTGATCATTGGATTTTTGCTCGTACCCTTTGTCTTCATCAAATCGGCACTATTTTTTACTCTGATGACTGGCTTCAACCTACGAGCACGGACTTCGCTGTTAGCTACCTTGAATCTGAGCAACTACAGTGAATTCGGACTGATCGTGGCTGCAATTGGGGTCAACAATGGCTGGATAGATGGGGAATGGCTGGTGGTAATTGCCATCGCCCTCTCTCTCTCTTTCGTCGTTGCAGCGCCACTAAATAGCATTGATAACAAGATCTATGGTCGTTTCAGAGAGCTGTGGATGAGATATCAGCGCAGTGAGAGGCTGACCGATGACATGCTGCTGGATACTCTCGGCGCAACTATTGCTATCTTTGGCATGGGCAGAGTAGGCAGTGGTGCTTACGATAAGATGCGTGAACAACATGGTGAAGCCGTCATTGGTATCGACTTTGATTCGGAGCTGATTAAAAGTCACCAGTTAATGGGGCGCAATGTTCTCCGAGGGGATCCAAGTGATGCTGATTTCTGGGACATAATTGAGCATGACCACAGCATCCAACTCGTCATGTTGGCGCTGCCAAATCTGGAAGCCAACCTGAATGCTCTGGAACAACTGCGGGAGATATCTTTCCCTGGGCGGATTGCCGCAACGGCAAGATACCCGGATGAGGAAGAACGATTACGGCAATCAGGCGCAACCGCTGTGTTCAATATCTACACTGAAGCAGGCGCCGGATTTGCTGATCATGTGAAGGCGCAAAGCCAAATCTGATGGAACCAAAGTGATAGGCACAGAGTCTGACCTATCTTGCAATGTTCTCTGATGAGTGTCTATTGATGAAAAGATTTATCGGAAAAGAGTATGTCGCTCCGTGGGAAAAGGCCTTTGACCGGCTGATGACACCTATCGATGAGTTTATTCATCGCCAGACCACCAGTGGTGTTCTGCTCATGCTGTGTGCGGTTGCGGCACTCTTTATCGCCAACAGCCCGTGGAGTGAAACTTATCACCACTTGTTGCAGATGCCATTTACCATTGGCATGCCGGGATTTGATCTATCTAAGTCACTCCATCACTGGATCAATGACGGTCTGATGGCACTGTTTTTTTTCGTGGTTGGATTGGAGCTAAAGCGTGAGATTCTGGTCGGGGAACTGGCTGATCCAAAACAGGCGATGCTGCCGATCGTTGCCGCTATAGGCGGCATGTTGATACCGGCCCTTATCTATATAGGCATCAATCCCGAGGGGCACACATTTGATGGTTGGGGTATACCGATGGCAACCGATATCGCCTTTGCTCTGGGCACCCTTGCGTTACTTGGAAAGCGGGTACCCAAAAATCTGCTGACGTTTCTTGTGGCTCTGGCGATTGTAGACGACCTGGGTGCCGTCCTGGTGATAGCGCTGTTCTACACGGAGACACTGAATCTCTTTGCCCTGGCTACCGCAGGTGCCGTGTTGCTACTGCTGATTACACTCAACCTCGGTGGAATTCGCCGTCCTTTACCCTATGTCCTGCTGGGTATTGTGCTCTGGATCGCCATGTTGAAGAGCGGTGTCCATGCCACGCTCGCGGGTATCTTTTTAGCCTTCACCATTCCCATGCGCCCAAAGTATGATCCAAAGCGCTTCCTCTCCCATATCAATGAGATGGTTGAACAGATTAAACGGGCTTACCAGCGTGAAGAGAACATCGTTAAGAACGATGAACTGCGCTCCCGTGTTCGCGCTTTGGGGGAGGGTGTGCAGCTGGTGCAAGCGCCTGCTCAGATCCTTGAGCGTAAGATGCACCTGCCATCGGCCTACCTTGTTATCCCGATATTTTCCCTGGCTAATGCCGGAATCCCTATTGATTGGGCCTCTATCGGCACTATTGCCACTCACCCGGTCGCGCTGGGTATTGCTGCGGGCTTAGTAGGAGGTAAGCTGATCGGTATCGCCGGTTTCTCCTGGATTGCTGTAAAGCTTGGTCTGACCTCTCTGCCGACGGGCTTAAATTTCAAACACATTGTGGGCGTAGGGCTGATGGGCGGTATCGGTTTTACCATGTCGATATTTGTTGCCGAACTGGGTTTTGCACACCATGCCCAGGATCTACTGATGGCTAAAACTGGGATTCTTATAGCCTCTATTCTGGCTGGAGTCTCGGGCTTTTTGTGGCTCTACCTTACCGCTGAGAAAAGTGGATGATAGTGGTCTCAATGCTGGTTTTCGATATACCTAAAAACAGATCGAGGTCGACTCAATAGATCCCCCTATAGACACTGATGGGCGAACTCTCCGGTTTCCAACAGTGGGGTGAATCGGTCACTGTCAGACTGTATCTGCAATTATCGTAGAGGCCAAAAGAGAGATAACCTTGTAGTTGGCAATGCATTTAGAGTGTTTGTGCTATTGAGATTCGATTTAACAGTAAATACATCTATTAATTGATCTATAATTTTCTATGAGGTCACTTTTATAAAAGTATTGGTAATTTGTCTGGATGCCACTTTATAAGAGTGTGGGCAACATAGTTATGGAATAGGTGTAAAATGAATATCACCCCGATTAATTCCCAAAACAAAACCCATATCATTTTTATCCTGATTACCTTGGCGCTATTCGCCGGTGTTACCTTTGGATCGGAAATCAGGGTCAATGAAAGCTCTGGGCCGTCTGGCACACCAAAGGAGCAAACTAATAAAAAGTTAGCTTATATTGTTTCAGATATAAGAATTCCATTTTGGGAAATTATGGAGCGTGGCATCAAGTCAGCTACAAATACCTTGGGATACGAGATTGATACTTATAGTGCCGAAAACAGTGCGAAGCACGAACTAGCATTTGTTGCAAAAGCAATCAAAGACAAGGTCTCTGGAATCATTGTATCTCCCACAAATTCATCAGCCTGCGTCACTATCCTAAAACTGGCAAAAGGTGCTGACATTCCTGTTGTTATATCTGACATAGGAACAGATAGTGGTGAATATACTTCCTATATCTCTTCAAAT
Source organism: Sedimenticola sp. (assembly GCA_040505895.1). Lineage (GTDB taxonomy): Bacteria > Pseudomonadota > Gammaproteobacteria > Chromatiales > Chromatiaceae > Vondammii. The sequence continues at coordinate 194,234 of JBEVXU010000018.1, read as the reverse complement.
AATAAAGATGGCGCATACAAGATCGGTCAAGTCCTAGTCAAAAAGCTGCTTAAACTTGGCTGGGAAGAGGGTAGAGTCGGGATTGTTGCAATACCTCAGAAAAGAGCCAATGGTCAAGCGAGAACCGCTGGATTTATGCAGGCAATGCGTGAGGCGGGGATTAAAGGTGCAGGCATTAAGCAACAGGTCACTTTTTCATATCAAGAAACTTATGATCTAAGTACAGAGATCATTAGAAGCACTCCGGATCTTCGCGCTATATGGCTTCAGGGTTCAGATAGATACCAGGGTGCATTAGACGCTATTACCGATTCCGGAAAAAATGACCAGATTTTATTGATTACCTTTGATGCGGAACCTGAGTTTCTCGATCTTATTCCCAATGGCGTTCTTGTGGGCTCTGCAATGCAGCAGCCATATTTAATGGGACAGGAAGCAGTAATAGCAATGGACAGGCATCTCAATGGCAAGGCTGTTGAAAAAAACAAACAACTACCGATCCTTGCAATCTCAACAGAAAATATCTCGAGGATGTTGCCGATAATCAAAAAAAATGTTTTAGGTATCGAGGAAAAATAGATTGATGCGAATGCTCAATTTTCGCACCTCCAGACAATCACTATACGTTACCCTCGGGATTATTATCGTCTCGACCGTTATATTGATTATGTCTTCACATTCGGCATATACCTATGTAACGACAAAACAAAAAATAATTGAAGAGATGAAGCATAGTTCAAGGCTTAGTATTGTCGCCTTGGAGAAGAATGTTGGCAGCTTGATTATGTCTTACGCTGTTAATGAATACGATAAGCTCGTTTTTACTGAAATGGAGCGTCGAAATAACTTTGCTATTGTTGTTGAAGATTACAACATGGGAAAAATTGTTGGCAGAGATTCCTATGTCAGTGGAAAAATCAGAGATACCGAATGGAATATTATTGATTACGCCCACGATAACAGTGAGCAAAATAGGCTATTAGAGCAGTGTTTTTACTCAGATAAGTACGAAATCACTAATCCGTCTGGAGATAAACTGGGAACCATCAGTATCTACATTACAGACGATTCAATGAATGATGAGCTTAACAAAATCATCATAAGCACCTCGATAAATACACTCGCATTATCTTTATTTCTCATCCTCTCGCTTTTTATAACGATACGCCTGTTCATCCTTATGCCGCTTTCAAATATTGTTGCCGCTATCAACAATAGTGATGCAGACGGGATTCCAATTGAGTCAATTCAAAAACAAGGTCCCAAAGAAATCTCTATCCTTTCCAATACTATGAATAATATGATTTCTGCGATACGGGATTCCAGAATAAAGCTGCAAGAGCAGCATGAGTCATTGCAATTGGAAAAAGAACGTTTTCAGCTGGCAATTGATGGTACGGATAATGGTCTGTGGGATTGGGACCTGCAAACCGACGCCGTGATTCACTCAGCACGTTTTGAGACCATGCTGGGTTATGACGAGGGCGAACTGCCCGATACAATTGAGTGTTGGGCAGGACTGCTACACCCTGATGATGCCGAACAAGCGCATCAAAAGGTTAATGACTATCTGGCCACAAAAGGAAAAGGGGTATATGAGAGCACTTTTCGTATGCGTACCAAATCGGGAGAGTGGCACTGGATTACTGGCCGAGGCAAGGCTCTTTTTGCTAATGATGGCACACCATTACGCTTTGTTGGATTCAACGCCGATATTACCGACTGGAAACAGATGCAGGCTTTGATGATACAGACAGAGAAGATGATGTCTGTGGGTGGTTTGGCTGCCGGCATGGCACATGAACTAAACAATCCATTGGGTGGTATCCTGCAAGGATTGCAGAATGTACGGCGGCGACTGTCACCAAACTTGGAAAAGAACCGCAGTATCGCCGTAGAAACAGGGATAGATCTTGATAAAGTGAAAGCTTACATGGAGAAAAGAGATATCCCCGATTTTTTAATGGGGATAGAGGAGTCGGGAGAACGTGCCGCCAAAATTGTCAATAATATGCTGATGTTTTCACACAAATCTGATGAGACAAAGAAAATAGCATCAGTTAATGAAATCATTGAAAAGACACTTGCGTTGGCCAGTGTAGATTATAATCTTAAAGAACAATTTGATTTCCATAACATCACAATTACAAGAGATTATGATCAATCCAATCCACAGATCCTATGTATAGCCTCTGAGATACAACAGGTGCTTCTAAATATATTCCACAATGCCGCTTATGCATTCTCTGACACTCAAATGCCAACTGAATCACAAGTCATCAATGTTCGAACCTTTAAACGATCAGATATGCTTTGTATTGAAGTTGAGGACAATGGTCCGGGAATGGAAGAAACGGTAAGCAAAAGGATTTTTGAGCCATTCTATACAACAAAAGATGTTGGAGAAGGAACTGGGCTGGGTCTATCGATCTCGTACTTTATTGTGGTAGATCAGCATGGTGGTACTCTCAGTGTCAATTCTGCACAGGGGCAAGGGACTAAGTTTTTAATTGAATTGCCACTGCATTCTTAGCAAATAAGATGTTGAGTTGAGAAATGCAGAATTAATAATCTAAACAACACCGTTTTATTTGGGGAACTTTAGTCTGTTCCCTGTTACTTACTGAACAACAGCATAACTGATAGCTGTATCAAAAAATAACCCCGAACCCTTTAGCTCTGGTCCTGGATCTCTAGGGTGCGGAGGCTCATTTCGCTAAGCCTTCGTGTGCTCCTCCTCATGGTCGAAAAAGTGTGCCTGATGGAAGAAGCCATGGACACTGAAGTGGTGTATCGCTTCATCGTGATGGGGCGGAAAGATGATAGCGGTGGCGACCGCACCGGTCAGACAGGCGATGCCACAAATAGAGAAGGCCAGGGGAAAGTTACCCAAGTCACCCAGCATCCCGCCAAGGATGGGGAAGGCGATGCCACCGACGCCATAGGAGAGGAAGATATAAGGGTAGTTCTGACCGACGCTGCTGTTGCCGAACTCGTCGGCGGTCAGCGCCGGGAAGAGGGCGAAGTTGCCGCCAAAGTTGAAGCCGATCAGGGTCGCCCCGAGATAGAGCAGATACTCGTTACCGGCCATGGAGGTAAAGGCCAGCAGGATCAGGCCCTGACTGCCGGCCATCAAGGCCACCGAGTGCTTGCGACCGAGTTTGTCGCTCAGCGTTCCCCAGACGATGCGCCCGATGCCGTTGGCGATACTAAAGAAAACCGCCATTGCCGTGCCGGCGATGGCGCTGGCCTGAACCTCACTGTAGCCCGTCGCCTGCAGGGCTTCCATGGGATAGAGTTTCATCAGTCCGATGGACATCAGTCCGGCCCCGGCGCTGACCGCAAAGGTGAGAAAGATGAGGTGGAACTGCGGTGTGAGCAGCATCTCCAGCGGGGTGTACTCTTCACCTCCGGAGCCGGCCTTCTGCTTCGGCGCTTCAAACCCCACCGGTGACCAGCCCTTGGGTGGCATGCGCATCCACAGGCTACCGATCAGCACCAGTGTAGCGAAGGCGATGCCGTAGATGATGAAGGTCTGTGCCAGGCCGACAGAGGTGATCAGTTCGCCCCAGTTGCCGGCCGCCTTCACCCAGCCCATGGCGCCGAAGCCGAATCCGGCCACCGCCAGACCCGTGATCATGCCCTTGTGATCAGGAAACCAGCGCATGCCAACGGCGATAGGCACCACATAGCCAAGACCGATACCGGCACCGCCCACCAAACCTATGCCGAGACAGACAGTCCAAAAATTTGTGCCGCCGCCTAGGCCTGCCAACACGTAGCCGCTACCCAGGGTCACCCCGCCGATGACAGCCAGCTTGCGTGGCCCCCAATCATTCAGTTTGCGTCCGGCAAATACCATGACAATGGCGAAGGCCGCCAATCCCACGGCAAAGACAACTTGGGTGTCGAGTTTGCTCCAGCCGGCATTTTTCAGCGCCGGTGTAAATACAGACCAGGCATAGATGGCCCCCAGGCAGAGCTGAATCAAAACCGCACCAAACACCACTTTCCAGCGGTTCATGGGTTGTTGTCTCGACATCGTTTTATCCTTTGTTTAATGCCGTGAGAGCAGACCGAAGTGGAGTCTCACCTTGATACAATCCAAGCATAGCAACGATGAAGGTACATAGTCGTTCTCCAATGTGATGTGGATCAATTTAGTTCGCAGCTACTAAAAATACAGGTTTCATAGCTTGAGCTATCATTGACTTTGCCTCCCCATCGAATAGGGACAATGCTACGATTTTTTGAGGTTGAATCACGATGTGGAGTGCGAAACTAATCGTATGAACCTCTTCAACAGCTGTGCAGGGCTCCCAGAGCGGTTTTACCCCCACATCTAGACCGCCTTCGCCCCAAACCGGCGTTGATTGCCTGGAACAAGAGGGTGGCCATGGACCTTGGAATGCATGATTTAGGTGCCGATAAATCCAGTCTGGCTAGAATTTTCAGTGGTAGTGAACATGTGCCCGGTGGCAGAAAATATTGCTATGGCCTATGCCTGCCATCAGTTTGGTAGGCAGCTTCATGCCTCAGCTCAGTGATGGCCGGGCCACCCTGCTGGGGAGGTATTCAGCCCCACGGGCCCTGGTCTGTCCCCAGTTTTTTGATTTAGCAGAAATCTATAAATCGATCGAGTCTGATCCATCGATCCCTTATTTCCGAGGCCCTTATGCCTCCTCTGGCTTCAACTGATAGGGCAGAATCTTATTAACAAAAAAGGCATCGGCCAGCTCAATATCGATAGGCTTCTCTTCGATATCCACGAACGGCAGCTCGTAGTCGTTATATCCCCGCAGCCCGGTGGTGAGGGAATAAACCTTATCGAATCCAAGCAGTTGCAGATTGAATGCTGTCATAATACTGCGGTACCCAGAGCGGCAAACCACGATCACCGTCCGCTCACGGGCCTCGACTAGTTCCGGCTCGGTCTCCTCGTAACCCCATTCACAGGCGGATTCGACGATGCCGCGGGGCACATTGAGACTGTTCGGTACATGCATGGTGTCGAACTCATCCCGCTCCCGAACATCCAATACCAGGATGTTCGGATCTGCTTCCATCATCTCATCCATGTCCCATGGCATGAGCTCGGTTACTGATTTCAGACGCTCAGCGAGTAGGTCTATTAATTTTTGCATGATGAGGCCTTTGAGGTGGATGGTGATTTCAGATGGGCATGTTAACAATCTCTAATGCTCTTTTGTAGGGGGCATGATACCCAGGGCAGAGTGAATCCATAGTGGGTTAGCTATTACCCGGATATACCTATAGGAATGGTAGGTAAAAGCATTGCTATTTTCCCGTATGGACAGGGTGGCGACTCAGTGCAACTCTATAATCATTACCAACTACTCATATGAAGAGTGCAATCTCATGCGCAAGATACCCTATCTGATCCTCTCCCTGCTGATGATGCCGCCTATGGTATCTGCCGCAGAAGATGCCGTCCCGCAAGCGGAGCACCGTCAAGGCCAGTTCCTCGGTGCTCAGGAGACAACCTATCCTGACTGGTTTAAAGCAAGTTTTATGGAGTTGGGTGAGGATGTGCAGGAGGCGGCCGATGAGGGCAAGCGGGTGATGCTCTTCTTTCATCAGGACGGCTGCCCCTACTGCAATCTGATGGTTGAGCGCAATCTCTCCCAGAAGGATATACAGGATACGATGAAGGAGAAGCTGGACGTTATCGAGATCAATATGTGGGGTGACCGTGAAATCGGGGCGGTTAACGGTAAGAGTTATACCGAGAAGTTATTTGCCGAGGCGTTGAAGGTTCAATTCACGCCGACACTACTTTTTCTCGATGAGACCGGCCGGGTGGTGCTGCGTTTAAACGGCTATATCCCACCCCATAACTTCAAGGTGGCCCTCGACTATGTCAACGGTCACAAGGAGAAAGAGACCTCCTACCGTAAGTATCTCGCTAGTCGGCAACCTGCAGCGGCTGCCGGAGAGCTCCACAGTGAGCCTTTCTTTGCCAAGCCCCCCTATGATCTCAGCAAGGGGGAGAGGCCGGTGGCGCTCTTTTTCGAGCAGCCACAGTGTCCCAACTGCGACAAGCTCCATAAAGAGGTACTGACAGATCCCGCTATACGCGAACTGGTCAGCCGGTTTGATGCGGTTCAGCTCGATATGCGGTCAAACACTCCGGTGATTACGCCTGAGGGCAAAAAGACAACTGCCAGGGAGTGGGCGAGGGAACTGGAGATCAACTTTGCCCCCTCAGTGGTGCTGCTTGACCGTCAGCAGGGTGAGGTGATCCGCTCTGAGGCGGTGTTCAAGCGGTTTCATACAGAATCGATCTTCGATTATCTTCTCAGTGGTGGGTTTAAGCATCAGCCCAGTTTTCAGCGCTATATCACGGAGCGGGCAGAGGCGATCCGTGAACAGGGCAGAGATGTGGATCTCTGGAAGTGAGGCCTGTCAAACAGGGCGCATAAGGGTGTAGAGGTGTGTTATAAAACGGGTCTCTAAAGCCGAACTCTGCAAGAGCCCGCAACGTGACCAGTAACCAACCCTCTATTGCCGTAGCTGCCAGCTCTCCCGATCAGGACGTGTATGCGGCTCGTCTGGCAGAGACCCTTGGCTGTCCGCTCTGCAGCGATGAGGATGAAAGCCATGCATTGCTTCTGGTAAAAACCGACCAGCGTCTGGAACTACGTGAGAGTGGAAAAAAGGCACCGGGGCCTGTCTATATCGATTTTGTCTCCGGTAAATCCGCTCACCGCCGTCGCTTTGGCGGTGGCAGGGGGCAACCCCTTGCGCGGGCAATAGGCCTCAAGCAGGGGCGCACACCCTCGGTGCTGGATGCCACCGCCGGGCTTGGCCGTGATGCCTTTGTCCTCGCCTCTCTTGGCTGCGAGGTCCGTATGGTGGAGCGCTCTCCCGTTATTGCCGCACTGCTGGAGGATGCCCTGTTGCGCGCCCAAGATGATCCCGAGGTCTTTATTATAGTCAGCCGCATGAAGCTCCTCCGGGGGGATGCCAAAGAGCAACTGTTGGCACTACCACAAGAGGCTTGGCCCGATGTGGTCTATATGGATCCCATGTATCCCCACCGAGAGAAATCCGCCCTGGTCAAGAAGGAGATGCGCACCTTCAGGGCACTGGTGGGGGATGATGAAGATAGTGCCGAACTGTTGGAAGCGGCCAGGAAGGTTGCACGTAACCGGGTTGTGGTAAAACGCCCCGCCAAGGCCGCCACTCTCAATGAGATCAAACCCTCAATGGCTATTACCAGCCCAAACACACGCTATGACGTCTATCTCCACCATGCCTGATACTGCAACTGAACAACACTTCACCTCACCCTTTGGCTCTCTGACGCTTAAGAGATACCCGCTGCAGAAGCGAGAGATGCTGCGTGCCTGGGATGCCGCCGATGCCTACTTGCTCGATGAGCTGGAGGTGGAGTTGGATCAACGAATTCTGATCATCAATGACAGCTTTGGGGCGCTGAGCTGTGCCCTTGCCTCTTTCTCTCCCACGATGCAGAGCGACTCCTATATCGCCACCTGGTCAGCCCGGGAGAATCTCGAGACTAACGGGTCGGATGCGGTATCGGTGAAGATGCTCTCATCCCTGGATGATCTTGAAGGTGTCTATGACTTGGTACTGGTTCGGGTGACCAAGACCCTGGCACTGCTTGAGCATGAGCTGATTCAGCTGAAACCCCACCTCAATGAGTCGAGCCGGGTGATCGGTTGCGGCATGGTGAAGCAGATTCACAGCTCCACTCTGAAGCTGTTTGAGCAGATCATCGGGCCTACTACCACCTCTCTGGCAAAGAAGAAGGCGCGACTAATCTATACGCAACCGGATCGCTCTCTACCTGAGGTGTCGTCCCCTTACCCAAAGCGCTATCGGTTGGATGAGACTCCCTACACGCTGATAAACCATGCCAATGTATTCTCCAGGGAGAAGTTGGATATCGGCACTCGCTTTCTGATGCAGCATCTGCCTGCCACCGAGGGAGAGGGGGATATTGTCGATCTGGGATGTGGCAATGGTGTGCTCGGGCTGATGGTGGCGGCACAAAATCCGGAGACCAATTTCTACTTTGTCGATGAGTCCTATATGGCCGTGGCCAGTGCCCGGGAGACTTTTTCGGCATCAGGCTTGAAGAACAGTGCCTTATTCGAAGTAGGGGATTGCCTGGGTGCACTCTCTGGCGAGAGTACCGACCTGATACTCTGTAATCCTCCTTTCCACCAGCAGCAGGCGGTGGGGGATGCTGTCGCCTGGCGCATGTTCAGCCAGTCAAGAAAGGTGCTGAGGCCCGGAGGTGAGCTGTGGGTGGTGGGTAATCGTCACCTCAACTACCAGGTAAAACTGAAACATCTCTTTGGCAATGTGGAACAGGTGGCGGAGAACAGAAAGTTCGTTATTTTGCGGTCTCACAAGTAGCTGGTAATAAACCGTGAACAGGCAGTATCAAATCCGTCATCCCGGTGTATGTTAGAGAAGTGGTGCATTGCCGGGAGTAAATCGACCAAAAAAATAATTAAACTCCTGTTTGGTTGTTGCCAAGGGCTGTTTATTGGACAACGGTTTAATATATTTTGAGGTCTGCCGACAATATTAGTACCAGTGGTGCGATTGGAGGTTGGGTGATGGAGATCAAAAATTTTGGAACTCAGGTTCATCAGCTGAAGTCGGCTTACGATAAGAGTAGCGGCCCTTTTGGTCAGGAAGTCTCTGCCTTGGCGCATGAGAAAAACGAGGTCAGAAAAGGGGGCGGCGAAGTCACTCCAGAGCAATCACTGAATATGCAAATTATTCAGTCCACACTCGAGGTCAGTTTTGCCAATGGCAATGAGTCATTGTCACTACTGCTTAAAACAGCCATCGATCAACTCAATGGTATGTTGGAGCCGGGGTTGGGCATCACGCTGGAAGAGGCCTACGAATCCGGATTGGATGTTACTCCTGAAGCCACGGCTGATCGTATCGTAGCGCAAAGCACAAGATTCTTTTCCGCATATCAGGAACGCCATTCCGAGATGGATCTGGAAAAGGCTGTTACCGAATTTACCAATCTGATCAGGGAGGGAATTGAAAAAGGCTTTGAGGAGGCTCGTTCCGTTCTCAGTGGGTTAAATGTGCTGGAAGGTGAGATTGCAGCCAATATCGACAAAACCTACACACTGGTTCAAGAGAAGCTGCAATCCTTTATCACTGGAGTTACAGAGACATAGCCGTCTCTTTATGCCCTGGCTGCGTGCAAGGCCGTTGCCGGAGGGCAAACACAGGAGATAGGCCGAAGCAGTGATAGACAATAGGTCCCGGGAGCAGACATAAAAAAACGGGTGCTGATTTAAATCAGCACCCGTTTTTTAGGTGTAGTGGCGGAGCGGACGGGACTCGAACCCGCGACCCCCGGCGTGACAGGCCGGTATTCTAACCAACTGAACTACCGCTCCGCTGAGCGTTCCATGACTGCTTAATGTTGCTCGCTGTCATCGTTGGAAGCGCGGTATTCTAACGACTCTTGGGGAAAGGTCAACCGTTTTCCAGATTTTTTCGGTTGGTTGGCTGGTCAGTCCGTCTGCAGTGCATAAAGTTGCCGTATCTCCTCTGCCCAAATTGTATCGTCTATGGTTTCGAGCACCATGGGAATTTCATCAAAGCGTGGATCATTCATGATGTAGTCAAATGCTTCCCAGCCGATCTTGCCCATTCCCAGGCTATGGTGTCGGTCCACCCGGGAGCCAAGGTCGGGCTTGCTATCGTTGAGGTGCATACCACGCAAATATTGGAAACCGACGATGCGCTCAAACTCGGCAAACGTCTCCTCACAGGCCACTTTGGTACGCAGATCGTAGCCGGCTGTGAAGGTGTGGCAGGTATCGAGGCAGACACCGACACGGGACTTATCCTCCACGCCGTCGATGATGGCGGCCAGATGCTCAAAACGGTAGCCCAGGTTTGATCCCTGACCGGCGGTATTTTCGATAACCGCAATCACATCCCGGGTCTGCTCCAGTACTAGGTTGATCGATTGTGAGATAAGGGCCAGGCTCTCCTCTTCACTGATCTTCTTCAGGTGGCTGCCGGGGTGGAAGTTGAGCAGCTTCAGCCCCAACTGTTCACAGCGCTGCATCTCATCAAGAAAAGCGTTGCGTGACTTCTCCAGCGCCTCCGGCTCAGGGTGCCCCAGATTGATCAGATAGCTATCGTGGGGAAGCACATGCTGCGGGGCGATCTCTGCAGCGGCCAGATTTGCACCAAAAGCGTTGATGCTCTTTTCTGTGAGGGGTTTGGCTTTCCACTGGCGTTGATTCTTGGTGAACAGGGCAAAGGCTTTCGCTCCGATTGCCTGAGCATTGAGAGGTGCATTCTCCACTCCGCCACTGGCACTGACATGGGCGCCGACTCGTTTCATTGTGCTTTAACTCATGATTTGAAAAAGGGCATGATACCCGAAACTACCTTCTACCCCCATCGACTTAATAATCACCAAAAAGTGAATGGAAGTTAATATGTTCTGACGGGTTAATTTAAGATGTTTGTAACTATGTTAGTCCCCGCGTCCTGACGCATGAACACTTATGGTGATTGATGCATTTCACAGATCTAGATGGTAACTACGAGCGGCTATCATTAAGTACGATCCCATCCGAATTCATCAGACGATATCGAAGGTAGGTTTCTCTTTCGTCTGAATCAAACTTGGCACTGCCCGCACACAATTCCACGCCAAAGTTTATACTTGACATTGGTCTAAACTCTCCTTAGTGTATAAGCGCAATTCATCGATAAAATGTAGACGAAACATTAACATATTGAATAAGATAGAGGTCTCTGGAGGATAATTATGAAAATAAATCTTGTGAAACCGTTGGTTGGTGCTCTTCTTTGCTCTTCCCTGGTTGTCGGCACCGCTGCTGCCGGTACCAAGTGGGACATGCCCACACCTTACGGTGATGGTGTCCACCACACCAAGAATGTTCATCAGTTTGCTGCGGATGTGAAAGCGGCCACTAATGGTGAGATGAATATTGTCGTCCATTCCGGTGCCTCACTGTTCAAGCATCCCGAGATCCACCGGGCGGTCAAGACCGGCCAGGTGAGCATCGGTGAGATATTTATGGGACTGCTGGGAAATTCGAATCCGGTCTTCAAAGTGGATAACATCCCCTTTCTAGCAAGTGACTTCGATAGTGCAAAAAATCTGTGGGCCGCAAGTCGCCCCCATGTAGAGAAGGCTCTAGCCAAAGATGGCCTGAAGTTACTCTATGCCATTCCCTGGCCACCTCAGGGTTTCTACACAAAAAATGCAGTGTCATCCGTTGCCGATTTTGAAGGCGTGAAGATGCGCGCTTACAGCCCCACCACCTCTCGTCTGGCGGTTCTGTTAAAGGCAGCACCTACCACCGTTCAGACCCCTGAAATTCCCCAGGCATTCAGCACCGGCATCATTGACGCTATGGTCACTTCACCTTCTACCGGTGTCAGCAGTCAGGCATGGGATTTTGTCGGCAACTACACCGATACTCAGGCGTGGATTCCCAAGAACATGGTGATCGTCAACGCCCGCGCTTTCAAACGTCTCTCCAAGGATGAGCAGAAAGCAGTGATGGATGCGGCTGCCAAAGCTGAGACGCGTGGTTGGGAGATGGCGAAAAAAGAGACGGAAGCCAAAACCAGCACTTTGAAAGAGAAGGGCATGAATGTTTCAGCACCTACCGCCCAGCTCAAAAGTGAGCTGAAAGCGATTGGTAAAACTATGGGTGATGAGTGGGCCAAGGAAGCAGGGTCTACAGGCTCTGATATTCTTAAGGCGCTTTGATTCTCTATCCATAGATGGGTATGTTGGGTTGACGGCACATAGGTAGGCTCCTTATGCCTATGTGTTGGCAAACCCGGTGGTAGTAGCAACTCGATATATTGGTTGTGGTGCGCCCAGCACTCATTGTGCTTTTCTCTTGTTCTCTGCGTCCTTTGCGTTCCGCTTTTTATTTCCTGACGGACACTAATTACCTAAATACCATGAGAAAACTACTCGATACTCTCTACCTCTGGTCTGGTATAGCCGCCGGCATCTGCCTTACTTCTATGGCATTGCTGATTCTGACCCAGATCGTTGCCCGCTGGTTTGGGGTTGTTATCCCCTCCACCGAGGATTTTTCCGGATTTCTCCTTGCCGCCACCAGCTTTCTTGCTATGGCCTATACCCTGCGCAGCGGTGGGCATATTCGGGTCAATCTTTTCATTAGCCATATTACCGGCCCACTTCGTAACTTTATTGAAGGCACCGTGTTGACACTTGCGTTGGTGCTGGTCTGTTACGCTGCCTGGTCGACCAGTCTTATGGCTATTGAGTCCTATCAGTTTGAAGAGGTGAGCCAGGGTTATATTCCTGTACCCCTGTGGATACCTCAGGTACCAATGGCCCTGGGGCTGGTGATTCTTGCAATTGCCCTGATGGATGAAATGGTGACGTTGTTACGTGGTGGTACTCCACAGTATCTGCACCATGACGAGTCCGCATCACTTTCTGAATAGCAGGGGGAGTTAGCATGGATCCGATTATTATTACATTGATTCTCACCGTCGCCCTGTTTGGGCTTCTTGCCACCGGACTCTGGGTGGCGGCAACACTTTTTCTGGTGGCGTTTATTGGACTGTTGCTCAACGACACGTCCAATATCGGCATGATTATGGCTACCACCACATGGGGTGCCACCTCGTCCTGGACATTGGCAGCCTTGCCGCTGTTTATCTGGATGGGTGAAATCCTCTTCCGCACCCGCCTGTCTGAAGATCTTTTTAGCGGCCTTGCTCCTTGGCTTAATCACCTGCCTGGTCGACTGCTGCATGTCAATATTCTCGGCTGCGGTATCTTTGCCGCCGTCTCCGGTTCATCTGCCGCAACAGCCGCCACCATTGGTCGAATGACTGCGCCGGAATTGGAAAAACGTGGCTATGATGAGCGTATGTCTCTGGGCACTCTGGCCGGTTCCGGCACTCTGGGGCTGTTGATTCCCCCCTCCATCATATTGATCGTCTACGGCGTCTCAGCTGAGATCTCTATTGCCCGATTGTTTATTGCCGGGGCGCTGCCGGGGCTGATGCTGATTACCCTATTCATGGGCTATACCATGATCTGGTCTCTCATCAATAGTGACCGTATGCCACCGGCCGATCCTCATACTCCTTTCGCCGAGAAGATTCGTGCCTCCATGCGCTTGTTTCCGGTCATCGGTCTGATCCTGTTTGTCCTCGGCTCAATCTACGGTGGTTTGGCCACTGCTACCGAGGCGGCGGTGTTCGGCGTATTCGGGGCGCTGGTGCTCTCCTGGCTTACCGGCACCCTCAGTCGCAAGACCTTTATGGCCAGCCTGATGGGAGCGACCCGCACCTCCTGTATGATCGCCTTTATTCTTGCCGGCGCTGCCTTTTTGACTATCGCTATGGGCTTTACGGGCATCCCTCGCGCATTGGCAGAAAGCATATCAGCCATGGGTCTTTCCCCTCTCGGGTTGATTGTCATGTTGACGTTCTTTTTTGTCCTGCTCGGCTGTTTCCTCGACGGTATCTCAGTGGTTGTTCTCACCACTTCGGTGGTGCTGCCGATGGTGGAGCAGGCGGGCATCGACCTGCTCTGGTTTGGTATCTACCTGGTACTGGTGGTGGAGATGTCACAGATTACACCGCCAGTTGGTTTTAATCTTTTCGTACTCCAGGGGTTGACTGGTAAGAATATCCTGAAAATCGCTGTCTACGCGCTACCGTTCTTCCTGCTGTTGGTTTTGGCGGTGGTGCTGGTGACCGTTTTCCCGGAGATTGCCACTTGGCTGCCTTCACAGATGACTAGAGGCTGAAAAGCGGAACGCAGAGTACGCAGAGAAAAACAGATAGAATGTGGGGTGGGTACGTTGTTCAGTGCCCGCCCTTCGTTTTTTGGAGGTGGCGATAGCAGAGACTATCTGTTGAAAGCAAGAAGTGGTTCTCTGTAAACTCTGCGCTCCTTTGTGTTCTCGGTGTTCCCGTTTTTTTGCGAATAGGTACGATCAGTTTTATATCGACATGACAGATTTATCTAAACAGAGTAAGAGACCGCACACTTCAGGCTGGCAGTTCTGGATAGACCGGGGTGGTACCTTTACCGATGTGGTTGCACGTCGACCGGATGGGGAGTTGGTTACCCATAAGCTGCTATCCGAGAATCCCCGGCAGTATCCTGATGCAGCGATTCAGGGCATACGTGACCTGTTGGGTTTGCAGGTCGGTGAGACGTTCTCAGCGGTACAGATCAAGGCGGTCAAGATGGGCACCACGGTGGCTACCAATGCCCTGCTGGAGCGTCAGGGTGATCCTACTCTGCTGGTCACCACGCGGGGGTTTGGTGATGCCCTGCATATCGGCTATCAGACCCGCCCCGATCTCTTTGCTCTTGATATTGAGTTGCCTGAGATGCTCTATTCGCAAGTGCTGGAGATCGATGAGCGCATAGGTGCTCACGGTGATCTGGTTATTCCGCTTAACCAGGATCAGACCAGGAGCGGATTGCAACAAGCCTATGATAGCGGCTTACGCTCTGTTGCCATCCTCTTTATGCACGGCTATCGCTATCCCGCCCATGAACTGAGCGTGGAGGAAATCGCCCAGGAGGTCGGTTTCACCCAGATCTCAGTCAGCTCCCAGGTGAGCCCGTTGATGAAACTGGTGAGCCGTGGCGATACCACCGTGGTGGATGCCTATCTCTCACCCATTCTGCGCCGCTATGTCGATAGGGTGGCGGGTGAGCTGAACGGTATGGAGCAGTCCGGTGGCCGCCTGATGTTTATGCAGTCCAACGGCGGCCTTACCGATGCACACTCTTTTCAGGGTAAAGACGCCATCCTGTCCGGCCCCGCCGGAGGCGTGGTCGGCATGGTGCGCACTGCTGAAGCAGCGGGATTTGACCGCCTGATCGGTTTTGATATGGGCGGCACCTCCACCGATGTAAGCCACTACGCCGGTGACTACGAGCGCGCCTTTGAGACCGAAGTGGCAGGTGTACGGTTGCGGGCGCCGATGATGCAGATTCATACGGTGGCCGCCGGCGGTGGATCCATTCTGCAATTCGATGGCTCCCGCTATCGGGTCGGCCCGGACTCCGCCGGTGCCAATCCGGGGCCCACCTGCTACCGCAATGGCGGACCTCTTACCGTCACCGACTGTAATGTGATGCTGGGCAAGCTGCAGCCCAACCACTTTCCCCGTGTCTTTGGCCCCAATGCTGACCAACCGCTGGATGTTGATGTGGTGCAGCAAAGGTTTGAGGCGCTGGCAGATGAGATTTTTCACGCCACCGGCACCCGACGTACAGCCGAGCAGGTGGCGGAAGGTTTTCTTGTTATCGCCGTTGAGAATATGGCCAATGCGATAAAGAAGATTTCGGTACAGCGTGGCTATGATGTCTCCGAATACACCCTCTGCTGCTTTGGCGGTGCGGGTGGGCAGCACGCCTGCCTGGTGGCTGATACTCTTGGCATGAAGCGGGTCTATCTCCACCCCTATTCAGGGGTACTCTCCGCCTTCGGTATGGGGCTGGCGGATCTGCGCCTAATACGTCAGAAGTCGGTGGAAGTGGAGCTGGTGCCTGAGGTGATGCCTCAACTTAGTGATGAGATGGATCGTTTGCAGCACGACGGTGAAGAGGCGATGCGGGCCCAGGGTGCACCGGTTCAACGTATCCGCTGTGAGCGTAAGTTACACCTGCGCTATCTTGGTTCGGATACAGCGCTGGTGGTCGCCGCCGGCGAGGCGGCGCAGATTGTCGCAGCCTTTGAGCAGGCCCATCATCAGCGCTTCGGTTTTATCTCAGCGGAGAAGCCTCTGATTGTCGAAGCGGTGCTGGTGGAGGTGGTCGGTGTTGCCGACTCCTTCCCAGTGGAAGGCCGGGCCTGTCAGTCAATAGAGGCCGAGTCCGCTGTCGCAATGCACCCGGCTGTGATGAACAGTGAGTGTCATGAGACACCCTTCTATTATCGTCACCAACTGACTGTGGCGCGCCCGCTTCAGGGGCCGGCGGTGATCGTGGAAACCACCGGCACTATCGTTGTAGAGCCGGGTTGGCAGGCAACACTGACTGAAAACAACGATATCCTCCTTGAACGCTACCAGGTACTGCCCCAACGAGTGGCTATAGGTACCCAGGTCGATCCGGTAATGCTGGAGATCTTCAATAACCTCTTTATGTCTATCGCCGAACAGATGGGCATGGTGCTGGAGAATACTGCCGCCTCGGTCAACATCAAGGAACGGCTCGACTTCTCCTGTGCGGTGTTTGATCAGGCGGGAGAGCTGATCGCTAATGCTCCCCACATCCCAGTACACCTTGGCTCCATGAGTGAAAGCATAAAAACGGTAATCCACGAGCGGATTGATACGATGAAAAAGGGGGATGCCTATGCCCTCAATGCACCCTATAACGGCGGCACCCATCTGCCCGATGTCACCATCATCAAGCCGGTATTCGATGAGGCCGGGGAGCAGGTGATCTTCTACGTCGCCTCACGTGGACATCATGCGGATATCGGTGGTATCACCCCGGGCTCCATGCCACCGAACTCCACCTCTGTAGCGGAGGAGGGGATACTGATCGATAACATACAGTTGGTGGATCAGGGGCGTTTCCTTGAGCAGGAAATGCGCGATCTGCTTAACTCAGGTGACTACCCCTCACGTAACCCCGATGCCAATATCGCCGATTTCCAGGCCCAACTGGCCGCCTGTGAGAAGGGGATGCAGGAGCTGCTGCGAATGGTTGACCACTTCAGCCTGGCCGTGGTGCACGCCTATATGCAACATGTACAGGATAATGCTGAAGAGTCGGTACGCCGGGTGCTTGATGTTCTTAGTGATGGCGATTTTTGCTACAAGATGGACGATGGCTACCAGGTCTGCGTAAAGATCACCCTGAACAAAAGCGCACGCTGCGCCGTTATTGATTTTTCCGGCACCAGTGATCAGCATCCCGGCAACTACAACGCTCCCTCATCCGTCTGCAAAGCGGCGGTGCTCTATGTTTTCCGCTGCCTGGTGGATGACATGATTCCACTTAATGAAGGCTGTCTCAAACCGCTGGATATCATCATCCCAGAAGGTTCCATCATCAACCCCAGTTATCCTGCTGCGGTAGTGGCGGGTAATGTCGAGACCTCCCAGGTGATCGTCGATACGCTGCTGGGCGCTCTTGGCGTAGCGGCGGCATCCCAGGGCACCATGAACAACTTTACCTGGGGCAACGGTAAATACCAATATTATGAAACCATCTGCGGCGGTGCAGGCGCCACTGCCGGACGGGCCGGCGCTGATGCGGTTCACAGCCACATGACCAACTCCCGGCTAACCGATCCAGAGGTGCTGGAGTGGCGTTTTCCGGTGCGGCTGGAGTCGTTTGCTATCCGCCATGGCTCAGGAGGGAAGGGCAGTCACAACGGTGGTGAGGGTTGCGAACGCCGCCTTCGCTTTCTTGAACCGATGACGGCAAACATACTTGCCGGACGGCGTCAGGTACCCCCATATGGCGTTGCCGGCGGTGAGCCGGGCAAGGTGGGGGTCAACTACGTCGAACACAGTGACGGCAGAACAACTCTGCTGGGTGCCCGGGGACAGGTGGAGATGGCTTCCGGCGATCTATTTGTGATCAAGACCCCAGGGGGTGGGGGGTACGGTAAAGCGGGTTGAAGGTCCCGCTTATCGACCTTAATACCCAGAGTCCCATCCCTTTGACTCACAGAGAGGCAGCCGCTCTTGATGCCTGGTCATAAAGACCGGATGTTCCGCGCAGTACCTTTCCAATTCTGCTCAAATCGGCCAAGTCCTGCTCTGTGGCAAGAACCGGATCCAAAAGGCACAGATCGCGAATTTTTTTGTATTCTGTACAGATATTTTCACCTTTAACCGTAGTAGAGTAAAACATCTCCTTACCACGCTTTTCACTCTTCACCAGATCCGCTTTCACTAGTTTTTTCAGGGAATAGTTGACTGTATGCAGGTCCTCAATATTGAGTACGAAAGCAACGTCAATGAGTTTCTTCTCTTTATCCCGGTGATTGACATTATGCAAAACAAGGATATCGAGAGGATTAAAATCCTGTTCCCCCACGGCACTCATGCAGCGAGTCATCCAGCGGCTGAATGCGTTGAAAGCGACAATCAGCCCGTACTCAAATTCACTCAATTCCCACCCCCCTTCCGTCGCCAGATGAATGGAGGAGACGATAGGCGACATCGCTGTTTTAGGGCTTTTGTCCTGGCTATTTTTTGTTTTTTTGGTCATAAATAATACCCCTTGGGTTTAGCTGGCATTTCTCGCCAGATGGACATGCCCTCGCCTGGTCATTGAATTAACAAGAAATTTTTATCAATCGAAAATACACGCTGGTATTCCTCCCAATCAAAAAATTCCTTGTGAATCTAATGCCCGGCACGATCATCTCGCATACTGGTGAAAAATACGGGTTAGACATCAACTGATGAGAGCTTACCTGTATATCTAGAGTATATCACCAGTCAAACGTCAGCATGATGCAGATAAATGACTGATTATTGGGTGGGCAAAACACCATTTGTAGGAGCGAACTTGTTCACGAAAAGCACTTGCCTGCCGTGCCGTCTCCAGGGTGATTTAATGTAACGATTACTTTAAATATTTAAAGATACAATCATAACGTTGACAAAACGTTAATGAAAGAATAGCATTTATTCTATTCATAATCATCAAAAGCGGCTGGATTGCCCTGGGGTTTTATATGACGGCACAATCTGTTCAGACAGGATGGGAGCCTCGATGCTAGCAATGGGCAATGTAGCTGTTTTGGGAAATGCTGAAGAGACTGTAAATGACAATTGTTTTGAAATTCATCCGATTTCCGAAAATACACTGATTGTCTATTTTGGTCATAGTATCAGTGAAGAGACATCGAAAAGGGTCAGATATGCAAAAGAGCTGATTTTGCGTGAGATGAAGACCCTGGTGCTCGACATCATCCCATCCTACTCATCCATTCATCTTACCTACGATCTTTCCAGAACCAATTACTACCGCTTTCAGTCATGGCTCAGGGAGTGTCTGGTTCAGGTGGAAACGGATCTCTCCGCGGAAGAGAGACCAAATACTATCGAAATCCCTGTCTATTATGGCGAAGAGGTGGGTCTCGATCTTATTGAAGTAGCTGAGGCCCTCCAGCTGGATCGGCAGGAGCTGATCGATATTCACGCTGGGAATCTCTACACCGTTTACGCCATCGGTTTTTGTCCGGGTTTTGCCTACCTGGGTAATATTGATGAAAGAATTCGGATGGCGAGAAAAGAGACACCCAGAATCAAAGTGCCGGCAGGTAGTTTGGGGATTGCTGATGGTCAAACGGCGATTTATCCCAGCGAGTCCCCTGGGGGGTGGCAGATACTGGGGCGAACGCCAATTGCACTCATCGATTACTCATTGGAAACATTAACGCCATTCCAGATGGGGGATCGAGTCAGGTTTGTCCCTATCACCAAGGATGAGTTTCACTCCATGGGTGGGATTATCTGATGGGTTTGAGAGTCGTAAATCCTGGTGTTATGTCAACGGTTGTCGATATTGGCAGGGGTGGCTTCCAACATATCGGTGTGACCGTTGGCGGCCCGATGGATGAGCATGCCTATTTATGGGCAAACAGGCTGCTGGATAATCACTTCAGCAGCTCCCAGATTGAGATTACCTGCGGGTTTTTTGAGTGTGAAATCGAGAAGCCTACAACGCTGGCTATTGCCGGTGCTGATCTACAGGCGGAAATAAATTCTACGCCGGTGGAGCCATGGTCTACCTATGCCGTGAAAGAGGGGGATCGTCTCCTGTTCAATATGCCAAAAAGAGGGCTTAGGGCATATTTGGCGGTTAAGGGTGGGTTTAATCTAAAACGGGTGCTGGGTAGCAGTACGGCTGTTTCCCGGGATGGGCTTGGAGGCCTTAAAGAGGATGGATCAAAGCTTGCGCAGGGGGATCTGCTTCCCTTCACCCCTGATTATGATTTTATATCTCACTCAGTCGAAGAAAACCTTATCCCCGATTACGATCAGCCCCTTGAACTCGGGGTGATTCCCGGGTACCAAAAAGATTACTTCTCCACTGTGGATCTGGCGCACTTTTTTTCGGCAGAATATGAGATCACACAGAATATTGATCGAATGGGTTACCGTCTCTCCGGTCCGCCAATTAAGTGTGATCTGGACGGGATTGTCTCAGAAGGGATCTCCTATGGTGCGATACAGATCCCAAAGGACGGACAGCCAATCATATTGCTCCGTGACCGGCAGACAATAGGAGGTTATCCCAAAGTGGGTTGTGTTAACACGCTCGATGCAGCCAAGTTAGCACAAAGAGGGCCGGGGGCGGTTGTGAAATTTAAACCTCAAGACCCTCTGAAAGCAGAAGGGAAGAGGATGCTTTATAACCGGTTTTTTGGTCTCAGTACCCCCACCACGGGCAGTTAACTTCCCTTTTTGTTTCACATTTATCGACTGACAGAGATGAGAAGATGATTCGATCAATTAATCTGAATGCAGATCTGGGTGAGGGCTTTGGCGCTTACTCCATCGGCAATGATGAGGCGATGTTGGATATCATCAAGTCTGCAAATATCGCCTGTGGTTTTCATGGAGGTGATCCACTGGTCATCCGGCGGACAGTCCAGATGGCTAAAGCACGCAATGTAAGTATTGGTGCTCACCCCTCCTATCCTGATTTACAGGGTTTTGGCCGTCGCTCGATGAGTTTGACCAATGAAGAGCTTGAATCAATTCTAAGCTATCAGATTGGTGCGCTTGTCGGTGTGGCTCGATCAGTGGGTGCTGAGGTTGGTCATGTGAAACCTCATGGCGCGCTTAATAATATGGCTGCTGAAAATATTGGGATCGCTACCGTGGTCGCCAGAGCCATCAGAGATGTTGATCCCGATTTGATACTGCTGTCACCTGCCGGTTCATGCCTCACTCAGGCGGGCAGGGAGGCAGGTCTTTTGGTAGCAGAGGAGATTTTTGCCGACAGGGCTTATGGTGATGATGGGCACCTGCTCCCAAGATCACAGCCGGGGTCGGTCCATCACAGCGTCAAGGAGTGTGTAGATCAAGTTGCCGCATTCCTCAATGCAGATGCAATCATTACCCGATCAGGTAAAACAATACCGAGCGAGATACACAGTATCTGTGTGCATGGCGACTCTCCCATGAGTGTCAATATAGCCCAGGCGATACTGAAAAGGCTGATCGATCAGGGCATTTCAGTACTTCCCCTGCCACAGGTTATCAATTCAACAGATGTTTGCGTGGATTTCACTGCAAGCCAATCACGCTAAGAGATGATTTTCCGATATTGATCCATCCAAAAAACGGATATTAGAGTGCCCATATACGAGTTGTGACTACAACTCATAAAAGTGCTTGAAGATAGGAATCCTGACAGGTGAATTGGTTGCCATGACGACAAAAGAGCAGCGGGGTTCTGATAAGACCCCCCCAGATGATCAAGAAATAACCCCCACTGAGTTGAAGCGCTTAAGATACTCATACCAGAAGGCTGAACAGGCAACCTGGAATGAGGAGTTTAAAGCAGCCCTTTTAGCTGACTATGGAGATGATGAGGGACGGGCTCTTTTTACCGCCTTTAAATCAATTCTTTCCCCTGGTTATCGTAGAAAATATGATCCTCTTACAGCATCAAAAGATATTAAATTCATCGGTAAGGTTCTGGATGGCGAACGGCTGTCTGTATCGATACTGAGAAAGCAGAGTGACCGCGGAGAGAGTATACATCTCAGGGCATTTAACAAAGGCAAGCCCATCAGACTGACAGATATATTTCCTGTCTTTGAGAAGTTTGGTGTAGTAGTTATAGAGAATGAAGTGTTGCCTTTGACGCCGGTGGGGAGTGTTGTTGATGAGTTATGGTTAAATGGCTTTACACTGCTCAATCAATCGATCAGCTCACTTGACAATAAGAGTACAGAGGAGAAATTCCTCGAAGCCTTTACTAAGGTATGGGCGGGTGAGTTGGAGAATGGCCGCTTTAACGGTTTGGTTATCACCGCAGGAGTGTCGTGGCGGGAAGTACAGATATTCAGAGCGTATGCACACTATCTGCACCAGATCGGGATGCCGTTTACCCCCCTTTATGTGGCGGAAACACTTCTGAGAAACAGCGATACCGTATTAGAGTTTCTAACACTTTTTTCACTTTTATTTGATCCAGTAAATGACGGATTGAAAAATAGAGAGCATGAAGTCGAGCTGCTTCGTAAGCACATTGACTCCCAATTGGATCGCATAGCAAATGCCGATGACGACAGAATTCTCAGACGATTTCTGAATTTAATCAACTCCACGCTGAGAACGAATTACTACCAGAGTGACTCAGCGGGTAATTCAAAGCCCTATATAAGTTTCAAACTGAACTGTGGCTCAATAGATTCTCTTCCACTGCCTCGTCCCTGGCGGGAAATATTTGTCTATAGCCCCCGCATGGAAGGGATACATCTTCGTGGCGGAGCTGTTGCCAGGGGTGGTCTTCGCTGGTCAGACAGAATGGAGGATTTTCGCACTGAGATACTGGGCCTGGTTAAAGCCCAGATGGTGAAAAACTCAGTGATTATCCCCGTGGGGTCAAAAGGTGGTTTTGTCTGCAAGCTGCTTCACCAACTGGAGAGCCGGGAGTCGCAATTCGAAGAGGTTATAGCTTGCTATAAGGCATTCATTAGAGGACTTCTGGATATCACTGATAATCTGATCGGCTCAGAGGTTGTTCACCCAGCCGCTGTTATCAGGCGTGATGAGGATGACCCCTATCTGGTTGTGGCGGCGGATAAAGGTACTGCGACATTTTCTGATATTGCCAATGAAGTGGCGGTTGAGTATGGCTATTGGTTGGGTGACGCCTTTGCTTCCGGTGGATCCTATGGCTATGACCATAAAGCGATTGGTATAACTGCACGCGGTGCCTGGGAGTCGGTAAGACACCATTTTCACCAGCATGATCACAATATTGACGTACGAAATTTTACCGTTGCCGGCATCGGTGATATGTCAGGTGATGTATTTGGTAATGGGATGCTGCTCTCCAGGAAAATATGCCTGCTTGCCGCATTTAACCATAAGCACATCTTCATCGATCCAACTCCTGATCCAGATACCTCTTTTTGCGAAAGAGAGCGGCTGTTTTACAAGACCGAGGGCTGGGATAGCTATAACAGTAAGCTGATCTCATCAGGGGGAGGGGTCTTCAATCGGAGTGCCAAGAGCGTACCTTTGTCTCCACAGATGAAACGGCTATTTGGTGTAGTGGCTAACAGGATGTCACCTAACGAGTTGATTTCTAATATATTGAAAGCCGAAGTTGACCTCATGTGGTTTGGTGGGATAGGTACTTATGTCAGAGCCTCCTCTGAATCTGATCACCTGGTCGGTGATTGCACAAATGATTCTGTTCGAGTGGTTGCATCCGAGCTTCGATGCAAAGTGATAGGTGAGGGTGCCAATCTCGGAATTACTCAATTGGGTAGAATCGAGTACAGTCTTAATGGCGGAAGTTGCAACGCTGATTTTATTGATAACTCCGGTGGGGTCGACTGCTCAGATCACGAAGTTAATATAAAGATTCTTCTGGGTCGCATTATCTCCTGTGGTTGCCTGACCCTTGAACAACGCAACCGCTTACTGGAAGAGATGGAGTCGGAGATAACTGAGGATATTTTAAGAGATAACTACCTTCAATCCCAGGCTATTAGTTTCGCCGAGAGCTTTGGTATAGAGGGCTTTGATCGATATGTGAGGCTGGTGAGGCGTCTTGAGAAATCGGGTCGGTTAAATCGACAGGTTGAGTACCTTCCAACCGACGATATCCTCTCAGAGCGAAGAAAAATTGGCGCAGGCCTTACACGGCCGGAAATCTCAGTAATGATGTGCCATGGGAAAAACTGGTTGTTTGATGAAGTGATTGCAGGTGATCTTCCGGACGAAGCCGGCCTGGAGGAGTATCTGATAGGGTATTTTCCAAAGAGACTGCAAACTGATTACACCAAAGAGATATTAAGCCACCCTTTAAGGCGGGAGATTATCTCTACCTCCGTTGTCAACGCCATTGCCAATCGACTGGGTGCCACTTTTGTCGCCCATTTAACGGAGCGCACGGCACGCTCTGCAGGTGAAATTGTTGCTGCATTTATTGTTGTCAGAAAATCTTTTGATCTTGATCAGCTGTGGGGCGAGATCGATGATTTGAGTGTCACTGCAGGCTGTGCCGGACAAAATGAACTGCGGAGGCATGTCAGCCGGTTTTCACATGTAGCCGTGGAGTGGGTGCTTGATGTATCTCCCAGCGGTATCAGTATCAATGAGTTATCTGAAACACTGACTACCGGAGCGAAATACATCAACTCCAACTTTGAGGAGATGGTGCCGGGCGATATTCTTGAGGTATACCTGAAAGAGACGGCCCGCCTCATAGATAAATCCATACCTGTTGAAGTGGCCGAGCGTGTTGCATCCCTGCCTGTTCTTGTCTCTTCCGGTGATATCGCTTTTATTGCCAAGAGGAGGGGTGTGAGCATGGAGTGTGCCGCACAGGCGTACTTTGGGGTAGGGGATCTATTTTCATTGGACAGTATCAGGTATGCAGCCAGAGATATTTCACCGGAAACCCCGTGGCATCTGCGTGCTGTTTCGAGTCTTAATGAGCAGCTGTATGCCTGTCAGAGAAGTCTGGCGGAGGTGGTTTTGAATAGATATAGAGACGTAAGTGCCTGTGAACTACACGGAATCGATGATTTGAATAGGATAAAAATTCGCGCGCAAGAATTGGTAGCTGAAACAGATTTTATTGCAAAGCCGGATCTCACCGTTTTCTCTGTAATAACAACGGAGTTGATGGCTGCGGCTAGAGGCTTGCAGAGGAGCGGTTATTAAAATTCTGATTACACCGGTTTGGAATACTTCTAATGATATTACTGGAGATGACACCCCTACTCTTCTATTGGACTTGGCGCTCTTCCAGTAGCTGTAGATTCTCTATGATTCGTTGTGCTCGTTCGAGTTTTCCAGTGGCCTCTTTTTGTCCTGGAGCCAGGGAGAGAACATTTTTCCAAGTGTGAATAGCTTGTTGAAAATCGCCATTGAGATAGAAGGCATCACCAGCTTCCAGTTCCTGTTTTACCCGTTCGGTTATAGCGCCTTGTAGTGCCTCTTCCAGCAGGTCGAAGTTGTGGGGTAGGGGCTTCTGTTTTCCCAGTTGGTTGAGATATTCCCTCGCTTTTAGCAGTTTGTGGTTCGCTATTGCTTCATAGAATCCCTGGAGCTGTTTTTCTTCCAGTCGCTTGAAGTGTCGTTGCCTCTTTTTAGTCTTGTTTTTTGCCCGTTTTTCCAAAGCCCGTTGCAGTTTACGATTGGCCTTGATCGACTCTTCATCGGGGTTTAGCTCTACAGCCAACGGCAGCGTACGAAGTGCCAGGGAGAGATTGCCCTTGTGTAGTGCCTTGTGGCCCGCCAGGAGCAGTTTCTCAGCCACCTCTTCGCTCTCGTTTTCAATACGGATCAAACTCCAGTGGGTCAGCAGGTTGTCGTACTCCATTTCCACCAATGAACGGCTCAGGGGCAGCTCTGCTTTCAGCCACTTTCCCTGGATAATCAATCGTTCCAACTGCAGTGCCTCAAGCCGCGCATCAAGTCTTTGCCGCATCGATTTTTGGGCCTTGTGAAGCGGCTTGCTTTCAGGCAGTTCCTTTAGTGCCTCATCATAACTTTTGGCAGCATCCTTCCATCTATTTTTTCGTTCCTGTTTTAAGGCCTTGGCAATGGTTTTCTGCTCCAGCTTAGCTATTTTTTTCAGTAGCAGTGGCTGTTGCGCTTTAAGCTTGTGGTATTGCCTATGATCGGGGGCTGTTTCGGCAATAAGCTTGAGCGCCAGCTGATATTCGCCCTCTGCCTGATATTGGCGGTTGCGCTGTAGTCGGTCATCTGCAGTGACATCGCCGGGCATATGGGCGCAACTGCTGAGTGACAGGATGAGAGTGATGAGAAGGATACGCTTCATCTTGAAGCTTCCATGTCATCCACGCCCGCAGACGTGGCTAGCAACTCATCGAGAAAATTGTCTTCCTGTGTTTCGATGATCTCGTGGATGGTTATGGGCTCACTCACTCCCTGCAGATGAATGGTGCCAGATGGTTTGGTTGAAAAATACCGATTCAGTTGCATGGAGTCATTCAGTGAATCGCTGACAATCACTTGCCCGACATCGGCTGCCGATGAGAGGCGGGAGGCTAGATTAACCGCTTCACCGACCACCGTGTACTCCATGCGCTCTTCCGATCCCATGTTACCGGCGAGCATAACGCCACTGTTGATGCCGATACGGAAATCGACAGTGACCAGCCCATCTTTTTCACGTTGTTCATTCAGCTCAGCGACAAGATCGCGGATCAAAATGCCACAACTGACGGCATGCACGCAGTGGGCATCATCTGGCTCTGGTGCCCCAAACAGTAGCATCGTACAGTCACCGATATATTTATCCACGTGTCCATGGCAGAGCCGTGCAGTACGGTCGATAAGGGTGAAATAGGTGTTGAGAAGCGTGCTGACCTCTTCCGCTTCCAGCTGTTCGCTGAGGCGGGTAAAACCGACAATATCTGCGAACAGCACGCTTGCAGAGACATTATGCCCACCCAATCGAACCTGCTTCATATCGCTAAGCAGCTCCTTTGCAACCTTGGGGGAGACGTGGCGTGAAAAGGTCTGTTCTACCCGCTCCTTGTGTTGCAGGCCTGCGGTCATGGTGTTCAGAGCCGTCATCAGTTGACCCAGTTCATCTCCGCGACGTTCGGTAAAACGGAATTGATAGTTTCCTGCAGAAATCTCCTGGCTGCCGTCCACCAAGTGATTTATCGGGCGTGACAGACGGCGGCCGAGGAGAAATGCGGCGAATACGCCAATGACAACCATTACCAGGGTGAGCAGGGTGATGGTATGAATAGCCTGCTGCTGCGCCTGGGCTAATATGGAACGATCGAAGGTGAGCAGGGCGTAACCGATGGAGAGATCCCGGAACTTTAATGTGCTGATATAGGAAGTTCGGGTTGCCTCGGTGCCGTTGCGGGGTTTCCAGGTAATGGGTTGATTACCATTCTCCGTTGATATCTCAGGGATCTGCCCGGTGCTTGCCAGCAGCTTCAGTTCATCGGAATAGATGGCGCTGCCCTTGATGCCGACGTTACTGGTCACATTATTGGTGAGCACGGAGAGTGCCAGTTGGTCTTTGGCCAAAACAGGCTCGACGGCGGCTTTGGCCAGCTGTGCACTCAAGGCATTTCCGTAAGCCGTGATCTCACGATCGAATAGCCGGCTCTGATTTTTGCTGATGCTTAAGCCAAGCAGCCCCATGCCGATTACCAGCAACAGGGTGATGATCAGGGCCAGTTTGTAGGCGATGGGAAGAGGGAATGTTCCCTGTTTCCAGCTAAAGGTTCTGGTATCCGGATCGCGGTGGGCATTGTTATCTGTCCGCATCAGGCCGTTTTTTTACTCTAAATTGGAGAAACGTGAATGGTATCACTCTCTACGGAGGAAACGGGAGCTTTGCTCTCAGTTCTTTGAGGGGATTGTGTCGTTATCGACATGCTGTTCCTACAACGGGCTGCTCTCATGTATGAGTGGCTTTGCCGACTATACTTCCTTACATAAGGAGGTAGAGAGTGATGCAACGATTAGGAATTTTTCTGATATCGGTTATCTTGCTTGCTTTGGGCATGAGTGGCTGCTCCACCACCCAGGAGTACTCCAGTGCCAAGCAGCAGATAATTGATCTGAATGAGGGTGATCTCAGTCGTGATGGGCTGGCCTTTCTGACGCCGACGACAGTAACCGGAAAGGAGGAGGACAAGCAGGTGTTTGCCCTGGTCTTTACCGACACACTTGCTGAGCTGCGGCCTGATATCCCCCTGCTGACACTTCCTCAAACACTGAGTGCAATCAATCAGGCCGGTCTGGCCGGGCCCTATCGTCAGATGGTGGTCAACTACCGGGATACCGGAATTTTTGAAAAAGCGACCCTGAGTAAAATCAGTGAGGTTGTTGGGGTGCGTTATGTTGCTCAACTGAAACTCTCTGATTTCCTACAGTACTCAAAAGGCCGCTTCAGCGCCTTGGGTATCAGGTTGCTGGAGACAAAACAGGCTCATGTGCGGGTTTTCCTGCAGATCTGGGATGTCAGCAAAGGCACCATCGCCTGGGAAGCGGTGGAGGAGCTGAATTTTGCCTATGAAACCGGCACGGAAGATCCGGTCTCTTTCAATCTGATTGTCAGAAAAGCGGCCGTTAACCTGATAGGGCGGCTTCCATAGGGTACTTTTTTGGTAAACTCTATGCGTTGTATTGACCCACTGTGGTCAGCGCCTATTTGGGTCATAAAATGACAGATGTTAAAGAGATTGACTACCAACGCCGTTTTGGAGGTATTGCCAGGCTCTACGGCGTCCATGGTTTGGAGGCGTTCCGCAAGGCCAATGTCTGCGTGGTGGGCATTGGTGGCGTTGGCTCTTGGGCGGTAGAGGCACTGGCTCGCAGCGGTATCGGTGAGATCACACTGATCGATCTTGATCATGTGGCGGAATCCAATATTAATCGCCAGATCCATGCGCTTGAGAGCCAAATTGGAAAAGCCAAGGTGGAGGCCATGGCCGAGCGTATCCGTGAGATCAATCCCCAATGCCGAATTAACTGTATTGAGGAGTTTGTTGAGACCGGCAACCTTGAACGCCTGATCACATCCGAGTATAGCTATGTGATTGACTGTATTGATGCTTTTAAAACCAAGACGGCTTTCATTGCACATTGCCACAGTAACGGAATAAATGTGGTAACGGTGGGGGGTGCAGGAGGGCAGACTGATCCACTGAAAGTACGCCTCGCTGATCTCAGCCGGACTCAATACGATCCTCTATTGAAAAAGATGCGCAAACAGTTGCGCAAGGATCACAACTTTCCAAGAAATCTCAAGAAACGCTTTAAAATCCCTTGCGTCTATTCAGATGAACTACCTGTCTACCCGGATGCATCAGGTGGTGTGTGTCATGAAAAACCACAAGAGGGAACTTCATCCGGGCTCAACTGTGGTGGTTTTGGCTCGGTCACCTCAGTGACGGCTACTTTCGGGCTGGTAGCCGTATCTCATGTGTTGAGGCAATTGGAAGAGGGTAATCGAAAACAGGGGTAGTGTTCAGGTAGGTTGATTCTCTCAGTTCACCCTTTATGCTCCTGGGTGAACTGCTCATAACCATGTACATCCAGGTGGACTACATCCCTGTTTTCCTGGCGCAGCCCTGGACGCCTGCGCTCATCATCAGGTATTTTCGATGAATCATTTTTAGTGCGGTCAAAATATTGGCGTCCGTAGATCGGTTTGTTGTGGAGTCGCTGCCCTCTCAGGTGTTTGATCAACCATGCTGCCGCTTTCTCCGGGTGAATTACGAGTAGTCCATGGTGCTCCTGTATCCCTTGTGGGTTGGTAATGATAAGGATGTCACAGTGGATTATTTCGGCTCTTTTTGTGAAAGGGAGGTGGTACTTCTTCTCCAGAAGGCTCTCAACCAGCTCCATTAGCTCTCTATTTGAGGTGGCTTGAGGGATTCTGAGAATAATAATTTTCACTGAAGCGTTCCATTTGTCGGACACACTAACAGTGTAGTAGACGGATGGCGATATTTACCCTATCCGATTATTTTTATAGGGTATTTTGGTGTGCTGAATCAGCTCACGTTATGGAGGTGTTGGGTGTGACGGCAGTTCCTTTATGTTAATGGTAGAGGGGATGAAAACTTCCGTTGGGTATTCGGATTACCTCCTTATATAGATTGCGGTTACGCCTCAGTTTTAATCTATGGCATTTTAGAAGGGGATTACTTATGCTTGAAGGTCCCTGTCATCTATCATGGAGCAAAAAATGAAGAGAAGTGTTGCGCAGACAATACTGGCGGCGGCCATAGGCCTTACCCTGGTGGTACCAAACGCCATGGCTGGAGATACCATCAAATTAGGTGTGGCGGGTCCCCATAGTGGTGACCTCGCATCTTATGGCATACCTACCATCAAGGCGGCTGAGCTGGTTGTCGCTGAGGTGAATGCCAAAGGTGGGATCAATGGTAAGCAGGTTGAACTGCTGGTCGAGGACGATGTCTGCAAGCCGGAGGTGGCAACCAATACTGCAACCAAACTGGTTTCTGATGGTGTTGATGTAGTGCTGGGCCATATCTGTTCCGGTGCAACCAAGGCGGCACTGCCGATCTACAAGAGTGCAGGCATTGTCGTGATGTCGCCTTCAGCAACCAATCCGGCGCTGACCCAGAGTGGTGACTATCCCAATTTTTACCGCACGATCGCCTCCGATGACGCCCAGGCCAAGACCGAAGTTGATTTTGCTCTCAACGTTCTGAAGGTAAAGAAGATTGCCGTCATCCATGATAAGGGTGACTACGGCAAGGGCTTGGCCGAGTTTGCCAAGATATTCCTGGAAGAGTCTGATAAAGGTGAGGTCGTGCTTTATGAAGGCGTGACCCCAGGTGCAGTGGATTACTCTGCTGTTGTTCAGAAGATCAAACACTCAGGTGCTGAGGCAGTGATCTTTGGCGGCTATCATCCAGAGGCCTCCAAGATTGTCACTCAGATGCGCAAGAAGAGGATGAAGACACTCTTTATCTCTGATGATGGCGTGAAGGATGACACCTTTATCAAGGTAGCTGGGAAAAATGCGGAAGGTGTTTACGCATCGGGTCCTCAGGATAACTCCAAGAATCCTCTATCTACCGCTTCTATTGCGGCACACAAGAAGGCCTACAGTGCCGATCCGGGTGCATTCTATGAGAACGCCTACGCAGCTGCACAGGCACTGTTGAAGGCGGTTGAGAACGCAGGTTCTTCCGATCATGATGCAGTCCGAAAAGCGCTGCAGGCGAATAAAGTTGCTACACCGGTCGGTAATATTAACTTTGATGATCGTGGTGACGCTGTAGGTGTCGGCTTTGCCATGTATCAGGTACAGAACGGCAAGTACGTTGAAGTGCATTAAAACTGTAAGAGTTAAGGGTCCGGGGCGTCTGCTTCGGGCCTTTTATTTTGCCTTTTCATCCACAGTCCTTAGCCAATGATAGTGAATTAAAAACTGTATTTTGGCCGTGAATTAGCGCAAACACTCAAGGTTACTACTGTCCCATTAGCCTCCTCACCCCAATTGGGGTGAGGGGAATTATAAGATAGGCATTTGCTTCTATTCACCCTCACCCTGGCCCTCTCCCTTATAGTGAGAGGGGATGAACTATTTAAGTTTAGGTAGTATTTCCAGATGGAATACTTTATTGAGTTACTCTTCAGTGGTCTGACTCGGGGCTCCATCTATGCTCTGATCGCGCTGGG
Source organism: Sedimenticola sp. (assembly GCA_040505895.1). Lineage (GTDB taxonomy): Bacteria > Pseudomonadota > Gammaproteobacteria > Chromatiales > Chromatiaceae > Vondammii. The sequence goes on along the minus strand of JBEVXU010000018.1, from coordinate 162,803 downwards.
GTACACCATGGTGTACGGCATCATCGGTTTGATTAATTTCGCTCACGGTGAGATTTACATGATTGGTGCCTTCACCGCCTATATAGTCGCCTCTGTGTTGACGATCTACGGTTTTCCTGCGCTATCCATTGTTGTCCTGGCCGGTTTGGCTGCGGCCGTCTGGTCCAGTGCTTACGGTTATACGGTGGAGAAGGTGGCCTACAAGCCACTGCGTCATGCCCCCAGACTGTCACCTCTGATTAGTGCGATTGGCATGTCCATTTTTCTGCAAAACTATGTGCTGCTGGCACAAACATCGGACTTTCTCGCCTTTCCTCAGCTGATTCCGGATTTTGAGTTTATGGAGCCGGTGGCCCATATTGTCGGTACCACCGATATGATCATCCTGGTAACCACGGCTGTAGTGATGTTGGGTCTCACGCTACTGATTAGATTCAGTCGCACCGGCAAGGCGATGCGTGCCACCTCCCAGGATCGCACTATGGCCATGCTGGTAGGGATCAATGTAGACCGTGTCATCTCTATGACCTTTATTATCGGCTCTTCTCTGGCCGCCATTGGTGGTGTACTAATCGCCTCACATATTGGCCAGATCAACTTCTATATTGGCTTTATCGCCGGCATCAAGGCCTTTACTGCGGCGGTTCTGGGGGGAATTGGCTCCATTCCCGGCGCTGTGCTGGGCAGTTTTATCCTCGGCCTTACCGAGAGTTTTGCTACCGGTTATATCTCCAGTGACTATGAGGACGTTTTTGCCTTCTCTCTGTTGGTACTGATTCTGATCTTTAAGCCCTCAGGGTTGCTGGGCAAATCAGAGATCCAGAAGGTGTAGATGATGACTTCCTTCAGCGAACTGAAAAAATCCCTGATTGTCTCTCTCTGGTTCTCCTTTTTGACCTTCCCAATTATGGTGATCAAAGCCGATCCCATCGAGAAGACGGTCATCTGGCGCTGGGAGAACCTCTTTTTTGTTGCCATTGGCAGTTTCACGCTCTCCATGCTTGGCAAGGTCTTCTTTGCCCAACAAGCGCGTCGGCGGGACCGCAAGGCGGCCTGTCAGGCTCCGGCACGTGATCCACTGGTCCAGGTGATTCTTCGTGAGCCACGCTACCTCTATCCACTGGCCGGTGCTATTTTTGTATTTGCCCTGGCATTTCCTTTTCTCTTCTCCACCTATCAGACCAATGTCATGACAACGGCACTGATGTATGTGGTACTGGGGCTGGGGCTCAATATTGTTGTGGGTGTGGCTGGGCTTCTTGATCTTGGCTATGTCGCTTTCTATGCGGTGGGTGCCTACAGCTACGCCTTACTCAACTTCCATTTTGATCTGGGATTCTGGATGGCACTGCCGATCGGCGCCATTCTGGCGGCATTCTTCGGCATTCTGCTCGGCTTTCCTGTGCTGCGACTACGAGGAGACTACCTCGCCATCGTCACCCTCGGTTTTGGTGAGATCATTCGGTTGATCATGGAAAACTGGAATGAGTTTTCCCAAGGGCCCAGTGGTATCTCCAATATCGATCGTCCCGGGCTGTTCGGTCTTGAACTCTCACTGGATATGGCGATCACCTATCTTTACTACCTATTGATAGTGATGGTATTGATCACGATATTTGTTGTTAACCGGTTGCAGGACTCGCGACTGGGAAGAGCATGGATCGCCTTGCGGGAAGATGAGATCGCCTGTCAGGCGATGGGCATCGACAAGACCAAGACAAAATTGACCGCTTTTGCCCTTGGTGCCACCTGGGCCGGTATGGTTGGAGTCTTTTTTGCGGCCAAGACCACCTTTATCAATCCGGCCAGTTTCACTTTTCTGGAGTCGGCGATCATTCTCTCTATTGTAGTACTGGGTGGCATGGGATCTATTCTGGGGGTGGTTGTTGGTGCATTAGTGCTTATTTTGCTTCCTGAGTACCTACGGGCACTGTCGGATTACCGGATGCTCGCATTTGGAGCCATTCTGGTCACTATGATGGTGTTCCGCCCACAGGGCATCATCTCCAGTGTCCGTCGTACCTACCGGTATAGAAAACGGGGTGAGCGTGAGCGGCAGGCTGCAGAAGGTGATGCCCAATGAGCACGCCTATACTTGATGTCAACGGCCTGTCGATGGATTTTGGTGGTATCCGCGCGCTCAACCGGCTCGACCTCGATGTTAAATCAGGAGAGATTGTCGCACTGATCGGTCCAAATGGGGCAGGGAAGACCACCTTCTTCAACTGTGTCACGGGCCTCTACAATCCCACTGCCGGTGACATTCACCTTAATCCACCTGATAAAAAGACGATCCGACTGAATGGCCTGAAACCAAATCAGGTGACCGAGAAGGGGATGGCGCGCACCTTCCAAAATATCCGGCTGTTCCAGAAAATGACGGTGTTGGAGAATGTGATGATTGGCCGCCACTGCCGCACCCGCTCCCACATTATAGGCGCTATCTTTCGTACAGAAGCGACGCGACGGGAAGAGCAGGAGACAATTGAGCGAAGCTATCATCTACTGGAGAAGGTGGGGCTTGCCGAACAGGCCGATGAGTTTGCCGGTAATCTCTCCTATGGTGCTCAGCGGCGTTTGGAGATCGGCCGCGCCCTCGCCACCGACCCCTTTCTACTGTTGCTGGATGAGCCCGCTGCCGGCATGAATCCCCAGGAGACACAGGATCTTGACCAGTTGATCAATCGCTTACAGTCCGAAGGGCAGTCCATTCTGCTTATTGAACATGATATGAAACTGGTAATGAGCCTCTCCCATCGGATTTTTGTCATGGACTACGGCACCAAGATAGCCGAAGGAACACCCGAAGAGGTACGCAGTAATCCTGATGTGATCAAGGCCTATCTGGGTGATGATAGCGATGCTTGAGCTTCGCAATATAGAGGCCTACTACGGCAATATTCAGGCCCTGAGGGACGTTAGTCTGGAGATTCAGAAGGGGGAGGTTATTACTCTGATCGGCGCCAACGGCGCAGGAAAGAGTACCACCCTGATGTCGGTTTGCGGCATTGTTCCTCCACGCTCGGGCGAAGTCCTGTTTGAAGGCCGGCCAATCCACAAGGAGAGTCCCGACCGGATCGTTGCCATGGGGATTTGTCAGGTTCCTGAAGGGCGCCATATCTTTCCTCACCTATCGGTGAGGGAGAATCTCGATATGGGTGCTTTTCTTCGTACCGATAAGGAGGGGATCAAGCGTGATATTGATTACGTGTTCTCACTCTTTCCAATTCTTGCTGAGCGTGCCGGCCAGGCTGGCGGCACCCTCAGCGGGGGAGAGCAGCAGATGCTTGCCATGTCTCGTGCCCTGATGGCAAGACCGCAACTGCTGCTGCTTGACGAGCCCTCCATGGGGTTGGCGCCTCTGATCATTAAACAGATATTTGAGATCATCAAGAAGATCAACGAGGAGCACAACACCACTATCTTTCTGGTGGAGCAGAATGCTAAACAGGCGCTACAGATTGCTGATCGTGGCTATGTCATTGAGAACGGCAGGATTACACTTAGCGACCAGGCGGAGAAGTTGTTGGTCAACCCGAACGTGCAGAAGGCCTATCTGGGAATATAACGGTCAGTGCCCACAGCAAGTTCCTACCGAACGGTCTCTTATCTTAAATTTTCTGCCGGTGTATAGTAGTTGGTCATTTTCTTAATCAAGGTTATTCTGTGTGTTGATTCGCTACCCTTTTTTTGCCCTCCTCATGCTGTCGGCGACTGCTCTCCAGGCGGATGCTATGGAAGATGCTGCCGGCGTCTACAGTGAAGGGAATTATGCTAAAGCTTATCCCATGCTGCACACGCTGGCCAAAAAGGGGCAAGACGAGGCTCAGTTCTATATCGGTGCAATGCTGGTAGATGGCCTTGGTGTCGATGCGGACTCAAATAAAGGGGTCTATTGGCTTAATCAGGCTGTGAATCAGGAACATGCAGAAGCTGCCATCATGTTAAGCAAGATGTACCTGAGCGGTCGTGGCGTTGCCATGAATGTTGATAAGGGCATCCACTACATGGAACTGGGTGAAAGCTTCAAAAGCGAAGATGAGAAGGAGGATTGTGAGTGAATTCTTCCTCTTTATGCTCTTGGTAATACCTCCCATCTGAACTCTTCCCCCCCTATCTTTCTAATTCATAATGACAAATTAATGTGCGGGTGTTCACATTAGTAGACATTTCCACTTTCAAAACTGCTTTCGCAGACGATAAAGAGTTAAAGCACAACAACTTAGGTAAATGAGCTCGGAGTATCCGCTCTAAACAGCTTCAGGGTGTTTAACCTTTATGGTTTATGACCGCAGAATATATTATCGATTAAATGATGACCTACCGGCCAAAGTATTTAATCAGGCGGGTGAGGCGATGGATGCACGCATCGTTGAACTTTCTGTGGGTGGCTTGAAGTTTGAAGCTGACAATGTGCTGGTCGATCATATTCAAGTAATTGATCCATTCGGTAACGCTCTTTCACAGGAAAAGATCTGGACTGAATTCTCACTACTAATGGGAAATATGGAAGTACCCGTTAAACTTCAATGTAGACAAGTGTACAAGCGTCGTCTCTCACAACATCTCTACTATATCGGTATGTTGATACTCAATTATGAAGAGAGGGCTGATGAACAGCTCAAAAGCTATATTAGTAACGGAATCAGTACCACAGCAGCTTTCGGTTAACGGTTATTCATACTCACTGGGCACCATACACATAAAGACCACTGGCTGATTCTATCTTTCCTCAGCCTAACTCCTTTATTCGTGGAGGCTGTTATAAAAGCACCAGTCCCTTCTCCCTACGAGGGAGAAGGTTAGAATGAGGGTGTATTAAATCAATGGATTACCTATTGATCCCCTCACCCTAGCCTTCTACTCGGTGGGGAGAGGGGGCTTTTGTGACACCCTCCGGTGGGGCGGGGGGAGGATACAGAAAAAGCTTTTCTCTGTGGCCGCTGCGTCCCGCTTTTGGACCTATGCAGGTTTACAGCTTCTGGATCTTCTCCAACTGCTCCTGCAGGTTATCAAGGGCAGACTGTTGATCGGCGAGCTTGTCCTTCTCTTTCTGCACTACGGCTGCAGGCGCCTTGTCGACAAAATTTGGATTCTCCAGCTTCTTGCTGATCCGCTCCATGTCACTAGTGATTTTGCCTATCTCTTTCTCTAGACGAGCAAGTTCCGCGGCTTTATCGATCAAACCGGCCATGGGGATCAGAACCTTCATCTCACCCACCAGAGCGGTGGCGGATTCCGGTGCTTCCTCACCACTCTCTAGCAGCGTGGCCGACTCCAGGCGGGCAAGAAAATCGAGGTAGTGGCGGTTGCTTTCCAGCCATGCACGGTCCTGATCAGACGCATTTTGCAGCAGAACCCCCAGGGGTTTGCTCGGTGCGATATTCATCTCACCCTTGATGCGGCGTATGCCAAGAATGAACAGCTTTACCCACTCCATCTCGGCCTCAGCATCACGGTCCATCTTACTCTGGTCCGCCACAGGGTAGGGACGGAGCATAAGGGTTTCGGCTTCGATACCGGCAAGAGGGGCGGCCTTCTGCCAGATCTCTTCGGTGATAAAGGGCATGATCGGGTGGGTCAGGCGCAGCAGAGTTTCAAGCACCCGTACCAGTGTCTGGCGGGTACCACGCAGGGCGGCTTCTGACGCATCTTTATTGTTCAGGACCGGCTTGGAGAGCTCCAGGTACCAGTCACAGTACTCATTCCAGGTGAACTCGTAAATCGCTTTGGCTGCCTGGTCGAGCCGGTAGTTTTCCAGGGCATCGCTCACCACGGTCTCTGTGGATTGCAGGCGGGAGATGATCCAGCGGTCTGCAACACTCAACTCCACATCACCACCGTTCTGGCCGCAATCCTGCTCTTCGGTGTTCATAAAGACGTAGCGGGAGGCGTTCCACAGCTTGTTGCAGAAGTTGCGGTAGCCCTCGATACGTCCCATGTCGAACTTGATGTCACGGCCGGTGGCGGCCAGTGCGGCGAAAGTGAAGCGTAGTGAATCGGTGCCAAAACTGGTGATACCTTCGGGGAAGTCCTTGCGGGTCTGTTTTTCAATCTTCTTCGCCAGCTGTGGCTGCATCATGCCGCTGGTGCGCTTCTGTACCAGTTCTTCCAATTCGATGCCGTCGATCAGATCAATGGGATCGAGCACGTTGCCCTTTGACTTTGACATCTTGTCGCCGTGGGAGTCACGTACCAGACCGTGTACATAGACCTCATGGAAGGGTACCTTACCGTCCATGAATTTGAGACCGAACATGATCATCCGGGCAACCCAGAAGAAGATGATATCGAAGCCGGTGACCAGTACGTTGGTGGGGTAGAAGTCCTCCAGTCGCTGGGTGTTCTCGGGCCAGCCGAGGGTGGAGAAGGGCCAGAGGGCGGAGCTGAACCAAGTGTCCAGTACGTCTTCATCCTGGCGCAAGGGGTAGTCGGCATCAAAACCGTGCTTCTCGCGTACTTCTTCCTCGGAACGACCGACATAGACGTTGCCTTCGTCGTCGTACCAGGCGGGGATACGGTGGCCCCACCAGATCTGACGGCTGATGCACCAGTCCTGGATATTGTTCATCCACTCGTAGTAGGTGTTTTTCCAGTTGTCCGGCACGAACTTGATATCGCCATTCTCCACCGCCGCGATGGCGGGTTTGGCCAGCGGACCGACCTTGACGTACCACTGGTCGGTGAGGAAGGGTTCGATCACGGTGCCGGAGCGGTCACCCCGTGGCACCATCAGCTTGTGGTCGACGATCTTCTCCAGCAGGCCCTCTGCGTCAAGATCGGCAACGATCTGCTTGCGTGCTTCGTAGCGGTCCATTCCTATGTACTTTGCGGGCAGCAGTTCGCCCTCTTCGGGTGTATTCTCACGGATCGCAGCATCTACGGTGAAGATGTTGATCAGGCCGCCGTGGGGCTGTTCAGTGATTTGCAGTTCATCTCGGTGACGCTGCCACACCTCGTAGTCGTTGAAGTCGTGGGCCGGGGTGATCTTGACACAGCCGGTGCCGAATTCTGGGTCGGCGTGTTCGTCTGCGACGATGGGAATCTTGCGGTTGGTGAGCGGCAGTTCAACCAGCTCGCCAATCAGGTGCTTGTAGCGCTCATCCTCGGGGTTCACTGCGACGGCACAGTCACCGAGCATAGTTTCGGGGCGGGTGGTGGAGACCACCAGACTGCCCTGGCCGTTGGTGAGAGGGTAGCGCATGTGCCACATATGGCCCGCTTCCTCTTCGTTCAGTACCTCCAGGTCGGAAACGGCGGTGTGCAGCTTGGTATCCCAGTTGACCAGGCGCTTGCCACGATAGATCAGCCCCTCTTCATGGAGGCGGACAAAGACCTCTTTCACCGCATCGGAGAGACCATCATCCATGGTGAAGCGTTCATGCTGCCAATCCAGGGATGAGCCGAGGCGGCGCAGCTGACGGGTGATGTTGCTGCCGGACTCCTCGCGCCACTCCCAGATGCGGTCAATAAAGGCTTCGCGGCCGAGGTCGTGACGGGACTTGCCGTCAGCCTCAAGCTGGCGCTCCACCACCATTTGGGTGGCGATACCGGCGTGATCCGAACCCGGCTGCCACAGGGTCTGATCCCCCTTCATACGGTGGTAGCGGATAAGGGTATCCATCACGGTATTGTTGAAGCCGTGACCCATATGCAGATTGCCGGTAACGTTGGGCGGCGGGATCATGATGCAGTAGGAGGAGTGGTCGTTGTCGCTCTTCTGGGTGGGGGCAAAGTAGCCGCGCTCTTCCCAGGTTTTGTACCAACGCTGTTCAAGGCTGTGTGGGTCGTAAGTTTTATCCATCGGTCGCTGTAATAATGATTTAATATTAAAAGTTTAAGGTACTTAAAAACGGCTCTTTTTCAAATTGAAATTGAGCTGGTTCTGAGAACCCGTATGTTGATTTGCCACATATTATAACGGAATTGGCAGTGATAGCCTGTATTGTTGAAGTGAAATTTTTCTCTATGAAGCACTGGAGCAGCAAAGCGATATGAAGATCGAATCTTCCATGGACAAAAAATGGGTATTCTCTTTTGCCGAGGGTGATGGCAAGAATAAAAAGTTATTGGGGGGTAAGGGAGCTAACCTCTGTGAAATGACCCAGATCGGTCTCAATGTACCCCCGGGATTTGTGATTACTACTGAGGCGTGTTTGGAGTATCTTGCCGCCAGTGACGGAGCACTTGCCTCAGGTATTATGGAGCAGGTACGTGACCAGATGCAGGCCGTGGAGAAGGCTACAGGAAAAGGCCTCGGTAACCGTGAACATCCTCTATTGATCTCGGTGCGTAGCGGCTCTGCTCTCTCCATGCCGGGGATGATGGATACCATTCTCAATCTTGGTCTCAATGCAGAAACGCTCCAGGGAGTGATTGACCAGACCGGCGACGCCCGTTTTGGCTACGACGCCTACCGCCGCTTTATCCAGCTCTTTGGCAAAGTAGCCCTTGGAGTACCTGATGAACTGTTCGATGAGCAGTTTGAATCAGTCAAACAGCGTGCCCATGTGACCGCAGATGTCGGCCTCTCCGCCGACGACCTGAAGGATATCAGTGAGCGTTTCCTCAAGGTGGTGGAAGATCACACTGGACGCACTTTCCCGGAAGATCCCTTCCAGCAGTTGGAGATCTCCATCAAGGCGGTGTTTGGCTCTTGGAATGGCAAGCGGGCGGTGGATTACCGCCGCGAGTTCAATATCACCCCTGATATGGCCAACGGCACTGCCGTCAATATCTGCACCATGGTATTCGGTAACCGGGGCGATGACTCCGCTACCGGTGTTGCCTTCACCCGTAATCCCGGCACCGGTGAGAACAAACTCTACGGTGAGTATCTGGTCAATGCGCAGGGTGAGGATGTGGTGGCGGGTATACGCACCCCCAAACCCCTTGATGAGCTTGATGAAGAGATGCCGGAGATGGCGAAAGAGTTGGCTCAGCTGCGCCAAAATCTGGAATCTCACTACCATGAGATACAGGATTTCGAGTTCACTATCGAGCGTGGCACCCTCTACTGCCTGCAGACTCGAAACGGCAAGATGAACGCCGTTGCCATGGTGCGCACCTCCGTGGAGATGGAGCAGGAGGGGCTGATCACCAAAGAGCAGGCACTGTTGCGAATTGATCCTGCTCATCTGGAGCAGATGCTCTACCCGAGGCTCGACCCCTCGGTCAGGCTGGAGCCTTTGGCCCAGGGGCTACCCGCCTCACCCGGTGCCGCTTGCGGCCACGCCGTGTTTGATGCTGATCGGGCCGAAGAGATCGGCAAACAGGAGGGGCAGAAGGTGATCCTGCTGAGGGAGGAGACCAAGCCGGAAGATATCCACGGTTTTTTTGCCTCCGAGGGCATTCTTACCAGTCGTGGTGGTAAAACCTCCCATGCGGCTGTTGTCGCCCGTGGCATGGGTAAGCCCTGCGTTGCCGGGGCCGAGGGGATAGCGGTGGATGTGAATCGTCGTGAAGCCTATGTGGGTGAGGCGGTGATCAAAGAGGGTGATCTGATTACCATTGACGGTACCTCCGGCAATGTCTACCTGGGTGAAATTGCTACAGTCGAACCCGATTTCACCGATGAGCTGACCACGCTTCTCGGGTGGGCCGATGAGGTTGCCTATCTGCGTGTGATGGCCAACGCGGATACGGCTGTGGATGCCGCCAGGGCGGTGAAATACGGTGCCCAGGGTATTGGTCTCTGCCGTACCGAGCGTATGTTTAACGATAGCGCCCGCTTGCCGGTGGTGATTGAGATGATCGTTGCCGAGGATGAAAACCAGCGTCAGGATGCACTGAATAAACTGCTGCCGATGCAGCGAGATGATTTTTCCGCGATTTTTGAAGCGATGGCACCACGTCCGGTCACCATTCGCCTTCTTGATCCGCCCATCCATGAGTTCCTGCCAGCGGAGCAGCAGCTGCAGAGTGAATTGGAGAAGCTCCACCACCTGCGTAGCACCTCACAGGGTATGGAGGTCTTGGCGAGTACCATGTCGCTGCTCCATGAAGCAGGTCAGGCAAAAACCGAGGCCGACAGCATGCGCCACCTGGTGGACCTGCAGCTGGTGGAGGAGGCAATCGCCAAGAAGGAGACGATGCTGCGCAAGGTGCGCGCACTCTATGAGACCAACCCAATGCTGGGTCATCGCGGCGTACGCCTCGGTATTACCTTCCCCGAGATCTACCAGATGCAGATCCGTGCGGTCATGGAGGCCTCGGCGGAGTGTGCTGCCCGGGGGATTGAAGTGCATCCACAGATTATGGTGCCTCAGGTCTGTACCGCCCAGGAACTGCGCCATGTGAAGGGGTATGTCGATGCGATTCGTGTCGATGTTGAGAAGGGGTGTGACTGTGAGGTCAACTTCCGTTTCGGTACCATGATCGAAGTAGTCCGTGCCTGTATGCGTGCCGACTCTCTCGCCGAGGAGGCCGAGTTCTTCTCCTTCGGCACCAATGATTTGACCCAGGCTACCTTCTCTTTCTCACGGGAGGATGCAGAGAATAAATTCCTGCCGATGTACAACGAGAACGGTATCCTCCAGGACAATCCCTTCGAAGTATTGGATGAGAAGGGTGTCGGCAAGTTGATGAAACTAGCAATAGAGTGGGGCAGAAGCATACAGTCAGACCTCAGTGTCGGTATCTGTGGCGAGCACGGCGGTCATCCTTCATCTATCGCCTTCTGTCATCGTGCTGGACTCAACTATGTCTCCTGTTCTGCACCACGTGTACCGGTGGCAAGGCTGGCAGCAGCCCATGCCAAGCTGTTGGAATGAGTGAGATTACGGGGCTCCACCATATCAGTCTGATCGTTGCCGATACCAAACGGGCACTCGGATTCTATCAGGGGGTAATGGGGCTGAAGCTGGTGGATGATCGCCCTGACCTTGGTTTCCCCGGTGCCTGGTTATGGATAGGACAGCAACAGATCCATCTTTTGGAGTTGCCCAATCCAGATCCGGCCTCTGGGCGGCCAGAACATGGCGGGCGTGACCGCCATACCGCAGTATCGGTGACCAACCTCGATGCCGTGATCAGGCGGCTTGATGCCAAGGGCCTGACCTACACCATGAGCAGGTCAGGGCGCCGGGCACTCTTCTGCCGTGATCCTGATGGTAATGCATGGGAGTTGATCGAGGCGCCTAAAGACCCCATAAATAATCTGAAATAAAGTCATCAAATGCCGGGTCTCTATTTATAAGATGGCTGACTGCTGTCGGATTTCCTTGTACTACACTGTGGATAAGTTATGCAATAAATAGACTTTTTCAGAGGCCCCCTAGAGAATAAATTAAGAGACCTTAAATTATATGGATTACCGCAAGGCTATTCTTTTTACCCTGCTCGTTGCACTCATAGCCTCTTTTTTTCTGTTTGATCTTGGTAGCTACCTGACCCTTGAAAACATCAAGGCGCAGCAGGCAGAGCTGACTAACTGGAAAGAGACGAATCCCTGGCAGAGTGCTTTCATCGTCTTTGTCGTCTATGTGGTGGTGACCGCACTCTCTCTTCCCGGGGCGGCGGTAATGTCGTTGGCTATCGGTGCTATTTTTGGACTGGCGACCGGCCTTGTTCTTGTGTCTTTTGCCTCCACCATTGGTGCAACCTTTGCCTTTATAATCTCACGACTATTGCTTAGGGATATGGTGCAATCCCGCTTCAGCGACAAGCTGCAGTCGATCAATGCAGGTATCGAGAAGGATGGCGCCTTCTATCTCTTTGGCTTGAGGCTGGTACCGCTCTTCCCCTTCTTTATTATCAACCTGGTGATGGGACTGACTCCCATACGTACCTGGACCTTTTACTGGGTGAGTCAGGTAGGCATGCTGCTGGGCACCGCTGTTTTTATCAATGCCGGTACCGAACTGGCAAAGCTGGATTCACTCTCCGGCATTCTTTCCCCCAGTCTGATTTTCTCCTTTATCCTGCTTGGAGTATTTCCTCTGATGGCAAAAAAACTACTGGCAGTGGTAAAAGCTCGTAAGGCATTGGCGAACTACTCCAAGCCCACCACTTTTGACCGTAACCTGATCGTAATAGGTGCCGGCTCCGGTGGGCTGGTGGCCTCCTATATTGCCGCCGCCGTAAAGGCCAAGGTGACACTGATCGAGAAGCACAAGATGGGAGGAGACTGCCTTAATACCGGGTGCATCCCCTCCAAGGCGTTGATCCGCTCGGCACGCTATCTTGCCCAGACCCGGCGGGCGGAGGAGTTCGGTTTCAAGTCGGCCTCGGCCGAGTTCGATTTTTCAGATGTGATGGAGCGGGTTCAGAATGTAGTAAAACAGGTTGAGCCTCACGATTCGGTAGAGCGTTATACAAGCCTCGGAGTCGATGTAATTGAGGGTGAGGCAAAGATCATCTCACCCTACAGCGTCGAGGTGAACGGTCAGGTCCTCACCACCCGCAGCATCATTGTAGCCACCGGCGCCCGACCCTTTGTGCCGCCGATTCCCGGTCTCGACCAGATCGACTACCTCACCTCAGACGATCTCTGGACACTGCGGGAGTTGCCCAAACGGTTGGTAGTACTGGGTGGCGGCCCCATTGGTTGTGAATTGGCTCAGAGCTTTGCGCGTTTCGGTGCGGAAGTTAGCATTGTGGAGATGGCTCCCAAGCTGATGATCCGTGAAGATGACGATGTCACCGCCCTGGTTACCGAGCACTTTGCCGATGACGGCATCAATATCTACACCAATCACAAAGCAAAAGAGTTCAAGGTGGAGGAGGGCAGAAAACTCCTCATCGCTGAGCATGATGGCAATGATGTGGAACTGGAGTTCGATCAGGTATTGGTGGCGGTGGGGCGTATGGCCAACACCCAAGGCTTTGGCTTGGAGGAACTGGGGGTGGAGATATCCCAACGCCGCACAGTGGAGGCCAACGACTACCTGCAGACCAACTTCCCCAACATCTATGTCTGTGGTGACGTAGCCGGGCCCTACCAGTTTACCCATACAGCCGCACACCAAGCGTGGTACGCTTCGGTCAATGCCCTGTTCGGTATGTTCCGCAAATTCAGGGTGGACTATTCAGTCATCCCCTTTGCCACCTTCACCGATCCTGAGGTAGCGCGGGTAGGGCTCAACGAACAGGATGCTGTAGCCCAAGGCACCGCCTATGAGGCGACGGTCTATGGCTTGGATGATCTTGATCGGGCAATAGCTGACGGCGAGAACCATGGCTTTATCAAAGTGCTGACTGTACCGGGTAAAGATAAAATACTCGGTGCCACCATTGTCGGTGAACATGCCGGTGATTTGATTGCAGAGTTTGTTACCGCCATGCGTTATGGTCTTGGATTAAACAAGATACTCGGTACTATCCATATCTATCCCACCTGGACAGAAGGCAACAAGTTCGCCGCCGGTAATTGGAAACGGGCACATGCTCCAGAGGCGGTGCTGCGCTGGGTGGAAAAATTCCACACTTGGCGCCGTGGCGGCTGATCAGCAACATACCAACCGGTAGCCCGGGTTGAGTTTTCGAAACCCGGAAAATTGAAAAGCTGATCCAATCCTATCTGTAGCGGTTTCTCGAAACGCGATGAACGTTACGTACTCCCAGTCATATTCCATCCCTTTCCAAAGGCCACAAAAGTACCCATGGTCTGCGCAAGGCACCGATGTTACAGGCAGGATAGAAGAATTATCATCTATCCTGAAATTGCCACATGCATTCTTAACTGGATGAATAATACCTTAAGTTTCGGAGTTCAAATGACGTAAAAGGCTTGGATAGACCGTCCCTTCTCCCTCAGGGAGAAGGCCAGGATGAGGGAAATTAGAAGAATCAAAGCGTTAGCTTTTCAACTCCCCTCACCCCAACCCTCTCCCTGAGGGAGAGGGGGCTAATTAACTCCGAAACTTGAGTAATAAGTGAAATATAATTTACTGCCTCTCTCTGTTCCTTTTTCCGATAAGGCGGATTTTACCCACAAAGGTGGTCTGAATAGAGAGTGTTGTCAGGAAAGACCAGTCTACAGATCCTCTTTAAGAACCAGGGGGCTAGTCACAACATTAGGAATCTCATCAGCAGGGAGGGGCTTGCTGAACAAAAAGCCCTGGACCAGTTCGCAACCCTTTTCTCGTATGAATTTTAGTTGCTCCTCTGTCTCAACACCCTCAGCCACTACCTTTAGATTAAGACTTTTGGCCATGGCGATGATGGCCTGGACCAGGGATGCGTCCTCATAATTATTCGGTAGGCCACGCACGAATTCCCTGTCGATCTTGAGCGTGTTCATTGGGAAACGTTTCAGGTAACTTAGAGATGAGTAACCTGTGCCGAAATCATCAATGGAAAGCTCGACTCCCAATGCGCGGACCTCCTCAAGCCACTCAAGAGTTGAATCGGTGCCCTCCATCATCAGGCTCTCGGTGATCTCCAGGTTGAGTTCTGATGGATTCAGCCCGGCTTCATCCAAAATCTGTTTGATCTCATCAACTTCGAGGCCAAGAATCAGCTGTCTGCTTGACAGGTTGACGTTGACCTTCAAGTCCAGCCCATTCTGTTGCCAGGCAGCAGCCTGGCAGCAAGCCGTTTCCAATACCCACCTTCCGATGGGCGCGATAAGCCCACTCTCCTCGGCCAGGGGAATGAACTGATTCGGTGAAATATATCCCTGTTCCGGGTGGGGCCATCGCAGCAGCGCCTCCACCCCAATCACACGTAGATCGGCAATACGGACAATAGGTTGATAGTGCAGCAGCAACTCATCACGTTCCAGTGCCAGGCGCATGTCATGCTCGAGTTTGATCTGTTGCTGTACTCGCTCATTCATGGCTAAAGTGAAGAACTGGTAGGTGTTGCGCCCGGCATCCTTGGCACGGTACATAGCCATGTCCGCGTTACGCAACATGGTGTCAGCGTCAGATGAGTCATCGGGATAGAGGGTGACGCCGATGCTTGCGCCGATAAATGCATCCCTCCCATTAAGATCAAATGGCCGCTCCAGGGTGGTGAGGATCTTTTTTGCGATTTCAGCGGCATCACTAGCCTGTCTGATATCCTCCAGAATGAGGACAAACTCATCACCTCCGAAGCGCGAAACGGTATCGGCTTCTCGAACACAATCCAGTAATCTCTCCGCCACCAGTTGAAGCAGTTTATCGCCGGCCACGTGTCCCAGGCTGTCGTTGATTGACTTGAACCGGTCCAGATCCACAAACAGCAATGCTACGCGCCAGTTTTCGCGGTGTGCACTCTTGAGGGAGTTTGCCAACCTGTCCACCAGCAATGAACGGTTGGGAAGACCTGTCAGCGCGTCATAGTTGGCCTGATGGCGGATCTGCTCCTCATCCTGTTTGCGGCGGGTGATATCGGAAAAGACTGCGATGTACTCCTGGATATCCCCCTTATCATCATGGATAGCGGCCAGGGAGAGCCACTCAGGGTAGATGCTGCCGTCCTTTTTACGGTTCCAGAGCTCGCCGTTCCAGTAACCTTTGACCCGGAGGGAGTGCCACATCGTTTTGTAGAATGCCTCATCGTGACGACCGGAACCAAGAATTCTCGGGTCACGGCCGATCACCTCTTCCAGCTCATAGCCGGTAATACGGGTGAACGAGGGGTTGACTGTTTTGATGTGGTTGTCCGCATCGGTGACCATGATCGCCTCGGTGGTTGTTTCGAATACCGTGGCGTTCATCCGCAGTTGATCTTCTGCACGTTTGCGGGCGGTGATGTCCTCTTTCACCGCTATGTAGTGGGTGATGGTTCCGTTTGTATCGCGCACCGGGGAGATGGAAGCGGCCTCCCAGTAGATAATGCCGTCCTTGCGCTTGTTGTGGAACTGACCTCGCCACACCTTGCCGGCAGTGATGGTTTCCCACATCTCTTTGTACTCTTCCGGGGACTTGTCCCCGGATTTGAGCAAGCGGGGGTTCTGCCCAAGGGCCTCTTTTGCAGTGTAGCCGGTGGTCTCTTCGAATTTAGGGTTGACGTACTCAATGTTGCCACTGGTATCGGTAATAACGACTGAGGCGGGGCTCTGTTCCAAGGCACGGTAGAGTTTTCTCAACTGCTGCTCACTACGTTTGCTCTCGGTGATATCAATTCTCACAGAGGCCAATTCGCCCGCGGAGGTGCATGAATCACTGGCAAGATACCAGCGTCCATCCTTTAATTGTTCGATATAGGTTCTGCGTTCATCGCAGGGAAGTTGTGACTTATCAGGGTATGGATTGCCACTCGCATCCACTCTCTCGATAATCTCTCCGGACTGGGTGTTGGCAAGCAATATTTCATCCAGTGTCACCCCGGGTTTGATGATCTCCTCAAGCCATGGGTAGAGTTCGAGGTAGCGGCTGTTGTTGAGGATCAGCCTGCCGTCAGGCGCGAATAGGGCGAAGGACTCAGACAGACTCTCTACTGCATCCCGTAACTGATTCCAGGCCTGTTCACTCTGTTTACGTGCCCTGGTCAGGCGTCGCATGGTAATGCCTAGGCTGATTAAAAGGATTACGGTAAAGGCAAGCAGTATCCGACTGTAGGTCTCGCTGTAACGGGTCTGGTTGGCGTAGTGTGTGTTATATGCTTGTTGGAGTTTCTCAAGCCATGTCTGGCTGGGAACCGCCATGTAGTTATCGTGAAGCGCCTGCAGGTCTTTGATGCGCATGAGACTGGCACGCATGTGAAATAGCACATTTTCCAGTTTTTTTATGTTATCGCTGCCCTCTTCGGTAAAAGCTTCGATTTCGTCTATATCAGAATTGATATCTCTGGTTTCGAGTACCCCTGGAAACAGTTTATAGAGGTAGAGCTTGTTGAGGAGACGGGAGAGTCGGCCCTCCATCTCCGGATTGTCCTGCCGTAATGATTCAACTGCCAGAGGCAGGTAGTGCAGTCCATTGCGCAATAGGGCAGCGTGGGATTTGATACGCTCTATCAGCTGTAGTTTGGTCTCCAGGCTCTTGCGGTACTCAGAAAAGTGACTGCTGAATTTCACAGAACTATCGTCAGCCAGTATCAGGTCATCTGATTCCAGCTCTTGCAGTAGTTTGTCGAGCCGGGTCTGAGTCTCCACGAAAGGGTCATACTGGGTCAGCTGTAGTGAGCCGGTCAGTATCACGTTTCTGTCGAGTTTGCCCTCCGTCTGTTTGACATTCAGTAACAGGTCGATGCGCCTGTTATGCATCTCCACATCGATGGAGCGGGTCTGTATAAAGATCAGCACCACCAGAGCAGTAGCGAGTAGTAGCAGATATTGGGTGAGTACAGATTTCCCCCATTTCATCATGGGTTCAATCTCGGGTGCTGCCCAGCTAACGATTTAATGAAAACGGCGATTGCTTCAACATCCTCTTTTGGCATCTCTCGGCCGAGCTGGTAACGGGCCATGATGGTGATCGCTTTCTCCAGGCTGTGTGTACGACCATCATGGAAGTAGGGGGATGTGAGTGCTGTCAGACGCAGACTGGGAACCTTGAATAAGTGCCTGTCCTCGGGGTCTCCGGTAACGTTGAAACGACCGAGATCGGCAGCAGTGACTTCGCCGTCTCTATCGGAGAAATAGTTACCCATTGCACCCATGTGGTGGTACATATTACCTCCCACATTAGTGCCTTGATGGCAGGCAATACAGCCGTATGATTTGAACAGGCTGTAACCGTGTTTTTCCTGTTCGCTCAGTGCTGATTCATCGCCCACGAGCCAGAGGTCAAAGCGAGAATTAGGCGTAGTGAGGGAACGCTCAAACTCAGCGATGGCATTCTGGATGTTGAGACCGGTGATGCCGTCGCTGTAGAGCTGTGAGAATGCTTGCCTGTACTCTTTGTCCCGGTTCAGTTTGGATATGACCTGGGGCCAGTTTGAGGCCATTTCGATAGGGTTGTGTACTGGACCGCGAACCTGATCTACAAGGTTGGCTGAACGGCCGTCCCAGAATTGTCTGAAATTGTAACTGCTGTTGTAGATGGTGGGTGTATTGATAATGCCCAGAGTGCCTCTGGCACCCGGAGAAAGAGAGAGAGCATCATCTCCACCTTTGTCGAGTCGGTGGCAGCTGGAACAGCTTAATGTGTTATCGGCGGAGAGTTGGGGATCATGGAACAGACGATCTCCCAGGGCGCTCTTGTCAGGGTTGAGGTTTTGGGCAGGTCGTATTGGCAGGATGGGTTCATTGACCAGAGATTCCCCTGACCAGGCAACTGTGTTTAGCAGGCATAATATACTGAAGAGTATATTTTTTGTCAGCCTGTTATGAAACACCACTACACCCCTTTAAAGCGTATAAAGCACTCTTATATACTAGAATCTAAAGCTGAAATGTAAAGTAAATTCATTCGTCCAAGGGTCACTGACGAGAGCTGGCCTGACAGACTGCTATGCTATTCCAGCTTTATGGCAATCTTGGCTCTGTTTTTCTGTACAAATTCCGTACAGGCAATAAAAAAAGGGCTTAGGATTAACCTAAGCCCCTGATTGTATTGGTACTCCGTAGGGGAATCGAACCCCTGTTACCGGCGTGAGAGGCCAGCGTCCTAACCGCTAGACGAACGGAGCAATTGGAGGCGTGTATTATACTTACCGATCTCCCGATCTCAAGCCCCCCAGGTTGGTTTTTTTCTAAATTTTCACCGTTTATATCACCTTATCGCATAAGAGAGGGGTATTTCAGGTTTCATGGGCGGTGGAAACTCTTTACAATCCGTTAGATTGACTCATTTATATGTAACTATTCAGCGGCAGAGTGCCGGTAAGAGACTTCGCTGAGTGATTGCGTCATTAACTGGATATAGAATGGTAAAGTCTTTTTTTTCGCACTCCCGTAACAAAGATGGAGAAAAAGCAGCTGCACTTCGTGTTATTCCCCGTTCCGAGCACAATGTTTCAAGGTCTAATATCAGCGAAAATGCAGTCAAGGTGCTTTATCGTCTGCAAAGTGCGGGGTATCAGGCGCACTTGGTCGGGGGTGGTGTACGTGATCTTCTGCTGGGGCGCGAGCCGAAAGACTTTGATGTGGCTACCGATGCCACCCCAGAGGAGGTAAAACGGGTCTTCCGCAACTGCCGTCTCATCGGTCGCCGATTCCGTCTGGCGCATGTCCACTTTGGTCGTGAGATCATTGAGGTTGCAACTTTTCGCAGTATGCAGGATGCCTCAGAACCGGGAGATCGTGAGACGGATAACGGCATGTTGGTGCGTGACAACGTCTACGGCACCATTGAGGAAGATGCCCTGAGACGTGATTTCACCATTAACGCTCTCTATTACAATGTCCAGGACTTTTCCGTTATCGACTACACAGGTGGTCTGAAAGATCTGGAGGAGGGAACCTTGCGGCTGATGGGTGACCCGGAAACCCGCTATCGTGAAGATCCGGTGCGGATGCTACGGGCGGTACGTTTTGCCGCCAAGCTCGGCTTCAACATCAGCAGTGACAGTGAGCAACCCATTAGCCGACTTGCTCAACTGTTGCAGGAAGTTCCTCCCGCACGACTCTACGAGGAGGTTCTTAAGCTGTTCATGGGCGGGGTTGCTGTCCAGAGTTTTGAGAAGTTACGGCACTACAATCTGTTTGCTGAACTGTTTCCCCAGACAGAAGAGTGCCTCGCCTACGAAGATCACGACTTCCCCATTACCTTCGTCCTCAATGGGCTGAAGAATACCGATGCCCGCATTCGTCAGGGTAAACCGGTAACCCCTGCATTCCTTTTTGCCGTGCTGCTGTGGGAACCTGTGCGGCTGCTGGATGAGGAGATCCGGGCCGAGGGCGAATCCCCGCCGGCTGCAATGCAGGAGGCGGGTAACGAGGTGGTATGGGAGCAGATTCATGATATCACCATACCCAAACGTTTCAGTCTGCCGATGCGGGAGATTTGGAATCTTCAGCACCGTTTTGAGCAGCGATCAGGTAAACGTCCCCACCGCCTCCTCACTCATCCGCGTTTTCGTGCCGCCTACGACTTTCTTCTGCTTAGGGCGGAGTCAGGTGAAACCACGATGGAGCTTGCAGACTGGTGGACAAATTTCCAGGAGATTAATGCGGATGAGCGCAACGGCCTGACTCAGCAGAAACATGAGGGTGGGAATGGTCGCCGTCGAAGACGTCGTCGCAAACCCAATAAAACGCCAACTGATGGCGGCGGTGGATGAAAGCGCCTGTTACCGCCTATGTTGGTCTGGGCAGTAACCTTGAAGACCCGGAAGCTCAGGTCAACAGCGCCCTGAATGAGCTGAGCGCCATTCCATCGAGTCGCTGTGTGGCACACTCCGGCCTCTATATTAGTTCCCCCTTGGGACCGGCGGATCAACCGGACTACATTAATGCAGTTGCCGCCCTTGAGACGGCCCTTGAACCCTACCCGCTATTGAGGGCCTTACAGGCAATCGAGCAGCGTCATAAACGTAAACGAGAGAAACGCTGGGGGCCGAGAACCCTGGATCTGGATCTGCTGCTGTATGGTGGGTTGATACTCAATGATACGGATCTGAAGATACCGCATCCGGGCATTGCGATACGGCCCTTTGTGCTCTACCCGTTGCTTGAGATAGCGCCCTCACTGGAGTTGCCCGGCCTTGGTGTGATTGAACAGCTTGCGGAGGCCTGCCCTCCAGAAGAAGTGAAGCTTTTACATGGGTGAGGGTTATGGCTGACTCTTTTTCTCCCCAAGAAAGAGCGGTATCCTCTATATATTCTAAAGTGGCTATGTACAATAGTCCTGAAGCACTATCTTCATAGAAAGAAGTGCATCTGTAGGAGCGAATTTATTCGCGATCAGGCTCTGGGGCATGTTCTTCGCGAACAAGTTCGCTCCTACACCCGGTTCCCGGATTATTGTGCATAGCCATTATATTCAATAACCTCTATTTCAAATTCACTATGGAATTGATGTAGTATTGCGCCGCACAAAATGCGTCTGAACTGTACCTAATTTCTGGAAACTGCCATGCCAAACAAGACGGTCACCACTTTGATACATATGAAGCAGCAGGGTGAAAAAATCGCCGTGCTCACCGCCTATGATGCCAGCTTTGCCTCTCTGCAAGAGGATGCAGGAGTTGATGTGATGCTGGTAGGTGACTCACTCGGTATGGTTATTCAGGGACAGGAGAGCACACTGCCGGTGGCGGTTGATGACATTGTTTACCATACCCGTTGCGTGGCACGGGGTCGCCGGGAAGCTCTATTGGTTGCAGATATGCCCTTTATGAGTTACAGCTCCGCCGGTCAGGCACTGGAAACCGCAGGGCGCTTGATGAAAGAGGGCGGCGCGCAGATGGTCAAGCTGGAGGGGGGTGCCACCCAGTTGGAGACAGTGAGTCAGTTGACGGCACATGGTATCCCCGTCTGTGCTCACCTTGGGCTGCTGCCCCAGTCGGTGCATCAACTGGGTGGCTATCGGGTACAGGGGCGTGATGATGAGTCTGCCCGGGTGATGAAAGAGGATGCACTGGCCCTGGAAGGTGCAGGTGCGCAGATGTTGGTTCTGGAGTGTGTTCCTGCTGCTCTGGCAGAGTCGATTAGCAAGGCGCTCTCTATTCCGGTGATCGGTATAGGTGCAGGTGTCGGCTGTGACGGCCAAGTGCTTGTTGTCTATGACATGCTTGGTATCACCCCCGGCAAACAGCCAAGTTTTTTGAAGAACTTCCTGACAGAAAACGATACTGTGGCTGAGGCTTTTGACGCCTTCGTTAGAGAGGTGAAGGCCGCTGAGTTTCCCAATGCAGAGCAGAGCTTTAGATGATAACAGTAGAGACTGTCAGCGCTCTCAGAGAGAAGGTAGCCGGGTGGCGGGCCAAGGGAGAGAAGATTGCTCTGGTCCCCACGATGGGGCATCTTCATGCGGGGCACTTGGGTCTTGTGAGTGAGGCTCGGCAATTAGCCGACCGCGTTGTGGTCTCGATTTTTGTTAATCCGCTGCAGTTTGGGGCGGGTGAGGACTTCGCTTCATATCCGAAAAAGGAAGTAGAGGATGCGGAGAAACTTGCGGTCGGTGCTACTGATCTGCTGTTTCTTCCCGATGTTAAGACGATCTACCCTAAGCCCCAGACAGAGCAGACCCGTATTGAGGTACCGGGGATCTCGGATATTCTCTGCGGCGCCTCCAGGCCGGGCCATTTCGCCGGGGTGGCGACGGTGGTGTGCAAGCTGTTCAACATGGTTCAGCCTGATCTGGCTATCTTTGGTGAGAAAGACTTTCAGCAGTTGATAGTGATCCGCCGGATGGTGGAGGATCTTTCACTGCCGGTGACCATCCATGGACATGCCACTGTCAGAGAGAGCGATGGACTGGCCCTCAGTTCGAGAAACGGCTACTTGACGGCTGACGAACGTATTTCGGCACCGGCGCTTTATCGTGCACTGCAGGAGACCGCGGCATCACTGAAAAGTGGTGATAGAGATTATGAACGTCTCCAAGAAGAGGCCATGGTGCAGTTGGAAGCTGCCGGCTTTCGGAGGGACTACTTCCAGATCAGGCGTAGTCAAGATCTAGCGTTACCGGCAAAGGATGAGCTCTCACTGGTCATTGTTGCAGCTGCTCACCTGGGAAGGGCGCGTCTGATCGACAATCTGCAAATGATGCTGGACTAATTCCACATTTAGACTCCTCCTTCATCTCGAGTTAGAATTCCTCTCTTAATATCATCAGGAGACTCGTTTCTTCATGGGCAGCTGTTACCCTCTCTTACGCTCTACTATGGTGCTTGCCGTACTGCTGTGTGCTGTTTTTACACTCCACGCAGGAAGTCACCCGGTAAAGGAGGGCTATAGTGCTTTTAAGCGTGAAGCGTGGGGTGAAGCCTACAATCTGTGGATGCCGGAGGCGGAGAAGGGGGATGCCCGCGCCCAGTATTACCTCAGTACTTTGTTCAGTCTTGGCTTGGGGCGAGAAAAGGATCAAGCCCAGGCATTTGAGTTTCTCAGCCTGTCGTCGGAGGGTGGCTTTGCTCCCGCCCAATATGCACTGGGCAACAGCTATAAGAATGGCTGGCATGTAAAGAAGGATTTAAAGCAGGCGGTGTACTGGTGGGAGAAGTCAGCCAAACAGGGCTTTGCCAGGGCACAGTATAGTCTCGGTGTACTTCATTATCTCGGCAAAGGGGTAAAGAAAGACTATAAACGAGCGGTTACCTGGTATAGGCGCGCCGCCCTGGCTGGGTCATCTGAGGCCAGGCAGACCCTGAAGCGACTTAATGTTCCACTCAAACCTGAATACCTGGGGCAGCCAATAAGCACTACACCCGCAACGTCACTGGTAACTCCCGAGTCATCCGATGATAGAAAGTTATCACTCCCACCCGAACAGGCAGTGGCTGGAACCGGTAACACGAGTGCTAAAAAGGTTGTTTTCAAAGATTCCGATTTTGATCCGGTTGTGGCTATGGAGAAAAAAGGGCTGAATCTGAGCTTTACTTCCGGCGACTACGATGGCTTGTCTAAGCGAAGCGATCTGGAAAAGTCGGATGAGATGCGTTTGATGGCAAGCAGAATTCTTGGGAGGGGTGATGCAGAAGAGGAGGGTGAGCCGATACCCCAGCCACAAACGGGTAATCTCTCAGAGGCACAAATGGAGAGCCTACCAGTCAATGTGGTGAATGAAGTGACTGAAGATAATGCGGAAGCAGAGGCGGAGACCTCTACTGGCAACGATCAAGAGTCTGTAGTGGAATTAACTGCTGATGAGGAAGAAATATCCTACTCCAGAGGGCTGGCATGGATTGAGGGGCAACAACCTGATCACTACACCTTGCAGCTGTTTAGCAGCAACAGACGCGACAATACCTATAATTTTTTCAAATTGCTGAAAAGTGATTGGCCGACAGCCATTTTTAGCTTTGAGCACAGCTCTGAAAAGCCCTGGTATGGTGTTATAATTGGCAGTTTTACCGGCTACTCGGAGGCCAAGGCAGCCGAGGTTGGATTCAGTGCCGGCAGGGGTGGATCGATCACCTGGATTCGTGAGTTTGGCGGGATCCAGCAAACACTGGTAAAATAAGACGTTCACCACGTTGCAATGGGGTGACTCAATGCACATAATGCGGCCACGTTTTTTTTGTCGTGATAGAGGTTTGGATACAAAATGCAGCTGACCCTACTAAAGTGCAAGCTACACCGCGCTTGCGTAACTCATTCTGAGCTCGACTATGAGGGCTCCTGTGCCATCGACAAAGATTTGATGGAGCTTGCCGGGATTTTGCCTTATGAGCAGATTCAGATCTACAATGTGGCAAATGGTGAGCGTTTTACCACCTATGCGATTGAAGGTGAGAGAGGATCACGGATTATTTCGGTAAATGGTGCTGCAGCCCACAAAGCCTCTCCTGGTGATCGAGTGATTATCTGTGCATACGGTACTCTGGATGAGAGCGAAGCGGCGGCATTCAAGCCCAGTTTGGTCTATCTTGATGAGAATAACCATGTTACCGGTACCGGTGACCGTATCGCTGTTCAGGCGGCATGATTAGGCAGGGCTAAGCCAGACCTGCTCTAACTTACGGATTTAGCTTACTCTCCATCGTGTAAGCCCGTTCCTACCCTGGCGACTTGTTGGTACCACTTTTCCTCTGGTTCCGCCCATAAGGGTGCACAGAACCCTGCGTTTAGTGACCAGCGGTCTGGTCGTCGTCAAAATCAGCGTTTCCTGTTTTCACTTCTTGTTCTGAATAGCCACTTTTCTGCCTCAACCAGAAACAGCACGGATGAAGCGGTAGCAATTATTACCAGCCAGGTGGAGAAGGTGATGGCGGTGGTGCCAAACAGTTTCTGAAATGGAGATAAATAGGTAAAGGCCAGCTGAAACAGAACAAGCAGGCCGATGGCGATGAGTGCATAACGGTTACCGAAAAGGCCTGTTCTATTGAGCACGGGAGCAGTGATATAACGTGAGTTGAAAAGGTAGAAAATCTCGAACATCACCAGGGTGTTTACTGCAATTGTACGGGCATGTTCGATTGATCCACCCTGATCCGTATCCCAGAGATAGAGGCCGAAGGTACCTATCATCAGAATTACTGAGACAAATCCAATTCGCCAGATCAGCAACATCGACAGGATTGATTCAGTGGGGTTCCGTGGTGGTCGCTGCATTACGTTGCTCTCTGCCGGTTCAAAGGCCAGGGCAAGGGCAAGGGTTACCGCCGTAATCATATTCACCCACAGGATCTGCGCCGGGGTCAGCGGTAACTCGTGGAATCCGAGGGCGATGGCGGCAATGATTACCAGTGCCTCACCACCATTGGTCGGAAGAATAAACAGAATCGATTTTCTCAAGTTATCGTAGACGGTACGGCCCTCCTCGACAGCGTATGAAATAGAGGCGAAATTATCATCAGCAAGCACCATCTCCGAAGCTTCCTTGGCCGCCTCTGTGCCCATCTGTCCCATGGCGGTACCGACATCCGCACGCTTCAGTGCCGGAGCGTCATTGACGCCATCACCGGTCATGGCGACGATAGCGCCCTCGGACTGCAATAGCTCCACCAGACGCAGTTTATGCTCCGGGCTTACGCGGGCATAGACATCTACCTCCCTGACCTGTTGCCGCAGTTCATCATCACTTTCTGACTCAATCTCACGCCCCGTGAGGGCATGGCTGCTATTTAGCAGGTTGAGTTGTCGTGCGATGGCCATTGCTGTGGCTGCATGGTCTCCTGTGATCATCTTCACCCGGATACCGGCGGCTTGGCATCGGCTGACTGCACTAATCGCCTCTTGGCGTGGCGGGTCGATCAGACCAAAAAGTCCCAGCAGTGCAAGCTCGTCATCTATATCGGAGAAATCAAGTTCACTCTGATGTGTTTTCGCCGGTTTTACTGCCACCGCTAGAACCCGCTGTCCCTCTGCCGCCATACGCTCGATCTCGTTTTCCCAGTAGTCGGCATCGATTGCTTCGTCACTCTCACCATTAATCTGTCGGCCACACATTTCGATCACCTGTTCCGGTGCACCCTTAAGGAAAATCCAGGCGGCACCCGTATGGCTGTGGTGGAGCGTGGCCATAAAACGGTGTTGTGACTCAAACGGAATCAAATCTGTTCTAGGGCATAGCTTCAACTCCTCTTCATGTTGCAGGCCCGCCTTATAGCCTGCGACCAGCAGTGCACCCTCCGTGGGACTGCCGTGAAGCGTGAGAGAATCTTCATTGACTTCCAGCGATGCATCGTTGCACAAGATCGCCGCCTGTAGCAGATTCAGCAGTTGGGGGTGGTCATCGGGGGATATGTCAGTGTCGTTCTGTGAGAAATTGCCGTGAAGGTCATAACCTGCCCCTCCGACCAGAAAACAGTGGCCGGGGGTGATAATAGTGCGGACGGTCATCTCATTACAGGTCAGCGTACCGGTTTTATCTGAACAGATGATCTCCACTGCCCCAAGTGTTTCGACGGCGGGAAGATGACGAATAATGGCATTACGCTTTGCCATTCGCTGCACACCGATAGCCAGGGTGATGGTCATGATTGCAGGCAGCCCTTCGGGTATAGCCGCCACCGCCAATCCAACAGCTGCTATGAACATTTCGGATGCGGCATAGTCTCTTATGGCTATACCGAATAGAAAGGTCAGCCCGGCAAAAAACAGTATCGTTATTGTTAACAGGCGGCTGAATTGATCCATCTGTCGCAGCATCGGCGTGGTGATTTTTTCGACATGCGCGACTAGGGTACTGATACGCCCTATCTCGGTAAGACCGCCGGTGGCCACAACTATTCCTGTGCCTTGCCCATAGGTGACCAGAGTACCTGAGTAGGCCATGCAGATACGATCGCCAAGCACGACATCATTGGCCACCGACAGCGTACTCTTTTCTACAGCAACTGACTCTCCCGTCAATATCGCCTCCTGAATCTGGAGGTTCTTTAACTGAAACAGGCGTAAGTCCGCGGGGACCTTGTCGCCTGACTGCAGTGCGACGATATCGCCGGGGACCAACTGATCGGCCGGGATCGTGTTACGGTGGCCATTTCTGATCACCATGGCTTGGAGGGAGAGCATCTGTTTGATGGCTCTAAGGGCGTTCTCCGCTTTGCCCTCCTGAATAAAGCCTATCACCGCATTGATCACGACCACGCCAAAGATGACGCTGGCATCCACAATGTGGCCAAGCATTACTGTGACGATACCGGCCCCGATAAGCACATAGATGAGCAGATTGTGAAACTGAAGAAGCAACCGCATCAGCGCACTGGGTGGTTTTATCTCCGGCAGCCGATTGTAGCCATAGCGATCAAGGCGCTGCCGCACGTCGTCTGAGGTCAGCCCTTCCGAATTTGTATCGAGGTGAGAGAATACTTTCTCTGGTTCGAGGGTGTGCCATGCGGGGAGTGATTCAGCGTCGGGCAGTGACCCCTTGGTTGTGTTTCGCTCTTTCTTATCACCTTGAAACATGGCCCTTTGAAGACCTCCATGCAATCGGATTTCAGCAGCTGCAAAAACAGGAGTTTTGTGCGTAGTCACTAGTAAGTTTAGACACTTTTTTGATGGATAACTTTTTACTGGAATCCTCTCTTAATATGTTCTATATTGGTTCTATTGCTAGGTAGAGGTGCACCTAGAAAGTCACCAAGCAATAGATAGACTCAACAGATACTTAAATTTTGGAAAAGCTCCAGACTGAACCTAACTTCTTTCGTTACAGGTGGACCGGATTGGTTTTTAGTGAGCTAATAAACTGATAAGTGAGGAAAATATGGCCGTCATACCCAAGTGGATGTGTGATCGGGATGAGAGTATGCATGATACAAAAAAAGAGGCAGATGCCCACGATAAGATGCTTGAACTGGCAGAGCAGTTCACCCTGTTACTTGAAGAGCAGGTAAAAAGTATTGATGAGAAGGAGGCTGAGGAGTTCGGTTTGCTGCTTGCCCGCAACAAAGAGCAACTGATTCTGGCATGTAAGGGGAAACCGGAGGTTTTGAATCAGCTGGGTCAAAGCGGGGATGAGAATGTAACACCGATAAAGGCTTCAGCTAAATAGCCCTAGGCTTTTTGGGTGCCGAGGGTTGGGGTGAGGGGAGTTGAAAAGCTAAAGCTTTGATTCTTCTGATTTCCCTCATCCTGTCCTTCTCCCTGAGGGAGAAGGGACGGCCTATCCAAGGCCTTTTGCGTCATTTGAACTCCGAAACTTGAGATACTAATTTATAGGCCCGCTATTCGTCATTAGTGAGTAAGTTTCGCGTCAAACAGTTAAACCTCAAAAATCACTGGTCTACTGCCTCAAGGTACACCGATTTCTGCCTGTTGTAATCATCTACGATCTGTTGAACCTGTTCAGCATCATATGGGCGTAATCCGCGGAGGGCCATCAGCTTTTCCCCCCGTCCTACCACTTCACCATCGGCGATTATGGTGAATTTTAGTGAGGCATTTCCCTTCTTGCCATTAACAGCAAGCTCGGAACCACTGAATTCCAGAGTAGGTTCCGAGATATCCAATCGATCAAGATCGATGACCATGCTCTCGTAGATGACCAGAGGACGTGCCGGGTTGATCATCACATTATTGTCGGCCATCAGTGTGACCAAGAGATCGGGAAAAGAGTGACCCGAAAATTTCACGTAGCTGCAGGTTAGGTCACGGACCAGTTGTTTGTCCTCAGACAGTTCTCCTGAGTGTTCGACCTCAAGATAGCTTTTTTCCCCATCTGAGAGGGAGAAGCTACCAGCGTTTGATTGTGGCGGCTTAAGCTCGACACCATCGCCAACCATTCCTGAAAAGATAAAGCGCATATGTTGGCTCAAGCCATACTTTGCCAACACAACAGAGAAGAGCAGATCGCCGGGCACACAGAAAAGCTTAGCATCGGTATTGTGGAGGGGGTTGAAGTCCTCCGCGACCTCTTTGGCGAACCGACTTGCCTGATCTCTTGAAAATCTAATATTATCATTGAGTTCTGTGAAGTAGTTATCAAGAAGCATTAACTGTATTCCATTTCAGGTGGGGTTATCCGGGGCGCTATCTTAACAGGCAATGCAGGTGGCAGACAGGAGGGAGTACCCATTATTACCACCGAGCTAATTAACCGCCGGATCTGCTTCCAGTAAAATTTTTTTGCAGGGTAAATGACTCTGTGTGAAATCCTTATCAATCCAAGTAGTTTTTTTCCGATGAAAGGAGCTAAACTTTCTGTGCAAATTTCCTACTTCCCAGCCTGTGAGTTGATCAATGAATTTACCCCTTGCCTCTACTGTCTGTCCCCACGACTGCCCCTCCGCCTGTTCACTCGAAGTGGAGCAGCTGGATGATAGGACTATAGGAAGAGTACATGGCGCCAAGGAGAACAGCTACACCGAGGGTGTTATCTGCTCAAAGGTGTCGAGATATGCAGAGCGGGTGCACCATCCTGACCGTTTGACCCAGCCGTTACGACGTACCGGTGCCAAAGGGGAGGGCAAGTTTACCCCCATCTCCTGGGATGAGGCGCTGGACGAGGTTGCGCGTAATCTGAAACGGGTTGCTGAGAGTGATGGCGCTGAGGCGGTCTGGCCCTACTATTATGCTGGCACAATGGGGCAACTGCAGCGTGACGGTATCAATCGTTTGCGTTATGCCATGGGATATTCTCGTCAGAAAAAGACAATTTGCACCTCCATCGCCTACAGCGGCTGGAGTGCAGGGGTGGGGGCAGTCTGGGGAACTGATCCCCGTGATATGGCAAAGAGTGATTTGATTGTGATCTGGGGCTGCAACGCGGTGGCAACACAGATCAATGTAATGACCAAGGTGGCTCAGGCTAAAAAGAGCAGAGGGGCAAAGCTGGTTGTTATTGACCCCTATCGGACACCCACAGCAGAGAAGGCGGATCTTCACCTGATGCTCAAGCCAGGCACGGATGGAGCACTGGCCACCGCAGTTATGCACCTGCTGTTTGCCGAGGGGTATGCGGATAGAGAGTACCTGGAAAAATATACTGATCTACCTGATTCACTGGAGCCGCACCTGCAATCACGCACACCCGGGTGGGCCAGTGATATCACCGGGGTGAGTGAGGAGGATATTCAGCAGTTTGCCCGCCTATTTGGTGAGAACAAGCGGAGCTATATCCGGCTGGGAATAGGTTTTAGTCGCAGCCGTAACGGCGCTCACAATGTGCATGCCGTCAGCTGCCTTCCCGCCATTACTGGTGCCTGGCAGCATGAAGGGGGAGGGGCGTTGCTGGGTACCAGCGGGCTGTTTCATCTGAATAAGGCGCTAATAGAAGGTTTGGATCGGTTTGATTCCACTGTACGTGAGCTGGATATGTCGCGCATAGGCTCGATACTTTGTGGTGATCGGCGTGATATATCGGGCGGCCCCCCGGTTAACGCTCTGTTTATACAGAACTGCAATCCGATGGCAGTGGCGCCGGATCACTCTACTGTCCGCCGCGGTTTCGAACGGGAGGATCTCTTTGTCTGTGTCCATGAGCAGTTTATGACTGAGACGGCGGCAATGGCCGATATCGTACTGCCCGCCACCACATTTTTGGAGCATGACGACCTCTATCTCAGTTACGGCCAGGTACATATGCAGTTAGGCTGTCGTGTGATCGAACCTTTATCGGAGTG
Organism: Sedimenticola sp.; assembly: GCA_040505895.1. Taxonomy (GTDB): domain Bacteria; phylum Pseudomonadota; class Gammaproteobacteria; order Chromatiales; family Chromatiaceae; genus Vondammii. The sequence continues at coordinate 132,317 of JBEVXU010000018.1, read as the reverse complement.
TCGTTCCAATCATCAGGTTATCTGTGATTTGGCAAAACGGCTCGGTGCAGAGCACCCTGGCTTTTCCATGAGTGCCGAGGAACTGATAGATAGTTCACTGCAACAGTCGGGATACCCGGGATTCCAGGAACTACGGGAAAAGCGGTGGCTCGACTGCAGCAAAACTGAGCGTGAGATGAATTTTCTCGATGGCTTTGGTTGGCCGGATGGTCGGTTTCGTTTTCAACCCGACTGGAAGGCTCTTGGCGATGTTAATAGCGACATGCCCGTGCTACCGGATCATTGGAATGTAATCGATCAGGCATCGGAAGAGTATCCATTCAGGCTGATTACACCAACGGCAAGATCTTTTCTCAACACCAGCTTTACCGAGACAGCGGGAGCGCGGGGGCGTGAGGTTGCCCCTAGGTTGTTGATTAATGCTGCTGATGCGACCGCTGCCGCCATCTCTGATGGAGAGCAGGTGCGGGTGGGTAGTCGACAGGGAGAGGTCAAGCTCGCAGCAAAAGTGATACAAGGCATTGGATTAGGGGTACTTGCCGTCGAAGGTATCTGGCCGGGACGTAATTTTGACGGTGGCCTGGGAATTAATGCCCTGACCAGCGCCGAATCTGCGATGCCCGACGGTGGTGCGGTTTTTCACGACACATCGGTATGGGTGCGAAGATTGTAGCTCGGTAAAGACAGGGGTTTGGAGCTCTTTTCCCATGCGATACCATGACCTATCGAGGATCGAGAAACCACTCCACATAGTGCCACGCGACTTTCTGTATTACTCTTGAGCTGGTGCTGCAGGAGTGTCCATCTTTTGAAAATTAGCCGTGACGCTGTTGTCGGTCGCTGTGGCTCTTTTTTACGCTAGCGGCAGTGACGGTTGATGAGGCTGGTGTGAGAAAAGGGAGTCGGCCCTTTATTGCACAGCACGAAAAATCTTTAGTCAGCACCTCGGTCGCTCTCTCCTTTGTGAAATCCAGTTCACTTGTCATTCCTCTGTAGAGCAACTTAAAGAGTCGTTTTAGTGCAATCCGGTGTACCTGTTCTGTTGTACGAAAGAGCCAGTCACTGAGTTGTATAAAACGTTTAAAGGGCGACTCACCCAGTATGGCAGGCAGACTCTCCTTGAAACGGCCGGAGTTGGCGATCATCTCCCAATAACGGGTGAAACGGGTCAGGCGCTGCATGGTAGCGAAGTCGATGCAGCTGGTCTGGAGTATGTCGTAGGGGGGATTGGGGTTGTAACGCATCCCATACCCATCGCTGTGGCGGATGATAGGGGTGCCTTTCAATCGTTTCAGAATCCCCAGTTGTACCTCGTGGGGTGCCAGGGTAACCATCCGGTCGAAGCTCTCCGCAATACTGTTGATATCTTCCCCCGGCAGTCCAAAGATGAGATCGGCATGGATGTGGGCATTGGTATGCTCTCTCAACCAGCGGAGATTCTCATCTGTCGCCTGGTTATTCTGTTTGCGGCTGATCCGCTTCTGTACCACCGGATTAAAAGTCTGTACACCCACCTCAAGTTGCAGAGAGCCGTGAGGAAAATGCTGTAGCAGTGCTTTCAGTCGATCCGGCAACTGATCCGGGATCACCTCAAAATGGAGAAACAGCGGCTCATCCATCCTCTCCAGAAAGAACTCAAGAATGGCACAGCTGAGATCCGGCTTGAGGTTGAAGGTACGATCGACAAACTTGAAGTGGCGTACGCCACGGGCGAGTAGCTGTTCCATTTCGGCAAGAAATGGGGCCAGAGGGAATGCCAGGGTGCTTTTGTCCAGTGCAGAGAGGCAGAATTCACATTTGAATGGGCAGCCCCGTGAGGCCTCTACATAGATCAGACGGTGAGCAATATCCTCGTCACTATAGAGAGGGTAGGGCGAGGCGAGCTGACTGAGATCAGGGAGAGGAGGGTGGATCACTTTCTCCTCGGGAGGATTACCGTTAAGTATCTCCCGGCAGAGCTGTGCAAACACGAGATCAGCCTGGCCGGTGATCAGGTAGTCTGCCTGATCCACGATTTCCTGGTTTTGCCACTCATGGCTCACCTCCGGCCCACCGAGAATGATAATTGTCTCCGGGCTGACCACCTTTAGCAGTGCAACCAGGCGACGGCTCTGCTCGATATTCCAGATATAGACACCGATACCGATGATCTGCGGCTGCGCTGCCAAAAGCTTCTCCGCGATATCGGTAGGCCAGGGTTCCAGAGTGAATTCCCGGATGGCGGTTTTTTCTCTCAACTCCCCCATATTGGCAAGCAGATAGCGCAGGCCAAGGGAGCTGTGAAGGTGACGGGCATTGAGGGTGGCGAGAATAATCTTCGACATTGGAAGAGCACTAGCTCCCCATCTTACGAATATCGATATAGTCGCCGCTGGGAAACATTAGCAGTTGGGGAATGGCATCCGCTATCGCTGTAGCTGCCGAGACTGGGTCTGGCATATCGCCGCTTTCACGGACACTCTTCAGATGACCGGCAGTGGGGAATTTTTTGCCGTCCACCTCACAGCTGATGTACTCCTGCATCGCAGTATCGATAATACCCGGTGCCAGTGCACTGAAGTGAATATTCGGTAGTTCAGCGGCATAGAGTGCAGTCATCATATTAAGGGCCGCTTTGGAGATGCCGTAGCCGTTCCATCCCCGGTTACCGCTGACTGATGCACCAGAGGAGATGGCTACGACCTGCTTGATCACAATACCGGAGTCGATCAGCCAGTCGAGGAGCAGTTTGTTGGACCAGACATTGATCTCCATGACTTGCTCTATCTCTTTCATGGAGGCTTGGTGAAGGTCTTTCATATCACCAAGTATCCCTGCATTGAGAATAACCAGTTCCAGTCGCTCAATACCCGAAAGCAGGCTCTCCAGGGCCAACGGGATTGCTTCCCGGTCCTCGAGATCGCAACGAATATCCTGCAACGGCCCCGCAAGATCACGACAGCCACGGCGGCTGAGGCCATATACGTTCCAGCTTCTGGAGAGGTAAACCTCCGTCAGGCCATACCCCAGTCCGGCACTGTTGCCGGTGATCAGAAGATTACCACTCATGGTTTGTTCAGATGGATGAAGCCATAACCGAGGTCTTCTCAAGCCGCTCGGCGAGAGTGCGCAGCAACTCTTTATTGAATTTTGTCTGCAGCTCAATCGATGCTCGCTGCAGTGCTTCACTCTTTACCTTGATGACGGTGACTTGTGAGTTACTGACTACGCTGGCGGTACGAGGTTTTTTCATGCCGTGGATGTAGGCCATTTCACCAAAACACTGTCCTGTCTCAATAACACCGAGAAAGGCATCATTTTTCATTATCCGTGCATCGCCGGAGGCGAGAATAAAAATCGAGCCGCCAATTTTGCCCTCTTCGAGCAGTGTCTTTGCCGCCTTGAAGTAGCGCCACTTACTTATCCGCAACATCTCCCACAATTCGACATCTGTAAACTCTTTGAAGAAGCTGAGGGTCTTTAGACTGTTGAATTTTCTGCTATCTGAGACCTCTACGGCGGGAGAGATGTTGAGCTGTTCATGAGCTGCCGAAAGATCACGGGCGACATCCATCCAACTGTTGTAACGTTTATCCAGATCCTTATCCAGACAGCGGTTGACGATATTGACCACGCCGTCAGGCAGACCACTACGAACCGATTCCAGTGGTACGGGAGGCTGATGGGTGATCTTCTGGGTCAGTTCATACTGGTTTGAAGCCTTAAAGGGGAGCTTGCCACTAAGGAGCTGGTACATCACCACACCCAAAGAGTAGATATCTGTCTGCTGGCTTAGTGTCTGATTGCTCAACTGTTCCGGGGACATATAGCTTGGCGTGCCAACCGCATCCATCACTTGAGTGAGTTCTGAGTTGGTCAACAATGCCGTACCGAAGTCACTGATTTTTACGTCGGTGCCACCGGTGGTAAGAATATTTCCAGGTTTGATGTCACGATGAATCAGGCCGAACAGATGAGCATGTTCCAGAGCATTGCAGCACTTGAAGATGATCTCAATGACATCGTCAGTAGGCAGAAGTTTCTCCGGCTTACAGAACGCCTTAAGGGTGGATCCAGCGACATACTCCATGACGATATAGTGCATGTCATGCTCTACACCCGCATCGTAGACCGAGACGATATGAGGGTGTCGCAGCTTGCCGGCCAGACTCGCCTCATTCATAAACATCTTTTTGAAGCGATAGCCGGTTTCAGGATCGTCCATAACGCTCTGGTGAGCTATTTTTATCGCTACTTCGACGTTGGTGAACGGGTCTTCGGCGAGGTAAACGGAGGCAGTCGCACCCCTTCCGAGCATTTTTCGGATCTGAAATTTCCCAATGGTGGTACGGGTCAGATTCTCGATTTTTGATCCTGCCTAATCAGCTAAGAGTACACATGTTGTACGAAAAATATCACACCGCTTAGCAAATAACCGGGTACTTTCCGGCATTGGAACCCTTGCACCGGAAATATAGGTGATAAGCGACGAACCTGCCAGTAGAAGTTTCTTCGCCTTGGACATACGGTGAAGCAAGTTGACACTAGGTTCATCCTCCTTCACCGGCTCGAACTCCTCTACTCTTTCTCGAGATGAGATGTAAATTGGCCAGATAGTGAAAAAATCGAGGTCGCTTTTCATTATCTCCATTTGCAGCTTCGATGCTCGGCCGTATTCCCGCAGGGCCTGTTCAATACCGACAAGACGCTTCTCACCGCTGAATGCTTCAACCAAATGATCGATAATGAGGTCGATCTCCCGCATGGCCTGGGCGATTTTTCGGTAGCGGGCTGAGAATAGCTGGGAAATGGGTTGGGTAAACGCCTTGAAGGGTTCACCCCAAAGCTCATCTATTCCCTCTTGGCCACTGTAGTGTTTAACTTGCTTTCCAAGTTCCAGCGCCTCTTTGAAACAGTTACTGCACTGTTTCATCAGCTCATTACCGTGAGTGATCTGAACCCCTTGCTCCTCAAGGTTTACGATGGCCGTGAAAATATCGGTTGCCCGATTGAAGAGCGCGCCGGCAAGAATAGCGGCGTTAACACGCTTTTTCGCCGGATCGGTCTCCATATCATAGGCGGCTCTTGCTTCCTCCATTCGGTACCCAGGGGTATTGATGCCTGTCTCAGTATGGTGGAATGCACGGCGGGTCAGACTGTCGATCAGTTTTTTTCTATTGCCGAGAGTGTCTTGCGGTTCGGGATAGTAACGAATCCAGTAACCATCGTAGTAGATGCACTCCTTGCCATCGAAATTCTGTCGGGTGCCGTTTTCTGCTCTGTTATTCATATTGCTTCGCCGCCAAGACCTAATCGAAGGGTCTTAGAACTACTGGCTTGCCTCTTTATTCATCTGACGGTTCACACCGTGTTTAGGACACTATATTATGACTACAATCATAGAGACACTACGCCTAATAGTAGTCCAGTTTATGGAAGCTTGATGCAGTAAATGATCAGAGGCGTGCTCTCTATCACATTCATTCGCATGGCTTATAAGATTCTGAATCTTCGAGTTTTTGAGTGATCATGTCAAACTTTTGTTTTACCACCAGGAAAGCATCAACGATACCGGGCTGAAAGTGAGTGCCACGGCCCTTTTTGATTGTTTCAACAGCTGCCAAATGGTCATAAGATTGCTTGTAGTGGCGCTTTGAGGTGAGTGCGTCGTAGACATCGGCTCTGGCGGGTAAGGGGAACTCTTCGCCGGTTAACCCATCAGGGCAATCATCAAGGCTCAGTTTGACTGAGACTCGGTTCATATTCTGACAATAACTCACTACAACTATAATTCCCAATCTGGAGGCATGTTGACAGAAGAGGTGGATGAAATGTGACTTGGCTCTACGCCTGATGTTTAATGTGGGGTCGAACGCAGGGTTATAATCTCTGAATAGAACGTCAAAGTTGCCATCGTCGGGAAAGGGTTATGTGTATCGGTCTCCCTATGCAGATTATTGAACAGTATGAGCACAGCGCACGCTGTCGTGGCCGTGATGGCGAGAGGATTATCAGCACTCTGCTGATCGGACCTCAGGAGGAGGGGGTGTGGGTACTCAACTCTCTGGGGCACGCACGCGAGGTAATTAGTGAGGAGGAAGCAGCGAAGATAGAGGATGCACTTGCAGCCGTCGAAGCGGTGATGCGGGGGGAAGAGCTGGATGTAGACAGTTATTTTCCTGATTTAGCCACCGGCAGGCGGGTAGTCGAGCCTCCTGAAGGCAAATAGTTTTTCCCGGCTATGCAGATATTTCTGAAAACTACCGAGCTGGAAAAAGTTGCACTTGTAGAAGATGAACCTGTTCACAATTGACTCCGAGGCGTGTTCTTCACGAACAAGTTCGCTCCTACCGTCAACTTGAGGATTATTGTGCAAGGCCATTAAGTTTATTTACCTCTTTGTCCTATCGAGATTAAGAAAAACCATGGAAAGCAGACCAATGACGACATTAAAGGGGTTGATTGACAACAGTGTAGAGCGGTATGCAGACAATGCTTGTCTCTCCTGGGTTGATGGTGGTGGATACAGCTACCGGGAGTTCGGTGAGCAGGTGGGTGTATTGCAGGCTTACCTACAGGAACAGTCTATATTCCCCGGTGACCGGGTAGCAATTCTTGGTGAAAATATGCCTAACTGGGGCGTGGCCTATTTCGCCATCACCACCATGGGGGCGGTGGCCGTGCCGATATTGCCGGAGTTTCATCCCGATGCGGTTCACCATATCCTCAGACATGGTGAGTGCAAGGCACTGTTTGTCTCTGAGCACCTCTACTCAAAGGTTGAGGAGTTCAGCTTTGAGAGCATGAAGCTGATGCTCCTCCTTGATGAGTTCGACTTAATTCCCCCGGATGCCTCTAAGGATACCTTGTCGAAAAGCCTCAGGGCGGGCGTCAGAGAGTTTATCAAGTCACCCAATAGAAAAACCCAAGTCTTAGGCTGCCGGCAGGGGGGTGTGGCAAAGGTTATGGCCGATGATCTTGCCTGCATCATCTACACCTCGGGTACTACCGGTAACTCAAAAGGAGTGATGTTAAGTCATGGAAATCTGATGTTTGATGTCGAGGCGGCAGTGGAGGTATTTCCTGTAGAGCCAGAGGATCGCTTTCTATCAATTCTACCGTTGTCACACACCTACGAGTGTACCCTTGGATTTCTTATCCCCTTACGCTGTGGATCAAGTATTAATTATCTGAAAAAACCACCTACCGCCGGGGTGTTGTTGCCGGCGATGGCCAAACTGCATCCAACTGTGATGCTCAGTGTGCCGCTGGTGATCGAGAAGATCTACAAGATGCGGATTCAACCGAAATTTTCTGCAAATCTACTGATCCGTACACTCTATCGTGTTCCCTTTATTCGCAAAATGCTTAACCGTCTGGCCGGTAAGAAGCTGCTCGAAACCTTTGGTGGGAAACTTCGCTTTTTCGGCATCGGTGGAGCTGCTGTCTCTACTGAAACAGAACGCTTTCTTAAAGAGGCGGGTTTCCCTTACGCAATCGGCTACGGTCTGACAGAAACAGCACCGCTGGTTGCAGGTGCCAAACCGTCAGATACCCGACTTCGTGCCACAGGCCCGGTCTTCCCAGGGATGGAGATCCGCATAGACAGTCCCGACCCTGTCAGTGGTGAAGGTGAGGTACAGATCAAGGGGGGGAATGTGATGCAGGGATACTACAAAGCACCGGAGGCAACCGCCGAGGTGTTCACCGATGACGGATGGTTTAGAACGGGAGATCTCGGCTACATTGGTGATGGCGGCTATCTCTATATCCGTGGGCGCTTAAAGAACATGATACTTGGTCCTGGTGGTGAAAATATCTATCCGGAAGAGATTGAAGGGGTGATCAACGAGCAGGATGTGGTGTTGGAATCGTTGGTATTTGAGCGTGAAGGAAAGATCCTTGCCAGAATCTATCTTGATTACGACAAACTGGATGAAATATATGGCAAGAAGGGGCTCAGTGAGACTGAGCTAAGGTCCATAATTGAGTCCCTGCTTGATGAGATCAAAGTGACCGTCAACAGTCGTGTCTCCAGTTTTAGTCGTCTCAACCAGATAATTGAGCAGCGAGAGCCATTCGTAAAAACACCCACAATGAAGATCAAGCGTTTCCTCTATGTCGAATGAAGGTTGAGAAATAGTGTGGGAAATCAATTGCACTGGTAACTACTCCGGCTTATAGGAAATTACCTACACCCTTTTCAGTGCAATCGTTAAAGCCATTGTTTTACTATCTAGCTAAGGACGAGATGAAAAAGGATTTAGGTCAAGGAAGACCCATGGATGATCCCCCAGGTAGCGGCAACTCTCCAGGTTTTTTTGCTGATCCCGAACCACCTCTCTGTTGCGTCCTATCAGTGAGACAGTAATCTAATGTAGCTCACGAGCGCCTCGATATCCCTCTGACTGAGGATGCCCCTCCAGGCCGGCATGAATTTCCCCTGACCATACCGAATACTTCTGACCAGTCCTGCATTGCTGATTCGGTTTGTTTCATTGGAATTAGTGTGGTCCATCGGGCTGATGCCCATGAGGGTTGTCATGATGCCATCACCATCTCCCTCTTCACCGTGACAGACATGGCAGTACGTTCCGTAGAGCCGCATACCTATTTCAGGATCACCCATCAGGCCATATCTGGTGTTACCCAAAAAACGCAGATAGGCAATCAATGCATCAATCTGTGAATCGTTAAATACATCCTTCCACTTTGGCATGGCATCACTGAGCAGGTTGTGGCGGTTACGCCCGGTTATGGTCTGCCTACCTTCGCCTGTGATGATCTTCTTGAGGATGGTGTCACTTCTGGAACGCACGGTGGTGGTCAGGTCAGACATGGTGATTCTCAACTCTCTTGCAAGGGGGCCATGTCCTTTGCCATCCATGCCATGACACAACTGGCAGTAAGAGACAAACAGCCGTCTCCCCTCGTAGGCGGGTGGTGGGTTGACTGATAGTGCAGGGTAATTTGCCGCGAGGAGGGTTAGCAGTAGCAAAATCTTGATAAAATTATTCATGGATTTTCTCCCGTGCTGGAATCGATGGTATCAGGCTTATCCCGAAAATCTAGGCGCATTTCTTATCAACATTAGAGAAGTGGAAGGGTTAGTTAATTCTGCCCTAAAAACTTCATTGGTGCATACCTTTCGTTAAGCGTTAAAGATAGAGTGTAGACTAAATTCCGTTTGGGGAAGTTCTGAATAAGCTATGGATAGCCGATAATCAGTCTGAATCGAAACGGTCACAATACGACACAAGATCTCCGGTGTGTCTGGCGTGACCTTGTGGCGGGTTATTAGCCAAAAAGCCGGTATAGCTCACGAGATGATGCTGAAGATCAAGACCAGTTGGATATAGAGCAGAGCACGGCGGTTGAATCAATCTTCGGGTGGGAATACAGCCTGGTTATGGTTTGGCCCATTAGGTGGGGGCACCAAACCACAAACCAGGACTAAATGCCTGTTAATCCTACTTCGGTGATTACGTCAGTAGTTATGCTGAGGCCGGTATCTTCGCTGCTTGCATAATGCAGGACCTGCTTAGCCTTAATTCCACTGTCGGTATTAAAACTGACATGAGCCACCTGTGGTAGACATGCAAATGCCCTGCCCATTCGATATAAATCGCAGGCTTGCAGGGCCTCCACCACATCGACACTATTATCGATATCCCAGCCGTTCCAGGTACCGGTGTTGTTGGCCGAGCTAATAGCGTTATGTGTGCTGCTACCGCCAGTGGGTAGCGATTCGTCAATAACAGGCTTGATTGTATAACTGAAGTCTGGATTACCTAGGTTATAAGCTTCGGCAATTTCCTTGCTGATAACAATCGGCTGCTCCTGTACCCGCCGCAGGGTACGCCCCAATAACACATCAACCATATCATCATAGGGCAGATTGGCATTATTCTGCAGTGATGTGATTACCAAGGGAAACTGGCGGACTAATTACCAAGGGACTTTGTCGTTGTAGCTTAACCGATTACAAGCAGATCAACCAAGTAGCAATCATCGCTATGCACCAGCAAGCGATGATTTTGCCCTCTCAACACGCAGGGCGCTGGTATTCATTTTTTCTTGCAGCCAGATGTACCTGACGCCGTTGGGACTCAAGTCTATTTGGTAGTTTACCTTAAGCTGGGCGGAGACCTGTACTTGGCCTAGGTGCGGGTTTTCAAGAGAGAAGGCTATGACGACATCCTCTACATCTGTGGAGGTTCTGTTTTTGTGGTGATGATCAGGACGATATGTGCGCTTTAGAGACAGAGGCCCTTTCTCTTTGAGCAGTCGACGATTCTTGTAGATAGTTTCTCGAGAGCAGCCGCTGAGACGTGCGGCCTCGGACACATTGCCCAACTTTTCTGCCAGTTCGATAGCATCAATTTTCTTCTGGATTTCCAAGTCATACATTGAAGGCTTTGTCGGTTCGATGACTTCGGATACGGCAAGGTGACGGCCCGCAAAGTAAGTGGTGAAGTGGTCATCAGGTTGCTTGCGGATTTCTATTTTCTGTTTGGCAATAGAGTGTCTGAGGGGTGATTCAATTAGATAGAACTTGTTGCCATAGCTGAAAGTATGGTCGTCACGGATTTTACGGTACTCTTTCTGTATGCAGATATCGTTCAGATTTAGGTGCCCAGGGACAGGGGTGAATTCTGATGTTGTATCTTTGGCGTTCACTGCAATGGTTTGCTGCCAGTACTCGGGGATAAATACTTCTTGAAGGTAGCGGTTGGCACTTTGCATATCACTGATGTTTTGCAGACGTAACTCTGGAACGAGACGGTCTTGAAAGGTATCGAATGAACGTTCGATACGGCCTTTTCCTTGTGGCGAATTGGCGAATATGATTTCTATGCCCAGCTCCTCACAGGCTCTTTGCATTTGAGAGAAGTGGCAACGCTTTGGGCCACCGAATATGCCAGCCCTATCGACATACAGGGCTTTAAATACTCCCTTCTTTGCTATGAAGTCACGCATGACTTTCAAACAGCCCTGTGTCGTTTCTGACTTGAAGAACTCAGCGTGGATCTCACTGGTAGCGTCATCAATTATGGCGATCAGGCAAGATTTCTTGTTGCCGAACCAGCGATGAGGGCTGCCATCCATTTGTAATAGCAGGCCAGCGGACTCCATTCTTTCACGTCTTTTGCGTACCTGAGAGCGCCGTCGCTTAGCTCTTTTCACATGATGAATTTCGTGCGCCCAAGTACGCAGTGTCTCACGCTTAATCTGGATGCCTTCATTCGTTTCTAATAGCTCAGTAAGATGCTGCAAATTCACATCAAAATATTTTTCCTTGATGAGTGCTGAACCTGCCTTTTAAGGGTATCGGGTGTTTTATTGACGGGAGGCCGACCAGTATTACGATGAACAACAAACTGAATACCCACTTTCTGATATCTCTGAAGATAACGTTCAACTGTCCGCCGAGACTTATTCAGAAGCTTGGCAGCATTGATAATACTCACCTTACCTTGCGCAACTTTAGCGATCACATCAACGGTGAGCTGGGTTTTTGAATCCATAACAATCATCCTTCGTGATCCCCGAATACGCACAATGGAGTATTCAGAAAATCACTGATCAAATAGATCCGTCAATTTCCCTTGGTAACTAAATGCGACAAAATCGCTTGGTAATTAAGGTACGACAAAGTCGCTTGGTGTTAACACATTATTCTGCAGTGATTCAAATCTGATCTAATGATTAGTGTCAGACGTGAGGTCCGCAATACGACGATTCTGTTGAAAAATGCTCCGTATTTGCTCGCCGTCATGGGATAATTACCACATACAAAGAAAATGAGGTTTTCGGTCTATGGTGGGACAATTACCTCACCAGCAGAACGCCTTGTTTATTAGTTCTGTCTGGAAAGCCAAATACCTGCAAGTCACCTTCTTCGTCAAAGACTCGCTTAATTGATTTATATCAGTGAAGTTTTCCACAGTAGGTATCTAATAGACTTGGTTCGATGAGGAAGCCACTCCCATTGCAAGATGGGTTCGGAAAGCCACGGATCTTCATGGATGATTCAGGGAAGACAGCCGGGTTGCATACAAATAACGTTTATTCAGTATGATTATTTTGCAACTAGGTGGTAACTTAATGAATATCAAAAAACATATCCCAACCATATCCTTATTTCTAATGGTACCTAGTGGTTCCAAAATAACGGAACAGGGAACTTCTCTTCAGCTGTAGTCCCCATCCCCGCAGTTGCATGACTCTTCGGCTCTGGCCTACTGGGCCTAATCGGATATGCCAAGCGTGAGAAAGCAGCCTAACGTACGTTAAAACTCAGAGACTCTGCTACGAATTGCGCTGCGAGTACCGACAGCTATAAATAAAAATTGTAATCACAATCGATTAAGTAATCACTCAATACACCCCGTTCCAATACCATTTGATTTGGAGATCGTCAACAATGCCTAACACTCCTAAAGCAAACGTTAAGAATCTAACCGCCAAAGACATGCGTAATTACATGTACGGCGCTATTCAGACAATGATCGAAGGGCAGAACAAACCAGACAATGTGGTGTTCCAATACTTCATGCCTCCCATTCCTTTCGGACCGGAGTTGGCTTCGTTTATGGATATTGGCCCTAAAGCCAAAGCCTGGAAAGAAGAGGGTTTTACGGTACAGGATATGACCCGGGCGGCGGTGAATTTCGCCACTATTGTCGATTACGTGCCGGTACTCGACAGTGGAAGCGCCAAAGGGGTGACCGTCGATCTAAATTCACTCGTCAGTTCAGGTATCAAGATTTCCAATCTCTATGAATCAATACTAAACAATTGTCGTATATTTAATAACGAGCGCTCAGATACGGATAGGGAGAAATTACGCAAATTGCGTGAAATGTTATTCGTCGAAGTAGCCGAACCGATAGATGCGCTAGATACCAGCGCTACCGACACAAGCAGTGCATTGGGGGATGACGACCTGTTGGCGGGATTTGGCGATGATGCAGACATCGATCTAGCCAATATATTTGACGACGGCGCGTCCCTTTCGGACATGATTACTGATCCCAATGCCTTAGCTACGCCAACCAAGGCGATGAAACTGTACGACGCGTTGATGAGTAACTACGAGCAGACTGTTAATGCGGCACTTATCCAGTTGAAGGATATCAATCCCAACGATCCCAATGCAGGGCTTCGGGTAAAGATGCTGAAAAGAAAAATTCGGGTGGCAGCACAACGATGGGAAACGCAAGGCCATAAGACCAAGGTCGAAAGTATCATTGCCCGTATCGAGCAACTATCACAGGGTGGAATGCCCGAGTATCTGGCCGAATTACGCCAACGTTTCGAAGGTAACCTGATGTCAGCATCGCTCTTTGCCGACGAAGAATTCGGCAGCAGTTTACTTTCAGAAACAGCCTATTACACCGCCTTGCGTCCGAACGGAATATTGAGCGCACCGAGTCTGATGAAGCTGTCCCTGTCGAACAGAAACTATTCAAGCTGGTCGGAATTCGAAAGTTCGACCACGTCGGCCGGAGTAAGTATTCCACTTAGTCTTTTCAAAAGTTTTAACGTAAGTGGGAATGTGGTGAGTGAGAAGCGAGAGAGTGAGTTTTTCACTGCAGGTTTTGAAATCAGCTTCGAAATTGTGCAGGGATTGATTGATCGACCATGGTTCTCTAAAGATTTCATCGAATGCCGGGCCTACTCGACCGTAGATCCCAATACGGGTAAACCTATCGATGCAGTCAATCAGATTACCCAACTCTCTGATGGCAAAGTGCCACCGAAAGCTGGAAAGATGCCTGCGTTACCGGTGACGGCATATTTCATTCGCAATCTGAAAGTCAAGTCGAGCGCCTTGAAAAGTCTGTCTGATTATGAAAAAGAGGTGATCACCGGTTCCGGCGGAATATCCATTTTTGGTTTTGGTGAAAATGTAAAACATGAGAGTACAACCATAACTAACAGCTATTCGTCTGACAGTACATCGGGCGAGATAACAGCGAACGGTACCTATTTGGTCGGAATGTCCAGTGTTTACCTTTCACGTTCACCAGATCCGGACTTTGACAGCTATCCAAAAGAGGACTGGTTATAATGTCGCTGGGTGACGAAATCAATGCTGAGGACGTCGCCCTATGCATCAAAGTCCTTCGCGCCGCTTTAGCCCAGACTATTGCGGATACAGAAGAACTTCCACTGGCTGACATAAAGTTGGCGAAGCGTGCCGACATTAGTGGTCAGCCGCATCTGGCGTTAGTCGATTGGGACAGCTTGGGATGGCCCATGGGCGACGCGGTAGTTGCGCTCTTGGATCTGATGGAGGGAAGTGCAGAAACGGGTATCACCAATCTCGATCTTGAGATAGATCGGGTGGTTAGGTTTCTGTATAACCGGTTGTTGAATATATCACCGCCATTTCAGCAGGGTGTTTCGGTGGAGTCTGATAATGACCCACTGAATGTCAGCTATGAAGATATTCTTCGAACGGCGCAGTTCGCGGGCCATCTGGAGTCGCACAGCAGCGAAGTGGCCGAGGCGCGTAGTTTCCTTTACCCAGTGGATGATGCTGGCATACCAAGAAAAAGCGACGCCCTAGTGCTGTATGAAGACTATGAAAACCGTATCTCAACACTGGAATTGGAAACAGCGTTGGCACACAATGGGGATGATACACAGTTGGCATCTTCAATGGAGAGTCAACTGAAACGTGTACGTGTAGAGTGGTTGACTATTGGTCAGAAGAACAGGGTAGAAAAAGCGATAAGTTTAATCATTCAGGCGGATGCGGATGCAGGTTTTGAGGACGAACGGATTCAATTCATAGAGACCCTGGAACGGAGCAAACGTGATTCAATAAATTCAGGTGAGTACGCTTCGGTTGCGATCCGGCCTTTATCGAACCTGATCGATCCCAACAGTCATTGGTCGAAAGTAGCGTTAGATGCAAAAGCTATACGTTCGATAATAGATACGCGCACACGGGTGCTGTTCGAAATCACTGCTCAGGATGTGGAGCGCGCCCTGCAGTTCATTGGTTCTGTGACACTTGAATATACCGTCACCATTCTTCAGCGCGCCTGGCTGAAAAATGAATTCTTACAGGCCCGGTATTGGCGCCATCCAGACAAGGTTTTGTCCGATGGCCATGGAGGTGGCCTCACACCCACGGTTACATCGCGAGCCGTATTTATCAGGAAGGCGGAGTTTAAGGTCAATCTCGCCATCGCCGCGCTAGAGAGTAGAGAGACGGAGATGGGCAGGGTCGCCACGACAAAACCACTGGTGCTCTACAAGAAAACTCACACTCCTCTTCTCAATATGCTCGCGCCGAAGGAAGGAGAATCGCCGGCTATGAAATCTTTGTCTGCCAACATGTCAGCAATCAAGTTCAAGACGTTGTCCAATATATTAAAGGCCCAAAAAACAGAGGTTCAGTACACGGCCAAGTTATTGCGAATGCCCTCTGCGGTGGGTCTGAACAAAGCCCTGCGTGATAATTATCACGCGTTGGCCAAGAAGAACCGACTAAAACGATTCACCAGATTGGCGGTCCCCCGGTTTACTGTTGGAGTACTCGTTTCACCGGTTTTTCCAACCGCAGCAAACCCTGTTGTCCAGAAAGTTATCCTGACTATCCGTGGGATGATCAAAGCAGAGAGTGGTATTACACCGGGCGATATCATTCTGACCAGAGAGCTAATATCAGCCAGCCATACGTTTGATGAGACGCCTATACCCATACGACAGGAAAGCATAGACTCTTTTAAATTCAGCGAAGTCATCAATTCCGGCAAATCATCGACAGGTCATATACCGAAGGGTGTTTTGCTGCGCTTGAGGGATAGAGCGCGAAAAGGCTCGGTGATTTCGGAGAAGTCTCTCTATTTTGGGCACAAGAGCAGAACCGAGAAAGTCACATGGAGGTTGTTTGCCGAGTTTCTTTCAGTTGAGTTGTGCAGTCGAAACTCACCCACATTGATGGGTTATGGATTGGAAATACTTCCAAAATCCCCCAATCCAGACGAGAGTCTGATTTGGGAGTGAGAGGTCTTCGTTAGGGGAAGCGCCACAACAAATCAGTAACAAGGAAAGCGTCATGTTGA
Source organism: Sedimenticola sp. (assembly GCA_040505895.1). Taxonomy (GTDB): domain Bacteria; phylum Pseudomonadota; class Gammaproteobacteria; order Chromatiales; family Chromatiaceae; genus Vondammii. Next base: position 116,253 of record JBEVXU010000018.1, on the reverse strand, counting down.
AACTAAAAATAAGAAACCGGCTTTATAAAAACGACCGACAAATGGAGGGGCTAAGGATTCAGGTGTTTCTGGATGGCGATCTTTTAACCGAGAAAGAAGCGAACGATAGAGGTGTATGCAAGTTAGCATTGGATGATGGTCACTATCTGTTGCGCATCATGCCGGAAACAGATAGGTTGTGGAATCCGGATATCCGGGACAGTAAGTTCGGCGGTGGTGCGACTACAGGTGAACCCACAGACAACCTACCGGAAAGGATCTGGATGCCGTTGGATCTGGATATTGAGATGGTCGGCGGCCAGCCCACGGATGCTTCATCAGCCGGAATTGAACCCGACGATGACTACTTCAAAGTCTATCTGCAACCAGTATGGTGTGACTGCAGAGCGGTTCATCCAAATGCCGTGAAAAACAGGACCGGAAACATTGACCTTATAGTCATTCATCATACGGCGACCGATGTGGACAAGATAAATAAATGGGTTGATCCAAACGGTCATTTTTCTTCCAGCATGCACTACCTGGTCGATAGCCGAGGCATGGTCACGAAAATGACCCATGAAATTTTCAGGACCAATAACGCCGGATGCAGTAACTGGAAAGGTCATGGTTTGGTTTCATCGTCCTGCCCCGGAGGGTCGATAAACGATAACTCCATCGGTATCGAGGTCACTCATTGTTGTAAAAAAGAATACAATCAGAAGCAGTACGATTCTCTAATCGAGCTGATAGCTTCCATTCAATCTGAATTCGGTGTAGCCAGCGATGCGGTTATCGGTCACAGTGATGTGAGTCTGGTTAAGAGGGATGGCGGCGTGGTTACACTGGGTGGTAAACCGTATGACCCCGGTTTGGAATTTGAGTGGCCGCAACTTGAGAGTGCTGGAATCGGTCTTATTCCCAAGGATTCTATTCCCGCGCTGGCGGATATGTACGGTGGTTTTTTTGATAAATACCCGAGCGAATGTCTTGTCAAGAATGATAAGGATTCCGCAAACAGATATGGTGGGGAGGTCCGGCAGGATATCCCATCCGGTGGTATCGCCGAGTTACAGGCCGACCTAAAAGATATCGGATACCATTGTGACATCACGGGCTCGTTTGACACAACCACCTATTACGCGATCAAGATGTTCCGACAGCATTTCTTTGCCGGTGCCAGAAAGATCTTTAACGTGTTGGGGGTGGATGAAAGGGATAACGGCACGATAGCAAAGGGCGAAGTGGATTTGACCACAGCAAATATTCTGAAACAGGTTCGTCCTTAACCTCTGCCTGAAGTAGACATTGACGGCGAGATGCCTATCGCTCGTCTACTGTTAAAGAAGTGGCTAAGCAGCACCAGGAGAAACTGACGGGGCGAGCAGTTAATTAGTTGTCAAACAGCATCCAAAATTGACCAGTCTATGACAGCTGGTTACGGTGCTTGAATTGATAGGAGTTATTTCCCATTTCAATGATGTCGCAGTGATGGGTAATCCGGTCCAGCATGGCGGTGGCCATCTTGGCATCACCAAAGACCTGGATCCATTCTTTGAATGAGAGATTGGTGGTGATCATCAGGCTGGTGCGCTCATAGAGTTGACTCACGGGGTGGAACAGCAAGGCTCCCCCCGTCTCAGTGAATGGCAAGTAGCCCAGTTCATCTAGAATCACGATATCAACCTGGATCAACTGCCGAATCAGCGCACCGGCTTTGACCATTTTTCTCCCGTTCCAGCCGGTTCACCAGATCAACCACATGATAGAAACGTACCCGTTTGCCATGATGGATAGCCGAGATACTCAGGGCAGTTGCCAGATGGGTCTTGCCATTGCCTGTATCTCCGACCAGAATTAGATTGTTGGCATCTTGTGTAAACTCAGCATCGGCCAGCAGCTCAATACGTTGCTGCTCAACCTCTGATTCCTCCCACTGGAAGTGGCCCAGTTCGCGGTGGATAGGGAAGTGGGCTACCCGCAACTAATAACGTAAGATCGTACCTACCACTCCACCTGCTCAGCTTCTACCAGGCGGGTAACCCAATTCAGTGGGTTTTTAGATTTTCTTGGGCGCTCTGCCAGCAGTTCTTCGACGGCGGTTACCATCCCGTACAAGCGTAGGGCATTGAGTTCAGTAATCAGTTCATTGGCCATAATGACATTCCCTGACCTGGTCATAACGGGCACAGTTGGCCTCTGGCTAATTGGTCAGCGTAAGATTATCCGCTACGGGCAATGATCGGAATTGTGTCGGGGCATTCAATCGATGAAAGTGATTGAGCACTACGGCAGCACTTACTGTACAGTGCTCCAGGGCCACCTCACAGGCCACAATCAGTAGCTCAGAGCCATGATCATGCAGTGCCAACAGGATCTGTACAAAGGCATGATCCCCCTTGGGCTGCTTCAACATGTGCTGTTTTACCCTGGTGATAGGGCCGGGCAGATCCCAATCATGAAAAGGGGCATCATTACGCAGCGCACCTGGTTTACGCTCCAGAATGGGCAGATAGTGCCAAGGATAAAAGATATGTTCCTCTCGCTCAAAGCGGCGCTGATGTGTGGCAATCGTCTCACCCTCTGCCTCCATGCGGATATGGGTAGCTGTGGCCCACAGAATATAAATTGAACCGCATAAATTGGGCCGGCGAGTGGATGGTAAACCCGTTCTGTGGATACAGCGCGAGCGGCTGCCATTGCTGGGGCCGCCAATATCGGGCTTGCGCTTTGATGTATTGGAAGAAAAGCCGCTATAAGATTTTCAGGCAGACACCCCTTACTGCCGACGATCCCAGTAACGCTGATATTGCATTATTGGGGTAATTTCATATTTAGACTGAAGTGGCAGGGTATGAGGTACCCGTATGGGTGGCTGAAAAGTCGATGCAAGTGAATTGCATTGAAAATCAGTATCAAGGCACGTATGGAATAGAGTGCGATATATACCAGAGTTACGCCTACTCCTTTCCTCCGCCCAATAACTCAAGCTCTTTCAGCAGCTGTTTTTTCTTTGTCGATTGCTCACCCATCTTGGCCATAATTTTATGGAGTTCTTCGAAATCATTGGTGGGCAATATATCCATCTCGGCTTTTTGTAATTCGGCAATCCTACCGTTCACTATTTCAAGATGTTTGAGAAGATTTTGCTTTCGATCCGCCGCTTGTGATTTCTGAAGAGTTGTAATGTCAGTTTCGACGTCTTTAGCCAAAGTTGACACTCTATCGGCAGTTTCCAACATGCTTTGCATAAGGCTATCTACTACTTGATGTTGCTGCTCCATCTTGGTTCGAATATTCCGGATCTCATCTGCATCTGCCTTTGCCTGTACGGTTATCTTTCCGATGGTCCCAAATTCCACCTCTACGATACGTTCATAAAGTATGAGAAAGGTGCCGCAGAACAGAAGTATCACCGCAAATGCAATGATACGTTTCATCTCAATTGTGCGAAATAACAGTGTATAGGAGGCAACAATTACACCGATGATCAGTAGCGCTGTACCTGCAATTTCTATCGCTGAGATCTCTTCGACTATAGGCATGACTAATCCGAACTCCATTTGAGAAAAGTAACATGTGACCAAGTTGTATCTGATACACCTATGCTCACATAAAACCCATTACCATTCCAGTTCCTGGATAAAGTTAAAGATGCTAATGGGCCTCTGTGTAAAGGCATGGTTGATTTGTTAAATGTCCTACAGGTATTTATATACTACCATTCAAGCAGTGACTCTGACCCTTTTGATACTATCTTTTCCTATAAGCTTTTTCCTCAGCTAGGGGCAAAAAAATACCGGAGTCGTAAAGACTCCGGTATCGATTATGATGCCGATCTCTGCCACTCTTTCATAAGTGACCGGATCAGATCATTTGCACAGCACCCATACTGATCAGCGAGCTGAAACACCAAGTGCCTTCAGAGTTGCCACGTTGAGATACCGGTCAACAGGCAATCCCTTATCACGCTGGAAGGCGTTGACTGCTGCCATGGTCTCACTACCGACCACGCCATCGATCTTACCCGATTCATAACCGGCCACTTTCAGTGCGCTCTGGATCTCGGTAATACGAGCACCGGTCATATTAGTTTCACAAAGGATAGATCGCCACTCCATGTGGCCTTCACTGGCAAGCTCCTGCTGGGTAATGGTTTTGTACTCGGCAGGTATAGTGATGCGCTTCTCCTTCGCCTCAGACAGGAGTTTCTTCACTTTCACCGTTTTATACTCTGCAGGAATATCCGCTTTACGGGTAGTTGCTGCAGCGGTGACTACACGACGGGTTACATTTTTGTACTCTGCAGGCTTTTCAACCAGGCAGACTTTCAGACCGGTACGGGTAGAGGCAGGGTGTTCCATATTATGCACCTCGTGCCAGTCAAAGTGTGCATCCGCAACCTTCTTGGTGACAGCGACATTCTTGTATTTGGCGGGAATTTCTGTGCTGCTTTCGATGGCATCCTCTACCAACTCACGCACGTTTACAATCTTATACTCAGCTGGAATCTCAATCCGGCGCGTGGTGGCAGGAGTCGCCAGCACTTTTCTGCGGATCGTCTTGTAGGTTTCAGGTACCTCCACCAAGCACATAATCTCACCCGTGGATTCATCAATACGCTGTATCGGGCCAGCACCCTTCTTCCAGATGGTATGTGCCAGCTTATCAACCACCTGCTCCTCTTCCCACTTGTAGACTGCAGGCACCCCTTCCATACGGAATGAAGCATCTTTCACCATTACACGTTTCTCAACCATTCGGTACTTGGCTTCACTTACTGCAACCTTGCTAGAGGCTTCGCTCACCAATACTTGCTGTTCATCGGTCTCAAATCTGGCAGGTATGTAGTGCTCATGGAAACACATGCCAGGGGCAGCAGCATCCATATCGATACCATGGTCCGTAGCTGCCTTCAACAGCTCATGGCTAGCAGGTGCAGCCCCCTTAGCAAGGGAGACGTTCCAGTTACGCGATGCCTCTTTCACCATAATAGTTTCGGTCTCAGTGCCATAAACAGCAGGCACTGTCTCAAGACGACTGGAAGCATCTTTAACCAATAGGGTCTCCTCTGCCCAGCTATACTCGGCAGGTATAATCTCTACCCGCTCACTCTCCTCACGCACCAACACATCCTTGGTTAAATCACGGTAGGCAGCTGGCACCCAAACACGTGCATAGCACTCACCGCTCTTCGCATTAGGAGGCAAAAGATCACCCATTGGCGCAGCCACAGGTGCAGCTGCTGCGGGAGCAGCGGCCTTCTGTTCAGAACTTTTGACCAGGTTGTCACGCAGCTCCTGGTTCTCCTGCTCTTTGACTCTCAGCTCGTTTTCCAGCTCTGTTAGCCTTGGTGAATTGGATGCACAACCTGACAGGGCGATTACCGATATGCCGACAGCGGTGGCAATGGTGCTTTTTTTAAATTGCATAGACCTTTCCTATATTGGAGTTATGAATTATGAACATCTCGGGTATTGAGCAATCCCCCTACCATATGCGAGAAAACAAAAAAAATGTTGTCATTTGTAATTATCTATATGTCAAATGGATGCCTACAGAATCCAGAGTTCCCGCTTCCGTTGCTGAATATCTGACACACACTGTACGGCAGGTGGGTGGCCTGCTAGAAGGGGGGAGGTGGGGATGGATACAAATGTTTACACCTGGGGCTCCCAAACCGCGATTGGAGTGGGTACCGCGCTGCGAAAAATACGCCTGTGCTTCCGTTGCCGCCTACTACCCAGCTTCTGGCTGGCAAGGGTTGGCGGCAGGGGCCTCTGTGTAGAGGCATGGTTGATTTGTCGAATGTCCTACAGGTATTTATATACTACTATTCAAGATGTACCTCATATATTGAGCGGGGCCAATATTTTTTGATTGCATTATGATCAAGTAGATCATAACAAGGTTTCAGTTAGCAGGGTTGTTACATCCATAATGCCTATGTGGCAGAAAAACACCGTTTAAGGGATTGCAGAATTATCTAAGTGGCCTGTGGATAAAAATCTTCGGTCACTAATGGGGAGTTCCATGATGAAAATGAGTAAATTTTACTCTGACCTTATTTTCTAGGGTAGGTGAAGTGCTGGCACCAACCTGGCTGGCGGTGGACGGACTACTGAGTGAATTCAGGGACAAGGCGTAAACAAGCATGTATTCGATATCAACGTTTTGTGCAAGAAGGTGTGAGTCAAAGAGGGTTTCGGGATGGACTGTGGCAGCAGATCTATCTGGGTGGCGAGTCGTTCGTGGATCGCATGCAAGCAAAGGTTCGAGTTAGTGGATATGAGCTAACGGTGCCACGAGCGCAGCGCCGAGCGCCGGCGATCCCACTTGATGTCATTGCTTCGGACCATGGAAATAGGAATGCTGCTATCGTGGCGGCATATGCTACGGGTGCCTACAGTTATCGGGAGATTGCATTCCATTTTGGTATCCACTTGGCAACAGTGGGACGAATAGTAAGAAAGGGAATGCAACGAAGCGAGACCTGACCCTGCGAGTGTGCAGGCGGACACCCCCTTACTGCCGGCGATCCCAGTAACGCTGATCTTGCATTATCGAGATAATTTCATATTTACGCTGAAGTGGCAGGGTATGAGGTGCCCGTATGGGTGGCTGAAAAGTCGATACAAGTGAATTGCATTGAAAAACCAGTATCAAGGCACGTATGGAATAGAGTGCGACATATACCAGAGTTACGCCTACTCCTTTCCTCCGCCCAATAACTCAAGCTCTTTCAGCAGCAGTTTTTTCTTTGTCGTTTGCTCACCCATCTTGGTTATGATTTTATGGATTTCTTCGAAATCATTGGTGGGCAATGTACTCATCTCGGCTTTTTGCAATTCGGTAATCCTACCGTTCACTATTTCAAGATGTTTGAGAAGATTTTGCTTTCGATCCGCTGTTTGTGATTGCTGAAGAGTCGTAATGTCAGTTTCGACGTCTTTAGCCAAAGTTGACACTCTATCGGCAGTTTCCATCATGCTTTGCATGAGGTTCTCAACTATCTGATGTTGCTGCTCCATCTTGGTTCGAATATTTCGAATCTCATCTGCATCCGCTTTTGCCTGTACGGTTATTTTTCCGATTACCCCAAAATTCACCTCTACGATACGTTCATAAAGTGTGAGAAAGGTGCCGCAGAAGAGAAGTATCCCCGCAAATGCAATGATACGTTTCACTTCAATTGTGCGGAATAACAGTGTATAGGCGGCAACAATTACACCGATGATTAGTAGTGCTGTACCTGCAATTTCTATCGCTGAGATCTCTTCGATTATGGGCATGACCAATCCGAACTCCATTTGAGAAAAGTAACATGTGACAAAAATGTATCTGATGCACCTATGCTCACATATAACCCATTACCATTCCAGTTCCTGGATAAAGTTAAAGATGCTAAGGGGCCTCTGTGTAGAGGCATGGCATGGAATGCGTCTTAGTCGAGTCGAAAGAGGTGCTGGTCTATAATATTCAACCCCCAGACATGAGTCAGGTGCATGATATGCAAGGTATGCAGGGCATGATGCCGCTACAACAATCCAGCAAGATGAAGGTGGTCTGCAAGGGCGATGACGCAGCTATCTTTGATATTAAGCAAGGGATGTTTGTTGAGTGGGAGGTGAAACCTGCCTACAAAATGCCGACCATCGTCGATGATGGTGCTGACCACAGCCATGCAGGGTGTAGTGCGTGAGCGTTGGGAGATGGAACAGCGCTAAAGTTTTTAACGTCCGCTAAAGCAGGCATTCTAACTCCTTGCAACAAATATATAGGATGAAAGAGGGATCACAATGAAAATAGCACCATGGAGAATTGAGTGGTCAGATGAACTTAGCATGTCAAATTCAGGTATCGATGCTGAGCACCAGAACTTCATCAGGTTGGTAAACGAACTAAATGATGAAATTATGAGTCAGGAAAGAGATAAGGGTGTTGTTGAGCACATCATGAACCTTATATTGAAGGATGCTGTAGCCCATTTTTTGCATGAGGAGCGCCTCTTTGTTGAAAATAATTACCCCGCCACACTGGAGCATACTCAAATCCATTTAGTGCTCATCGCCAAGTTCAAGAAAGCATTGGAAGAAATTCAGAATACAGACTTCAGTAAGGAGTGGATTGATATTGGATTGGATATCAAGGACCTATTGGTTGATCATGTTTTGAGCGAAGACACCAAATACATCGAATATTTACGTACTGAATGATGGTAGTTGCTGGCCTCCAGTAACCTCATTTTTTTTGATGTCATAGCAATCAAAATTGTAATCGACCACATTCGTTCCAATCATCCTGATGTGGCCGATGGTTTAGGGGCGTTTTGTGCTAAAAAGAAGGAATCAGGCTAGGTCTACTTTGGTCGCATTTCGGCCCAGGCTGTGTGAAAACTCAATAGCATCCCACCTGCAGAGATGGGGGTTAAATACAGTGTCATGCACGACGGTACGGTCTTAGAGGCCTCAATGTGTCACAAGAGATGTACTTGGTCTAACTGGTATTTTATGCCACTAAAAACGATCTCAGAGGGTCATTATTGAGTTTTCACACGGCCTCGGCCATTAGCGGTCAATTTGGCGTAGAGTGGCCTTGGTCAGCTTCCAGCACATAGCGGTCTGTTAGGCGAACACTATATCGCCAAAAGCATTTCCAACTGACAAGAAAACCTAAGCTATACAAGACGATACAAATTAAAAATCAAACAGCTGTGTACCGGACTAAATAGAGCGTATAATGGCGAGATTAGTCCTACCCTGTATCGAGCCTACTGGTCCACACGCCTCTATCCTCCTTATTGTGACCCTATTTGCTTGCAAGCGAATAGAGTAAATTCATCGCACCTACCTACTGTTTGCGCTTCTCAATCTTAATGAGGGCCTCCAGCGTTTTAGCGTGACATTGTTCTATTGAGCAGCAAGATACTGCGCGCGAATTTTTACAACGTGATTTAGGTGCATCTTTGATTCGTAGTTATTACTTTTAGGATCATCATGTCCATAGGAAACGAAGAACCTCAAGAGTTACAACCCGCCATTATTTCCTATGTAAAAGATCTGCCTAATTTGTGTTCACTTGCCGGGTTGGCCTGCACAATATTAGCGATCTATTTCAGTATTCTTGGCATTTATTACGCAGCAATGATTGGCATGATCTGGGCCGTTGCCTTTGACTGGGCAGATGGACTGGTTGCTCGAAGAATGAAGGGCCGCACAGGCAGCGACCGAATTTTTGGCGGCCAACTCGATCTTGTAATAGATATTGTGAGCTATGGCGTCGCTCCGGCGATTCTTTTGCTTAGCTATGGGAAGTTCGACCCCATATTTTTGCCGGTCGCTTTCATAGTTCTCGCTGCCAGTGCGATACGGTTAAGTTACTTCAGCACATTCGGCTTATCTGACGAGTCCAAATACACAGGACTGGCGCTGGATAACAACAACATCGCACTCGTTTTCATATTCCTTTTTGAAAGTGTTTTTTCTAATGGAATATTCTTAGTGGTCCTATATGTCAGCGCCCTAGGACTTGCCGCCCTGAATGTATCTCAAATCAAAACACCCAAACTTTCTGGCAATCCCAGAAATGTTTATCTGCTTGCGTTATATACACTTGGAATGACGAGCATTTATGGCTGGAAACTTTTATAGAAGGCATCTGTGTCGGCAAAACATGGCACTGATAATTACTTTTTTCGAAGAGGTAAATAGCACATGATTGTATATACCGTAGGTACTTTTGATTTATTGCATGTGGGACACATTGCTTTACTAGAATACTGCAAATCATTAGGGGATGTTCTGGCCGTTGGTGTTGCTTCAGATCGTGTTGTAAATTCTTACAAGCCCAACGTGCCTGTTATTCCTCTTGATCAACGAATGGAAATGCTGAAATCATTGCGTTGCGTTGATATTGTACGCTCCTACGATGAGCTTGAATATGTGTCTGGTTGCAAAGAATTGAATGCCGATATTTTCGTAATTGGCGAAGATTGGGGAAACAAACCCCACAATGTCGCAGTGGAGTCTTACCTGAAATCGGAAGGGAAGCAGATCAGTCAAGTGCTTTATAATCCCCGCACTTCATCAACCAGGATAAAACAAAATGTCATGGCTCAATCTTATAACGGAAATAATTTGAAGCTAGCGGTTGTGTAGTGGCTTGATTGTCGGAAGTTAAGTGTACTGTCCCCATGATTCGTGCGTGCAATTAGCTTATTTATAGTACTGGGACCGCCTCAGCCGCGACGTGTGGTTACGAAGTGAATGAGTTCCATATTCTCTTGGATCTAAACCAATCATCCTGATCCACGATCTGACGATACGCGCATATTGCCTGGCAGTAATGTATTTCGATGGGTCCTTTCTGCTAGGGAATACGTATTGCTACGTATCGTAGACCTGCTCTATATATCCACCTCTCAACAGCTTCCCTTGTCTGCTCCATGATCTCAAATTGAACCGACTGACCTGTCTTTTTCTGTAAGACCGTGGCTCGAGAGAGAACTTTGGCTCCGTGGGATATGTTCCGAACTCTGAGCATGACAATATCACAGCCCCTCAGCTTCTGGGTTCGAACCAGTGACCCCTGCCGTAAAGGAGTAGCGGTTAATAGCTATAGGTGATTGAATTTAAAGCAAGATATTCTGGGAAGGTCTATTTGTGTAAACAGATGGTGTAAACAGTGGCGCATAAAAACACGATTTCTTACAAACTACTGGGGCCGGTCACTACATCGTTTCATGCTTCTTATTTTGAAGAACCCTCAATTATAGGTCGAGGGGGACAATCGAATTGTAGTGACCGAATGGATGGCTTTCACCTTTCAATCCATTTGCAGGAGACGTGGCAGGCTCCAGATCGCCGCAGATAATCTGATCTACTCCAAACTCAAGTGCGGCTTCCAGGGTGCCGAATACCTGATCGAAATCTGTCTCATTCAAGTTGGGATGGGTAATGTAGAGGTGCCAACCAATTTTGGCAAAACTTACCTCGTCCTCCTCTTCTCCGGCGTCCTGTTTGCTCACGTAGCTGGCCACCACACCCCAGTCTTCGCTTTTGTATACTTGGTTAATGATGACGATTGGTGAGTCGAACCTCTCCAGACTGGTCTTGATCATAGCCTTCTCCGATTGAGATAACGGTCGAGATATTTTTAGGCTATCTGACAAATGTGACCGTTTTATTACATCAGTCGAAAATCAAAGGAAGCAGGCATTAATAATCTGGCACTATCTGTCAGAGCAAGTCTTGACCACTACATTTTGACCAAATCAGCGGAGTTTTTGGCTTTGTTTACACCGAAAAGGTTTTAGGCATAAAAAAGCACTTAACGTTTCCGTAAGTGCTTGATTATATTGGTGGGCGGTACTGGGTTCGAACCAGTGACCCCTGCCGTGTGAAGGCAGTGCTCTCCCGCTGAGCTAACCGCCCTAAGCTGTGCAATTTCAAGAGATGCTGGATCTTACAGATAGTGCTTAATTTTGGCAAGAGCCTCTGAATAGTTACGAGTTCCCTGATAAATATTTCTTTTTCAGTTCATTTTCTTCAATAGGACGGCTGTAGAGATAGCCTTGGGCTTGCCGACAACCTTTCTCTATTAGAAAGTCGGCTTGTTGTTCTGTCTCAACCCCCTCGGCAATGACTTGTAGATCCAGAGCTTTGCCCAATGCTATGACTGCTTCTGTAATAGCCATATCATTTGTGTCATGGGGAATGTCACGTACAAAGGATTGGTCGATCTTCAGTTTGTCGATGGGCAATAACTTAAGGTAACTCATTGATGAATAACCGGTGCCAAAATCGTCGATAGAGATCCGCAAGCCGAGTATACGCAGCATCTTGAGCTGTTGTATGGCATGCTCTGCATTCTGCATGATGACGCTTTCCGTAATCTCTATCTCCAGTCTGCTGGCGGGAAGTTGAGTTCTCTTTAGGGTGGCCTTGGTATTGTCTACAAAATTGCTTTGTTGCAATTGAGAGTGGGCGATATTTACTGAGATGCGGCCAAAGTCGAAACCTTCCTCCAGCCAGTGCTGGCCCTGTTGGCAAGCGGTTTCCATAACCCATGCCCCTATATCATGGATAAGTCCATTTTCCTCGGCCAGTGGAATAAATTTGCCAGGCAAAATTTCACCGATTTCAGGGTGATCCCATCGTATCAAAGCCTCAACACCTATGAGCTTGCCGCTGACCATGTCTATCTGGGGTTGGTAGAGTAGGCGGAACTCGTTGTGGTTAAGGGCTGCCCGCAAGGCATTTTCCATAACAACCCGCTCAAAGGCGATATTTGTCATCTCCTGATTATAAAACTGGTAAGTGTTTCGTCCCTCATCTTTTGCGCGATACATAGCGGTGTCTGCATTGCGCAATAATGCCGCGACATTGTCTCCATTGGCTGGGTAGAGGCTAATGCCAACGCTAGAGGTGATGTGGGTTTCATGGTCATCCAGCAGAAATGGGGCATTGAAGATGGACATGATCTTTTCTACGGTATGGGCCGTATTCTCTGCGGTGCCTATATCCTCAAGCAGGATCACGAATTCATCTCCGCTGATTCTTGCCACGGTATCATCCAGTCTGACGGCCTCCTTAAGCCTGACGGCAAGTTGCTGCAGCAAGTCATCTCCGGCCTTGTGCCCAAGACTGTCATTGATGTTTTTGAATCGATCAAGGTCCAAAAATAGCACAGCGAAGACAGAGTTGTTTCTGTGTGCGTGCTTGATTGTATGTTCCAGTTGGGAGTTAAAGAGTAGCCGGTTAGGTAGATCGGTGAGTGGGTCGTGATGTGCCAGGTGGTCCAGTTCCTCTTCTGAACGCTTTATGGAGGTGATATCGGAGAAGACGGCGATGTAATTGAGTATGTGACCGTTTCTATCAGAGATACTGCTTATATTGAGCCACTCAGGGTAAATTCCACCACTATTGCGCCGGTTCCATATTTCCCCCCTCCATTGCCCTGAATTTTTTAGCGAATTCCAGAGCTCATCATAGAACTCTTTATCGTGCCTTCCCGACTGTAGGAGCCGAGGGTTACGACCAATGACATCATCTCGCATGTAGCCGGTTATATTTTCAAAGGCGTTATTGACCTCAACGATATCATTATTGGCATCGGTAATTATGACGCCTTCCAGGGTGCTCTGAAATATGGTGGCGGACTGGCGCAACTTCTCTACCGTCCTACTACGCTCTATAGCGATACTGGCTATCTGTGACATGGTTTCGATGACCAGTATTTCGTGTTTGCCGGGACAGCTAGGGGAGTGGTGATAGAGTGTTAAGTTACCAAGAATATTTTTTTCCGAATCCAGAATAGGTTCAGACCAGCAGGCCCCAAAATTACACTCTTTTAAGAGATCACGGAAATTTTCACAAAGCGGATCGGTTTGTGCATTGTCTACGATAACCCGCTCACCTTTATATGCGGCTGTACCGCACGAGCCCATTGCAGAACCGATCACCATACCGTCTATTAATGCACTGTAGGCGCCGGGAAGATTAGGGGCTGCCCCAATGTGAAGGATATTCCCCTCAAGCAGTAGAATGGCCCCCTTTAGCCCCTCTGTCTGGCCCTCAGCGAGCAGCACGATCTCCTCAAGAATGCTACTGAGGGGTACTGTTCCCCGGGATATGCGTTCGAGAATACTTTTCTGTTTGGCCTGAAAAATCTCTGCCTGTTTTCTCTCTTTGACTTCGTTGACCAAAGCTTGGTTATTATCCTTGAGTTGTATGGTCCGCTGTTCTATCAACTCTTCACGGTGTCCAATTTCGAGATTCAACTGATCGATAAGTGCACGGTTCTCCACTTGGAGTCGAATTGAGCGGAGTGTGCTGCGATTGGCATTACGCGTGAATATAGTGGTCATCAATAGATAAATGACAAGAGAAATAGTTAACCATTTGTAAGCGGTGCCCTGGGATTGCAGAAGTGTGAGGCCCAGTATGAGTGCCTGTGGGTAGGTGTAAACAATGAAGGCACGCATGGAGATATTAAGAATGGCTACGGCTGAACTGATAACGCCGAATACCAATATAAATAGGGCGAATGAAATTATTTCGTCATTGGCAATGTAGATGAGTGGATAGATCATGCTCCACGAGACACCGACCAGTGCACAGGCAAAGATGTAGAGATTCATCCATGCTGAGTTGGATAGCCACTCTGGGGTTTTATAGCGCCTGTACCATAGCAATAGACGAAACAGTGCTGTGAGGTATAGTGCTACCGTCCAGTAGCCAATAAGACTGGATTCAACTCTTGAGGACAAAATACCGTAAAAAAGTGTCGCAATAACAATAACCGTGATATTGGAAACAGGGGCCTGCATATAGAGAATGCGTGTCTGCTCCCTGGCTATGGCATGTGAATCCCGCCCATTATCTGCTTCAAGCAAGCTACCTCTCTCACTATTCATCTACCTGCTCGTCTCTACTCATTGATATCCACGATTCAGAGGCCGCCTGTTTAGTTTTTTCCTAAACAGGCGGTTACCATAAATATAGCAGTTGAAAATCAGGTCACTTCTATTTCCAAGATACAGATTCTTTTTCTGGGTAGATGTTTTTTAATCTCCCCGGGTTTTGCTTTACTAGTTGAAAAGGTAGTGCCGCCAAGACTCTGTTTTTGATGAACATTCAATCCCATGTAAATATTTGATATTGAATATAACTGATTGAAATGCAATATGTTATGTGCCGGGTAGACTGGTGTCTGAGGTTCTACTCTCCTGTTGTGTTACCGTTCCTTTGATGAGTGGAGAAAAAGATCTCTCTGGCGGTTTCTAAGTCAAATGTTTCCTGCGATTTTTGCGGCCCTCTGATAGAATGCGTCTCTTTTTAAAATTTGGCTGAAACGACAAGCGATATGACCATCCGTACCCGATTTGCCCCCAGTCCCACCGGCTATCTCCACGTAGGTGGTGCACGCACAGCGCTCTTCTCTTGGCTCTATGCCCGCAAGCACGGTGGCAGCTTTGTTCTGCGCATTGAGGACACCGACCTCGAGCGCTCCACCGAAGAAGCAGTCAACGCCATACTTGAGGGTATGACCTGGCTGGGGCTTGAGTATGAGGAGGGGCCTTTCTATCAGACTAAGCGATTCGACCGCTATAACGAGGTGATCGATGAACTGCTGGAGAAAGGTCACGCCTATCGCTGCAACTGCTCAAAGGAGCGGTTGGATCAGTTACGGGCCGGCCAGGAACAGAGTGGCGGTAAGCGTGGCTACGATGGCCACTGCCGTGACCGCAAGATTGATGCCGATGAACCCCATGTAATCCGTTTTCGTAATCCACTGGAAGGTGTGGTGGTGTTGGACGATATGATTCATGGCAAGGTGGCTGTGGCCAACGAAGAGCTGGATGATCTGATCATCCGCCGCACTAACGGCTCTCCCACCTACAATCTGACAGTGGTGGTGGATGATCACGATATGGGCATCAGCCACGTGATACGTGGTGATGACCACATGCGTAACGCCATTCGTCAGATCAATATCTTCAAAGCGATGGGGGTAGATATCCCCAAGTATGCCCATGTGGCGATGATCCTTGGTGATGATGGTGCAAAACTCTCAAAGCGGCACGGCGCAGTGAGCGTCATGCAGTATAAGGAGGAGGGCTATTTGCCGGAGGCATTGCTCAACTATCTGGTGCGCTTGGGCTGGTCCCATGGTGATCAGGAGATCTTCTCTGTTGATGAGATGATTCAGCTGTTTGAAATCGACGATGTCAACAAAGCAGCCTCAGCCTTCAATACCGAAAAGCTGCAGTGGCTCAACCAGCATTACATCAAAGAGGGTGACCCCCAACACTTGGCACACCTGCTGAGTTACCATATGGGGCGGCTCGGTATCGATCCCGCCCAAGGCCCTGATCTGGTAGAGGTGGTGAAGGCACAGCAGGAGCGGGCCAAGACCCTGGTGGAGATGGCGGATATCAGTGCCTTCTTCTATAAAGATTACGATGAGTTTGATGCGACTGCGGCAAAGAAGAACCTGCGTCCTGTTGCACGGGTGCCGCTGGAGAAGATGCGCGAACGTCTGGAGGCTCAGCAGGAGTGGACGCCGGAAGCGTTGCATACACTGGTGCAGGAAGTATCTGATGAGTTGGAGCTGAAAATGGGCAAAGTGGCCCAACCGTTGCGTGTTGCCGTTGTAGGACGGGCCGCTTCTCCGGGCATCGACGTAACGCTTCACTTGGTGGGCCAAGAGGCTACTCTGCGCCGTATTGACCGAGCCCTGGAGTATATTCGTCAACGTGAAGCAAACGCCTGAGTCTGTCCATCCTAAGTAGAGATATCCCCAGAACGGGATAATGTGAAATAAAGCCGGAAATATGAGCACTACTGAAACTAAAACACCGAGCAACTTTATCCGCCAGATGATCGATGCCGACCTGGCCTCAGGTAAAAATGAGGGCAGGGTACATACCCGTTTTCCTCCCGAGCCAAACGGTTATCTCCATATTGGTCATGCTAAATCGATCTGCCTTAACTTTGGTGTTGCCCGTGACTACCCTAACGGCCTATGTAACTTGCGTTTCGATGATACCAATCCCCACAAGGAGAACATCGATTACGTCAATGCGATCATGGATGATTTGCGCTGGCTCGGCTTTGATTGGCAGGAGCGCCTCTTCTACTCATCAGATTACTTTGAGAAACTTTACGATTTCGGCGTCGAGCTGATCGAAAGCGGCAAGGCCTACGTCTGTGATCTCAACGCAGAACAGGTGAGAGAGTACCGCGGCACCCTCACAGAGCCGGGTAGAGTCAGCCCCTTTGCCGAACGCACTGTCGAGGAGAACCTTGACCTCTTTGCTCGCATGAGGGCAGGGGAGTTCGAGGATGGTAGCCGCGTACTGCGTGCCCGTATCGATATGGCATCGCCTAATATGAATATGCGTGACCCGACGCTCTATCGCATCCGTCACGGTATTATTCATCACCAGACCGGTGAGACTTGGTGCATCTATCCAATGTACGATTACACTCATCCCATCTCCGATGCCCTGGAAGGGATCACGCACTCCCTCTGTACACTGGAGTTTGAAGATCACCGCCCACTCTATGATTGGGTGCTGGACAATATCACCATCCCTTGTCATCCCCAGCAGATCGAGTTCTCTCGGCTTAACCTACAGTACACAGTGATGAGCAAACGCAAGCTCACCCAGTTGGTGGATGAGGGGCATGTGGAGGGCTGGTCAGACCCCCGTATGCCTACTATTTCCGGCTTGCGTCATCGTGGCTACACCCCGGCCTCTATCCGCACCTTTTGTGATCGTATAGGCATCACTAAATCCGATAACTCAGTAGAGATGGGGATGCTGGAGGCGTGTATCCGGGAAGAACTGGATAAGTCCGCGCCACGGGCTCTGGCGGTGCTCGATCCGCTCAAAGTGGTGATTGAGAATTTCCCAGAGGGGGAGCTGGAGATGCTCATCGGTGCCTGCCATCCAAAGGATGAGAGCATGGGCCGTCGTGAGATTCCCTTTACTCGCGAAGTCTATATCGACCGCGCTGACTTCCGTGAAACAGCAAATAAAAAGTACAAACGGATGGTAACAGGTGGCGAAGTACGGCTGCGCAACGGCTATGTCATCAAGTGTGAGCAGGTGATAAAAGATGAGGCTGGTGAGATTACCGAACTGCGCTGTAGCTATGATCCCGAGACTCTTGGGGCCAACCCGGTAGGTCGTAAAGTGAGAGGCGTAATTCACTGGGTATCTGCAGACCAGGGTGTCGCGGCGGAAGTACGAATTTATGATCGCTTGTTCAATCACCCCACCCCGGATGGTGATAAAGAGGTGGAGTCCTTCCTGGAACATCTCAATCCTGATTCCCTTAAAGTGGTCAATGCCATGGTTGAACCCAGCCTCGCCAACGCTGAACGTGGAGCACGTTATCAGTTCGAGCGGGAGGGCTATTTCTACCGTGACGAGCTGGCGGAGAAGCTGGTTTTTAACCAGACAGTCACCCTGCGGGACTCCTGGGCGAAGATCGAACAGCCGGTGAAAAAATAAGCACCTGAAAGGGGTGGACAAACGATGCGCCACCTCGTAACATACGCGCCTCGTTTGGGGCCATAGCTCAGCTGGGAGAGCGCTACACTGGCAGTGTCGAGGTCGGCGGTTCGATCCCGCCTGGCTCCACCAAACAGGGAAAATCCGGTTGTCGAAGGGCCGGATTTTTTATTTATCGAGTTAAAACGTCCCCTTCGTCTAGAGGCCTAGGACACCGCCCTTTCACGGCGGTAACAGGGGTTCGAACCCCCTAGGGGACGCCAACACGAAAAGCCCGTTCAGTTTACTGGACGGGCTTTTTTTATTCTCTTTGCATCGGAGGTTCTTCATACCCCCCGACTCACATGCCGGCCATGCATTTAACTCGGTTTTTTCTGGACAACGCCTATAGGATGCCTTAATATTCGCCGCTCGTTTGGGGCCATAGCTCAGCTGGGAGAGCGCTACACTGGCAGTGTCGAGGTCGGCGGTTCGATCCCGCCTGGCTCCACCAAACAAGAAAAATCCGGTTCACGAAGGGCCGGATTTTTCGTTTGCTGAATTAAAACGTCCCCTTCGTCTAGAGGCCTAGGACACCGCCCTTTCACGGCGGTAACAGGGGTTCGAACCCCCTAGGGGACGCCAACATAAAAAGCCCGATCAGTTTCCTGACCGGGCTTTTTGCTTTTTTACTGTAGTCTGAAAATTTCAGGTGTCTGGTGGCTACAGGAAGTGAATTTACTCTGGGACCTGTGGCGTTTCCACCGCAGTTGCAGCCTCTGGAGCTAGTTTAGCAGCCTCTATGGGGGTTTCAACCACCGGCTCAGGCGCCAACGTTTCCACTTCGGGTACCTTAAACTTACTGACCAGAATAAGCATCCCCACCTTCGGATGATCGATAAAGTGGAGTTCACCACTGCGCATCTTACGATGGTTGGTGATACGGTAGTCTCTGTACATCGACTGCAGAGCAAAACCACCTGCATCGACTGTGTTGGAGATATCCCTTGCCTCCCTATGTGTGAGATCGAAGTTTAGGTGCAGGTAGCGCTGCACACTGACCTGGATAACGCCTTCGAGGATTGGTGTTTCAGAGGCAATCTGATCATTTGAGATAAGGTGCAGTGGTACGGTCTCATCACGTGACCTCATCTGCTGTCGCCAAGCGGTATGGATCAGGGGCATAAGCTTGCCACGGCTTCTTTTCAACCGACTGAGCTCACTGGTCAGGCGCCACTCACTTTTAGGTAATAGAGTGTAGAGGGCGGTGGGTAAACCAATCTCGTCTGAAACTATAGGTGTTTCAGCAGTAGTGGCTGGGCTTCCCTCTCCGACACTCTCCCCGGTTATAGGAAAACGAAAGGCGCCTTCAAAATCGGGGCTGCCTGGTTCGTCACTCCACTGTTCCGTACTGCCTGCACCGGCACTGTTGTGAGTGAAGATGATCATCTCCACGTCGTACCAAGGCGCCTCATCTCTTCCCTGGGCGGAGGAGGTGATGGGGAGAAGGAGAGCAAAGCAGCTGATTGCAGTAATTATTTGGCGAATATTTCTCATAGTGTTTCTTGTTATTACCGGTTTGTCGCTTGCCCCATTGTCCATCGCCGGGGTGGAAAAGTCATTCACTACACACCTGTTATCTCATCGAGCATGGCTGTGATTTGTGAAATACGCTGTTCACGCTCTGACATGTCGATAAAAAAGCGTATCTTGTCAGCACCGTCAAGCTTGTACCTTTTTGGTTTGGTCTGAATCAGATGGATGATCCTCCCAGGGTCAATCTTTGGCTCACCACTGAAGAGGATACGGCCGCTGCTTGGTCCTGCTTCGATCTTGGAAATCCCCAGGGGATTTGCTTTAAGCTTAAGCTCCGTGATACCAAAGAGCGCCTTGGCCGGATCGGGTAACAGACCGAAGCGGTCGATCATCTCCACCTGCAGTTCTCTCAGCTCTTCTTGGTCGGCAGCACTAGCGATACGCTTATAGAGCACCAGGCGGCTGTGGACATCGGGCAGATAATCCTCCGGCAGCAGGGCCGGCAGTTGCAGGTCAATCTCTGCACCGTGATCAAGAGGCCGGTCGAGGTTGGGGTTCTCACCCGCCTTCAGCGCTTTGACGGCGCGCTCCAGCAACTCGGTATAGAGCGAGAAACCCACCTCATGGATCTGTCCGCTCTGCCCTTCACCCAGTAACTCACCGGCGCCGCGTATCTCAAGATCGTGCGTTGCCAGGGTAAATCCCGCACCAAGATCTTCAAGTGATTCAATAGCTTCAAGTCTCTTCTTTGCGTCTGGTGTTAATGTCTTTGGTGGTGGTGTAATAAGGTAGGCGTAGGCACGATGATGAGAACGTCCAACCCGTCCACGCAGTTGGTGAAGCTGAGCCAGCCCCAGTTTGTCGGCACGGTTGATGATGATGGTATTGGCGCTTGGTACATCGATGCCACTCTCAATAATGGTGGTACAGACCAGGATGTTGAAGCGTTGGTGGTAGAAGTCGCGCATGATCGCTTCCAGCTCACGCTCACGCATCTGTCCATGAGCCACATGAACCCGTACCCCCGGCATCAGCCGTTCCAGACGGGCGGCGGTGTTCTCAATGGTGCTGACTTCATTATGTAGAAAATAGACCTGGCCGCCGCGTTTTATCTCACGCTGACACGCCTCCTCAATCAGTACATCGCTCCACTGGCTGACAAAGGTCTTGATCGGGTGCCTGGCTGCCGGTGGTGTGGCGATAATGGAAAGGTCACGCATACCTGACATCGCCATATTGAGCGTTCGGGGGATGGGGGTGGCGGTGAGGGTAAGCATATCCACTTCGCTACGCAGGGATTTGAGGCGCTCTTTGTGGCGAACACCAAAGCGGTGCTCCTCATCAATGATCACCAACCCCAGATTTTTGAACTTGACGCTGTCACTCAGCAACTTGTGGGTACCGATAACAATATCCACCTGGCCGTTGGCTAACCCTTCAATGATGGCTGTCTGCTGCTTGCCGGTACGGAAACGTGACAGACTCTCTACCTTCATAGGCCAGTCGGCGAAGCGGTCTGAAAAGTTGTTGTAGTGTTGCTGAGCGAGCAGGGTGGTGGGCACCAGTATCGCCACCTGCTTGCCGCCATTGGCGGCGGCAAAGGCGGCACGCATGGCCACTTCGGTTTTACCGAAGCCGACATCACCGCAGACCACACGGTCCATCGGTTGAGGGTTCTCCATGTCATTAAGCACGGCGTCGATAGTCTGCTGCTGATCCGGCGTCTCCTCGAACTCGAAAGAGGTGGCAAAGGTTGCGTACTCCTCTCCGGGCTCTGGAAAGGCGTAGCCCTGGTTGGCGGCGCGACGGGCATAGATCTCCAATAACTCAGCCGCCACATCCCGGGCCTGCTCGGCCGCTTTGCGTTTGACCCGCTCCCACTGGTCCCCACCGAGACGGTGCAGAGGTGCGTTCTCTGGTGAGGCGCCGGCGTAGCGGCTGATCATGTGCAGGGAGGAGACCGGCACATAGAGCTTATCTCCCTTGGCGTACTCCAGAGTCAGAAACTCGGTGGCCATACCGCCTACTTCCAGGGCTTGAAGCCCAAGATAGCGACCGACACCATGATCTTCATGGACTACAGGAGCACCGATGTGCAGCTCGGTCAGGTTGCGCACCACCTGTTCTGCATCACGATGTTTGGCACTCCTGCGCCGCTCCTGGCGCACCCTTTCTCCCAGTAGCTGGCTTTCAGTGATGGTTAGCAATCGATCCTGGTCCAACCAAAGGCCCTGCTCCAGTGGAGCGACGGTGAGGCCGAGAGGGATATCAGAGTCGACGAAGGCGCGCCAGCTCTCAACACCCGCTGGTCGGATGCCGTAGCTATTGAGCGTCTCCTTCAGCATTTCGCGTCGACCAGCACTCTCAGCGATAAAAAGTATCCGGCCGGGATCACTGTCTATGAAATCCAGCAGCGCGCCCGCCGGGCGGTTTGCCCGTGCCTGAAAACTGAGGGGAGGGGGGCTATGAGTGGCAAAGTTGTGAAAAGCGGTAAATCCTTTGTTTTTGCTTTCTATTTCACCTCTCTGTAGCTCAATCAAACGCCCTCTATTGAGCCGATTGGCCAGCTCGTCGCTCTCGAGATAGAGCCGCTTTGGAATCAGCAGGGGACGTTCGGTATCGTGGCTGCGCTGTTCATAACGCTGATGCACCTGCTCTAAAAATAGTTCGGCTTGATCTCTCGCCTGAGCACTTTTTATCGTCAGGAGCCTGTCCGGGAGGAAATCGAAGAGTGTTGCCGTAGAATCAAAAAAGAGTGGCAGGTAATACTCCAATCCACCCGGAGCATTACCATTGGAGACCTCGCGATAGATCAGGCTATTTTGTGGGTCGCCGTCAAAAGTGTTGCGGTAGGCTTGGCGGAAATGGCCAATCCCGGCCTCGTCCAGAGGAAACTCCCTGGCAGGCAGCATCTCAATGCGTTTGATCTTATTGATGGTGCGCTGGCTTTCCGGGTCGAAGGTGCGAATACTCTCGATCTCTTCGTCAAAAAGATCGATGCGGTAGGGTGTGTTGCTGCCCATGGGGAAGAGATCGAGTAGCGCTCCGCGAATTGCGTACTCGCCGTGCCCTATCACCTGGGATACGCAGTGGTAACCTGCCTGTTCCAGCTGACGGCGCATCGTATCCAGTGATAGAGAGTTGCCCACCTCCAGGACCAGGGTGTGTGCATCCAGGTAGGCCTTAGGCGGCAACCGCTGGAGTAGAGTGCTTACCGGCAGGATCAAAACTCCCCGTTGCATGCTGCTGAGGCGATGGAGAGTCAACAATCGTTGGGATACCAGCTCAGGCAGGGGAGAGAATACATCGTAGGGCAGGGTCTCCCAATCGGGAAAACTGAGCACCTCTGTCCCTGTTTCGCCCAGGAGAAATTTCAGCCCGACTTCCAGTTGCAATGCTGCCTGGGCATCATCCGCCAATATCAGCAGCAAACCGTCAAATCGCTCTGCTGCTGCTGCAATGGCGGCAGTATCACTCATTCCATAGAGTCGCCCCCAGGCCAGACGTTCGTTGGCTCCTGAGGGAAGGGGGGGATTCAGCGGGTCTGCGAGGAGCTGTTCCCGGTTGTTGTTGCTACTGTCGGTCATGAGTTACGGCTATTTGGAATTGGGAGTGGATTCTCTCATACCTGTTGGTGAGTCTGAAAGCGATCAATAATATTTCAATATGGCTATGTACAATAGTCCTATTATCTGGCGTGTGAGCGAACCTGTTCGCGAAGAATAGACCTCGGAGCCAATCACGAACGAGTTCGCTCCAGGCACCAACTAGCGCCTGCCGGGATGTCTTCAGGATTTTTGTACATAGAAACTATGTTTCAATATGATCCTGAGACAATCAGATAGAATTTTACTATCGATAATTTCCTGCAGGGTATGAAATTCGATGGAGATTGATGTGAACGAAGATGTCCAGGGGCCATCCTGGCTGATGAAAAAATCACTGCTACTGCGCCTGGGTATCGCTATGGGCGCCATTATTATCCTGGCAATGATTGGCATGTTCAGTTCCATATTCGTGGCGGAGAATTCAGAAGGTTTTGCTGCTGCAATCAACCATGCAGGTACCCTGCGTATGCAATCTTACCGGATTGCCAGCAGTCTGGTTCATGGCACCGGTGTAGATGCAGATGGCGCCGGTGAACAGACCAGGAGATTGGTTGAAGAGTTCGAAGAGCGCCTGCATAGCCCGCGAATTCACAAGGTACTCGGTGAGGGGGCTGCCTGGGAGGTCGTTGATGCCTACCAAACAGTGGAGCAGGAGTGGGTGGAAGCGATACGTCCCCATCTGGAGCGTTATCTGGCCCTGATAAGCAGTCTACAGATTGCCAGTAAACGGGCAGAGATAGCCGGTGAACAGATCTACTATCTCTCCGGTGTGGATAACTTTGTTCAGAAGATTCATGCGCTGGTGAAAGCTTTGGAGCTTGATGAGAATAAGCGAAATGAGCAACTGCGCCTGATTCAGATTATCTCCATCATCATCACCTTGTTGGTGGCGACTTTTACCCTCTATCTAACCCAGCGCAGTATTTTGACACCGTTAAAAGACTTGCTGCTGTGTGCCGGCGCCGCACGCCATGGTGATCTTTCAGTAAGAAGCCGCTATGTCGGTGAAGATGAGCTAGGACAACTGGGGTATGCGTTTAACCTGATGGCGGAGGATCTGTCGAAACACTATGCCGATCTCGCTGAGCTAGTGCACGAGAAGACCGCCGACCTTGAGCGAAGCAACCACTCACTTGAACTGCTCTACAGCACGACCAAGCGATTGAGTGAGTCCTCTCTTGATGAGGATGTGCTTGAAGGGCTGATTCATGATATTGCGCAGCTAACCGGTGTTAGTGGCGGCACCATCTGCCTTGGAGATCCAGGTGACCAAAGGGCATTCCGGCTGGCCTCCACGATTAATTTGAATCCTGATGGGCTGGGTGGGGACTGTTCACGCTGTTTAGGTGATGGTACTTCGCATCAGATTGAGATTTCTAATATCGGGGAAAAGGGTTGCCGTACGCTCTATTCTGTACCCATTCGTGATCAGGAAAACCACTTTGGCGTGCTATTGGTTGAACTCTCCACAGATGATGCTGCAGAGCTGGAAGATTGGCAGAAACCACTATTGGAGACGGTGGCAAGTCATATCGCACTGGCAATCAATACCGCCCAAAAGGCCTCCCAAAGCCGCTTGCTTTCACTTCTGGAGGAGCGCAGCGTTATCGCACGTGAGCTCCACGACTCAATTGCACAGTCCCTCTCCTACCTGAAGATTCAAGTGAGTCGGCTGGAAAAGAGTATCACTGATGAGTGTGGTACAGACGATAACCTGGTGATCACCGCGAGACTGCGAAGTGCTTTGAATGGTGCTTATCGCCAGCTGCGTGAACTATTGGCAACCTTCAGGTTGAGAATCAATGAAGAGGGGCTGGGAGCTGCTCTTGAGGCTACGGTAAGGGAGTTCCAGGAAAGGAGCGAAATAGAGATCGTGCTGGTGGACCGAATTGCCAACTGCAAATTTGACCCCAACTCAGAAATCCACCTGATTCAGATTATTCGAGAAGCACTTTCCAATGTCATCCGTCATGCTAATGCCACTCATGCCCAGGTATCAGTAGAGTGCGACCAGAAAGGCGAGGTGACTCTTCTGGTGGAGGATGATGGTGTTGGTATCGATGAAGAGAGTGACGTAATGCTGCATTATGGGATGCCGATAATGAAAGAACGGGCGGAGAGACTGGGTGGGTCACTGACAGTAAGTGAGTCGCCATCGGGCGGCACAAGCGTTAAACTGGCATTTTCCGTTTCAGACCCTCTTTCCCAAGATCAGGACGGTGAAGCGCAAACAGGCCTATGAGAGAAAAAATGGATAAATCGGCACCCTACACTCTGCTTGCTATCGACGATCACCCGCTGTTTCGTAAAGGGGTGGCTGATCTTATAGACATGGAAGACTCGATCGAGCTGGTGGGTGAGGCGGCATCCGGATTGGAAGGGCTAAGGCTGGCCAAAGAGCTTGAGCCCGATTTTATCCTGCTGGATATTAATATGAAGGGTATGGGTGGGCTGGAGACTCTGAAAGCGATAAAGGATGCTGGAGTTGAGTCCAAAGTTTTGATGCTGACGGTGTCTGATAATGAAGAGGATGTTATCTCCGCCCTGCGAAATGGTGCTGATGGTTATCTACTGAAGGATATGGAACCTGAGGATATTCTTGCCTGCCTTAAAAAGGCGGCAGAGGGCACGATTGTTATAAATGAGCGTCTGACTCAACTGTTGGCGCACTCACTCCGAGAGGATAAACTGACCGAACGCAATGTCGGTTACGCTGACCTGACGGAGCGGGAGAGAGAGATACTCGACCTCATCGCCAGCGGCATGAGTAACAAGCTTATTGCGCAGACGCTGCATATCACCGAGGGAACGGTAAAGGTGCATGTGAAACACCTACTCAAGAAACTGGGGTTGCACTCACGAGTTGAGGCTGCAGTCTGGGCGCTCAAACAGAGTTGAATGGATGAAGTCGACCTGGTTCTAACCTTGGTTCCCCTGAACTTGCTTCATTACTTCATAAGCTACCATTTATTCTTACGGTAGCTTCAATTAGAAAAATTGTTAATTCTATCCAGTGCATCTGTTGTGATGAAAGTACCCTCCATCACATCTTTGATGGCACATAAAAAAGTCAAGCGCACATTATTTAGAGAATACTTGGACTTTATGTAAATTATTAATAACTAATGGAATAGTTGTGCTTTTACTATGGTATGTTGGTATAAATACCAATACAAATAAAAGAATACCAGAGCGTCAAAGTAGGTAATTATATACAGTGTAAATACCTACTTAGTGGTACTCCCTAATTACCCAAAACGCGGTAACCAATTGAATATATTGAAAATATTATTGTTTAGTTGATTAAGGTCAATGTTGTTTATCCCTAATATACCGAGAATTGCCCATCGCACTATCACGAGCTGGGTTTGATGGTTGGGAAAATAAACAGAATGCAGTTTTTGCGGGGTGATTTTCAGGGTGCTGGAGATCCCCTCCGTCCCCCTTGGTCTCTCTCTGAATTACAGTTTCAAGATAAGTGCACAGGCTGTGGTGACTGCATCGAAGCCTGCCCCTATCACCTCATCTCAGAGGGTCGGGCAAAGTTCCCCGAGATTGACTTTACCAATTACGGTTGTGACTTCTGCGGTGATTGCGTGACGGCATGCAAGCCGGGAGCACTCCAACGTGGAGAAACCTGTGATAGCTCACCATGGAATCTCAAAGCGACCATTCTGCCTGCCTGTCTCTCACTTAATGCTGTTGTTTGCCGTTCTTGCGGCGAGGCCTGCGAGGAACGGGCAATCAGTTTCAAGCTTGAGACTGGTGGAATTGCACGACCACTACTCGATATGAATTCATGTACAGGCTGCGGTGAGTGTTTTGCAGTCTGCCCGATAAAAGCAGTAAAAATATCATCAACCGAAAAGCGCAACGAAGCAGCGTGAAGGGAGAGGGGTAGCTATAAACTATGAATGTGTGCAGCGTTATTGTTCATGCCAAACCGGAGAACTGTGGTGTGGTGCAGAACCGGCTTGAGGCGCTCCCCGGCGTGGAAGTACACGGTGGGGAAGATAAGGGGAAATTGATTGTTACTGTGGAGGATGCCGGCGATATATCGGCGGCGGATACCATGATGGCATTTAATTCGGTGGAAGGCGTAATCAGTTCGATCTTGATTTACCACTATGGTGGTGACGATCTTGGAGAGGAGGTAATACGTGAAGTTAACTAGACGTGATTTTGTAAAGAGCAATGCCATTGCGGCGGCAGCATCCGTGGCGGGAGTTACCCTGCCGATGGGCAAGACTGCACTGGCAGCTGGAGAGGACGATGGTATCCGCTGGGACAAGGCGGCCTGCCGTTACTGCGGTACCGGTTGTAGTGTCCTGATGGGTGTAAAAGACGGCAAGGTGGTTGCATCACAGGGCGACCCTGATGCTGCGGTAAACAAGGGCCTGAACTGTATTAAAGGTTATTTCCTGCCAAAGATACTCTACGGAAAGGATCGCCTGACCCAGCCGCTACTGAGGAAAAAAGGTGGCAAGTTTGACAAGAATGGCAAGTTCGAGCCAGTGAGCTGGGACGAGGCGTTCGACGTTATGGCCGACAAGTGGAAAGCCGCATTGAAGAAGGGCGGGCCTACCAATGTCGGTATGTTCGGATCCGGTCAGTGGACCGTATGGGAAGGTTATGCCGCCTCCAAGTTGATGAAGGCCGGTTTCCTCTCCAACAATCTGGATCCCAATGCCCGTCACTGTATGGCCTCTGCAGTAGGTGCTTTCATGCGTGCCTTCGGTATCGACGAGCCGATGGGCTGCTATGACGATCTTGAGCATGCAGACGTCTTTGTGCTGTGGGGCGCCAATATGGCGGAGATGCATCCCATCCTCTGGTCACGTCTTACGGATACTCGCCTGACCAAAAAAGGCTGCGAAGTGCATGTGCTCTCAACCTATGAGCACCGCTGCTACGAGTTGGCCGATAACGGTATGGTGTTTACTCCTCAGAGTGATCTGGCGATCGCCAACTACATCGCCAACTACATCATCCAGAACAAAGCCTATAACAAGGACTTTATTGGTAAGCACGTCAACTTCACCAAGACGCCTACCGATATCGGCTATGGTCTGCGTGCCGACCATCCTTTGGAGAAGAAGGCTAAGAACCGTAACAAGGGCAAGCTCAGTAAGATCAGCTTCGATGAGTATGCCAAGTCGGTTGCCCCTTACACGGTGGAAAAGGCCAGCGAAATCTCTGGTGTACCTACGAAAAATCTTGAGAGGCTGGCAAAGGTCTATGCCGATCCCAGCAAGAAGGTCAGCTCCTTCTGGACCATGGGCATGAACCAGCACACCCGTGGTGTCTGGATGAACGGCCTGGTCTATAACATCCATCTGTTGATGGGTAAGATCTCAGAGCCGGGCAACAGCCCGTTCTCTCTCACCGGCCAGCCATCAGCCTGTGGTACCGCCCGAGAAGTGGGTACCTTCTGTCATCGTCTACCTGCTGATCTGGTAGTGAAGAAAGAGTCACACCGCAACTTCTCAGAGAAGGTGTGGAAACTGCCCAAGGGTTCACTGAGCGGCAAGGTGGGTTACCACGCTGTGAAGATGCACCGCATGTTGAAAGACGGCAAGATGAACTGCTTCTGGGTTCAGTGCAACAACAACATGCAGGCCGCCGCCAACATGAACGAGGAGTCTTATCCTGGTTGGCGTAATCCGGATAACTTCATCACCGTTACCGACCCTTACCCAACTGTTTCCGCTATGGCGGCAGACTTGGTGCTGCCTACTTCCATGTGGATTGAGAAGGAGGGGGCCTACGGTAATGCCGAGCGTCGTACCCAGTTCTGGCGTCAGCAGGTTCAGGGTCCAGGCGAGTCCAAGTCCGATCTCTGGCAGCTGATGGAGTTTGCCAAGCGCTTCACGATGGAAGAGGTGTGGCCGGCTGCGGTGCTTGATCAGAAACCTGAGTACAAGGGTAAGACCATGTACGAAGTGTTGTATGAGAATGGCCAGGTCAACAAGTTCCCGTATGAAGGGAAGATCACTGATGATCGTGGCAACGAGTACAAGAATGATGAGAGCGAGCACTTCGGCTACTATGTACAGAAGGGGCTCTTTGAAGAGTACCGGATGTTTAACTCTGCTGCCGATATCATCAAAAAGGGCCATGAAATGGCACCGTTTGAGGCCTATCACAAGGCACGCGGAATTCGCTGGCCGGTGATTGATGGTAAGGAGACTCTATGGCGTTTCCGCGAAGGCTACGATAAGCACGTTCCTGCGGGTGAAGGCGTTAGGTTCTACGGTAAACCTGATGGTAAAGCCAATATCATCACCGCTCCATTCGAACCGGCCGCCGAGCCACCAGATGCTGAATACGACACCTGGCTCTGCACCGGACGTGTACTGGAGCACTGGCATTCAGGTTCCATGACCCGTCGTGTGCCTGAGCTCTATCGGGCGGTGCCGGATGCTGTGCTGTTTATGCATAAGAAGGATGCCAAGAAACGCAAGCTGCGCAACGGTCAGATGGCGAAGATTACATCACGTCGTGGTGAGATCATCGCCCGGGTCGAGACCCGTGGCCGTAACCGCGTACCGGAGGGACTGGTGTTTGTCCCCTGGTTCGATGCCAGCCGCTTGATCAACAAGGTCACACTGGATCAGACTGATCCGCTCTCGAAAGAGACGGATTATAAGAAGTGTGCCGTGAAGATCACCAAGGCATAGGGTAATTTCCCGCTCCGGTTGAAACCGGAACGGGGGTTTTAAAGTGAAGAAACTGATACCGAATCGATACCCAGTGAAGTAGTTAGAGTTGGGATGCAGTATTGAGATGAGTGATTCAGGTAACAATCAGAGCATGAAAGAGGGTTTGAACCGCAGGCAGTTTTTGGGCAAAACGCTTAAGACTGCGTGTGGGGTTGGCTTGATAGGTTTGGGGCTTGGCATGTATGCCAAGCAAGCCTCATCCCTACCTGCCATGGCAATTCGTCCACCGGGTGCCATTCCGGAAGATGAATTTCTCGGTGCCTGTATTCGTTGCGGCTTGTGTGTACGGGATTGTCCGTACGACATACTCAAGCTGGGACAGTTGGGTGACGAGGTGCCGACCGGTACACCCTATTTCACGGCCCGGACAGGCCCTTGTGAGATGTGTGATGACATCCCATGTATTCCGGTCTGTCCGACCAATGCGCTGGATCATAGCCTGACCGATATCAACCAATCCCGCATGGGGCTGGCAGTGGTAGTGGATCAGGAGACCTGTATCGCTTTTCTTGGCCTGCGCTGTGAGGTCTGTTTCAACGTCTGTCCGGTCCGGGGTGATGCTATTACCCTCGACCTGCTGCATAACACACGCTCAGGAAAGCACGCACTGTTTATACCGGTGGTGCATTCCGAAGGTTGTACCGGTTGTGGGCTGTGTGAGAAAGCATGCATCTTGGAAGAGGCGGCGATAAAGGTTTTCCCGATGCATCTGGCAAAGGGCGAACTGGGCGAACACTATCGAGTCGGTTGGGAAGAGAAAGAGAGGGCTGGAGAAGCACTGGTGACACCGGACGTAGAGCATCAATACAACCTTCCTGAAGGGATGCGCTATGACTTGCAGGGTAAGGGGTTGATTATCGAACAGGACGAGCCTGAGATTCCGATCTCATCCAATCCACTCGATACCCTGAACCGCGGCATGGGAGATTAAACGATGACAGACAGCGTTAAAGTAGGTGCTGAAGCCATCGCAACCAAGGGTTGGGTGAAAGCCCACCAGTGGTTGATTCTCCGTCGGTTGAGTCAGTTATCGATTCTTGGCCTCTTTATGATCAGCCCGCTGCTGGTTGATCGTCTGGAAAGGGAGACATGGCTGGTCAAGGGCAACCTGGCCTCCAGCATGACGCTGGATGTGCTGCCCCTGACCGATCCACATATCCTGCTCCAGGCGATGTTGGCCGGTGTCGAGCCACACCAGGATGCCATTGTCGGTGTCGTGATCGTGATCCTCTTCTACCTGTTGGTAGGAGGGCGGGTCTACTGCTCATGGGTTTGTCCCGTGAACATGGTTACCGACGCTGCTGATTGGCTGCGTAGAAAGCTGAGTTTTAAGTCAGGTACTACGATTTCCAGGTCTACACGCTACTGGATGTTGGGACTGACGTTGATCCTGCCACTGGTGACCGGTTCGATTGTCTGGGAGCTGTTCAATCCGGTATCGATGATGTTTCGCGGCATCGTCTTCGGAGTGGGCATGGCCTGGGTGATGGTGCTGGGGATCTTCCTCTTCGACCTGCTTATCGCCAGGGATGGTTGGTGTGGAAGGCTCTGTCCCGTGGGTGCTTTTTACAGCCTGCTCGGCAAGAAAAGCGTACTGCAGGTGGTGGCTGACAAACGCGAACAGTGTGATGACTGTATGGACTGTTTTATGGTCTGTCCTGAGGCTCAGGTGATCAATCCTGCGCTGAAAGGAGCGGAGAAAGGGCTTGGTCCTGTCATCTTGTCGTCAGAGTGCACTAATTGCGGGCGTTGTATTGATGTATGTGCAGAGGATGTTTTTCACTTTGGAACCAGATTTACCCACAACAAGGTAATTGCTAACGGAAAAGAGAGTGGCCCTGAAGCAACACAAAAGGTCCATCACTTTACTGATGCAGCTTGATACATAACGGTAGTCCAGAAATCTAGATTGATGGAGATTATGATGAAAAAAATATTTGTAACTCTTTTGGCCGCGCTGGCGGTCATGATGTTCACAGGTAGTGCTATAGCCGGCATTTCCTCTCTGCGTGGAGGTCAGGAGCTTACTTCTGATGCCAAAAAACCGGCAAAAAAGAAGCAGATGATTGTCGAAGGTGGAATTGAGCGGAGCTATAAACTGCAGCCGCCAATGATTCCTCATAAAATCGACAAGGATAAGATCAACCTCAAAAGTAACACCTGCATGAACTGCCATAGTGAAAAGACCTACGAGGCGAAGAAAGCGCCTAAAGTGGGTGACAGTCACTATATCGACCGTGATGACAAGGTTCAGAAGACAGTCTCCAGCCGTCGCTACTTCTGCAACCAGTGCCACGCAGCACAGCTCAATGCAGACTCGTTGGTTGATAACTCCTTTGAGGGAGCTAAGTAGGCTACAATAGTTAGCTGCGGCGCTCCTGGTTGTTTTGGTCAGGGGCGCTGTTTTCTAATTATTGGTGTATCGGTCAAGAAGCATACCATCAACCAAGCGAAGGAAACTGAAAGGCTTCCATTGTTCGCTGTCTGATTTTATGTTTATTGTCATACACATAACATATATTTTTAATCCTTCATCGAGATTATGGGGAGTCTGCCCGATCAATCTTGCATGGGTGGGTAAGTAGATCTGATAGAGAATAGGTTTAACCATGACTGTAGGCACAAAACGTGGAACCATCAGCCTGTTGATAATAGGTATTGTAATGGGTGTTGCCCTCTGGGGCGGCTTCAACTGGACACTGGACCTGACCAATTCCGAGGAGTTCTGCATCTCCTGCCATGAGATGGAGGCTACTCCCTATGCCGAGTTGGAGGAGACGATTCACTTTTCCAACCGGACCGGTGTACGAGCAACCTGCCCGGACTGCCATGTTCCCAGGCCATGGATTCATAAGATCATACGTAAGATCCAAGCCAGTAATGAGCTCTACCACCACTTTATAACTGGAGAGGTGGACACTCCTGAGAAGTTTGAAGAGAAGCGTCTTCACCTTGCCCAGAATGTCTGGAAGGCGATGAAAGACACCGACTCTCGTGAGTGTCGTAACTGTCACGACTTTGAATCCATGGATTTTGATCGCCAGGAGAGCCGTAGTGCCGAAGCTCATGATGAAGCTATCGAGAACAACTGGACCTGTATCGACTGCCACAAGGGCATCGCCCACTCCCTGCCGGAGGGTTATGATCCGATGGAGTATATGCCGGGAACTAACTAATATTTATCGGAAAACATGAAAAGAGAGCCCGGTGAAGAGAGTATCTTCACCGGGCTGTTGTTTTTTGGGTGATAAAGGAGAAGAATGGCCCCATCTCCAGATAGGGTGTGCAGCAGATGACTGAATTAATTGATCGTTTTGGTCGTAGGATTGAGTATTTACGGATCTCTGTAACTGATCGTTGTGATCTGCGCTGTTTCTACTGTATTCCCAAGGGATTTAAAGGGTTTACCGAGAGTGAAAACCGCCTCTCCCTCGATGAGTTCTTACGGCTGATACGTATTTTTAGTGAGCTCGGAGTGAATAAACTGCGTCTCACCGGCGGCGAGCCTTTGGTGCGCAAGGACATTGGCGAGATGGTGCGTGGTATCGCCGCTTTGCCAGGTGTTGAAGACTTATCCATGAGTACCAATGCCTCCAATCTGGCAGAACATGCTCAGATGCTCAAAGAGTCTGGAATTGGTCGTATCAACGTCAGTCTCGATACGTTGAAGCCCGATGTTTTCAAGGAGATTACACAAGGCGACCTCTCCAAAGTGATAGACGGCTTGATGGCGGCCAAGGCGGCTGATCTTCACCCCATCAAGATCAACATGGTGGTGATGAAGGGCCTTAACTTTGACGAGATCGGCGATATGGTCGATTTTTGTATTAAGCACCGTTTCACCCTGCGTTTCATCGAGACCATGCCGGTAGGTGCTGGAAGCCAGTGTGCTAAGGATCACTACATCAGCCTTGATGATGTACGTAAAAAACTTGAGGAGCGTTTCGACCTGGAACCGGCGCGTATGACCGGTGCCGGTCCGGCAAAATATCTGAAGGTTGTGGGTAAGCGGCTAAAGATCGGCTTTATTACCCCCATGTCCCAGCATTTCTGCGAAGACTGTAACCGAGTGCGTCTCTCTTCAGAGGGAACCCTTTATCTCTGCTTGGGCCAGAATGACAAACTGGAATTCCGGCCACTACTGCGACAAAATCTCAGTGATGACGAGCTGAAAGAGGCGATTCTGGAAGCGATCCAGCGCAAGCCGGAGAAGCATGAGTTCAACGACTCACCTGGTCAGGTGGTCCGTGTCATGTCGATGACGGGTGGTTGATTATTTCTTAAGCAAGCAGAAAAACGGAACGCAGAGAACACAGAGAGCGCAGAGGTTTTTTAAATGGCTATGCACAAAAGTCCTGAAGCAATATTTCATAGTCAAAAATGCACCTGTAGGAGCGAATTTATTCGCGATCAGGCTCCGGGGCGTGTTTTTCGCGAACGAGTTCGCTCCTACACCAGGTTCCAGGATTTTGGTGTGTGATCTGAAAGTTAATAATAATTATAAAGTGTTACATCGAGTAATTGATAAATTACTGTAAGCAAAAGAGAGGCTTTCCTCGGTGTACTCTGCGGTTCTCCGCGCTCTCTGTGACCCAGAGAAAATGCCACTTTGGATATCTCAGGGCAGCACCTTCCGATAAGGTTTGACCACTACCGAGGCGAACACGCCGGTGAGGGTATAGGGATCCTGTTCAGCCCACTCACGAGCCTCTTCCAGAGATGGGAACTCGGCAATAATCAGACTGCCGGTGAAGCCCGCTGCCCCAGGATCTTCGCTGTCGATGGCAGGGTGGGGGCCGGCTACCAGCAGTCTCCCCTCGTTCTGTAGCACCTTAATGCGTTCAATATGCTCAGGTCGGGCCTGCAGCCGTGCTTCCAGGCTATCTTCCCGGTCTGTTCCCATAATGGCGTAGAACATTTAGTTCTCCTCCTGTGCGGTCTCTTGTTCAGTCATGAAGCGGGCTATGTAGAGTGATTGCAATATCACAAACAGGAAAGTAAGCCCCATCATGCCGAACAGTTTGAAATTGACCCATGTCTCCTCAGTGAAGTTGAAGGCGACGTAGAGGTTGAGTCCGCCCATCGCTAAAAAGAAGAGGCCCCAGGCAATATTCAACTGTTTCCAAACAGTATCTGGGAGTTTCACCGCATGCCCCATCATACGTTCCACAAGGAGGCGTTTACCGATAAATTGGCTTCCAATAAATGTCACTCCGAACAGCCAGTTGATCACTGTCGGCTTCCACATAATGAAAAGTGGATCGCGCAGAAACAGCGTCAGTCCCCCAAAAAAGGCCAATAGGCCCAGGGTGACCAGATGCATCTTCTCTACCTTACGGTGGCGAAACCAGTTAAATCCTACCTGCACAAATGCTGCTGCAATGGCGACCGCAGTAGCGGTGTAAATATCGTAGAATTTATATGCAACAAAAAAGAGAATAACGGGAAAAAGATCAGTAAGAAATTTCATAGCTTCGGCTGTAGCTCAGTGTAGAATTCTGTTGGTCGGCCAGTTTTCGCAGAACTGGCGAATAACATCACGTACCTGTTCAGGGTAGTTCTGGATATCCACCTGCCCCATCCCTTCACGGAAAAACTCCGGTGCCTCATCAGGGAGATACTCCGTGATACTGCCGAAGGCCTCTTCCATCAAACGGGGCGAGAGGGTGCGTGTGGCGACGATAGCACGATTCAGCAGCAGTAGTCTCCACGGGTGTTGTAGGTCATCCGACTGCCCCTCTTCACTGATTGTCGGGCTGACAGCGTCGAGTATCTCACCCATGGTGTGGTAGAGCTGCTCCAGCTGCCCCGGTTCCATGGAGTCATTGGCAATAGTGGCCAGCCCATTAACGGTGAGGCTGATTAGGGAAATATCCCCCCCCCGGCGCGCAATCCACAATGCCAGTGCAATGGCGAGGGACTCCCAAGGATAATGATTACTCTCCATTCCCAGCTCATTGGTGAGCTGTGCAAGGTTCTCAAGAATAGAAAAACCGTAGTTTCCCAACTCACTCAGATCTGGGCCTGTCGATTCAGTAGTGGTGGGTGGGAGGAGGAGCTGACTATTATCTTCAAATCTGTAGAGCAGGGATATCAGCTGATCCATAGCATCGGCAAGTTGCTCAGGGGAGGGTTCGTCACTCAGCTCGGGCGAACCGGCGGTGAGCCAAGCCTCATAAAACATCTCATAACTTTCAGAAAATGTTTCAGCGAACCAATTTATATCAGCGGGTGGGATCTCCATAGTAGGGATTCTAACCCTATGGAACTATGTTGCACAAAACCTGCTTGCATTCAGCTGTTTTCCGCACCAAATCTCCGGCTTTCAATGGCGCCTTAAGGTACAATGTCCTGATGTCTGCGCAATATGATCTCCACGTCCACTCAACCGCCTCGGATGGCACCCTTACACCAGAGACATTGGTTGCCAGGGCCTGTGAGCTGGGCATAGAAGTATTAGCATTGACCGATCACGACACCACCGACGGGGTAGGTGAAGCGGTGGCGGCGGCGGAGAAAACCGACCTGCGGCTGATTCCCGGTATCGAGCTGTCGGTTACCTGGAACAAGCAGGTAATCCATCTCGTTGGGCTTGGTATCGACCCGACTGGCGAGGCGTTGGTGACCGGGCTCAAAGGGCTGCGTGAATTTCGTCAGTGGCGGGCGGAAGAGATCGGTCGGCGTCTGGAGAAAGCGGGTATCTTCGGTGCGTATGAGGGAGCTAAGGCGCTCTCCAATGGTGAATTGATCAGCCGTACACACTTTGGCCGCTTCCTGGTAGACAAGGGGCACGCCCCAGACACCCGCAAGGTGTTCAAGAATTTCCTTACCCGAGGTAAGCCGGGGCATGTTCCCGGAGACTGGGCGTCGTTGGCCGACGGTGTTGCCTGGATACGTCAGGCGGGTGGCCAGGCGGTGGTCGCACATCCGGCACGCTATGGTCTTACACGCAGTAAACTTCGGCGCCTGATCGCTGAGTTTATAGAGGTGGGTGGAGAGGCTCTGGAGGTAGTGTCGGGCAGCCACAGTCGCGATGAGAATTTCACCATGGCACGTCATGCAAAGGATTTTGGACTAATGGGGTCGGCAGGATCTGATTACCATGGTCCGGAAACGTCCTGGAATGAGCTGGGGCGGATACCACCATTGCCCGATGGCGTTATCCCGATTTGGCATAATTGGTCGCACGATTAAGACGGTAGAGTAACAGTAACCATGGCACAGCTTTTTCAGATACACCCGGATAACCCGCAACAGCGGTTGATCAGCAGTGCTGTGGAGATCATCCATAGTGGTGGACTGGTGATCTATCCCACCGACTCAAGCTATGCTCTCGGTTGTCATATTGGTGATAAAAGGGCGATGGAGAGAATCCGCCGCATACGAAAACTTGACGATAAGCATAACTTTACCCTGGTCTGCCGTGACCTGTCTGAGATCTCTACCTACGCCAAGGTCGGAAATCAGCATTATCGGACGATGAAGACACTTACACCGGGTCCCTATACCTTTATCCATGCAGCCACCAAGCAGGTGCCCAAACGGCTACAAAATCCGAAGCGAAAAACGGTGGGCTTTCGTATCCCCGATAATGCCATTGCACAAGCGCTACTTGAGACCCTGAGAGAGCCACTGATGAGTTCTACGCTGATTCTGCCGGGAGAGGAGATGCCGATGACCGATCCCTATGAGATGCGTGATCTTCTCGGGCACGAGGTCGATCTGGTGATCGATGGAGGCTACTGCGGCATGGAGGCGACCACCGTAGTGGGTATGGAAGATGAGGTGTCGGTTGTTTATCGCCATGGTAAGGGTGATTCCAGCTTATTTGTGGAGTAAGTTCTCAGGTATAATCCGCTGATGGATATAGGAAATACAATTCAACAGGTGTCGGTGCTTCTGCTACCTGTACTGTTTGCCATTACCGTTCATGAGGCAGCGCACGGCTGGATGGCGATGAAACACGGTGATAAGACTGCCCTGATGCTGGGTCGTGTCACCCTCAATCCACTCAAACACATTGATCCGGTAGGAACGGTACTGGTTCCTCTGGCTACTTTTTTCCTTAGTGGGTTCCTCTTTGGCTGGGCTAAGCCGGTACCGGTTAACTGGCGCAACCTCAACAACCCACGTCGTGACATGGCTTTTGTCGCATTGGCGGGCCCCGGCGCTAATCTGCTGATGGCTGTCGGCTGGGCGGTGATAATCAAGCTGGGTGTGATGTTGATGTCGCAATGGGAGTGGATTGGCTTGCCACTGGTTTACATGGGTGGGGCGGGTGTACTGATTAATACTCTATTGATGGTGCTCAACCTAATGCCGATTTTGCCCCTCGATGGCGGCCGCATACTTAACTCCTTGCTGCCACCCCGTCTCTCTTATCAATTCTCACGTCTTGAACCCTTTGGCCTGTTTATAATTATCGGCTTGCTGATGACCGGGGTGCTGGGGAAGGTGCTTTGGCCTCTGGTAATATTTACCATCAATATTTTGCCGGCATCCGACATTGTTAAAGAGATCTACTTCTAATCAATCCTAAGGGGATCACCTTGAATTCCGTTCCTGCTCAACATGCTCGTGTCCTATCCGGAATGCGCCCCACCGGTCGCCTTCACCTCGGTCACTACCACGGTGTACTGAAAAACTGGGTTGAACTCCAACATGAGTATGAGTGCTACTTTTTTGTCGCCGACTGGCATGCACTGACTACCCACTATGAAGACCCCAGCATCATTCCAAAAAGTGTCTGGGATATGGTGATTGATTGGCTGGCTGCAGGCGTCAACCACGGCGAGGCCAAGCTGTTTATCCAGTCACAAGTGCCGGAACATGCTGAACTTCACTTGTTGCTCTCCATGATCACCCCTCTTGGATGGTT
Organism: Sedimenticola sp.; assembly: GCA_040505895.1. Classification (GTDB taxonomy): domain Bacteria; phylum Pseudomonadota; class Gammaproteobacteria; order Chromatiales; family Chromatiaceae; genus Vondammii. Next base: position 77,526 of record JBEVXU010000018.1, on the reverse strand, counting down.
GGAGCGGGTACCCAGTTACAAGGATCAGCAGGAAAAGTTAAAAGAGAAAGATCTGGCCACCTATGGATTTCTCGGTTATCCGCTACTACAGGCGGCAGATATTCTGATCTACAAGGCAGGTATGGTACCGGTAGGCGAAGACCAGGTGGCCCATGTTGAACTGACTCGCGAGGTAGCTCGTCGGTTTAACCATATTTACGGTCGGGAGGCCAACTTCGAAGAGCTTGCGGATCAGGCTGTGAAAAAGATGGGTAAGAAGAGCGCCAAGCTCTACAAACGTTATCGCAAGGAGTATCAGGAACAGGGCAATCACGAAGCACTGGAAGCAGCTCGTGCTCTACTTGAGAGTCAGCAGAACATCACCGTCAATGATCGTGAGCGTTTATTCGGTTATATCGAGGGCAGTGGCCGAATCATTCTGCCGGAGCCGCAGCCGTTATTGACCAAAGCATCGAAAATGCCGGGGCTTGACGGACAGAAGATGTCAAAATCCTATGGCAATACTATTGCTTTGAGGGATGAGCCTGAAGTAATCGAAAAAGCCTTGAGAACCATGCCGACCGACACCAACCGGGTGCGCCGCACCGACCCTGGCGATCCCGCTCTCTGCCCGGTATGGGAGTTCCATAAAGTCTACTCGGGTGATGATGTTAAAACGTGGGTGCAGGAGGGGTGTAAATCCGCCGGTATCGGCTGTGTCGACTGTAAGCAGCCGGTTATCGATGCTGTACTTGCTGAGCTGAATCCGATACAGGAGCGGGCCAGGGAGTTTGAGGCCCAGCCGGAGCTGGTGCGAAATATTATTGCGGAAGGCACTGAAGAGGCGCGGGATATGGCTCAGGAGACCATGGCTGAGGTGCGTCAGGCTATGTCTATGGTTTACCGTTAAAAATAAGATGAGCGACGACGAAGCCACAGTAGAGGAGCAGATACGGCCAGAGCAGGAGGAGATGCCGTTTGCTATTGTCCAAGGTGAAAACTGGACGACGGTGCCGAAAGATCTCTATATCCCACCCGATGCCCTGGAGGTGTTTCTAGACGCCTTTGAAGGCCCCCTTGATCTACTACTCTATCTGATCAGGCGGCAAAATTTGGATATTCTCGATATCCCTATTGCCGAGATCACAGCTCAATACATGGAGTATGTTGAGCTGATGAAGGATATGCGCCTGGAACTGGCGGCGGAGTATCTGGTGATGGCCGCCATGCTGGCGGAGATCAAGTCACGCATGTTGCTGCCACGCCAGGAAGAGATGGATGATGAAGAGGGTGATCCACGAGCTGAATTAATTCGGCGCCTGCAGGAGTATGAGCGTTATAAGCAGGCGGCTGATGATATAGGAGATCTGCCCCGCATGGGACGCGACCACTTCCAGGCAGTTGTGGACGTACCAGATAAAGTCAGCCAGAGGCGGCCGCCGGATGTGGATTTAAAGGAGTTGATGAGTGCGCTCAAAGAGGTACTTGAACGTGCTGACATGTTTACTAATCACAACATTCAAATGGAAGCATTGTCGGTACGTGAACGTATGTCGATGGTGCTGGATGCGGTGAACGCAGAGAGCTTTACCGAGTTCACCCAACTGTTTAGGATTGAAGAGGGACGAATGGGTGTGGTGGTTACTTTTCTGGCCATTCTTGAGCTGATCAAGGAGGCACTCATCGAAATGGTACAGGCGGAGCCCTACGGCCCGATACATGTTAAGGTACGGGATAACTCCATAGCAGCACAATAATAATTATTCAAATAAAACAAATAGTTATTGAATAAATCAAATGTATTATATGAGGTATTGTCGGGCTTTTCTGTAGGGTGCGCCCTCGTCTCCCCGGATACAACGTTGGGGTTAACCTATGTCAGCTAACGAAAAACTGAAAAAGATTGTTGAAGCGGTACTGCTGTCAGCAGGTTCACCTCTCAACCTAGATGCAATTCTGGAGCTTTTTCTTGAAGAAGAGCGTCCCGATAAGAAGATGCTGCGTGAGGTGATTGCAGATCTGCGAGAGGATTATGAGGGGCGGGGTATCGAACTGGTTGAGGTCGGTAGCGGATTTCGTATCAATGCCCGTTCTGAATTTTCCCCCTGGGTATCCCGGCTGTGGGAAGAACGACCGGCCCGTTACTCCAGGGCGCTTCTCGAAACCTTGGCACTAATTGCATACCGTCAGCCGGTCACTCGTGGTGAAATCGAGGATGTTCGAGGCGTCAGTGTCAGCACTCAAATCATCAAGACACTGCTTGAGCGGGAGTGGGTAAGGGTAGTTGGTCAACGTGACGTGCCCGGTAGGCCCTCTCTTTATGCCACGACGAGGGAGTTTCTTAACTACTTCTCCCTCAAAGGGCTGGGAGATCTACCGACACTTCAGGAGATCAGGGACTTTGACTCCATCAACCGTGAGTTGGAGCTGGGTGAGCCGGGAGCGGAGAGTCCGGATAGTGATGACTCAGGGGAGACGAATTCGGCTCTGTATGAGACAGATGAGCAACAGGAGTGTCTGGGTGACAGCGGAGAGGTGGTAGAGAGCGTTGAGGTACAAGAGAAGGTAGAAGCAAAAGAGGCATCGACTGACGAAGTCTTGTCTGATGAACTAACAGAGACCCGAGATGAGGAGGAAAACCGGGATGAGTAAAAAAGAGGGCCCCACTGGTGTACGGCTACAGAAAGTACTTGCCAATGCCGGGCTGGGTTCACGGCGAAAACTCGAAAAGCGCATAGAAGCCGGTGAAGTCACCGTTAACGGCAAAGTGGCAAAGCTGGGTGACCGGGTGACAATTGAAGATCGCATTACGCTAGGGAATCATCCTGTAGGCGCATGGCGCCTGAAAGAGCAGAAGCATCAGGTCATTATTTACAACAAACCGGAAGGGGAGTTGGTCACAAGAGATGACCCTGAAGGACGACCAACCATTTTTAAGCGTCTGCCAAAAATCAAGAGCGGCAGATGGATATCTGTCGGTCGCCTCGATATTAATACCAGCGGCCTGATCATATTAACTACCGATGGCAATCTGGCCAACCAACTAATGCATCCGTCACACCAGGTTGAACGGGAATACGCGGTTCGTGTTCACGGTAAAGTGACCAAAGAGATGTTGCAGCAGATGACCAATGGCATCGAATTGGAGGATGGGTCAGCTCGTTTCGAAGATATTGTTGAGTCTGGAGGTGAGGGCACCAATCGTTGGTATCATGTGGTAATTATGGAGGGACGAAAGAGGGAAGTCAGGCGCCTTTGGGAAGCCGTCGGTGTTAAGGTCAACCGTCTTAAGCGGGTGAGGTATGGCCCCATTATTCTCGATAGCAGCCTGTCGATCGGCCGGCATCGCGAACTGAATGAGAAAGAGCTTGAGGCTCTGTTGCAGACAGTCAGTGAGAAAAAGGCACCAAAGAAAGTGCGATCAAAGAAAAAGCAGTCTGAGCGTAAAAAGACAGGGAAACAACCGGCAAAACCTTCGGTCAAACCAAAGCAAAAGAAAAAGAAAAAATCCTCTCCATGGCAGTCGGATGGTAAGAGAAAACCAAAGAAGCCCTGAGATGAATATCTCCACCCTAAAATCGAACCGGTGAGTGGTGGGTGGAAACAGCCTAGAAGCAAAAAAAGCCTGCCGCTATCGAATAGCGGCAGGCTTTAGATCAAGAATGGGTCAGCCTTCGATCACCGCCTGTAGATTGGCGGCATGGAGCCCTTTGGGGCCCTCTTCCAGTTCAAACTGTACCCTTTGCCCCTCTTTGAGGGTTTTATAGCCATCCATGACAATGGCTGAGAAGTGAATAAAAATATCATTTTCACCTTGCTCGGGGGTTACAAAACCGTACCCCTTGGCATTGTTAAACCACTTAACTGTTCCAATAGTCGCCATAGCGCATACTCCTCCAAGTACTTCATAGAGATAATTCCGGCTTTCGCTGCTGGCTGGGCTGTTTTTTATAGTGCCCTTATGACGAAAAACCGACAGAGAAATTCATTATTCAGGTGCCCCGGAATAATTATTTTGGATTCTCTGTGGGTACAGTATAACCACATAAAGGCTGCGGTCAACTACTTGAATATTAAGATAATTTTAACTTTATTAAATAAGAATAAGCTGAATAACCACTTGCTCTCAGTTATGAAGGAGCTTCTACAGTAAGCTCTTCCCCAAACTATTAATAGATGAGTTTTATTCCTACTAACCCACTTTTGTTAGGGTGTAAATAACCTCCCACCGGTGTACATTTTTCGGCTAGAATTCGGCTATGAGTGAAAGAATTGATAGCGACCATGATGATAACGTTGCGTTAGAGGAGGCGAAACCAAAACTGGCGCGGCCGCCTATGTATAAGGTCATCCTGTTGAATGATGACTACACCCCCATGGAGTTTGTGATCCAGGTACTGGAGTCTTTTTTTCGCATGGAGCGAGAGAAAGCAACCCAGGTGATGCTTCACGTACACACTAGAGGCGTTGGTGTTTGTGGAACCTATACCCAGGAAATTGCTGAAACCAAGGTGGCCCAGGTAAACGATTTTTCCCGCAGTAATCAGCATCCGCTGCTATGCGCGATGGAAAAAGCCTAAGCCTGCGACCATTCCCTTAAGGAACCTCTGAACAAGAGCTAAAAAGTAGTCACCTATGCTAAGCAAAGAACTTGAATTCACCCTGAGCCAGGCTTTCAAGCGGGCTCGGCAACAGAATCACGAATTTATGACGGTGGAGCACCTGCTGCTGGCACTGCTGGATAATCCTGCAGCAGCGATACTTCTGAAAGCGTGCGGTGTCAATATGGAGGAGTTGAGAAAGGAGATCGATCAATTTATCGACGAGACCACACCGCTACTGCCAGATGATTCTGAGCATGAAGCCCAGCCAACCCTGGGATTTCAGAGGGTGCTGCAACGGGCCGTTTTTCATGTGCAGTCTTCCGGTCGGGAAGAGGTTACCGGCGCCAATGTGCTGGTGGCTATTTTCAGTGAACAGGAGTCACATGCCAACTATCTGCTGCAGAAGCAGGGAGTAGCCAGGCTGGATGTGGTCAACTACATCTCTCACGGCATATCAAAGGTGCATGATGAGTCGGGAGAGGGGGCCGACCAGTTTCATGAAGCCGCTGATCAGGAGAGTGAGGGTGCCGCACAGAAACCGCTGGAGAGCTACGCCGTTAACCTTAATGAGCAGGCGCGGCTGGGTAAAATTGACCCACTGATCGGACGTAAGGAAGAGATCGAGCGAACTGTCCAGACACTCTGTCGACGGAGAAAAAATAATCCACTGTTGGTGGGTGAGGCCGGTGTCGGGAAAACCGCTATTGCTGAGGGGCTGGCAAAGAAGATTGTCGATCAAGAGGTTCCCGAGGTGCTGTCGGAATGCACAATCTACTCCCTCGATCTGGGTGGCCTTGTGGCCGGCACCAAGTACCGCGGTGATTTTGAGAAGCGTCTAAAGTCGGTACTGGCTCAGCTCAAGCAAGAGCCCGATACCATACTCTTCATTGATGAAATTCATACAGTCATCGGTGCCGGTGCGGCATCCGGCGGGGTCATGGACGCCTCAAATCTGATTAAGCCTGTGCTGGCTTCGGGGGAACTGAGATGTATCGGCTCCACCACCTACCAGGAGTTTCGCGGTATTTTCGAGAAAGACCGAGCATTGGCCCGGCGTTTCCAGAAAATTGATGTTAAAGAGCCAACAGTAGAAGAGACAGTAGCGATTCTCAAGGGGCTGAAGAGCCGATTTGAGGAGCATCACAAGATACGTTACAACCCAAAGGCGTTACGTACGGCGGCAGAACTGGCAGACCGCTATATTAATGATCGACACCTGCCGGACAAAGCGATAGATGTAATTGACGAGGCGGGCGCTCATGTCCAGCTGATGCCGAAATCGAAGAGAAAGAAGAGCATCAATGTCAGCGATATCGAGGCGATAGTCGCCAAGATTGCACGAATTCCACCTAAAAGTGTCTCCGTTTCAGATGTTGAAGCGCTGCGCAACTTGGACAGAGATCTGAAGCTGGTGGTATTTGGCCAGGATGAAGCGATCAGCTCATTGACAGCGGCTATTCGTATGAGTCGCTCCGGACTTGGGAGTGAGCAGAAACCGGTCGGCTCCTTCCTCTTTTCCGGCCCTACCGGTGTCGGTAAGACCGAGGTGACCCGGCAACTGGCCCGTATTCTTGGTGTTGAACTGATCCGTTTTGACATGTCTGAGTACATGGAGCGACATACCATATCCCGCCTGATTGGTGCACCGCCGGGATATGTTGGCTTCGATCAGGGTGGGCTTTTGACTGAAGAGGTTAATAAGCACCCTCATTCGGTGCTGCTGCTCGATGAGATCGAGAAAGCACACCCCGATGTTTTCAACCTGCTGCTGCAGGTAATGGATCACGGCACTCTTACCGACAACAATGGCCGTAAGGCTGACTTCCGTAACGTGGTGATTGTCATGACAACCAATGCCGGGGCTTCTGAGATGTCACGCCCCTCTATTGGTTTCACCTCACAGGATCACTCCAGCGACGGCATGGAGGCGATCAAGAAAGTCTTTTCACCTGAGTTCCGCAACCGCCTGGATGCAACCATTCAGTTCCAATCTCTGCCTTTTGATGTGATTGAACATGTTGTGGATAAATTTATCTTTGAGCTGGAAGGGCAGTTGGAAGAGAAGCGGGTGGCCCTGATTATCGAGCCTGAGGCCAAGAGCTGGTTGGCCAAGCACGGTTATGATAAGGCCTTAGGCGCACGGCCAATGGCACGTCTTATCCAGGAGAAAATAAAGAAACCTCTGGCAGAAGAGGTGCTGTTTGGCAAGCTGTCAGCGGGTGGATTGGTTCGTATTGGTGTTGCCGACGGAGAGCTGACGTTCGATATCAGTGAGGATTAGCCGCCCATGTGGGGCGGCGATATCGGGGAGGGTCGAACGAAGTTCAGCGGGCGCGATAAGTGATACGGCCTTTGGATAGGTCGTAGGGCGTCAGCTGGACGGTGACCGTGTCGCCGGTGAGAATACGGATGTAGTGCTTACGCATCTTGCCTGAGATGTGAGCTGTCACCACGTGACCATTCTCCAACTCAACACGGAACATGGTGTTGGGAAGCGTCTCAACAACCGTCCCTTCCATCTCGATAAAATCTTCTTTTGCCATTCGCTTTCCTGCTACCCACTATAGATTTAGAGAACACCGCCGGCGAACCAGCTCAGGAGCCCTCTTCAATAAGCCCGCCATTATCGGCGAATCATAGAATAAGGCAAGTGTTTTCAGAGAATTCAGGACTTATCCAGTCTCTGTTAACCCTGATTACCCCTGAAAATCAGCCTTCTGTCATGGTGGGTGGTTCCGAGTATTCCTGCCAATGACTGCCGTTGTATGCCTGAAACGGTCGGTAGTCGGTTTTATAGGCCATTTTTCTACAGTCCCCGATCCAGTAGCCGAGATAGAGCCAGGACAGTCCCAGTCGTTTACACTCGGTTATCTGCCATAAAACAGCATATACACCGGGGCTCAGATGGGAGAGTTTGGGATCAAAAAATGTATAAACCGCCGAAAGACCTTGAGGAACGCGATCAGTAACTGCCACCGCCATTAGCTGTCCACTGAGCCTGAACTCAAGAAACCGGGTCTCTCCCCAATGGCCTCCAAGAAACTGGATATACCCCTGTTCAGAAGTGTCTGCCATCTCCCCATCGCCGTGACGGGTGTCGATATAGTTGCGGAACAGCTCAAAGTGCTCCAGGTTAAAGGTTGCAGGCTGCTCTATTACCTCGATATCCGCTTCAATTTTTCGCTGGATGCGGCGCTGAATGCGACGTGGTTGGAAACTCTCCACCGGAATGCGGATTGATGTGCAGGCTCGACAGGGGTCACATTTTGGCCGATAGATCATTTCACCACTGCGGCGAAAACCGATATCAATGAGCATGCCGTAGAGTTCACTGTCTTTGGCTGCATCTGGATCGATAAACAGTGTCTTTGCCTCTCTGCCGGGGAGGTAAGAGCAGGAGTGAGCTGATGAGATATAGAGCTGCATGAGTAATCTTTGCTCAACTTATGAAAGAGAGTACCGGCATATCTTGCCATGAACCGGTTTTGCCTGGAGTCTCACACCACTTTTCCAGCAAGTCACTGAACTCACTTCTTGGGATCTCCTCTGCACCAAGGGATCCCAGGTGGGTCGAGTGGATCTGGCAATCGATCATTCGGTAGCCCCACTGCGAGATCTGTACCACTAGATGGACAAGGGCCACTTTTGATGCATCACTTTCCCGGCTGAACATCGACTCACCAAAGAAGACCCCACCGAGGGCAACACCATAGAGTCCACCGACAAGAAGATTATCTCGCCACACTTCAACTGAGTGTGCATAACCCAAATTATTCAGCCGACAGTAGGCGCCGATCATCTCCTCGGTTATCCATGTACCTTCTCCATCACCCCGTGGCTCCCCACAAGCCCGTATCACCTCCTCAAAGTGATGATCGAAGGTTACTTGGAAAGAGCGATTTCTGAGACTTTTTCGCAGGCTTCTGGAGATTTTGATCTTCTCAGGAAAGAGTACCATCCTGGGATCAGGGCTCCACCAGAGTATTGGTTGGTCATCCGAGTACCAGGGGAAAATGCCATGTTGATAGGCATTCAACAACCTCTCTGGTGATAGGTCACCCCCTACAGCGAGTAGACCATCAGGCTCTATTTCCGCCTGTGATACAGGGGGGAAAGGGGCATAGGGATCATCAGGATTTAACAGCTGGAGCATCTGGGTATTATCATCTGTATGAAAGAGTCGCTTGTATATGGCACACTCTTCTCAATAATTAAACTATTCTGGAAACTATAGCAGCCACTGTTTCAGTGGCCTCATAATGGAAAAATAGGGTATCAAATGGCGGAAGACCACCTCAACCTGCAGGTTGGCAGTATACTGCAATTACAACGTGTCTCATCGGATAATGAAGACAGGTACAGCGTTGTACTGATCGGCTATCTGTCGGGGAAAAGCCTGTTGGTCACCTCTCCGATCATTGATGGCAAAGTACTCTTCATGAAAGAGGGTCACCGTTTTGCAGTACGACTGCTAAAGGGAAACCATATCTATGGCTTTGTCTCAACCGTGATCATGACGACGCTGAAACCCTATCCCTACCTTCATCTCAGCTATCCCGAAGAAGTGGAAAGTACAACTGTTCGCAACGCACAACGTGTGCAAACTAATATCTCGGGGTTTGTCCATAACAGCCGCACTCTGGATACCGATGCGAATTGGCAGCCGGTGTTATTGAAAGACCTGAGTATGACCGGTGCCAGAGTCGAGAGTATCGATCCTCTTGGTAAACCCAGTGAGCGGATGGAGGTACGGTTTCACATGAAAGTTTGTGGTGCCGAAGAGAGTTTGGAATTGAAGGCGGATGTCTGTAGCCGAAACCTGAAGAGTGCTCCCGACGACCCTGAAGACTCCAGATACACTACTGGCATTCGCTTTGTCGATCTCGATCGCGCCCAGGAGATTATGCTGAGCAGTTTTGTGCTGGAACAACAGCTGGGTGGTGAGTAGGCTATTTGTCCTTTGCCCCATGCAATCACTAATAATCTCTGATTTTCAAACCTGATGCCCCTGGCTCTAATCATCTTGCTGTTACTCTTGCTGCTACTGGTAGCACCACAATGGTGGGTAAATAGAGTGATGGCCCGCCACAACCAAAAAGCGGAAGATAACTTCCCCGGCAGCGGTGGTGAGTTGGCCCGCCATCTGCTGCAACGCTTTGAGCTGGAAGGGGTCAAGGTCGAAGCCACTGATCAAGGGGATCACTACGACCCTCTAACCAAGACAGTGCGATTAACACCGGACAAGTTGGAGGGACGAACCCTCACGGCCATTAGCACTGCCGCTCATGAAGTAGGGCATGCTCTCCAAGACGCAATGAATGAGCCTCTGTTTCGCTGGCGCACCCGCTTGGCAATTGCAGTAGGGGTAGGGCAGAAGGTCGGTTCATTTCTACTCTTTGCCGCTCCCTTTCTCTCGTTGGCAAGTCGCACCCCCCTGGTTGGCCTGATCTCTGTGGTGGCTGCCTTCATGGTGATGGGATTGGGACTTGTGGTTCAGTTGGTAACCCTGCCGGTGGAGTGGGATGCCAGTTTTAATAAGGCGCTGCCGTTACTCAAAGACGGCTATCTCGAAGAGCACCAGATCCGGCCTACTGAACGTATACTGCGTGCTGCTGCACTCACCTATGTCGCAGGATCACTGGCGGGACTACTCAATTTCTGGCGATGGATGCAGGTTCTACGACGCTGATTTTTAATTTTCGTCTTTCAAGTTTCAACCGGCAACCCCTCCAGTTTCCACTCTGGAAGTCCACCATCCAAACGTCGGGCTGTCATACCTTTGCTCCGCAGTTTGGATACGGCATCGAAGGCCAGTACACAGTGTGGACCACGACAGTAGGCAACGATCTCATGATCGGGGTTCAACTGATCCAGATGTTTCTCAAGTTCATCCAGCGGAATATTAATCGCACCGGGGAGGTGCCCGGAGGCATACTCTTCCGGTGGTCGCACATCCAATACCGTTACCAGGCCATCTCTGACCCTCTCAAGCAATTTTCCGGCAGGTAAGGGTTCCAGACTGTCTTTAACTGTAAGGTAATCATCAACGAGACGACCGACATCGGCAATATGTCGCTCAGCCACTTCTCTTAAGGAGCCAAGCAGAGCCAACACGTCATCCCCATTTAACTGGTAATAGACCTTGTGACCCTCCTTGCGGTTGGTCACCAATCCTGCCTGCCTAAGCTGCTGCAGATGTTGAGATGTATTGGCCACAGTGAGGCCTGAGACTTGAGCCAAGGAATCTACACTACGTTCGCCTTGAGCCAGAAATTCAAGCAACTCCAGCCGATTACCGTTGCTCATCGCCTTGGCTACTCGGGCAAATTGACTAAATAGCGCCTGCTTAAAGTTACCGGTTGACATACTGACCCACCTAGCTAAACTCTAGTTATTCAATAGATCTATTGAATTCATGATTATAGGAGTAATTGTAGCAGAAACAGATCGACTGACTAGGGCCTTTAATCACTCAAGCCAGTGGTTGGGAAAACAGTCGTCTTGATTAGCACGGATGCTCAGCCAGGATGCCAAGGCGGTGGGCTCAGCTTGTAGGAGTGCTTTCTTGAAGCGCGATGAACAATCGCACCATGACACACTTTTCATCGCGGTTCGAGAAACCGCTCCTACAGGGGATGTCACAAGGATAGCCAATGCCAGCTGAATTTTCGTGCTAATCAAGACAGTCGTTGTGAGTGGAGTAAGTTATGAATATTTTGATCATATTAAATGACCCCCCATATGGTACCGAGCGTAGCTATAACGGCCTGCGCCTGGCCAAGACACTGATTGATACAAAGTCGAAAGTCAGTCTGTTTTTGATGGCCGATGCTGTGGCCTGTGCAAAAAGTGGACAGAAGGTCCCTCAGGGATTCTACAACATAGAACTGATGATCAACTCCATCATACGCAGAGGTGAGGTACTGCTCTGTGGTGCCTGCATGGACGCTCGTGGCTTGTCCGACGATGACATTGTGCAAGGTGCACAGCGCAGTACCATGAAGGAACTGGGTGAACGTACGCTGGCAGCCGATAAAGTGCTGGTGTTCTAGGGCCTGTTAACAAATCATGACCGATAGCCTTGCATACAGTGCCCGGGCCAATGGAGCGACCTGTCAGGATACTCTGCCCGGGCGCTATCCCTGGTGGGTTATGGTCATCGCTATGGCCGCCTTTACCCTGGCATTTGGCGGTTGGCTCAACGAGTCCTGGCTCTATCTGTTCGATAGCCCTATCTGGCTCAATCGTTATACCGAATATGCCATTATCCTTGGATTTGGCATCTGGCGTATTCGTGCTGAACAGAATCCCTATACCCGCAAACGGCTGATTATTCTGGTGTCGGTGGTCACCGGTTTCTGGTGGCTGATCCCATGGCTCACGCCAATGTTCGAACCTTATGCCGGTTATGTCTGGAGTCAGCCGGTCTTTCCGGCGCTCCACACTCCAGGCACCATCACCTTCTTTCTTGCTCTGCTGCTGGTGTTTCTTTTTGGGCGTCGTGTGATCTGTGGTTTTGGCTGTCCCTGTGTCGGCATCCGGGAGACCGTGGGTTTTCCGTTCCGCCGTTTCTCCCTGCGCGGTGATTGGGCCTGGCGGTTACGCCATACCAAGTGGCTGTTCTTCTTCTGGTATATCGGTGTGATGGTGGCTACCCAGTTCCCACCCAATGCCTGGACCGCAACCCTGGTTGGACTCTTTGGAATGGTTGTAGGGCTGACCTATTTTGGCAGCTTTTTTATTATTCCGGTCACAGGCAACCGCTTCTACTGCCGCTACCTCTGTCCCTTTGGTGCCACCTTTGGCCTGCTCAATCATGCTGGTTTCTACGGCATTAAGATGGATACCAAACAGTGCATCGACTGCCAACGCTGCGAGCTGGCATGCGATATGGGTATCCCTGTGTGGCGGCAGGGCAAGGCGGCAGGAGAGGTTACCGGCATTGAAGACTGTATGGGCTGTGCCCGCTGTGTCATCTCCTGTCCCACTGATGCGCTGGCCATTCATGACGTGCGTAACTTGTTTCGTCCTCATCTGCGGCAGGATGCCGGACATCTGCTCAAGCGGGAATCGAAGATCTCAGTACCGCGAACGGAAGCCCCACACCGTCCTACTGCGATACGTTTGCAAGATTGGAATGATGCGGAAGAGCTCATCTCCCCGGAAACACTACAGGTTCAGGCTCAACGCTGCCTTGATTGTGGCGTGCCCGGGTGCCGCAATGCCTGCCCACTGGGCAATTTCATACCTGACTGGTTGGAAGCTGCCGCTAACGGCGATTGGAAAGTTGCCGGGGATTTGGTGCATGAAACTTCACCACTGCCCGAGGTGTGCGGACGGATCTGCCCGCAACACCGTCTCTGTGAAGGGGCCTGCACACGCAGCCGGATGGAGGGTGCCGTCACCATTGGTGCGGTGGAGCGAACAGTGGCGGAGTACGCTTTGAGTGCCGGATGGCGACCGGAGAAACCCCGGTGCCGTATCCAGCGTAAAGTCGCTATTATTGGAGCCGGGCCAGCCGGCTTGAGCTGTGCAGATCGCCTCAATCAAGCAGGCGTGGAAGTTATCGTATTTGACCGGTCTGGCAAAATCGGTGGTTTGCTACAGAGCGGTGTCCCTTCATTCAAGCTGGACAAGGCGCTGTTGTCTCGCCGACAGACCCTGCTTGAGCAGGCGGGTATACGGTTTGCCCTCGGCGAGCCGGTGGATGATCTGATGCTGACCCGCTTATTGGAAGAGAGTGATGCCGTCTTTCTCGGATTGGGTGCTCAGAAACCACACGCTATTGAATTGCCCGGAATGATCCTCCCGGGTGTGGTGCAGGCACTTGGCTGGTTGGAAAGAGTCAATGCCGGTGAGAGAGAGTCATTATCCGGCAAACAGGTAGTGGTTATCGGCGGTGGCGATACCGCTATGGACTGTGCCCGTGCTGCACTTCGCCTGGGCGCAGGAGTTATCGTCGCTTATCGTGGCATGGAGGAGTGTCTACGTGCCTCCCCCAATGAGATCACTCTGGCTCGTGAGGAGGGTGCTGAATTTCTGTTTGAACATATCCCGCTCGAATGTAAGGGGGTGGGATCTGTTCGAGAGGTGAGCTTCAAAACACCGCAGGAGACTGTATTCGTTGAAACTGACCGAGTGATTCTTGCCCTCGGGCAGCAAGCCGACCCACCGGCATGGCTTGGGAACTTCGGCATAATCACAGAGCAGGATGGTCGTATTCGTGTCGATGCCCAAGGTCTCACTTCCCATCCCAAGATCTGGGCGGGTGGTGACAATACCCTGGGACCTAATCTGGCTGTCAACGCCATGGCCGCTGGTCGAACAGCAGCTGAAGGGGTATTGGCCGGTTTCAGTTCTGGATTAAAGTTGAGAAAGGGCGCATGAGACAACTTATCTCTCTTATTCTCATACTCCTTTTGCCACTGCCCGTCGTAGCAAGCCACGGCCTGGCGGGTTTTGATATCTGCGAGGTAAACAGAGACACATTGCCTCCCGGGCTAACTATTGAAATGCTTCCCAAGCCTAAATCGTCAGGTGCGGCACTGCTGCAGCAATACTGTACCCAATGCCACAATCTGCCGGGGCCTGATCGTCATACAGCGGCCGAGTGGCGTGATGTGACATCCAACATGTTTCTGTTGATGGATGTTTCGCACCGTTTCGGTGGATTAATGGGCAAGGTGGAGATCATGTCAAAAGAGGAGCAGGGAGTAGTGTTGGCCTACCTGGAGCAGCACGCAGTGAATACGGTAGATCAAATAGACCTTACCACTGCGCCTTCTCAATCGCGGAAATCCAGCATTTGGGTTCTGCTTCCCCTCCTCTTGTTGGTGAGTTTGGGCCTGTTTCGTTGGTGGAGGCATCTCCTGAGTAATAGAAAACCATGCGTTATCGACTGATCGCTCTGATGCTGCTAATGACGGCCCTACTGGCTGTTACGGCAGGCTTTGCCTATGTAAATTGGAGCAAAGGTGGGGCAGGGGCCGGTCTCTACTCCCACTTCTGGTCACCGGACCCGGTACAGGGCTATTGGGATCCGGATAACTTCTACCAGTCGCCGGACTCAGTTCAGGGTGTGTTCGAAGGCAAGCTGTGCGTTAAATGCCATGAGGGGATCACCCCCGGTATCGTTGCCGACTGGCGCGCCAGCCGTCATGCCCAGAGTGAGGAGCCGGTTTACTGCGATGCCTGCCACGGTAACGACCATCAAAAGTTACAACTACCGACACCCGGTATGTGCGGTAGTTGCCACGACAAGCAGCACAGTGAGTTTAGGGATGAAGCCCGCTACGGCTTTCCCAGCCATGTGCTGGCGATGGAGCGGGCGGTGGATGCCAAGCACTTTGTGGACAAGCCCAAGGCCGAAGTCCAATCCTGTGTTCAGTGCCACTCAGTCGCCACCAAGTGTGACTCCTGTCATACCCGACACCGCTTCGATGCTGCCGAGGCGCGTCGCCCCGAGGCCTGTATTACCTGTCATTCCGGGCCTCCCCACCCGGATGATGAGACCTACTTTGCCTCCGCTCATGGCAAACTCTACCTGGCTGAAGGCAGTGACTGGGACTGGTCAAAACCGCTGACCAAGGGTAACTACAAAGCGCCTACCTGCGCCTACTGCCATATGGATAACGGTCGCCATCAGGTAGCAGACAAGTCGATGTGGAAATTTGGCCTGCGCGAGATCAATCCTCAAACGTCCAAGAACAAGGTATTACGAAAGCGCTGGATCAAGCTGTGCAGCGATTGTCACAAAGAGGAGGAGGCTGGGCAGTGGTTGAGTGAACTCGATCAGGAACGTAAAAAAGCCTGGAAAAAACTCTATGAGGCAGAAGGCATCCTCAAAGGTCTGCGCAGTGACAGCCTACTTAGCCCCGCAGCCGGTGAGCGCCCCCCTTACCCCATGGATTGGCTCGATACGCTCTGGCCAAGAGAGCGTGTCGGTTTCTTTGAGGGTCAAGCATCGGCTTTCTATAACGTCTCAGCCATCGAGCGTGACTACTTTGAAATGTGGTACTTCGACAATCTGGGGGCGTACAAATCGGCCGCCCATGGTAACCAGGCCGGGGTTGAGTCCGGGCACCGGAAAATGGCTGCCTCACTGAGTCGCATCGAAACCAAAGCCGGTGAACTGCGCCGGCGTCCCAAAGCAGAACAGAAGACAGAAACCACATCTCAGCCTTTGGATGAACTCTGGAAGCAGGGTGCGTACACAGACCACAACCGGGAGCACAATTGATGCTAAAGGAACGGGCAGGGCCTATTGGTCTGCTGTTAGGCATACTCTGTCTGGCAGCTGATTTTGCCTTGGCGGTCGAGGCTGTTCCTGCGGGACCATTTACAGAGACCAAGTGCATCACTTGTCACACAGAGATAGACCCTGAGCTGATCAGACAGTGGCGTGAGGGACCTCACTCTGATGCATCCGGGATTAAATGCAGCAGCTGTCATGGTGATCTTCACGCAGGCGCGGCTATAAGGGCAAGGAAAGATCAAAGTTGTAGCAGATGTCATGAAGGCCCCGTCAGCCACAGTTACACCACCTCTAAACATGGCGTCATCAACCGCCTAGAAGGGGCCAAGAGAGATTGGCGGCAACCGTTGAAACGTGGTCACTACCGTGCCCCCGGTTGCAGCTACTGCCATCTCCATAACAGTGATCATGGTGACACAATGGCACCTGAACGCGGCCCTGAAGTAAGGCAATGGATCTGCGCTGAATGCCACAGCCCCCGCTATGTCCGTGAACTGTTCGACAATGGAAAACGCCAAATATCAATTGCCGATCTCAAAGTAACAGAGGGCGAGGCACTGATTTTCGCAGCAGCAGAGCGGACGATTGACAGGCTATCTACACTACGTGAAAGCCTTATCCAGCACCGGACAAATGTCCTCCTTGGCGTAGGCCATCAATCACCGGATTACCAGTGGTGGCACGGCCAGCCGGCAATGGACGGTGATCTTATAAGAATTCGTGATGCCATTAGTGAGTCATATCGCAGGAAGGCATCAAGCGAATCAAATCCCGCAGGCGATAAATGATAGATATCAAGGAATCAGGCGAGCACAGTTAACTGGTTAGTATTTGTTATAGCGTCCTAGGGCCTGTTAACACTATGCGAATATCCATCGCCGGTGGCCATTTTTTTGCGGGACAATGTGCACTGAGGGTGGTTTACCGGTTTACCTGTGTACCTGTGTACCTGTGTACCTGTTCAGATGTTGCCGTGGGGGTAGGGTAGAAGTTGGGCTCATTTATCAGCTGCATATCCCTGGTTTGAGCGGTTGCAAGCAGATTTTTGAAATTCACCTATACTTTTGTGGTTATAACCATCAAAAGCTGATACTGGACAGATCAGTAATTGACTGGGGAATACCAGTGCCGCTAGCTGCCATCAATTGAAGCCCACGGAGGGGCTTTTTATCCATGGTATTTTTAGTCAATCTATATCACTAATAATAATTCATGGATAGACCAAACAAAGCCCACACCTTCATTACGGCAGCCATTATGACGATGGCGCTGCTTATTACCCTTCTTGTTTCTCAAACAACTTGGCACGCGCTGGAAGAGTATCGCTCTGCTTCAGATAGCGCAGTGGCCGGCGAAATTTCAATTCACTTGGTACGTGCATCAGGTACCCAGGCATTGGAACGTGGCTTTACATCGGGGGTTCTGGCCTCTAGAACTCTTCCAGATGCACAACTGGTAGAAATAATTCAGCAATTACGCCAGTCTGGTGATGAACATCAGAAAAAAGCCTTTGCCCTAGCCCAAAAGTTTATAGAAAAACACCCCGATGATTTCGCACTGAAAGTAGGCCTGCAACATGAGGTCGATGCCGAAAACTCACTACGTGAGGCCCGCAAACTCGTGGACCGCCAGTTTAATGGTGAGCGACAACTCATTACTCCACAGGAGTGGTTTAATGAGATGACATATATGATTGGCCATAACAAACACTTTCGCGATGCGCTCTCCAGCAGCGTACTTGAAGCCCCCATCGTTTCACGACCTTACTGGACAATACGGCACTGGGCATGGCGGATTAGTGAAAATGCAGGACGGGAACGCGGTACATTGGCGATCAATGTAGCGGGCAATAGCCCGCTCTCCCGTGACACCCTCGAACAACTCAACGGCTTCCGTGCCATTGTTGAGCATGAACTCGAGATGCTCTCCAGTACCAAGATGGAGTCCAGCGTGGATGGCCGCTTGGTGAGGGCGATCGAAGAGATGGAAGCATTGTTTTTCGAAGAATATGAGACGACTCGCGGAAGTGTATATGCAGCAGGAGATACGGGCGATTACCCGCTATCCCGCGACCAGTGGCTGGCGACAGCCACTACCGCTATCAATAGTATTCTCAATGTATCAGAGGTAAGTTCCCAAATAATTCACGAAGTAGTCATTTCTACCCGGGAAAGCAAGTTATTGATAACAAAACTGTATCTGCTCCTACTTGGATTCACGATTGTATTGGTAGTTCTGGCAATCCGCAAAGTAAAGCAGAGTGCCAAAGCATTGGTTCAATCGAAGGAGTTTGCTGAAAAAACCGCCGAGGTGCTGGAAACAGAGGTTAATGAACGTAGATATCTTGAACAGTCCCTACGCTCCAGTCAGGAAGGTTTCAGAAGCCTGGTGATGCAGAACCCGACGGGCATTGTTGTAGTGAACTCTGTCGGGGAGGGTCTATTCAGTAACTTGGCAGCTCAAAAAATGCTGAAACGAACAGAAGAACAGTTCAAGACAGAAGGAATTCAAATACCCTTGTTGATCGGGTGTCAGCGCGAGGTGAATATAATCTGTGCTGACGGTAGTCAAGGAAAAGCTGAGGCACGTATAAGTGAAACAGTGTGGAATGATTCACCCTCAACTTTAATATTACTTAATGATATTAGTGAGCGCAAAGCGGCACAAAATGAAATTGAACACATTTCATATCACGATGCACTTACAGGATTACCCAATCGTCTGCTTTTCAGTGATAGGGTAAAGCACGCCGTGGCTCGGGCGAAACGTGATAAAACCATGCTGGCGTTACTCTTTGTTGATATTGATGACTTCAAGGTCATTAACGATACTCTGGGTAGCGCTGTAGGTGATGAACTGTTACGCCAAGTGGCATCCAGGTTATCCGATTGTGTACGTGAGGAGGATACTGTTGCACGGATGGGTGGTGATGAGTATGCGATTCTTCTTGAGAGCGTAAAACACCTCGACCATGTAAAGGCGGTATCTGAAAAGATAGAGACCACATCATCAGGGCAGTTCGATATATCCGATCACAAACAGCACCTCAGTGTGTGCATCGGCAGCAGTGTCTTTCCAGTAGATACAGAAGATCCGGATACATTGATCCGTCAGGCACATGCAGCGATGTTCCATGCCAAGGAGGAGGGGCGGGGAAAGACTAGGTCATACATAGAGGATATGAGTCTTCGGTTTTCATTACGTCTCCAGTTGGAAAATCGTTTGCGCAAGGCGGTAGAGAACGAAGAGTTTGTTCTACACTACCAGCCTCAGGTAAATCTTCATGATAACCGGATTATCGGAGTAGAAGCGTTACTGCGGTGGCAATGTCCCGAACGTGGGCTGGTATACCCTGTAGAGTTTGTATCCACTTTGGAAGAGACGGGCTTGATTGTATCTGTGGGAAGATGGGTGCTTCACACTGCGTGTAGTCAAAACAAGCGATGGCAGGATGCCGGGCTGGATCACATAACGATGGCAGTTAATGTTTCACCCATCCAGTTTAGTTCACACCAAATGACAGATACCATCATAGAAGTCCTGGCTGAAACAGGCCTGCCGCCATGCTCTCTTGAACTGGAGATTACAGAGAACGCTTTGATGAATCACCCTGCGCATTGTGCTTTCATGCTTAGAGAGTTGAAGGTCCTTGGAGTAAATACCTCTATTGATGATTTCGGAACGGGCTACTCATCACTCAGTTATCTCAAAAGATTCCCGGTCTCCAAGCTGAAGATAGACAGATCTTTCATTAGCGATCTCCCTCATGATGCAAATGATGCATCGATAACCAAGGCGATTTTGGGGCTTGGAAACAGCCTCCAGCTTGATGTGCTGGCTGAGGGGGTTGAAACAAAAGCACAGCTGAAATTTTTGAAGAAACATGGTTGCGAGGAGGTTCAGGGATACTATTTTAGTCGACCAATCCCGGCAGATGAGTTGACAATACTCCTGGAAAAACAATCAAGTGAGAGCGTCGTTATTTGATTGTTGCCTGAATTTTTAAAACTGCTAATTTTAAAGATCAGGGCAGACGTTGATTCTAGCGGTTTATGACAATCAGCCCTAACCCGCATTTCTCACCATGGTGATGAGAAATACGGGCTGAGCTCAGTAGCCTTCAATGACTTATTCAGTCGGCAGACTCCAGAGCATCCAGGTAACGCTCCGCATCCAGTGCAGCCATACAGCCGGTGCCGGCGGAGGTGATAGCCTGACGATAGACGTGATCGGTCACATCACCGGCGGCAAAAATACCCTCGATACTGGTCTGGGTTGCTTTACCCTCCATGCCGCCATGAACCTTGAGGTAGCCATGCTCCATATCCAACTGATCAACAAACAGTTCAGTATTGGGCTTGTGACCGATGGCGATAAAGACGCCCATCAGGTCGATCTCTTTGGTTGAACCATCTTTGACATTCTTGACCCGTATGCCTGTAACACCGGAGTCATCACCCAGCACCTCGTCGAGGACACTGTCCAATTCGAGGGTGACATTTCCTGTTTCACTCTTCTGTCTCAACTGGCCTGAGAGAATCTTCTCGGAGCGGAACTGATCACGACGATGTACAACGATCACCTCTTCGGCGATGTTGGCGAGGTAGAGCGCCTCTTCCACAGCGGTGTTGCCGCCACCGATGACGGCTACTTTCTGGTTACGATAGAAGAATCCGTCACAAGTGGCGCAGGCTGAAACACCCCGCCCCTTGAATGCCTCTTCTGACTCCATTCCCAGGTATTGGGCGGAGGCACCAGTACAGATGATCAGTGCATCGCAAGTGTATTCGGCTTGATCACCGGTTAGTCGAAAAGGACGCTCGGTAAGTTTGGCGGTATGGATGTGATCGAAGATCACCTCGGTATTGAATCTCTCGGCGTGCTTGAGCATACGGTCCATCAGAGCCGGCCCTTCAACACCTTCGTTGTCACCCGGCCAGTTATCGACCTCGGTGGTGGTAGTGAGCTGACCGCCCTGCTGCATTCCAGTGATAAGAACAGGATTCATGTTGGCACGTGCTGCATAAACGGCGGCGGTGTATCCGGCAGGGCCGGAACCGAGAATTAACAGAGGGCAATGCTTGGTTTCGCTCATGTATAATCACTCCACATATAGAACGGTTGGTTAGTGCCATTCGACGGTATCTCTTGTCGCTCTCTCCGCTGCTTAATCACCACATGCTATAGGCGGGTGCTGGCGCCTAATAGGCCGCAGAGAAGGTCTGTTGGGAGAGCTGCTGTTATGCGTCGAAAGTAGCCACAGTTTCAAATAGCCCAGATACTACGTAATGTGACGCGGGGGGTAAAGCAGTCCATTCGGATGATTTCTCTGCCTGGGGTATGGCATGATACCTTTTAGTTTTATGAAATTAGACTAAGTTAGTAAGCTAACTATATAATTTAAAATCTTTTTTAATGGAGACCAGAGTGGCTCAAGCCAGTCGTACAGATCAGATATCGGAACAGCCACACGCCCTGGCCAAGCGGCGATTGCGTGAAGGCGCGTTGCTGTTACTTATCGCCGTTGTGGCCTATCTGATGCTTTCTCTGGTCACCTACTCAGCGGGCGATCCAGGCTGGTCCTATTCCGGACCAAGAACCCATGCAATAAACGCGGGTGGGCCGGTGGGTGCGTGGTTTTCCGATGTATTTCTCAATCTGTTCGGACTTCTTGGTTATCTTTTTCCCATAATGGTCGGCTGGGTGGGCTGGGTGGTTCTAAAAGAGCCCGATCAGGACCAAACCGCCAATGCCCACCTTTTGGCGCTACGCTGGGTTGGTTTTTTCTTGACCCTGGCTGCCGGTAGTACTCTGGCTGCTATTCACCTCTCCCATATCGCCTTGCCCTTGCCTGATGGTACGGGGGCGGGAGGTATATTGGGAGGATTCCTTCAGCACAGCCTGCTTCCGGTACTCAACTCCGCCGGTACCACTCTGCTTACTCTTGCGCTGGTGCTCTCGGGCTTTACCCTTTTTACCGGCATCTCCTGGCTGGCGGTGATGGATCGCATAGGTGGAGTGGTGATTGCGATCTTTCGCTCTGTCGGCCATGCCCGTGCAAGAATTGTCGAGTCACGCCGGACACGGGAGCTAAAAAAGCAGCGAAGCGAAACACTCAAGGCAGATAAGAAGAAGAGGGCAAAGCGCACACCACCAAAAATCGAACCGGTGATGCACGAAGTGAAGGTCAGTGACCGAGTAGAGAAAGAGCGCCAAGTGCCTCTGTTCGTCCCCGATGCCGATGAGGGTGGGATGCCACCGCTGGCGCTGCTGGATGATGCCAAGCACAGTGGCATGGGCTACTCCAATGAGGCTCTAGAGGCGATCTCACGTAAGGTCGAAATCAAGCTCAAGGATTTTGGTGTCGAAGCCGAAGTCGTGGCGGTGTTGCCCGGCCCGGTGATTACCTTGTTTGAACTGCGACTTTCGCCAGGAACCAAGGCGAGCAAGGTGACCAATTTAGCCAGGGATCTGGCCAGAGCACTCTCCACCATCAGTGTCCGGGTGGTAGAGGTGATTCCGGGTAAATCGGTAATTGGTATTGAGATACCCAACGAGCACCGGGAGATGGTCTTTCTCAGTGAGGTGCTACGCTCGGAAGCCTACGATGTGGCCAAGTCGCCCCTCACCCTGGCTTTGGGCAAGGATATCTCCGGTAATCCTTCGGTGGCGGATCTCGGCAAGATGCCCCACGTCCTGGTCGCAGGCACCACCGGTTCCGGTAAATCGGTCGCCATCAATGCCATGATCCTCAGTCTGCTCTATAAGTCGACCCCACAGGAGGTGCGGCTGATTATGGTAGACCCGAAGATGCTGGAGCTTTCGGTCTACGAGGGGATTCCACACCTGCTGACGCCGGTAGTCACCGACATGAAGGAGGCGGCGAACGCGCTACGCTGGTGTGTCGGTGAGATGGAACGACGTTACCGTCTGATGTCGGCTCTGGGGGTGCGCAATATCGCCGGCTTCAATAAAAAAGTTACCGAAGCTGCGAAGCGTGGAGAGCCGATAGCCGATCCACTGTTTCAGCTTGATCCTCTGGCTGAGGAGCAAGAGGTTCCGGAGCTTAACTCACTGCCCTATATCGTCGTGGTGATAGATGAGCTGGCGGATATGATGATGGTGGTGGGCAAAAAGGTGGAGGAGCTGATTGCGCGTCTGGCACAGAAAGCACGCGCATCCGGTATTCATCTGCTATTGGCCACCCAGCGTCCCTCTGTCGATGTTATTACCGGCCTGATCAAGGCCAATATCCCGACTCGCATCGCCTTCCAGGTGTCATCACGTATCGATTCGCGCACTATTCTCGACCAGATGGGTGCGGAACATCTGTTGGGTAACGGCGACATGCTCTATATGCCTCCCGGGGGAAACATTCCTCAGCGGATACACGGCGCCTTTGTTGACGACAACGAGGTGCACCGGGTGGTGAGTTATCTAAAGCAGACAGGTGAGCCTGATTATATCGAATCCGTGGTGCAGGAACCTTTGGAGGCAATTCCCGGTCTATCTGGAGAGAGCGCCGACGTTGAAGATGCCGATCCACTCTATGATGAGGCTGTGCAAATTGTTACCGAGTCCCGTCGTGCTTCCATCTCCGGTGTGCAGCGACGCCTTAAAATCGGCTATAACAGGGCGGCCCGACTGATCGAGGAGATGGAGCGTACCGGGATTGTCACACCGGCCCAGAGCAATGGTAATCGTGAGGTGCTGGCTCCACCTCCACCTGAGATTTGAATATGTGTAGTCATTTTTTCTACAAGTTGTCGGCTGTGGCCGCAGCACTGCTCTTCTCGATCTCCGCTGTAGCGGCGAACGGTGTCGAGCAGATGAACTATTTCCTTACCCAGGTGACCAGCCTGCAGGCGGGCTTTGAGCAGACGGTGCTAAGTGCCGACCAGCAGCAGGCGATTCGATCACAAGGCAACTTCTATCTACAGCAACCGGGGAAGTTCCGTTGGGACTATACCGAGCCGGAGCCTCAGCAGATCATTGCCGACGGCAGGCAGGTATGGCTGGTCGATCCTGAACTGGAACAGGTGAGCGTACAGTCACAACGCACTGCATTAAAAGGGACACCGGCTATGCTGCTGGTCAGTGGTGAGCCGGTAGATAACCATTTTGAGGTGATTGATATAGGCAATAGCCAGGGATTTGCCTGGGTCGAGTTGATACCAAAGGAAGAGGAGAGCCAGTTTACCCGAATTCTTCTGGCATTCTCGAATAATGAGATGCAGCGTATGGAGATGGCCGACAAGTTTGGTCAGGTTACCCGTTTTCAATTCTTCGATATCAAACACAATCCCCAGTTCAAGAGCCGCTTTTTTCTCTACCAGCCGCCGCTCTTTTTTGACCGCTATAATCAGTAGGGAGACTCTGATCAAGTCATGATTGCTTTACGCTGGCTAAAATCGCCCCAATTCGCTTCGAAGATCGCAGCAATAGAGTGGCTATTACCGCTCACTTCGAAACAAATTGGAACAATTTTATCTCAGCCTAAATCTAACCAGACTAAATCAGAGGCTCCCTAGCTGTGACGGACCAGGATCTTTTTCACGACAACGGCGGTGAGTTGACGCGCCCACTTGCTGATCGCATGCGCCCGCGAAACCTTGATGAATTTATCGGCCAGTCCCATATTGTCGGCGAGGGTAAGCCGTTACGGATGGCGATAGAGTCGGATCGTCTCCACTCAATGATCTTCTGGGGTCCTCCAGGCACAGGAAAAACCACTCTCGCCAGTCTCATTGCAAGGCACTCGGGCGCTCAGTTCATCACCCTCTCTGCGGTACTCTCAGGGGTAAAGGATATACGCGCTGCGGTAGAGCAGGCACGTCAGGTGAAGCAGGCGGACGGTAGGCCTACCGTTCTCTTCATCGATGAGGTACACCGTTTCAACAAATCTCAACAGGATGCATTTCTTCCCCACGTTGAGGACGGCACGGTGGTGTTTATTGGTGCCACTACCGAGAATCCCTCGTTCGAGCTGAATAATGCACTGCTCTCCCGTGCCAGGACCTATGTACTGAAGAGCCTGGGAAGTGAGGATGTTGAGAAGGTCATCGATCAGGCGCTGACAAACAGTGAACGCGGATTGGATGGACGTGAGTTGTCTGCAGCATCACGGCAGCTGATTGCAACAGCTGCCGACGGCGATGCCAGACGAGGACTCAACCTGCTGGAGATCGCCGCCGACCTCTCAGAGGAGAAGGAGATCTCCAGCCAGGCGGTGGAGGAGGTGGCTTCAGGAAACCTGCGTCGTTTCGACAAGGGCGGAGAAGCCTTCTACGACCAGATTTCGGCACTGCATAAATCTATTAGGGGCTCGTCGCCGGATGCCGCTCTTTACTGGTTCTGTCGTATGGTTGATGGTGGTTGTGATCCCCTCTATATCGCCCGGCGGGTGGTGCGTATGGCCTCGGAGGATATCGGTAATGCCGATCCCAGGGGATTGACCCTGGCACTCAACGCCTGGGAAATCCAGGAGCGGCTGGGCAGTCCGGAAGGGGAGTTGGCCATTGCCCAAGCGGTGCTCTATCTCGCATCCGCTCCCAAAAGTAATGCCGTCTACATGGCCTATAAGGCGGCTATGAAAGATGTTCGAGAGTCCGGCAGTCACGAAGTCCCCATTCATCTCAGAAATGCACCGACCAAGCTGATGAAAGAGCTCGGCTACGGCCATGCGTACCGGTATGCCCACGATGAACCAGAGGCGTATGCCGCAGGTGAAAACTATTTTCCTGAGGATATGGGCGAGCGTTGTTACTACCGTCCTGTTGACCGTGGCCTGGAGATCAAAATTGGTGAGAAGTTGTCGCGCTTGGCAGCACTCGATAGAAAGGCCAAAGATTGAATGGGGCTGATTCAATTCATCCAGACTTACTCTATAATCCTTCCTTCCGTGTAGGTAGACAAAACCTGCTCGCTCTATCGACCAGCAAATAGAGGAGCCTTTGAAATAAGTCATGAACGGTTACCTTGCGCTCAGACTTCTTCAGAGGCTCCTTCAAAGTGATTAAGGTGTATATAAAAGTGAACAACCCCCTCTATTACAACCCATTTAAGTTTCCAAAGAGAGACTGATATGGGACGTAGAAGAAGACAAAAGCTGCCTCAGGATCCGGTTCAGGCCGGCATCGATTCCCTAAGTCACGATGGTCGCGGCGTCGCCCATATTGATGGCAAGGCAGTCTTTATCCACGGTGCGCTACCGGGCGAGGAGGTACTGTTTACCTACACCAAGAAACAGCGGCGATTCGATGAAGGGGTGGTGAGTCAAGTCCTTACACCCTCTGATGATCGGGTTGAACCCCGGTGTGAACACTTTGGTGTCTGCGGAGGCTGCAGCCTGCAGCATATGGCGCCGGAAGCCCAGATAAGGATGAAGCAGAGCACACTGACTGACGCCTTCCAGCGAATCGGAAAAGTGGAGCCGGAGAGCCTGCTGCCGCCACTGGTTGCCGAGAGCCCTTGGGGATACCGTAGAAAAGCCCGTATCGGGGCCAAGTTTGTCATTAAGAAAGATCGGATGCTGGTCGGTTTCCGCGAGCGGGGCTCAGGGTTTGTCGCCGATATGAAACGGTGTCATGTGCTGCACCCTCAAGTGGGAGAGCTGATTACCCCTTTGGCGGATCTGATCGCCTCCCTCACGATCAAGGAGAAGGTGCCGCAGATTGAGGTGGCATTGGGAGATGACTGCTGTGTATTGATATTCCGGGTGATGGAGCCACCGGCCCACCAGGATCTGGAAAAACTGTTGGCCTTTGGCCGTGAGCATGGGCTGCATGCCTATCTCCAAGAAGGGGGGGAAGACTCCATTCGTCCCATTACAGGCGAGAAAGCTGAACTTACCTACAGCCTGCCCGCTTACGACGCAACCCTTCACTTTCTGCCCAATGACTTTACCCAGGTCAACAGTGAACTTAACCGGTTGATGTTAGACCGTGCACTGGGGATGCTTGAGCTGAACAGCGAAGACCGTGTCCTTGATCTGTTTTGTGGCCTCGGTAACTTCACACTCCCCATCGCCCGAACGGCTAAGGAGGTAGTGGGAATTGAGGGTGATTCCGGTCTGGTGGCAAGAGCGCGTGAAAATGCCGAGCGTAATGGCATCACCAACAGCCGCTATTTTACCGCCAACCTGTACGAATCCCTGGAAAAGGAGCCCTGGCTGCTGGAGTCGTATAATAAGGCGCTACTTGATCCACCAAGATCGGGGGCCCTTGAGGTGCTTGAGCATCTTCCAAAGCTTGGTGTTGAACGGATTGTCTATGTCTCCTGTTACCCTGGGACCCTGGCGCGTGATGCCGGTGAGTTGGTAAACCAGTACGGATACCGATTAGTTTCGGCCGGCGTAATGGATATGTTCCCTCACACCGCACATGTGGAATCGATCGCACTATTTGAGAAGAGATGAGTTAATGGCTACAGAGATTGAACGTAAGTTTTTAGTGACAAATGATGACTGGAAGGCATCGGTGGTATCTGATTCGGTACTTAAACAGGGCTATCTGGCTAACCAGCCTAATGCTTCGGTCCGTGTGCGTATCAGTAACGACAAGGCGCATCTAAATATAAAAAGTGCCACCATCGGTATCAAGCGTGCCGAGTTTGAGTATGAGGTTCCCCTTGGTGATGCGGAGGAGATGTTGGCCCAGGTGGCGGAGCAGCCATTTATTGACAAGGTACGCTACAAGGTCAAATGTGGTGAGCATATCTGGGAACTCGACGTCTTTGAGGGAGAAAACCGCGGTCTGGTCGTTGCCGAGATAGAGCTCGACAGTGAAGATGAAGTATTTGAACTACCGTCATGGGCAGGTGAGGAGGTATCGGGTGATGCCCGATACTACAATTCTTGTCTGGTAAAAAACCCCTACAGTAACTGGTAACCACCAAGCGTGTCGGCTATTCGTATACAGATTGATTTGAGTCGGCAGACGTTGACTCTATTGGCAGGTGGTCAATCTTTTGCCTGTTACCCTGTATCCACCGCACTGAACGGTCCGGGTGAGAAGTCTGGTAGTGGCTGTACTCCCAGGGGTTTTCATTCGATTCGGATGAAGTTAGGTGAGGGTGAACCTCTCAACACTGTATTTATCGGCCGTCGCCCCAGTGGTGAGATTTACTCACCAGAGTTGGCATTAAATAGCCCCCAGCGAGATTGGATACTGACCCGCATACTTTGGCTGACCGGCCGGGAACCGGGCGTCAACAGGGGGGGGGATTGCGATACTCTGCGCCGTTTTATCTATATTCACGGAACCCCAAGGAGTGAACCTATGGGTGAGGCGCGATCCCACGGTTGTATCCGAATGCACAATTACGATCTTCTGGATCTTTTTAATCAAGTGGATGCAGGAACCTTGGTAGATATACGAGAGTCGTTTACCCCATAGGCTACGGCTGCAAGAAAATTCCCGTCGCTCTCAACCTTATTGAACAAAGAAGCTGGTGAAGAAGAGATCGTTGACGATCTCTTTCTTACCCGATAGCTTCTCCAATACCTCATTTACTGCCTTAAGTGCCGCTTTCCGCAACGCCTCTTTTCCCCCGGGTGTTTTCATTTCGGAACCCTTTTGATCACCGAGCAGCAGGAGCAACTCATGGCGCAGGGCAGGGGAGTGAAGTTGTATATCGGGTAAATTTGTATCATCCTTGGACAGCAGCTGTACATCGCATCGCATGTACCTGGCACCCGTATGTAGATTGACTAGAAGTGAGGGAGAGAGGGCGTGGTACGCTGCTGTTTTTGGCTCTACCTCGGCTTCAGCCTCCTCCTCTTCAGCCAGTAGGTGATTTGAAAAAAACAAAAGCGATAGCATGATGATCAGGGGTGTTAAACGCATCATTCTCTCCATTACAGATTAAAATACCTATGATCATTATATCGGTAACAGAGATTATTTCTTAAATAACACCGTTACGCTTTAGGGAAAAGACAATTATGAGCCACGGTCCAGTCATGCTCGATCTTTCAGGCACCGCCCTGACAGAGGAGGAGCGGGAGATGTTGCAGCATCCTGCCGCCGGGGGGGTCATCCTATTCACAAGAAATTTTGAAACACCTGAGCAAGTGGCCGAGTTGATTTGTCGACTTAATGAGCTGAGACAGCCATCACTGCTGATCGCTGTTGACCAGGAAGGGGGCCGGGTACAGCGATTTAAAAATGGATTTACCCGGCTGCCCCCTGCAGCCTGGTTTGGCCGACAGCATAAAATCAGTAGAAAAAAATCAAAAGAGATCACTCGGAGTGTGGGTTGGCTGATGGCGGCTGAGCTACGCGCAGTCGGGGTGGATTTTAGTTTTGCACCCGTGCTTGATCTTGGTAGGGGAATCAGCCAAGTGATAGGTGATCGTGCATTTAATGCATCACCAGCCATCGTCTCTGAACTGGCTCTCGCCTGGATGAGTGGAGTGCATGAGGCGGGTATGGCCGCGGTGGGGAAGCACTTTCCCGGGCATGGTGGAGTAACAGAGGACTCACATGAGGCACTGCCAGTGGATAGACGTAATCCACAGGACATTATGGTTGAAGATCTGCTGCCATTTGAGCAAATGATTGATGCGGGTCTGGAGGCGATCATGCCTGCACATGTCGTCTATGAAAAGGCTTCAAACGAGCTTGCCGGTTTTTCCCGGTTTTGGCTTCAGGACGTACTGCGCAAAAAACTGGGATTTCAGGGTGTTATCTTTAGTGATGACTTAACGATGGCTGCGGCTGGTGAGGTGGGAGACTACCCGGAGAGGGCAACCACGGCTCTTGATGCCGGTTGTGACATGGTGTTGGTCTGCAATAATCCAGTGGGTGCAGGTGAAGTGTTGGAGTCACTGAAAGACTACAGCAACCCGGCCGCACAGATGAGACTCATCCGAATGCACGGAAGAAAGGCTCTCAACAGGGAAGAGATTCATATGGATCCGAGGTGGAAGACGGCGGTGGAAGCTGTAGCCAAGTTTGAGGAGAGTTCTGCAATGGAACTCGATTTATAAAGCTTATTAACAGCTATTTTTTGGCTTTTGCAGAGAATCTCTGAATAACACTTGCCCTGTGACAAGCACGCACCTTGTATCAAAAAATCGATCTAGAATCCTTTTAAAATCATTGAACTTAGATAAAGCTCAATGGTGCTGCTACTAAAATTCTCGAACCACGTCAAACATGCGTCTATTTGTAGTAATTATGCCCATATAATTTTATTTATGCCTAGCTCGATAATTATTCACTGGAACACCTCCTAAAATCAGCTAAAAAATAATGCTTGCAAGGGCTCTTTATTTATGAGAAAAACAGACCACGCCGAATAAAAAATCCAATAAATACAATATATTATCAATAACTTATAAAGGCGAAGAGGATAATGTTCCTTACGTTTTTTGGGCACCATTTTTGCCCCGCTTGAGTTTTATTATTTCGTTTTTTTTGACCGCACCAACGCTGTAGAAACAGCTGGTAAGTGGTCAGTAGTGAATTTGGAGGATGTAGTAATGAGTGCACTTGACGACGTCAGGGTCCGGCAAGCTGAAATGGTCAGCATGATCGGTGATCTGAAATCGATGCTTAAACCTGAACTGCTCACCATTGGGCCGAATGTAAAAACAGCACATAATCTACTCTGTACACTCGGCAAACAACTGAAAGAGCACCTTGTCGCAGAGGATAAAGGCCTGTACCCGCCGCTTCTCACCAATGAAGACCCAAAGCTGAAATCTTTGGCATGGGGGTTTATCAGTGGACAAAAGCCCTTGCGTAATCAGTTTGAGAACTACCACAGGCGCTGGCTGAAGAATTGTGACTTCAAGTTTACGCAACAGTTTCTTGATGAAACGATGGATGTTTTCTCAGCTATAGAAGTG
Organism: Sedimenticola sp.; assembly: GCA_040505895.1. Lineage (GTDB taxonomy): Bacteria > Pseudomonadota > Gammaproteobacteria > Chromatiales > Chromatiaceae > Vondammii. The sequence goes on along the minus strand of JBEVXU010000018.1, from coordinate 46,835 downwards.
CGTATTGAGAGAGAGCAGTCGATTCTCATACCAAAACTGGAAGAGAGCGGTCTGTTCGCAATGGCTGGCGCCAGATAGGTCGCCATAACGCCATTCACCCTACAACGCCCTCCTTTCTGAAGGAGGGCGTTTCTACTATCCGGTATCCCGCCTCCCCACACCGTCCTGCAGATACTCAATTCTGTGCTAGTCTCTACACTTATTATTTGTAGAAAACTTATTAAAAAGTGTGGATAAATAATCCGTAGTTGATTACCAGGAAATATGCGGGTACGATGGACCTCGATCTCTATTTAAGACTCATTCTAATCATCAGATAACTGAATAAGGAGGTACTCAAAGTGGGTGTACTTGTCGGACGTGAAGCTCCAGATTTTACCGCTCCTGCCGTGCTGGGCACGGGCGAAATTGTTGATACATTTAACCTCAAGGAGGCAACCAACGGTAAGTATGTTGTTCTCTTTTTCTACCCCCTTGACTTCACATTTGTCTGTCCCTCAGAGTTGATCGCCTTTGATCACCGTCTGGAAGAATTCAAAAAGCGTAATGTCGAAGTAATTGGTGTCTCCATCGATTCCCATTTCACCCACAATGCATGGCGTAACACCCCGATTAACGAGGGTGGTATCGGCCAAGTAGGCTACACGCTGGTAGCGGACCTGACCCATTCAATCTGTAAAGACTATGATGTTGAAACCCCCAATGGTGCAGTTGCCTTCCGTGGCTCATTCCTTATAGACACAGAGGGAAATGTTCGTCACCAGGTGGTTAACGACCTGCCACTGGGACGTAACGTTGACGAGATGTTGCGCATGATCGATGCACTTCAGTTCACTGAGGAGCACGGTGAAGTTTGTCCTGCCGGCTGGAAAGATGGTGACAAAGGCATGAACGCTACTCCTGATGGTGTTGCTGCTTATCTTGCTGAGAATTCAGAGCAACTTTAAGTCCTGTTTCAGCTACAAATAAAGAGCCGGTTACATTTTTTGTAACCGGCTTTTTTTGTGCGTGTCTGTTTTACCCAGGGGAGTTTCTCTGTGAACCATGGTAGATGGTGTGTAATATAGCGACCAATAAAAACAGAGGATAAGTGATGGCAGAGGTGGCGATAATAGGTGGCTCCGGCCTGGCACAGCTTGAAGAACTTCGTATTGACCATCGCGAAGTGGTAGCGACCCCCTTTGGTGATCCATCTGCGGCACTGATACGAGGTACTTTCAACGGAGTCGAAGTCATTTTCATCCCCCGTCATGGTGATCCTCACACCATCCCCCCCCATAAGGTGAACTATCGCGCTAATCTTTGGGCACTGAAGCAGCTGGGAATACAGCAGGTGATTGGGGTCGCTGCTGTTGGTGGCATCACTTCAAAGATGCCCCCCCAGGCGGTGGCGATTCCTGACCAGATAATTGATTACACATACAACCGCCCACACACCTTCTTTGAAGAGAATCTGAGTCAGGTAACTCATATCGATTTTACCGAGCCATACTGTGAGCAGTTACGGCAGCAGTTGATAAGCGCCGCACAACAGAGCGGAGTCGATATTGTTACAGGCGGGACCTATGGCGCAACGCAAGGGCCTAGACTCGAAAGCACCATGGAGATCCATAGAATGGAACAGGATGGCTGTGACCTGGTAGGGATGACGGGTATGCCTGAGGCCGCACTGGCCAGAGAGTTGGATCTCAGTTATGCCTGTTGTGCCGTGGTGGCCAACTGGGCGGCAGGGAAGGGTGAGGGGCCGATCACAATGGATGAAATTCATGCTCATCTGAACGAAGGTGTGGAGAAAGTCAGACTGATCCTCTCCTCTGCTGTCGCATCACTATAGTGTTTTATTAGAATCACTGATAAGCGATGAACAATATGATCGTTGATCAAAACAGTACCACTCTTTAAGTTTAAGCTTGATCAAGCTCATTTTAGTCGTAGGGCAATGAGGGTAGTATTTGTGGGGTTACCCACAGTACCATCACTAATGTTGTCAACTGAGATTTTCAACGGGTTAAGTCTAATGGCCGAAGAAGAAACCAATAACGATTCCACGCAATCTCCTTCAGATGAAGCGGCAACACCTGCCAAGAAGGTGACTGCAAAGAAAAAAGCCACGGCAAAGAAAAGAGTGGCTAAAAAGAGCGTAGCAAAAAAGAAAGCCGCGAAGAAAATCGCTGTTAAGAAAAAAACAGTGGTCAAGAAAAAGACCGTCACTAAGAAGAGGGTGGCAAAAAAAGCGGTAGTTGCTCCAGTTGTTGTGACGGAAAATTCTCCCGCCACCGATGAGGCTGCTACTCCGATAGCCCCTTCAACTGAAACTGCTATAGAACAGAATTCTCAATCCAGTAGTACTGAGAGTAAAAGCGAAGCTATACTGGAACAGGAAAGTACACCACAGGAACAGAGCACTGAGGAAAAAGATGAGGTTACTCAATCTTCCCCTCAAGCACCTGCGGATGGAGACGTTAAGAAGCACCTAGAGGAAAAGGTAACCATGTCATCGGAATCCACACAGAACCAAGCGCCGTCCAACAGCGGCTCAAGCCCTAGTTTCTGGCCAAAAATTGTCCTTGCCATTGTGATCGTAGTGGCAGGTTTTATGTATATCCGCTCTCTTGCGGAAATACCTTCGTCAGGAGCTGACTCTGTCAACGCAGTATCAGATGTCGGCAGTGAGCAGATGCCTGCTGCTGAAACTCAAACAAGTGCAGAAGAAACGACAAAAGCAGTGCCGGAGATGGCCGTTGTAACTGAAGTTGAAACGGCACCGACCAAAGAAGATCAAGTAGCCGAGCTCGTTGCTTCCGAACCCGTTGCTTCCGAGCCAGTTGCTTCCGAGCCAGTTGCTTCCGAGCCAGTTGCTTCCGAGCCAGTTGCTTCCGAGCCAGTTGCTTCCGAGCCAGTTGCTTCCGAACCCGTTGCTTCCGAACCCGTTGCTTCCGAGCCAGTTGCTTCCGAACCCGTTGCTTCCGAACCCGTTGCTTCCGAGCCAGTTGCTTCCGAGCCAGTTGCTTCCGAACCCGTTGCTTCCGAGCCAGTTGCTTCGGAACCCGTTGCTTCCGAGCCAGTAGCTTCCGAGCCAGTAGCTTCCGAGCCAGTAGCTTCCGAGCCAGTAGCTTCCGAGCCGGTCGCTTCCGAGCCAGTTGCTTCTGAGCCAGTTGCTTCTGAAATAGCCCAGCCTCAAACTGGAGACAACCCTGAATCTGCAGCTACCTCAGAGCAATCAGCTGCATCGTCAGGTACATCAGAAACCCGTATAGGATTTGGTACTTCCTCTAGTGCATCACCTTCATGGAGAAGGGGATTTCAGCGTCCCCAACGCCCAGAGTGGGCACAGCGCAGAGAACGCCCCCAACGGCCGGATTGGGCTACGCCACCATCACGCCCGGAGTGGGCAAAGCGTCCGGTTTCACCCTATCAGAATAATACCTATCCCGCATATGGACCGACGGCACCCTACGGTTATGGATCAATGCCGTACTATGGTTATCCTGCAGCAGCCCCCAGTTATCGCTGATCCTAGCTGAACTAAGAACCGGCCTTAAATGGCCGGTTTTTTATTTACAGACCAATTCAAGCGTAACTGCCAAGAAGCTACTGATTTCAGCGAGCCACGAATTCTGTTTCTCGCTGTAATATGGTGGTACCAAGGGATTTCAATATTTTACGGGGCTAATATGCTCACGCTACGTAGAATCCACACCTTTCATGTACTATCTACCCAAGAGATTTCAAGCTAAGTAAGAAATCCCTATGATAGATATTGATAATTTCAGCTGTAGCCGATGTGGCCAGAGAGTTGAGTCATGGGCCGTAAGACGGCCCCAGTTTGACTGTCCAAATTGTGGCAAAAAGTTTCAATCAAACCACAAAGCCCTTATGAAGAGATGTATCTATATCTTTGCCGCTGTCTGGTTGCTGATAGGGTCTCTCATCTGGGTGCTCAGTTCATCCTGGCAACTAGCACTCGCTTTATCGATTGAGCTGGGGTGGATGGGAGCTATCCTTGTGGCAATTCTTCTTTTTCGCTTATCCCTGCGTATTGATGAAGTATCAGATTAAATAACTGGCTGATCACCGAATTATTACCATTAAACTCATGTATAAACAATATGATACAGTTATATTCTCTACCGATTTAGAGATTTATTGATCCCTTTACTACAATCATCTTTGAACTTCTTCGGAGAGATACCACCTAACTTGGCATGGTATGAAAATATCCATTTTATTCAATAACCCGAAAACAACTATAGTTTAATCCAGCATCCACAGATGAGTAGCGGCATCAGAAAAACGATACATTACCTGCTGACAATAATGCTGGCAGTGTTGCCGTTCACCACTGTTTATAGTGATTCCTGTCATCCTGGAGTAGGAGCAGGTATGGAGATGCAGGGCCAAATCTTGATGATGGACTGCCCACAGCCGGAACATAGCGGTGACATGGTGCATACGGAACAGACCAGCGATGACAACTGCTGCAGCGATCATTGTGATGCCTCCTTCGGTGTTCAACTCTATTTAGGCGGTGAATGGGTCTACACGTTCCCCTCGGCAAGTGTATTCTCTACTTATACCCTCTCAGTGATGCCAGACCCGCTCATTTCATCCTTTCTTAGACCTCCTTTAATAATCTCCTGAACCGAGCCCAGGCCACATCCTCAGTGATGTGGTGGTTTCTATAGGCGTCATGCCTTTATTGGAGATAGTGTTATGAAGTACCGTTTTACTGCTCTGGGGCTGCTACCCCTAATCCTTGCCGCCTGTTCAACTGATGAGCCAGGCGCCCAGACAACATCGCAAGTAAAGCCCCCTCTAGCCTCGGTTATGGAAGAACCACCAGTTCCAGCTACACGCTGGTATCAGTTTCAGCACGTAAGCCAAGGTGCAGAGGTCTATCAGCAGAACTGCGCCGCCTGCCATGGCAAGCGTGGAGAGGGCGCAGCCAACTGGCGGCAAGCAGGTGCTGATGGTAAATACCCAGCACCACCTCTTAACGGCACCGGACACGCCTGGCACCACCCCCTCAAGATGTTGGCTCACGTCATCAAGAATGGCAGTCCAGGCGGCCAGGGTAATATGCAGGCGTGGAGAGGCAAACTGAGTGATGATGAGATTTTCTCTGCGATCGCCTGGTTTCAGTCCAAGTGGCCTAATGAAATCTATAACACCTGGGCAAAACGTGAAGCGGCGAAACGGGGCTGAGGGGAGTAGGGTGCATGAAAGTAAAGTACAGATATAAAGCCTGTAACCACCCTGTCACCCTTCATTATTCTACGGATATCTTACTTACAGGAGTCACATCATGAGCCGTGATGATTCAAGTGCAAACCGTGGAGTTTGGGATACCAGCCACCAGATCAGCATACCATCCCTCAATCACGAAGCAGATGGACTGCAGATCAGCCAGTTTCTGAATGCATTGACCGGTATGCGTGAAGTGAAGATATCCACAAGTGATCAGAAGGTTCATGTCACCTACGACCAAAAGCAAACCAACTTCCAGCAGATCCAAGAAAAGCTCGAAGAGATCGGCTTTCCTATCTCAGGCAGCTGGTGGTCACGAAGAAAAGCCGACTGGTTTCAATACCTCGACACCAATGCAAGAGCCAATGCCAATGAACCAACTCCACCTTGTTGCAGCAACCCCAAGGGCCTGAATACAGGCAAAAAATAATCACACATGAGTCTAATTACCATGAAACAGAAATCATCAAACCCAACAACGAAAACACGCCTCAATGGCAAGCTAAAATGGGCTACCGGGCTAATGATGGCCACCTTTTTATCTGTTGGCGGACTACTGGCAGTACAGCAGGACACCAGTGCGGCTGATATTGTCGTTTACAAAAACCCAACCTGTGGCTGCTGCAAGGGGTGGATAAAGCACCTGAAAGAGAACGGCTATACAGTTGAGGTTAAAAACCGGGATGATGTCACCCCAATCAAAAAGGAGTTGGTAGTACCTAACAACCTGCAATCCTGCCACACAGCCAAGGTCGATGGTTATGTCATCGAAGGTCATGTTCCAGCCGACCTTATTTCAAAACTAAGGCGTGAAAAACCTCAGATCAGAGGCTTGGCCGTGCCTGGAATGCCCATGGGGTCACCTGGGATGGAAGGGGCATACAAAGATGCCTACAACATCATCTCCTTTGACAACGATGGCAAGACCTCGATCTATGCCCGTCGCTGATAAAGAGAGGTTGTGAAGGGCAGTCATCTCAAGAGCTCTGATGATTCTATTGCTGCCATTATCTTAGATAGATATATCATTTAACATAATATGTATTATGCGCAATAGACAGTTAGTCACCGACAAGCCATGCCACCAATGGCCAAGAACTCCACGCCCACACCACTCTCTCAGTCTAAAATAGGTGACAAGCGCACAAGCTGCCTACGCAAAGACACTTGTAAATATTTGTATCTTCTGCTGTTTTCCCCTTGCTAGAAAACCATGCCTGATTTAAGGTATCACGCATACCTGATTTAAAGTACCACCATGGAATCAGCGGCTAAGGGAGCGCATTTATCTGAAGTGAAAGCCTAGGGTGATGGTGAAATATCTTTACTGACCTCCATAGCAAAACTACCAGGGCAAAAGGTCATGACAGATAACTTTACCGGCCGACCGGCCTTGCCTCGGAGCTTGTCCTGTCCGAAGAGAGACAGCGCCGAGAGTTGTCATCCAATCTGCACGACTCCACCATTCAGAAATTGGCCTTGGCTCAAATTCAAATGGACGCGATTGCTGTTTACTCGATTCATCTTATGTAGTCGGTTAGTTTCGAAAGCTCTCAAGTAATGAGGAGAATAGAAAATGGCGCGGAAGAAGTTTTTTGGAGAGTACCTGATCGAGAAAGGCCTGATAACAGATGCCGATGTTCTCGATATACTTACCGCCCAGCGCAAGGCGACTATATCATTTGAGAGAATGGCCTGTGATCTCGGCATCATGGGCGTATCCCAAGCATTCAAGGTGCTGACCCTACAGGCTGAGACCGATCTCGATTTTATGGAGGTCGCCTTACTACACGAGATAATTGACAAAGCCCAAGCTGATCTCACCCTTGCCAGCATAGAGTCGGTAAGGCCGGCAGTGGGAGAAATGTTGGTGCTGCTGGAAAAACTGGATAAAGAGACGGTGGAGAGAGAGCTTACTCTGTTCGAATGTTCTGTAGCGATTTATGATGATGTCAAAGAGCTTCTCAAGGAGATCTACCTGTTTGAAAATCTGGATGAAGTAGCCCTGCGCGCCCTGGCAAATATTGTATCGGTTAGCGAATATGGTGCCGATCATTTTGTTGTCAAAGAGGGACAGCAGGCAAACAGTCTATTTGCCGTCATCTCTGGATCCTTGATGATTACCAAGATAAATTCAGACAATGACCAGGACTCTATCTACGTCGGCAATATCCAGACAAAAGAGGTGTTTGGTGAATCAGCGGTGTTTGAAGGTGGACGACGCACCGCCAGCGTCATCACCTGTGACAAAACCACACTGCTCGAAATAGAACGGAAAGAATTCCAGAAATTTCTCTATAGCCATTCAGCAAAAACTCAATCAATTCTGCTGTTCCTGATAAGCCAGTTGGTGGAGAAACTGAGTGATTTGAACCATGAACACGTAAAAATCTGTAACCGGTTCTATGCCGCACAGGATCTCGGTAAGGCTTTGGAGTAAAGGCGTTGTTACCTTTATAGAATGCAATTCACACTAAGGATAGTGTGACCCCTGCCCTTTTCAGTTCTCTGTCTCCTGAATAACATGAACTGTTCTTGGGTGATGGTCAAATACCCGATCTAACTTTACTCGAATTCTTAATCAATCCACCTAGTGAATAGGCAAGGAGATAGCAAAGAATGTATTCAGGCATAGAGTTCAACCACCCCGACCTTTTGGATGAGCTTAATAAGAAGGTCACGGTGTCGGAAAAGGTCATAGCCATCCATCAGTTCGTGCGCCAGAGCTGCGATTTCGTTCATCGCATCGGCGTCGCTGTTTACGAACCTGAAAGCGATCTACTCAAGACCTTCGTACACAGCACCGACACCGGAAATCCCCTTTCTCACTACCAAGCTAAGCTCAGCAAGGCCACTTCGCTCCTTCAGATTCACCTGGAGGGCAGGCCCCGTATAGTTAATGATCTGTCGGTGTTTGACAGCAGCGAAAACAAACATGCCAAGAAAATCAACTCCCACGGCTACCGGTCTAGCTATACGATTCCCATGTACCAGGATGAACAGCTAACAGGATTTATATTCTTTAACTCACGCAGTTCGGGTGTCTTTCATGAAGAAAATCTGCCTTACCTTGACACGATTGCCCGGCTCATATCCCTACTGGTCAGTGTGGAACTGAACCACGTGAAGACTTTGCATGGGGCGCTCAAGACCGCCACCTCCTTCTCCTGTCACCGTGACCCGGAGACCGGTGCCCACCTTGAACGTATGGCACATTTTTCCAGGATTATCGCCAACAAGATTGCACCCGATTACAACTTGGATGACGAAACAGTAGAGAGGATTTTCTGGTTTGCACAGATGCATGACATTGGAAAGATAGCCATTCCAGATTATGTTCTCCTGAAACCTGCGAAACTCACGAATGACGAATTCGAGTTGATGAAGACCCACACGACAAAGGGGCGCGAGATCATCAATGCTATGTTGAAAAACTTCACTCTTAACAGTTCACCCCTTATCCACATGCTTGGCAACATCGTCGAATGTCACCACGAGAACATTGATGGGAGCGGTTATCCAAACGGACTGCAAGGCAAGAATATTCCTATCGAGGCACGCATCATCGCCGTGGCGGACGTATTTGATGCTCTGACCTCGGAGCGCCCCTACAAGCATGCCTGGAGCAATAAAGATGCTTTTGCCGAATTAGAGGAGTTGTCCACATGGAAATTGGATCGGGAATGTGTCGATGCGCTCATCGAGAACGGGGAAAGAGTAGAGGAAATCCAGACATTGTTCCAAGATAAAGAGAGAAATGATCAGCAATTTCCACTAAGGGTAATGCAATGACCCCTGCCATTTTGAGTTCTCTGTCTCCTGAATAACTTGAACTGTTCTGGGTGATGGTCATGCCTGACATTCGTCTACCTATATGGGGGAAAATGTCGCGACTTAGCAGAAAAAAGGGGGGGCAGGATTCATGGGGGCATCATGAGTTCCCAATGACGTTACGGATACTCCGCACACGCCGCAGGTACCGTAGTCCAGTGATTCCTCACTAGATAGAATCCTCTATCGCCAGGGACTCGTTCCACGGGATTCATACTCCTGAGTATGACGCCTCTCTTGGGCCCTATTCTTCCTCTCTTCATTGAGTCTTTTCATTCTATCTGAGTAACTCTCACCGGTACCTTGCTGCGGTTGCGATGAATATGTCGGCTTATGCACCCTGATATCATTCAGCATCTGCTGCTGTCCGGGTCTAAGTTGACCTGGATAAGCGTTATATTGCCAACCATAGGGAGCAAGAACCCTCAACTGCTGCGCAAAGGGCCCACAGGGTCTATCGGAATAGATTAGTTTTCCGTTTGCCGCACACTCAAAAACAAAGGGGGCAGCTCCTGCCGTGGCTGTGAATAGTAGGAATATGGCAGCACAACAGAGCTTGGAGTAAAAGACAGTCATCAGCTAACACCTCTTGACCATGGATACTGCGAAGACAAGATCCACTTATACCTAACAAGATAGTAGCTCAAAAGGTCTGTTGTGATTGTTTCAGCTGGTTTTGGGTGATTAAGATTTATCGATGTAGCGGTCTCGTGCCGCCTTGGCTCTACCGAAGATCTCCAGCAGTTGCTCACTATCACCGTCACGGATTAGCTCTGCCAATTCCGCCATCTCGGCAATATACCTATCCATCATATCCCCCAGCGCCTTACGGTTTGCCAGGCAGATATCTCTCCACATCACTGGATTGCTGGAGGCTATACGAGTGAAATCGCGAAATCCGCCTGCTGCATAGCGAAAAATTTCATCATTTTCTTTCATTTTAGCCAATGAATCGACCAGGCTGAATGCCAGCATATGAGGTAGATGAGAGGTGGCCGCCAACACTTCGTCGTGATGCTCAACAGACATTGTGGTGACATTGGCACCACAGATACGCCACATTGCTTCGATCGTTGCCAGGGACTCGTTTGAAGTCGAGTCTGTAGGTGTAAGAATGACCCGCCTGTCGTGATAAAGCTCAGGAAAAGAGGCCTCAACACCGCTGTTTTCAGTGCCGGCAATCGGGTGCCCAGGAACAAAACCTGATGGCAATTCACCAAATGCCGCCCTGCAATCCTCTATTACACTTGCCTTTGCACTGCCTCCGTCAGTGATTATGGTACCAGGCTTGAGCTTTCCCACCATGGATCCGAAAGTCGCAGCCATAGCACCAAGAGGAACGGCGAGAAAAACAACATCTGCGTCTTTTACCGCCTCACCGATATCGTGGGTATAGCTGTCGATAACACCTAGAGCAACAGCCTTTTCCAGATTTTCCCGTCCCCTGCCACAGCCGATCACTTCACCTACCTCACCGGCAACTCGTAGGGCACGGGCCAGCGACCCGCCAATGAGCCCTACTCCAATAACCGCAAGGCGACGTATTATCACTTACCCATCACCTCTTTCAGTGCCTCAATAAAACGACTATTCTCTGCTGCGGTGCCAATGGTAATTCTCAAATGCTGCGGCATACCGTAGTTTGCCAGCGGACGTCCGATACACCCCTGTTTCAGTAGCGCCAGATCTACCTCCTCTACCGGCTGCCCAACGTCGACTGTAATAAAATTACCTACGGATGGGATATAGTCGACCTTCATTTCGTCCAGCGCAGCAGACAACTGAGCCATCCCTTTACGATTCATCAAAATTGATTGCTGAACAAAATCCTGGTCATCAAGGGCGGCAATAGCTGCCGTCATGGCCATGCTGTTGACGTTGAATGGTTGACGTACCCGATTGAGCAGATCAGCGATATCGGAATGTGACAGTGCATACCCTACTCTCAATGACGCCAGACCGTAGACCTTGGAAAAGGTACGGGTAACAATCAGGTTAGGATACTTTTTCAGCCACAGACTGGTATCGGGATAGCCACTCTCATCGACATACTCGATATAGGCTTCGTCAACCACAACGATCACATCGCTGGGCAGCGCCGCGATAAAGTTTTCCAACTCCTCACTATCGACCCAGGTACCGGTAGGGTTATTGGGATTCGCCACCCAAACCACACGGGTTGTCTCCCCTACCCCATTAATCATCGCTTCCAGATCATGTCCATAATCTCTCGCCGGCACCATTTTAAGTGTGGCGCCAACTGCTTGGCTGCTGATTGGATAGACGGCAAAGGCGTACTGTGAGAACAGCGATTCAGTTCCGGGAGCAAGGAAAACCCTGGCAATCATGTCTAGTACATCATTGGATCCATTACCGAGAGTGATGCAGGCGGGATCAATATTGTGCTTCTCGGCCAACTTGTTGCGTAGAGCAAAACCACCACCGTCAGGGTATCGGGCGGCATCTGTCAGCTCTGCCTGAATTGCCGCCTTGGCTTTATCACTGCACCCCAGAGGATTTTCATTGGAAGCTAACTTGATTGAGTTGGTGATACCCAGCTCCCGCTCAAGTTCAGAGACAGGTTTTCCCGGCACATAGGGTTTTAGGTTGGCAATTCCCGAGGTAGCAAGCTCGATAAATCGGTTATGGATTTCAGCCATGTTTTCTCTTGAATTTATTCTGATGCAGAAGCTTAAAGTACAGCATGAGGATATGACCCCAATACTTTGAGCATCCTCGATTTATTATGAAACTCACTCAATGCAGATGCAATATTCTTATCATCTTGATGCCCGTCGATATCGATAAAGAATACGTAATCCCAATTACCCTGTCGCGATGGGCGTGATTCGATTCGTGACATACTGATTTGGTGTTTGGCAAGAGGCTCCAGTAGCTCATTGAGACCACCGGACACATTTCGGGTGGCACATAGCAGCGTGGTTTTGTCTTGACCACTGGCGAGAGGCTTCTGTTGCCCCACTACCAAGAAACGGGTCGTATTATTCGGCTCATCTTCTATGTTGCGGGCCAAACCTTTCAATTTGTATAGCTCAGCCGCCATCTCACCGGCAATTGCGGCAGTATGAGGTTCATTCTGCACCAGTCTTGCAGCTTCGGCATTGCTGCCGACGGTGACCTGCTCGGCATGCGGCAGGTTTCTGTCAAGCCAGAGTCGACACTGAGCAAGGGACTGCTGATGAGAGAATACTTTTTTTACCGAGGCCAGGTCAGACTCCTGACTGAGTAGGTGGTGATGGATACGTAACATCACTTCGCCACAGATATTCAGTGATGAGGTGATAAAAGTATCCAAGGTGTGATTAATCACACCCTCTGTAGAATTTTCCACAGGCACCACGCCGTAATGTGCAGCCCCCGATTCCACATCGCGAAAGATATCAGGGATCGAACTCATTGGTACGGTGGTTACCGAATGGCCAAAGTGCTTTAAGGCCGCCGCTTGAGTAAAGGTTCCCGCCGGGCCAAGAAAAGCGACTTTCATCGGCTGTTCCATAGCCAGGCAGGCAGACATCACTTCACGAAACAGGCGGGCCATCTCCTCATCACCCATGGGACCGGTGTTGCGCTCTTTGATTCGCTTGAGAATCGCCGATTCCCGCTCGGGCCGGTAGAAAAAAGCATCCTTGTCCCCTTCCAACTTGATCTTCGCCACTTCCTGAGCAACGGCTGCCCGTTGGTTGATCAAACCTTGGATCTGTAGATCCAACTGATCAATTTGCTGACGGATCGCATCAAGTTTGTCCTGATCACTCATGTCGTTGCACTCAGGCTTTCTTACTGCAGCCGAGGCAGCGGACGGAGAGTACACCTGCAACATTTGCAATTATATCCAGGGTCTCTTGGTCAGGTTCACTGTCAACATCAAGCAGGGTGACAGCAATATCACCTCTTGATTTGTTGAGCATATCGATAATATTCATGCCCCCTTCTGCCAGGTCAGTGGATATCTGCCCCACCATATTTGGTACATTGGAGTTAATTACGGATATCCGGTGACCGCCATTTCTCGGAAGGTTGATATCAGGGAAATTAACAGCGTTCTTGATGTTGCCGTTTTCCAGATACTCACTTACCTGGTCAGCAACCATAATTGCACAGTTCTCCTCAGCCTCTTTCGTTGAAGCTCCAAGATGAGGCAAGGTTAAGCATCTCTTATGGTCTTTCAGCAGGTTGCTTGGGAAATCACACATATAGGCGTAGACATGCTCCTCATCAAGAGCCTTCACTACTGCCTCATCATCAATGATGCCGGAGCGGGCAAAGTTGAGCAGTACGACGTTTTTCTTCATCAGCTTGATGCGTTCAGCATTAATCATGTGCTTTGTGGCATCGATCAGAGGCACATGGAATGTGATGAAGTCACTTCTTGATACCAAGTCATCAACACTCAACGCCTGCTCGACACCGGATTCCAACTGCCAGGCACTCTGCACAGTGATGGTGGGATCGTAGCCGATAACATTCATACCCAGTGCACGGGCAGCATTAGCCACTCTCACACCGATGGCACCAAGGCCGATTACACCGAGAGTACGACCGGGCAGTTCGAAGCCGACAAAATCTTTTTTGCCTTGCTCGACACTCTTGCTGATTGCAGCATCCTGCCCTTCAAGGCCCTTGGCAAAAGACCAGGCCTGAGCAATATTTCTCGCCGCTATCAGCATACCGGCAAGTACTAGCTCTTTTACAGCGTTTGAGTTGGCTCCGGGAGCATTGAATACCGGAATACCCCGCTCCGTCATTTTGTCTACCGGGATATTGTTGACCCCGGCACCGGCGCGTCCAATCGCCTTCAGCGTCTCCGGAACTTCCATGTCATGCATCTTGTATGAGCGCAGGAGAATGCCATCAGGGTGAGTAATCTCTGACGCAACTTCATACTTTTCGTGTGGTAGTCGATCAAGCCCGGCTGATGATATGTTGTTTAATGTCAGTATCTTATGCTTCATATTTAACCTTTATCATTAATATAATCAGTTGCGCGTTGGTAGCACTTTATCAACCGTGACGCTTCTCGAAATCAGCCATGAAATCGACCAGTGTCTGAATGCCGGCTTCAGGCATTGCGTTATAGATGCTTGCTCTCATACCACCTACTGAGCGATGGCCTTTCAAAGTTACCAGTCCTACCTCTTTAGCCCCCTCAAGGAAGGTACCATCGAGTGCTGAATCAGCCAGGGTAAAGGGAACATTCATCCAGGAGCGACAGTTAATATCCACCGGATTGGCGTAGAAGTCGGAGCTGTCTATGGCGCTATAAAGCTTTGCTGCTTTGCGCTGGTTAATCTCAGCGATACCCTCAAGCCCACCGTTACGCTTAAGCCACTGGAACACCAAGCCCGCAAGATACCAGCTGTAAGTCGGGGGCGTGTTGTACATCGAGTCTGCACCCGAAAGAGTGCTGTAGGTGAACATTGCAGGAGTACCTTCGATGGCGTCACCGATCAGATCCTCGCGAACAATCGCCACCGTCAGCCCAGCCGGGCCAATATTTTTCTGTGCACCAGCGTAGATGATGCCATATTTGGATACATCAACGGGACGGGAGATGATAGTGGACGAGAAGTCCGCCACCAGAGGAACATCACCTGTCTCAGGTACGTAGGGGAACTCAATACCCTGGATAGTTTCGTTGGGGGTGTAATGAACGTAGGCCGCATCTGCATTGAGCTGCAGCTGATCCTGTGAGGGTACGGTAAACACTCCATCAGGTGACGCGCCGGCAATATTTACTTCGCAGTATCTTTTCGCTTCGGCAATCGCCTTTTTGGACCAGGAACCGGTGTTAATGTAGTCGGCACCCTTCTTACCGCCAAGCAGGTTCATCGGAACCATGGAGAACTGGCTGGATGCGCCGCCTTGAAGGAACATGACCTTATAGTTAGAGGGAATGGCGAGAAGATCGCGCAGGTCTGTCTCCGCCTGGGCGGCGATGGACATAAACTCTTTGCCCCTATGACTCATCTCCATCACGGACATGCCACAACCCTGCCAATCCAACATCTCTTCCTGGGCTTGTTTCAGAACTTCTTCTGGCAAAGCGGCCGGGCCGGCACTGAAATTATAAGTTCGGGACATCTTCAACTCTCCAACACAATATCTTTATAGGTTATTAAAATTAATATGATTTCCAGGCAGAGAAAGCAGCTACTTCACCATCACCCTACGCCTCATCACTCTCTATATCTTCACTACTCTGATCCTCTTCCTCGTCCAGGGACTCGACTTGGGCGATGCCGATCAGTTTCTCTTTCTTGGTGAGACGAATCATCATCACCCCTTGAGTGTCACGCCCCATCACCGAGACGTCTGATACCCGAGTACGGACAAGCGTACCGCCGTCAGTAATCAACATCACCTCGTCATCATCGGCGACCAGCACTGCACCAATCTGAGCACCATTACGCTCGGATCTCTTGAGCGAGATAATCCCCTTACCGCCACGTCCTTTTACCGGGAATTGATCGACTGGTGTGCGTTTGCCAAAGCCGTTCTCACTAACGGTTAGGACAGTGTGATCCGGTTTGGTAATGATCAGGGAGATTACCTTTTGTCCTTCATCCAATCGCACGCCGCGCACACCACAAGCGGTGCGTCCCATGGCTCGCACCTTGCTCTCTTCAAAGCGAACCGCCTTACCGGCCGATGTGAAGAGCATGATGTCCTGATTGCCATCGGTAATGGCAACACCGACAAGCTGATCATCATCTCTCAAGTCGACGGCAATAATGCCGCTGGCACGCTGGCGGGAGAATGCGACCAGAGACGTCTTCTTCACCGTGCCGGAGCTGGTAGCCATAAAGATGTACTTATCTTCCGTATATTCACGGATGGGCAGCACAGCATTGATACGTTCACCTTCTTCAAGAGGCAGTAGATTAATGATTGGCTTACCACGCGCATTACGCCCTGCCTGAGGTAGTTGATACACCTTCATCCAATAGACACGACCGCGACTGGAGAAGCAGAGAATCGTATCGTGGGTACTCGCAACAAATAGCTGGTCGACAAAATCTTCATCTTTAGTCGCAGTGGCAGACTTACCCTTGCCGCCCCGCTTCTGGGCGCGGTAGGTATCCACAGACTGGGCCTTGGCGTATCCGGCATGAGAGAGCGTGACCACCACATCCTCTTCGGTTATCAGATCCTCAAGTGTCAGGTCGAGTCTACTATGAATGATTTCAGTCCGGCGCTCGTCAGCATACAGGTCACGGATTGCAACCAACTCTTCACGGATCACCTCCATTAGCCGCTCAGAGCTGGATAGAATATCAAGCAGTTCTTTAATTTTATCAATTATTTCACTGTATTCATTGAGTATTTTATCTTGCTCAAGACCGGTCAGCCGGTGCAGTCTCAGTTCAAGAATAGCCTGAGCCTGGGTCTCTGTCAGGCGATAGCCTTCAGCTGTGAGGCCAAAGCTTGGGTCCAGGTCTTGAGGCTTGGAGGCATCAGAGCCTGCACTTTCGAGCATCGCTTCAACCGTACCCGATTGCCAGAGGCGCTCCAGCAGCCCTTTCTTAGCTTCTGCCGGGCTGGCAGCAGCTTTGATGAGCGCAATCACCTCATCGATATTGGCCAGTGCAACAGCCAGACCTTCCAACACGTGGGCACGGGCGCGCGCCTTGCGCAGTTCAAACAGTGTGCGGCGAGTGACTACCTCGCGGCGATGGCGGATAAAGTACTCCAGCATCTGCTTGAGGTTGAGCAGACGTGGCTGACCATCTACCAGGGAGACCATATTGATGCCGAAGACATTCTGCATCTGGGTGTGCTGATAGAGGTTATTGAGCACCACCTCGGCTACCTCGCCACGGCGCAGTTCCACCACCATGCGCATACCATCCTTATCGGATTCATCACGCAGTTCGGTGATGCCCTCAATGCGTTTTTCCTTCACCAGCTCGGCAATCTTCTCCAACAGCCGAGCTTTGTTCACCTGGTATGGCAGTTCAGTGACGACGATCCGCTGTTTACCACTGGGCTCCATGTTTTCGATTTCAGCACGGGCACGGATGTAGATTCGGCCTCGACCGGTTTTATAGGCCTCACGGATACCACTGGCACCGTTGATCATCGCAGCAGTTGGGAAATCCGGGCCGGGTATTACCTCCATCAGCTCATCGATAGTGCTTTCCGGATTATCTATAAGGGTGAGACAACCGTTGACCGTCTCGGTCAGGCTATGTGGCGGTATGTTGGTCGCCATACCAACAGCAATACCGGTGGAACCGTTGATCAGTAGATTGGGGGTACGCGCAGGAAGAACCGAAGGCTCATGCTCCGATTCATCGTAGTTGGGGGTGAAATCGACCGTCTCTTTATCCAGATCGTCCAGCATAGTGTGGGCGATCTTGGCCATGCGCACTTCGGTGTAACGCATTGCCGCCGGTGCATCACCATCCACCGAGCCGAAGTTACCCTGACCATCGACCAGCATATAACGCATGGAAAATGGCTGTGCCATGCGGACAATGGTGTCGTACACAGCGGTGTCGCCGTGAGGATGGTACTTACCGATAACGTCACCGACCACACGGGCCGATTTTTTGTAGGGTTTATTCCAGTCGTTTCCCAGTACGCTCATGGCGTAGAGTACGCGGCGGTGAACAGGCTTGAGTCCGTCACGGACATCGGGAAGGGCGCGTCCGACGATTACGCTCATAGCGTAGGCGAGGTAGGACTGCTGCATCTCGTCTTCGAGATTGACCGGTAGAACTTCTTTCGCAAATTCGGTCATAGGTAATTTGTTATATCTGCCGCTACCGGCAATTGCTTGAAACCCCAAGCTCCTTCACTAGATCTGAGGCGGTAAGATCTAGTCAAAAAAGAGCACATCCAGACCCCGGATACTAACACGATCTTGGGGGTGCCGTCTGTCACTAAAGCGCCTTAAAACGGCTTTCAGCCCCTCTCAGGGGTAATTGCCATTAAATCGATCATCTTTTTCGAGTCTGGCGAGAGCACGACTCCCCGCTCAGTGACGATGGCATCCACCAGCGAGGCAGGAGTGACGTCAAATACCGGATTCCAAGCTGACAGCCCCTCTGCCCCCACCCGTTTTCCACCGCAGCAGAGCAGCTCTTCCGAGGCACGGGATTCAATGGGAATATCAGCACCGGAGGAGACCGACATATCAATAGTAGAGGTGGGTGCGGCCACCATTACCTTAACGCCGTGATACTTTGCCGCCACCGCCAGGTGATAGGTACCGATCTTGTTGGCTACATCACCATTGGCGGCGATACGGTCCGAGCCGACAATAACCCAGCCTACTCCGCCCCGTGCCATGCGGCTGGCTGCGGCACCATCAGAGAGCAGAGTCACCGGAATATCATCTCGGATCAGTTCCCAGGCAGTCAGTCGTGAGCCCTGCAGCCAGGGCCGGGTCTCATCAGCATAGACAGTATTGATCTTGCCGGCGGCATAAGCACTGCGTATCACTCCGAGTGCGGTGCCATAGCCACCGGTGGCCAGCGCCCCGGCGTTGCAGTGAGTGATCACCGAAGTAGTATCCTCAATCAACTCGGCACCGAAGGCCCCCATGGTTTTACAGGAGGCGATATCCTCTTCGTGGATCAGCTTGGCCTCTGCCAGCAGGGCAGTTTCAGGATCACCGTCACCGAGACCGGCAACCAGTCGCTTCATCCTCTCCAGCGCCCAGAAGAGATTGATGGCGGTAGGCCGGGAGGCGGCAAGTATCCCAAGTTCCTCACCTATATGTCGTTTCCACTCAGAGCTAAACTGGCTATAACAACTACGGCCTGCCAACACCACCCCAAATGCCGCTGTGATACCGATAGCGGGCGCACCACGGACCACCATGTCGCGGATGGCATCGGCTGTCGCGGAAGCCGTCTGCAACTCGATATACTCCTCCTGGCCGGGAAGTATTCTCTGGTCCAGCAGATAGAGGCGATCGTTGTCCCAGACAATGGCATGATCGGCATCGGCGCGAATATTGAGAGGTTGTGCTTCCATCTGATCTTATCCCGTGGCAAATTTAGCTGGTCTTCGTTCCGAAACAAAAAAATGGAACGCAGAGAACAGAGAGGAGCGCAAAGGTCGCAGAGAAACTTATGCTTTCAGCATAAATTCTCTGCGCACTCTGCTCCCCTTTGCGACCTCCGCGTCCTGTCTGTGTGTTTCTGGATGAACTCTAACTATTCTACCCACGAATTGAGAGGCCGTCTTGACTATCGATACACTGATACACGCACGCTGGATTATTCCGGTAATTCCTGAAGATGCCGTACTTGAGCATCATGCCCTAGCAATTCAGGGTGGCCGAATACTAGAGATACTCCCCAGTGACCAAGCCAGAGAGAAGTACAGTGCCGAGACAGTTCACGAGTTGGCTCAGCATGCGCTGATTCCGGGACTTATCAACGCTCATACACACGCGGCAATGAGCCTGCTGCGCGGATTGGCAGATGATCTGCCGCTGATGACCTGGCTGAACGATCATATCTGGCCTGCTGAGGGGCGCTGGGTAAGTGAAGAGTTTGTCGCCGATGGCACGCGTTTAGCGGTGGCGGAAATGCTGCGCGGCGGCACCACCTGTTTCAATGATATGTACTTCTTCCCAGACATTGCCGGTATGGTCAGTGCCGCCGCCGGCATCAGAGCGGTAATGGGAATGATCATTATCGATTTCCCCTCTGCCTGGGCTGGAGATGCCGACGAGTATCTGAGTCGGGGACTGGAGGTCCACGATAAGTTTCGCAACGATAGTCTCATAACCACCGCTTTCGCCCCCCATGCCCCCTACTCCGTCTCCGATGCCCCACTGGAGCGGGTACGCACCATGGCGGATGAACTGGAGCCTTCGGTGCAGGTGCATATCCACCTCCATGAGACCAAGGATGAGATTGTTCAGGGGCTGGAGTGCCACGGCAAGCGGCCAATGCAACGACTTCATGACTTGGGACTGCTCTCCCCCTCCCTGATGGCGGTTCACATGACCCACCTGGAAGAAGATGAGATTACCCTGTTTGCCGAAAGCGGCGCCAGTGTCGTCCACTGCCCCGAGTCCAATCTGAAACTTGCCTCTGGTTTCTGCCCGGTAGCTGAGCTGCACAAAGCCGGCGTCAATGTCGCTATCGGCACCGACGGCGCCGCCAGCAACAACGACCTGGATATGTTCAGCGAAATGCGCACCGCCGCCCTCCTCGCCAAAGGGGTATCCAACAACGCCGCCGCCATACCCGCAGCCACTGCACTGCGCATGGCCACCCTCAACGGTGCCATCGCCCTTGGCATTGCTGATGAGACAGGCTCTCTTGAACCGGGCAAGGCGGCAGACATTACCGCTGTCAATCTAGGCAGCCTGGAGACCCAACCGATCTATCACCCGATTTCGCAGCTGGTCTATGCCACCGGCCGCGATAAAGTTTCAGATGTCTGGGTGGCGGGAAAGCAGGTGGTGAATGGAGGTGAACTCACCACCCTCGACAGTCGTGAGATCGCTACACGAACTCAGGAGTGGTATGAGAAAATAAGGGAGGATTGAGCTTTCTCATTGGGTATTAGAAATCACTAATCTATAGTTTAATGCAACACAGAATTAGGTGCATTAAATGAAATTTGATGTTGATCAGGGCATCTGCAAGCAAGCCAAACTTCCCCACGATCTTTTTATGATTGGCCTGGGTGGACAGCTACTGTTGGGTCCGGCGGCAATCTTTCTCGATATAGGGCGTTTAGGGTTGTTGCTGCCGCTCGCTTTTTCGCTAATATTTTTTATCTACAGCTACTTCAAAAGCCAGGGCACCGCCCACTGGTTTGTCATACAGCATTGGAATTTGGCACTGCAAAGATATAAGTTTTTGTACGTCGCCTACGGCATCACCATCATTATGGTGACGCTAAGTTGGTATGTCGGCACCAATATCGATCCATCCAGCCCACAAAAATTTTTACCGGTAGCACTGACACGGATTGGTGTGATGCCCACTGTTGTCATGATATTTGTATCGTTGGTTCTTGGGAATGGTGGGCTCAGCATGGCCAACAAAGGTGAACTGCCCGATAAAATGGTGAAGATGAACCCTCCACCGGATGGATTAAAGGCTATTAAACCTAGAATCCTCAGTTGATCGCTCCATTCTATAGGCAAGACATTGATTTTAATGGCATTTACTGCGATTACTTATTTAACTCTAAGGGTAAGTTACGCTACAGGGCGGATAGCACACTTGCGTTGGCGCATTACGGCGTTACAACTCCTTGGAATAGAACAACTATTCCGTGTCGTTGTGCCTTGTACTGCACCAACCCAAGTGCACTCTCTACCCTGTCCAACTGAGGATTCTAGGTTAAAGATTAGTATGTGATGTTCAATACCTAATCGTGCATGCTGATAGAGAACTCCACTAAATCCACCTTGCACCGGTACAACGGAATTCAACCAGCGTTATTCCGGTTCCCACCTACAAAAACCATAGAAAATCACCTAAATCCACAGAAGTGGTGAGGTGCTACACTGTACGAACGACCAAAGCCGAAGGAATTCCCGATGCTCCGCACCATCTTTACAGCGCTACTGCTGCTCCAAAGCAGCCAGATATTGGCTCAAGAGCCAATCACTCCAGCAGACTCCCCGATCATCATCTACCAGGCCGATAGTCCTTTTGATGACGTCAAAATGAATCTGGAGCTTGCGATCAGTGATCGTGGCATGTTGATCAGCAACACCCTCCATATCAGCCAGATGCTGGAGCGGACGGCAAAGGATATGGGTAAAGGTGACAAACTCTATGAGGTGGCTGAATCACTGGAGTTCTGCAGCGTCATCATGTCTTACCGCATGTCCTCGGTCCACCCCGCCAATCTGTCGATCTGCCCCCTAACCATCAGCATCTACACCAAGGTCGGCGCACCGGATACAACCTACGTCAGCTACCGTCAGCCGAAGATGCTTGGTGATGCGGCAGCGGTAACGGCTGATCTCACCAAACTGCTGGACAATATTGTCCGCGAAGCTGTTGAGTAAGGCTTGGGAGCCTCTGGTTAAGTCTGGTTAGATTGAGGCTGAGATAAAATTGTTCCAATTTGTTTCGAAGTGAGCGGTAATAGCCATTCTATTGCTGCGATCTTCGAAACGAATTGGAGCGATTTTAGCCAGCGTAAAGCAATCATGACTTGATCAGAGTCTCCCTTGATTCAGGTGTCGTCCTACCCTGAGCCTTTTACTTAGGTATAATCACCGCTTTTAACCATTTGGAACTGTAGCGGTATGAGTGAGCAGACTCTCAATGTGGATCAGGCGGAAATCAGTAAGTTTGAGGAGCTGGCCGCCCGCTGGTGGGACCCTCACAGTGAGTTCAAACCACTGCATGAGATCAATCCGCTACGCCTCCAATACATCGATGATATCGCCGGCCTGAAAGGCAAGCGGGTGCTGGATGTCGGCTGTGGCGGCGGCATTCTCTCCGAAAGCATGGCTGCAGCGGGTGCCGAAGTGACCGGAATCGACATGGGCGAAGCCCCCCTGGAGGTAGCCAGGCTGCATCTGCTGGAGTCCGGTCTTGAGGCCGACTACAGGCGGATACCTGTTGAGCAACTGGCCGATGAACAACCAGAGTCTTTCGATGTGGTTACTTGTATGGAGATGCTGGAGCACGTGCCTGATCCCTCATCTATCGTTAAGGCTTGCAGCCGTCTGTGCAAGCCGGGTGGCAACATCTTCTTCTCGACCCTGAATCGAAATCCTAAATCCTATCTTTTCGCCATTATCGGTGCCGAGTACCTTCTACAGCTTCTACCAAAAGGGACTCATGACTACTCAAAGTTTATCCGCCCTTCTGAACTGGACGGCTGGATTCGTGCCGCCGGTCTTGAGAGTACAGATATGAAAGGGCTGATCTACAATCCACTTACCGGCAATTACCGCCTAGATCCCCGGGATGTCGACGTCAATTATATGGTCAGCTGCAGCAAAGATGACTGAAACGGCGACCTTTAACGGTAGAGTGATCCGCCTGGTGCTGTTTGACCTGGATGGTACTTTTGCCGATACCGCTCCAGATCTTGCGTACGCACTTAATTGCACTTTGCAACGGCATGGTCATCAGGAGCTCCCTTTTGAGGAGATACGTCCCCACGTCTCTCATGGCGGCATTGCCCTTATCCGTGCAGGATTTGGCATTACCCAGGATGCCCCCCGTTTTGAGGAGTACCGGCAGGACCTGCTTACCGTATATAGAGAGAACATCAGCCGTGAGACACGGCTGTTTCCCGGTATGGAGCTGGTGCTGGATCAGCTGGAATCACAACATCTGCCCTGGGGTATAGTCACCAATAAGCCAGACTGGCTTACAGACCCGCTAATGGAGGAGATGGAACTTTCTCAGCGTGCCGCCTGTATTGTCAGCGGTAACACAACCGGCAATAGCAAGCCCCATCCGGAACCGATTCTTTACGCCTGCAGGCTGGTGGGGTGTAGCCCTGATGAGTGTCTCTACGTAGGTGATGCCGAGCGTGATATCGAAGCGGGGCATCGTGCCGGCACCGCTACTATGACCGCTCTGTTCGGTTATCTTGATGATGGCGACAGGCCTGAGCAGTGGGGTGCGGATTGTGAAATCAACCATCCCACTGAAATCCTGCAGCAGATAGGGCTGTCTATACCGCCGCTCTCATAATCTGCTCTCCCAGTGCAGCCGTAGAATCCTAAAATAGGCTCGAAGAGTCAGGCTGGAGTGGGTAGAATAACCAGACTCCATATTCAGAGAGCGACAGATGCGCGACTACCAGCCCAATAAAGACCTGTTAGCAGGACGCACCATTTTAGTCACCGGCGCCGGTGACGGTATCGGCCGTGCGGCGGCCCTTGCCTATGCCGAACACGGCGCCACGGTGGTACTACTTGGGCGTACCCTGGCCAAGTTGGAGAAGGTGTACGATGCAATCGAGGCAGCGGGCGGTACTCAGCCGGCGATCTACCCGATGAACCTTGAAGGGGCAACCGACCACGACTACTTTGAGATGGCTGAAACATTCGGCAATGAGTTTGGTGTCCTTGACGGCCTGCTCCACAGTGCCGCCCAGGTGCGACTGCTCAGCCGATTAGATGACTACGATATCGAGACTTGGTATCAAGTAATGCAGGTCAACCTGAATGGCCCTTTCATGATGACCCAGGCATGCCTGCCGCTCCTGCGTAAATCAAAAGATGCCTCTATTATATTTACCTCCGATGATGTCGGCCGTAAGGCCAAGGCCTATTGGGGCGCCTATGCGGTATCAAAATTTGGTGTTGAGGGGCTGATGCAGGTATTGGCCGAGGAGACCTGCGACAGCACCAACATCCGCGTCAATACACTCGCTCCCGGCCCCACCCGAACCAACCTGCGGGCTCACGCGTATCCTGGTGAAGACCCTCAGACAGTTAAAGCACCAGAAACTCTGATGCCGTTCTACCTATGGTTGATGGGACCTGACAGTATCGGTACTACCGGACAGTCCCTCTCCCCTGAAAACTGGTAGCCTCCACTCCAGCCTGCTACGGCAAAAGGAAGTAGATGCGGCAATAAGTAGCCGCCTTCGGCTGAAAATTACCGTCATTTTCCTGTCACAATAAATCGATTAAAGTGCATCATTCTGATTCGTAAGCATATTTACATATTGGTATGAGTATTGCTATATCTTGTTCAGCGGAATAATTATTGGAAGCGCTGAATTATGACTACACAGAATCCAAGCTCGGCCGGCAATCTCGATTCGGTAATAACACACCCCGCCCACCCGTCACTCAATGAAGAGACGAAGAACCGGTTTGCCTCTCGAGTTCTGGAACTCACGGGGGTACTTCAGACCACTCTGGAGACCCATGAACTTTTAGCGATATTTGCGAAAGAGATCGAACGTTTTGTTCCCTATGACGGTCTCAATTACCAGTTCCCCGGTTTGCGCCTCGATGTCAGTATTGGCAAACAGGCCCTACACAGCTGTGCCTATCAACTAGTAGTAATTGATGAGCATCTGGGTGACCTCAAATTTTCCCGTGACTTCCCTTTTGAAGAGGAGGAGCTGGAAAATATCGAGGGCTTGATCGCAGGTTTGCTCTACCCGCTGCGTAACTCCCTGCTCTACCAACGTGCCGTTGACTCAGCCAGCACCGATCCACTGACAGGGGTGAAAAATCGCGCTGCCATGAACGGTGCAATGAAGCGTGAGATTGGCCTGGCCCAGCGCCACCAATCTCCCTTCTCCTGCATTATTCTCGATATCGATCACTTCAAGAGGGTCAACGATACTCACGGCCACCTCTATGGCGACCAGGCTTTAAGGTCGATTGCTGAGTGCACCGAACAGACCATTCGTGAAAGTGACATGGTATTCCGCTACGGCGGTGAGGAGTTTGTGATTGTCCTCACCGATACCGATACTGAGGGAGCGGAACTCCTTGCAGAGAGGATTCGAGTGAATGTCTCACGGCTCGACCCTGTCCCCGGAAAGAAATTAAAACTGACTGTCAGCCTTGGCGTCACCATGTTGCGAAGTGAAGATGACGACAACCAATTTTTCGAACGTCTGGACAAGGCGCTATACCAAGCCAAAAACAGTGGTCGAAACCGGGTTGTTGTTGACTGAAGCCTGAACTTTTTTAACTTTGACGCCACCGCAGAGTCGCCTATGATCAGGCGGCTCTTTTTTCTATGCGAAACGCCACATGCCCAGTGTGACATGTAATGGTATTCGACTTATTCAGAGACTACTTTTGATACAGTAGATACAGCTCTTAATCCGGCCGTTTAGTGTTTCATCCAGTGACAAATCCAGCTCGCCTCCGACCTTGTGTCACACTGGACAAAGGGCTATTCTCTAAACAGGCCTATTCACGGTACATAATTTAAATCGCCATGGGAAAACCAGCCGCCAGAATCTCAGATCTAGTGCTACAGGATGCGCCGCATTGTCATGCAACGATTCATCCTCCCGCACCCGTGCCGGCACCCGTGCCGCATCCGGCATTACCGCTCGCCATCATCTCCGGCCAAGCCAATGTACTCATTGGCAACCTGCCGGCTGCCCGCTTAACAGACAAAACAATTCCTTGTGTGCTTCCCGCCTGTGTTCCTGCGGGGCCTGGGATGATTGCGCTGGGCTCCGCCACGGTAATCATCGGCAGCATGCCGGCGGCACGCATGGGAGATATGACCGCCCACCCGAGCTGTGTCGCCCCGATTCCCAGCCCTACAGGGAAGATCCTGCCGCCCTGTTGCCCCACTGTACTCATCGGCGGTTAAACCTAGATTCCGCAGTTGACCGCTCCATTCTGAGGCTAACTCACTGACATGAGAACCATTGGTATCAATTTAAATTGTCCCCTACTGGATGAGCCACGCTACGGAGTGAATTGCACGCTTGCGGTGGCGCATGGCGGCGTTACAACTCCTTGGAATAGAATAACTATTACGCGTCGTCGCGCCTTGCCCTGCACCACCGCAAACGCACACTTCACCCCGTCCAACTGCGGATTCTAGGTTAAATAGCCCTTGCGTCACACACACTTTGAAACCCTGCGCCCCATCTGTCCACGCTGTCGTCTCGGGCAGGCCGGGGAACACCCCTTGCTACTCGCCAAGATCCTGCGGGAAGAGGAGGAGCGTGTTCTTGAGGGACTACTGCACTGTTCAAATTCGGCCTGCCGGCAGGAGTATCCGATCATCGACGGGGTGCCGATCATCGTCCCAAATGTGCGGGCATACCTCAGTGACAACCTGCCTCACCTGACCTCACGGGATGACCTTCCGGAGACACTGGAGTCCCTTCTGGGGGACGCTGCAGGCCCCGACACCCTGTACAACAGCACCCGGCAGTATCTCAGCACCTACACCTGGGACAACTATGGTGACCTCGGTCCTGATATAGGGGCCGATACGGCTATCAAGCCAGGTGCGGTGAAACGGTGTCTGGAGGCGGGCCTGACATTGCTTGGCGAAACCACACAGGGTCCGGCGATTGATATCGGCTGCGCCGTCGGCCGAAGCAGTTTCGAACTTGCCGAAAGTGGTGACCAACTCGTGCTGGGGATAGATACAAATTTTTCCATGCTACGGCTTGCGCAAGGGGTGCTGGCTGACAATAGGGTGCGCTATCCAAAACGCCGTACAGGCATCGTCTATGATCGTCAGGAATTCGGGGTGAAGTTCAACCATTCAAAACAGGTAGACTTCTGGGCCTGCGATGGTCTCGCCCTGCCCTTTTCCGACAACAGCTTCGGTCTGGCGGTGGGACTGCATGTACTCGATTCAGTCACCTCACCGCGTGAGCTTCTTGAATCCATCGCCCGGGCACTTCAGCCTGGCGGATCCACTATCATCGCCACTCCCTATGACTGGTCAGCAGTGGTGACACCCATAGAGGCTTGGATCGGAGGCCACTCCCAACGTGGCCCAGGCCAAGGAGCCAGTGAACCTTTACTGAGATCGTTACTCACCCCCGGTGCGCATCCCCAGTCTATAGACGGACTGCAAATTACCAATGAGCTGATGGATTTCCCCTGGCATACACGGATACATGATCGCAGCACCATGAGCTACAGCGTACATCTGGTGACGGCAAAATCGATCAAATCCTGAGGCGTCGTAACGTTTAGGCCACATTAATCTCAAAGCTGCGAAGCATCTGATCGAACAGAGGATCAGAATTTGCCGACTGGGAAGCCAAGTCGGTGGTGGTGAGGATATATTTTCGCGGCTGCTCTCCCGGAACGAACAGCACGACCTGTTTCTGCCGGATGCGCGCAGGCTCTTTGCCCCACTCATAGATACTCATGACACCATCAAAGGCGCCGCGTTTCCCCGCTGCCTGGCTGACAAGCTTAAACTCCTCAACCTTCTGCTGCAGGCCGTCCAACTGCTCCTCGACATACTTCTGAAGATCAAACGCCCCCACCACTGCTTCGAACCTGACCATCAGGTTCGCTGCGTAGCCACCCTTTTCCGGAAATGCAAAGGTGTACACGGAGGCGTCAATACACTCCTCCGGTACATCGATTACAAACCCGGAACCCTGAATATTGGGCATATATCTACTCCTATTCTAAATGTAACTATTCAGCTGCAAATACACAGGATGAGTGACCACATCTTACTGCACACTCCCTGTAGGAGCGGTCTCTCGGACCGCGATGGAGCGGGCGCCTTGGTGCGACTGTTCATCGCGCATTGAAAAAGCGCTCCTACAGCCAGCCCCGTAGATGCAATCTACCAATCCCAGTCTATGTAGCTGAATAGATACATCTAAACTAACACTGGTTCAATATGTAAGGAGCCTCTTTGTTTGGCATTGAGCGCTTTTAAAAACTAACCCCATGGCCCCGACAGTGCAGTCCCAGGAGAGGCGATGGACTGGAAGCGCAGCACCCTTACGGTATTACGATTGCGGTAACTTAGCAGCGGCATCAGTCCCTGTCCCAAAATCGCCTCTCCTGTACGCTCGCTGAGTAGTGTTTCGGCACAAGGAATCAGTCTACGCTCCCCGTCATCATCATAGGTATAGGCGGGCAGATCCTCAATATCCTGCAGGTCACCGGGCTCCATGGCCCAACCACGCTCTTGAAAGGTAATCCCAAGCAGCATGGCACAGGCGTATGCTGGACTGCCCCAAAGAAGAGAATCATGATCGGGGCTCGAGGCTCCGGCCATCTCTTCAAAGCGGAAGCTATCGATCTCATCGCCTTGACTTCCATAGGGAAGACGCAGCAGCACTCGTGGTAGCGCCAATCCTATCCAGGGTGCGACAGAGCTCTCTCGCAAGGCCTGCCAAGACTGTTCATTCTCTCTATCCAGCCCTTGCCAATTATCCACTGCCGGACTGTCTACCAACGAGGAGCATCCCAATATCGCTGGTGACGCAGCGGCCAGGAATGGACCGCCGGCATGTGATGCAATGGCACCCAGGGCTGCCAATAGCGTTGTCTCCTCCCTGTCAGGCCCAAAACGATAGTCACCAACAAGCAGAGACCAAGACTCCCCTCCCAGAGTTCTAATACCCTGCTCCACCAGCAATCGGTAGAGTCCCGAGTTTTCCAGATCCTCCCCAGCACCAGCCACATCCGCCGCCAACTCCTCTTTGGAGACATCCAGCAGATACAGTTTCAGCTCCTCACCGGTCTCCAGGCCACTGACCAGACGATGAACCGATCGCCAGGCTGATTCCAGAGCCTGAAATGCCGGCTCATGGAGCAGCCCCCGCATCTGGGTGCTTATAGCATCATCCACCGACGCGATGTAGGCATCCTGCTGCTGGGTATCCTGCCGCACCACATGGGGAGCGACAATGTCCCGGATAAACTTATCGACACCGGCGGCCTGGGCCGCTGTCGCTGCTTCCGGTTCGCTTGGTGCCTTGCCCAGCAAACGTTGAAACATATTATCTTCGTTTTCCTGTTGCTGTGAGGTAGTCGGCTCAGTGTCGGTGGGCTCCTTTGCCGGCGTTGCATCGAATTTCAGTTCCGCTGCCGCCTGGGGAAAAGTTGCCGGATTTGCCAATCTACTACGCAGTGATCTGAGAGACTTGAACAGCTCCAAACGTTGGTAGAGAGCATCGGGATGAAAATCATCCAGCTCGGCAAATTCCAAAATCTGCACCGCCTCTCCCAGTGGAAACTCCAAACGTGGCCGATAGCGCCCAATCAGTGTCTCAAAATTATCTACATCTACCATCGACAGTGGACGTGTAGCGAGACTCTCCCCGCTCTCCATCACACCACGGTTAGCCCGGCCGCTGAAATCCCCCATCATGAGAATTCGCATGGTCCCTTCACCACGTTTCTTGCCTGCCACATCAGCTGTTGAGAATCCGAACTCAAACTCCATTCGCCCCGGCATTTCACACCCCTTATTTAGAAGCCCAGTATTATTGTAGCCCCTAGGGAGCCTCTTAATAAGTCTGGTTAGATTTAGGCTGAGATAAAATTACTCCAATTTGTTTCGAAGTGAGTAGTAATAGCCATTCTATATACTGCGATCTTCGGAGCGAATTGGGACGATTTTAGCCGGCGTAAAGCAATCATGACTTATTCAGAGGCTCCCTCTATTTACTTCTGCAGTCAATTTACCTGATTAACGACGCCAATAAATCTCTTATCTGTGTGGGCAAAGTTTAGCAAGATAATATAGACTCATCTTACAGGTGTAAGAGTCAGGGAGGCGTACCAA
This sequence comes from Sedimenticola sp., assembly GCA_040505895.1. Taxonomy (GTDB): domain Bacteria; phylum Pseudomonadota; class Gammaproteobacteria; order Chromatiales; family Chromatiaceae; genus Vondammii. The sequence goes on along the minus strand of JBEVXU010000018.1, from coordinate 16,563 downwards.
CGTGCCAATTATTCAAACAGAAAGAAAAGTTTCCATCTCCATCCCCTCCCTGGGAGAGGACGTACTGGTCTTCCAGCGCATGAACGCCAGCGAAAGTCTCAGCCAACCCTTCAATTACGAGTTGGAACTGTTGAGTGAAGATGGAGAAATTGACTATGAATCCCTTCTCGCCGAGAACGCCACCGTAACCCTGCTGAAGGCTGACGATTCGGAACGCTTCTTCAACGGCTATATCACCAACTTCTCCTATGCCGGCACCCAAGACCGCTTTAGCCGCTATCGTGCCACCCTGAAGCCCTGGCTCTGGTTTCTCTCACGCACCGCAGATTGCAAGATATTTCAGCAAAAGGCGGTCCCTGACATCATCAAAGAGGTATTCAAAGAACATGGCTTTTCGGGAGATGTCAGGGATGACTTGATCGGCGAATATCACGAGTGGGAATACTGTGTGCAGTATCGGGAAACCGACCTCAACTTCGTCAGCCGGCTGATGGAACAGGAGGGGATCTACTACCACTTCGAACATGAAGAGGGCAAACACACCCTGGTACTGGCCGATGACGTCAGCACCCACGAGAGCGTGAACGACATCTCCTACTTCCCCCCCGATGTGCATAATCGCCGCGAGGTGGAGCACATCGAATCCTGGCTACTGAATTCAGAAGTACAGCCGGGCAGCTACCGGACAGACGATTTCGACTTCGAAAAACCCAAGGCCGAACTGGAGAGCAACTCCTCCGGCCCGGCAGCTCATTCGCGGGCCGACGGGGAGATATATGACTACCCGGGCGAATACACAGAGACTTCGGATGGGAGCAACTATGCCAAGATTCGTCTTCAGGAGTTGCAGACCCCCTACGAGATCGCCGCCGGCAGTGGCGATTCCAGCAAGATCACCGTCGGCAGCCTGTTCACCCTGAAGCAATTCCCGCGGGAGGATCAGAATCAGGAATACCTGATCACCTCCGCCGAGTACCTGATCTGTTCAGATGAATATATCTCCGGCACAGACGCAGGCACAGCGAAGACATATAGCTGCCAATTTAACGCCATGAACGGGGAAAAGGTCTATCGTCCGCCACAGCTGACGCGCAAGCCGGTGGTTAGAGGCCCCCAGACCGCCATGGTGGTGGGGCCTTCCGGCGAAGAGATCTGGACGGACAAGTATGGCCGGGTCAAGGTGCAGTTCCACTGGGACCGCTTGGGCAAGTACGACGAGAACAGCTCCTGCTGGGTTCGCGTGGGCCAGCCATGGGCGGGCAAAACGTGGGGCGGCGTATTCCTGCCCCGTATCGGCCACGAGGTGATTGTGGACTTTCTCGAAGGCGACCCGGATCGTCCCATCATCACCGGCAGTGTCTACAACGCCGATACCATGCCGCCTTATAAACTTCCCGACAATCAGACCCAGTCAGGCTTCAAGTCCCGCAGTAGCAAGGGGGGTAGCGCCGACAACTTTAACGAGTTGCGCTTCGAGGACAAGACGGGTGAGGAAGAGGTCTATTTCCATGCCGAGAAAAACTTCAACCGGGTGGTGGAAAACGACGACACCCTCAAGGTCGGCTTCGAAGACAAAGACAAGGGTGATCAAACCACCGACATCTTCAACAACCAGACCCTGAACGTCGGTTGTGCGCAGGCAAGCGATGGCAGCCAGACCACCACCGTATTCAAGGATCGCACAGTGAACGTCGGTTGTGCCCAGAGCAGTGGCAGCCAGACCACCAAGATATTCAAAGACCGTTCAACCACCCTGGAAACGGGTAATGATGCGGTCCAAGTCAAAATGGGTGATCGAACCGTCAATGTGGATCTGGGCAAGATCACTGAAGAGGCCTTGCAGTCGATCGAACTTAAAGTAGGTGCCAGCAGCATCAAGATAGAACCGGCCAAAATCACTATCAAATCAGTAGAGATCGCTATCGAAGCCATGGCCATGCTTGAGGCAAAAAGTCCTATGACCACAGTCAAAGGCGACGCAGTCCTGACGCTTAAGGGCGGCGTGATCATGATCAACTAAGGGAAGCGGCAATATGACCCAGTTGGAACTCAAGAAGGTATCGGCAAAAACAGCATCAGAAGTGTGCATGCTCTATGAGCTGGACGAAGATACCGCCGCCCTGTTAACGGATGAATCTACTCCTGTTCAACTCCTCACGCGCCTCATCGAAAATGAAAAGTTCCCCGAGGCGGTACACTTTATGGCTTACGCCCTACCCAAACGCGAAGCCGCCTGGCTCGCCTGCCTTGCCGCACAAGGCACACTCGATGATGACTCCCCAAAAGCGGACAAGGAGGCTGTCGAGAAGGCTGAAAGGTGGGTCTATCAGACGACCGAAGAGAACAGGCAGCTGGCCGTAACGGCTGCTGAAACAACCGGCTTTAAAACCTCCGCAGGTCTTGCCGCCGCGGCAGTCGCTTGGAGTGGTGGCAGCCTGGCCCCGGCAGAGTCACCCGTGGTGCCCCCCGCGGAAGATCTTACCGGCAAAGCCGTCTGGGCTGCGTTGACACTGGCGGCAGTTGCCGGTGAGCCGGACAAGGCTCCAGAGAAATATCGTACCTTTTTCAATCAGGCAGTGGATGTAGCTAACGGAGGGTCGGGCAAAGATGTCTAGCATACGATATGCCACCTTTTTCAGGCAGTTTAGTGTTTGCAAATATGGCTTCGTACGGCTGGTTTTATGTAACGATCAATGGATGAAAGGGTAATTGTTTAGGCATCACTAAAATTCGATGCAAAAGAGGACTCAATTTCTGCTCTTTGGGTCTATACTGAGTAGAGGCGGATATCCAAGCACAAAAGCGCATCTCCTACCCCGTTTTGTTGTTACGGGAGATTGAAAGTCTGTTTTGCGGAGCATAGAATAAAAGGCGTGGTTTCTTTTGGTACCTACTATCTAATTAAAAACAATCAACTTACCGGGGATACGTCGGCATGTATCCCGAGTGAAAGTGAGTCACAAACAGGACGTTCATGATGGCCGCAATAGACACCGAGGCACTGCTCCAGGAGATCTCCAGCGATAATCCATGCGGCGAGGATTTAGAATACGATCCTGCGTTTGTCGAGCTGGAAAACATCGCCAAAGGCAAAGCCGAACAGCAGATTGGTGATTCGATCATCGAGGGCGAAGCCGCGGATTGGAAGCAGGTTCAAAAAAAGTCCCTCGAACTCCTCTCCCACACCAAAGATATCCGTGTATTGATCTATCTCATTCGGTCAATACTTCACATGGACGGACTGACCAGTTTTAGAGACGCCCTGGCTCTCCTTAAAGAACTGCTCAGTCGGTATTGGGAGCAAATTCATCCTCTACTGGATGAGGACGACGGTGACCCCACCATGCGCATCAATGCCCTTGTCACCCTGTTTGACGAGGAGAGCGTACTTCGCCCCCTGCGCATGGTTCCTCTGGTCCAATCCCGCATGTTGGGTAGTTTTGGCTTGCGTGATATAGCCATAGCAACGGGGGAGACAACGCCATCTGCCAATTACGAACCTGTAGAAAAATCCACCATCGACGGCGCCTTTATGGATGCCGACCTTGACGATCTTCAGGCCACCGCGACTGCGGTAACTGAAGCCATCGATCAGATCACCGAGATCGAGAGTTTCGTAACTGATCAGGTTGGTGTCGCCAACGCCGCCAGTTTTTCAGACCTGACGAGTGTACTCAAAGAAGCCCAGCAGACCCTCAGTGAACAGCTAACGAGGCGCGGTGTTGGCCAAACTGAGGAAACAGGCACCAGCGAAGCGGCCAGTGACGGAGCAATGGCGACCGGTGGCAACCAGAGTGGTCCCGCCCTAAGCGGTCAGATCAGTAGCCGTCAGGATGTAGCCCGTGCCCTGGATAAAATAACCGATTACTACACCCAATATGAACCGACCAGCCCGGTCCCTCTACTAATAAACAGGGTACGAAAACTGGTCCATATGGACTTTATGGAGATCATGAAGAACCTTGCACCAGATGGTATCTCCCAAGTGGAGATGATCCGTGGCCCGGAAGATGAAGTACAAACCAGGCCGACAACCACTGAACAAGAAAGTAGTGGAGGTAGTGGAGGAAGTGGAGGAAGTGATTGGTAAGGTTCCGAGGCTAATACATCAACCAGGAGGTGACTTGTGGCAAAAAGCAGCCAGAAATTTATAGCTAAAAATCGCGCACCGCGCGTCCAAATCGAGTATGACGTTGAAGTTTACGGTGCGGAAAAGAAGGTACAGCTTCCGTTTGTTATGGGCGTAATGGCAGACCTCTCCGGTAAGCCGGAGGAGGCGCTACCGGCAGTCGCAGAGCGCAAAATGCAGGAGATCGACGTAGATAACTTTGATGATCGCCTCAAGTCGATGAAACCACGAGTGGCGATCCAGGTACCGAACACACTCACCGGGGACGGCAACCTCAGCGTTGATCTCTCTTTTGAGAGCATGGATGATTTCTCCCCCGCTGCAGTGGCACAAAAAGTTGGTGCCTTGAATGAACTGCTCAAGGCACGTACCCAGTTATCCAACCTGATGACCTACATGGACGGCAAGGTGGGTGCCGAGGAGTTGATATCCAAGGCATTGAATGATCCGGCACTGTTGCAGTCACTCGCGTCGGCACCAAAACCCTCAGACTCCGAGGAGGAATGAAAATGGCTGAAACAGAAACCAGCACCCAAGCGCAAGCCGGTGAAACAGCTCTGGAGGCCGGTGACTTCGCCTCTCTGCTGAACCAAGAGATCCGCCCCAAATCTGATCAGGCGCGTGAAGATGTGCAGAACGCCGTACAGACCCTGGCCGAACAGGCCCTGGCCTCATCCGTCACTGTATCTGCGGATGTCACTGTCACTATCCGTGAGATGATCTCAGAGATCGACAAGCGACTGACGGAGCAGGTCAATCTGGTCCTGCACAATGAGGAGTTCCAGAAACTGGAAGGTGCCTGGCGCGGCCTACACTATCTGGTGAACAATACCGAAACGGATGAGATGCTCAAGATCCGGGTCATGAACATCACCAAGAAGGAGGTCCACAAAACTCTCAAGAAGTACAAAGGTACCGCTTGGGATCAGAGCCCAATCTTCAAAAAGCTCTACGAGGAAGAGTATGGACAGTTTGGTGGCGAACCCTATGGCTGCCTGGTAGGTGACTATCATTTCGACCAGAGCCCCCAGGATGTGGAAATGCTGGGAGAGATCGCCAAGGTCTCCGCCGCAACCCACTCGCCCTTTATCGCCGGTGTAAGCCCCAACGTTATGCAGATGGACTCCTGGCAGGAGCTAAGCAACCCGCGGGACCTGACCAAGATCTTCCAGACCCCGGAATACGCTGCATGGAATTCACTGCGTGATTCAGATGATGCGAAATATCTCGCCTTGGCCATGCCGCGTTATCTCTCCCGCCTGCCCTACGGCGCCAATACTGAACCGGTGGAAGAGTTCGACTTTGAGGAAGACATGGCCGGTGGCGATCACACCAGATACACCTGGTCCAATGCCGCTTATGCTATGGCCGTCAACATCAACCGCTCCTTCAAAGAGTACGGCTGGTGCTCACGTATCCGCGGCATCGAGTCTGGTGGTGCAGTTGAAGGCCTGCCCGCACACACCTTCCCAACCGATGATGGTGGTGTGGACATGAAGTGTCCCACCGAGATCGCAATCAGCGACCGTCGGGAAGCAGAGTTGGCGAAAAATGGGTTCATGCCACTGATCCACAAGAAAAATACCGACTTCGCTGCCTTTATCGGTGCCCAGTCCCTGCAGAAACCGGTGGAATACGATGACCCGGATGCCACTGCCAATGCTAATCTGGCAGCCCGTCTACCCTACCTGTTCGCCACTTGCCGCTTTGCACACTACTTGAAGTGTATCGTGCGTGACAAGGTGGGCTCTTTCAAAGAGCGGGATGACATGCAACGTTGGTTGCAGGACTGGATCCTGCAGTATGTGGATGGCGATCCAGAGCACTCTTCAGAAACCACCAAGGCGGAACATCCCCTTGCGGCGGCTGAAGTCGTGGTCGAAGAAATTGAGGGCAACCCAGGTTATTACAGCTCCAAGTTCTTCCTGCGCCCCCATTACCAGCTTGAGGGCTTGACCGTTTCGCTCAGGCTGGTATCGAAACTACCGTCAGCCAAAGGCGGCTAATCGAGAACAACCGCGGTAATCGCGGTCCTGCCTTGGGCACTTTAAAGAAGTACGAGTGCCCAAGGTTTAACCAAGTTTACTTGGCACAAAATACTGTTAATTGAAACAAGGAGATTCATCATGGCTGTCGACATGTTTATCAAAATCGGGGATATCAAAGGTGAATCCCAAGATAGTGCGCACGAAAAAGAGATTGATGTTTTGGCCTGGAGCTGGGGTATGTCGCAATCGGGCACCATGCACATAGGTGGCGGTGGCGGCGGTGGCAAGGTATCCGTCCAGGACCTCTCAATTACCAAGTGGGTTGATAAATCCACGCCAAACCTGATGGGCTATTGCTCCAGCGGCAAACAGATGGGTGAGGCCATACTGACCGTGCGCAAGGCGGGGGGAGATAAACCACTGGAGTACGTTATCATCACCATGACGGATGTCATCGTCACATCCGTATCCTCTGGAGGAAGTGGCGGCGAAGATAGGTTGACGGAAAATGTCACCTTAAACTTTGCCATGGTGAAATATGACTATCAACCACAGAAGCAGGACGGTACTGCAGATGGTGGTCAAATCAAATATGGCTGGAATATCGCAAAGAACGAGAAAGTATAGCACTGCAACCCTACGATCCCGGTGAACACCGGGATCGTGGTGATTATTTCTCATGCTATGAAGGCGTACACGAGTAAGCGCCTTCTGATTTAGGGGGTGGTATGCTTGCAGAGCAGAGCCTGCACGAAGGCAATATAAAAGAGGCCTTGGCCCTGCTTCAGGACCAGGTACGGAAAGATCCATCTAAGGCTGAATATCGTACTTTTCTGTTTCAATTACTAGCCATAATGGGCAACTGGGAGCGGGCACTAACCCAGCTAAAGGTTGCCGGTGATCTGGATGACGGCACCCTTGCTATGGTTCAGACCTACGAAGCCGCCCTGAGTTGTGAAGCCTTCCGTCAGGAAATTTTTACAGGCAAACGATCCCCCCTTATTTTTGGCGAACCACCACAATGGGTAGCACTGGTAATCGAAGCTTTACGCTTGGCTGCAGAGGGAAAGTATAGCCAGTCACAGGTGATTCGTGACCAGGCCTTTGAAGCAGCGCCTGCCATAGAAGGATCCATTGACGGCCAAGGTTTCCAGTGGTTGGCTGATGCCGATCCTCGGCTGGGTCCATTGATGGAGGTTATCGTTAATGGTCGGTATTACTGGATCCCCCTACAGAATATCCACATCATTAACATTGAGGAACCGGTGGATCTGAGGGACATGGTGTGGATGCCTGCCCACTTTACCTGGGCTAACGGTGGAGAAGCTGTAGGACTAATACCCACCCGCTATCCCGGCTCCGAACTGAGTGAGGACCCCTTCATACGTTTGAGCCGCAAGACAGAATGGATTGAACAAGAGGGGGGACTCTATTTCGGCATTGGTCAGCGCATGCTGGCCACCGATATTGGGGAGTACCCACTCATGGATATCAGAGAGATCATTTTCGAGAGTGTCGATTCACAACAGGATTCCGACCAGGATCAAACCACAGAGATCGAGTAAACCGTGGCAGAACTGACCACAAAAGAGCGCCTGCAACCTTCCCTTCTGGACCGTTTGACAGATGATACCCCGGACAAAAAGCAGGAGTCTCGCGATCAGCGCGTGCTCTCAATGCGAAAACTCCGCGAGGGGGTGCTGCGTGATCTGAGTTGGCTACTCAACGCTGTCAACCTTAGTGCTGTCCAGGACCTGGATGAGTATCCAGAAGTCGCCCGCTCTGTCATCAATTATGGTATGCCCGACTTAGCGGGGCATACCGCCTCAGGGGTGGATATCCATGCACTGGAACGCCTGCTGCGCCAGGCCATCCTCGATTTTGAACCCCGCCTTATGCGGAATACGGTCAAAGTCCGCCTTAGATTGGCGGATAGCCAGATGAACCACAACGCCATGACCTTCGACATCGAAGGTGAGCTATGGGCTCAACCGGTGCCACTGCACATGTTTATGAAAACAGAAATTGACCTGGAGATCGGTCAGGTCACCGTATCTGACTATTCAGGTAGAGGCCCCGCCTAGTGGATCCCCGCCTCCTCAAATATTACAACAAGGAACTCCAGCACATACGGGAGATGGGCGGTGAATTTGCCCATGAGTTTCCCAAGATTGCCGGTCGCCTGGGACTGGATGGATTTGAGTGTGCCGACCCCTATGTGGAGAGGCTACTAGAAGGTTTTGCTTTCATGGCCGCCCGTGTGCAACTCAAGCTTGATGCCGAATTCCCCCGCTTCACCCAGCATCTTCTGGAAGCGGTATATCCTCACTACCTAGCCCCCACACCCTCTATGGCCGTGGTTCAACTTCAGCCGGACCTGACTGAAGGGGGCCTGGCGGAAGGTTTCAGACTGCCGCGGGAGAGCAAACTCCGCAGCCTGCTCGGCAAGAATGAGCAGACATCCTGTGAGTACCGTACAGCGCATGACGTGGATCTCTGGCCACTGGAGTTGACCGAGGCAGGCTATCTGACCACCCTGGCCGGCACAGGACTACCCGACATGCCGGGGGTTAAGTCGGCGATCAGGTTACGTCTACGCTGTACCGCAGGATTGACCTTCGATAAGCTGCAACTTGAAAACCTCCCACTCTATCTGCGTGGTGCCGATGAGCTACCCATGCACCTCTACGAGCAGATACTGGGCAATGCTGTCGCTCTGGTGGCCCGGCCTGTCAGCCGCCCCCCCCCTTGGCAAGAGGTAATCACCAAGGAGCATATCCGCCCCATGGGTTTTGAGGACAATCAGGCCCTGTTACCCTGCGGTCCCCGTGCCTTCCAGGGTTACCGCCTGTTGCATGAGTACTTCGCCTTCCCCGCCCGCTATATGTTTATCGAGTTTACGGGTCTTGGAGCGGCAGTACAGCGCTGTAAAGATGACGAGTTGGAACTGGTCATCCTCCTCAATCGCAATGACAGCGAGTTGGAAAAGCGTTTTGATGCAACAAATTTTGCCCTGTTTTGTACTCCCGCCATCAACCTGTTTCCCAAAGAGTGCGACCGTATCCACCTGTCACATAAGTTCAGTGAACCCCACGTCGTGCCGGATAGAACTCGCCCCATGGATTTCGAGGTCTATTCCATCTCCGGCATCACCGGCTACGGTACAGATACCGGCCTCGAGCAGGAATTCCTGCCCTTTTACGCATCCAATGACGTTGCGGCCCAGCAGCCGGATCTGACTTTCTTCACCCAACGCAGGGAGCCCCGTGTACTCTCTTCCCGGCAGAAACGCAAAGGCCCACGCTCCAGTTATATCGGCAGTGAAGTATTTATCGCCCTTGTAGATGCCGAAGAAGCCCCTTATCAAGCCGATCTGCGCCAGTTGGGCATCAAGTCCATGTGCACAAACCGGGACCTACCACTAAGCATACCCATCGGCAAAGAGAACACGGATTTCACCTTGGAGGCCAGCGCCCCGGTCGAGTCAATTAGATGTGCAGCCGGCCCCACCCGCCCAAGACCCTCCTGGGCAGAGGGCGACAGCAGCTGGCGCCTGATCAGTCACCTGTCACTCAACTATCTGTCGATCACCAACAGTAGTGAAGCACAAGGTGCCGAGGCTCTACGTGAATTGCTATCTCTCTACGGCGATATCGGAGAGTCAACCGTGCGCAAACAGATCAGTGGCGTCAAGATGATCAGTACCAGCCCCGTCATTAGGCGTATTCCGGTTGCAGGCCCCATTGCCCTCGGGCGTGGACAGGAGATTAAACTAACCCTTGATGAGGATGCCTTCGAGGGTACCGGTGTCTTTCTTCTCGGCGCAGTGCTGGAACGCTTTTTCGCCAGATACGCTTCGATTAACTCATTTACCCAAACAATCATCACTACCGCAGAACGCGGGGAGATCATGCGATGGCCGTTACGCACCGGACAGCGACACGTGCTCTGAACACGCACGACAAACTGCAAGAGGTGCCCTACGAATTCGACTTCTACTGGGCCATGCGGCTGCTTGAGTGCGTTCATCCTGACAACCCGAAAATAGGGGAATCCCTGCGCCCCCAGGATGACCCCGTGCGCTTTGGCCAGGAGCCTTCCACTGCCTTTGCACCCTCTACAATCAGCAGTTTTACACCTGCGAAGGAGGGACATAAATCACGCATGGAGGTGCTGCACTTTGGCCTATTTGGACCTAACGGCCCCCTACCCCTACACCTAACCGAATACGCCAAGGACCGCCAACACAACGCTGATGACAGAACCTTCAGCCGCTTTGCTGATATTTTCCATCACCGCATGCTGTCCCTCTTCTACAGAGCTTGGGCCAACGCCCAACCATCAGTCAGTTTTGACCGCCCACAGGAGGATCGTTTCGCTTCCGATCTGGGAGCTCTCTTCGGCTTGGGCATGCCGTCACTGAAAGAACGTGACGCTATGCCTGATCTGGCAAAACTCCATTATGCAGGCTGGTTTGCCTCTCAGACCCGTAGCGCTGACGGCCTTGAATCCATCGTCGCAGATTTCTTCAAGCTGCCGACCAGGGTTCATCAGTTTGTTGGCAACTGGATGCAGATCCCCGAAGAAGGTCGTTTCCGCCTTGGTGAAACCAAGGATACGGGCGCACTGGGCATGACCACCATTATCGGTACACGGGTGTGGGACCGACAAAACAAATTTCGCATCATCATGGGGCCATTGGATGCTGAAGAGTATAAAAGATTGTTGCCGGGACGGGACGGTCTGAAACGCCTTATCGCTATCGTTCGCAACTACATAAGTGATGAATTGCACTGGGATCTGAATCTCATCCTAAAAAAGAGTGAGGTACCGCCTCTGCGCTTGGGTGGCGAAGGGCAGTTGGGGTGGACCACCTGGATGACCAGCAAACCCCTACCAGATGATGGTGATGACCTGATGCTTAACCCATTCGTGAAGGCCAGCTAAGAGACTGGAATACTCGTATTTTGATGTAGATAACTCAAACAAAAGGATCTAGGGATGTCTGAAATTAATCGTGTCGCCCTGTTCGGCAAACTCAACAGCGTCGGTTACAAGTCCATCGAGAGCGCCACTGTCTTCTGCAAGATGCGCGGCAATCCTTATGTCGAGCTGGTGCATTGGATTCATCAGATCCTGCAGCTCAAAGACTCGGATCTGCTGCACATCATCAAGCACTTTGAGATCGAGCCCGGTCATCTGGCGCGGGACATCACCGAGACCCTGGATCGCCTGCCCCGCGGCTCCACCTCCATCACCGACCTCTCCTCCCATATCGAGGATTCTGTAGAGCGGGGCTGGGTCTATGGCACACTGATGTATGGTGAGAGTCAGGTGCGCACCGGCCATCTGGTGGTGGGCATACTCAAGACCAAGCGTCTGACCCACGCCCTCTCCAGCATCTCCAAGGAGTTCGAAAAGATCAAAGTGGAGGCTTTGAGCGATGATTTCAACGAGATCGTCGGTGGTTCTACCGAGGAGCAGCTGCGTGCCACCGATGGCTTCCATGTGGGCGGTGGTGCCGCACCGGGCGAAGCCAGTGGCGCCATGCCGCCAGCCCAGATGGGTAAGCAGGAGGCACTCAACCAATTCACCGTGGATCTGGTAGAAGATGCCCGCAATGGCAAGATCGATCCTATCGTCGGACGCGATGAAGAGATCCGCCAGATCATCGATATCCTCATGCGTCGCCGCCAGAACAACCCGATCCTCACCGGTGAGGCGGGTGTGGGCAAAACCGCCGTGGTGGAGGGCTTTGCTCTGCGAATCGCCAGGGGCGACGTCCCCCCGCCGTTGCAGGATGTCAGCCTGCGCTCCCTCGACGTAGGCCTGCTACAGGCCGGCGCCAGCATGAAGGGTGAGTTTGAGAACCGGCTCAAGCAGGTGATCGAAGAGGTTCAGTCCTCCGAGAAACCGATCATCATGTTCATCGACGAGGCCCATACTCTGGTAGGTGCCGGTGGCGCCGCCGGTACCGGTGATGCCGCCAACCTGCTGAAACCCGCCCTGGCCCGTGGCACCCTGCGTACCGTGGCTGCCACCACTTGGGCGGAGTACAAGAAACATATCGAGAAAGACCCTGCCCTCACCCGCCGTTTCCAAGTGGTGCAGGTACTGGAGCCCTCGGAAGAGAAGGCAATCTTGATGATGCGCGGCGCCGCCTCCACCATGGAGAACCATCACAAGGTTCAGGTGATGGATGAAGCGCTGGAAGCCTCCGTCAAACTCTCCCACCGCTACATTCCGGCACGGCAACTGCCTGACAAATCCGTCAGCCTGCTCGATACCGCCTGTGCACGTGTCGCCATCAGCCAATCCGCCGTGCCTGCATCAGTAGATGACTGCCGCAAACGCATCGATGCTCTGGACAACGAAATGGCGATCATCGGGCGCGAAAAGGAGGTGGGCGTAGATACCGCTGAACGTGAAACCGCTGCCGGCGAAAAGCTTGAGGCGGAACACGCCCAGTTGGCAGCACTCGAAGAGAGGTGGAATGCAGAGAAGGAACTGGTGAGTCAGATCCTTGAGATCCGCAGCCAATTGCGCAGCAAAACCAACAAGGTGGAGGGTACCGACAGCGAACTCGAAGCATCTGCCGACGAGGAGGCAGAAACCACTTCCGTCGAGAGCAACGAAGAGCTGGAAGCCGATACAGCAGAAGCCGCAGTTGATCGTGAAGCACTCCTGAGCAAGCTGAAGCTGTTGCAGGACGACCTTGGTGAAAGACAGGGGGAGGATCCGCTGATTCTTTCCAGTGTCGACGAAGCCGCAGTTGGCTCGGTAGTGCAGGACTGGACCGGCATCCCGGTTGGCCGCATGGTCAAGAACGAGATTGAGACCGTTCTCAACCTACCGGAGATCATGAAGAAACGCATCATCGGCCAGGATCACGCGCTGCAGATGGTCGCCCGACGTATCCAGACCTCCCGCGCCAATCTCGACAATCCCAACAAACCAATCGGTGTCTTCATGTTTGCCGGCACCTCCGGTGTAGGTAAGACCGAGACCGCTCTAGCACTGGCTGAAACCCTCTACGGCGGTGAGCAGAACGTTATCACCATCAACATGAGCGAATACCAGGAGGCACACACCGTTTCCACCCTCAAGGGTGCCCCTCCCGGCTACGTCGGTTATGGCGAAGGCGGTGTACTGACCGAGGCGGTTCGTCGCCAACCCTACAGTATTGTGCTGCTCGACGAGGTGGAAAAAGCCCACCCGGATGTGCATGAGATCTTCTTCCAGGTCTTCGACAAAGGTTGGATGGAGGATGGTGAGGGCCGAGTGATCGACTTCAAGAACACCCTGATTTTGCTCACCACCAATGCCGGTACCGAGCTGATTAGCAACCTTTGTGCCGATCCCGATTTGATGCCTGAGCCTGAAGGTATTTCAAAAGCTCTGCGTGAGCCACTGCTTAAGGTCTTCCCCCCTGCACTGCTCGGCCGTTTGGTTGTCGTCCCCTTCTACCCCCTCACCGACGAGATGATCGGCCTCATCGCCAAGCTGCAACTTGGTCGTGTCAAAAAGCGTGTGGAAGATAACCACAACATCCCCTTCAGTTACGACGACGATGTCATCAAACTCATTGCCGAACGCTGCACCGAGCTGGAGAGTGGCGGGCGGATGATCGATGCTATACTTACTAATACCGTGCTGCCGGAGATTAGTGGTGAGCTGCTGACTCGCATGATGCAGGGGCAGACTGTGGAGCGGGTGCATGTGGGGGTTGAGGAAGGTGAGTTTAGTTATGGGTTTGAGTAGATAATTTAGGGTGCACTGGGCTTGTTTCAAGCAAGCCTGGCCCTCCCCATTTATCGTTTCACAACATATGAGATCTGAAATGGCTAACATAAATGCTCACCATGGATACTTAGGACTCGCGAAATAATAAGTACCTGAATTTGGGGCGTCGAGGCACCCGTCCGGCAAGGCGCGAAAAGGGGCGTATAGCTAGCCTACGCAACCCTTTTCACAACGCCGCCAGGCGGGATGGACCGTCGCTCCAAAACAGGGAGTTATTGTTTCGCGAGCCCTTAGACAAGATGGCCAAAGGAAAAAAGTGGTACATCACAAACCACCTCCTCTGACTGCGAGAAAAGGAAGCAGGTACCATGAAAAACTTTACTCAGGCATACGACAAGTCCCGTGAGGTCATCAAACGCAAGGGATTTTCCAAAGGATGGCAAAAATACCTCGATAAGGAGGTTATGCCCAGCAGTTTGCTGGCCGGTGACGGCCCGAGCACGACCTTTGCCGGGGGACTGGATAAACTGCGAAACAAAATCGACAAGCCAAAGGTTGGTTTTTTCAAAAAGCTTTTCTATGGTAACGTCGAAAATGGCAAAACCGCTGGTGACACCATTCTGCTCGCCAGTGCCAATAGCAAAAGGCGCGCTGCCACATTAAAGTTTCTCAAACACTTCTATCTGAACAGTAAACGGGGAGGACAGAACGTCTGGATCTATTCTCCACCTGTGGCCTATAAAGTATGGGTTTATGATCACATCACAGGTGCTCCCCTTGTAAGGAGTACAAAACTTAATGAGAGTGCCGAAGTCTACTCTGCCAAAGAGAAAGGCATCATGTGCGATGCGTTATTGTTGGCTCTCAACTGGTCACAGAATGTAGTAGCAAAACTGGGATCACCCTCGGATGACACCAAAGCCATGGTCCGGCGTTGGTTTGCCGATGAAGACACGACTGACCAACAGATAACCGCGGCCATTACCAAGCTGAGTGAGGGTTTTAAGAAGGTTTCGAATGTGGCCAATTCATCGAAGCTCATCTTCTCAGACGAACCATTGGATCGCGCCAAGGGAGGATGGAAGGACTGGGCGTTTGTATACAGTTCTGAGAGCCAGGAAGTCCTCTACCTGCAGGGCGCGTTCCTCAAGGCTGGCAACAGCGGCAAGCTCTGGATATGTGCACTCACCATCATCCATGAGATAACACATCGCGCAGTAAAAACCGACGACCATCGTTATGACACCTCCGGCCTGAAGCCTGCAAAGGCGACACTCCCCTATGCCAAGGCCATCAATAATGCGGATAGCTGGTCCTATTTCGCCACAGATCTCGCCGGCAAGCTATCGGCATCAGATCGCAAAAAGGTATTAGTGTAGAGGCCTGTTGATCATAGCCAATAATGATCGTAACTATTCACCACGGAGACACAGAACGTTGATGGATGCCCACAAACGATGTGGTTCGCAAGCTCACCACATCCTACGCACGGGCAAGGTTTGGGCGGCGCGTAGGACGTGATGAGGCACCAACCGCATCAATCAGCTGTTCCCGCGACGAACATTGGCCTCGGTAGTGAGCTGAGTAGTTACTAACAATCAAAGGTAAGAGTCATGCCACAAAAGAAACGAGTAGGGCCAGAGCCCGTTGAACCGGTGACACATCAGGGTATTCGCTTTGAGGCAATCCACTGGGGCAAGTCACGTGGACTTGATCAGAATGGCGGCTATATCGCTGCCATTGACACAGCCACTGACGAAGAACTATGGCTGCTCAAGGTGTATGACGTCATATACGATGGCGATATGGAGGCTGATAAGCAGGATCTCTTCATTGAACGTATATCCATCGACGCAGCACGGAACTATCTCATCGTCGAACATGAACGGGGGGGACGATACCGTGTGGACCTGGACTCAAGGAAAGTAGAGATGACATAGCAAGCGACCGAGTTTGAGAGAATCAACATACCCCTTCCAACACCACTAATAGTTGCCGCCATGAATAAATCATTATCGTTTGTTGCTTTCCTTGGCATGATCACCCTGCTATCAGGCTGCAACAGTGAACCCGATCCCGCGCAGGCTACCCTGATCGACGAGGAAGCTGAAGAAACCATCGCAACCGGTGAGGCATCCCACACTGAAACAGCTCCATCAAAAAAACGCGCAGGTGGCCCAATCGAAGTAGCGCCGGTCCATCACAATGGCGTTCGCTACTCGGCCCTGCATTGGGGCAAGGTTCGCGACTTGGGGCAAAACGGCGGTTATATAGCCGCAAGCGATGCGCAGACGAATGAAGAGCTTTGGACCCTGAAGGTATATGACGTTCACTATGACGGGGACATGGAAAATGACAAACAGGACATATTCATCACCCGCATATCTTTGGCCGAAGATGGTACACAACTCATCATTGAGGATGAGCATGGCCGCAACTTTTTTGTGGACCTGACAACTCGGGAGGTGAAAACCCGGTAAATTGCAGGAAAGCCATGATGCAAGGAGATGGTGATAAATGAGAATCTCTGCGAATAATATTTTTGCAGGCGACCGTTTTTTACAAACGAATGACTGAGGATAGAGCACCAAGGAATAATTGGCGGAATAATTGGGGTCACCCATTAGCCCGCCCCGGTCAATAGCCAAAATGACTCCCTGCTGAAAACAGCATAAAAATACACTTTATCCATCGTTGCATAGG
>JBEVXU010000017.1:0-108184 GCA_040505895.1 Sedimenticola sp. | reverse complement strand
AGTTGGCAGTTGGCAGTTGGCAGTTGGCAGTTGGCAGTTGGCAGTTGGCAGTTGGCAGTTGGCAGTTGGCAGTTGGCAGTTGGCAAAAAGATTGTTTCTTTCCAAAGCTCGCGGTCAAGCAGTTTACGACGAACGGCACTGATAACTGATAACTGATAACTGATAACTGATAACTGATAACAATAGTTAACCGTTCGGCAGCGATATCCCTGTCAGTTTCTTGTACAGGGAGACCGCATAGGAGTCGGTCATACCTGAAATAAAGTCAGTCAACCTAAGCAGTCTGGTGTAGAGATTTTTTGAGGGGATACAGTCCGGACCGATGAACTGCTCAGGTATTAACCGGCTGATCATCAAACTACGCGCAGGTGCGGCATCTCCATGTTCCGCTACGTCATCGAGTACCTGGATAAAGCGCTCCAGCAGCTCACCAATCACCTGGAAACCGGCCGCCTGAATCTCCACCACCTCCTGGGCTTGGTAGATCCGTCTGCGGGCCACCTCGACCAGCTGCTCCAGCTCCCACCGCTTTGGCAGCTGATCCATCAGTGGCTGCTCAAACTCACCGGCAAGTATCGCCTGCTCATTGTCGAGAAAGCAGCTCAGCGCCTGACTGATCGCCTCGTTGATCACCTTGGCGCGTAAAAACTCCACCTTCCCCTTATCGTCACGAATGCCCTGTATCCGCACCTTCTGCTTCTCCGGCGCCTGGAGGACCGCCAGATAGAGTTCCATCACTTCGGTCAAGGAGAAATAGCCGAGGCGAAAGCCGTCCTCGATGTCGATCACCCGATAGCTGATATCGTCCGCCGCCTCCACCAGGAAAGCGAGAGGATGACGGCACCAGATGGCGCGGGAGGGATCACGGCGTATCAAACCGACACTCTCCGCCACCTCGCTGAAGTATTCCCTGTCTTCAGCGACAAAACCCTGCTTCTTTGCACTGGCGCCGCTGAAACGACTACCGCCAAGACAGGACTCCCGTGGGTATTTGGTAAATGCCGCAAGAGTGGCACAGGTGAGCTGCAGGCCACCTCGGTTATCGGGATTTTGCAGCCGGGTGAGGATACGAAAACCCTGGGCGTTGCCTTCAAAGCTGAGGAAGTCTTCACGTTCGCTATCCTGCAGTACAGCGACCCTTGGCTTGCCATAGTCCGCGGATGCGGCCCAGTGCCGGAACGCATCTTCGCCGGAATGGCCGAAGGGGGGGTTGCCGATATCGTGGGAGAGGCAGGCGGCGGCGCAGATATCACCAAAATCAGACGCCTCGAACCCCTGCAACCCTTGGCGGGCGATAACCTGCTCACCCACTTGTGTGGCCAGTGAGCGGCCAATACTTGAAGCCTCAAGGCTGTGAGTAAGGCGGGTGCGTACATAGTCCACCCGCGACAGGGGGAAGACCTGGGTCTTATCCTGCATCCGCCGGAACGCAGAGGAGAAGACGATACGGTCAAAATCGCGCTGAAAATCGGTGCGCGCGGCGATGGTGCCGGCAGGCTGGTCAGACCCCAACCGCTTACGGGAGAGGAGTTGCTTCCATTGCATGGTCATGGTTAATCAACAGGCTCCAGGTTTAATATCAGACCTATTAAACGCGAGAAGCAGAGTAGGCAGAGATTGTCCGTTGAAAATCTAAGCTTTTCTCTGCAACCTCTGCGCTTCTCTGTGTTCTCTGCGTTCTCTGCGTTCCATTTTTTTGGTTCTTCGACGGACACTAATTTTTCTGAGGCCAAGCCCTCAGACCTCTTTATAGATCTCCGCACCTTGATTGCGGAACTGCTCCGCCTTCTCTTTCATCCCCTCTTCTACCGCCGCTGAGTCAGCACCTATTCCCTTGGAGGCGGCGTACTCGCGCACATCCTGAGTGATCTTCATGGAGCAGAAGTTAGGACCGCACATGGAGCAGAAGTGTGCCACTTTGTGGGCTTGGGCCGGCATGGTGGCGTCATGGAACTCCCGTGCCCGCTCCGGATCGAAGCCGAGATTAAACTGATCATCCCAACGGAACTCGAAACGCGCCTTGGACATGGCGTTGTCCTGCAGCTGTGCACCGGGAAATCCTTTCGCCAGGTCCGCTGCGTGTGCGGCGATCTTGTAGGTAATAATCCCCTCACGCACATCCTCTTTGTTGGGCAGTCCAAGGTGCTCTTTGGGAGTAACGTAGCAGAGCATGGCGGTGCCGTACCAGCCGATCTGGGCGGCACCGATACCGGAGGTGATATGGTCGTAGCCGGGGGCGATGTCAGTGACCAGTGGGCCGAGAGTATAGAACGGTGCTTCAAAACAGTCTGCCAACTCCTTATCCATATTCTCCTTGATCATCTGCATCGGCACATGACCCGGGCCTTCGATCATCACCTGGACATCGTGCTCCCAGGCAATTTTTGTCAGCTCTCCCAGAGTCTCCAGTTCGCCGAACTGAGCGGCATCATTGGCATCGGCAAGGCTGCCGGGGCGCAGACCATCACCCAGAGAGAAGGCGACATCGTAGGCCTTCATGATCTCGCAGATCTCATCGAAATGGGTATAGAGGAAATTCTCCTCATGGTGAGCCAGGCACCACTTAGCCAGAATTGAGCCGCCCCGAGAGACGATGCCGGTTACACGCTGGGCAGTCAGCGGCACATAACGCAGCAGTACACCGGCGTGGATAGTGAAGTAGTCGACCCCCTGCTCCGCCTGTTCGATCAGAGTGTCACGCATAATCTCCCAGGTGAGATCCTCGGACTTGCCGTTGACCTTCTCCAGCGCCTGATAGATGGGCACGGTGCCGATAGGCATGGGGGAGTTACGCAGAATCCACTCACGGGTCTCGTGAATATTATTTCCGGTAGAGAGGTCCATCAGGGTGTCACCACCCCAGCGTGCAGACCAGGCCATCTTCTCCACCTCCTCGGCGATGGAAGAGGTGACCGCGGAGTTGCCAATATTTGTATTGATTTTAACCCGGAAGTTACGGCCGATGATCATCGGCTCCAACTCAGGGTGGTTGATATTGGCCGGCATCACCGCACGACCGGCGGCAATTTCGCTACGCACAAACTCCGGAGTGATCTCATCGGGGATATTGGCACCGAAGCTCTCGCCGGGATGCTGACGCAGAAGCTTCTGGTAACGAGGGTCTGCCCGCATCTCATTGAGGAAGCAGTTCTCGCGGATGGCAACATATTCCATCTCTGGGGTGATGAGGCCCTGACGGGCGTAGTGCATCTGGGTGACATTTTTCCCTGCCATCGCTCGTTGCGGCTTGCTAATGTGCTCAAACCTTAGATGAGCAAGCTCTGAGTCATCCTGGCGCTGACGCCCATATTCAGAGCTGGGGCCCTCTAACGACTCGGTATCGGCACGCTCTTCGATCCAACCGGCACGTAGGGGCGGCATGCCTTTCAGTAGATCTACCTCAACAGCAGGATCGGTAAAGGGACCTGATGTGTCATAGATGGTGATCGGCGGATTCTCTTCGGCGCCAAAGCTGGCCTGGGTCTCGTCCTGATCAACCTGGCGCATGGGCACACGAATATCAGGCCGGGAGCCCTCGACATAGATCTTGCGGGAGCCGGAAAAGGGTTTGGTCACCTCTTCTGACAACTGGGTGGTCTGTTTGATGAAATCTTCAGGGATGGCACTCATGCCTTTTTCCTCTACTGGGCGGAGGGTGGCAGCGGCAGACACGAGAATTCGGCCTGCTCAGCTTCCCTACGCCGGAATTATCCGGATCAGGTGCGAAGGGTATTTCTCAGCTCAAAAGGAGCACCCCCAGCGAATCAGTGAAAACTATCTAACGCAGCAGGGTATTGCAACCATTTATATGTCATGGTGATCAAAAATATAGTGTCAAACAGATCTGTTGGGTTACCTTTTTAGGAGAAAAAGCATAGAGCAGGCAGCTGGTTAGCCTGCTGCTATTGCCCACATCCCACAAAATGCGTAGGCTTGTGGGATGTAAAAGAAATTTCTTGTAAACAGCCAGCGCATGGGAAAGGTTAGATGACTGCCAATACTAATGAACAAGCCCGTTTCAATATGATCGAACAGCAGATTCGTCCATGGGAAGTAATGGACTCCCAGGTTCTGCAGCTAATGGGCAGTATGCCTCGCGACGCTTTTGTTCCTGATGCATACCAAGGTCTCGCCTATGCAGACATCGAGATCCCCCTGGGTAATGGACAGTCGATGCTCTCTCCAAAGATTGAGGGCAGGTTGCTGCAGGCACTCAATATCCAATCCGATGACAGGGTGCTTGAAATTGGTACCGGCAGCGGTTACCTCACCGCCTGCATGGCGAAACTGGCCGGTAAGGTACTGAGCCTGGACACGGAGAGTGAATTTATCACCCATGCCCAGGCGCGCTTAGATGGCCAGGGAATTACCAACATCGAACTGCGTTGTGCAGACGGCTTGGCAGAGGACATTGAGAATGGTGCGTTTGATGCCATCGCAGTGACCGGTTCTGTGCCTGTGATCCCCGAAAAACTTAAACGTATGCTGACTGTCGGAGGGCGACTGTTTGCAGTTACCGGCGAAGCTCTGCCAATGGAGGCGGTTCTGGTAACCCGTACCGATGCAGAGAGCTGGCACAGTGAGGCGCTGTTTGAGACTGAATTGAAGCCACTGAATGGTGTGCCGGCCGTTGAGCACTTTTCGTTCTAATCACACCCCAAAATAAACCCAAAATAGTAACTAAGCCGGAGCCCCCAAGCAGAGGGGGACTCCGGCGACATCCAAGTTATAAAAGGCTAACGACTGATCAGATTGGACCTAGAGCGATCCGCGACTGGACGTAAAGGGGTGAGCCGAATCGCTACAACTACTTCGCCTCGTCGGTCAGCAGAATATCAGCTCGATTCTTCTCTACCGTCTTTTTGCCAATCCCCTTGACCATAGCCAGATCATCAGCGCTCTTAAACGGCCCATTGGCCTCACGATAGGCAACCACCGCCTGCGCTTTAGCCTCACCAATACCTGACAGAGCTGCTGCGATGGCATCTGCACCAGCGGTATTAATGTTGACCGGTGTTGCGAATGCAGAAAAGGAGAAGATGAGGGAGAGCAGAATGGATCGAATTAATGTTTTCATGATGACGCTCCTTGTGTAGTAGTAGGTGTTTCCTGTCTAGGAAACAAAAGACTAACACCTTCTACCGCAGCCGCCATAAGAAATAAACGCGCATAGGCGTAGGAATTTTCCTATTAATAGTCTCTGCCAGCCATCGCTGGGTAGTCACCAAGCCCAACCTATATCACTCCTTGCTACGAATAATGCCTGGCATTTCCAAAGTTGGAATTTAATAGTGCGTGGTACTCCAGAGAGGACCCAGGCTCTATCCTGTGGCCTTCCACCTAGTTTTCTCCCTTACCAAGGGCATCCTCAATCAGGGAAAGCAGGCGCTCCAGCGCCCCTCTATTCGACTCAACCATTCGGCCACCGTTCTCCCCAATCCGGGTACGCTCGCTGGCATCACCCAACCAGGAGCTGACCGTCACTGCCAGCTCATGTGCACTCACCACTTCAACAGCAGCCTCTTCCGCCAATAGCATCCTGCTAATGGATTCAAAGTTAAACATATGAGGCCCAAAGACAACAGGCACACCGAGCGCCGCCGGTTCCAGCACATTGTGTCCACCCGTTGCTACCAGGCTCCCCCCGACAAAAGCCACATCAGCCGCCCCCAGGAAGAGCGTTAACTCACCCATGGTGTCGCCAAGAAAGACAGAAACAGCCTCTCCACAGGGTTCACTACCTGAGCGCCTGGCAAGGCTAAACCCCTCACTGACACATAAAGCGGCAACCCGATCAAATCGCTCAGGGTGACGTGGCACCAACACCAGTAAAGCGTCCGGTTGCTGTTGCATCACCAGGCGGTGGGCTTCGAGCACCTGCTCATCCTCTCCCTCGTGGGTACTCGCCGCCACCCAGACAGATCGATCACCCCACCGTCTGCGTAGCACATCGGCCTGCTCACGAAGACTGGCGGGCAGGCGGATATCGAACTTGATGCTGCCGGTGACACGCACTTGACCAAACGGAACACCTAAACCAAGAAAACGCTCTGCATCCGCCGGTGCCTGAGCCGCCACCACCCCAATATATCCAAATGTCTCACGTGCAAACGAACCAAAGCGGGCATAACCCTTTGCTGAGCGCTCCGATAGCCGGGCATTGGCAAGAATTGTCGGAATGCCCTCCTTGCTGCAGATCGCCAGCAGATTGGGCCAGATCTCCGTCTCCATCATTACTAGAAGACGTGGCTTTGTGTGTCTGAGAAAAGAGTGAATGGAAAAGGGGAGATCATAGGGAAAGTAGGTGTGATAAACCTTACTCCCAAACAACGCTTTTACTCGCGCTGATCCTGTAGGGGTCGTGGTAGTAACCACTATTGGAAGATCGGGGTATTTCTCCATCAATGCCTTGATCAAAGGCTCCGCAGCCTGGGTTTCACCTACTGAGACGGAGTGGATCCAGATGCTGCTCTCTATGTTGAGTGATGGGAATCTGCCAAATCGCTCCAGCAGCCGCCTCCTATACTCCGGCACCCTTAAACTGCGCATCAGGATGCGCAGTATCACCACTGGCAGAGACAGGATTAACAGCAGGGTATAGAGATGTCGCATTACTCACTCGATATCCCGGTCTATAGATGTAGACCATGGTTGAACCAAGTGTACCGGCATAATGGAGAACTTCATATTGGATAGCTCAAGTGACACAATTCAGTAGATACGACAGTCAAACCGCAGTTTCCGTTTCCTTGCGTTGAGTATCAAGAAAGTGCATGAAAAAGGCAGCAAAGACACCCAGCATCAAACCGAGAAGAACACCGAGAGCAACAATCAGAGTACGCTTGGGTTTGATGTGTGAAGTGGGTGGATATGCAGTTTGGTCAATGGTCACTGCATGAACACCCTTCACATCAATACTGATTGACCTTAGACGAGAGAGCTCTTCCTGTAGATTGCGTAATTCGGGAATGAAGGCATCATCAACCTTCCTGTTCCGTAGTACTGTTATCTCCGCCTTAAGGGCTTTGGTTCCACGGATGTAAAGTGGGGTAGAAACGGTGTTTACAGAAATACTCCCTACTGGCCGTACTTTTTGAATCATATTGCCTGCATTGATCCGCTCATTAATACCCAGAGATTGAGCAATTTGCAGTGCCTCTTCCAGTCTGGTGAACTCATCCTCTCTGCGCTGTTTGGTCAGCGCTCTTTTCGATGTGATGGTATTTTCAATATTTTTTATTCGGTTTGCGATCGCACCCTCCAAATCAGAGGAGAATTGATTAACGGTTACACTATCTACAAGTGCCGTAAACTGATTTACCCACTGAGCAACCAGCTCTGGATCACGCCACTCGATAGATAAGGAAAGAGCATCGCTGTTTTTCTTATCACTCCTGACTGTTAACACCTTAGAGAAGCTCTGAAGAACCCCTTCAATAGGTGTTTCCAAAGTCCGCTGTGGAGCGAATATATCGATAAGCCCCTGCTCCTCAAAGAAACGTCGTTGTAGGGCGTGTGATCTCAGATTCCGCTGAAAAACCTTATAGACTGTGGCTGAATCGACAACCTGCCCATGCATACCCTGAACACTAAATATCTGGACATCTTTCGCAGGGGGCGGCAGAAATATTGCCTCCGCTTTGTAGATAGGAGTGGCAACCAAGGTATAACCGAGGGCAGTCAATACTGTTAGGACCACTGTCACCAGGAAAACCATTTTTCGCTTGGCCAACACCTGCCAGAGCTTGGTCAAGCTGATCTCATCACCTGAGACAACATCTGGTGAGTAGTAAAGATATGGGAGGGCTGTGGGTAGTGGTTCCTGTGAATGAGCAGAGTTATTATTTTTGTTCATTTTATTTATCATATTGTGATTAATACCAGGATCAAATCTGTCAATACAAGAGAGATTATTGATAGTCTAAATTACGGGTTACAGGTTTATTTCATCTGTTATAAATAATTCATAGTACGACAGAATGACATCGTTAGCCTGTGTCTCTCATACTGAGGAGCTGCCCTGCCTATCCAACCACACATGGGGTATACCACTGCCCAAATTCACTGCTTCAATACGTGCACTTTAGTACTACTATGAGTGACACCATGGCTACTATTCCGCTTGTATAAGGTATCTTCTATCCCACACTGAGGTTTGAAACCGGTTACCGCCTCAAGCAGCAGCGACCGGATCATTTCCTGGTCACACATCTTTGCTGCTGCATCAAATTCATCGAGAAAACGCTGAATCTCTTCCCAGGAAAGTACATCCTCCTCTGCCCGCATAATCAGCGGATGCTCGGTTGATTTGACATTATCACCGATAAGGAGCTCTTCATAGAGCTTTTCACCGGGTCTAAGGCCGGTAAACCGGATCTCAATATCGCCTTTTGGATGATCAGCATCCTTAACCTCAAATCCACTCAGCCGTATCATCTTCTTGGCCATGTCAAGGATCTTCACCGGCTCCCCCATATCCAGTACAAAGACATCACCTCCCTGCCCCATTGCACCAGCCTGAATAACAAGCTGAGCTGCCTCGGGGATGGTCATAAAGTAGCGGATAATCTTAGGATCCGTCACCGTCACCGGACCACCCCGGCCAATCTGCTCACGGAAGAGGGGTACCACAGAGCCCGAGGAGCCCAGTACGTTGCCAAAACGCACCATACAAAAACGGGTACTACGGTGCGGAAGAGTACCCGCTACTCGCCCCCCTCCCTGCTGCCGAACACCAGAAGAAGATTGAATCAATCCCTTTGCCAACCCCTGAAGCACCAGCTCCGCAAAGCGCTTGGTGGCTCCCATGGTATTTGTGGGCCGCACCGCCTTGTCTGTAGAAATAAGCACAAAGGTATCAACCCCACACTTCTTCGCCACAACTGCCGAGCGCCATGTACCGAAGATATTATTCCGGATTGCCTCCACGGGGTTTTTTTCCACCATGGGTACATGCTTATAAGCTGCAGCATGGTAGATGGTCTGGATGCCGTACGTACTAACCACCTGCATCATACGTTTAGAATCCAGCACAGAGCCAAGAATAGGAACTACTTTCTCCTTCCGGCATTCTAATGTAGTTTCATAACCGCCGTCACTCACTGGATACCCCACAAGCTCCTTCTCAATAGCATAGAGGGCGTACTCGCTCTGCTCGAAGAGAATAAGTACGACAGGATCCAATTCCACAATCTTACGGCAAAGCTCAGAGCCGATGGATCCCCCGGCCCCGGTCACCATCACCGCCTTACCCGTGATATTGGCATGTAACAATTGTGAATTTGGCGCTACCGCATCACGCCCCAACAGATCCTCAATTGTGACTTCGCGAATGTCTTCCACCTTCACACGACCCTGGGCCATCTCCACCACCCCGGGAAGTGTGCGCACATGGACCGGGTAAGGTTCCAACAGGGTGATTATTTCGTGACGGCGAGAGCGGGAAGCCGACGGCATGGCAAGCAATACTTCATCTACCGCTTCATCTACAACCAGCTGCCCGAGGTGGGTAAAAGGATGCACACGAAGCGCATTGATATGGCGATTGTGGAGCTCCGAATCATCATCGATGAAAGCAACCGGCTGGAACTCTCTGCTGTAGCTCAACGCTGTTGCCAACTGTACCCCGGCGGAGCCTGCACCATAGATCGCAACCTTGATCCTTCCTTGCAAATCACCAGTGGCAGTCCCATTAAGCAAGCCAGCAAACCACCAGCGGGCAACCATACGGCTGCCACCGATCAGCAGAATGGCCATCATCCAATTGATTACAGTTACTGAGCGCGGCACGACCTGCACTCCACTGAGCAACACCAACAGCGCCCATAAGAGGGAATAGAGTGTTACCGCCTGCAGAACGGCCCACAAAGCATGAAAGCCGATATAGCGGACGATCGCCCGATACAGGCCAAAACGGATAAATACCGGGACCGCTATAAATGGGGCGCTGATAAATAACAATGCGATACCCTGACTGGGTAGATACAACTCCCCCAATCGCATGGAAAAGGCAAACCACAGAGCAATAAGCAGCATTGCGCTATCTGCGATGGCCATAACCCCCCGCTTATGGATCCTAGGGAGTGTAGAAAACCACCTTGTTATAATCTGTATTTTCATGACGCTCTATCCATGAACTTAAATTCTGCTTCCACCCAACCGTTACAGAGAGAGAACGCCACTTTCTGACATTCGCCAAATGCGCTACTATGATCCTAGCAAGGAAATCCTCAATCCGATACCAAACAACTACACCTCCTGAAGATCACCCGCCCCAGCCTTGAAGCGCAACGCCAGCCATACCAGCGGAACATACCCAATCACTACCCCCAGCACCCCATCCAGCCACCCCGCCGTCACCAATACGGCTATTGGCATCAACCAAAACAGGTTGATGCCCCCGTAGGCGAGGGAAACCGGCTGGTGGGCGCCATATTTACGCGAGACATACTGGTAAGCATGACTGCGATGGGCTTCATAGAATCGCTCTCCCCGCAACACACGACGCACGAGTGTCACAGTCGCATCGACCACAAAGGCGCCAAGCAAGATCACCCAACCCCAGAACAGCTCCGGCGCCACCCAGGCAGCCTGGATCGACAATACTCCGAGCACAATCCCTATAAAACCGCTGCCGGCATCGCCCATGAAAATCCTGGCCTTGGGAAAATTCCAGAACAGAAATCCAGCCACCGCAGCCAGAAGCAGCACCGGCAACACCCACTCAAAACCCCCACCCCTCGACAATCCATACAGCACGGCGCCACCCAGGCATACGGATACCGCCTCGATACCGGCAATGCCATCAATGCCATCCATGAAGTTGTAAAGGTTAAGCAGCCAGACCAGATATACCATCGCAAGCAAGTGGCCCATCCATCCTAAATCCAGCGTGACACCAAACACAATCAAAGGTGGTAGACCACCCAGCCAGACTAATGCCCAGCCAGCACCGGTAAAGTGTGCCAGCAGACGCCAACGCGCAGCGATATGACCATGGTCATCCATAAAACCGATCCAGGCAACCAAGGCACCAGCTCCAAGTAGGGCAATGAGCTCTGCCTGATGGTCAGGCGCTAACCACATCAAACAGACCAATGCCCCCAAAAAGGTTATAACAATCGCCACACCTCCCCCACGGGGAGTGGCTATAGTGTGAGAACTCCTTTCGTTAGGAATATCCATCAGGCTATGAGAGAGTGCATATCTACGCAATAATCCCGTTAACACCAAAGACAGCGCAGCAATCAGAAGAGAGAGCCCCAGCAAACTCATTTGCCACTCTCTTTTCGTAACACGGCAACCATATCCGGTAAGACATCAAAGAGAGTGTTGCTTGGTTTAAAACCAAGGAGCGTTTGAATCTTTTCTGAAGAGAAACATTCATCTCCAAGCAATTTCTGATAGCGATGACTATCAAAAGGAAATGAAATAGCCCCATTGATAAGATCACCCAGTTTTGCTACCAAAAAAAACAGAGGGTTTGGAACTCTCCACCTTGTTGCCCCCCCCCCAACAGCATCACGCATTGCGTCATAAATATCACGAGAAGAGTACAACTCGCCATCAGTGGCAATAAATATCTCCCCATTAGCACGATCATCCCCAGCAACCAGCAAAAGCACCTTCACCAGATCATCGACATGAATCATAGAACGGCAGTTATCAACTTCTGGCAGAGGAGGAAACCAGCCTTTATCAATCCCTGACAGCATCATTCGCAAGTTGCCTTTTACACCCGCCCCATATACCAGAGAAGGACGCACAATCGAGACATGCATGCCTGACTGTCGACCTATCTCTAATAACCTCAACTCAGCTTCCCGCTTGGTTTGACCGTAAATACCTTCAGGCTCCCCTTGACCCTCTTCAGTCATACATTGACCACTAACAGCGGTGCCACCCGCCTTGACGCTGCTAACATAAACAAAACGCTTCACATCGCACTGTACTGCAAGCATAGCAAGGCGAGTTGTCGCTTCAACATTAACAGCACGGTACAAATATTCAGCCTTAGAAGCATAGCGGAGATCGTGTGCATAACCTGCAAGGTGAAAGACAGTATCAACTGAATCTAATGCATCTATTGGTATTTCATCTTTCACAAGATCACAAATTATCGTTTCAACGCTAGGGTGCGGGGAACGGGAGAGTGTTAGAGTGGAACAACCTGAGAAAATTATGGATGCCAGTAGTCGCTGACCAATAAAACCAGTTCCACCAGTAACTAGACATCGACCAAGTTCCACCTCATACATCAATCACACCGCCCTCGTTCAGGTCTAAGAACTAATTCTACTAGACGTATTAGATAGCGCCCTAATTGAAATATTGGCAATGACCACACATGATTTTCA
This sequence comes from Sedimenticola sp., assembly GCA_040505895.1. Lineage (GTDB taxonomy): Bacteria > Pseudomonadota > Gammaproteobacteria > Chromatiales > Chromatiaceae > Vondammii. The sequence continues at coordinate 95,828 of JBEVXU010000017.1, read as the reverse complement.
TGCAACGAACGATTGATCTCATTTGCAATCAATTTCTTACTAGCCAAACCTGAGTTACTCACACCTCCGCGACGCATTTTCACTGAAACACGTTTTAGATATGTCCAACGTATATCACGTCCGTAAAAGATCCTGACCAAAAAGTCGTAATCACCCACTATTTGATAGTTTGTTGAATACAAGCCAAATTCATCAAACAAAGACATTTTAATAAAGCAGGTAGGGTGGGGTGGCATCCAACCGATTCTGAACATCCAACGCCTAAAGTAGTTTGCCATGTAATAACGTACTATTTTTTTTGATTCATTATCCACAATTACCATGTCTGAGAAACAGAATTCAGAGTTGGTATTTTTCATCTGTTGAATCACAGCTGAAACAACATGATAATCACAAAAAACGTCATCAGAGTGAAGTATTCCAACCACACTACCGTGCGAAAGCCCAATGCCTTTATTTAACGCATCATAGATCCCCCCATCAGGCTCAGATAAAAATACCGAAATCTGCCCCCGGTACTCTTCAATAACTTCAACAGTACCATCTGTCGACCCACCATCGATTACCACATATTCAATATATGGATAGTCCTGGGAAAGGACAGATTGGATAGCATCTCGGACGTGCATACTATTATTGTAAACAACAGTTATGATAGAGACCAACGGTTGATCAATATTAGTTATTTCGTCCATCATCAAACTTTTACTTGCCTGCATATCCTTTAATATATCTCGCCCTCTGACCGAACAGTGAAGAGTAACCCAACCTGGGGAAGTAACCTCTTAAACCAACAAACATTCCTTGATGACAACCATGTCACCCGGATTCAGACGTCACTCTGACGTACGCTGGACAAACCAATTCCCGAGTACCAAAACATCCATTTTCGTACGCAGAAAACAGTCTAGCGCTTCTTCTGGGCTACAAACCACCGGCTCGTTCTCATTGAAAGAGGTATTTAGTACAATCGGTACTCCGGTCATACGGCCAAAGGCACTGATCAGGCGGTGATAACGAGGATTGGTTGCCTCCGTTACTGTTTGCAATCTGCCCGATCCATCAACATGAGTAACAGCAGGTATGACTGCGCGCTTGTTTTCGCGAATTGGATAGACCTGCATCATGAAAGGCACATCATCATCCTGCTCGAACCAATCAGCTACTGCTTCACGCAGTATTGACGGCGCAAACGGGCGGAAGGATTCCCGGCGCTTGATCTTAAGATTTAGAATATCTTTCATGTCTGCACGACGGGGATCACCCAAAATAGAGCGATTACCAAGTGCGCGTGGACCCCACTCCATTCGCCCCTGGAACCAGCCTATAACCTTGCCTTCAGAGATCGCGCGTGCAGTTTGCTCACACAACATGCCTTCCTCATTGATCTGTGAAATTTTACATAGCTGCTCTTCCAGCGCTGCCGCGTGCTTACCCAACAGTACACGAAAATCGCTATTCTTGAACTCTGGCCCCCAGTACGCATGATCCATCACGAACTTGCGGGACCCGCCAAGTTTTTGCCACGTAGCATAGGCTGCGCCAATGGCTCCTCCAGCATCCCCAGCTGCAGACTGAATATAGACTTTCTTAAAGGGCGTCTGACGATAGACTTTACCGTTGGCAACCGAGTTCATCGCACACCCCCCTGCCAGGCAAAGATTTTCTCCGCCGTGGCACTTATGTAGGGTATTCAGGAGGTGAAAAAACGCTTCCTCATACATGGACTGAATCGAGCATGCGATATCTTTGTGGCGTTGAGTGAGCTCATCTCCTATTTTCCGCGCTGTCCCGAGAAGATCACTCAGGGAGTCAGAAAATAGAGCGCCCATCCTAGGTTCACCGCTCTCCCACTCATATTCAATCTTCTCGCTGTGATGACGAAAGTAAGCCAGATTGAGCCGGAAACTGCCATCTTCACGCAATTGCACAATCTCTCGCATTTCATTGATAAAGCGAGGCTCTCCATAGGGCGCAAGCCCCATCACCTTATATTCATCGCCATAGTTCGGAAAACCCAACCACTGTGTCAGCGCTTGATAAAAAATCCCCAACGAATGGGGGAAGTAAACCTTATCGTCAATCGTGATGTCGTTGCCGAGCCCATACCCCCAGGCAGCGCTTGCAAAGTCACCAAAGCCATCCACCGAAACAATGACTGACTCCTCGAACGGTGAAACATGAAAAGCTGAGGACAGATGAGACAGGTGGTGCTCAATTTCATGCACCTTACCCTTAAATCCCCCGCCCACCGTACTGGTAAGTTTATCCTCCGCCTTTGTACGCTCTCGTTTGTTTTTGATGCGATCAATCACCATACTGAGACTAGGCCGCTTCGCCAGAGTAAAACCAATCTTTTCCCATAGATTCGCCCGGCTATCCTGGTTGATCGCGACGTGCTCCACATCTGCCAGACTTATACCAACCTCAGCAAGGCAATAGGTGATAGCTTCAGATGGAAAACCAGCCCAATGCTTTATTCGCCGAAAACGTTCTTCTTCAGCCGCCGAGAGCAATACACCATCTTTAATCAGGCAAGCGGACGAATCTCCATGATAGGCATTGATACCGAGAATATATGTCATAAGAGTCCTAAAATTATTTGACAAATAAGTTGTGTTAAGGAATCGAGGGTTGCTGGCAGTTTTTTTCGTTACAGTCACCAAAGTTCCTGGCAACTAACTGGATTTGCATCGGGTAGTCTAATGACAGATCCTGCAGAGATCCTTCAAAGAAACGGGAGCGCAGACTGTCTGATCGAATACGCACGGGGTGTCCTGGATGTGTAACTACTGCCGCTTCAGATAGAAAGGCCGCCCAGTAACTGAAAGTGCTTCCGGCAGAGACGATAATGCACTTGGAATACGATAACAGAATCAGATCAACGACATCAGGATTGGGACGGGCCATATCCACATTGGGCAGATCCAGGAGCCCTCGCACTTCTTCGTCACTTCCATCAGTAAAAACGGTGACAGGCAGCAATTCACCGGCAATCTCACGCACCCGTTCGACCATGAGAATGTAATCATCGATAGGAGTACGTGTGTTGCACACCCCCCCCGGTAGCTCCCCGGGCTGCAATTCACGAAAATCGCTACAGCGGATATGGACGCCGATTATCGGAGTGGGCTGTTGGTCAAGGATGGCTTGGTATTGTGGCGCAAGATTCGAAAGCAGCTTTTGTCGGATTAGATCCTCATGCCCCCTGAGGCCTGCAAAATAGTCTTCCCATGAGGGGGTCGTATCGAATACCAGAACGCTTCTGTTGCTTATTAGCAGTGATAACCGCTTTTCAATCTTGGGTTCCCTAATTTTTTCATAAAACAGCGAAAACAAAACTTTCATCAATAATCCTGGCGCGGATGATGAAGGAAAGTACCCCCAGTATTGCCGTTTGATTTTCTCACGTCTCAGGTAGGGGCCGAGCTTAAATTCAGCCCAACCAGAGACGAACAGTGGCAATGAATTAACTTCTGAAAAAACCAAGGCGCGTGCCCACACCAGCATTTTGTTACCCAAGCCTGCACGTGGAAGCCGGGCATAAACACAGCTTTCAAGCATGCATGCCCCCACTTGCTTCGGACAACACATCTTTATATATGCAGCGCAGACGCTCTGCAATAGTCGACCATGAGTAATACCCCCGCATCAACTCTGCAGCATTCTCCCCCATCTTGCAGCACAACCCTTTATTGCCCGTAAGCTCAATCAGAGCTTGCGCCACATCGACTACAGTAGGCTGCACCACAAATCCGGCACTGCAGGTGTTGACATCAGAAAAGTGGCAGGCAGGAGTGATGATAACCGGCAGGGAACTCGCCATGGCCTCTTTGACAGCAACAGAATCTCCCTCCTGATGCGAGGAGAGAACAAAAAAATCTGCACTTCCTAGTGCCTCCAATTTGGGTTTTCCAGTTACTGAGCCAAGAAAGGTGACGTGATTCTGTAAATTATATTGCGTCACGAGCTTCTCGAGTACAGACAGATAGCCTCCTTCATCAGGACCAGCAATTAGAAGGTGTAGCAGTGGTTGTGATTTTACAGCTTGGGCGAGTGCAGGAAGCAACAGATCAAAACCCTTTTTCGGGTGGAGACGCCCAAGAAACAAGGCAAGGACTTTATCCTTTAGATGGGGGTAACCTTGGCAAAACGTTTCACGACTTGGAAGATCTGCATATTTCTCCACCACCACACCGTTAGGTAAGACAAATGATGGAGACTGTATACCATATGTACTTGCCTCATCCTGTTCTTCTGAATTAAGAAAATGGAGGCGCGCCGCACGAGAAAGATTTCTACGCTCAAAAAGATAACCATAGATACTTTTTTTGATGCGACTACGATTGAGAGCCCAGCGATCAAGCATCCCATGTGGCGTTACAATGTAGGGTGTGCGGCTGGCACTGGCAGCACGCGCCGCAAGGGTCGCCTGGCGACTCCAAAGACCATGGATATGAACAAGGTCACTGTTTACAACCTCTCTGCTGAGGGAGTATTTTTCCTGTGCATCCGTCTCCCCTGGCAAAGAGGGATAAAGCCGTGCATCAATACCCTGCAGGCTTAATTGCTCTACCATCGCCTCGGCCACTACCACCGGGCCACCGTAGCCGGCAGCCCGCGTGGGTAATACATGCAAAACTCGCAAGGGTAATTGCTCCATTATCCACTAGCCCTTATCCGTAACGGCACTGGCCACAGCTACCAGCCCACGACCAAATGCTGCCGGTCCACGCGCATCAACAAGTGACTGGCTTGCAAGCCCCATTTTTTCCCTGTCACTCGATTCAGTTCTATGCATTTTGAGAAGGCATTCTGTCATGTCTGCGATCTGCTTTGGATCGAACAAATAACCATTAAAATCATCACGCACTAAATCATAGCGGGAGCCCACTGTCTGGCTGCATAGAATAGGCAGGCCAGCTGCACACGCCTCATTTACAACTAATCCCCATTGCTCGTTAAGTGCTGGATGAACAAATGCATGAGCTAGACCATACCAATAGCCTATCTCATGATAGGTAAGGAATCCTACCATAAGAACGCTGTCTTCAAGATGAGAGGAGCGTATCATCTCCTCAATGATGCTTTGCTGTTCGCCACTACCACAGATGACCATATCCCAAGGCTCAGCATCTGTTTGCTGACGATAAGCAACGTACGCATGTAACAATCCAATGATATTTTTTCTCGGCATCAATCGTGTCACAATCAAAAAGAAAGGGCGTTCAGGTATATTTGAGTATCTTGACCTGACCTCTGCTTCATGCTCACGGGCATACTCCGCATGCTCTCGAAAATGATCATTATCAACGGCATCATAACCGGTAAATACACGGCCTTCAGGGATGCCAAGATCCTGAATATATTGAGCATGCAAATCACTGCCTACCAGAGCGCCTGAGAACTTTCGCACATAAAACCAGGACTTAAGTATCTCCTTCAACCACAATCTTGGCTCGTCGTCTCGCTTGCTCTCTGACATGACGACTGCAGGGATCGTATTCAACCGACTCCATCGCAATGCCTTTCTGGATAAATCGAAAGACCAGCCGGGCAAAAAAACCACATCCGGCTTATGCCTTGCCAACAGAGCTTCCACTGATTGATAGGGTACTTTCGGCAAGCCGGATAATCCCCCCAGGCCCTCCCCCTTCGGGAGCAAGGTCTCCAGTGGGAAACCAATATCCTGGGACACCCCCCACGGATGCTCCAGAGTCTCTCCTGTCAATTGCACAGCAGACAGATCCCACCCAAGCTTCTTGCATTCAGCAGCAGCTGCACGGATGCGGGCGACATGGTAGAAGCCTATGTTGATAAAAAAAATGACTATTCGCATGTATGCTCATCCAGGCCCATCACGACAGCGACCTCGGAGGCCATACGTTTCAGGGAAAAGTGTTCACAGAAGGATAAGAGATCTGATTCCGACACGGGTACCTTATTATCCCATTCCTTCAAAGTTTTGATTAATAAACTGCCAATTGCCTCTGCCGAATGATTATCGGCCACCTTCACCCAGTGGGCGTGGCGAGCAACATCCGTCGCGCCGTTAAAAGGTGCAACCACTGATGGAATACCACGTCCAGCCGCTTCTACCAAGCTTAAGGGAAGCCCCTCAAAATGACTGGATAACATAAAGAGATCCATCTTATTGAGCCACTCTTCCGGCTGTGCAAGCCAGCCGGTAATATTCCAGGAATGGGATGGTGCCATACTGTTTAACCTGCGCTCAATGGTCGCACGCTCAGGTCCATCACCGACCAAAAGCAGGCGGCAATCAAATCCACTGCTTCGCGCCATATGCCACGCATCCAGTAGACATGAGAGATTTTTCTGGGGAACAAGTTGCCCGACAAAGCCGATTACCAGACCGTCGGATGCATTTGCTTTTTCTCTTTTATAATGAGCTACGGCCCCCAGCGGAGTCGCGTTGTTTACTACAGCAGTAGGACGAGGCGCAGGATAGTAAGACTCAAACTCCTGCTGGGCGCCTTCGGAGACGAGTATAAGCCTATATGAATTATCCAAATACCAACGCCTTAAGAAATTCCCCCGCAGTGCCCCGAGTGGCCTTTTGTTTTTACCCTCTGTCATAGGCATGTGTATGACACCAACAACTGGGGCAATCTTGGCCTTAAGCGCACCTTTTAGATAATCCAGCCCGTCCTCATCATATTGCTGATTGACGAGAATGGCATCAGGTTCGACTTCACAGCAGAGCTCAGTAACCCGATCGATCTGTTTCTTATCTCTCAAGGCCTGGATGAAACGTAGTGGCCTTTGAGCAAGCCCCTTGAGTGGCCGACGATGCACCTGCACCCCAACAGATAATAGATCCTGCGCCCAACTATTCATATATGCCATGCTGCCCAGTAAGGCATGAACCTCGAAACCCAGGCTGCGCAGGCCCTCTGACAGAAAGACGAGGTAGCGCTCCCCACCTCCACGCCCACTTGAATTAGAGCTGACCAGCAACACCCTCTTCGTATTCATCTTTGCGTACTAACCATCCTGGCCTGTGAGAGTAAATTCATACAGGTATTCCTAGCATATGCTTCCAATCGGACTCCCGGCGCGACCAGCAGCTGCAATTGCTTAGAAAGCAAGTAGATCCCGGAAAGACCGAGCGTACTGATTAGGCATCAGGGCAGCTGGTCGGGACAAAAAATTTGGCAGCTGAAAAATCCATAACCTGTGGCCACATCATATCATGCCAACTAATCCGCACTATCAGTGATAATGCAGAAACCTTCGTACATGCTATTATGTATCTCATTGATATATCTATATTTAATGGAATCATTGGTCATGGTCACAGACCAGACACCCAGGATAAACAAATAAAGTAAGATAGATTTTTTAGAGCACTCGATCAAACTATCGTGAGGATCGCATTCCCACCCCTACCCTCAGATAAGGTCTTGATAAAGAGACAACATCTGCTTGCCAATGCACTCAAGGGAAAATTTTTCTCGAATGTGTGCCTGTGCCAAAGTACCGATTTTACGTCGAAGATCGGGATCACGAAGTAGGCTCTCGACGTTTCTGGTTAAATCCGTCTGATTATCACAGATAAGGCAATGTTTGCCATTGCTGACGTTTAGCCCACCCAAAGATACAGGGAATGTAACAACAGGCAGCCCTAATGCCATGGCCTGCTGTAGTTTAGTTTGTAAACCGGTGGCACATAGCTGGGGGTAGACATAAATCCAGTTCTGATCGAGAAACGCCGCATAATCCTCAACGAAATCGAGATACTCGACTGAGTGATCTCGGTACAGACACTCTTTCAAAATAGCGTGAGGCCCTCTCCCTAATACTACAACGCCGACTTCAGGAAACTTCTCTCTAATTTGAGGGAGCGACTTTTCCAGAAAATCAACTATCCCTTGTGCAATGACAGGATGATTAAGTGAGCCTGTCAATAGAATCCTCGGAAAAGTTAAGGCGTCTGAGTCAGCATGTTTAATATCTCTCTCTGCATATTCCGCACTGACGCCGATCCCGATCGTTCTGACATTTGATCCCGGACTTACGCTACGCAAATATGCCGCATCTCTATCCGAAACAGTGCATACCATAGAGAAGTGAGGATAGTCGCTTGATTCAATATTCCGTAAAAGCCAGCTCTCAAATAAAGCTTTTGCCCTGGACGTCACTGAGTCAAGCAGTGCAGCAGCCTCCCTCGCAGCCATTGAATAGGCATCAGAAGCAACTATCAAGCTGGGCACATCCTTTATAGAGGATCGATATAAAGTAGTGTGAATCATGTCAAAATGGATGAGATCATATGTATCCCTTGACACATTTGATTGAAGCCATTGTTCTAAGGTAGTACTCAAGTATGAGCCAAGCGAGGGGTGCTTCCCGTGCAGCAGGGTACGAACTCTGCCCCATCTTCTCTCACTTCCAATCGGTTTCTTGAAGACCACCACACGCCTGACACCTGGAAACTCTTTCCTGAGATCTGACTCCACGATGGAGGGCTCGTACTTATGTTCGTCAACCAGCAAAGCGATATCACAGGTAGTACGGGGTACAAGATACTTTAGTAGTCCAAAAGTAAGATTTTTGTTACCAGAATCAGGAGGGATAATTCCATATGGAAGTATGAACAAAACTCTCATAGACTAACTCTTTCCGATACCTTTGCAGGTTAATAAACGTTATTTAATGCTGAAATATATAGATTGTTATTCAAATGTTTTGGACTTGAAACATAACCTGTAATTAATTGCACGTTGCTACCAAAATCTACAACCTTGGAAGAAGATATCTTAGGCATATGGTGCAAACTCACGGGTCGACCAGGGGCTCTTTAGGTAGAGTAGCAACGCCTGCCCTACCTCTACGCCAAGGCGCAAAATAGCGCAACACCAGCTCACCTACCCCAGCAAAGAATATGGCTACCAATAATTTACTTGGCATTCCCTCAAGTGTCCCCTCACTGGTGAACAGTCCTACTAATAACATGAGTGACGATAGCACAATCGGCTCAATTAGCAGACGGGCTCGCAGCACACGCTGAAACACCACATGCCAGAAAAGCACATATAGTGCAACACCGGCACAAGCCAGCAATCCATTTCCCCCTATAATTCTAAAAAATCCTACCAAGGAGGGAGAGAAGGCGAGACCAAAGTTTGTATGATTACCCAATATCTCCTGGGCGTAATAATGACCCACGCTAACCTCAGTGCCTATCAGGAGGTTCATCGCCTGATCCAAGGAAATCTGTGGTGAATAATTTAATATATTCAATAAAGAATCGGCACCATTTATTCGCATGATGACACCTAAATAGGTGAATACACCTGTTGAATCATCATCCATAGACGCAGTGCCCAGTAGGTCAAACATGCTTTCCATAGCAATAAGACCCACATCAAATATCGACAATTCCGGATTCGTTACTCTCATGGTCCTGTTCAAGGATAAAAATCCATTGAGTAACATGACAAATGGAATCATCGACAACAGGAGTACAAACCGACGGCGATCAAACTTAGATGTGACCAGCCATAACACAGCCAGAGACACAATAGTGGTAATTACAATAGCTTTGCTCGTACTCAGAACGCCTGCCACCAAGCCAAACATCAGGTAGGCGGCTATAGCTTGCCTGGCAAGGGATTGTGCCCCTTTCGCATCAGCCATCCAGATTGCCACCAGGAAAAGCAGGGGCACCACACCATAGTAGATCGCCATGATAATGCCCGCTAAGCGAAAGGGTAGCTGAACTGTCTGCCGTTCAGCACCCGACACATAACCAATGCCGAGTGCAACCTGTAGGCATACCAGCACTATGGTAAGCACCACAGCCGCAGACAAAATACTTTTTATCCTTGATGCCGGCAGGTAAAACCAAGGACTGGGGAGCAAAACGATTGCGCTGCGCCAGCCTCTTCTCCGTATACCCCGATTGAGTATATAAAATACGGCGACGATACAGCCAAGAACGGCTGTTACCAATGCGCTGTACTCAAACAAAAGATCAGGATTGGAGAGCAGGTCAGTTTCTAGTGGATATCTGTTTAGCAGATAATCGGAGGCGCTATCCAGCTTGAAATAACATAGAACATAGAACTTAATGTAATATCCAATTAAGTACAGAGTCAGAATAAGCCATAGGTGAACTGTTCTTTTATTTGCCGGCCCCAAGACTTGCAGGGCACATGCTGTCAGCGCAAAAGACAATAGTGTTATTCCAGCATAAAACTCTTCCCAGCCAACAAATAAGCCTTGCGAATGATACCAACCAATTGGAAATATAAGTAATATGAGCCCGCGCGCTCTAAACTGTATCATCCTAAGATTACTCCGATCTTAATGACTGAAGCATACGCGCAAAGTCAACACCGCAAGATTGCAGCCCAAGGCCTGTATTAGCCATATTTTTTGCAGCCCTTCCCAACTCCTGGGCTTTCGCAGGATTATCAAGTAGAAATTGAATCTTATCCCTCAGCCCCTGCCAGTCGCCTTCATTGAACAGTAATGCGGTCTCTCCATCGACAACATAATCACTGCTTGACATACCATTCGTCATGATAACTGGTCTCCCTAACGCCATGCATTCCAACAAGGACGTCAGCCCCACAGGCTTGTCTCCATTTTCTACTGATATAACAACTATGTCACTGCTAACGCATTCTGACATGTAGTCGTCATATGGCGCATTGAACCTTTTTAATATAATAGCCCGTCCTAGTTCACTCTTTTCAGCTTTGCGATCTTTATCAGGATGTACCTGAAACCTTTTCAGACAAACATCAAGATCCTGTACCGCCTTCTCCACCGTACCGTCATCACGACATGCCCCACCGGGCACAAATATGGAGACCGTCGGTGTTGTATTGGCTGTAATAGATTGTTCAGCGTACCAGTTTGCATGCACACCATATCGAAGCGGCAGTGTTGTCCCGAGTGTCCGTCCAAGTTTTTTTCCGAACTCTATAGATTGCAATAAATCCAGAGCAAGCAACAGATCGGCACCAGAGGAGACAAGGCCAAGCAGGCGCCTCTTAATCATACCCTTCGGCCCACGTCCATCACTTTTGGGTAATTTGTATAGAATCAGGCAAACCGCTACCCGAGACCACCCCGGGAGATGCTTAAGCAGTGCGGCCAGCATGCCATTGGTCAACCAGCCAACAATGACATCGTATTGGCGACCATGACGAAGCAGCCACCAAAATACTACGATCATCATCACCCTGTCATCTCTGAGGCGCAGGCTTAGCAGTAGCTTGAATAGGAACGCTCCACGCAAATCAGGCAGCAGATCGGTTTCAATGCCCTCTGCAGGAAAAACCTTTTCTGCACATTCGCGATAAAAATTCGGCGCAGTTACATGCTGTTCTTCATCGACAAAATTGTAAACCATCAATAATTTCATATCTTTATGCCACAGCACCTCAATTCATGAACATAAGAAGCAGAAAAAATAATCACAGTTACCATTTAAATGCATTCATAATCCTGACCATAACCGGGAGAGGGTGCAATACCTCAGAAAAACTTCTGAATGCTGAGCCTCGTACTGATTTGTAGCTCTCTTTCTCGTCATGTTTTCTTGCAACAGCCCTAATAACAGGTAAGTTCCCTCCAACAAAACCTATTACCAGTTTGCATGATAAACATGTGAAACCAGCAATCTCCAGCGTGGCACGCAGAGTTTCTCGCGAAAAATAGACAATATGCCGATGATCTCCTATATGCCGAAACACAATCGGGGTTAGCAACTCGGACGGAACCTCGATATACAAGAGTCCATTGGGAGTCAGCAGACCACATGCATGCTCTAAAAACTGACGCGGTGACACAACGTGTTCGAGCACATGAAGCATCGTAATGGCATTAAAAGAATACTCATGTAAATCTAAAAACGGCTTTCTTATCTTCTCAATTCGAGCATCGACAGGATCACCCCCATCCATATCAAGAACAGAGACCTCATAACCGGCCTTCACAAACAGCCTCATTAACTCGCCGCTTCTCCCTCCTACATCCAATACACTACCTTTTGAAGCATCCAGCCATGGCGTAAACGCATTATAGACATCTTTGGCCCGGCGACTTGAATTCACTTCGGCCATGGCAATTGCCTCTTGTGAGGCTGGCTCACTCCCCAGGTTGTAGAGTAGTTGTAACTCCTCATCATCGTATACAGGGCTTTGAAAAATCAGGCCACACTCCTTGCAAGCCAGCGCAGATAATTGTGAAGGCAAATCTTTTGACCTAAGGAAGTCAGACCATGGACGATCGTTATCTATGGTCTTGGTGTAGAGGCCAACAAGGTTGTCTCCGCCACACAACGAACATTTATTTACGTTATGCATCGGTCATCCTAGCATCTGATGATTTAACACCCCGGGCTCGTTGGAGAAGATCCTGGACACTGCGTATTACATAAGCGAGATCACTTCGAGTGGGTATAAATAATTTCGTCATGGGCATATGCATCTTTCTTTGAAGATAAACAGCCAAATACACTAAAGTTGCTGCATAGCCGACCACCGAGGATATAGCGACGGCTATCAACTCTCCGCTGGCAACCAAAACAACTGCCAGCAAGACTGCCGTAACAACCACTCCAATGATTTCTGCCCGCATGACCACCCCCGGCTTTCCCATACCTCGCAAACTCTCTGACAACACCCCCTTAAGATTGGCCAACATTAGAGCAACGATTAGCACATAAGCAATGGGCACGGCAGCTTCAAACGCCTCGCCAAACAAGAGGTGGATCGCAATTGGAGTAACCAGCATCAACAGAGCACTCAACAGTAAATTAAGTGTAGCAATCACCCTGGAAATTCTACCAAGTAGATCAATCTGATTGGCCGTCGATTCAATGCGGGAAATATAGGGCACGATAATATTAGAGACTGCTCCAATAAAGGGCGCATAGGCTCCACTCCAAGCTAGAGCAACCACGTATATACCCAGTTGAGTGGGTAGCAAAAAGGCAGTAATAAATATCTGATCCAGCCGCAGATTTGATTGCTGCAAGAGATTTGCAAAAGTCGTCGATCCTCCATAAGAAAGCAAAGGTCTAACCAGTTTGGTACGAAATCTCGCCTCGCCTTGCTGCTCCCGGTATTGGATAAACAGAAATAGCACTACATAGACGGCCACAAAGATCAAATAGATTTTGGAGAACTCGACAGGACCGACACCACCTCTGACGTACATCCATAAGACCGGGCCCAACCAGAGTACGTAGGCAATGGCTCGCATTCTATTCCAGACACGGATCTTCAGCTGTCCTTGGAAGCTTGCCAGAATAAAAGAAGAAAGGATCGTTAGTGGAATGAAGACGAGGTAGGTTCTGGCAGCTTCAATCACCTCCAGGCGATTGTTGTTCAGAATGAACGGTGCGACTGCATAGCCGACGATAATAGTTGGCACCGCGAGTAACATTGCCAACAGCATACCCGTCATGTAGTAGTGCCCAGAATACCGCCCATTCGCGCCGCTTAAGTAAATCACCGCCGCAGGTAATCCGGCTATACAAACGCCACCTAGGAAGCTGGCCACCAGCTGGATAGCTGCCAACTCCCCACGCCCCTCTACACCCAGAATCTTTGCGGTGAGACTACCGACAACAAGAGTGGCTAGCATTATGAGCATGTTGGTCGTTAGGGTTGAAGCGACCAACGAGTGAAAGCGGTTATACCCTGTCATGCCTTTTAGCCCGAGATCCAATGACTTTGTATACGTAAATCATGAAGTATTTTATTTCTTGATAGTCTACCCACACAACTGGGGCCAAAAAATGCGTCATGGATGATTAAATAGAAACAAGATAAGACACATGTGAAGTGGACGACCTGGTCGCCGTGTAATCCTTTTTACTAATCGCCCAACAGAAAGCATCTCTATTCACCTGGAAATATAGAAAAATAGTCGTTTTTTTCATAGTTTCGCCTCATTCACAAATAAACGATTGCAGCCCATAGACTTGATTTTACGGAACCGATGTTTACGGGTCAGGAATTCGGTAATAAGTGCTTCTTCCTCGGGGCTATCGACCTCGATGCAGACCAGATAAGTGACCGCTAACGTCTGTTCAGCTCCCTGGATAACCTGGTAATTTAATCCTTCCGTATCAATAGTTAACAAAAATATCTGCTCAGGTTCGGCGAACCGGGTAATAATATCCAATGTAAGTACTGGCACATATTTTGTCTTCCATAAGTTCATGCCCTCTATTTTTTGGAACGAATTCAATACGGGCGTCTTGCTAATATTGAATTCGAATATACCGGATTCCTTCCCTGCACCTACTTCAAATACCCTATCTCTTCGCCGAAACTGCCGATGGAGATTTGCTAACTCATCATGAGGCTCAATGACCAGCCCGGAAAAACCCTTTCGATAAAAAAAATAGGTGTTCGATATTGAGCTCGGGTGATTGGCACCTACATCAACATAGATTCCGTTGAGACGTTTCTCCTTAGCCAAGTACTCATAAATAAACATGTCTTCGCCATGCTGCGAATAGCTTTTGGGCGGCAAAAGCGTATCGATCAGCGCTTTTACTTTACGTTTATAAGGCCCAATAAAAGGAAAGTAATGTGCAAAAAAATGGGGGATACTCATCATTTTTCTCGTTGTGGCAGGCCCATAAACTCTAATTCCGCATGAACCATCATTGGTACCAGTTCACGCATGGTATATTTCGCCTGCCAGCCTAAAATCTCCCGAGCCTTAGCTGGATTTGCCCTACTCATACTCAAGTCAGTAGGGCGAAACAATGACTGATCCACAGTCGTATAATCTCGCCAATTTAGCCCAACGCACTCAAACACACTCGAGGTAAAGTCTTCAAGAGAGCTGGTCTCCCCGGTTGCGACGACAAAATCATCAGCTTGGTCTTGTTGAAGCATCAGCCACATGGCTTCCACATAGTCTGGAGCCCACCCCCAGTCACGACAGATAGCAAGATTGCCCAAGGTGAGTTTTTCCGAGCTTCCAGCAAATATCCGACAGGCTGTGGATACGATCTTCCGTGTCACGAAACGAACTGGCCTCAAGGGAGATTCATGATTAAAAAGAATACCTGATGCCGCGAATAGACCATAGGCTTCCCGATAATTAGCTACCTGCCAAAAGGCAGCAGCTTTGGCGACGGCATAAGGACTTCTCGGACGAAACACCGAGGTTTCAGTGGAGGGGTTTTCATCATTTTCCCCAAAACACTCTGCAGAGCCGGCGTTGTAAAGCCGGATCGGCTTACCTGTAAAACGAATCGCCTCAAGCAGGTTGAGAGTACTAATGCTGATACTCTCCATAGTTTCAACAGGTTGCTGGAATGAGAGCCCAACAGAACTTTGACCGGCGAGGTTATAAACTTCGTCTGGTTCGACTGTAACTAAGGTCTGCAAAACACTCCGAAAATCATTGAGTGTCATTGATAGTAGATGCACCCTTTCTGTGATCCCTAACCGCTTCAAATTTAAAAAACCACTCATCTGGGCATCACGAGATGACCCATAAACCTCATATCCCTTAGAGAGCAGTAACTGGGCAATATATGCCCCGTCTTGACCGGAAATCCCACAAATTAGTGCTTTTTTCATTTGAACAGGCAATGGAATAAAAGTAACTCTTTTTATCTCGGTGTTAACCGGGATATATTATGTGACTAAACCACCACTTAAAGCGGGTGCGCTTTAATAGTGAACTAAAAATACAGTACCGGTATAGGCACCGCTAGATTACGATTCCATATTAATATCATTTTTTTGGCTCGCCGCTACAACACCATTATTTATAGACTAAACTCAATTAGCTGACGAAATTATGCGCTAGAGTTTGCTATTTTCTTAATTCACTGACATTAATTCGACTTAAAATAAGCTATCGTTTCTTTTATGCCTTCTTCCAATTCGACCTTTGGCTCCCAACCAAGAATCTCTTTTGCACGGGTGATGTCGGGCTGACGCTGGGCTGGATCATCAGAGGGAAGCGGCATAAAACGTAATTCGGATTTCGAGTCAGTCAGATCGATGACTAACTGAGCCAACTCCAGGATAGTGAATTCATTAGGATTTCCGGTATTAATCGGACCAGTCACTTCATCTGAAGAATCCATCAGCTTGATAAATACATCGATTAAATCGTCAACATAACAAAATGAACGGGTCTGATTACCATCACCGTATATGGTGATTGGTTCATTACGCAAAGCTTGAATAATAAAGTTAGAGACAACACGCCCATCATTAGGGTGCATCCGCGGTCCATAAGTGTTGAATATACGTGCCACTTTTACTTTTAAATTATGCTGACGATGATAATCGAAAAACAAGGTCTCAGCGCAACGCTTTCCTTCATCGTAACACGACCTGAGACCTATGGGATTAACGTTACCCCAGTAGCCCTCATTCTGAGGATGCACTTCGGGGCATCCATACACTTCACTGGTCGAAGCTTGAAAAATTTTAGCTCCCAGTCGCTTGGCAAGACCAAGCATATTAATGGCACCATGCACACTGGTTTTTGTGGTTTGCACGGGATCGTGCTGGTAATGAACAGGGGATGCGGGACAGGCCAAATTATAGATTTCATCAACTTCCACATAAAGCGGAAAGGTAACATCATGGCGGCTCAACTCGAAATGAGAGTTTCCGGTCAAGTGTGTAATATTGTCTTTTGTGCTACTGAAAAAGTTGTCAACACAGAGCACATCACACCCATCCCTTAACAACCGCGCACAAAGGTGAGACCCGAGAAAGCCAGCACCCCCCGTAACTAAAACTCTCTTTCGATTGGCCACACGCATCAAATACTCTCCCTTAATTCTGATTTGTATCTTTTTAGTCTGATTTTATCGGTGCATCTATCACATACAAAGAAAATCCATCTTTGGGATATACAATCGCACCGACGCTACAGCTATTTATAGTATTCAGAAGCTTATCGCTCCGTCCCTTTGGCAGGTATTCAAGATGGCTAGAGCGGGATCATTTTCCATCATTTGATGAACCCGTTCTAGCCAAGGATATCCTAAAAAAGTAATTTATGAATAAAGCTATTCTTCAACTTGTGATCGCCAAAATGCAAAAAGAGTAAGGCGATCAAATTAAGTGACTATTTGTAAATTCGTAGATATATCGCTACATAACAACCACAATACGATGGTTAAATAAAATATGAAGTCATCAACAACCAACTCTTCATGCGATTACTCGTAATTAAAAACAAACTGATAGTAAATATTGTACTAGACAGGCTCGATAATTAACCCAACTGTTCACTAGGCCCTTATGATACCAGGCGTAGAGTCTCTGTACTTACCACGTGCATCGACAATAAGAGACGCATTATCACGGATCATGTCATAGTCAAAAAGATCATGATCCGTCGTCAGTACAACGCAATCATATTCTCTGATCATCTCAGCCGACAAATCCACACTAGATAGATCAAAATCATATTTCCTCATCGCCGGAAACTTTGGTACATGAGGGTCTGAATAACTGATCTCGGCCCCCTTATCTCTAAGCAGCTCGAGTATCAGTGCAGCCGGTGATTCGCGCATATCATCAATATTCTTTTTGTAGGCGATGCCAAGAATAAGAATTCTGCTGCCATTGACCGATTTACCATGAAGGTTCAAACCATCGGCTACCTTCGACACCACCCACTCAGGCATACTACTGTTCACCTCACCGGCCAGTTCAATAAAACGAGTGTGCACTCCATACTCACGTGCTTTCCAGGTCAGATAGAAAGGGTCTATAGGGATACAGTGCCCACCCAAACCCGGACCAGGGTAATAGGGGACAAAACCAAATGGCTTGGTAGCAGCGGCGTCAATCACCTCATAAATATCGATGCCCATCTTATCAGCCACTATCTTCATCTCATTAACCAGGCCGATATTGACTGCCCGGTGGATATTCTCCAATAGCTTGGTCATTTCAGCAGCCTTGGTAGAGCTAACCATTACAACATTGTCTATTACCTGCCTGTACAGTTCATTTCCTATTTCACGACACGGCCCGGTTACTCCCCCACACACTTTGGGAATGGTTCGTGTGACAAAGTCGGGGTTTCCCGGATCCTCTCTCTCCGGTGAATAGACAAGATAGACATTCTCACCAACCTTGAGTCCTGTTGACTCAATACGCGGCATCAACTCCTCTTCGGTAGTACCGGGGTAGGTTGTGCTCTCCAGAGAGATCACTTGTTCTTCACGAAGATAAGGGAGTAGGGAATCCATCGTACCAGTGACATAACTGAGATCCGGTTCTCTGTGACGATCCAATGGGGTTGGAACACAAAGAATAAGTGCATCTGCTTCAGTTGCACGAGAAAAATCACAGGTAGCTTCAAAACCCTTCCTCACAGCCACCGAAACTGACTCATGAGAGATGTGCTCAATATAGCTCTCACCAGACCTCAGTGTTTCAATCTTGGCTGGATCTATATCAAAACCGATAACCTTGTATCCCACTTCGCAATAGCGGAGTACCAGTGGTAATCCCACATACCCAAGGCCGACGATACCAATTACGGCAGCTTTTGATTCTAATTTCTCTTTCAGCTGCATCTATTCTTCCCCGTCTCTATTGACTTGGTAATAATCGACATACCATTTAACAAACCGCTCTACCCCATCAGCAACAGTGGCCTTGGGCTTGTAGTCAAAGTCTCTCACCAGATCTTCCACATCAGCATAGGTATCCGGAACATCACCAGGCTGAAGAGGCAGCATCTCTTTCTCCGCCTCAATACCCAGGTTTTCTTCGATGGCCTTGATATAGTCCATCAACTCTACCGGATGGTTGTTGCCGATATTATAGACACGCCATGGCGCGCTGCTTGTGCCGGGATCAGGATTCATCGAATCCCAGTCTGGATTCCCCTGCGCCGGTCTATCAAGGACCTTTATCACACCCTCGACAATATCATCGATATAGGTGAAGTCTCTGCGGTGTTTTCCGTAGTTGAACACCTTGATCGCCTCGCCGGCCAACATGGCCCTGGTGAATTTTTGCAGAGCCATATCAGGTCGATCCCAAGGACCATAGACAGTAAAAAACCTCAGCCCTGTGGTAGGTAGGTCATATAGATGACTGTAGGTATGGGCCATCAACTCATTTGCCTTCTTGGTGGCCGCATACAGACTCAGAGGATGGTCCACATTGTGGTGCACAGAAAACGGCATATGAGTATTTGCACCGTATACCGAACTGGAGGATGCGTAGACAAGATGCTCGACATCGTTATATCGACAGCCCTCCAATATGTGGCCAAAGCCGACCAGGTTACTATCAATATAGGAGAGTGGATTTTCCAGTGAGTAGCGCACACCAGCCTGAGCGGCAAGATTGACTACCCGCTGAGGTTTACATTCAGCAAAGAGCGCCTGAATCCCATCACGGTCAGCCAAGTCTATACGATGATGGGTGTAGTTGGGGTGATCAATATGACGTGCCAAGCGCGCCTCTTTCAGTGCCGGAGGGTAGTAATCGTTATGATTGTCGATACCAATCACCTCATCCCCTCTAGCCAAAAGACGAAGTGAAAGCGCCGAGCCGATAAATCCGGCTGAACCTGTAATAAGAACGCGCATCAGAGGCGCTCTCCTCGGCCAATACCATAGTAGGTAAATCCAAGCGCTTTCATGTGTCCTGGCTCATAGAGATTACGCCCATCAAAAATAACTGCTCTATTTATATCCCGTTTAATTCTTTCAAAATCGGGGCTACGGAAAAGCTTCCACTCCGTAACTACCACCAGCGCATCAGCACCGGCAACCGCCTCTTCCGGGCTAGCCACATAAATAAGATCAGAGCGTTCTCCATAGATACGATGACATTCATCCATCGCCTCTGGATCAAACACCTGAACCTTTGCGCCCCGCTCCCACAGAGATTCCATCACCACCCTGCTCGGCGCCTCACGCATATCATCTGTATTTGGCTTGAATGCCAGCCCCCAGAGAGCGAAAACCTTCCCTTTCAACTCACCACCATAGTGGTGGTCAATTTTGCCCACCAAGATATGTTTCTGATTATCATTCACCTCAGCCACTGCCTGGAGGAGTTTTGCATCAAAGCCCACTTGGCCTGCAGTACGCTCCAACGCATTGACATCTTTTGGAAAACAGGAGCCACCATAGCCACAGCCAGGGTAGATAAATGAATATCCGATACGCGTATCTGAGCCGATGCCGTTTCTTACCTGCTCGATGTCCGCACCCAGCAATTCAGCCAGATTGGCCAGCTCATTCATAAAACTTATTTTAGTTGCCAGCATGGCATTGGCTGCGTATTTAGTCAGCTCTGCGGAACGAATATCCATCGAGACAAAGCGTTCATGATTTCGATTGAATGGCGCATACAGCTCCTTCAGCAGATTTTCAGCCCTGTCGCTGTCTGTACCAACCACCACTCTGTCCGGCTTCATAAAGTCATCCAGCGCCGCCCCCTCCTTGAGAAATTCCGGGTTTGATGCAACATCAAAATCCACTTCAACACCACGCTCCCTGAGTGTTGAGTCAATTCGCTCTCTGACTCTATCCGCCGTACCCACCGGCACAGTAGACTTGTCCACCACCACCTTGTAGTCATCCATATGTCTGGCAATAGTTTCTGCCACGGCAAGTACATGCTGCAGGTCTGCAGAGCCATCTTCATCTGGCGGAGTACCTACTGCGATCACCTGAAACAGGCCATGCGACACAGCCGTTCCGGGATCAGTAGTAAAGGAGAGACGACCGGCCGAAGCATTGCGTTTGATCATTGCCTCCAGACTCGGCTCATAAATAGGTACTCCACCTCCGTTGAGCATCTCTATTTTAGCCGCATCGACATCCATGCAGACGACATCGTTGCCCACCTCTGCCAGACAGGCTCCCGTGACAAGCCCAACATAACCTGAGCCAAAAATCGTTACTTTCATTGGTTTTTCGATACTCTATTAATCATTGCCTGCACGGCTCCAGTATTACTTCTTTGTCAGCTCAAATATTCCACAGCCAAAGACACAGTTGAAGTTACTCTCTACACCAGCCCCCTCAATCCCTACATCAGGATAAAAGTCACCTTTGTCATCCACGTAGGAGAATGCATCAACTTCAAATCCGCCTGATACCAACTCCAATAGAAATGCCATTGAGAATACTCGATGAGCATCAAACTCTATCCTCAGTGGCCCGATGGGCACAGAAAGGTAAAGCTTACCACCCGGCCTAAGTATGCGATAAAGATTATTGTATCCCTCCAGATAACCATCATAGTTCACCGGGTCGCCGTATCGGCCTAAACCAAAGTGCTCTAATGTGTGAAGACATGATAATGAATCTGTGGACTCGACAAGAGCTGGAGCCAGATCACCCATAATGTTGCATTGAGAAAATGACACATTAGGAATTTTACCTATGAGCGGCCGGATATCCAGGATCGTAATCTCCCGAAAAGAGGCCACGTGAGCAATAAAGCCATCCACCCTGGAACCTACATCAAGGTGCTTGTCAGGCTTCCCTTCAAATATTCGTCTAGCAACGTGTAAATCCTGATGAAAATAGTGCCCTTTCGCAGTACCACTTGACTGATATCGATCATCCAAACAGGGGTAGGGTTTCCCCATTTCGAAAAGATACTTTGCCGATTCCCCCTGCTTCAGTAACTCTCGTCTATTTGACCGATAGACCGAGAGGCTGCGCATTCGCTGAAGGAATCGACTCATATCGGACTATCTACTCGCTTCATAACACCATGCCCAGCATTGACGACAACAGCCATTATCGTGAATAAAACAGTATTGGTTATTTTGCTGTCTGTAATTGAGTGATCAAAAAGGTACCCAACAAGAATAGCCACAAATATCGCCATCAAAAAAGACCCTAGCAACCTGTATCGTTTAAATACACTGATACTTGACGTAAAGACCGAAATAAAGAGTGCAGAAAATAGCACCAAGCCAGTCAGTCCCAGAAAAATAAGTATTTCAAAGACAATATTATGCGGCATGTGTATATTTGGGTGTGGCCCACCTAGAACTGCGTAGCTATTGAGCCCATAACCGAACATTGGTGCCAATAAAAACTGCTCTATGGAGAATAGCCATATATCAATTCTTATAGGGGAATGCCCTGCCACCAGCGTAGAAAAACGGGAAAAAACTGAGTCATCGTTGATTATGTACAATGCAACTGCCAGCACAAAAACAGCAATAGTGGTATAACTTTTTATATTGAGCCGCCGAAAATTTAGCGCAACAAAAATTACCAGAAAAACGGTAGCTGCCACCCAGGAAGAGCGAGAGCCTGTGTGAAGTAGGACGTAAGCACTAACACAGATGAGCAGGCTATATGCAGCAATAAACAGTGGCCTACGCCCCTTCTGCACGGCAGCAATAAAGTAATAGAGTAATATACTAACATTGACAAAAAGAAGAAAACCAAGAGCATTGGTCGAAAATGTAGCTGCCATCAGCCTGTTGCCGACAATTTTTCTATTCACAAAAAAATCATAGCCAGTATATTGCTGATAAATCCCATCAAAAGCCTGAATACTAAATGAGGCAACTATCAGTAACAGGACAAAATTCATGCTCACCACTCTCTCTTTGAGAAGATAAAGCACAGCAAAGAAAAGCAACACATACCTAAAAACAAATTTTAACAGCAGTTCCCATCGTTCACTCCCCTCCACTCCAAGGTAATTGGAAATGGCCATAGACAGAATGATCAGGACAAACAAAACAGAGAACCTAATGTCTTCCTGAAATAACCTGTAATTCCATGACCTGATCACCGAAAAAAGAAAAAGAAGAGCAAAAAGTCCATAACTGATCTGATAGATCGCGTTCTTTAACGGGAGGGATAGGATTACCAGGGAAAAAAGAACTAGCAATCCCTTATTCTGTAACGAGAGGTCATTCATCAATCGCATAATACAAATCTACTAACTCTTCCATATATCACTGTCGGGGTATCACTTGCCGCCCCCCAACTCCATAATATTGAGACTGCCAGCGTGCCTCCCTACTTCTGTCTACAGTAAAGACCGCTAACACCGAATAGTATCAGGTCGTACACCTAGTTACCTCCCTAATAGTCTCGATATAGAGATCACTATTTGCATCAAACAGAACAATCAAGACTTGGCATCCCCATCACAGATGGGTAGGATAGCCGCTCAAAGCTGTTTTCTCTTTTTCATCAACTGGTTATTGCTGAATTTCACGCCATACTCGATGTCGACCTACAGACAGTACATCCGCCTTCTACAGCACGTCCGGCCGCACTGGAAGACCTTTTTAGTCTCCATCCTCGGCACTGTGGTGCTGGCCGCCACCCAGCCGGCCATGCCCTACCTGATGAAGCCGCTGTTGGATGGTAGCTTCGTCGACAAAGACCCTACAATGATAGCGCTTGTCCCACTCCTGCTGCTGGCCCTGGCTGCAGTCCAGGGAGTTGCCACCTTGGTTAGTAGTGTCGCCATGGAGTCTGTGTCTACCAAGGTAGTATTCAACCTTCGGGAGCTGATGTTCCAGCAGTTGCTGGTGCTACCTGCACGCTTCTATGATAACAGCACCACCGGCGTCATCCTCTCCAAGGTCACCTATGATGTCGAGCAGTTGACCACTTCCGCCTCCCATGTCCTGGTGACACTGGTACGTGACTCCCTTTCTATACTCGGCCTGCTGGGGCTGATGCTCTATCTCAACTGGCGGCTCACACTCATCGCCTTCGTGCTGATACCTGCCGTTACTTTCTTTGTCCGTATCGTCAGCCGGCGTCTGCGACTGATCAGCAAAACACTGCAGCAGAAGATGGGGGAGATGACCCACGTGCTTGAGGAGGTGATCACCGGCAGCCGGGTGATCAAACTGTTTGGTGGTCAGCGTCACGAACAGAAACGCTTCTTTAGCGCTGCCAATCGGGTACGCCAATTCAAGATGAAGAGCATTATCGCTCACACCAGCAGCGTCCAGGCCAACCATTTGATAGCCGTATCAGCTCTCGCCCTGATGGCCTATCTGGCCGCCCAGCAGTCTGCAACGGGGGGATTCACCGTTGGTGAGTTTGTCGCCTTCTTTAGCGCCATGGCGATGATCCTATCCCCCCTGAAAAAACTGACCAGTATCAATAATGAGCTACAAAAGGGGTTAGCCGCTGCGGAGAGCGTTTTCGAGCTCCTTGACCAAACTCCGGAAACCGACAGGGGCACAGAACAGCTGGATACAGCGAACGGAAAAATTGAGTGGAGAGCGCTCTCCTTCCACTATACCAACGACACTGATGCGGCACTGAAGGAGATACAGCTTACCGTTAACCCCGGTGAAAACATCGCATTGGTTGGCCCCTCCGGAAGTGGAAAGACCACCCTCGCCGCCCTGATACCAGCCTTCTACCGCCCCAGCCAAGGGGCTATCTTTATTGATGGCATCGACATCAGTGACCTGCCCCTCAACACTCTGCGCAATCATATCTCGCTGGTCTCCCAGGACGTCTTTCTCTTCAATGACAGCGTCCGTGCCAATATTGCCTACGGCTGCTGCAGCTCCGCCAGTGATGAGGAGGTCATTGCCGCCGCCAAGGCCGCCAACGCCTATGAGTTCATCCAGCAGATGTCGGAAGGAATGGATACACCTATAGGCGACAATGGTGTTCGCCTCTCCGGCGGGCAGCGCCAACGACTCGCCATTGCTCGAGCACTGCTCAAAGATGCACCGATCCTGATCCTCGACGAGGCCACCTCCGCCCTTGATACTGAATCCGAGCAGCTGATTCAGGAGGCGATGGAAAGACTGAGCCGGGGGAGGACAACCATCACCATCGCCCACCGCCTCTCCACTATTGAGAATGCCGATCGCATCGTCGTACTCGATCAGGGCGCAATTGTCGAATCCGGCAGCCACCAGCAACTGCTTGTCCAGGACGGCCTCTACAGCAAGCTTTACCAGATACAGTACGCGCTGGATAAGTAAGCATGGCACCTCCGGCAACCAAAAGTGAAAGCTGCCGCCCTGACCCAAAACTCTTTCGCCCCCGCTTCTGGCCGGGCTGGCTCGGTCTCGGCCTGCTGTGGCTGATCCACCAACTACCCTATGACATCCAGCTTGCGGTGGGGCGACTGCTGGGCCGTTTTTTCGGTAAAACCATCCGTAGCCGCGCACGGATAGCCCGCCGTAATATTGCCCTTTGCTTCGATGAACTGGAAAAAGAGGAGCAGGAATCCCTGCTCAAAGAACACTTCGAAGCGATAGGGATGTCGATGGTTGAAACTGCCATGACCTGGTGGGGAAGCGATAAACGTATACTCTCCCTTGCCGAGATTCATGGCATTGAACATCTTCATAAAGCCCTTGATGACGGCAGAGGCGTCATACTCCTTACCGGCCACCTCACCTCAATGGAATTGGCCGCACATATCATGGGGCTACAGGGACGCACCGGCGCCATGTACCGGCCAATGAAAAACGCCCTGATGGAATACACCATCAAAAATGCCAGGGGCCGGCATCTCACTCCGTTGCTCCCCCGCGATGAGATACGCACCATGACCAGCGCCCTGCGTGAAGGACGCGCCATCTGGTATGGCTTCGATCAGAATTATGGCGGCAACCACAGCCTCTTTGTACCCTTTTTCGGAGTGCCTGCCTCCACCATTACCACCACTTCACGCTTCGCAAAAATGGGGAATGCTGTAGTTATCCCCTTCTTTCCCTACCGCACCGACAAGGGACGCTACCGGATTGAGGTCCACCCTCCACTGGACAACTTCCCCTCCGGCGATCTGGAAGCAGACACCAGGCGACTCAATGAGCTACTGGAAGAGGCGATCCGCAAAGCCCCCGAACAATATCTATGGATCCATCGGCGTTTCAAGACACGCCCGCCGGGGGACGATCCGGTATACTAAGAAAAAACAGGCCCATAGGGCGACCCTATAACCCAAGCAACTGACAGACCCACCACACAAATCTCTATGCGCATCGCCCAGATCTCCGCCGACTTCGCCCCCAACATCGGGGGCGTCGCCTCCCACGTCATCGAACTGGGTCAGGCCCAGGCACAGCTGGGAGAGGAGGTACATGTCGTCACCCGCCCCCTCGGCGAGATGCGCTCAAAAAAGGAGCTCTGGCAAGGGATGACGGTCTACCGCCCCAACCTGCCCCGACCCAAACCGTTCTATGACTGGATGCTGGCACGCTGGCTGCGCGGTTTTTACGCCACTGTTAAACCGGACATCATCCATGTCCACGGCCTCCGTCCCCTGAAGGCAACACGCAACCTACCCTGCCCGGTACTCTTCACCAACCACACCTCCGGCTACCTGATGAAGATCGAAAAGGGCCAGAAAGAGCGCGACCGTCTGGCTCGGCAACTTGCTCACATCAGCCACGTGCTCGCCCCCAGCCAGGAGCTTTGCGATGCCACCGCACTGGTGGGCTACCAGGGCCCCATCGACTTCATCCCCAACGGGGTAGATACCGACCGCTTTGCTCCCGGAGAGAGTCCTATACGGGAGGAGCTGGGGATCAGCGAAGAGGAGGTGGTCGTCCTACTGGCGCGACGCCTGGTAGAGAAGAATGGCGTCACGGTATTTGCCGAGGCGGTGGCAGCGTTAAAAGAGTTGCCGGTGCGCCTGCTCCTTGCCGGAGATGGGGAGGAGCGCAGCAAGGTCGAGCAGATCCTCCGTGACAACGGCATGTTCGATCAGAGCATCTTCCTCGGCGGCGTTCCCAACCCGCAGATGCCCGACGTCTACCGTGCCGCCGATATCTCAGTACTCCCCTCCTTTATGGAGGCGACCAGCATAACCGGCCTGGAGTCGATGGCCTGCGGCATTCCGCTGGTTGGTACGACGGTCGGTGGCATCCCCACCCTGATTAACGACAGAGAGACCGGCCTGCTGGTACCGCCTGGAGATCCGGCAACACTGGGCGAGGCGCTTGCACAGCTGGTAAAAAACCCTGATCTGTGTGAGCAGATGGGGACGGCAGCACGTAGCCGTGCGGTGGAAAAGTTCTCCTGGCGTGGTATCGCCTCCCGCACCCTGGATATCTATCGGCAACATCTGGACAGTCACTCATGAAACAAATCCTAGTAGCATTCGGCACCCGCCCTGAAGCGATCAAGATGGCACCGGTGATCCATGCACTAAAGGCCCACCCCCGATTACACCCAATCGTCTGCGTTACCGCCCAACACCGCCAGATGCTCGACCAGGTACTGGAGCTGTTCGACATTGTACCCGACTACGATCTCGACCTGATGCGCCCGGGACAGGATCTGGCCGGCCTCAGCGCACGTATTCTCGAACAGATGTCGCCCATCCTGAAGGAGTGCCGACCCGATGCTGTACTGGTACAAGGTGACACCACAACCGTGCTTTGCGCCGCCCTCTCTGCCTTCTACCAGCAGATCCCGGTAGGACACGTCGAGGCTGGTTTGCGCACCGGCGATCTCAGCTCCCCCTTTCCGGAAGAGGCCAACCGGGTACTGGCCACCCGCCTCTCCCGTTGGCACTTTGCCCCCACCCGCCTTAACTGTGACAACCTGATCAGGGATAACGTAGCCAAAGAGGTGATCTATGAGACCGGCAACACCGTCATCGATGCTCTGCTGTGGGTACGCGAGCGGATCAACAATAATCTCCCTATCGAGGCAAAAGATATCCTCAGAAATCTCAGAAATCGTTTCATACTCGTCACCGGCCACCGCCGGGAGAGCTTTGGCAGCGGCTTCGAGAATATCTGCAGTGCTCTGGTAACATTGGCCACCCGCCACCCGGAGGTGGATATCGTCTACCCGGTTCACCTTAATCCCAATGTCCAGGAGCCGGTACAGCGCCTGCTTGGTGAGTACGACAACATCCATCTTATCGAGCCTCAAGGCTATGCGACATTCGTCGCCTTGATGAACCAATCCTACCTGATACTCACTGACTCCGGCGGCGTCCAGGAGGAGGCACCCTCCCTGGGTAAACCTGTACTGGTGATGCGTGACAAGACTGAACGCACCGAGGGGCTGACAGGTGGGGTCCGGCTGGTCGGCACCTACAGTGAAGCGATCATTGCCGAGACAGAGCAGCTGCTCAGCGACGACGACCATTACCAAGCCATGGCCACGGCAAAGAATCCCTACGGTGACGGCACCGCCGCCCACCGTATTGTCGATATCCTTGCCAATGACCTGGCACCAGCCAATCAATTCTAAAGAGCGAATCTCTCATGCGTGTACTCCATGCAGCTAACTTCAGCACAAAGAAATACGGCTCTGTCTTCTACGCCACCGACCGCAAACTCTCCAACGGCTTTATCCGCAACGGTCACTTTGTCTATGAGTTCAGTGACCGTGATATTGCACGCCAGGAGAATATATTCGGCTCAAAAAATCTCGGGCAAAAAAAGCTCAACCAGTGCCTGCTCAAGACACTGAAAAACCTCCGCCCGGAACTGCTGCTGCTCGGCCACACTGACCTCATTTTTGAGGAGACCCTGGATGAGGCGCGTCGCCTGTTTCCCAACCTGCGTATCGCCCAGTGGTTTGTCGATCCACTATTCGAGCCCTGGACCCAGGCACACCTCAAACAGCGTATACCCCACCTCGATGGCTTTTTCTGCACCAGCGCCGGTGATGCCCTCACCCCCTACCGCTCTATCAACAAAAGCTGCTTCTACCTACCCAATCCGGTGGACCCCTCTATCGAATCTCTGCACAACGACGAAAAGGATCAGTTCGACATAGACCTTCTCTACTGCGGCATCGACTACAAAGACCCCCTGCGCAGCCAACTCCTCAACGGCCTCAATGACAACCTGCAGGAGGTGCGCTTCAGCCTCTACGGTTCTCTGGGTAATCCACCAGTGTTCGGTGCCGACTATCTTGATGTGCTGGCCAAATCGAAAATGGGGCTCAACCTCAGCCGTCGCGACAATATCCCCTACTACTCTTCCGACCGCATAGCTCAGCTCAGCGGCAACGGTCTACTGGTCTTTATCCCGGAAACACCAGGGTTCCACGACTTATATACAGATGAAGAGGTGGTCTACTTCCAAGGTGGGGAAGATTTGCATGAGAAGGTACTCCACTACCAGCGTAACGACAGCGAGCGCCAACAAATTGCCCGCCGTGGCCGCGAGAAAGCTCACAGCAGCTTCAACACCACCCGGGTCACCCAGTTCATCACCGAGGCCACCTTTGGCCTGGATCAGAGTGAAGAGTACGAGTGGGCTGATGTCTAACTTGCAGTAGTTCAAACTTGATTTGACACTTCACTTGAAAAAGAGAGGATTGCCAGTTTTTATGGAAGCACAAAATTTCAATCAAAACACATGGAGGTAACCGCCATGATCAATAGTAACGAACGAATCATTAAACACAAAATTGTACCTGCTGAATCTACCAGAGAAACATGGAAGCGCCTTACAGGCTTACAAGCTTACAAAATGTTGGAACTATCCCGAGACACAGCCGTTTCTTACTGACCTTGGCCAATGATGAGCGAGTCATCTTGCGCAGTTTCTGGCCGTTATGATGTAAATTTACATGGATCTCTGACCCATGCATCTAGACCATTTTCAATCACTGAGAAAACGCGATATTATCATGAGCGAAGGCCTGCACTCCTTTCTATTTATCAATGACTTTTAGCGATCTCATTGAATCAAGAGAAGTGGAATCCCAGACATTTCTCATTACTCCTTAATCGGATTGCAGTGACATGTTTATTAATAAATACAGACGAAAACTAAATAAGATTTTTGGGGGAACAATAATCCAGTATAGTCCGCCAAGAAGTGGCAGTACGCTAGTTTATAATATTTTGAGGGATCTTTTTCCTGGGAAAAATATAAAAAAACGGCACAGTTATGAGTCCAATGATTCAAAGTTTCCGATGGTTGTCACTTATCGACACCCACTGGACTGCATTGCCTCTTCTATTCAGCGTTATGAATTAATCCCTACAGATGAAGTAATAAATCAGCAAATATCTGAATTTGAAAAAAATGGAATTCGGGATATTCTTGAGATTAAAGACGACCCAAGCGTGTTGATGCTAAGATATGAAGAGTTTGCAAACAATTACGATGTAATTTTTAATGAATTTGAGATTTTTTTTGGTATCAAAATATCTCATAAAAAAAGAAGCACTCTTTCAGACCGCTACCACATAAAAGCTGTAGAGAAAATCATTGCCCGTATGGAGTCATTTTCTGAATACGACGAAATTACACACTGGCATGGGAAGCATATTTCTGCCTACAAAGGAAGCTTCTACTATTATAAAGAGTTTTTTAATGACTCTCAGATCGAATATTTAGAGAATGTATACAATAAATTCCTTCAAGAGTTTAACTACATGTGAATGCGAGCTGTAGTCAATGGTCCACCGGCTGAAGCCGGTGGCTTGAATTAGGCACTGTAAGTGCCGTTCAGGCTAAAGCCAGCTACAAGCCAACTGCCCCAGGGCAGCTGAAGGGTACGACTGGAAGTCCTACTCAACACGAAACTCATCTTCTCGCTCTGAGTGGTTCTCTATGTAGTCTTTGATCATCTCATCCGTGATATTCCCTGTGCGCAGGAAAAATATCCGCGCGCCCACATCCTTTGCCCCCAATACTGCTTACACAGCAAACCAAACTTTCGTTGCAGCTTATAGGATGACTTGCCCTTCAGCTTTTGAACCAGTTTACTAACTGACACTTGGGGTGGTATCGATACCAGCACATGAACATGGTCTCTTACCACCATACCTGACATTATTTCCACACCCATATCCGAGCATATCTGCCTACTGAGTTCACGCAGTCGCAATCCCACATCTTTCTTCAGCACTTTCTGTCGGTACTTTGTACACCACACTATGTGAATGTGGAACTGAAATACCGAATGGTTTCCTCTTTCATACACCCAAGGGTACGTCGCAATGCTTAAAGATGCCAGCTGAAGCTGGGGGTTTTAACCCTCCCAAGGGAAGACAATAAATAATATTTCGATTGGGATTCATAGCTCATTTCTAATATAATCTATGATCTGATTTATTCTTTGATGCCATGTATGCTGCTTTAATCCACGCAGGCGACCCGCTAACGCCACCTTCTGACGAGCGCCGTCGTTATTAGAATACCACTGAAGCTTTTCTCTGAATCCTTCAACATCACCATATTCAAACACTGCGATTTCACTATTAATATCAAACATATCTTCAAGTTCAGGACAATACTCATTCAAAGCCAAGGCTCCTGTACCGACAGCATGAAACAAACGCCCCTTAAGCTGATAAAACATATTATGTTTATCAAGTGGATACTCAGGAATCAAACTCAGCAATGAAGACTCCCATCTCCCTCTAACCCTATTTAGACCAACATGTATTTTACTCTGGTTAATAAAAAATGACTTCTCATCTTCATTTCTAGGATTTCTCCACACATTTCTCCAAATATTAAGCCCCTGAAAAAAATCCTTGTTTCTTCTTGATCTCAAAATCTTCTCAATCGGCCCAGGCAATAATGGAATTCCAAGAGGTCTTTCAGTACACATTAGCGCTTTTTGTCTATATTTCGACATCTCTTCAAAATAAGGCCAATACATCTCTGCAGTTGCCTTAGGCCCAATATTTCCTATATATGAAACATCATATATCCGGTCAATATTTTTATCGTAGAATACATCATCATCGAATCCTGGAGGCATAAATCTGGCGCGTGTTTTCCAGAAAGGAACCATTTTTGAATCATTACAAAACCATGCATCAAAGTTCTCAGAAGCATCAAGCATAGTATATGATTGCCCACCAGTAACAACACCGTTGGGATCCTCAAGACTCCAATTTATAATAGGTTTTGGGTGATAGATATCAAGGATACTAGACATCTTTTTCTGATCAACGAGGTTTTGCAGAAAACAAAATACAATATCAGGATTATTTTTCTCTATTGCGGCTTGAAACAATTCAACTGTAATCTCTTTAATATCAAGATACTGAACATCATCTGTGACTTTCTTAATCGCCAAGGGAGCACAGGCAAAAGCGTACGGATAATTCACGCTGCCAAAACTTGGATCATAAACACATAATATTTTAGGCTTACTACAAATCTTCATAACAATATGTCCTAACTATTTTCCTCGCCAGAAAAATTCATGGGTAGTTTTCGGTATAGGTAATGCGCCAAGCGCATAACATAAGGCGATTTCAGCCGCATGGTAAGTCCGAAAATCGTACACTTTTCTGGTAGTCAGTTTTGCTTTGGTGTTGAAACCCTCCACAATTCCACTGGAAAACCGTTTTTTCGCCCGAAACCAGTTCAACATCAGCGGTTGATGCCGCTTCAGTATCTTGGCCACCTTCTTCATTGGATCGTTCTTCGAACGCATAGTCTTGGTGCACCACTTATCCAAAAACCGACCTGCCCAGTAGGGTGAGGTGTACGACCAGAAGAGTTGAAGCTCTTCCTTCAGAAGGTAGCTTCTGATCGACCTCAGATTATACTGTAGTAGCTCCGCCAATTTGGTGTCCTGTTTTTCCGTCAAATTTCCGGTCGCTTGAGCAGCAGCCAGCGTATTTTTGTTAGTACAGCCTTATAGCCTTTTCCCTTAAGCTCTCGTGCCTCACTGGCGCACACCTCGTAAATTGCCTTGCTCAGGTGGGCCATGATATGAAACCTATCCAGGATGTGGACAGCCTATCCCGTCTTCTTGGCAATCACTTTCAGGTACGGTCTCCACATGTCGCTGCAGACAAATTTAAGGAATTCACCTCGCTCCTTGCCAAGCCAGTGAAAGAATCGCAGCAAAGTCTTTTTTGTACGCTTCTCTCCAATCCACAACAGTCGCTTGCAGTGCTCATCGATCTGGTAGACCAGCGTCAAATAGCGGTGACCCCGCAGCCGCAGCAACCAACTCGGCGCGGTGCATAGCGAAAATACACCTTATGCCCCTACATCGGGATAAACTCAAACAGCCGCTCCGGCGACCGATCATACCCCGGTCTTTTATGGCCGCACCCGCTGCATACTGGGCGGCTATTTGACCGAGGCTGTATCTCTACTTCTAGTGTCGGTACCTTGGCACCTTCCACCAATCGTACTGCTCCGTACACAAATGATTTGAATTTTTGGGCTCGATTGAGGATAGTCTTGATCTGCATCCTTTTCCTTTTCCTCTGTCAGATGGTGAGGTCGCACTTCCATCTTCTCAGACTGGGGGCAGGATGCTCTATCCTACAAATTCCAGAAAACTATCTCTATTGCTTCAAATTCGCTATATTTTTACCCACTGATTTTCCTGAAGAGCCAATATTCAGAGTGTTACGGGGTATCTACGCCTTGCCTTTTACAATATCCTCCCAGAGGTAGGCGGAGCAAATCACCCAAACGCTCTATGTTATTTACACGCAAGAATTTAGACACTTAGTTTGTATACATATGATTACAAGGCTAACCACACAAGGATCTATTGATGTCTGATAGCAGAGAGAGAAAGGTTGCATTAATCACCGGCGTCACAGGCCAGGATGGTGCTTATTTAGCCGAGTTCCTGTTGGATAAAGGCTATGAAGTTCACGGCATCAAACGGCGTGCCTCATCATTCAATACCGATCGTATTGACCACCTCTACCAGGATCCCCATGAAACCGGGCGAAAGTTCATTCTACATTATGGCGATCTTTCTGATTCAATGAACCTGGTACGCATCATCCAGCAGATTGAGCCGGATGAGATCTACAATTTGGGTGCACAAAGCCATGTGGCCGTCTCATTTGAAAGCCCTGAGTACACCGCCGATACGGTCGGCCTCGGTGCTCTAAGAATTCTGGATGCTATACGTATCTCAGGCCTTGAGAAGAAAACACGCTACTACCAAGCCTCTACATCAGAGCTATATGGTGAGGTGCAAGAAACCCCCCAGAGTGAAACCACATCATTTTACCCCCGCTCCCCGTATGCAGCCGCAAAACTTTATGCCTACTGGATCACCGTCAACTATCGTGAAGCCTATGGCATGTATGCCTGTAACGGCATTTTGTTCAACCATGAATCGCCTGTGCGTGGTGAGACATTTGTAACCCGCAAGATTACACGTGCGCTGGCACGTATCAGCCTAGGACTTCAGGACACGCTCTATCTCGGAAATATAGATGCCAAGCGAGACTGGGGCCATGCCAAAGACTATGTAGAGATGCAGTGGTTGATGTTGCAGCAAGACAAACCGGACGACTTCTGTATTGCAACTGGCGTTCAGTATTCTGTTCGAGATTTTGTCAATTTTGCCTGGGGCCATCTGGGCAAGAAAATTCGCTGGAAAGGTGAGGGTGTTGATGAAAAGGGCTACGATGCGGAGTCCGGCAAATTGATTGTAGAGATTGATCCTCGCTATTTCCGCCCCACCGAAGTAGAAACACTGCTAGGTGATCCATCTAAAGCAAAAGAAAAACTGGGCTGGGAACCAAAAATCACTCTGGAAGAGATGGTACACGAGATGATGGAGAATGACCTGAACCTGGCTAAACGGGATGCTTTGGTTAAGGAGCATGGATATCAGGCTTATGACTACCATGAATAGTTTTGAATCGGGAATCGATAGTCATCAGGTATCTACTTACGATGTGTAACCAACGACCACTATGAATAAAAATGACAAGATCTATGTAGCTGGTCATCGTGGATTGGTGGGGTCGGCCATTGTTCGCCAGTTAAAGACGGCGGGATTTTCAAACCTGTTGACACGCACCCATAGTGAACTGGACCTAGTGGACCAATCTCAGGTTAGGCACTTTTTTGAGACAGAAGAGCCCGAGTATGTATTTCTTGCCGCCGCCAAGGTGGGGGGAATTCATGCCAACAATACCTACCCGGCAGAGTTTATCTATCAAAACCTGATGATCGAAGCCAATATCATTGATGCTGCATACCACAACAAGGCGAAGCGTCTATTATTTTTGGGGAGCTCCTGCATCTATCCCAGAGCGGTTGAACAGCCCATGCGTGAAGAGGCTCTACTTACCGATCTGCTTGAACCGACAAATGAGCCTTATGCCTTGGCGAAGATTGCCGGCATTAAGCTGTGTGAATCCTACAATCGCCAGTATGGAACGGATTTTCGCTCGGTGATGCCGACAAACCTCTATGGCCAGGGGGATAACTTCCACCCCAAGAACTCACACGTAATTCCTGCATTGATGCGTCGTTTTCATGAGGCAAAACTCCGTAGTGATGCCGATGTTGTTGTCTGGGGGAGTGGTACCCCCATGCGGGAGTTCCTGCATGTGGACGACATGGCAGCAGCATCTATTTATGTTCTGGAGTTGGATGAGGCAATTTACCGGGCTAATACCCAGCCGATGCTTTCGCATATTAATGTAGGCTCAGGGGTGGACTGCACCATTCGTGAAGTGGCAGAGACCGTGAAGCGTGTAGTTGGTTTCGAAGGGGAGCTAATCTTTGATACGAGAAAACCAGACGGTGCACCGCGAAAATTGATGGATGTATCCCGGCTATCAACTCTTGGGTGGCGATACTCCATCTCCCTTGAGGATGGGCTGCAAGCCACATATGAGTGGTACCTTAGCCAGGAGCCGTAAATCAAACACAACGGGGTCTACACTTTAAATTAATGGGAGTGTTGGTATCGTGACGCTGATCGAAACGACAAACCTCCTCTTAGATACAGAATCAACCCCTTACCACCCCCAGCAGGTGTGCCCAACGTTGCTCCCAAGTGTGTCGGCTCAGCGCCTTGGCTCTGCCAGCCAAGCCAATAGCCACAGCCTCCCCAGGATGCTCCACATAATAGCGGGCGATCTCCTGCAATTCCTTCTTGTTGCGGTAGAAGAGAATCTCCTCCCCGGGGACAAAGTAGTGCGCCAACTCATCACTGTAAGTGGTGAGGTAGGCACAGCCGGTCATCGGCACCTCAAAATCCCGCCCTTTCATCCCCACCTGTTGGGTATTGCCGATAAAACCGAAGCCGATGGTCAGTAGTGAGCGACTATAGAGGATCAACATCTCATCCATGCTCAAAGGCCCACCTAGCCAGTTCATACCGCGCTTTTCCACCGTAATACCGGCTGCCTCAAGCGATGCGATCCACTCCCCCCGCCCACCATATTTCTGACCGATAAAGCTTACCGGCACACTGCGTACTATTTCAGGCTCAAGAGAAGCAAAGACAGCCGCATTGCCACCACTGGGTAGAAACAGAGGATTTGCACCTATCGCAACATACTTGCCTACATTACCGCTGCTCTGAGCCGAGACACAGAGATCGAAAATGGGGGCAATCTCCGCACTGCCGGTATAGATCCCATGTTTTTTTGAATTCCAGAACTTGCGGCTGTCATCAAAATCATAATTGACCGTAACGATACCCAGCCTGCCGATCCTATCGATCACCTGCCGCGATACCCAGCGACCAGAGAGATAGGAGAAGAAGATATCCAGAGGTGTCTGTCGGTGGGCCTCTTCAACCTGCCGAAACAGCGCCTCACCAAATGCATCACGACCACCAGAAAACCAGTCCGTAGCATTCTGATCAAACTGCTCACTCCAATCGTAGTGAATCACATCAGCGATACCACGCCAGGAATCCACCAGCCCTGCCTGCTCCCAATTGCTGTTCGTTACCGCAACAAAGACCCGAGGCCTCTCCGGCAGTGCGCCTACTTCGCCTCGCTGCCGCCGCTCGGCCAAGTGCTGCTGAATACGAGCCACCTGCTCGTCTTCAGAGAGCTGATTCTGAGCAATCTCTCGATCGGAAATGGGCTGGCGTATCTTGGCAAAGTACTTCTTATACAGATTCATAATCTATAATCTAAAAAGCGAGACGTACAACCGTATGGATGCAGGTGCAACTTACCGAGAGGTCGCGAAGGAGACGTGAAGAAGAGCCTGTACATATAATTACGAACCATGTATTGGGCGACTCAAGCTCAGCACCAACCTACGAACTTTTGATCTCAGTACATATCCAGGACGGATTAGTAAAACACTGGGTTCTCTCCATCTCCTCTGCGCGCTATGCGGTCCACTTTTCCTCTCCTGATAAAACACTACTTCTCAACTCTTTTTTGTAAATGCTTCTCCAGCATCTTCGCACTCTTGAGAAAGCGCGAATAGGCGTGACTCATAGCCAATACAAAACCATAGAGTCCACCGGTGATATGCCGTTTGAAGAGGTAGGCCTTGAGAAAATCGAAGGGAAAAGCGAACAGCAGCCGTAGCACCAATATCCAGTAAGGCTTCAGCCGCTGCTCATCCGCCTGCAGGCTGGTGTAGCGGTTGAACTTGTCCACATAGTGACCAACATTGGGAGAAGAGTAGTGCAGACAGAGTGCCTGCAGCTGCCCCACATCACTCTCCCGCTCGGGGGTGATCGCATCCCAGGTCGGGTGATCGGGGAAGCGCGCCACCTCGCTGTCATAGAGACGGATCACACTATTATACTCACTCAAGAACCGTGGCCGGCGGTGAAAGGCATAGACAGTAGTCACCTTGATACGGTACATCGGCAGGGAAGGCTCTCCTGTGGCAAAGAGTGAGTGGATCTCCTGCTGCAGCTCGGTACTCAACACCTCGTCAGCATCGATATTGAGCAGCCAGCGGTTACGGCACTGCTCCTCGGCAAAGCGTTTCTGCTGTCCATAGCCCGGCCACTCGTTAAACAGCACCCGGGCACCCCGTGCCTCGGCGATGTCACAGGTGTCATCACTGGAGCCTGAGTCGACAACGATCACCTCATCGGCCAACTCGCGAACGCTATCGATCACATCACCAATACAGCGCGCCTCATTTTTGGCAATAATAAAGACCGAAAGCGGCAACTTATCCATAATCCTAGAATCCTCAGTTGACCGCTCCACTCTACGGGCAAGACATTGATTTTAATTGCATTGACTGCGATTGCCTATTTCACTCTCCGGGTGAATTACGCTGCAGGGCGGATAGCACACTTGCGGCGATGCATTACGGCGTTACAACTCCTTGGAATAGAACAACTATTCCTCGTCGTTGTGCCTTGTACTGCACCACCGCAAGTGCACTCTCCACCCTGTCCAACTGAGGATTCTAGGATAATAGAGCCCACCCATTACCGCTCCCCCGCCAGCCGCAGGTAGAGCGCCAACGTATCCTCCAGCATCCGCGATTTCAGGTAACGGCTGTTCTCCGCCGGTTCAGGCGCCTCCCCCCTGGCGATCACCATCAACTTTTCCGCCGCTGCAGCCATATTTCCAAGCCCCACCTTACCAAACGGATAGAGTGTCTCCATCACCTCGCCGACACCACCGTGATCATAACCCACCACCGGCACCCCCAGCGACAGCGCCTCCAGAGTGGTACGGCCGAAGGATTCCGGCTTGGTGGAGAGAGACATCACCGCATCGCAACGACTGAATATCTCACGCACATCCGCACGGTGCCCGGTAAAGACAATATCTTCTTCAAGCTCCCGTTGAGCCACCGCCCGATGAATCTCTTTGGCATAGGCTAGCCGCCGTGGATCCTCACCACCGACAATCAGACCGGTCACCGCCAACCCTTGGCATTTCAGGATATCCACCACTTCAAGAAAGTCATGATGCCCTTTCAAACGGGTCATACGCCCCGGCAGAGCAACTACAAACCGCCCTTGTAGTTGAGGAAACTGCCCGTGCCACTCTGCCAGCCACTCATGAGATGGCTCGAAGCCGCGAGGAAACTCCTCAGAATCGACACCACGATAAACCACCTTCACGGAGGAGAGATCGGTCTGCGGGTAGCTCTCCTCGATATAGCGCCTGACGGTATCCGATACTGCAATCACCCGCTCACCCCGAGTCATCACTGCACTGTAGGCAGAAACCGAGTGAAGGCCGTGCAGCGTAGTGACCAGTCGTGGCCGCTGGTTTGGATTCATGCCACGCCACGCCAACCAGACAACCCAGGCCGGTGCACGGGAGCGGACATGGAGAATATCCACCTGCTGCTCAAGGAGAAACCTGCGCAACGGCCAGATATGGCGCAACGTCCAGAGCGATTTACTACCGATGTTCCAACTGTAGTGCCTGCTGCCCTGTGACTCCAGCGTCTTAACCAGCCGACCACCTGCCGACATAACCAGAGAGCGATGGCCGAGGCGTACCAGCTCAGCGGCCACCTCCAGGGTACCCTTTTCTACGCCGCCACCCTCCAGGGCCGGCAACACCTGTAGAACTGTCAGTCGCTTTTCAGCCATCGTCCGTAGATCCACTCGGCACAGCGCCGCGCTTCGTTAAAGGAGCTCGCCTGAGGTTTCAACGAGCCACTTCGTTGCCACTGGATAAACGAGGTGAGCCGACCCTCTTCCTGCAACTGCGTTATGCCGCGGGTAACTCGACCCGGCCGCACCTCCGGTAGCTGCAGCAATCCCACCGCACTCCCTGACGTCAGCGCCTCATAAACCATGGAGACCGAATCCTCAGTCACCCACACCTCCCCACTTACGGCCAACTGTCGGGTGACCCAACCTGGCTCCGTATCCCGCCATGGCACCAGGACCAGATTCGATCGGTTCACCTTCTCCAATGTAGTAAGAAATGAGTCTGGAGTACGCCTGGATGTTGTCAACGTAAATTGCCACTGGGGTGCGCGATCTACAATGGCGAGGATCTGTCCAAGCGTCTCTTCATCACTCCAGCCATAGTGTGCTGATAGGCCACCAATCAAGAGTAGGGTTTGCTCGCCCCCGGTCGAAGGTGACGCCTGAATAGTATTAAGCACCCCTTTAATCTGAAACAGGTTTTTCCCTGCTATGTCGTCATGCTCAGGGACAATACAGAGATCAAACAGTCGCACCGGTAGGCTGGGCTTCATCAGTACCAGGGCACGGCCACCGTAACAACGGCGGGCCGCCAGCAGGGCAAGATGGGTGGCGTGTCCGGCACCAATAATCAGATCCGGCCGAGGAAGAGCTGCACCGGAGGGAAACCGGCCCAACACCCAATCAAGCAGATGCGACCATCTTGAGCTGATGGCAATATCCAGCTGTTTTACAGGCAGCAGCGACTCCAGTGCCCGACAGAGGCCCAGGGTCTGGTTCTCATGTCCCGGTTTACCATCTAGCAGCCGCCAGATGACACACTGGTTCGCCTCTGCCGCTGCTTTCACCTTCTGATCAGATCAACCTTCTAACTCATAGCGGGCGCCACAATAGGGACACTCCGCCCGTCCGCTCTTTTTGATCGCCAGGAAGACCCGGGGATGCATCTCGGCGCTACCCTCAGCTTGAGCACCGGGACAGCAGAGTGGCAACGAGGAACGGCTCACCTTGATGATGCTCCCTGCTGCAGCTGGTTTTGTTGTTTCATTCATTATTTTCTACCTCAGTAAGCTCTCGATACGGGACCAAGAGCTGAAGTCACATCAATAGTTACACGTAGGTAAGCCACTCGGAATTCTCATCCCGCCGCCCCTCGACCTGATCAAAGTAGAGTCCCTGCAATCGTTCAGTGATTGGGCCTCGACCACCACTACCTATAGGGCGGTTATCCACTTCACGAATTGGCGTCACTTCGGCCGCGGAGCCGGTGAAGAATGCTTCGTCGGCAATATAGACCTCATCCCGGGTAATACGCTTCTCCACCACCGGAATACCCAACTCCTCCGCCAACACAAAGAGAGTGCGACGGGTGATACCGTCCAGTGCCGATGAGAGATCAGGGGTATAGATAACACCGTTCCTAACGATAAAGACATTCTCGCCGGAGCCCTCCATCACAAACCCCTGAGAGTCGAGCAACAAAGCCTCATCATAACCGTCATCCAGCGCCTCTTTCAGCGCCAGCATGGAGTTCATGTAGTTGCCGTTGGCCTTCGCCCGGCACATAGTGATATTGACATGGTGGCGGGTAAACGAGGAGACACGGACGCGGATACCGTTTTTCAGGTTATCCTCACCCAGGTAGGCTCCCCACTCCCAGGCGGCGATCATGGTATGCACTTTGAGGTTATCGGCGCGCAACCCCATGCCCTCGGAGCCAA
The DNA here is from genome assembly GCA_040505895.1 of Sedimenticola sp. Classification (GTDB taxonomy): domain Bacteria; phylum Pseudomonadota; class Gammaproteobacteria; order Chromatiales; family Chromatiaceae; genus Vondammii. Next base: position 54,851 of record JBEVXU010000017.1, on the reverse strand, counting down.
GAAAACACATCGGCCGAAGGTAGGCGGAATCAAGATTATTGACTCTAACCGCCTCAATCTGAGCCTGGTTCAACGTCTTCGCATCATAGGGAATCTTCATACCTAGAATATGAGCGGACTGAAACAGACGCTCAGTGTGATCCTGCAGCCGGAAAATGGCGGCACCCTTATCAGTTTTATAGGCGCGCACCCCCTCAAATACCCCCATTCCGTAGTGAAGGGTATGAGTGAGCACATGCACCTTGGCCTCACGCCAGGGCACCATCTCGCCATCCAGCCAGATCCACCCGTCTCTATCCGCGAATGATGACATTTTCCATCTCCAGTAACTCTTTGTCTTATTGAAAAGTAACTATTTAGCATATCGTTGAGCACCATGCTTACCAGCAGGCACTCAGTGCTAATAAAATCAGTAAGTGGCTATGCACAGTAGTCCTGAAGCACTATCTTCATAGAAAAAAGTGCATCTGTAGGAGCGAATTTATTCGCGATCGGGCTCCGGGGCATGTTCTTCGCGAACAAGTTCGCTCCTACACCCGGTTCCCTGATTATTGTGCACAGCCATTAATCAGTAATTCTAAACTCAGTATCTGACCACCGCCATATCCACTTCACCGCCGGCCTGTTTCTCCACCCGCACATGACCGGCGCTCCCGTCGATATCGATGCCGTTGATATAGTAGACGCCCACCTCGGCATTGGGATTGATCACTTCAAAGCCCATCAGCCCTGCAAGAAACTCCCCCAGCTCATAATGCGTCGGCTTCTCAAGGGCGGCAAACGTCTGAGTCATTCTATCGTCACCGTTGATCGAGTAATAGATCATAGGCACTCTAGCCACCAGAGGCTCCAGCATAGAGTGGCCATACTTGCCCCCCTCTCCCAGGAGATCTGCATGGTCGGAGGTGATGAACAGATAGGTCGGTATTGAGCTATTTTGCTTCAGTACTTTAATGATCTGCTCATTCACATGGTCAGTAAAGAGCACTGAGTTATCATAGCTGTTGACCCGCTGCTGATGCACATCATCCACATCTTCCGGATACTTATCGTAGCTGTCGGGATGGAACTTCCAGTAGGGACTATGGGAGCCACGCTGATGCAGGACGATAAAATTGGGCCGAGACAGATCAACCCCGGCCAGTTTTTCCGGTAGCACCTCATCAAACTTTACTGCCACCTCGGATTCAATATCCTCTTTCGACATAAAGTGATCGATATCACTGTCACCGATATAGGTCGCAAGATTAGCGGTCTGCGCCGACAGATAGTGGGTCGTCATGCCGCGCCGCTTGGCCATGGCAAAAAGGTTGGCCTCATGGCGGAATAGATGGTTAACGTTCTCCGGCTCGCGCTTCATGTTGAAGAAGGTCTGTACCGCCACTTTGGTATTGACACCACCGGCGATGCCATCCTTATAAACCAGATTGGAATCACTGGATAGACTCTTCAGATAGGGCGTTGTATCACGTTCATAACCGAACAGGCTCATATGCGACGGCGTCAGGCTCTCACCCATCACCACAACGATATTCATCGGGCCGTTAAACGGCAGCTCCCGCAACTGGTAGGGCAGGAACTCCTTTGCCTTCACCCCACTCATACGCTTCGGCAGATCCTTGGCAAGAAAATAGGAGATGGCATAGTAAGTGTTCTTGATCGAGTAATGTCGTGGGTTAGGGTAAAAAGTCTGGGAACCCGACGAGGTGTACGCCTTGACTGGCAGGATTGCCAACAGCAGGATCAGCACCGATGACGAGAGAGGAATGCGCTGGCGATAACCGTCTGTCTTGGCAGATAGCCAGTAGGCCGAAAAAAGCACCGGACCAACAATCAGTAACGGCCCAATCACCAAAGAGATCAATCCCAGCAGTGACTCAACGATTTCACCCATATCGGTGAACAATAGCACCACAGCATGGGGAGAGATTAGGGTACCGAAGTAGCCGAAATGGAGAAACTGCCCCAGTTGCAGCATGGCAAAAAAGATCGCCAACCCCTTGATCACCATCAGTCGCCGGGAGGCGAGGGCGAAAAAGGTCATCAGATAGATGCCCCAGAAAACCTTGTGATTGAATGCCGCCTGATACCCCTCATTGATCAAGGGATAGAGGTGCTCCGGCAGGATAAACAGGCAGGCAAAGAGGCCCGAGAGCGCCAGGTGGCGCACCAGCCCAGTCACCCAGTTCAACACACTCTGTGCTGCGTTTGCGAAACTCAATCTAGCCATTCCAAAAACAGTGTATCCATGGAGCTGCTGAGCAACTCAGCAGCCCCTAACCTGAACTGTCCGATAGCATCATCTCATCCCAGGTTTCACAGATGATCTGACGCTCCTCCTCCAGGCGATCATCGGGGATCAACCCGGGCAACTCACCCAGTGCATTACGGTGATAGGCGGCACGCAGCACACGATAACTATAAGCCAGCACCTCAGCCGTCCGGCCTGCCAGCAGCTGATGTCTATCCAAGGTCTCAAGAAGGCGGATATTATCTGTCCAATCAATAAGATCGGGATAGAGATACGCCCACCGGAGGACTGCGTATTGAACCATAAATTCAATATCAGCGATACCGCCGCACCCCTGCTTGAGATCAAATTGACCCGGCTTGCTCTTATCCAGAGAGGTGCGCATCTTCTCCCGCATCTCCCTAACGTCCCTGCGCAACGCCTCTTCATCCCGCTCGCAGATGAGGACCTCCCTACGAATCTCCTGAAAACGCCGCATCACCTCCGGGTCTCCCGCCACCGGTCGCGCTCGCAGCAACGCCTGATGCTCCCAGGTCCAGGCATCCTTCTTCTGGTAAGCTGAAAAAGCATTGAGGGAGCTAACCAGCAGCCCGGCATTACCGTTGGGACGCAGCCGCATGTCGACCTCATAGAGTATCCCCGACGCCATCCGCGTGGTAAAGGCGTGGATCATCCGCTGACCCAGGCGGGCGTAGAAGAGGTCGTCGGAGACTGGCTTGTCGCCGTCAGTCATAGCGTTTGCATTACTGTTACCATGAAGAAAAACCAGGTCGAGATCCGACCCGTAGCCCAGCTCCAGGCCACCCAGCTTACCGTAACCAATCACCGCAAAACCGGTCTCCTCACCCACAACATCGACCGGACGACCGTGGCGAACGGTAAGATCTTGCCAGGCCTCGGTAAGTATCTGGGAGGTAACCACCTCGGCGATTTCAGTCAGATAATCACTGACGACCATCAACGGTATCACATCAGTAATATCCGCCGCCGCCACCCGCAACATATTGCTCTGAGAGAAGAGACGCAGCCGCTCCATCTGCTGCTCCTGATCCCCCTCCTCCACCGCTGACATTAGGGTATCCAGTTCCGCCTCCAGCGCCTCCTTATGCAAAGGAGTATAGAGTCGACGGGGATCGAGCATCTCATCAAGCAGCAGCGGGTGGCGCATCACTTGCTGGGCTATCCAGGGACTGATACTGCTCAGGCGTACCAACTGGGAGAGCGCCAACGGCCGCTCCACCAGCAGTGCAAGATAGGCGGTTCGTCGGGCAATGGCCTCGATCAATCGCAACAGCCGATCCAAGTTGGCCACTGAGTCCCCCATACCCCCCACCGCCTCCAACAACAGCGGCATCAGCTGGTCCAGCTTATCGCGGCCACGGCTGGTGAGATTACGAAAAACATTGGAATCGTGAAAACGCTTTAGCTTCTCCAGTGCCGCCGAAGCAGCGGAATACCCAGCCGAAACAAGCAACGCCTCAGCCTGCTCATCATCCAACTGCTGCTGCCACACGGCGAGAAGTGGCTTATCATCCTCCTCTCCCTCCACTTGGGGTGCAGCGAACACCTGATCGAAGTGACCCTGAACCCGCTGTCTGTGATCCTCCAGGACTGCGTAAAAAGTCTCCCAGTCATCGAAATCCATAGAGCGCGCCATACGCAAGCGCCCAACCTCATCCTCCGGCAACAGATGGCTCTGGCGGTCCTGCCACGCCTGAATCCGATTTTCCACCAGACGGAGAAACTCATAGGCCTCTTCCAGCTCACGCACTACAAACTCAGGCAACAGCTCTTTTTCACCCAGCTGTTTCAGTACCGGCAAAATTGGACGAATTTGCAGCTCGGGGGTACGACCACCGCGCACCAGCTGGAATGCCTGACCGATAAACTCGATCTCCCGAATCCCGCCAGGACCCAGTTTAACGTTGTCCTGCATCCCCTTGCGTTTCAGCTCTCTGCCGATCAGTCGCTTCATATCCCGAATCGACTCGATGGCACCAAAATCGAGATAACGGCGATAGACAAAGGGGCGCAGCATCGCCATCAGCTGCTCACCGGCGGCGAAATCTCCTGCCACCACCCGCACCTTAACCATGGCGTACCGTTCCCACTCCCGGGCATTGCTCTGGTAGTAGGTCTCCATCGCATCAAAACAGAGGGCAAGAGGCCCCGCTTCGCCGAATGGACGAAGGCGGGTATCGACACGAAAGACAAAACCGTCCGCCGTCTGACTATTGAGTGCCTTTACCAACTGCTGACAGAGGCGCATAAAGAACTGCTCATTGGCAATCGCACGGGGCCCATCGACCTCTCCCTGCTCGGGAAAGGTAAAGATCAGATCGATATCCGAGGAGAGATTGAGTTCCCTTGCACCCAGCTTGCCCATACCGAGGACCACCAGATACTGCTGTTCCCCCTCCTCGCTCCTGGGTATACCCTGCTTCGCTATCGCCCAACCGTAGAGGATCGTTAACGCCTCTTCGATACAGGCATCGGCCAGGGCGGAGAGATCTTCCAGCACTTCGGCAAGAGTTGCACTACGGGTGAGGTCACGCCAGATGATCCGCACCATATGGTCACGACGGAAACGGCGTAGTGTTCGATGCAGACTGATTTCGTCGGAGACCTCCTTTAGCCGTTCACGCAGAAGGCCGGCTATCTCTCCTTCACCATAGGCCCGCAACAGTTCACCCTGGCGATAAAGAGCAGGCAGCAACTCCAGATCACGCAGGCAACACTGGGCAACGTAGTCGCTTCCCTCCCAGACCAACTTCAGCGCGGCCAAAAACTCTGGATCAAATGCTTCATCTACCCCCTGCTCAGCAGCCGCCTCCAGCCAACGGGCCCACAACTTTTCAGCTTCATCGGTAGGGTGAATCATCTGTTCCATGGAGTGCCTCGTAAAAAATAGATCAAGCGGTAGATGATATCCCTGCTGCTGATAAAAGGCTAAGAAGAAAGGGCTGCGAATGAACACGATAGGATATGTTTTCGAGCACCCTATTAACCTCGCGCAAAGCCGCAAAGAAAAAGCCATAAAACAGCTTTCTTCACAGACTTGGGGAAGCTTTGCGGCTTTGCGCGATAAATTTTTTTGCTGATTTCTCCATGCCCACAACGACTCTTATTTCATCTTCTTTTGACAAAAAAACCCCGCCCGGAGTGATCCGGACGGGGCTTTGTCAGGCGTTGGTCAGCCTGGGAGGGATGATTACATCATGCCACCCATGCCGCCCATACCGCCCATGCCGCCCATATCAGGGGCGCCGCCGCCGACAGCACCGTCCTGAGGCTCATCAGCCACCATGCATTCGGTGGTGATCATCAGGCCGGCCACAGAGACTGCGTTCTGCAGTGCGGAACGGGTCACCTTGGTAGGATCGAGGATACCCATCTCAACCATATCGCCGTAGGTATCGTTCGCCGCATTGAAACCGTAGTTTCCTTCGCCTTCGCTTACTTTGTTAACAACAACGGAGGCTTCGCCACCGGCGTTGGTAACGATCTGGCGCATCGGCTCTTCCATGGAACGGGCAGCGATGTCGATACCGACGTCCTGATCGTGGTTGTCGCCTTTCAGATCGGTGAGTGCGGAGAGTGCACGAATCAGTGCCACACCACCGCCGGGAACGATACCCTCTTCAACAGCAGCACGGGTTGCGTGCAGTGCATCTTCAACACGGGCCTTCTTCTCTTTCATCTCAACTTCGGTAGCGGCACCCACTTTGATGACGGCAACACCACCGGCCAGCTTGGCAACACGCTCCTGCAGCTTCTCACGGTCGTAGTCAGAGCTGGTCTCTTCAATCTGAGCACGGATCTGCTCAACGCGAGCCTTGATGTCACCTTCGACACCGGCACCATCGATGATGGTGGTCTCTTCCTTGGAGATCTGAATCTTCTTGGCAGTACCCAGCTCGTTGATGGTTGCCTTCTCCAGAGTCAGGCCGACCTCTTCAGAGATAACGGTACCACCGGTGAGGATAGCAATATCCTGCAACATGGCTTTACGACGATCACCGAAACCGGGGGCCTTGACGGCACACACCTTGACGATACCACGGATGGTGTTGACCACCAGGGTAGCCAGCGCCTCACCATCGATATCTTCAGCGATGATCAGCAGCGGCTTGCCCGCCTTGGCGACACCTTCCAGTACCGGCAGCAGGTCGCGGATGTTGGAAAGCTTCTTATCGTGGAGCAGAATGTAGGGCTCTTCCAGATCAGCGGTCATGCTCTGCTGATTATTGACAAAGTAGGGAGAGAGGTAACCGCGATCAAACTGCATACCCTCAACCACATCCAGCTGGTTATCCAGAGCGGAACCCTCTTCGACGGTAATCACACCCTCCTTGCCCACTTTCTGCATCGCATTGGCGATGATGTCACCAATATTGGTGTCACTGTTGGCAGAGATACTACCGACCTGAGCGATCGCTTTGTCGTCAGCACAAGGCTCAGACATATCACGCAGTTTAGCGGTAGCCGCCTCAACTGCCTTGTCCATGCCACGTTTCAGATCCATCGGGTTCATACCGGCAGCAACAGCCTTCAGGCCTTCGCGCACCATGGCCTGAGCCAGAACGGTAGCAGTGGTGGTACCGTCACCAGCGATATCAGAAGTCTGGGAAGAGACCTCTTTCACCATCTGTGCACCCATGTTCTCGAACTTGTCTGTCAGTTCGATCTCTTTGGCTACGGAGACACCATCTTTGGTGATGGTAGGAGCACCGAAGCTCTTCTCCAGTACAACATTGCGGCCCTTGGGACCCAGGGTAATTTTTACGGCGTTAGCCAGTACGTTGACACCGGCCAGCATCTTGTGACGGGCATCATCACCAAATTTCACTTCTTTTGCAGACATTTGATCGTTCCTTAAGAATTCAGTTGAATTGGTTTCGTCGTGAGGGGCTATCAGCCCTCGATGACACCCATGATGTCTTCTTCGCGCATCACCAGCAGATCATCTTCACCGATCTTCACTTCGGTGCCGGAGTACTTGCCGAACAGCACGGTATCGCCGACCTTGACGTCCAGAGGGCGGGACTCACCGCTGCTCAGTACCTTGCCGTTGCCTACAGCAACCACTTCACCCTGAGCTGGCTTTTCGGTGGCACTGTCAGGCAGGACAATGCCGCCGGCACTGGTGCGCTCTTCTTCCATACGACGAATGACCACACGGTCTTGCAGCGGACGAATATTCATCTACCGATATCTCCTGATTTAGATAGTTAGAAACAAAAATTAAGTTTTTCTTTTCCCGGGGTGCTTGTGGAACCTTGCTTGGCGGCTCCGTTATTAGCACTCGCCATGGGTGAGTGCTAATAATAGGGGCGGATTCTTGAGAGTCAAGGGCCGGAAGATAAAATTAATTAGCCGGTATTGAGGCGGTTAAGTCGGATTCACTCAGCCCACAACACCAATAATCAATGGATTAGCTAAATGCGGCCCTGATACCAATACCGTTGGATGCAGTTCGTAAACCTCTCCCACCGGCTGTAATCCCGGCCTCAGCACTCCAAGTGATCGTTGTATCGCTCCATCAAATAGCAGAGGCAATCCTGTCGCACCACGCGGCAATCCTTGGTCAGCATCGAAGGCATCACCGGCACACGTAACCGCAACTCACCATCTACCACCTTAAAAAAACGCTCAGTCACATCATTGCCCCGCTCATCCGAGACACTGACTCCCATACCCACACCCTCATTGATACGCCCCAGGGAAGTACCTCGCGGCAGCTCGCGAAAATTGAGACAGTCGAGATCTTCGGCAAAACAGATATCCACATCGCCCTTATCAAAATCAAAACTGAGCTGCTCAGGCACCTTGACGATCGCCACTGTATGGAACAGATCGACGTCATGCTCCGCTATCGGATGCACCGGGTGCTCCGACAGGTGGAGGCAGGCATCAAGATAGTCTCGTGCGTGTTCAACCCCGTGCTTCTGCCCCGGCTTGCCACACTCCAGGGTGACCGACGGACAGAGTCTGGCCATCGCCATCGACTGCACCCCACAGGGACGGATGAAATAGACCAGGGTACGAGCAAATAGTGCCGCCAGATGAAGAAAGCGGTTATCGATCACATTGATGCAGGCGTAATGAGGATTGAGACCGGTATTGTTGTGAACATCGACACTGGCAAAAACACCCTTTGCCTGCATAATCTCCGTCACCTGCCGCATCATACGGTGCTCGACACTCTCACCACCCTCCTCCTCTTCGCAACCGGGCCACACCCGATTGTAGTCGGGCTGCCCATCCAACCGCCGCAATCCTTGAGTGGCGGCCGAAACATTGCCGATAAACAGGCTCATCGCTCTGGGCAGCTCACCATGCCCTCCACCCAGGCTGTAGCTTTGCAGCAGACTCCTAACCGCCTCCCAGCCGGTGGTTTCGTTACCGTGCATCAGTACCGAAACAAACAAGGCGGGCGTACGCCTACCGGCCAGATGGATCAGTGTCGGCCCACCCAGAAGCGATTCAAGCTGACAAGCTTCCAGGTCGGGCAGACCAGGAGGAAGTGCATCCAACTCCCGCAACATCAAACAAGCCCCTCTATAAACTTCCAATTCATCACAAATGAGCGTTATACACTCCACTCATGTACCGGCCGCCCACTCTCCTGTCGTTCCATGTACGCTTCCGTCAGACCCCGGGAATCATTGCCATGACATGCAACCCATGCCCGCTGCCAGTCCGCACCGTTCTGACCGTTAGCCAGACGCCCGTGAATGATGCCGAGCCAGTAATCCACCTCTCGGCGTTCAACGCCCAGCGACTCCAAACCCAACCTCGCCAGCGGCAGTAGTTGACGACAAAGATCGGCAGCACTCACCCTCTTCCCATTCAGCCAGACAACATCTGCTCCAAGACCCTTTTCTGCTGAACGATAAAAATTACTCTGCACATTCTCAAATGATAACTGTTGCTCCGGTGGCACCGTCATCTCACCAAGCGCAGTGACTGCACCGAAAAAGAAAGCGGCATTGGCGATGGAGTCGACGATGGAGGGTCCCGCCGACACTACACGATGCTCCAGCCGCAGATGAGGATCACCTGCATCATTAAAACCCAGCAGCGGTCGATTCCAGCGCCAGATGGTGCCGTTATGCAGACGCAAATGAGGTAGACCAGGCTCATCCATCAGGCGCGGAAGCAGCACCGGGTAACGGTCACAATTGACCTGAAAGCACTCCATAACACTGTCCGATACGTAACGGGTACCCATGGTGACCCGTTTGATTTCCAGTGAGTCGCCGACGCTGACAGCCTGTTCAAACAGCGGGATACGCGTCTCATCCCATAACGCTGAGCCAAAAAGAAAGGGGGAGTTGGCACTTAGAGCCACCATCGGTGCGGCGAGAATCTTGGCGGCATTATAGAAGCGCCCGGATGAGGCAGGGGCCAGCTTCAAGTGAATCTGGAACGAAGTGGTTGCCGCTTCCAGCATTACGTCATCATGGGTAAAACGGAGATGGTCCCGACCCTCAATATCGATCTGCACCAAGCTGCCTTGGCGCAGGCGGGCAAGCTGCTCATCCAGCGCATGATAACGCTGCATCGACGACATATTTTTGAGAGAGAAATCGCTACGTTGCACTGTCGGCAAAATCCCGACCATCGCCAAACGGCCATCCAACTCACCTGCCACCTGTCGGCACCGATTCCAGGTAGCCGTAAGGCCATCGGCCATGAGGCTCAACCCACCACCCCTGAGGGGCTGTGGGTCTCCGTTGATCTCCAGGTTGAAACGGGCAAGCTCCGGCACCACCAGTGGATCACCCAGGCGTTCGATCAATTGAGTATTAAGCGGCGCCGGCTGAGCATCGCTGTTTACCAACCAAGCCTCTAACTCAAAACCACCTACCGGCTCACTTGAGGAAAAAGCACCATCGGCAAACCACTCAGCCAACTGCTGGGTCTCCTGCTTCAGGCGCCGGGAAAACTCCTGAAAATCTTCAGGGGAAAAGCGGCTATCAGCAATCTCCTGCCCCATTCCGACCTCCTGACTATGCGATTCAACTGCTGCCTACAGAGCTTCTGAATAAGTCTGAGCAAAGTAGGTTGTGCTCATGACTCGTTCTGCGACTCCCTGAAACGGCTCTCCAACATCGCCAGCCGCTCCGGTGTACCTACATCAATCCAACTCCCGACATGGAGTTCTCCGCTGACCAAGCCCCGCCCCATCGTCCGGCGCAGCAGGGGAGCCAGGGGAAAAGCGCCGGGCTCACTATCAGAAAATAGCTCAGCACGGTAGATTCCGATACCACTGAATGTAAAACAGCCCGCTTCACCTTCACTCACAACACCTCTATCCAGACAAAAATCCCCCTCCGGGTGGTGCTCAGGGTTATTCACCAGCACCAGGTGCGCCAGCCGCCCTGCGGGGCAGGCAGCCTGTGACAGATCGTAATCACACCAGACATCACCGTTGATCACCAAAAAAGGACCAGCGCCCAGCAGGGGCAAGGCATTGAATATGCCACCACCGGTTTCGAGGGCTCCCGGGGGCTCAGGTGAGAAGAGAATCTCGACCCCCCAGCACTCCCCTGTACCGAGAAATGTCTCGACCTGATCACCTAGGTGGGAATGATTCACCACGATACGGCGAATACCAGCAGCGGCCAGTGCGGCAATGTGATACTCAATCAGGGGCTTGCCCGCCACAGGCAACAGCGGCTTGGGTATATGGTCGGTAAGAGGGCGCATTCGCTCTCCCCGACCTGCGGCCAGAATCATGGCACTTAGGGGCTTCTCTTTCATGTTCGGAATAGTAGCGGTATAGATGCCGGATAACAAAAAAGCCACACCCTTATGGGTACGGCTTTTCCGGTTCAGTGCGGTGATTCTGGAGCCACCCCCGGCGAGGGTAAAATGACACCTGGAGCGAACTCATTCACTGTCAACTCAGGGACATGCTCTTCGCGAGCAAGCTCACTCCTACAGCGGGTTATGAGATTATTATGCTCTGGTCACTTCAATAAATAGGCTGCGTTACCGCCTCATCGACAAGAAGAACTCCTCGTTGGTCTTGGTCTCCTTCAGCTTATCGAAGAGAAACTCCATTGCAGCCAACTCATCCATTGGGTGGAGGATCTTGCGCAAAATCCACATCTTCTGCAGCTCATCCGGCTTCATCAGCAGATCTTCGCGGCGAGTGCCGGAGCGGTTGATGTTAATTGCAGGGAAAATCCGTTTCTCGGCAATACGGCGATCCAAATGAATCTCCATATTGCCGGTGCCCTTGAACTCCTCATAGATCACATCATCCATGCGTGAGCCGGTCTCAACCAAGGCGGTGGCGATAATCGTCAGGCTACCGCCCTCCTCTACATTACGTGCCGCACCAAAGAAACGTTTGGGACGGTGCAGAGCATTAGCGTCAACACCACCGGTCAACACTTTACCGGACGAGGGGATAACGGTGTTGTAGGCGCGGGCCAGACGGGTGATGGAGTCAAGTAGAATCACCACGTCCTTGTTATGCTCAACCAGACGCTTGGCCTTCTCAATCACCATATCAGCCACCTGGACATGGCGAGCTGCGGGCTCATCGAAGGTTGAAGATATCACCTCTCCACGCACCGAACGAGCCATCTCCGTCACCTCTTCAGGACGCTCATCAATAAGCAGAACAATCAGGTAACACTCAGGATGATTGTGACCAATGGACTGAGCAATGTTCTGCATCAGCATTGTCTTACCCGCTTTCGGCGGAGAAACGATCAATCCCCGCTGTCCCTTACCGATGGGTGCACACAACTCGATGGTACGCGCAGTAATATCCTCGGTACTTCCGTTACCCTTCTCCAGGGTGAATTTATCATTGGCAAACAGCGGAGTGAAGTTTTCAAACAGAATCTTGTGCTTGGCGTTCTCCGGTTTATCGTAGTTGATCTCATCAACCTTAAGGAGAGCGAAGTAGCGCTCACTCTCCTTGGGCGGGCGAATCTTACCGGAGATGGTATCGCCTGTACGCAAACTGAAGCGCCGGATCTGACTGGGCGAGACATAAATATCATCCGGCCCGGCGAGATAGGAAGCATCCGCCGAACGCAGAAAACCGAAACCATCCTGCAGTATCTCCAATACACCATCACCATGGATATCCTCACCCTTCTTGGCGTGGGACTTAAGGATGGCAAAGATAAGATCCTGCTTACGGGAACGCGCCATATTATCCAGTTTCATGGATCTGGCCAGTTCGTTCAGTTCGGCGACGGGTATTTTCTTAAGTTCGGTGAGGTTCATAGTTTAATTTCGGCGTGGTTTATAGGTTATGAAACAGACAGGAGATGTCCGTAAGAAAGGTGGAGTTGTATGTAGGTTGATCGTAAGGAGGCGACCAGGATTGGTGTTAATCTGCTCACGGGATGCGGCGTTAGAAAATACTAGCACCATCCCGGAGCATGTCCAGGTTTTTTATGACCTGTACTTATAGGTTGCTATCGATAAAAGCAATCAGCTGCGATTTGGATACAGCACCCACTTTAGTTGCCTCAACCTCACCATCCTTAAATAACATCAGGGTGGGGATGCCGCGAATACCATAGCGGGGAGGCGTATTGGGGTTGTCATCAATATTCAGCTTAGCGATCTTAACCCGGTCGCTGTACTCGCCTGCAATCTCATCAAGTACCGGTGCAATCATCTTGCAAGGACCACACCACTCAGCCCAATAGTCGACCAATACCGGCTGGTCAGCCTGAAGCACTTCCGCTTCGAATGAATCATCGGTCACATGAACAATCTGTTCACTCACTAGTAGTTCTCCAAAAAATAATCTGTTGGGTTATCTCACCGGGATGTGCGGAGTCGCACCGGCGTTTTTAAATTCTGTTATCACAAGGACACGTTTGAATTATTTCTTCATGTTCGGCCACTAAGGCCTAGTGGGTGTATTTGATATCAATATTTTCCCTATTTCAAGTCCAAACTGCCTCTAAATTGCTGTATGGTAACATCCCATGACTGAAAAACACTTAACTGACATACGATTTGACAGCTTTGGCTTTCCAAAAGAACTAGCTCAAGGTGTTGAAGATACTGGATTTTCTTTTTGCACCCCGATCCAGGCAGAGACTATTCCTATCGCCCTCGAGGGTCGTGATGTCGCCGGTCAGGCGCAGACAGGAACAGGCAAAACAGCCGCCTTTTTGCTCGCCACATACCACAATTTGCTGACAAAACCGGACTCCGAAGAGCGAAAACTGAACCAGCCAAGGGCACTTATCCTCGCTCCAACCCGTGAATTGGCAATACAGATTCATAAAGATGCAGAGGTACTCGGACGACATACCGGCCTAAAACTTGGTCTGGTTTTCGGTGGCACAGGTTATGAGCAGCAGCGTCAGCAGCTGCAGGATGGCGTTGACATCCTCATCGGCACCCCCGGCCGCATGATCGACTACTTCAAGCAGCATGTATTCGACCTGAAGGCAGCCCAAGTGGTGGTGCTGGATGAGGCGGACCGCATGCTTGACCTCGGATTTATCAAAGATATCCGCTACCTGCTGCGCCGCTGCCCCGACCCGGTCAAGCGGCTTGGCCTGCTCTTCTCCGCCACCCTATCCTACCGGGTGCTTGAGCTCGCCTATGAGTACATGAACAACCCCGAGTCAGTGAAAATTGAAACTGAAAATGTGACGGCGGACAAGGTCACCCAGACCTGTTACATGACCGCCAACAACGAAAAAATTTCATTGCTCATCGGCCTACTGCGGAAAATGGATGCTCACCGCTCCATCATCTTCGTCAACACCAAGCGGGGGTGCGACCTGGTATGGGGGTTCCTTGAGGGTAACGGATTCAAAGCTGCGGTGCTCTCAGGTGATGTACCCCAGAAAAAGCGCATGAGCCTGCTGACCCAGTTTCAGAACGGTGAACTGGCCATTCTGGTGGCCACCGATGTAGCGGCCCGCGGCTTGCACATCCCCGATGTCTCCCACATCTTTAACTTCGACCTGCCGGAAGATGCTGAGGATTATGTCCACCGCATCGGTCGCACCGCCAGGGCGGGGGCCAGCGGTGACGCTATCAGCTTCGCCTGCGAAACCCACTCTTTCGCCCTGCCGGATATCGAAGCCTTTATCGGCCACCGCATGCCAATGCAGCCGGTAACCGATGAGCTACTAGCCGAGATCGATCCGAGGAGCCGTGTCATCCCCGACCGACCGGCACGTGATAATCGTCGTGGTGGTGGCAGACCGAGACAAGGCGGACGAGGACGTTCCGGCGGTGGCAACCACCGCCAGCGACGGTAGATAAATCACCACCAGTTAACTGACGTACTACGCACACAAATGGACCTCTTCACCGAAAATAAATGCAGCCGATGTAAAGGGACCAGGTGCTGCACTTATATGACTGAGGCGATTGGTGCAGCACCTCGCTCAAAGAGTGATTTCGACCATCTGCTGTGGCAGATATCCCATGACGGCGTAGAGATATATAAGGATGAAGGGGAGTGGTACCTGATGCTTCAGGGCCATTGTCAGCACATCGGCCCCAACGGTGCCTGTGCCATCTATGAAGATCGCCCTCAGATCTGTCGTGACTACGAAAACGACTGGTGTGAAATGGACGCTCCGGCTGAAGAGGGGTTTGAACTCTACTTCCGCAACTACGGCGAGCTGTTGAGCTACTGCAAAAAACGCTTCAAAACCTGGGGACGTTGAGAAACCAGGACGCAGAGTGCGCTGAGGATACGCAGAGAGCGCAGAGATTTTGATCTTGGATGACACCGCACAATAAGCTGCAATCTGATGTAGGAGCGAACCTGTTCGCGAAGAACCTGCTTCGGAGCTGATCGCGAACAAGTTCGCTCCTACCTGTCGTTCTCATGCAAAGCTGTTCAGACCCTTTTTTGAACAATACCTCTCTGCGCCCCACTTTTTACCCAGATCACTCCGGCAGTATCTCCGAAAAGTCGTGGATCGCATCAAACGCCCCCGCCTCCCGTGGCGGCTCCTTGGTGTCGGGCTTGAGTACTGCCAGCAACCAACGGATACCGTACGCTTTCGCTGACTCGAGTACCGATGGGCTGTCGTCTACAAACAGTGTTTTCACTGGATCAAACGGCTCCACCTGCTGCAATTTGTCCCAGAACACCCGATCCTCCTTCGGCAACCCAAGGTCATGAGAGCAGATCACGGCATCGAAGTAGCCACCCAGCTGGGTACGGTCGAGCTTAAGCACCAACGACTTCTGGTGGGCGTTGGTCACCAATACTAAACGCTTGCCCCGCCTCTTCATCGCCTGGAGGAAATCAACCACATGGGGATGAACCCCTATCAGATGGTCCACCTCCTCCTTCAGCAAAGCGATATCGAGCCCTAGCTCCCGACTCCAGTGGTCGACGCAGTACCACTCCAGGGTACCTAAAATATCCCGGTAGCTGCCATGAAGCTTTTCCCTTGCCGCCTCCAGAGAGATATCATTGGCCTCGGCATAACGCTTGGGCACATGCTCCAGCCAGAAGTGGTTATCGAAGTGAAGATCCAGCAAGGTGCCGTCCATATCGAGAAAGAGTGTGTCGATTTGGTTCCAGTCAATGATACTCATGGGGTAAAGTTACCCCGTAAGCCACAACGAAGCCAACCCTATGCAAAAAAAGCCGACTACCCATGACCGACGTCTGGTATCCAGTACCGGAATCTTCAAAATCGAAGAGATGGACCTGCAGTTCTCCAATGGAGAAAAAAGATGCTACCAGCGTGTCGTTGGCAGCCCCCAGGGGGCTGTAATGATCGTGCCGTTACTCAATAACGACACCCTACTGTTGATTAGGGAGTATGCGGCAGGAATGGATCGCTACGAACTGGCCTTTCCTAAGGGGCGCATCGAAAGTGGAGAGGAGACATTGGCGGCGGCTAACCGCGAGATCCAGGAGGAGATCGGCTACGCTGCTCACAATCTGGAACTGATCTCCTCGGTCACCGTAGCACCAGGCTATATGTTTCATCAGACCCACATCGTATTGGCAAGTGATCTCTATCCACAGAAGATGGAGGGGGACGAACCGGAAGAGATCGAAGTCGTACCCTGGCCACTGTCCGAGATAGAAACACTGCTGCAAGCACCCGATTTCACCGAGGCCCGCTCCATTGCCGCTCTCTTTCTGATACAGCGCCACCTGCAACGATGAAAAAGAGTTACCCATATAGAGCTGTCACCGGAGCACTCCTGCTATGGTTCCTACTTGCCACATGCGCAATCTCCGCAGAAACCGAGCCGGACGAGGCGTTCGAGTTTGACGATACCCCAACGTCATCCCCCCTTGACCACCCCAAGTGGTTCAAGGAGAGTTTTCTCGACCTGCCGGATGATCTGGCAGAGGCCCTGACGGCCGGAAAGAGAGGCATTATCGTCTACTTTGGCCAAAGGCACTGCCCCTACTGCCAGAAGCTGATGGAGGTAAATTTTGGCCAGGAGGAGATCGCCACCTATACCCGCAAACACTTTGACCTGATTCCTATAGATACCCGTGGCGTAATGGACGTCACTGACTTTGACGGCAACACGCTCAGTGAACACGACTACGCACTCCGTGAAGAGACCCAATTCACCCCATCGCTGATCTTCTATAACGAAGAGGGCAAGATCGCCCTGCGCCTGCGGGGCTACTACCCCCCCTATAAATTTCTTGCGGCACTGGAGTACGTGGCTGACGGACACTACCGAAACGAATCTTTCGCCGGCTACCTGCAACGGGCGGAGGGGAGCATGGCCTTTGAGCCAGGCGATTTGAATGAAGAGCCCTTCTTCACGCCCCCCCCCTATGCCCTCGACCGCAGCCGGATAGCGGCGGGAGAACCCTTGGCGGTTTTCTTCGAACAAGGCGAATGCCACGCCTGCGACATACTCCATGCCCAACCACTACAAAACCCGAAGATCACCCACCTGCTCGAGAAATTTGAGAATGTGCAGCTCGACATCCATGCCGACACCCCGGTGCTGACACCGGCCGGCCGGCGCACAACAGCAAAAGCCTGGGCGCAAAAACTGGGACTCTTCTACACCCCATCGATCATATTTTTCGACGAATCAGGCGGCGAGATTATGCGCCTCGACTCCGTAGTCCAGTTCTTTCGCCTGCATCAGGTGCAAAGCTACATCGCTAGCGGTGACTACAAAACAGAACCTAGCTATCTGAAATGGCGCGCGAAGCAGGTGCGCTAAAAAACACCTCCCCACCCTTCCCTTCTATTTGAAGTCCAGCTGTAAACAGTACTTTTGGGGGGCATAGACGACAAAGGGAAGCAGGGTACACAGCGGTTGTCTGTTGAAAATTGTATCTACGTAGCGCTCCTGCAATCAGATTGAGTCGCTATACTAAATGGCAACTAAAGTTGTATCTATTCAGCACAGTTTTTTCATTTAGAGCTAAGCACTAATTAATTCCATTTCTCTGCATTGTGAACTACCTTCTATTTAATTCCCATGGATTGCCGATTTAGTATGCACAAAGCCTCTACCTCTTTTTCAGATCAGGATCTCGCAGCCGAGAACCGTCTGCTGCGACAACAGCTGAAGAGCCAGACTGAAGAGGCGAGCCACAATGAAGCGATACTCAAGCGTTTCCATGAGCGAGAACTCACCTTGCTGGCTTCCGAAGGTCTGCCGGAACTGCTCAACTGCCTGACCGAAGAGATGAAACACTCCTTTGGCCTGCCCGCAACCAGCCTGGTTCTCCACGATCCCAACCACGAACTACGCCACCTGCTGCTCCATTCCGGCACCACCCCGGAAGAGCTCACTGAAGTGCGCTTTCTCGACCGTCTGGAGGATTTCGAACCTACCCTATCCCGCTTGAAAGGACCACGGCTCGGCCCCTTTCTCGGTGAAGAGCATGCCGCCCTTTTTGCCACCGGCACAGAGCTCCAAAGCATAGCCATCCTACCGATGATCCGCCGCGGCACTCTGGTGGGTATCTTCGGCCTCGGTAGCCGGGACCCAACACGCTTTACCCGCCACCACGCCAGTGACTTCCTCCATCGACTGGCCACCATTGGCGCCATCTGCCTGGAAAACAGCGTCAACCGTGAGCATCTGGTAATCAGCGGCCTCACCGATGCACTCACCGGCCTTCACAACCGCCGCTATCTTGAGCGCCGCCTGCAAGAGGAAGTGGCACGCGCCCGTCGCTACGACCAGCCGCTGAGCTGCCTGTTCATCGATGCCGATCACTTCAAACGTATCAATGACAACCACGGTCATGCCGCAGGCGATACAGTACTGCGGGAATTGGCCCTGCGAGTCAAAGAGTCTCTGCGTGCATCCGATGTTGCCACTCGTTTTGGGGGTGAAGAGTTCACCCTACTATTGCCACAAACCAGCATCACCGAAGCGCTCCTCCTGGCGGAGCGTATCCGTGGCAGCATTGAGCGCAAACCAATAATCATCAACAATGGAAAAGAACTCAATATCACCGCCTCGGTGGGGGTCAGTACGTTACTCTCACACACCAAGGGTAATGGCAACGAGCTGATTGATGAGGCGGACAAAGCACTCTACCGGGCAAAAGAGTTGGGAAGAAATAGAGTGGAGCTATACCAGGCAGAGTAAACCCTCTGAATAGCTACGGACTACACACACGCCAAAGAAAAAGCCCGCATCCGAAGAGTGCGGGCTTTCAAAATATGGTGGCCGGGGGCAGAATCGAACTGTCGACACGCGGATTTTCAGTCCGCTGCTCTACCAACTGAGCTACCCGGCCAAGTTGAGAGGGCGTATTAAACCGAGACAACGGCCTGGAGTCAAGTGTGATCTGCCTTTCCTGGCGATGTTTTCAGATTTCACCGAAAAAATCCAAGCAGTCGCACTTACTCCATATCAAAGGCGCCGAATCACTTTGGTGCGGTGAACTCCACCGGAGTACCGCTACCGCCCCCAAAGAAGAACTTATCCATCTCCTCCTCAAGAAACTTGCGCGCCTTGGCCTCAAAAGGTACCAGCCGGTACTCGTTGATCAACATGGTCTGATGCTGCAACCACATCTGCCACGCCTCTTTTGACACGCTGTCAAAAATTTTCTCTCCCAGTTCCCCGGGGTAAGGGGCGCGATCAAGGCCCTCGGCCTCTTTGTTTAGCTTCACACAGTTTACCAGGCGGCTCATACGACATCTCCTAACAAAAACTTTTTCAACTCGTCGATCAACTGCGTCACTGGCGCAGCCAAGCCACGGGCATCGGGGTTGAGCGAGTTATACCAGACAGAGCGATCACCATCCATCACACAATCTGTAGCGTTATTCAGCTCGACCATCAGAGGAGTGATCTCGAGGTGGAAATGAGAGAAGGTGTGACGGCGTTTCGGCAGGCCGCTCAGTTGCTGCACCCGCCCACCCATCCGCGCCAGACACCAAGCCTCAGCGGCCGCCTCATCCCTATACTCCGGCAAACCCCAGAGCCCGCCCCATACACCTGAACTTGGCCGCCGCTCCAACAATAGCCGTCCTTCACCGTCATGCAGCAGCAGCATACAAACCTGGCGACTGGGAAGAGGTTTCCGCGGCTTTGGCGAAGGGTAACGCGTGGGATTCCCCTCCGCCAGAGCACAACACCCCTCGGTTAGTGGGCAGTGGCTGCAATCGGGCCGAGTTCGACGGCAGACACCGGCCCCCAGATCCATCATCGCCTGGGTATACTCACCGACCCGTTCATCAGGCGTAAGACTCTCCGACAGTACCCACAGCCGTTTCTCCACCGCCGCCCTGCCGGGCCAGCCCTCGATAGCAAAACAGCGCGCCAGTACCCGCTTTACATTACCGTCGAGAATCGGCTGACGCTGGCCCGCCGCAAGGGAGAGTATCGCCCCGGCGGTAGAGCGCCCAATCCCCGGCAAGGCAACCAACTGATCCAGAATTTCGGGGAAAACGCCATCGTATTCGTCACACACCCGCTGCGCTGCACGGTGCAGATTTCTTGCCCTGGCGTAATAACCCAGCCCCGACCAGAGGTGCATCACCTCATCCACCGGTGCTCGTGCAAGATCCTCAAGCCGGGGAAAAGCCGCCATAAAGCGTTCGAAATAGGGGATCACCGTCGCCACCTGTGTCTGCTGCAGCATGATCTCAGAGACCCATACACGGTAAGGGGTGAGCTCCTGCTGCCACGGCAGATCCTTACGGCCGTGCACCTCAAACCAGGCGAGCACTCTGTGGGCAAACAGCTCGCTCCCACTCCAGTCACTTTTCTTCATGGGGTCATTATAGGGGGACCATTTGTGCGATAATAGGTCATCTGCTTCCGACAATGACCTACACTGTGAAAGGTTTACCAATACACCTGCTTACTCTGTCACTATTATTGATCCCGGTGACTGCCACCGCCCTCAGTTATGTTCTGCCTCAGGCAGGTGATGATCTGGTGGGTGAGGTGGGTGAAATCCAGAGCCGGTACGAGGACACCCTCTCCGATATCGCGCGTGAAAACGACCTTGGCTACATAGAGATTACTGAAGCCAATCAGGAGGTGGACCCCTGGCTTCCCGGCGAAGGAACGCGAGTAGTGTTACCGAAACAGTTCATCCTACCCCCAGGTCCGCGTGAGGGTATTGTCATTAACCTCGCCGAGCTGCGCCTCTACTACTATCCGAAGGGTGAAAAACGGGTGATCACCCACCCCTTGGGGATAGGCCGTGAGGGGTGGAGCACCCCCACAGGCAGAGCGCGGGTAACACGCAAACAACACAAGCCAAGCTGGCGTCCCACCCCGTCGATCCTCAAGGAACACGAGGAGATGGGGGAGCCGCTGCCAGCGGTGGTGAAACCGGGTCCAAACAATCCTCTGGGACAGCACGCCATCTACCTCAGTATGAGAGGCTACCTGCTCCATGGCACCAACAAGCCCTATGGCGTTGGCATGCGAGTGAGCCACGGCTGTATCCGCCTCTATCCAGAAGATATCGCTTCACTGTTTGATCAAGTGCCCAGCAACACCCCGGTACGCATCATTAATGAGCCTTACAAAGCGGGCTGGCTCAACAGCCGCCTCTATATTGAGGCTCACCCACCTCTCAGCGAACAGCGCAAGGCACGTGGAATCAACTTCACTCCCATGGTATCCGCCATCATCAAGGCCATGGGTGAGCGTGACCTGAAGCCGGACTGGGAGGCGATGAAACAGGCAGCAATCAATCAGCAGGGCATTCCCATCCCCGTCACCGCCACCGCCACCGCCACCGCCACCGCCACCGCCATCATCACGGAAGAGAGTGTAATGCTGCAATCCCGCTAGTCCACCTAAAAAAAAGCCCGGTGACCTGCCAGAGGTCACCGGGCTTTTTTCTATTGCGATACAGCAGGCTTATTTAGCCATGCTTTTTTGCATCATACGCTCGCATTTCTCGGCGCACTCATCTGCAGATGACTGGGCCACATTGGCGGCACTCATAGCAGCAGAGGCTTTACGCTCGGCAGCGGAAGCTGCTGAACCGGCAGAGTTGGCAGCAGCCATTGCAGAATCAGCCGTCTCTTGTGCCTTGGTGATATCAGCCTGCATCTGTGTCAGCTGGTCGGTGGTTGCACAACCGGTAACCAGGCCAAGGGTCAGTGCCACTGCAGCCAACTTGGTGAGGGTGCTTTTCATCATTTCTCGTCGCTCCTAAAGGTTATATTTCATTCTTTGACTGTGACCCGCCGGTAGCTGGTAAAGTGCCAGATAATACCGACCGGCTCCCCACAAGTGGGATTATGCTGTCTGGTGACAGACGACAGTCTGCCCAAGTGAGACATTGCATTTAATAGTTTAGCTCTTCTCAAATGAAGAAACAGCAAAAAATGCATATTCCGTCAATTTATCGTACTTTTGTCTAAAAAAGACCTTTGAATTTATCCTTTAGCTTGCTTTTTAACTTCTGTTTCTTCTCTTCGACTTTCTTCTCCACCTTTGCCTTTTGAGCACCCGCGAGAACCGAGCCGAAGTCAAAGCTGTAATCAGGTGATGCGTAGGGGCCGGTCAGATGTACAGGGATCGGCACACCCTTAAGGTCATCCAATCCTTCACCACCCTGACCCTTCTCTGTACTAACCACCACCGCCTTCACCTTGTAGTCGAGGGTTTCAGCAACCAGGTTGACCTGGCCGGCGCCATTTACCCGCAGGTAAGGTGACTTTGCCAGCAGATCTTTGTTGGTCAGCACCCCTTTGGCAATCACCGCAGAACCTGTCAGCTCAGAGAAATCGGTCTGAGGCACAGCCTGAGACTGCTGTGGGGCAGAACCACCACCAATTTTTGCCTTGGCGTCACGAATCGACTGAGCGAGATTAAAGCCCTTCACCGCCCCGTTTTCAAAACTGAAATCGAGATTACCCCCAAGGCTGCGCTTGATGGCATTGACACTGTTACCTCGACTGCTGAGCTTGGCGTTGAACTTACCTTTTCCATCAAAACGGTCTTCACCGGTTAGATCCTTCACCAGCGGACCGGCAGAGAGATTACTGAGGTGATTCTCTGTGTTCATCAGCGGTGATTTGCCGCTCACATCCAGCTTCGTCACACCTTGGTAACTGCCTTCATAGAAACGCTCCACCTTCTGACCCAGCTCCAGCTTCCCTTTACGTGCCTTGACGCTCACTTCCAACTGCTCCGCCAGCAGCTTACTGATGATCAGTTTGCCGATTTTCAACTTGCCGTCGATATCCAGCTGCCGCAGAGTCTCAACCGGCATCAACGGCTCGTCACCACTTGCCTTGGTTGTCGCCTCAGATTTCTCCCCTCCCTCTTTGGTCGGAGGCAGGTAGCGGTCAGCATCGATAGCATCTACATCCAGAACAAAGGCGACGGCCGATCCACGGAGAGTGGCACTACCACTGATTTTGGTATCGTCGAGAGTGACCGCCAACTTTTCCAGCTTGGTCACACTCCCCTGTGCATTGAGGCCGATATCAGCGGAAAGTCGTGTCAGCGCCTTGGGGTCAGCAGTCTCCGGCAAAGCCATCCCCTGAGCGGCCAACCACTCACGAAGGTTAAACTCCGCCAGACTGACCGCACCACTGAAGGCGGGCTTACTACTGAGATTGACCCCCTTTAGATCGCCGGCAAGCTTAAGCTCCCCAGCCGTCACCTTGAGGCCATTAATTGTGGCCACCGTACCATCCAGTGCGAGAACAATCGCAGCCTCAAGTTCGGCATGGGCCGCCCCACCCGCCAGCGCTTCACCCTCGGCATCGACTTTGAGGGAGAGCTCCTCGATTCGCAGCTCACCCGCCCTCTCATCGATAGATACCTGAGCATCCATCTGTACCACTGCTTTTACCTGTGGAGCTTTGTTCTCAAGCTGCATCCCCATCTCCAGAGCCACTGGTCGCCCCGGGGCAATGGCGCCTGAATTGAGGGAGAAGTTACTTATAGAGAGCTGCTGCCCGCTGCTGCGGTCATCCCAACTCACCTGGGCGTTGTTGATATTGATGCCGCCGATAGTGAAGGCACCTATACCACCGGAAGCTTTGGAGTCATCACCCCCGCTCTCCGGTGCACTATCGCCCTTGGCAAGATCATCCCAGTTGCTCACCCCAGCGCTGTTTTTCGCCAAGTGCAGCTGCAATCCCTCAAGCCCGATAGTATCGACTTCGACCTGGCTACTGAACAGAGGCATCAGCTTTACACGCACAGCGGCATGGTTCACGGCGGCAAACGGCTTGTCACCAAACCCCCGGGCATTGCTCAATTCGAGTTCGCCTATTTCAACCCCGAGCCAGGGGAATACCGACAGTTTAAGGTCCCCATCGATCTGCAATGTACGACCTGTCTGCTCTTGTACCTTGGCAACAATCTCCCCTTTATAATCATTTGGATCAACAACCATCGGCACAATGATCATTGCCGCCACCACCAAAAGAACGACAAGACCAATCAGTCCGCCAAGGATCTTGAAGAGCTTACCCATCACCATCTCCATATCTATGATTTTATATCGTGCAAGCATGGCCCAAATAGCCAATGAATACCACGCCGTTTAGGAAAAAAGCGAATAATACCCCATCCACACATCGCCATTCCATATACTATTCAACTTAGCACATAGTAAAAATCGTGCGCTCAGGCGGAGTATGTGGTGTTAGTGGTAAAATCACTTTGCGGTCAATCGAATCGAGCATGCCCGATCAGCTATTACTGGGAGATCCGTATGTCCGGCATGGATGGCTATGAGGAGACCATCACTCTCAGCGAACGCCGAGAGTGAAAAAAATGGAGCGGGTAGCGGGAGTCGAACCCGCCTCACTAGCTTGGGAAGCTAGGGTAATACCGATATACGATACCCGCGTTGGAGTGGTGATTCTATGCGCCTCCGGGGTGTAGAGGCAAGTGCCTGCAAAGAACTTTTTCCATATGGAATATCTGGTTGAATTATTCGAGGCAACTCCCACCTTTGGTGTAGAATCGCTGCAACAGATTAAAGCACAGGAAAAACCATGCTGATCTATGTAAACAGCGAAGAGAGACAGATCCCGGATAATGCCAACATGGCGGCGTTGATTCAACTTCTGGAACTTGGCGACCAGCGGATTGCCGTAGAGGTGAATGAGGCACTGGTTCCACGTAGCACCTTTGATCACCACACACTACAGGCCGAAGACAAGGTCGAGATCGTCCGGGCGATCGGCGGCGGCTGATAAACCGCAACAGTTCCCTTACGCCGACAACCAACGAAACCCCTTCAACTCAACAACAGTGACCCAGTAAACGATATGTCTAATCAAGCAAAAGATTCATTCTCCATTGCAGGCCGTGAGTTCCACTCCCGTCTGCTGGTAGGCACCGGCAAATATAAGGATATGGAGGAGACGCGCGAGGCAATTGAAACCAGTGGGGCGGAAATCGTCACCATCGCCGTGCGCCGCACCAATATGGGCCAAAATAGCGATGAGCCCAATATCCTCGATATCCTGCCACCGGAGAGATACACCATCCTGCCCAATACCGCCGGTTGTTTCGATGCAGACACTGCCATTCGCACTTGCCGACTGGCACGCGAGCTGCTGGATGGCCACAATCTGGTGAAACTCGAAGTACTAGGTGACCAGCAGACCCTCTTTCCCGATGTTATCGCCACTCTGAAAGCGGCGGAGGTGTTGGTTAAAGACGGCTTTGATGTGATGGTCTACACCAACGACGACCCCATTGTCGCCCGTGAGCTGGAACAGATCGGCTGTGCCGCCGTCATGCCTCTGGCCGCCCCCATCGGTTCCGGTCTGGGGGTGCGTAACAAACTGAATATCCGCACCATCGTCGAAAATGCCAATGTGCCTATCCTGGTCGATGCCGGTGTCGGCACCGCCTCCGATGCCGCCGTCGCCATGGAACTGGGTTGTGACGGGGTATTAATGAACACCGCCATCGCCGCCGCCGACAAGCCGGTGCTTATGGCGTCGGCAATGAAAAAAGCGATCGAGGCGGGCCGTGAAGCCTACCTGGCCGGACGTATGCCGGCGAAACGCTTCGCCTCTGCCTCCTCACCGATTGAGGGGCTGTTCTTCTAAGCCGGTATAGCAACTAAAAAGCGGGACGCGGAGGACACAAAGATCCACAGAGATCGCAGAGATCGCAGAGATCGCAGAGAAAAGCCTAAATCAACTCAGGAACTTCTGCGCACTCTGCTTCTATTTGTGACCTTCGCGTCTCGCTTTTCAGTTTTCACACAAGCAGCAAACAGAGCCAAAGCCTCGATGCCAGAGCAGGACAAAAAATATCGCCCAATCAAAAGCTATGTGCTGCGCACAGGACGGATGACGCCTGGGCAAGAGCGTGCGTTTGATCGGCTATGGCCGCAATTCGGCATCGACTTCAATGGTCAGCCACTGGTATTTGCACAGCTGTTCGGCAACAGCAACCCGGTCTTTATCGAAATCGGCTTCGGTAATGGTGAGTCCTTGGCGCAGATGGCCGCAGCAGCCCCTGAAAACAACTACCTTGGCATCGAAGTTCACCGCCCGGGGGTTGGTCACCTGCTGTTGAAAATAGAAGAGCTTAAATTGAAGAATCTTCGTGTCATTCAACACGACGCCGTAGAGGTACTAACCCAGGGTGTGGCGGATGCCACCCTGGCCGGCCTGTTTCTCTTCTTCCCAGACCCTTGGCACAAAAAACGCCACCACAAGCGCCGCATTCTTAAACCCAGCTTTGCCTCCCTGTTAAAGCGAGTAATCCGGCCAGGTGGCTTTTTCCACGCCGCCACCGACTGGGAACCCTACGCAGAGCAGATGCTGGAGGTGATGAGCGCAGCTGACAACACCTTTGACAACAGCGCAGGCAAGGGTGCTTTTACTCCCCGACCGACATACCGCCCACTGACAAAATTTGAGCAGCGGGGTCATCGCCTCGGTCACGGTGTCTGGGATCTGATCTTCCTCCGCCAATGAGCACCCTCACTCTTAAGGGCTTTCAATGCCATAATCTGCACCCCATTGATCTGGTAGTACCGGCAGGTGGCTTCACCACCCTTACCGGTCCCTCCGGCTGTGGCAAGACACGCCTACTGCGAGCATTAGCCGACCTTGATCCCCATGAAGGTGAGATTCGCCTTGATGAGAGAGCCCAAGTGGAAATTTCACCTCCAGCGTGGCGTCAACAGGTGGGACTACTACCGGCAGAGAGTCACTGGTGGGAGGAGCAGGTAAAGGGGCACTTCAAAGCAGCGGCGGATGATCTACTGGAGTCCCTCGGCCTGCCGGTGGAGTGTATGGAGTGGAGCATCCAGCACATCTCCAGCGGTGAACGTCAACGCCTCGCCCTAGCCCGCCTGCTCAGCATCGCTCCCAAGGTGTTGCTGCTGGATGAACCCACTGCCAACCTTGACCAGCAGAATATCCGTCGTGTAGAGACAGTAATTGAGTCTTACCTTAAGCAACACAATGCAGCCGTATTGTGGGTAAGCCACGACCCCGCACAGCGCCGCAGACTGGGCGGGAGGCATCTGGCGATAGCAGATGGCGGGATAGAGGAAGAGCAATGGAGCTGATCCAGCTCAACCCATTCGAGCTCTCTATCGCTTCCCTGCTGGTAGTCGCCCTTGCCGC
Source organism: Sedimenticola sp. (assembly GCA_040505895.1). Taxonomy (GTDB): domain Bacteria; phylum Pseudomonadota; class Gammaproteobacteria; order Chromatiales; family Chromatiaceae; genus Vondammii. Next base: position 27,575 of record JBEVXU010000017.1, on the reverse strand, counting down.
CATCTCCTGGCGCCTTCACCTGGGTATTGAGAAACGACTGCTGATCGCCGCCCTGCGCAGCGTGGTCCAGTTGCTGCTGCTGGGCCTGGTACTGAAGGCTCTCTTCACCCAGGCCGACCCCTACCTGATCGCAGCACTTACCCTGTTTATGCTCGGCGTCGCCGGCTACGAGGTGATGGCTCGCCAGCAGCGCCGCTTCAGCGGGGCATGGGGCATGGGCATAGGCACACTCTCTATGTTCGTCTCCTCCTTCAGCATCACCTTGTTGGCACTCCATCTGGTGATTAAGGTCGACCCCTGGTACACACCCCAGTACCTGATCCCGCTTCTCGGCATGATGCTCGGCAACACCATGTCCGGCATGGCCATCGCCCTGGATAATCTAACCCACAACGCCTGGCAGCAACGAGGCGTTATCGAGGGCAGACTAATACTGGGAGAAGACTGGGACAGCGCCATTGGAGATATCCGTCGCACCGCCTTGCGTACCGGGCTGATCCCGATAATCAACGCCATGGCCGCCGCCGGTGTAGTCAGCCTGCCGGGGATGATGACCGGTCAAATCCTCGCCGGCAGCCCACCACTGGAGGCGGCAAAATACCAGATCATGATCCTGCTGCTGATTGCCGCCGGTACAGGCTTCGGTGCGATTGTCGCGGTCTCAATCGGCTCCCGTCGCCTCTTCGATGAGCGTCAGCGCCTGCGTCTCGACCGCCTCTCTTCGAAGGGTCGTGACGGCTGACATGCATTGAGCAGGCCGCAGAGAAAATCCACACTACGCTATAGTTTGCCTATTGAAAGCCAGGGAGCCTCTGATTAAGTCTGGTTAGATTTAGGCTGAGATAAAATTGTTCCAATTTGTTTCGAAGTGAGCGGTAATAGCCATTCTATTGCTGCGATCTTCGAAGCGAATTGGGGCGATTTTAGCCAGCGTAAAGCAATCATGACTTGATCAGAGTCTCCCTAGGGCTTTTCTCTGTGCCCTCTGCGCCTCCTTTGTGTTCTCTGTGTTCCGCTTTATTATTTCCAGACGGGCACTACCTAGAAAATACCGCGCATCCGCAACAGCTTCAGGATCAGCACCACAAAGGGCGAACCGTGCATCAAGAGGTCAAAGATATCGAGCGGCTTCACCAGCGTTCCTGCTGAGAGCATCTTCAGCTTTTCCCATAGATGAGGCTCGGGAACAAAGGGCGCCAGCCCCAAAAAGAGACAGGCGATCACTATCATCTGCAACGAAATATTATCCAACCAGGCCATTAACAACTCCTACTAAGCTTTTCATAAAGTTCTCTGTCAGCCGCACTAAAGCAGCAGGCTATGATTTCATCAAATCCCTGAGCCCCTCTCATCACGTCGAGGGCAATCTCTGCCGCCGCCCGTTTCGGGTAACCGTAGACACCGGTACTAATTGAGGGAAAAGCGATACTTCTCACCCCATTCTGTTGTCCCAAGGAGAGGCTATTCTCGTAACAGGCCCGCAACAACTCCGCTTCATCCGCACCACCACCCCGCCAGATCGGACCAACGGTGTGGATCACCCACTTTGTCGGCAGACTAAAGCCTGGGGTAATGCGTGCCTCACCAGTCGGGCAACCACCCAGTTCACGACAGGCGGCAAGCAACTTCGGGCCTGCAGCACGATGAATAGCGCCATCTACACCTCCACCGCCCAACAAACTCGGGTTGGCGGCATTTACGATGGCATCTACCTGCAGGCGAGTGATATCACTCTCCACCACTTTGACCAAACCACTCATCACTCTCTCCGAAAAGTCAGTGCAGCACCCCTATCCAGCCAGTGAAAAAATTGAAACAATAGGCCTTCCTATTCGTCAAACGGTATACCATGTCGACCCTCACCGCCCTACTTCTCTTTGGCGCCATCATCTGGTTCTGGCTCGATAGCGCCAGGGCACGGGAGATTGCCACCGCCATCTGCACGAGGACCTGCGAACAGCAGGGCCTACAACTCCTCGATCAGACAGTGACGCTCAAACGACTCGGACTGCGCTGGCCACCCCAGGGAGTCAGAATAAGGCGTATGTTCCGTTTCGACTACAGCGAAGAGGGAACATCCAGATTGACAGGCTACATTATCCTGATCGGGGTAGAGCTGGAAGATTTCAGCTTCGACAGACCGGTGACCACGCAATCCAAGGCAGATGACAGCGGTAAGGTAGTACCCTTGCGGCGCAAACCGCCCGAATCCTAGCTGGATGTTGAGCAATAAAAACGGAACGCAGAGAACACAGAGAAAACTTTGTTTTTCAACAGATAATCTCTCTATGTAATTACTTCACCACCTTCAATGTCGGGCGACTTCGTGGCGGAGTAGGCTCAGGATCGTCATCATCGGTTGCATCGCCGCCCCCTGCATACTCCTCCTCTTCAGGAAATAGCATCCCCTGGCCATTCTCCCGGGCATAGATACCCAAGACTGCGGTAGGGGGGACCAGTACATCCATTGGTGAACCGGCAAAGCGGGCGTTGAAACTGATGTAGTCGTTACCCAACTCCAAGCCCTGTACGGCAGTGGGGCCGATGTTGAGAACGATGCGTCCATCCTCGACAAACTGTTGTGGCACAGTGACATCCTCCCCCTCCGCCTCTACCAGCAGATGAGGAGTCAATTGATTATCCACTAGCCACTCATAGAGGGCGCGGATCAGGTAGGGACGATTGGAACTCAGCATTGACGACCAGAAAGTGCCGGCGGTTACTCCCGCATCTCTCGCTCGGACTCCGTCAGACTCTCCTTGAAAGATTCCCTCTCATACAGGCGAGCGGCATAATCTTCCACCGGCTTGGCCTGGATTGGCAGTTCAATACCAAGCTGAGGCAAACGCCACAACAGCGGCGCGATGGCACAATCCACCAGACTGAAATCGTCACTCATAAAGTAGGGTTTATGAGCAAAGATAGGCGCGGCCGCAATCAAACTCTCACGCAGCTCCTTGCGTGCTTTGGTCACACCTTTGCCGCCGGCAAGGATATCATCCATCTTCCTGTACCAGTCCTGATCCACCCGGTGCATAAAGAGACGCGCACCGGCGCGGGAGACAGGATCTACCGGAAGTAGTGGTGGATGCGGGAAACGCTCATCCAGATACTCCATGATGATACGTGACTCAAACAGCACCAGCTCACGATCCACTAGAGTCGGTAGCGTGCCGTAGGGGTTGAGATCCATAATATCTTCCGAGATATCAACAGGATCTGTATCAACGATCTCAACGGTAATGTTCTTCTCCGCCAATACCATGCGGACACGATGACTGTACGGACTCTTTGCATCCGAATACATTGTCATCACAGATCGTTTGTTAGCAACAACGGCCATTCACCCTCTCCAACAAAAAATTTATTACTGTTACAAAAACAAAAGGACGCACAGTATACCTCAACTGTGCGTCCCCGTGTTGTACCGCTAAAATCAGCTGCTAGTGTACGTCTTTCCAGTACTCTTTCTTGAGCATCAGGGCGACGACAAAGAACACCGCGATAAAGAGCAGCACCCAGACACCCAGGCGTTTACGCTCCATCTGAATCGGCTCACCGATGTAGCTGAGGAAGGCGGTCAGATCAAGCATGGCTGCATCAAACTCAGCCGGGCTCATATCACCCTGCTCGACCAGCTCCAACTTATCAACAACCTGTCTACCATCGACATCTTTCATGACGGCCTTCTGCATACCCTGCAGCTTCCAGAAGATGTGAGGCATGCCAACATCCGGGAATACCGTATTGTTAACCCCGAAAGGACGGGACTCATCAATATAGAAGCTGCGGAAGTAGGTGTAGAGCCAGTCAACACCACGAGCACGTGCAATCACACTCAGATCAGGAGGAGCAGTACCGAACCAGGCCGCCGCCATATCAGGATCCATGGCAATCTCCATGGTATCGCCGATCTTGTCGGTAGCAAACATCAGGTTCTTTTTAACCTCCTCCTCAGTCATACCAAGATCTTTCGCCATGCGGTTGTACCGCTGGTACTTGGCTGAGTGACAACTCAGGCAGTAGTTGACGAAGAGCTTGGCCCCACGCTGCAGCGACGCTTTGTCACTCAGGTCGATGTTGGCGTGATCGAGGTGAACCCCACCACCGGCTGCCTGAGTCAATACAGGCGCCACAGCCAACAGAAATGCAATAATCAGCTTTTTCATTCGGTCACCCTCTCAGGAACAGGCTTGGTCTTATCCATCTTGCTGTAGAAAGGCATCAGCAGGAAGAATGCAAAGTAGTATGCAGTTCCGATCTGAGCCATCAGCGTGTAAAGATCCGTCGTCGGCTGGGTACCCAGGAAGCCAAGAATGATGAAGTCCACCACAAACAGCCACAGCCAGGTCTTGTACATAGCACCCTTGTAGCGAATCGACTTCACCGGACTCTTATCCAGCCAAGGCAGGAAGAACATCACCAGGATTGAACCGAACATGGCAACCACACCAGGGAACGCAGAACCGGCGAAAGAGGGTACCGCACGGAGAATTGCGTAGAAGGGAGTGAAGTACCAGACCGGCGCAATATGCTCAGGGGTCTTCAGTGGGTTGGCCGGTTCAAAGTTGGGGTGCTCAATAAAGTAGCCACCCATCTCCGGAGCAAAGAACACTGCCGCAGCGAAGAGGAACAGGAAGCCTGCAATGCCCGCGATATCCTTGACTGAATAGTAAGGATGGAACGGAATACCATCGGCGGGCGCAGTGTCACTCCAGCGGTTACCTTTGGGCCCCTTCTTGATCTCAATACCGTCGGGGTTGTTAGAACCCACCTTATGCAGGGCGACAATATGGATAAACACAACCGCCGCCAGCAGAAACGGAAGCAGGAAGTGCAGTGCGTAGAAGCGGTTCAGGGTAACATCCGAGATAACATAGTCACCACGAATCCAGACACCGAGTTCAGGACCGATCACAGGCACAGCAGAGAACAGGTTAACGATCACCTGGGCGCCCCAGTAGGACATCTGTCCCCAAGGCAGCAAATACCCCATAAAGGCGGTAGCCATCATGATCAGGTAGATAATCACACCGATGATCCACAGCAGCTCGCGAGGCTTACGGTAGGAACCGTACATCAGGCCGCGGAACATATGCAGATAGACCACTACAAAGAAGGCCGATGCACCGGTGGAATGCAGGTAGCGGATCAGCCAACCCCACTCCACGTCACGCATAATGAATTCAACGGAACCGAAGGCCAAATCGGCATCAGGCTTATAGCTCATCGCCAGCCAGACACCGGTCAGGATCTGATTGACCAGAACCAGCATTGCCAGGGAGCCGAAGAAGTACCAGAAGTTGAAGTTCTTCGGGGCGTAGTACTGAGCGAGATGCTCATTCCACACCTGGGTCATTGGATAGCGATCATCAATCCAATCAACAAAGTTTTTCATCGCGCTCATCAGGCTGCTCCTCCATCATCACCCACCAGAATCAGGGTGTCGGACAGATATTGATGCGGGGGAATTTCCAGATTGGTCGGAGCCGGTACGCCTGCGTATACGCGGGCCGCCAGATCGAACCTGGAACCATGACATGGGCAGAAGAAACCGCCTACCCACTCACTGCCTAGATCGGCAGGTGCCACCTCGGGGCGATAGGTCGGAGAACACCCAAGATGGGTACAGATACCGATAGCCACCAGATACTCCGGCTTGATCGACCGGTTGGTATTCTGACAGTAGCTCGGCTGCTGCAACATCTCCGAAGCCGGGTCGGCCAGCATGCTGTCCATTCCCGGCAGATCCTTCAGGTTCTGCTCGGTGCGGCGAACAACCCAGACCGGCTTGCCACGCCACTTGACGCGCATCAGCTGGCCCGACTCGAGCTTGCTGATGTCAGCCTCTACCGGCGCACCCGCCGCCTTGGCTTTCTCACTGGGATTCCAGGAGGCCAAAAATGGCACTGCGATAAAGCCGGCACCTACAGCACCGACAACACTTGTTGCAGCGGTTAATAACCGCCGTTTTTTTAGATCCACGCCGTCTACACTCATAATTTATTAGACCCCCGGAGTAGGCTGGACGCATTCCGATTCAGCCTGTGCACATGCAACAGGTAATTCAGAATATGCTGATATTTACCCCAAAATAGACGGCGATTTTCCATCAATATTATTCGCAGGTCAAGGCAAGCTTGTTTTTTAAGTGGATATAGATCTGACTTATTAGGATTCGCGAATTACACCAGGCTACAGTCCCAGGGGCAAATTCTCATGGAGTAACAAAGGCCTACCCGAAAGAAGTAGCTGCGACTATACCGGATTAGGTATATCGATAAACCGGTGCTCAACGGCAAACTGCTCAGCCAGATGGTTACCCAGCGCCTGAACACCAGAGCGCTCTGTGGCGTGATGTCCGGCGGAGAAGTAGTGAATACCCAACTCACGTGCCAGGTGCACCGTTGACTCCGACACTTCGCCACTGACAAAGGCATCAAGCCCTGCTGCTGCCGCCTCTTCAATGGCGCCCTGAGCTGCTCCGGTGCACCACCCTATGCGGTGTATGTCACCGTTATCGCCGTCAATATGCAAAGGCTCCCTCCCCAAAGCCAGAGCGATCCTCCGCCCCATCTCTATTGGTGACTCCTCTGATGCCAGCCCACCCTGCCACACTAAACCACCCTCTTTGAGTGGTTCAGCTCCAGCCACACCCAGCAATTCACCAAGACGCCGATTGTTGCCCAACTGTGGATGTGCATCGAGAGGCAAATGGTAAACCAGGAGGCTGATGTGGTTACGGATCAATGTAGCGATCCGCTTCCCCTTGAAACCGGTCAATGTCTGCTGCTCACCCTTCCAGAAGAAGCCATGATGAACCAGCAGCAGATCTGCATCCGCCTCCACCGCTGCATTGATCAGTGCCTGACTGGCAGTCACACCACTGATCAACCGCTTCACCTCACCGCCGCCGGAATCAACCTGTAGACCATTGGGACAGTAGTCATCAAAGACCGCAGCACCCAACAGCTCATCACAATAACTTTCAAATGCAACCGGATCCGCCATAAAGCCGCCTCACACACAGAATAAAAGACATGTTAGATTGTACCCAATTAATTGCTTTCCTGAATATTATGCAGACAACCAAACTAATCGCCTTCCTCTCCACCTCTATCGCCGCCGGCTTGGTCGCCGCCATCATCGCACTCGGACTGCAACCGGATAACACACCAGAGGTGATGCAACCCACTCAGCCACCTGTTAGCGCCGGCAGCGGCCCTGTCTCTTATGCTGACGCGGTGAAAAAAGCCGCCCCCTCGGTAGTCAACATCTATACCGATAAAGTGACGATTGAGCGCTCAGACTCCCCCTTTAATGATCCACTGTTTCAGCGTTTTTTCGGTGACCGCTTCAGCAGCAGGCCTGAGCAAAAACTGCAGACCAACCTGGGTTCAGGTGTAATCATCAGCAACAGCGGGTTTATCCTCACCAACCACCATGTGGTGGCTGATGCCGACAGAATACGGGTAGTACTCGCCGACGGTCGTACCCTGGAGGCACAGGTGACCGGAACAGATCCCGACACAGATCTTGCCGTGCTAAAAACTGACGCCAGCAATCTGCCGGCAATCAACGTTGGCGATGCCGGAAATCTTCAGGTGGGGGACGTGGTTCTTGCCATCGGAAACCCTTTTGGTGTCGGCCAGACCGTCACCATGGGCATTGTCAGCGCCACCGGTCGCGACCAGCTGGGAATCAATACCTTCGAGAACTTTATCCAGACCGATGCCGCGATCAACCCCGGCAACTCAGGTGGCGCACTGATCAATGCCTACGGCCAACTGGTGGGGATCAACACCGCCATCTTCTCCAAAAGCGGCGGATCCCAGGGTATCGGCTTCGCCATTCCTGTAACCCTTGCCAGAGGAGTGATGAACCAGATTCTGCAACAGGGCCGGGTGGTGCGTGGCTGGCTTGGCATCGCCGGCCAGGATATCACCCCGGAGCTGGCCGCCTCCTTTGGACTGGAGGGTGAAGAGGGTGTCCTGGTATCAGCCGTACTGGAGGATGGCCCTGCCGACCGGGCGGGAATTGAACCCGGGGATATCCTCATACAGATCGACAGCCGAAGGCTCTCCAGCTCCCAGGACGTTCTCAACACCATCTCCGCCACCGCTCCCGGCAGTAAGGTGACACTCAGAGGCTTGAGAGAGGGGAAATCCTATGAGATCAAAGTAGAGGTAAGTGAGCGCCCCCGTATTCAGAAGAAACCCTAGTGGGTCAGACCAACAGCCATTTCCCGGCTCCCTCCCCTTCTCTCTCGATGGAACTCTACTTTGGCAGCAGCGGCCTCAATGTTTTCTCGGCAATCTCATCCCATGTGCCATCCCGCTTCATCTCCGCCAGCGCCTCTGCCGCCGGCCCCACCAGGTGAGCATATTTCTTATGAAGGTAGATATACATCTTAACCTGCGCCAATGGGGGCTCGTGAACCTGAACCTTCAGATCCAGCTGCTTTGCCCGCCACAACCCCTGCCAACGCTCATACAAAGCCACATTAACCCGCCCCATCTGCAACATAAAAAATAGCTGCTGAGGATCCTTGACCTTGGTCCTGTCCACATCCGGCGGCAAGTTGCGCTCAAAGATCTGCCAGCCAAGAATATAGCCCACCGGATAGGGCTTGAGGCTCGCCCAACCATCGACGGCAATATCCTTTCTCAGGGAGTAAGCAACAAAGTCATTGTCGATCAACTTCTCTTGAATACGAATAAGATTGGGGTATTTCTTCTCCAGGCCGGCAATGCGCATGGCAACACCCGCATCTACACCGTCATTTGCATTCGCCAACGCCCGCGCAGAGGCATCATAGACAGGCACCTCCGCTTCATAGCCAAGACGGCCAAATAGCTCAGTAATCAGCAGATCAAGAAAGCCCTGCTGCTGTTCTGTGGTATAGGGTGCACGGGTGCCGGTATTGAGATAGAGCTTTTCAGCAGCAGCGACACTACCAGAGAAAAGGAACCCTAGAACTAGAAAAAAGTAAAACAGCCTTCTCACATTCATCTACTTCTCCCCTTCGATCCTCAGCGGAGGCCCTAAAGCCCACTGCAGACAACCTTATTGTCTTTCGATAAGTATAGTTTCTGCAGAAAAATTATGGGGGAGGGGACGACAGAGCAAATCTCAACTGAAGAAACCACTTGCACGGCCCCTACCGGACCGGGAGCCAACCGCAGTCGCAGAGGCGGCACCAACGGGCTACTTCTTCTCGAACCGGTACTCCGCAGAGCGTGCGTGAGCCGTGAGCCCTTCACCCCGGGCCAGTATTGAGGCCGTCTCACCCAAGGTAGCTGAACCCGCTTCTGAGACCATGATCAGGCTCGAGCGTTTCTGGAAGTCATAGACCCCAAGAGGTGACGAGAAACGGGCGGTACGGGAAGTGGGTAGCACATGATTGGGACCGGCGCAGTAGTCCCCAAGCGGTTCAGAGGTGTAACGACCCATGAAGATGGCGCCTGCATGGCATATCTTCTCCAGCATCGCCTGGGGATCCTCTACCGACAACTCCAGGTGCTCGGGTGCGATATGGTTGGATACCTCACAGGCCTCCTCCATATCACGACAGACAATCAATGCGCCACGGTCACGCAGGGCAGCCTCGATGATGGGCTCACGCTCCATTGTCGGCAGCAGTTTTTTAATACTTGCCGCCACCCGGTCGACAAAATCGGCATCCGGCGAGACCAGAATAGACTGGGCGTCCTCATCGTGCTCGGCTTGAGAGAAGAGGTCCATCGCCACCCAATCGGGATCGGTTTTACCGTCACACACCACCAGAATTTCTGAGGGCCCTGCCACCATGTCGATGCCGACCTGGCCAAAGACAGCACGCTTGGCGGTAGCGACATAGATATTCCCGGGACCGACAACCTTGTCCACCGACGGTACCGACTTGGTACCATAAGCAAGTGCCGCCACCGCTTGGGCACCACCGATGGCAAACACCCGATCAACGCCGCAGATATAGGCCGCCGCCAAGACCAACTCATTGAGCTCACCACCGGGGGTGGGCACCACCATGATCAGCTCTCCAACTCCCGCCACTTTGGCCGGCAATGCATTCATCAACACCGATGAGGGGTAAGCGGCTTTACCCCCCGGCACGTAGAGCCCGACCCGATCAAGAGGCGTCACCTGCTGACCGAGAAGCGTTCCATCCTCCTCAGTGTAACTCCACGATGCCATCTTCTGCTTTTCATGATAGATACGCACACGCTCAGCGGCATGTTCCAGGGCCCTCTTCTGCACCTCGGGGATTGCAGTCCAAGCCAGCTCCAAACGGGCAAGAGGAATTTCGAGATCTGCGGCACTTCCAGCCAGCCAGCCGTCGAAGCGGTTGGTGTACTCCAGCAGCGCCTCGTCACCATGGCTGCGAACATAGGAGATAATATCGCTTACCGTCTGGTTGACGTCGCCATTGGAAACCGACTCCCAGGCCAGCAACTTATCAAGCTGCTGCTGAAAGTCGTTATCAGTTGTAGAGAGCCGCTTAATATCAGCCATTGTCATCTCCTGCCTTTACCGCTTCACCTATCGCCTCCATCAACTGTGTAACGGTGTCGTGTTTCATCTTCCACGACGCCTTATTGACCACCAGGCGTGAACTGATATCGGCAATATGCTCCAGTGGCACCAAGCCGTTAGCCTTCAGTGTATTGCCGCTCTCCACAAGATCGACAATCAGATCAGACAACCCAACCAGGGGTGCCAACTCCATTGAGCCGTAGAGCTTGATAATCTCCACCTGCTGACCACGTGCGGAAAAATAACGTCTGGCTGATTTGACATACTTGGTGGCGATGCGCAGCCGGTCGCCACTCAACTGAGCCTCCGGCACACCAGCCACCATCAGACGACAGCGGGCAATAGCCAGATCGAGAGGCTCATACAATCCCTCACCACCATGCTCCAGCAAGACATCTTTACCGGCAACACCGACATCCGCGGCGCCCCACTGCACGTAGGTGGGCACATCGGTGGCACGAATGATCACCAGCTTCACATTGTCGTGATTGGTATCGAGAATCAGCTTGCGGCTGGTCTCAGGATCATCTATCGGCTCAATACCGGCGTGGGCAAGCAGCGGAAGTGTCTGCTTGAATATCCGCCCTTTGGAGAGCGCTATGGTAATCGGTGTATTAAATTTCATCGTTTATGTACTTAATCACGTGAATTCATGCATCACTGTTCAGTGTGTAGGGCTCATTGCATCCTACTCATAACAACTGCTGACGTCCGTCAGTCAGGTAGGCGCTGAATATGAGCTCCCAGTCCGGCGAGCTTCTCTTCGATATTCTCGTAGCCGCGGTCGATATGGTAGATCCTATCCACTACGGTATCTCCCTCCGCCACCAAACCCGCCAACACCAGGCTGGCAGAGGCGCGCAAATCGGTTGCCATCACTGGAGCGCCAGTCAGTTTCTCAACACCCGTGCAGATGGCTGTATTCCCTTCAAGTCGGATACTGGCGCCCATGCGCTGCATCTCCTGCACATGCATAAAGCGGTTTTCAAACACCGTCTCGGTGATCACTCCGACTCCTTCGGCGATGCTGTTGAGTGCGGTGAACTGGGCCTGCATATCGGTGGGGAACGCCGGGTAAGGTGCCGTATGGATATCAACAGCCCGAGGACGCTTCCCCTTCATATCCAACGTTATCCAATCATCACCGGTCTCGATTTCTCCCCCCGCTTCACGCAATTTCTGCAACACAGCGTCGAGAAGTTTTGGTTGAGTATCGCGCACCCGAATCGAGCCACGTGTCACTGCCGCCGCCACCAGATAGGTACCCGTCTCAATGCGATCAGGCAGCACATCGTAGTGGGTGCCGTTGAGCCGCTCCACTCCCTCGATAGTGATGCTATCGGTACCCGCTCCGGAGATTTTCGCACCCATGCGGTTGAGGCAATTGGCCAGATCGACCACTTCGGGCTCTCTCGCCGCATTCTCCAGCACCGTCTCACCCTCGGCCAGTGCAGCGGCCATCATCAGGTTCTCGGTACCGGTAACGGTCACTATGTCCATCACCAGACGGGCACCCTTAAGACGCCCCGCCTTTGCCCGGATATAGCCTGCTTCCACCTCAATCTCGGCGCCCATGGCGCGCAGGCCATCAATATGGATATTGACCGGGCGGGAACCGATAGCACAGCCTCCGGGCAGGGAGACATCCGCCTTACCAAAGCGTGCCAGCAATGGTCCCAGAACAAGGATCGAGGCACGCATGGTTTTTACCAGGGAGTAAGGCGCATGGTACGCCCTAATAGTGCTGGTATCGGTCTCGATACGCAGCCGCTCGTCCACCACCAGGGTAACGCCCATATGGCCCAGAAGCTCCATGGTAGTGGTGATGTCGTGCAGGTGCGGCACATTGCCCACGCTCATCGGGCCATCGGCCAACAGCGTCGCTGCGAGAATCGGCAGGGCCGCATTTTTAGCGCCGGCGATACGCACATCCCCTGAGAGGGGACCGCTGCCGGTGATAATCAGTTTATCCATTAATCAAAGGCCAAATCGGGGAAAATACCCGTAACAAGGAGCCGAAGCCCGGGGAACGGGCCATTGTATGAAATATGACGAGAAATCTAAAGGGGCGTTCAAAGGAAGCACAGGATCACAGAGAGTTAACATTGTAACGGGCATTTCTCAGCATCTACTTTTCAAGAGACGGCAGTACAGATACTGACGTACCCCCAAGAGGATGACCTTTGCACCAATAAAAGCCGGAAACTCATTACAGAAGTAAACTCTGTGCCCTCTGAGGTGCTCCGTGTGCTCTGTGATCCATGGCCTGGCCTGGAATCTAGATCAAGAGCTGCTCGACATTGCTGAGGCGGGCGATACCCATGAGGGAATCAGGAATATTGCGGAAGGTGACGGTGACCCCATCTACACGACCACGATCGAGCAACTCCAGCAGCAATGCAAGAGCTGAGCTATCACTATGAGTAACCCCGGCAAGGTCGAAAGCCAACGTCTGACGCCCAGCAAGAGAGCCCTCGCCACTCTTCAGCAACCCAGTCACTGTAGAAAATATGATATCACCGGTGATCTGTGCACAGCCATCAGCATCAAGGGTTATCTCGGCCACCTAGTGCTCCTTCAATATGATAATTGCTGATGCAGTTAGCTTGTCAGCGCTCAAGGCAAGGCGCACTACTTACCTCGCTTATTGCGAGCCTCAAGCCGCCCGATAAGACCGGAGAGCTTGCGACGTCTGATCTCGGAGGCAAAATTGGAACGGTAATTTGACACCAGACTGATACCGTCGATCACCACATCAAACACCTTCCACTCATCATCAACCAAGTGGAGCTTATAGTTGATCGGTACCGGTGGTGCACCGGCACTGCTGACCTCGGTATTAACCGTCACCTCGGTAGCATCCGCCATGGCACGCATCGGCAGATAATCGATCTCCTGGCCTGAGTAATTGAGCAGGGCAGTTGTGTAGGTACGCACCAGCAGTTCGCGGAAAGCGCGGGTAAATGCCTTTTTCTCCTCAGCTCCCGCCCGCCGCCAGTGTTTCCCAAGGACCAGGCGTGACATGCGGACGAAGTCAAAACGAGGCAGTAAAATATGTTCCACCAGCGGGTAGATCCTGCCGGGAGACTCATCCAGCTCCTGCTTCAGTGATATCACCTCAGCCAGGATCCTGTCCGCCGTCTCCTTTACAATCGTATTTGGTTCGGTAGCGGCGGTCGCAGGCTGGAGCGCGAAAAGCAGCAACAACAAGGGAAACCACCTGATCAAACTCAGCCTACTCACCATTTCCACCCTCCTCGGCCTTACTAAACAGGAATTGGCCAATAATCTGTTCCAACACCAGAGCTGACTGGGTCATAGTCAGCTCACCGCCCTGACCTAGATATTTCTCGCTGCCGCCGGGGTCCAAGCCAATATACTGTTCACCCAGCAGTCCCGCCGTATAGATATTTGCTATGGTATCTTCCGGTATCGTGTCGTAGCCTGACTCGACGGCCATCACCACCACCGCCTCATAGGTCTGGGGATCAAAGCTGATCTCGCTCACCCGGCCGATCCGCACACCCGCCATGGTCACTGGTGAGCGCACCTTGAGACTGCCGACATTATCGAAGCGCGCACTTAGAGTATAACCGGCACCGTTAGTACCGGCACTCAGATTGCTCACCTGCATGGCAAGAAAGAAGAGCGCCACAAATCCCAGGGCCATAAATGCACCCACCAGTATCTCCATTGTCCTACTGTGCACCATTGGTCACTCTCCGAACATTAGCGCGGTCAAAATAAAATCGAGTCCCAGCACCGCCAGGGACGAATGTACCACCGTACGTGTCGTGGCGCGGCTGACTCCCTCGGAAGTCGGTATCGCATCATACCCCTGAAATAGTGCGATCCAGCTACAGACAAACCCGAACACCAGGCTCTTGATCACACCGTTGAATACATCTTCATGCAGATCGATCTTGGCCTGCATCTGCGACCAGAAAGCCCCATCATCCACCCCCAGCAGGCCGACACCGACGAAATAGCCGCCAATGATGCCCAAGGCGCTAAACATCGCCGCCAGCAACGGCATGGAGATAAACCCGGCAAGAAAGCGCGGAGTCAATACCCGTCTGATCGGATCCACCGCCATCATCTCCAACCCGGAGAGCTGTTCTGTCGCCTTCATCAGACCGATCTCAGCGGTCAGCGCCGACCCAGCCCTGCCGGCAAACAGCAGCGCCGCCACCACCGGCCCCAGCTCACGCACCAGGGAGGCCGCCACCATCACCCCCAATGTCTGCTCGGCACCAAACTGTGAAAGGATATAGTAGCCCTGAAGCCCCAGCACCATGCCAACAAAGAGTCCGGAGACGCTGATGATCAGCATCGACAACACACCGATGGAGTGAATCTGCTGCACCAGCAGCTGCGGCCTTGCCGCCAGATCTCTCAGCCCCCGGTGAATATTGAGCAGCAGCAAGTGCCCCCGCCCCAAGCGCTCGAGAGTACCTATACCATTACGGCCCAACCGTGCCAACTGATCTAGCATGATTTTTCCAGCAGATCCCGACCGAACTCATCAGCAGGGTAGTGAAAGGGCACAGGCCCATCAGCCAGCCCCTGCATAAACTGGCGTGTCCAAGCCGATTCAGAGTTAATCATCGCTTTCGGCGCTCCATGCTCGATCACCTTGCCGTTGGAGATCACATAGATCAGGTCAGCGATCTCCGCCGTCTCCTGTACATCGTGGGAGACGATGATACTGGTGAGCCTACTGGCATCATTCAGCGCCCGTATCAGCTTCACCAACACCCCCATAGAGAGGGGATCCTGACCGGTAAAAGGCTCGTCGTACATAATCATCATCGGATCCAACACCATCGCCCGGGCCAGGGCGACACGCCGCGCCATACCACCGGAGAGTTCACTCGGCATCAGATCACGGGCACCACGCAATCCCACCGCTTCCAACTTCAGCAGCACCAGCTTGCGCAACATCGACTCAGGCAGGTCGGTATGCTCCCGCAGGGGATAGGCTACATTGTCGAAAACAGTGATATCGGTAAGCAGGGCTCCACTCTGGAAGAGCATACCCATACGCATTCGCAGACGGTAGAGATCCCGGGTGCCGAGAGTGTGAATATCCTCTCCATCGACATGAATGCTGCCCGCCTGGGGGCGAAGTTGTCCACCGATCAACTTCAGCAGGGTGGTCTTGCCGGTTCCGCTGGGCCCCATAATGGCAGTAATCTTACCCCTGGGTATATCAATATCAACACCATCGAAAATCGCCCGTTCACTACGATAAAACCGTAGACCGCGTATCCTTACCAGAGGTTCCTGACTATTATTCGAGTCTGCCATGGCCCGTTATCTTTCTCTTTATCTCCACCGAAGAGATTCATGCCTCATCAATGACTTCATTTTTTAAGCTTCGGCTTTTGTACCCTTGGAAAACCGCAGCGTCAAGAGCTGATATATTTCCATTCCTGTTTAGAGCAGTCCCATCAACTCCAGCAGGGTCTTCGCTTCCTGCATCTTTCCTACATCGGGTGCCTTACCGCCAACAAAAAGTGCCGGGGTAATACTATCCACTCCATCATTATACTCAACCGATTCCAGTAGCTTTCGCAGACTACGCAGGTCGGGCATATGTTCGCTATCGAGCAGCACCCCTTTGCGGCCGGCACCCTGGCCAACGGCAACAAAGCAAGCACTATCATCTTCTCGAACAACAGCCATAAGGTGCGGCACCCGCAGGCTACCGGCCTCCATGACAGCATCAACACCCTGCAACAGCACCCCCTTCAACATATCACCTAGAGGGGCGGCACAGGCTTCCAGTTGTTGCAGCCGCGCGCTGGAGGTATCTGAGAGTTCGAGATAGAAGCAGAAACCCTCAGGCACTTCATCGCACCACTCTTCCCATTCACTCTCACCAGCACCACTCCACTCTTCCTCGGGAACCAATACCCCTGGAAACTCATTGGCGTAGTAACCGAGACGCCACTCACTGGGCAAATCATCCGGGTAGAAGCCACCGATCCAGCCATCATGATCCCAGCCCCTCGCTCCGACCACAAATTCGAGATCACCCCAACCACTCTCTCCTGACATAACAACCTCAGCTTTAACCTAGAATCCGCAGTTGGATGGGGTGAAGTGTGGCTCACCCGACAGGTGAAAGTGTAAATTGATATCAATGGTTTTCATATCAGCAACATAGCCTCAGAGTGGAGCGGTCAACTGCGGAATCTAGGTTTAATCTACGACAACACGATATTCAATCAGTTTCGATCTCCAATCCCTACAGCGCCTGCCACAGGGTATAGACCCCGAACAGTATCACCACCCCACCCGCCACCCGACGCCACCCAGGCGACTGGGAGATCCGTGCAGCCGCACCGGCCAGAACCCCCATCAACATAAGATTCGGCAGGGTACCCAAAGCAAAGGCGAACATCAGTGCCGCCCCCTGTAGGGCACCACCTGACGAAACCGCATTGACCAGCATACTGTAGACCAAACCACAGGGGACCCACCCCCAAACCAAGCCGACAACCAGTGCCTGAGAGGGACTTTTCACCGGCATCAATCGACGACTGATCGGCTCTATACGGCGCCAAAGGGATCCACCCATCCGCTCCACCCGCCCCAGCAGCATCCACCAGCCGGAAAGATAGAGCCCGAGAAGGATCATAAAAATACCTGCAACCGCCAGCAGCAGACGCTGAGCGTAGTAGACCGGCATCAACTGGGCCAGCAGCATACCGATACCCCCCATCACCGCACCGGCAATAACGTAGCTGAGAATCCGTCCAAAATTGTAGGCGAGCTGAAAAGGGAGCATGGAGCCAAAACTACGCCGCTCCTCCGGGAGGCCGAAGGTGAGCGCACCGACAATGCCCCCACACATACCGACGCAGTGAACCCCGCCGAGCAGGCCAACAACAAATGCACTCAAGTAGGGCATCCACATTCCCATCAAACCAATCGCTCCTTATGCTGAGTCGATCCCCGTCGGTGCAACCAGCTCAAAAGCAGCAGACCCGGTAAAGCAATCAGGGCACAAAACATGAAGAAGCTGAACCACCCCATCCACTCAGCCATAAAGCCTGTTGGCGCCGCCGCAATCACCCTCGGCACCCCCATGAAACTGGTCAGCAAGGCATACTGTGTTGCTGTAAACTTCTTATTGGTAAGGCTCGCCATAAATGCAATATATGCCGCAGTCCCCAAGCCCCCACTGAAGTTCTCGAACGCAATCACGGCAGCCAGTCCCGGCAGACTATTACCGACCAAGGCCAGCACAGCGAAACCCGCTGTTGAGATCCCTTGGAGGATGCCGAACCCCCATAGTGCCCGGTAAGTCCCGATACGCAGAATAAACACGCCTCCCACAAGCCCGCCCACGATAGTGGCCCAGAAGCCAAATAGCTTCACCACCGCACCAATCTCGGTTTTGGAAAAGCCGATATCCAGGTAAAAAGGGATCGTCATGTGGGAGGCCATGGTGTCACCCAGCTTATAGAGCAGAATAAACAGCAGGATCACAACCGCATCATTGCGCCGAAAATACTCCACAAAAGGCAGTACCACTGCATCCCGAAGAGTTCTGGGGCTACCCTCAGAAGCCTCAGGTTCGGGCGCAAAAAAGGTGGTACAGATGCCCAGCAACATGATACCGGCCATACAAAGGTAAACCGCCGTAAAAGACATGACGTCAGCCATTATCAGGCCACCGCCGGAGGCCAGCAGCATCCCCACCCTGTAACCGTTTACGTAGAGTGAGGCACCCAGCCCCTGCTCATTGTCAGAGAGCGCTTCGCGTCTGTAGGCATCAACCACAATATCCTGACTGGCAGAGAAAAAAGTGACCAGAAGCGCTGCCACCGCAACCCCGTATGTATCAACACCGGGGTTGGAAAAGGCCAAGCTGGATAATGCCGCAACCAGCGCAAACTGCGCCATGATGAGCCAACCACGCCGCCGCCCAAGAAAGACTGGCGTAAAACGATCCAGCGCAGGCGCCCACAAAAACTTCAGCGTATAAGGCAAGCCGACGAAGGCAAACAAGCCAATGGTGGCCAGATCAACACCCTCTTCAGTCATCCAGGCCTGCAACAGGGAACCCGTCAGCAACAGGGGCAGACCACAGGCAAAGCCCATCAGCGCAGAGACCAGCATTCGACCACTGAAAATCGCAAGCAGAATCTCTCTACCAGTTTGCTTGTTACCGGCGTCTAACAAATCGGAACTCCATAACCCAGGGTCTAGGGAGACTCTGATCAAATCATGATTGGTTTACTCTGGCTAAAATTGCCCCAATTCGCTTCGAAGGTCGCAGCAATAGAGTGGCTATTACCGCTCACTTCGAAACAAATTGGAACAATTTCATCTCAGCCTAAACCTAACCAGACTTAATCAGAGGCTCCCTAGCCGCAAAGATGAGGATTATACCGCAGGAAATATGATCACTTGCATCCAAATCAACACACACGGAGAATAACGTTATTACTATTCGGAGCTATTCATGCAAGAGTACCAACAGAAATTCCTCGACTTCGCCCTTGAAGTGGGCGTTCTTCGATTTGGCGAGTTCACCCTTAAATCGGGTCGCGTCAGCCCCTACTTCTTTAATGCAGGCCTATTCAACAGCGGCTCCAGCCTGGCACGTCTCGGGCGTTTTTACGCCCAAGCAATCGTTGACTCAGGCATCGAGTTTGATGTGCTCTATGGCCCTGCCTACAAAGGCATTCCCCTAGCCGCCATCACCGCCGCCGCCCTCTACGACCACCACGGCATAGACATCCCCTACGCCTTCAACAGAAAAGAGGCGAAGACCCATGGTGAGGGAGGCAATATCGTCGGCCACCCACTCGAGGGGCGGATTATGATTATCGATGATGTCATTACTGCAGGCACCGCCATCCGCGAATCGATGGAGACCATCAATGCCCATGGCGCCATCCCCTCCGGTGTGGTGATCGCCCTCGACCGCCAGGAGCGCGGCACGGGTGAACGCTCGGCCATACAAGAGGTGGAGAGCGACTACAACATGCCGGTGGCAGCCATCGTCCGGCTCAACCACCTGATCTCCTATCTGGAGGATAAACAGGGTGATGAGGCATCTCTTACCGCCATTCAAAACTATAGAAAAGAGTACGGCGTATAGCTAATTCGTGACTATACTCAACCATATAGTATGAAACAGACCACTCCCTTTATCGCAGCTCTGGGCGCCACCCTCTTAATCGCCTGTACAGGTCTGGCTGATGCCGCCAGGATGTACCGCTGGGTGGATGACCAGGGCAAAGTACACTACTCCGACCATGTACCGACGGAGCACTCTCGTAACGCCCGCAGCCAGCTCGATGAGCGTGGCCTCGAAGTAGAACGCACCGAGGCGGCCAAGAGCGCGGAGGAGATCGCCCGCAACAGGGAGCTGGAAAAGTTACGCGAGGAGCAGCAGCGTCTGATCGAGCGACAACGCGCCAAGGATCTGGTGCTGTTGCGTACATTCCGTACCGAGGATGACATCCTGATGGCGCGCAATGGCAAACTTACCGCTATTGATACCATGATCATGATCACCCGCAGCAACATCCGCAGCATGAAGGAGAGACTGACCGACATACAGCAGAGCGCCGCCGACCTGGAACTCCAGGGACGCAAGCCGTCAATAAATCTGGTCAAGGATATTGAGAGCACCCGCTTGCAACTAAAAGACAGCTACGCCTCGATCATCCGCAGGGAGGAGGGGAAGGAGCAGATACGTAATGCCTACGCCAAGGATCTAACCCGCTTCCGCAACCTGAAGAACCTCAGCACGCCGAAAGAGGAGCTGGTCTCTGATGAGGAGCTGATCTCACTGCTCGATACGGTGGTAATCTGCCCGGATGAGAGGTCGTGTGACAAATCGTGGAATGCGGTCGAAGCCTATGTCAGCAAACACGCCACCACCCGACTGCAGATGCTGAACGACTTCATCATCATGACCGGCGCACCGGTCAATGACAACGACATCAGTATTACCGCCTCACGCATAGTCAACAAGGATGAGTCCGGTGCAAAGCTGTTCATGGATCTGACATGCAAAAACTCACCCCGGGGAGCAGCCTTCTGCAAAACTGACGCGGTAAGGAAGATTCAGAAGGGCTTCCAGCCGTTTCTTAACGAAGACAATCGATAACCTAAAGATCTTGCCGACGCACCATCCAAACTCTCCATGTGGACACGCCCTTTGTCCCGACGATGCTTTACGAGGAAGCTGGGAACAAACTCTGCTCAACCAACGCCCATTGGTCTTCCCACTCCGCCAGTGGCATAACACGGAAGCGGGTACGCAGGAACTGATGCATGCGGCCCTCTACCAGGGAGATCATCAGCGCCGCACCGGCTTCAGCGGCGCCACCTTCAGTTCCCTCCCGTAACCGAGCCTCTCGCAGAATCTGGCGCAGCTGAGTCTCCAGTCGGGCAAAAAACTGCTCGACGCGAGTGTGCAGCCTTTCAGTCTCACCCACCAGGGCATCGCCGAGCAGTACCCGGGTGATACCGGGGTTGCGCTCTGCAAAGCCGAGCAGCAGATAAAGCACCTTGGCGCAACGCTGCCGTGTCCCCTTCTCCTCTTCAAGAATCTGGTTGATGCGGGCAAAGACGGCCTCTTCGGCAAACTCGATCAGCCCCTCGAACATCTTCGCTTTACTGGCAAAGTGGCGGTAAAGCGCCGCCTCTGAGACACCCACCGCACGCGCCAGGGCAGCGGTGGTGATACGCTCGCCGGGGCTGCGTTCCAGCTCCGCTGCCAGCGACTCAAGGATCAGTTGCTTGCGGGGGACTCTCTTGCTGGCTGTTTCAGGTGAACTCATAGTCTATCGCTATCAACAGCGTATCAGGGTACCTATACCCTCATCGGTAAACAGCTCCAGGAGAACTGCATGCTTTAACCTACCGTCGATAATATGGGATGTACCGACACCGGCCTTCACCGCTTCCAGGGCACAACTGATCTTCGGCAGCATGCCGCCGTGAATAGTACCGTCCGCAATCAAAGCATCCACTCGGTCACTGTCCAATCCAGTCAACAGTTGACCCTCTTTATCCAGCAACCCCTTGGTGTTGGTTAGCATAATCAGCTTCTCTGCATCCAACACCTCAGCCATCTTACCCGCCACCAAGTCAGCGTTGATATTGTATGAATGGCCATCACGACCAACACCAATGGGAGCAATGACTGGAATAAAGTTGCCACCAACCAACATATCCACTACCGAGGCATCAATGCTCTCCACTACACCAACATGACCCATATCGATAATCTCCGGTACATCCAGATCAGGTGTTCTGCGAGTTACCACCATCTTTTTGGCATGAATAAGGTCGCCATCCTTACCGGTCAGGCCAACGGCGGAACCACCGTGCCGGTTGAGTAGATTGACAATCTCCTTGTTTACCAGACCACCGAGCACCATCTCCACCACATCCATGGTGTCACTGTTGGTTACCCGCATTCCCTGTATAAATTCACTCTCGATGCCGAGACGACCCAACAGGCTGCCAATCTGGGGGCCGCCACCATGAACCACCACCGGATTGATGCCAACCAACTTCATCAACACCACATCGCGGGCAAAGCTGTCTTTCAGATCGTCATCAGTCATGGCGTTGCCACCGTACTTGATGACGATGGTCTTACCACGGAAACGTTTGATATAGGGCAGTGCCTCGGTCAGTACGTGTGCAACATTCTGGGCCGATTCAGGGGAGAGACTCATGGTTATAACTCACTAGTGAAAAATCGATACCGCTAAGATACCGTCCGACAAAAATCAATAATGGCTCTGCTCAATAATCCTGAAATCAGGGGCGAGCGCGAGCTTGCGCTCGAAAAACATGCTTCGGAGCCGACGATTCACTCACCAAAGAACAGCTAAAACGGCAATTCCAGGGCAGAGCCCACGGCTGTCAGCTGATCGCGGAAAACCTCCTGAATCCGCATCAACGCCTGAGGTGTTTCGCCCTCAAAACGGAACCTGACGGCGGCCGTGCTGCTGGATGCCCTCACCAAGCCCCAGCCATCCTCAAACTCCACCCTCAAACCGTCCATATCGATCACTTTGCCACCGTCGAAGCGACCCTGCAGAAGCAACTGATCTACCAGATCAGTCGCCGCTTTCTCAGATTCGCACGCCATCGTCAACACCGGAGTATCGATACTCCCGGGAAGGGCTGCAAACAGCGCTTCCGTACTCTGTGCTTCAACCGACAACACTTCCAGCAAACGGGCGCAAGAGTATATACCATCATCAAAGCCATACCAGCGCTCCTTGAAGAATATATGACCACCGGCATTGCCCGATAGAAGTGCACCGGTTTGCCTCATCTTCTCCTTGATCACGGCATGGCCACTCTTCCACATGATGGGACGCCCACCATAGGCAAGTATCTCCGAGGCCAGGTGTCGGGTCGACATGACGTCGTAGATCACATCGGCACCGGGTTGCCTGGCAAGTACATCACGCGCCAGTAGCATCAACAGCCGGTCAGGCCAGATAATATTACCGGCGGAATCGATCACACCGAGTCGGTCGCCATCGCTGTCAAAAGCGATACCGAGATCCGCCTTCTCCTCCTTTACCGTGCGGATCAATGCTGCAAGACTGACCGGACTGCCGGGGTCGGGACGGTGATTGGGAAAGCTGAAATCAACCTCACAATAGAGCTCTATCACCTCACAGTCGAGCACCCGCAGCAGTGCAGGCGCGACCAATGCAGCAACACCGTTACCGCAATCCACCACCACCTTCATAGGCCGTGCCAGTTGCACATCCGAGGTCACCCTACCGATATAGTCGGGCAGCAGGCTTTGCTCCTGTCGGGTACCGCTGCCTTCCATCAGGTCACCTTCTTCGATGCGCCTGCGCAACTTCTGAATCGAATCGCTGCTCAGCGCATCCCCGGCAATGATCACACTCATACCATTGTATCCCGCCGGTTTGCAGCCGCCGGTTACCATCACTCCAGAGTTGCTACCGAGAAAATGGGTGGCAAAGTAGAGCACCGGTGTCGGCACCATACCTATGTCAACAACATCCCGACCACTCGCTTCAAGGCCCTTGCATAATGCCTCGCTCAGGCCAACACTGGAGTCGCGCCCATCCCGGGCAACAATCACCGTCTGCTGACCCTGCTCATACGCCTCACTACCGATGGCACGCCCAAGATCGTGAGCCACTGCCTCCGTCATACTGCCACCGACAATACCGCTGATTTCATGGACACCAAAGGGTGATCCGGAGGCATCATCGCCTTCTAAAGGTAAACGCTGTGAATCCTCGGCTGGAACCGACTGGGCCGATGCACCGCCCTTCTCCTTTACCTGCCCCACCGCCGCTTTACGCCCCGGCCCACGTGCCGCGCCCCGACCGGCACGGCGCAACAGTTCCTTGACATGATCAAGTTCCGACAGACGCATCTCCGCTTCACCGCCCACCCCCTCGCCACTCAACAGCTTCTCCGCCAGATCGACAATGATAGCCGAGTCACTCTTGACTACTCGTCTCAGACGGACGGATTGAATCAGCAGCAGTAAGCTGATCAGTACGGCTGCTCCACCGACAGCTACCAGCGAGAGCAACCGCCCCCCCATATCCGCACGCTCTTCCGGCAGGCGATACACCACCTCCCAGATTGTTCCGGCAATGGCACTACGACCATCAATGGTACTGCCGGAGACGCCTTTCCCCGACACACCCAGACTCACCGGTTTATCTCCCGCCACCTGCCGAAGCGAGAGCCAACCATCGACAGCCGCTATCTCTTTCATGGCCCGGCTTATCTGCACGAAGGGGAGTGCAACATGCAGCGTACCGACAACTGCACCTCCATCCTCTGATTTTACCGGCACCACCAAAGCCACATATCGCTGGGGAGAACCGACCTGATGTACCTCCGCTGGCGCGGTTCGCCCACTCCGCTCCACCGTACGAATCAGATTGAGCGTGGCAAAGCTCAGTAATTCTGAGCCACCATTTTCCAGCACATCCTGCTCAAAAGGGATCAGATGAATGCGGCTCGAAGTCGGCAACAAGCCCTGCAGACTCTTCTCCAGATCGTGCAGCCCCAGGCGGTCCTCGGACAGAAACAGCTGGTCAACACGCTTGTCGGCAATAAAGCCTTCCAGCAGACGGACGTGGAAGTTGACTACCTCAGAAATGCGGGCTCCTACAAGCGCGGAAACCACAGGCAACTGCGCTCCTTCCACCTCCTTCTGTGCCTGCCCCTGGGTGTAAAAGATTACTCCGGCGCTAAGTGCCAGAATTACCACCACAGCCACAATAGACAGAAGAAAATAGCTGAAGAGGCCGGCGGCACCCCACTCTCTGCCGGCGGCACCGCTATCGGGTTCTTTTATTCTTTTTATGACCATACCCACTCTCCAATCCTTATGCGTTAGTGTCGGCCGGAATGACCAAAACCACCCTCACCCCGCTCCGAGGAGGTAAACTCATCGACAATAGCAAAATCCGCGTGCACCACCGGCACCACTACCAACTGGGCGACTCGCTCGCCTACCTCCAGGCGAAACACCGAATCCCCCCTGTTCCAGCAGGAGACAAAGAGCTGCCCCTGATAATCCGAGTCGATCAAACCCACCAGATTTCCGAGAACAATACCGTGCTTATGACCAAGCCCTGAGCGCGGTAAAATCACTGCCGCAAGGTGGGGATCCTCTATGTGAATCGCCATGCCGGTAGGAATCAGGTGAGTCTCTCCCGGAAGCAGATCGATCGGCGCCTCCAGCATAGCCCGAAGATCCATTCCCGCCGATCCCTCTGTTGCATAGGCGGGGAGAGGAAACTGATCACCAAGGCGATCATCAAGTATTTTTAGTTGAATCTCTCTGTTCATAACGCTCAGTCACCACGGTTACCAGACGCCCTGCCAGCGCCAATTTGTCTGACATAGGCAGCTCACAACGCCCCCCTTCCCACAAAACCATCAGGGCGTTTTCATCACACTCAAACCCTCCGGCATCACCACCCACCAGATTGGCGGCGATCATATCTACGCCCTTGCGACAGCGTTTCTCCTCGGCGTACTCCACCGCCCTCTCCGTCTCAGCGGCAAAGCCGACGGTAAACGGACCATCCGGGATGGCGGCCACCTGGGCGAGAATATCGGAGTTTCTCACCAGCCGCAGAGTCATCTCCTCCCGGCTCTTTTTAATCTTCTGCTCCACTACAGACTCAGGACGGTAATCAGCTACCGCGGCACAAGCGACAAACAGATCACAGTGCTCGACCCGTGTCATCACCGCCTGCTCCATCTCCAGGGCACTCTCCACATCGATACGCGTGATCCCCGACGGCGTCACCAAAGCCACCGGACCGGCGACCAACTCCACCTCCGCCCCGGCGGCTGCAAACGCGCGGGCAAGGGAGAATCCCATCTTCCCCGAACTGCGATTACCAACGAAACGTACCGGATCAATCGCCTCACGAGTTGGCCCGGCGGTGATCAATACTCTTCTGCCACTAAGATTTTGCGGTGCAAATGTAGCCGCCGCCCGTATCAGCAGTTCGCTGGGCTCCAACATCCTCCCGGGACCGACCTCACCACAGGCCTGCTCACCCTCAGCAGGCCCCCACAAATGCACACCACGCGATGCCAGTAGCTGTCCATTATCACGGGTTGCCGGATTGCGCCACATCACCTGGTTCATCGCCGGCGCCAAAGCAATAGGCGCCTCAGTGGCAAGGCAGAGGGTGGCCAGAAGGTCATCAGCCATACCCTGGGAAAGGCGTGCCATAAAATCTGCCGTGGCAGGGGCCACCAGTATCAGGTCAGCCCAGCGCGCCAGCTCGATATGACCCATCGCAGCCTCGTGAGCAGAATCAAAAAGAGTCTGCCGTACCTCTCTACCCGATAGGGCTTGCAAGGTCATGGGGGTAATAAAGTGGGTTGCAGCGGCAGTCATCACCACCTGCACCTCGGCTCCTGCCTTGCGTAACAGCCGTATCAACTCCGCCGATTTATAGGCCGCCACACCGCCGGTAACACCGAGCAAAATCCGCTTTTGTGACAGTTCAGACATGGCCTTAATTCTTCTAATTTAGTTGGCTGTGCAAAAAACACCAACCTATAACAGTGGCGCCATTTTGCTACCGGGATCTTGGTATTTTAGTTAATCCTTCAAGATTAACTGAATTAAAGTGGATCTGGAACCTGGAATCATCACCTGGTATGATTTAATTTACTATTTGATTAAGCATCTCTGCGGGAGAGGGATTCCCCAGGGTCGATGATGTACTACAAGGAGGTAAAAATGGCCATTACGGACTGGCCCGCTGACGAGCGACCGAGAGAGAGGCTGATTAAACACGGCCCGGCCGCACTCTCCGATGCGGAACTATTGGCAATCTTTCTGCGTACCGGTGTCAAAGGTAGAACCGCCGTCGACCTGGCGAGGGACCTACTGGATGAGCACAAAGGTCTACGTAACCTGCTGGCAGCTGACCAGCACCATTTCTGTCGCAGCCACGGGCTTGGCATCGCTAAATATGTCCAGCTCCAGGCAACCCTTGAGATGGGGCGACGTCACCTCCGTGAGGTACTGCAGCGCGACAGCACACTTACCAGCCCACAACAGACCCGCGATTACCTGCAGAGCCGCCTCTCTCACCATCTCAACGAAGTATTCGCCTGCCTATTTCTCGACAACCGTCACCGTGTCATCGAATACGAAGAGCTTTTCCAGGGCACTATCGATGGTGCTGGTGTGCATCCAAGAGAGGTGGTTCGCCGTGCCTTGGCCCACAACGCCGCTGCCGTAATTCTCGCCCACAACCACCCTTCAGGCGTGGCCGAGCCGAGTCTGGCAGACGAGAAAATCACTCGGCGACTACAAGAGGCCTTGGCACTGGTGGATGTACGGGTGCTGGATCACATCATCGTCGGCACCGGCGAAATGACCTCACTGGCGGAACGAGGGGTGATATGAGGCTGGCAGTTGGCAGTTGGCAGTTGGCAGTTGGCAGTTGGCAGTTGGCAGTTGGCAGTTGGCAGTTGGCAGTTGGCAGTTGGCAGTTGGCAGT